>JAJDUJ010000023.1 GCA_022826705.1 Acidimicrobiia bacterium | reverse complement strand
ACAGCATCTACCACCTCCGGTTCCAGCGCGCGCATAATGACAGATACCTCCACCGAGTCGTTGGGTTGGTGCTACCCGACATCAAAGCCGGGACAACACAACGACCGGTGGATGGTCACCTATCCGCGCGGCCCCTAAGGGAGCAGCGATGAGATCCAGGAGTTGAGGCGGGCGGCGTGGGCTTTGGTCATCTCCGTGGGCAGCGCCATGAAGCCGTGGGGGGAGTCGGGGTAGACGGCCAGCTCCACCGGTGATTCTGCCGCGGCCAGCCGGGTGGCAAAGAACAGCGAGTCGTCCAGCAGGTGGTCGAAGGTGCCCACCGACACCAGGCAGGAAGGCAGACCCGACAAGTCGGCAAACAGGGGCGACACGTCGGGGTCGCGGCGCTCGGCGTCGGACATGCCGGGGGTGAACGACTCGATCATGAACTGCAGCCCCGGTGGGCTCAGCATGTCGGGGTTGCCGCCGTTGCCGAAGATCGACGGGGTGCCCCGCAAGTCGTACCAGCCGAATACGAGGTTGGCGCCCAGTACCCGGTCGATGGCACCGAGGCGGTCGCGCACCCGCAGCAGCGTGGCTGCCGCCAGATGTCCACCGGCCGACTCGCCTCCGATGAACATCTTGTCGGTGCCCCAGCGCTCGGGACCGTTCTCCAGCAGCCAGGCCGCCGCCGCCTCGCAGTCGTCGGGTCCGGCGGGGTAGGGGTGCTCCGGGGCCAGCCGGTAGTCCACCGACAAAACGGCCAGCCCGTGGCGCTTGGCCATGTCCTCGTTGCCCGGGTCGGACATGTGGGGCCGGCCCAGAATCCAGCCGCCGCCGTGGATGTGCAGGAACATGGCCTTGGGCTCGTCGGGCACAAACATCCTCACCGGGATCTCACCGGCCGGTCCCGGAATAGTCGACTCGACGGCCATCGACGACGGTTCGGGCTCAAAGGCCAGCAAGTTCTGCCGCATGATCTGGGTCCGGGCCACCGGCTCGTCGGGCAGGTCGGCGTCGGCGTCGCCGGTGTAGTGCAGGAGCTCTAGAGAGGCAAGGGCCTCCGGGCGGTATGCCTCGATCGTTTCGTCCCAGAGCTTCATCGGTGTCTCCTCTGTTCGTCTCGTGTCCCCCCGTGGGGCGGTACTACCTTGCAGTCTTTGTGGGCGGCGATGCCATTTTCTACCTAGACGGTGACACCGTCGTCCCGACCCTAAACGCTCAGGGGCCCTGGGATCCCGGCGTTCAGCATGGGGGCGCGGTGGCGGGGTTGTTGGCCCGAGCGATTGAGCAGGTGCCCACTCCTGTGCCCATGCGAATGGCCCGCTTCACCCTCGACATGCTGCGCCGGGTTCCGGTGAAGCCGCTGGCCATCTCCACTGAGGTGCTCCGCACCGGCAAGCGAATCCAAGCGGTTCGAGCCGACCTGAACGACGGCGACCAGTTGGTGGCATCGGCAGTCGCAGTGCTGGTGCGAACCAAGGCGGGGATAGACGTCAGCTCTTATCAGCAGCCTGATGCCCCTCTGCCCCCTCCGCCCGGCAGCACCGGGCGACCTGTCGGGCTCGCTCCCCGGGCCCAGATGCCCGAGGGGTTTCCCCACGTGGTGGAGTTCGACCGCGTGGTTGGAGGGCTCAGCGGCGGCACTCCCAGCAAGACCTGGGTTCGGCTTGCGGTTCCCTTCGTGCGGGACGAGGAGACCACGCCACTGGTGCGGCTGATGGCCCTCTCCGATTTCACCAGCGGGTTGGGCTCGTTTCTGCCCTTCGACCGGTATGTGTCGATCAACCCCGACCTGACAATCCACGTGCTGCGCTATCCCACCAGCGAGCACATCGGCATCGACGCCGAGACCTGGGTCGATAGCGATGGCATCGGCCAATCCCGTGCCCGACTGTTCGACGAGTCGGGCCTTTGCGCCCTCGCCAACGCGTCACTGTTCGTTGAGACCCGCAGCAACTACTGAACCGCGGGAGGGCCGGGCTCAGGGCCGCCGAGGGCGATGATGTCGTCGAAACCGATGACGTGGCCGCTCCAGTCGTCGGGCTGGCGGATCATCCATTCGGCGCACTCCGCGGTGTATTCGGGGGTCTTCAGGGTTTCCAGGCCCGCGCCGCCGGTGGCGATCTCGGCGCCCTGGGTGTTGTAGACGTGCCACCACCCCTCGGTGGACACGATGTGATCCACCCGCAGCACGTTGAAGGCCACCCCCCGGCCGCCCAGTTCCAGGTGCATGGAGGCGTTCCAGCGCTCCATGGCCTGTTTGGAGGTGGAGTAGAGGGCCAGGTTGGGGCTGATGGCAGTGGCCGACCCCGAGCTCACGCTGAGCACCCGGCCCGACCCCCGCTCCAGCATCCCCGGCGCCAGCCCTTGGCAGAGCTGCAACGGTCCCACCACCTGCACCCGGAACGCCCGCTCCCAGCGAGACGAGGGCACATCGATGATCGGACCGTTGGAGGTGTAGCCCGCGTTGTTCACGAGGATGTCGCAGCCCCCGTACCACTCCAGGGTGCGGTCCACGATGCGAGCGGTGTCATCGGGCGAGGTCAGGTTGGCCTGCACGCTGCGGGCCTCGATCCCCTCGTCGCCCAGCGCGGCCACCACCTCGGGCAGCGACCCCGGCAGCACAGCGTCGGGGTCATCGGACCCGGTGCGGCCTACCACCACAAGGCGGGCTCCGGCCCGGCCCAACCGGAAGGCAATCTGGCGGCCGATGCCCCTGGTGGCGCCAGTGATCACGGCCACTGAGCCGTCAACTGCGAAAGACACGCCCGGACCCTATCCCGGCTGGGTGCGGCGGTCGGCCAGTACCAGCAGGCAGGGGAGGATGATCGCGGCGGCCATCATCGACAGGATCCCGGTGATGGCAATCAGAATCCCCAGTTGGCTCACCACCAGCAGCGGGGCGAAGGCCAGCACGATGAAACCCAGGGCCGTGGTGGTGGCCGACCCGAACAACGCCCCGCCCACGCTATTGGCCGTAGTTGTCAGTGCTTCGGTGATCGGTGCCCCCAGCTCGCGCTCATGCAGATACCGGTGGGCGAAGTGGATGGTGTAGTCCACGCCAATACCGATGGTGAGCGACGTCAACAGCGCGGTCAGTGCGTTGTAGTTGATGCCCAGCACCCACATCAGCCCCAGTAGCAGCATAAGCACCACGACGATGGGGGCCACGGTTATCACCCCCAGCAGCGGACGGCGGTGCGCCCGCCAGAAGTAGGCGGTGAGCAGGGCGAGTGCGGTGAGCACGGTGATGAATGTGGCGGTGGTCTGGCTGCGGGCCACCGCGTTGGTGGTCACTCCCGGGTTGATCTGAGCCCCTGTCACCGTGAAATTTCCGGGAGCCCCATCAGCCCAAAGGTCGCCAGACGCGTTGTAGAGATTTCGGGCGTCGCTGTCGCTCCCGAAGTAGGCCTGAATTGGGATGATGGTCACGTCATCCCCCGACGAGTCGGCAAGCGAGGCGACTTTGGCAAATTCGTCGGGGGCGGCTTCCGACACCTGGCGGTACAACTGGGCCAGGTCATCGGATGATCCCTGGGTGAGCACCGCTCGGGCGTTGGGCACCGTTTCGGCAGCCAGAGATACCAGCGTGCTGCCGCCCACGCCCACCACATGTATGGGCGGCTCCAAACCCGAAGGCGCCGACTCGCCCGACCCGGGCCCTGGGCCCCGCAGCCGGTCGTCCAACGCCACCAGGGCTCGGGCTGCGGCCGGGTCATCGAGTTCGGTGATGACCACTCCGGTGATCGTGGTGCTCAGCCCGCCTACCTCATCGCGGGCCAACCGGATGTCTTGCACCACCTCTGAGTCCTCGGGCAAGAATTCGTCCTCCTTGAACTCGGTGTTCACGTTGATGCCTCCCGCCACCGCCGCACCGGCCAGCGCGGCCACGGCCAAGAGCGTGAGCTTGGGATGACGGGCGCAACGGACCACGGTGGGCACCAGCAAGCGGCGCACGCCGGGTATGGAGTCGATTACCAACCGGGTCCTCAGCGGCTGACCTCGGAACAACCGCCGGCGGTCGCCCAGCATCCTCACCGCGGGCACCAGAGAGGTCATGATGAAGAACCCGGCGATGATGCCGCACGCCGCCAGGATCCCGAAGTCCCGGATGGGAGACAGGGGGCTGGCCAGGTTGGTCAAGAAGCTGAGGGCGGTGGTCAGCGCCCCCAAGCCGATGGCTGCGCTGGTGATCGACACCGCCCGGCTGGTGGCCCGGCGCGGGTCGGCATCCCGCTCCTCGCGGCGGCGAGACACGATCTGGAGCGAATAGTCCACCGTCAGACCCACCAACAGCACTGGCACGATGATGCTGATCGGCGTGATGCCGTTGATCTTGTCCAAACCGTCGGGGCCGAGGTAGCCCGAGAGGCCGATCTGCCACAGAGCGGTCAGGATCACGCCGATGATGGTGACTGCGGTGTCGGCCGGAGAGCGGAACAGCGCGGCCAGCACGACCACCATCACCACCAGCGCCAGGGGGAACAGGAACCCGCTGTCGGTCAGGGCTTGCTGGGCCCCCTCTTGGAACCGGGCGTTGGACAGGGTTCGGGCCGATGCGTTGGGCCCATAGTCGCCAGCCTGGATCACGTCGTTGACGGCCAAGAGGGCGTCGAACCAGCCCAAATCGGGAAGGTCGATCTGCTGAAGCCTGACCTGGCCCAATCCGGCGTTCTCGCCAAGCAGTTGTTCGAACTGGGCTGCGCGGGGATCATCGGCTGGATCGATCGCCAGCGCCCGGGCTACATCATCAGCGGTGAGCTGGGCTGGAGGCACGCCAGACAGAGCCACGATCAAGTGGGCATAGCTGCGGACCACTGGTTGTCCGTCTTGGGGAACGAAAGGCGCGACCTCGGGGTGAGCCAGGGCCATTTCCGAGCGGGCAATGAGCTCCCGAATGGCGTCCGGAGAGGTGATGTCGCCCCGAGCCACGATCTGCGCGCTGGTGAATGCGCCCGATTCGGGGAAACGGTCTTCCAGCTCTTCAACTGCCCGAGCAAGGTCGCTGCCCGCGGGCACGAACGACCCCATCGCATCGGGTTCTTCGGTGGTCAATGCCACCCCCGGCAACATGGCGGCGGTGATGAGCGCCACCACCGCGATGGTGCGCCATGGCGAGCGGGTGACCAGGTGGGCGTACCAGTTCAGCATGGAGGTGCGGGAGGCCTTCTATTTGGCCTTCAAGATCAGCTCGTTTCCGATTTCGCCGCGCTCCAGCCCACCGTCGCCATGGCTGCGCCGACGATCCCGGCGTTGTTCCGCATCTGGGCGACAACGACTTCGGTGTCAATGCCCAACAGCGGGCCCCACTGGTCGAAGTCCTTGCTGATGCCCCCGCCCAGGATGAAAAGGCCAGGCGAGATGATCCTCTCGAGGTGCTCCAGGTACTCCCGTACCCGCCCCACCCAGGTCGGCCAGTCCAGATTCTCCCGTTTGCGAACCTTGGCCGCGGTCCACACCTCCACATCATTGTCGTGTCCGGCCAAGTAGAGATGGCCGAACTCGGTATTGGGCACCAGATTTCCGTTTACGAACACCGAGCTGCCGATACCGGTGCCGAAGGCGGTGAAGCACACCGTGCCCATCCGGCCTACACCTGCGCCATGGCTCATCTCGGCAATCCCCGCGGCGTCGGCATCGTTGATGATCGTCACCGGCGCGCCAATCCGATTGCTCATCGTCCCTGCGATGTCAACCCCGGCCCAGGAGTCGTCCAAATGGGCCACCCATTTCACGGTGCCGTCGGTGATGGGCGCGGGAAAGGCGCATCCCACCGGGCCGTTCCAGCCGAACGAAGTAACCAGCTCCTGCACCACTTCGGTCACCTGATCAGGTGTGCCTGGCTTTGGGGTGGGTAGGCGGAATCGCTTGTCGGCCAGTTGGCCGGTGCTGAGATCCACCGGCGCGGCCTTCATGCCGCTGCCGCCGATGTCGATTCCAAATGCCGTGCTCATCCTGTCCTCGCCCGACGAAAGTACCAGCGGCCCTCCTCAGCAGGGGAGTCGAGCGCGGGGTGCGCGAAGCTAGGGCGCACACCGCGAGGCTGGGTCAGCCCGGCGCCGCACTGCGGGGAACGGAGGAGAGCGATGGGCGACATGCTGGCTGGACGGGTGGCACTGGTGTCGGGGATCGGTCCGGGCCTGGGCATCGAGATTGCCCGGCTCTACGCCCAAGAGGGGGCCGACATCGTGATGGGCGCCCGCCGCACTGAGGTGATGGAGCCTCTGGCCGCTGAGATCGAAGCCATGGGCCGCCGCACGGTGTGGCAGTCCACCGACATCACCGACCCCACCCAGTGCCAGGCGCTAGCCGACGCCGCAGTGGAGAAGTTGGGACGGCTGGATGTCTGTGTGAACAACGCCTTCAACGACGGCTTCCCCGTTATCAACGTGGAGGACGCCGACTTAGATCGCTGGCGGAATGTGTTCGACGTGAACTTCTTCGGGTCGCTGAACATGACCCGGGCCTGCATCCCCGCCCTGCGGGACTCAGGGGCCGGGCGGGTCATCTTCATCAACACCATGTCCATCCGCATTCGGCAGGCGGGCTGGGGGGCCTACAGCAGCTCCAAGGCCGCCCTGGAGAACATCACCAAGATCATGGCCAAAGAGCTGGGGCCCGACGGCATCCGGGTGAACAGCGTTTTGCCCGGTTACATTTTCGCCGACGCCGTCCGCAACTTCCTCCAGGGCCAGGCCGACAACACGGGGGTGGACTACCAGGTGGTGTACGACGAGACCGCGGGGGAGACCGCGCTCAAGTACCTCCCCGATGCTGCCGAGATCGCAGGGGCGGCCCTGTTCTTTGCCTCAGACCTGTCGCTGCCCATTACCGGGGCCTCATTGGATGTGAATGCCGGGCACTGGATCGGCGGCGCATGACCGACGAGCGGCTCCTCCTGGTCTGATGAGCGACGGGACCCCCGCGGGCATTGCCATCGCCGAGGTGCTGGCCGACGCGGGTATCACCCACGTATTCGGGGTGCCGGGGGGCTACTCCATCAAAGTGTTCGACGGGCTGCGGACGGTGGCCGACCGCATCGAGAGCGTGCGAGCCGCCCACGAGCACCAAGCGTCGGTCATGGCCGACATGTACGGGCGGCTCACCGGCCGTCCCGGCGTGTTCACCGGCCAAGGGCCGTTCGCGGTCTCATCGGGCGGGTTCGGGCTCATGGAGGGCTTCCTGTCGGGCACCCCCATGTTGGTCCTCACCGAGATGACCGACCACGGCATCCCCCAGCACGCCCCCACCCAGGGCACCACCGGCGACCACGGATCAGTAGACCTGCCTCGCATCCTGTCGGGGATGACCAAGTTCATGAGCGTGGCCACCACCCCCAACGAGGCGGTGCACGCGGTGGAGCTGGCCATCCACCACGCCACCTCGGGACGCCCCGGTCCGACCGCGGTGGTATTCCGCCTCGACGCCATCTTCCGGCGCACCGACGAGGCCCGCCACCCCCGCCTCTATAGGCGGAGCCGGGTGGCATCGGCCGCCCCTCCTCGGCCCGATGGCTCGGCGGTAGCCGCCTTGTCTGATCTGCTGGCATCGGCCAAGCGCCCAGTGATCGTGGCCGGCAACGGCATCCACCAAGCGCAGGCCTACGACCAGTTGGACGCTCTGGCTCGCCGGGCGGCGGCCCCGGTGGTGACTACCGCCAAGGCCCGGGGGGTGATCGCCGACGACCACCCGTGGGCCGGCGGGCCGCTCAGCCCGTTCGGTTGGCAGGGAGCCTTCGAGCTGTTGGCCCGAGCCGACGCGGTGGTGGTGCTGGGATCGCGCCTCAACCCTCACGACACCCTGGTGGAGTCGCCCACCTGGCTGGACGCTGACCGCCAGCGCATCGTGCAGGTGGACATCGAGGCCGCCAACCTGGGGGTGAGCTTCCCCGTGGAGCTTGGCGTACACGCCGAGCTGGGGGCGCTATTGGCTGAGCTGGTGCCCGAGTTGGGCGTTCATGAAGACCTGGCCGCTGACCGGTGGGCTGATCTCGCCGAGATCAAGTCGAAGGCCGAGGATCCCCCAGTACTACATGACTCGGCCAGCCCGGTGCCGCCTCAGCGGGTGATGCAGGTGCTCAACGAGGTTTGGCCGGCCGACGCCCGGATCACTCTGGACGCGGGCAACAACCGGATCTTCGCCTATCACTACCTGGAGGCCCGCACCCCCGGACGGCTGCACCTGCCCGGCGGACACTTGGGCATGGGCTGGGGGCCGCCCGCCGCGCTGGCCGCCGCCATGGTCCATCCCGGTGAGCGGGTGCTGTCGATCAGCGGCGACGGCGGGTTCCTGATGTCGCTGCACAACCTGGCCACCGCGGTGGAGTACGGCCTGCCGGTTACGTTCTTGGTTCTCAACAACCGAATGCTGGGCAACGTCTACGACTTCCAAGGCCCGGACCGCCGCACCGCCGTCGATATCGGCGACCACGACTTCGCTGCGGTGGCCCGGGCATTCGGCTTGGAGGGCCACCGGGTGGACGACGACGACGCACTTGCCGACACCCTGGCTTCGTCGCTTGCCGCCGACGGCCCCGTGCTCATTGAGGTGTCCACCGACCCCGACCAGTCGTCCGACCTAGTGCGGGTGATCGACTCCCGCTCTTAGTCGAGAATGCTATTAGCTAGAGTTTGCACTAGATATTAAGACTACCTAACATCCTGCCGTGGCCGGAGGCTCAAGAGTGGTTCGGGCGTTGCTGGGAGCAGCTTTCGTCCTGGCTCTGTCTGGATGTGCAGAGAGCAGTTCTGCTTCGATCGAGACACCCGAGTCAACCGACGGGGCAACTCTGCCGGTGACGGTGGTGGACGAGACGGGGGCGGAGATCACCATTGAGTCCATCGAGCGGATCATCCCTCTTGATGGCGATGTGGCCGAGGTGGTCTTCGCCCTTGGATTGGGCGACAACGTGGTGGCCACCGACTTGTCGGCCACCTATCCCCCCGAAGCCGATGCGCTGCCCGAGATCGGCTACCAGCGGGCGCTATCGGCTGAGACGGTGGCCTCGTTCGCTCCCACCCTGCTCTTGGCCACCGACATCGCCGGGCCTCCCGAAGCACTGGACGATATGCGCCGGCTGGGCTATCCCTTGGTGATCCTGCCCAACGAGGCCACACCAACCGGTGCAGGGCTGAAGATCAGGGCGGTGGCCGCGGCTCTGGGGATTCCTCAGCGAGGTGAGGAGATGGCCGATGCCCTTGACGCCGCCATTGCCGAGGCCTCTGTACCGCCCGACTATGACGGCGACCGCCCCCGAGTGGTGGCTCTCTATGTGCGGGGCACAGTGGCGCAACTGGTGTTGGGCGAATCAGCCAACACCCGCTGGCTCATCAATGCGGCCGGGGGTGTGGATGTCTCAGAGGAAATGGGAATCGACAGCTCTGCGCCGATTTCCGCCGAAGCCATCTTGGTTGCCGCACCCGATGTGCTGCTGGTGCCCGAGGCCGGACTCGAGTCGGTAGGAGGCGTTGACGGCCTTCTAGAGATTGGAGGGCTCGGACAGACCCCCGCCGGACTCAATCGACAGGTCTTGGCCTATGACGACCAGCTCCTACTGGGCAATGGTCCTAGAACCGCCGAAATGCTCGCCCAACTTCGCGACGACCTGCGCACCGTGATTGTGGCGGTGCCAACCGACCTAAAGGAGGATTCATGACCACTCGGAGCTTCGACGTTTTGCGTTTGGGTGTGGGATTAACCCACCTGGTTCGGGGCGCTGAGCTGAGGCTGTCCACTCCCAATACACCAGACCTGATCGCATCGATGCACCCGTCCTCCGACCTCAGAATCTGTGATGTGCGAGAAGCAGTGCTGTACAGCGGCTGCCCCCACCGGCTCGACGTGAGCCGATGGATCTCCATCACCGAGATTGGCGGGTCGCTGCAACCCTGCGGGGGCGGCATCTATCGCCTGCATGGGGCCGAGCCCGAACAGCGATGGTTCGCGACGCTGCTGTCCGCTGATGAGGTGATCGGTGTGCTCACCCGGCTGGAGCACGAGGACCCTCTCAGCGGTGGAGTGGATGCCAACTTGATGCCCGACCCCGCGCTGGGGGTGACGGCGGTGTGCCTGAGCACCAGCGATCACTTTGTCGATGTCGACGAGGTGGCTGTGACGCTGCACAGCGCATGTTTGGTCTCCGAACTGCTGGAGCAGTCTGCCCGTCCGATTTCCGAACTCGATCAATCCATCTGTCATCCAACCAATACACATCCAACCAACACCAAGGAGAACAACCAATGAGCATCGTGCGAATCAACGCCATCACTGTCCCGGAAGGGGCAGGCGACGAACTGCTGCGCCGTTTCGAGCAACGAGTCGGCGAAGTGGAGACCATGGCCGGTTTCGAGGGGTTTGAGCTCCTTCGGCCAGCCGAGGGAAATACCTGGTACGTGTACACCCGCTGGGCCAGCGAAGAGGAATTTCTGGCCTGGGTGCGGTCGCCGGCTTTTGCCCGAGGCCACGCTGAAGCGAGCCAGCAGCCGGTAGCCCATGGGGCCGAACTGCTGAGCTTTGACGTGGTGCTGGCTGCTGGTCCGTCTGTTGCTGATGTGGCTGGGCAGTGATGCGCAAGAACGGCACGAGAATGTACAGGGGTAGGGGCTTGGCCCGGTGGGCTGGGTTGTTCCTGGCTGTGGTGTTGGCGGCCGCAGCCTGTGGTGGCGGCGGCGGAGATCCGGCCAGGGTCACCAACGTCTTAAGCCCGTCGGGCACGCCAGGGGCATCAGCGTCACCCAGTGCGTCGGCCACGCCTCACGGTTCGGCCACCCCCAGTGCGTCGGCCACGCCCTATGGGTCGGCGACGCCCACCGCCCATGCGACGGCCACGGCAACGCATACGCCGACCGCCTCGGCCACGCCGTCTGCCACTGCCACGCCCGCCGCGATGCCGACCGCGTCTATGACTCCCACGGCCACGGCTCCATCAGGTGCAGTCTCAGATGATCAGGCGGCTATGGATGCGTGGGCGTTGGTTTTCGACTCCACAGTGGAGTTCAGCGAAAAAGTTCCCCACTTGGAAGATGCTGCTTCTCTGGAGTCCAGCAACGCCGCCTATTCCGCCGCTGGCGAAGGCTTGGGTGGGATCAGCTTGGAGCCGACCGCAGCGGAGATCAATGGCGATGAAGCCTCTATCACTTACAACGTCTTGTTCGGAGGCACTGCCGCCTACGAGGACCTGACGGGAGAGATCCAGCGGGTGGATGGAACATGGACAGTCAGCCGAGAGGCGTATTGCGGGTTTCTCGCTTCGGCCCGTACCCCGTGCTCTTGAGCTGACCCGGTTCGGGCAGGCCGGTCTGGGTGTGGCCGGCCTGCCCTCATCCGCCTCCGTGCTACCGTGCCCGACGGTGAGCATCACCCTCGAAGCTGAGATCAGCCCCGGGATGAGCACCGCAGAGGCGGTGAGGCTGGCTCAGTTGGTAGAAGAGGCCGGCTTCGCCCGGCTGGGCATCTCCGATGTGGCGTTCTGGCCCGACTGCTTCATGCTCCAAGGCTTGTGCGCTCAGGCCACCCGCCGCATCGCGGTGGGGGCCATGGTCACCAACCCCTACACCCGCCATCCGGTGGTGCTGGCCGGGGCGCTGGCCACCCTCGACGACATCGCCCCCGGCCGGGCATTCTGCGGATTGGGCGTGGGGGCCGGCTTGGAGCCGCTGGGCATCGACTATCCCAAGCCGGTGGCCGCCCTTCGCCAAGCGGTAGACGACATCCGCACACTGCTAGATGGGGGAGAGGTCGGCGGCGAGCACCTAATCCGCCCCGCCGCTCACCCAGTGCCCATCTCCATTGGCACCCGCAGCCCCCAAGTCATGCGATTAGCCGGGGAGGTGGCCGATATCGCCCTGGTGGGAGGGCGATTCCTGTCGACCGACCTGGCTGACACCTACCGGGTGTGGTTAGCCGAGGGCGCAGCCCGGGCCGGGCGCACGGTGGACGACTTCGAGACTGCTCCCCGGCTCACGCTCTGTTGTTCCGAGGACGGCGATCTCGCCCGGCGCAGCGTCAAGCGCTATGCCGCCCACTATCTGACCATCATCCGCCCGCCTGAGCTGGATGTATCTCCAGATCGCATGGCCGCCATCGAGGCTGCCTTGGCCCGCAGCCGGGGCTGGTACTTCGACCACAACCGGTCCGACGACTCTGCGCTGCACGATCTGATCGACAACCGCCTGGTGCAGGCCTTCACCATCGTCGGCACTCCGGACGAGTGCGCCGATCAACTCGCCGGCGTTCTGGACATGGGGTTCACCAGCGCCAGCTTGAATTTGGCGGCCACCGCCCGGTCCACCGCCGCCGAGGGCTTGGCCGAGACAATCAACAGCTTTGCCCCGGTGGTGGCTGCGCTCTCGGGTGATTAGCTAGCTGCCGATCAGTCGGCTGTAGGCCTGGCGGTAGAAGCCCAGGGCCACGCCGCAGGGATTGGGGTCGCCCTCTATTGCCGCGTAGGGCAGCGACGCCCCGGTGAACGCAGTGTCATTCCAGAACGGGTCGCCGTGGTCAATCGGCCCCCACGGCCCCACGTACAAGTAGGGCTCAGGATGAGCGGCATCGCCGGGTGATGCCCCGTAGGTGGCCCGGGTCACCGGCTCAGACTCGGCATTGCCGATCTCCACTGCCACGTCGAAGTGGCCAGGCCACAGCTGCACCCGGCTGGGATCGGGAGCTCCGGGAGTGCAGCGCAGCTCCTCCAGCGCCGCCGTGGCCATCCCGAACCACTGGCTGGTGAACGCCACCAGCTCCTCGTCCACCGTCAGCGGGCGATCCAAGTCGCCCAGCGCCACGGTGTCGTGCTCGGCCTGGTCGCTGGTTGCTTCGACGCCTAGGAAATCAGCGGCTGCGGCCAGCGTGGTAATCGTGTCAGCCTCCACCCTGTCTCTGTGCTGCCTCACCAACATGCGCCCTTCCACCCGTACCTGGGTGTCGTCACCGAAGAACGGGGTGCCGAACCCGCCCAGAGTCCAGCGCAGCCCGAACTTCCCGTTGGCCGCCTTGCGGGTGTTGGACACCACGCCGTAGGCCAGACGGTGAAGGTCGTCGCGTCGCACCGGATAGTGATCGGGCACCCTCACCAGCGGCTGGTAGTTGGCCAGCCATCGGGGCCCGCAGAATTCGGCCACTGTCTCGTCAGCTGCGGCCAGATCGGCCCAGCGGAGATCGCCCGCACTGGTGGGAGTCACCACCCTGGCAGTCGCTTGGTCGGTTTCGCCCACCGAGGCGGGGTCGTCGGCGAACCAGGGACCGGTGACCACGGCAGGCGGTGACGGCTCCAGCACTCTGGCAATCAGACCGTCGCCCACCATGGCATCGGCCTCGGCTTGTGGGTTTCGGTATCGGGGTGTCATGGTGCCTTACTGGAAATTTACCGGCGAGCGGCGGCAATCACACCGCTTGGCCGACAGTCGGTGGTGATTCGCCGACGACCATGATGAGGAGGAGTTCGCTCATGGGAAGACTGGACGGCAAAGTTGCTCTGGTAACCGGTGGTGGAGGCGGGATAGGCACGGCTATCAGCGTTTTATTTGCCAGCGAGGGCGCCAAGGTTGTGGTGCAGGACTTGAACGAGGCGGCCGCCGCAGCCACCGCCGATCAGGTGATTGCCAACGGGGGCGAAGCCATGAGTGCGGTCTGCGACGTGTCCGACAGCAAGGCCATCGAGGCCATGTTCGCCGATATCGACGACCGCTTCGGCCCGGTCACCGTGCTAGTGAACAACGCCGGCGTCGACAGCACCCCCGGCGACGGTTCCGGGGAGGGCAACACTGGCGGCGACCGCCAGATCGTGGACATGAGCGATGACGGCTGGCAGCGAATGCTCGATATCCATCTGAACGGCGCCTTTTACTGCACCCGGGCCATGCTGTCCCGGATCATCGACACCGATCTCAAGGGCTCGGTTGTCTGCATGTCGTCGATCGCCGGGCTAGCCGGGTGGGGGCCGATCCACTACGCCACCGCCACGGCCGGCCTCCTGGGCTTCATGCGGGCCATGGCCCGCTTCTGCGCCCCCCACGGGATCCGGGCCAACGCGGTGTGCCCCGGCGTAATCGACACCCCGATGGTGGCCGGCGTGGACGCGACCATGATCGAGGGCCTCAAAATGATCACCCCCGCTGGCCGCATCGGCCAGCCCGAAGACATTGCCTACGCCGCCTTGTATCTAGCCTCCGACGAGAGCGATTTCGTCACCGGCGAAACCATCACCCCCAACGGAGGCCTCGTCATCGGCTGACCCAGTCGGCGGGTGTAGATCAGTCCTCGGGGAGGGGGACTTCTAGGGCGCCCATTTCGACGAGGCGTTCGACTTCGGCGGCGTCCATGTTGAGCTCTTCGATGCAGATTTGGCGGGTGTGCTCGCCGAGTAGGGGGGCGGCGTGGACTGGGGGGGTGGGCATCTCGCTGCCGTAGAAGCAGGGGCCTTCCAGGACGAGGTTGCCGGCGCCGGGTTGGAAGACCTCTAGCGGGAAGCCTCGCTGGGTGAGTTGGGGGTCGGTCATGTGGTCGAGGGCGGTGAGCATGGCCGAGCCGGGGACGCCGACGGCCTGACACGCCTCCTGGACCTCCAGCGGCGAGAGGTTGGCGGTCCACTCGGCTACTCCGGCGTTGACCGCTTCCCGGGCGGCCAAACGGCCCTCAGCGGTTCCGTAGGCCGGGTGATCGGCCCAGGCCGGGTTGCCCATGGCCTGCTTGAGCGCGGCCCAGTCGGCGTCGTGGCGCACGCACACCACGCTCCACTGCTGGTCGCCGTCGCACTGGAACACTCCCCACGGAGCACCTTGGTCGGAGTCGTTGCCCACCGGCTGCACCGAGCCGGGGCTGAGCGACTCGGCCATGAACAGATCGCCCAGTGTGTTGACCAGCGCCTCGGCCTGGCTGATCTCGGCTTGTGCCCCATCGCCGCCCCGGCGGTCTCGGCTCAACAAGCCGACCAGGGCACCCAGAGCGCAAAGCCGCCCGGCGAGGTGGTCGGGGTGGATGGCGTTGGACCCCGGCGGCGGGTCGCCGTCGGTGAAGTTCCACAGGTACTTGATGCCCCCCACGGTCTGGATGGTGGGTCCGTAGCCGATCCAGTCGGCATAGGCCCCGGTGGAGCCCATGAGCTGGCTGCTGGCCATGCACACCCCGGGGTTGAGCTCTTTGAGCGTCTCGTAGCCCACCCCCATGGCGTCCATGGTGCCGGTGGAGTTGTTCTCGATCACTATGTCGGCCGTCTTCACCAGTTCCTTCAGCACGGCCAACCCCTCGGGGATCTTGGAGTTGACCCCGAAGCTGCGCTTGGTGCGGCTCGACGAAGCGAACGACGCCGTCATCTCTGTACCGATCACCAGCCGCATGAAGTCGGGATAGGTGCGGGTTTCGATCTTGATGACGTCGGCCCCGTACTCGGCAAGCATCCGACCGCCCTCAACCCCCACACCGCCGTGGCCGAAGTCCAGCACCCGCAGTCCGGCCAGCGGTTGGGCCGTCTCGCCGGCGTCTGGCACTGGACCTGCGGGCTCGGCGGCAGCCGCCTCCGCGGCCACTTCGGCGTTGTGCTCACCCAGAGCCGGGGAACCGAAGCGGAACCCCTGGCGCTGCCGGTTGATCTCCATGAATCCCGAGGCGGTTGCCGCCTCTACGCCAGGGGCCAGTTCCATCGGCACGAACGTGGACCGGGACACGTAGTGCTCGTTCACCAGGATGTCGGACGGCTTGAGCATCGGGGTGACCACCACGCCCCGGCGCTGGGCCTCGGCGGCGGCTTCCTCCATCATCATGGGGGCGAAGTGCTCGGCGATTACCGGGTTCAACACGTCGCCGTTCATGATCCGGGTGATGGTCTGGCTCCACATCTCGTCGGCGAATGCCTCGGGGCGACCCATCCACTCCCAAAGGGCGAACCACTGTCGGGGGCTGAGAACCACCATGGTGATGTATCCGTCGGCCGTCTCGAACAGCGGGTACACCACGGTGGTGCCCGACCGGACGATGGGAGGGTCCATTCCTGCGTCCAGGGTGGGCTGCATGTTGGCCAGCTGCCAGGTGTTGAGGTGGATGGCCGCCTCCAGCACCGAGAAGTCCAGGTGCTGGCCCCGCCCGGTGCGCTGTTTGGCCACAAGCCCGATGGCCACAGCCAGCGCGCCGACCACGCCGGCGGTGTCGTATGCGATCGCCCCGGGGATGAGCAGCGGCGGCTTCTCGGGGATGCCCGAGGCGGCCAGGTGCCCGCTCATGGCTTGGATCACCTCGTCGGTGGCCTCGAACTGGGCATACGGCCCCTCTTGGCCGAAGTCGGTGATCGAGAGCACCAGCAGGTGCTCGAACTCGGCGGAAACCTCCCGGGGATCGAGCCCGTAGGGGGCCATAGTCCCCGGTTTGGTGGATTCAATCCACACATCGGCGCTGGCCAGCAGCTCTCGCAGCTGGGCCTGGCCATCGGCGGTGGTCACGTCCACGGTGATGCCCCGCTTGTTGAAGTTGCGGAAGGCGAAGTACAGGCTGGTGTCGCCGTCGGGGGCGAATGGAGGCATGCGCCGGGACTCGGCCCCGCTGGGCGGCTCCACCCGGATCACGTCGGCGCCGAAGTCGGCCAGAACCCGACCGGCCAACTCGCCCTTGACGTCGGCCATGTCGATGACCCGCAGGCCGCTCAGCGGCAGTTCATTCGAAGACACGATCCGCGACACTACAGCCAGCTTTCCCACGGATTCGAAGAACGTGGTCAACTAGCAATATGAGCAAGCGGACCAACCTCGAGATTCTCCGGTCGGTGTTCGACTCGATGGGCGACGCCGACGCGGTGGTGTCCCATTACACCGACGACTATGTGATGGAGTTGCCCTACGCCCACCCCGACAAGCCCGACCGGACCGAGGGCAAAGAGGCGGTGCGCCAGCGTCTGGTGGGCGCCTTCAAGGTGTTCCGCTTCAGCTTGCACATCACCGAGGTATACCCCTGCGTCGACCCCGATCTTCTCATTGCCGAGTACACCAGCCAAGGCGAGGTGGTTCCCACCGGTCGCCGATACTCCAATCGCTATATCGGCCTATGGCGCTTCCGCGACGGCAAGGTGTGCTTCACCCGGGAGTACCTCAATCCGGAGGCAGCCAAGGCCGCCCTAGAGCCCGTCGGCGACTAGCGGTTAGAACCGGCCGCCGCCGAAGCCCCCGCCGCCGAGACCGCCGCCCCCGAAGCCTCGCATCAGGGGGCCTTGGGACCGCTCGTTGAAAGTGTCGTTGAGGCCGGATTGTTCGAACCCCATGGGCACCTGTCCAGTGGTGGCGTACAAGTAGAGAGCCATCTGGAAGATGGCGGTAAGGGTGCTGATCACCACTGTTACCAAGGCGATCCAGCCCAGGCCGATAACGGCTCCGACCACGGTCCCCGCGCCACTCGCCGAAGCTCCTAGGGCGAAGATGAGGATTCCGGGGATGGCGGCCACGATTCCGATGAGGCCGAACCCCACCTGCGCGATCAGGTTCTCGCCCCAAGTGTGGCGCAACAGTTCGCCGGAGCGGCTCAGCGACCGGAACGGTCCGGTCTGCTCTACCACCAAGATGGGTACCACCAGGAAGGTGAGCACCCCCCAGGCCATATCCAGGAGGCTGCCCACTATCCGCGTGACGATGTTGTCGGAGCTTTGAATGGCCCTCAAGATCATCCCGACGGTCAGGGCCAGAATCGCCCAGGGAATGATCACGTGCAGCCGCGAGAATGCCCCCTTGATGGCGCTGGCGATGGTGGGGTCTCCGCCGCTGAACCGCTCTCTGGCGCCCGACACCACCGCGGCGTTGAAGAACACCGTGATGATGGTGATGGCCAACAAGATGATGATCCCGCCGATCCACAGCATGGGCTCGCTGCCCCCACTGCCGCCATCGTCGATCCCATCGGTGGAAAGCCAGATGGGGATGCCGATCGCGGCAACCACCGCCAGCGAAGTCAGCACCCCCAGAATCGGCAGGACGGCCAGCTCCCGATCATGCTGCAACACCGCCCATGAGGCCTTGGCGGTGTCCATCGTCCGACGAAATCGACCCATGGGCAAAACGGTACCAGCGAAACCTGGTGTTTGAGGCAACTCTGATCAGAAAGCCTCGGGGTCTTGGGCCTTCCCTCGTGGCTTGCGAGTTCTTCGTTCGATTTTGATGAAGCTATAACCTGCGAACGCTTTCTCGAGGTCGGGGCCTTGGTACTCGCCAGGCACTTCGCCCGTGGTGACGTAGAGATACAGCGCCATCTTGAATATGCCAACAATTGCCGACATGGCCACTATCACCACCAGCAGCCAGGCCACGCCGATGCCGATTCCAACAACAAGCGCCACTGGATTCCCCAATCCGGCGAGCACTATGAGAGCGGCCAGCGCCAGTCCGGGCAAAGCAATCAGAAGGCCGATAAGATCGAAGGCCACTTGGGCTATGAGGCTCTTTCCCCAGGTCTTGCGGAAGAGCTGGAAGGAGCGCTTGCAAGAGGCAAATGGCCCGGTCTCTTCCACTACCAGAATTGGTACGACGAGGTAGGTGGCAAAGTACCAAATGGTCTCAAGTACAACGGCCACGATCATTGTTCCGATGGAAGCCAAATGGCCGACCACGGGGATGTTGCGACCAGCCTCTTCCATGTAGCGGAAGATTCTGGGGAGCCGGTACAACAGTTCGATGATCACTCCCACGATGCCGGCGAGGATGGCCCAGGGCACGATGACGTGGAGACGGGCATTGGCCGCCGATATGCAGCCTTCGAAGGTCGGAGTTCTGCCTTGGAACCGCTCCCAAGCCCCATAAATGAGCGCGGCGGTGAAGTAGATCGACGTGAAGCAGATCAACATTGTTGAGACGATGATCCCGAGCCAGACAATCGGTTCGGTGGCCCAACGTCCGGGCTCATCGGCGGTGCCGGCATTGAGTCCGGCGGACGCGAGGTTCACCACTACCCAGTTGACGACCAAGATCAGCGCTGCTGCGGCCAAGCTAAGGGCTGGAAAAGCCATGAGGAACCTGTCGCGCTTCAACACCTGGTATGAGGCCGATGCCAGGACTCTTGTCCGCATCCAGGTGCCTCCTGCGGGCCGAACGGTTGGGTGCTGCCCTGCTCGCGCAGAGGCGAAGGCTCTTGTCTGCCTCGTGTTGCCTTTCCGCTGGCTGAAGATTCCCACGCGGCGGATTGTAACAAAGGAATGTCATAGGCCTGGTGGAGGTCGATCTCCACGGTGAGGCGACAATGGGGGGCGGGAGTTCAGTTAGCCTCGGCCTGGTGGCTCGTATCCGGAGAATTTGTGCGGGAAAGGCCGAATAGTTTTTTTCGTTCTTGCCCAGATCGGTTCTTCCGACGTTTCGCGCGTCGAGCTTTTCGTTCTGCCTTGACTTCGTCGATCATTATGAATGCTCTGTTCAAGTGAATTCCTCGAAATTCATCGGGGGAGTTTCCGGTAGTAGCAAAGCGGTATAGGGCAACTTTGTAAATGCTGGCTCTCGTAACTGCTGCGATCCAAACTAAAGATAGTCCTACTGCGACAAAGACCAACGCAAATATGTAAGTGCCTATTGAGGAGGTGGTAGGCACGCCACTCTTTATCCAAGATAGGCCAGTCTTTGTTTCAACAAGAAGCAAATGAACCTCGTCTGGGTAATTGATAGGTCTTTTAGATTCCCCACTAATGTATTCAATTACGAAACCAACAATAACAAGTGCCAACGGCGCCATTCGCAGGACTAGCGTTCCATCTACTATTGATGCAGGCCCATTTCCCCAAGTATCTTGGAACAAATGTTGTGCCCGTTTTCGAGTGTATTTTGCGGCAGTTCGCTCGACAACTTGTGTAGGCATATACAGGGTATTTCTAGCATTTCTATTGCACGGCACGAGAGGTCTCAAGTGTCTGATGCGAACCATTGCGGCAATTATGCTTCGGAAAGTGCTTGTACTTGTCCCGCTGAAATACTCCCAGCTGTTGTGAATAATTGCAGTGCGGAAGAATGCGTGAACAAGGAGATACAGCGTCAGTGTTGCAGCCCAACCGACCCATACAACAGGTTCGACGATCCATTCGCTCTCATAGTCAATAAAGTCAATCCGGATATTTGCGTGCATGATCACCGGCACCCAAATGGCAAAACTCCCAGCGACAAGGCAGCAAAACCAAATGATGGACAAGGCGATTAGTGACTTGTTGTGTCTAAGGACAGCGCGTGAAGCAGAAGCGACATCAGCATGCCGGGAAATCACTCCCATCATTTCGGGAAGTTCACCAACGGCACGTCACAGGCTTGGTCAAGGTCGATTTCTACGGTGAGGTGGCTGTTGCCGTGGGGGCCGGCGCCCCAGGAGGGCATGACGGTGGAGTACAGGCCGGTGCCTCCGGCTACCAGGATGAGCAGGGCTTCGGGGCTGCTCAGGGCGTGCACCACCAACTCTGGATCGTCGCCTTGGCTGCGCTGGTGGCGATTGATGCCCGAGCCCCGAGAGCGCACCGTGGACAGCTCCGACCAGGATCGCTTGGCCCGCTCGTGGAGCGCCTCGGCGATGGTGGCCCGGTCGTAGCCCACGTCGGCTAGGGCGACGGCGTGGTCGGGGTTGAGTACCAATACCTGGGAGCCCCGGCCGAAGTGGGTGTTGTTGGCCCCCAGCCCTGACAGCGAGGCGGCCAGCACGTTCAGCAGATGGTCGGCATACACCTCGGGATCGTCGTCGGGGAAGCACAGCACCGAGTGCGGCCCCTCGGTGCAGGCCACCGTCACCGTGCTCTGGTCGATGTCGTAGCCCAACGCGGTGTGCAGCGGCGGCCAGGGACTGGCCTCTTCGTCCTCGCCGAGACAAAAGGTGAACTTGCCGGGGTGGCCGAGAAGCGCCATGTCGGAGGTGCCGGGCCGCCCGCCGCCGATGTTGATCATGGCCAGGCGCACTGCTCGCCCGATGCTGGCGTTGGCCCGGTGGCCCGGACCCAGCGCGCCGAACCCCGAAGCGATGCCGCAGGCGCTCACCGCGGGGCCGTTCACGATCAATAGCGGCCCCAGATTGTGGGTGGTGGCCTGTACCTCGGTCATGTCCAGGCGGGGATCGCTCACTGCCCGCACCGCGGCCACCACCACCGGGAAGTAGTCGGGCAGGCAGCCGGCCATCACTGCGGCGATGGCCGCCTTCTCCACCGTTGCCTCGCCCAGGTTGGGGCCGAGTTGGCCCAGCGACACGTCGGAGTCGAGGCCCGAGGCCAGCACCATCCGCTCCACTCGGGCCGGGGTGGGAATCACCACCGGCAGCCCGTCGGTGCAGCCTGAGTCGTGGAGATGTTCGAGCGCGGCCTCTTCGGTGGCAGCGGTGAGCTGTCGGCTCATCCGGCCCCTAGAGCCTGAAGCACCTCGTCGGCGATGTCATCGGCCACCATCTTCATGGCCTTTTCTCCGGTGCCGGCCACCGGGTGGGGGAGGATCACCCGAGGAATATCGGGCATGCCCGCGGAACGGGCCACGAAGTCGCCCTGCGGTGAGAACTTGGTGGTCACCAGCGCCACCGCCGGAGTATTCCGACGGGCTGCTTTGATGGCGTCACGCACGGTGCCGCTAGTACAGCTTCCTCAATGTCCGTAGGCGGCCACCACCGCATCGCAGTCGTCGGTGATCTCGCCCATGAGCTGGTCGTCGGCCACCATGGAGGCGTTGCCCTTGTTCCAGGCCCGAACCTCCACGTCGGGGCGAACCCGGCGCAGGCTCTCGCCCACGGCATCCAGGAATGGGACCGAGTCGGGGAATCCGTTGGCCAACAGCCCCACGGTGAGTGTTCCATTGCCCGCTGACAGGTCATAGGGAGTCACCGGCTCGGCCGGTTCTGCCTTTGGGTCCAAATATTCGATCGCCATGGCTCTACGGTAGTGCAAGTGCGCATGTGGAGATCGTGGGCCGTGGTCGCGGCGATTGCCGCCACTGTGGGGATCGTGGCGGTGGTCGCCGATGTGCAGTACTTCAACGTCGACGATCCTGAGCTGACCACGTCTCCAGCCCCGATACCTGTGGCACCAGCCGATACGCCGACATCGGTGCCGACGTCGGCCCCGACGCCCATCCCCACCCCCGCTCCCACTCAAGTCCCGGACCCGACTCCCACCCCTGAACCCACTCCCACGCCGTATCCGGGCTGGGTAGACCCGGCCACTGCCGGGCAGCCCGTCAGCGGAATGCCCGGACTGCTCACCTTCCGGGGCAACCCCACCCGCACCTTCTACGGCACTGGTCCGGCCCCGCAGTCGCCCGAGGTGCTTTGGCGGTTCACCGGCACCCCCGAGCGAGACCTGTGCTCGCTCACCACGTGGGAGGCGGGCACCACGCTGTGGTGCGGCGCGGGGTGGACCGGCCAGCCTGCGGTGATCGAGTGGGACGAGCGCACCTGGGTGATTGCAGGCACATACACCCCGGGTGTCCACTTCCTCGACGCCGCCACCGGCGAGCAGCTGCTGCCCGAGTTCGTGGTGGGCGACCTGGTCAAGGGGTCGGTGACCGTCGATCCCGACGGCTACCCCCTGGTGTACTTCGGCTCGCGGGATAACTATCTGCGGATCATCGCTTTCGACCGGGAAGAGCCCGTGGGGCTCTGGTCGGTACACGCCGAGGATTTCCCGCCCGTGCTGTGGAACGACGATTGGGACGGCGCGGGCCTGGTGCTGAACGACCACCTGTTCCAGGGCGGGGAGAACAGCCACTTCTTCATCGCCAAGCTGAACCGCAGCTTCGGCGCCGACGGCCTGGTGACGATCGATCCCGAAGTGGTGTTCTCCAACGCCGGCTGGGACGACGAGCTGCTCAGCGTGGTAACCGACGGCAACATCTCCATCGAGACCGGTATGACCGTGGTGGGCAACACCCTCTATTTCGCCAACTCCGGGGGCCTGGTGCAGGGCTGGGACATCTCAGGCGTGGCCGACGGACAGGACCCTGAGCGGGTATTCCGCTACTGGGCGGGCGACGACGTGGACGCCACCGTGGTGGCCGACGCAGAGGGATTCCTCTATGTGGGGGTGGAGTACGAGCGGGGCAATACCCGCAGCCAGGAGCTGGGCCAGATGCTCAAGCTCGACCCCTCGGCCGAGGATCCCCTGGTGTGGGGCACCGACCTTCGCAACGCCGACATCGACGGGGTGTGGGCCACCCCGGCGCTGACCGACGAGATGGTGTATGTGCCCACCAACGCGGGTTTCTTGTACGGGCTGAGCCGCGAGACCGGCGAGATCGTGTGGTTCAAGCGGATGACCGGCCCAGTGTGGTCGTCGCCGGTGGTGATCGACGACGTGCTCATGCAAAGCGACTGCGCCGGCAACATCTACGCCTTCGACGTTTCCGACCCCGCGGTCGAGCCCCCCGAGATATGGCGCATATCGCTGGGGGGTTGTATTGAGGCCACCCCCGCGGTGTGGGACGGAGTCATCTACGTGGCCGACCGCGTCGGCGGCTTCTACGCCATCGGCGACCGCTGAGCGCTGGCATAACCTGACGCCGTGGCTGAGCCGTTCCGGATTGCCGTGCCCGATGAGGTGATCGACGACCTCCATCGGCGCCTGGACGCCACCCGCTGGCCCCAGGCGCTGGAGGGGGTGGGGTGGGACTACGGCTCCGACACCGCCTACATCGCCGAGCTGTGCCGCTACTGGCGCCAAGACTACGACTGGCGGATGTGCGAGGCCGCGCTCAACGAGCTGCCCCAGTTCACCGAGCGCATCGACGGCCTCGACATCCACTTCGTCCATGCCGAGGGCCGGGGCTTCGAACCGCTGCCGCTGGTCATCACCCACGGCTGGCCCAGTTGCTTCTGGGAGATGCACAAGGTGGTCGGCCCGCTCAGCGACCCGGCGGCCCACGGCGGCGACCCCGCCGACGCCTTCCACGTGGTGGCCCCGTCGCTGCCCGGCTATGGGTTCTCATCCCCGCCCGTCCAGCCGGGGATGTCGTCGGCCAAGGTGGCCGATATGTGGGCTGAGTTGATGACCGCACTGGGCTATGAGCGATTCGGCGCTCAGGGCGGCGACTGGGGCTCTGCGGTGAGCGCGGCGCTGGGTGCCATGCACCCCGACCGCATGGTGGGCATCCACCTCAACATGGTGGCCTCGCCCATCGACGAGGCCGCCCTCACCCCAGAGCAGCGCCATTGGTGGGAGGGCGTGAAGCAGTACCGCGACCGGGAGTGGGGATACGTACACCTTCAGCGCACCAAGCCGCAGACTGCGGCGGTGGGGCTCACCGACTCGCCCGCCGGCCTGGCCGCCTGGATAATCGAGAAGTGGTGGCGATGGAGCGACATCGACGGTCCCGGCGGGCGGGACCTCGCCCGGCGCTACACCCTCGACGAGCTGTGTACCCTGCTCACCATCTATTGGGCCACCGCCACCATCGGCCCGTCGATGCGCATGTACTACGAGAGCTTCGGAGCCGGCTCGGCGTTCAACCAGCCGCCAAGGATTTCGGTTCCAACCGGGGTGGCGGTGTTCAACGAGAAGAACCGCCCGCCCCGGGAGCTGGCCGAGCCCTACTACAACATCACCCGGTGGACCGAGGTGGACGACGGCGGCCACTTCCCGGCCCTGGAGAACCCGAACAAGCTGGTGGAAGAGGTGCGGGCCTTCTTCCGGCCGCTTCGCTGAGAACCTCGAGCAGAAAGAGACAGATGTAATGACTCGACTGGGAATCATCGGACTGGGCGACATGGGAGGCGCCATCGCCGAGGGCGTGCTCACCGGCCAGTGGGACGACGAGGTCACCGTGGTGGGCTACGACGTCTCCGAGGCGGCCATGGACCGGTTTACCGAGCTGGGTGGCACACCGGCCGCTTCGGTGGGAGAGCTGGCCCGACAAGTAGATCTGGTGGCAGTGGTGGTGATCGACGACGCCCAGGTGCGCCAAGTGTGCCGGGGCGACGACGGGGCCATCGCCGGAGCTGCCGAGTCGGGCGCCCTGATAGCCGTCCACTCCACGGTGCTGCCCGCCACGGTGATCGAGCTGGCCGCCGAGGCCGACGACGCCGGGGCGACGTTGATCGACGCCCCGGTGACTGGGGGCACCCCGTCGGCTCAGATTCGCGACCTGGTGGTGTTTTGCGGAGGCGACGCGGCTCACACCGAGCAGGGGCGACCCCACTTCGAGCGCTACGGCGGAATGGTGGTCAACGTGGGCCCGCTGGGCTCTGCGCTAAAGGCCAAAGTGGCCCGCAATCTCATAACTTACGCCGAATTGGCTGTGGCCTACGAGGCCATCGCGCTGGCCGCGGCCGCCGATGTGGACCTGGGAGCGTTCGCCGAGATCGTGAGCTACTCCGACCGCAACATCGGTCCTCACGTGGGGATGTTCACCGGACCGCCCACCTATCCGCCCCCGGCTTTCGGGGGCAGCTTCACCCAGATCGCCCACAAAGACCTGAGGGGCGCGCTGGCCCTGGCCGATGAGCTGGGCGTAGAACTGCCCATCACCGCGCTGGTCGACCAGTGCATCGACGCTGCTTTCGGCGAGTAGCCGAAGAGCGTCAGGCGGGTCTCCGGACCGTCAGCCCGGCGCCTAGGCGAAGGTAACGGTTCCGGCGTCGAGAACCACTCGGTCGCCCACCCGGGTTTGGAACCGGGCCGACCCGCCGCCCTCGTCCCAAATGTGAACGTCTAGGGTCTCTCCCGGCAGCACCGGCGAGGAAAACCGCCCGTGCATGCTCTTGAAGCGAGCCGGATCGCTGTCGCACAGAGAATGGAGCAGCGCCCGCCCGGTGAAGCCGTAGGTACACAGGCCGTGCAGGATCGGGGTGTCGAATCCGCCCGCAGCAGCGAAAGACGGGTCGGAGTGCAGCGGGTTGCGGTCGCCATTGAGCCGATACAGCAGCGCCTGGTCGGTGCGGGTCTGGTAGGTCACCACGTGGTCGGCGTCGCGCTCGGGCACCTTGGGCGGGCTGGCTGGGCCCCGGTCGCCGTCCCAGCCCCCTTCGCCCCGGATGAACAGCGAGGTGACGTTGGTGAACAGGGGCTGGCCGTCGGCGGTGTCAGTGACGTCGCTCTCCAGCACCACCAGGGCGGCCTTGCCCTTGTCGTAGATGCCGGCTACGCGGGTAACCGAGCTGACCGTGGCCTCCACCGGCAGCGGCTTGTGGAGGGTGAACCCCTGCTCGCCGTGGACCAGCAGCGCCGGGTTGTAGGTGCCGATCTTGGCCAGCGGGCTGTTGGAACCGCCCACTCCGCCGCCCAGCACCACGCACATGGTGGGCAGGGCCTTCTGCTCCACGTCCTTGGTGTTCTCGGTGGTGAACTCCAGCTCGAACCCGGTGGGATCGCTCATTCCCGCGCCCACGCCCAGCGCATACAAGAGGGCGTCTTTCGACTTCCAGCTTGAGGTGCTCGGGTCGCTCTCGGCGCCGACAGCGGTGGGGTCGATGGGCATGGTTGCTCCTCGTGGGATCGGGGTTCTTGGGCGCTTGGTTGCGCCGTGATGCTGCCCGCACCATACCGTTGCCGTCGTGGCCCATATCAATCAGCCAGGAGGCCCGTTCCAGGCCATCGACCATCCCGCGGTGGCCGGCCGGGAGCGGGAGCTGCGGGCTTTGGCCGACGCGGTGCGCCGGCTGGTGTCCGCCACCGTCACCAACACCGCCTCGCCCGCTGACACCGCCGCGCTGGCCGATGAGGCCAACGCCCTGGCCGATCGAATCGAGGCCCATGTGCCCGCCGAGCCCCCGCCTCGTTTCGGCCCCGGCGGCCATGAGATGGAAGGCCCTCCCATTACCCACCTGCGGGCACCCTTCGACTATGTGACCGGCATATGCAATCCCGCCGCAGTACCAGTGGAGATGGTGGTCGACATGGAGTCCGACCCGCCCAAGACCCGGGGTCGGGCGGTGTTCTCCACGGTGTACGAGGGACCGCCCGGCTGCGTCCACGGAGCGGCCATCGCCTCAGCCTTCGACATGGTATTCACCAGCGCCTGCTCCACCAGAAACGCCAGCGGACCCACCATGATGCTGTCGGTGCGCTACCGGCGCCCCACGCTGCTCGATAAAGAAACCGTGTTCGAGGGGTGGGTGGAGAAGTTCGACGGCACCATCACCGAGGTCAAGGGCCACGCCCTCCAAGACGGCCAGGTCACCGCCCTAGCCGAGGGCGTGTTCCGCCACCTCGACCGTGAGACCCTCAATCAGCTCGCCCAGAGGGGGTGAACTCCGCGGGCAGGTGCTTGATGCCGTGGATGAACGCCGATGAGAGCGGGTCGGGCTCGCCGGTGGCCCGGATATCGCCGATGCGCTCGAAGATCTCGCGGAACATCACCTTGATCTCTCGGCGGGCCAGATGCGCGCCGAGGCAGAAGTGCGGTCCGGGTCCGCCGTAGCCGATGTGGGGGTTCGGGTCGCGTAGCACGTTGAAAGCCAGCGGGTCGTCGAACACTGACTCGTCCCGGTTGGCGCACAGGTAGTTCATGACCACCATGTCGCCCTCGTCGATCTTCTGGCCCTCCAGCTCGGTGTCGCTCAGCACGGTGCGGCGCATGTAGGTGACCGGGCTGGCCAGGCGCACGATTTCCTCCACGGCACCGTGGGCCACGCCGTCGAAATCGTCGGTCCAGATCTTGCGCTGGTCGGGGTGATCGGTGAGGAATACCAGGCCCCAGCTGATGGCGTTGCGGGTCGTCTCGTTGCCGGCTACCACCAACAAGATGAAGAAGCTGGCCAGTTCGGCTCGGGTGAGGCGCTCGCCGTCCACCTCGGCGTTGACCAACACGCTGGTCAGATCGCCGGTGTCCACCCCAACCTTCGACTCGGCCACCTCGTCCATCAGTTTCGACAGGGCCTCGCCGGCCATGAGGATGGCGGTGATGAAGTCGCCGAACTCGGGGACGTACTCGTCGTCGGCCGCCCCCAGGATCACGTTGGTCTGGTCGAACACAAAGTCGTGCTCGGAGGCGGGAATGCCCATCAGGTCGCACACGATGCGCAGCGGCAGCCGGGCGGCCACGTCGGTGACGAAATCGCACTCGCCCCGCTCGCACACCTCGTCCACGATCAGCCGGGCCTGGTCCTGCACCGAGTCTTCCAGCCGGGCCAGCATCCGAGGGGTGAAGCCCGCTGAGACGATCTTTCTCAGCCGGGCGTGGCGGGGGTCGTCCATGGCGATGATCGAGTTGAAGTACTCGTTGAACTCCGGCGGGAAGTCGTTGATGGTGACGCCCGATGACGAGGAGTAGATCTGCGGGTTGCGCGACACCTCCAAGATGGACGAATGCCGGGTGATGCACCATGCCCCCGGCGTATCCACGCTCTCCAGGTCACCGGTGAACTCGAACCCGGGATAGAACGTGAGCGGCCGGGAGCACACCTGCTTCAGGTCTTCGTCCACCACCCGGCGATCCCGCCGCCAAAAGGCGTTGTGGAGCGGGTTGTGCGGGTCTGCCTCAGTAGCAGGCGGCGGCTTGGCTAAGGAGCCGGTTGCGGATTCCGATTCGGTTGGCACGGCGGTCATAGCAGCAATCCCTGGTCGGCCATCTCTCTATAGCGTGATCTGATCCTGACTGTAGTGGCTAGCCGAGCTTTTCATTGTGCCATCAAATCGCGAGAGTTGGCATTGGGAGTTCGGAGAGACTGAGAGTCGCGGAAACCGGCGTGAGGGAGTGCTCCGGAATTGGGAGTCTGTCAACGGTGACCAGGTCGACGTTGTGATGTGAAGCCCTTCATTCATTCGAGATGACAATTCTTTGGCTAGCATTTGCGCCCAAGATGGGGGATGGGGCGGAATGACTTACGAGCCTTCGCTCTCGGATGAAGAGCTAAAAGAACTCGACCGGAGAATCGCGAAAGCGCTTCGAGAACGGAGCGTCGAAGGACTACAGGTCCTCGGAATGGGTGAGGCTGGTTTGGCGTTGGCGTGGCCAGACGACCAGCCGACAGCGGTCGTCAAACGCCTTTGGGTCTCTGACTCCGCCGCAGACGCCCAGGCCCAGTTCAAGCGAATACGCGAATACATCTCCAGACTGGCGCCGTTTGTTGAAATCGCCCCTACTGAGCTCCGTGCCATCGTCGCTGACAGCGGGCGCACCATCCCGTTTATCGTTCAGCCGCTGTATCCGAAGGAGCAGCTGGTCGAACATGTTCTAGAAGTCGACGAACCCAGTTCAGATCATCCCATCGTGACCTCGCTGACCGAGGCGATCGTCTTGAGCGGTGCCGACGGCAGACAGGCGCTTGATGGCCAGTTCACCAACTTCGCTTGGGTTGAGAACAAGCTTGTGTTTTTCGACCTCGGGTCGCCGTTTATGTATGACGAAAACGGCAACGCCGAGGACGTCCCCGGAGTTCTCGACAGCCTGCCAACGATCCTGCGCCCGGTGCTGAGGAAGCAGATCCAAGGCACCATGAACCGGCTGGGAGGCAAGCGCTACACGTTCCGGCAAGCAGCAATCAGCTTGCCACGGATCGGACAAGATCGGTGGTTGGTCCCCGCACTCAACGCATTCAACGAGCACCTAGACGATCCCCTCACAGTTGAGGAGATCCACACCCGCATCAGCCGAATGTACAGAGAACTCAAGGTGATGAAGAGCCTTATGCGGGTGCAACGGGCTTGGGCCGTTGGGGTCCGCCGGAGGCCCTATGAGACCTTCATCACCGATAGCTTCACGGGAGAGTTGACCTAGCAGCCACCCGATTTCTCTGAGGGCTTTCCAATTGGCAGCGGATGAGTAAAATAGCAGACAATTGTTAAAGCACGAGGATCTGAGGCGGAGGAGTTCTCCATGTCCCAGAAACACGATCAGGGACTTTCGAGAGAAGAGCGTCATGCCCTCCTGCAATCGGTCGCCGATTTGTCGAACCCCCAGGAGCGCTATCGCCAGCTACTCGCCGACGGCGGGTTCATGGGCGACGAGCGCATGGTCTACAACCTCCAACCAGAGAATACGGCCTTTGTGCTCAGCAACACCGACCTCTTCAGCTCGGCCAACGGGGTAATGGGTCTTGGCAACATCCGCCCGCTCATTCCGCTCAATCTTGACCCACCCAGCCACACGAAATACCGGACTCTCCTCAACCCGTTGTTCTCTCCAGGCCGTATGGCCGAACAGCGCGACGACTTTGCTGTACGGGCCAACGCGCTCATCGACGGGTTCATTGACCAGGGCGAGTGCAACTTCACTGAAGACTATGCCGAGATCTTCCCCTCGTCGGTGTTCCTCGGTCTGCTTGGACTGGCCGAAGACAAGCTCAACCTGTTCCTCGGAATGCGCGACGGCATCCTCCACCCGGAACGGATCGATCCTGAAGCTGTGGGTGGAGACGAAGCAGTAAAGCGGGTCCGAGACGCCACCGCGCACCAGATCTACGAGTATTTCGGCGAACTGGTCGATCGGCGCCGCGTCGAGCCGACTGACGACATCATCAGCCGCTTCATCGAGACCGAAGTAGACGGTTACAAGCTCTCTCGAGACGACATTCTCGACATCATGTTCCTATTCGTCATTGCTGGCCTGGACACGGTAAGCGACTCCCTGACCTGTTTCTATGCCTACTTAGCGACGCACCCCGACCAACAGCGCACTTTGGTCGCCGTCCCTGAGATCATCCCTTCGGCGGTCGAAGAACTCCTCCGATGGGAGACACCGGTTGCCATCGCATTCCCCCGGATTGCCACCCAAGACGTAGAACTTCCTGGCGGGCAGCATGTGCCCAAAGGCTGCCCAGTCATCGTCAATCTCGGTGCCTCCAATCTCGATCCCACCCTTTTTGATGAGCCCTACGAGGTCCGCTTCGACCGGCCGAGGAACCGGCACATCGCGTTCGGCAAAGGAGTCCACCGGTGTCTCGGCTCACATCTAGCCCGCTACGAACTCGCTGTCACCCTTACCGAGTGGCACCGCAGAATCCCCGAGTACCGCCTCAAGCCCGGACACGAGGATCTCAACTACAAGCCCGGCATTCGCCACGTCCAAGACCTCATGCTGTCCTGGCCCGGCTGATGCCTAACGAAGGAGGATTCCCATGCCATTGCAAGACCACATCCAGCTGATCTCGGTGGACGACCACGTTGTGGAACACGCCAACGTTTGGCAAGACCGGCTCCCCGCCCATCTTCTGGCCACTGGGCCAAGAATTGAGAAGAACGATAAGGGTCACGACATCTGGCACTTCGAGGACAAGACCTACGCCAATGTCGGGCTCAATGCGGTGGCCGGCAAATCACCCGACGAATACGGCATGGAGCCCGCCAAGTTCGAAGACATGATCCCGGGCTGTTACAACCCCTACGAACGGGTCAAAGACATGGAACTCGATGGGATTCAAGCATCACTCAGCTTCCCGTCCTTCCCGGGGTTCGCAGGACGCCGTTTCGCGGAAATGGACGACCCCGAACTCGCACTCGCGTGCGTGTACGCCTACAACGACTGGCACATCGAGGAGTGGTGCGGAGCCGCCCCGGACCGATTCATCCCCTTGGTGATCCTTCCCTACTGGGATATTGAGGCCTCCGTTGCCGAAATCCACCGGACAGCACACATGGGGGCCAAGGCAATCTCATTCTCAGAGGCGCCGCAGAACATCGGTCAGCCCTCATTCCATTCCCCCCACTGGGATCCGATTCTGGCCGCCGCGCAGCAGCACTCGCTTCCCCTGTGCATGCACTTTGGCAGCGGGGGAGCACCCGAGGCATCCGCAGATGCCCCCTTCGCCGTCAGCATCGCCATGTTCGGCATGAACTCCCAGTCCACGGTCATTGACCTACTCTTCTCCCCGGTGTTCCAAAAGTTCCCGGAACTCAAGGTCTGTCTCTCCGAAGGCGGAATCGGCTGGATCCCATACATTCTTGAGCGGTGCGACTACACCTGGGATCGCCACCGCCACTATCAGCACCTCGAACTCCAAGTGCCACCGTCGGAGCTGTTCCGCGATCACATCTTCGGCTGCTTCATCTCTGACGAGGGTGGACTGGCTGTACTCGACAGAATCGGTGTCGACCAGGTGATGTGGGAATGCGACTATCCCCACTCAGACAGCAACTGGCCGAACAGCCGAAAGATGCTCGGTGAGTCATTGCAGCACCTCACCGATGCCGACGCGAAGAAGATTGCTGAAGACAACGCCAGACGCGTCTTCAACTTCACAGGGGGCCGGTAGGAATTCGCAGTGGGGGATGAGCGGGGACGTTAGAGATGCTGCCTGGTGTAGGCCGCCCGCCTCTCGCTCTGAAGCAAAGCCTGCGTTCGGGCGGGTACAGCACCCTCGCAACACTGGTGGCGCTCAACTGCCTCGACGAACTCGAATTCTCGGCCGTCATCATTCTCGGCCCTGATATTGGCAACACCCTCGATGTCTCTAACGGGACGATCACCTTTGTCGTTGCCGCTAGCCTCCTCTTTCTGGCCATGGGCGCGGCCGCCATCGGAAGGCTGGCCGACCGCTATCGCCGGGGTCCAATAGTCGGCAGCGCTGCTTCAGTCGCCGCAATCTTTACTGCCTTGACCGGACTCGCCACGAGCGCTTTCATGCTTTTTGCCGCTCGGGCCATGGCCGGCCTCGCCAAGGCCAACACTGCTACTGCCCAGCCCAGCCTGCTCGCCGACAACTACCCGCTCGAGACGCGCGGCCGACTATTCGCGGCACACCAAGGCACCGGCCGGCTCATCGGGCTTTCCATTGGGCCAGTCGCAATAGGTGGGATAGCGGTCGGATTGGGCGCAGACAACTGGCGTTGGATATTCGCCATCGTCGGCATTCCTGCATTCTTGCTGGGGTTATCGGCGCTCAAGCTCCCTGAGCCCCAGCGCGGCCAATGGGAGCGGCGCAACGTGCTCGGCAAAGAGGCTGCAACTCAGGAAGATCCTGGTTTGGCGATGTCCTCCGAGGCCGCCTTTTCCGGGATTTGGGGAATACGAACTGTTCGCTACATGGCTGCCGGCCTGGTCGCCATGGGGATTGCGATGTTCCCGGGTCGCTCTATCGAGGCGTTCTTCCTCAACGACGAATACAACCTCAATGCGTTCGGCCGGGGTCTCGCAGTCGCTCCTGCCGGGCTGGGATTGCTGATCGCTTTGCCGCTTGTAGGGGGAAGATTCGACGACGCCTACCGCAGGGATCCGGAGAGGGCGGTTCGCCTTGTGGGGATGCTCTTGTTGCCCGTTGCCGTTCTCGTGCCCTTGCAGTACCTCATGCCCAACCTCGCGCTGTTCATCATCGTGGGGGCCGTCGGCGCAACATTCCTCGGGGCCGCGTTCTCCCTGGTCCAGCCGGTGCTCCAAGCCGTGTTCCCGTACCGTATGCGAGGTGCCGGAACCGCGATCGCGGCCATCGCCCTCGTCGCCGCCGGTGGAGTGGGAGGCAGTCTCGTCGTCGGATTCCTGCAAGATGAATTCGGCGAGAGACCGGCGATCATTGGCATCACCCTCGCAATGGTTCCGCTCGGTGCCTGGCTGATCATCCGAGGCGCCCGCCATGTGCGCAGCGATCTCACTCTCATCGTGTCCCAACTCCACGAGGAGCAGTCCGAACGCAACGTGCGCCTTGCCGGCTCACCCGACGATATTCCTGTGCTTCACGTTGCCGACGTCGACTTCAGCTACGGGCATGTTCAGGTCCTGTTCGACTTCGACCTCAAGGTGATGAGGGGTGAGACTGTCGCCGTTCTCGGCGCGAACGGCGCCGGCAAGTCGACAGCGTTTGGTGTAATCGCCGGTCTCCGATCCCCCTCCCGTGGAGTGATCCGGCTGAACGGCCAGACCATCACCTTCGCATCGCCCGAGCAACGGGCTGCCATGGGGATACAGATGTTGCCCGGCGGCCAGGGGGTGTGGCCCCGGTTGTCAGTTGAGGACAACCTCATGCTGGGCGCCGACGCGTACCGGTTCGACAAGACCGATCAGGTGAGGCGGATCGAGACGGCGCTCAAGCACTTCCCCGCGATAGCCGATCGCCGAAAGAGCAAAGCCCAGGAACTCTCGGGTGGCATGCAGCAGCAGCTCGCTTTGGCCCGGGTCATGCTGCACGAGCCGGAAATTCTCCTCATTGACGAACTTTCCATGGGACTGGCGCCGGTCGTGGTCGAGTCGCTGCGCGAGGTCGTCGATGGGCTCAAGTCCAGCGGGCAGACGATGGTGATCATCGAGCAATCGGTGAGCATCGCCCTGTCCATTGCCGATCGAGCGGTCTTCATGGAGAAGGGCAGGGTCCACTTCGAGGGAACCTCGGCTGAACTACGTGACAACCCCCGGCTTGCTCAGACGGTCTTCTTCCGAGACGACACGCTGTGACTCTGGCCACATGGATCACGCGGCAACTCGTCTTCGACGGAGCAGCCAATGGACTGGTGGTCGGCCTCTTGGCGATGGGGGTCGTGCTGATCTATCGATCGACGCGGGTGATCAACTTCGCTGTCGGCAACATGGGCGTCATCGCCAGCTACCTATTCGCGCTGTTTGTGGTCAACTACGGCTGGCCGTTCTGGATTGCCCTTGCAGTTGCTCTGGCTGCGGGAGGGATCTTCGCGGCGTTGGTCGAGCTCGCGATAATCCGGCGCTTGTTCAACGCGTCGCGAGTAACTCTTTTGGTCGCGACGGTCGGCATTGCCCAATTGGCCCAGCTCTTCGTCATCCAGTTCCCCGCTGTTTCCGGTGCGAGCCGGTACCCCTTGTTCTGGAATTCGAAATGGTCCGACGTCGCCGGCTCAGGCGTGGTCGTGCGTGGCAGCCAACTGGCCATGATCATCGTGGCCCCGTTGGTTTCGGTCGCATTGGCGATCGTCTTGAACCGAACTCACTTTGGACGCCGGGTAGCCGGGGCCGCCGATAATCCCGAACTGTCGCGACTTGCCGGATTCAACCCCCGCACCATCTCGACCGCGGTCTGGGTCATCGCGGGGTTGCTGTCGTCGATCTCGATGATCTTGTTGTCTGGGCGGGTCGGCGCCGTCTCAGGCGTTGTTGACCTCGGCCCGTCAACACTCAACAAGGCGCTGGTCGCAGCCGCGCTGGCCTCGCTCGTGTCCTTTCCGCGGGCAATGGCAGCCGGCGTCGCGGTCGGTGTGGGCGAAGCCTTGCTCCGATTCAACTTCTTCGAGCACTCGGGACTTGTGGAGTTCGTCATGTTCCTCGGGGTGCTGGTGGCGGTGATCTTCCAGAGCCGCCGCGAAGACGAGGAAACCGCATATCGGTTCGCGCCGAACGTGCGACCAATCCCCGAGCACCTCAGCAAACTCTGGCGTTACAAGCACATGGGACGCATCGCCATCTCGGCGGCCTTCTTGTTCGGGGCAGTTCTGGTCCTTTTGCCCGGGATCACCGACCTCCCCACCCGACACCAGCTCTACGCGCGGATGCTCGCTCTGGCTCTCTGCGGACTGTCAGTCACCGTCATCACAGGTTGGGCGGGCCAACTGTCAATCGCTCAGATGAGCTTCGCCGGCGTCGGGGCTCTATTTGCGGCAGCTCTGCACCGGGGTCTGACGTTCGACTTTCTCGGCACCAGATACGAATTCGTCGAGACGCCGTACGTGCTTACGCTGCCCATCGCCGCACTGGGCGGGGCACTGCTGGCCTTCATCGTCGGCCTGGGGTCGCTGAGGGTTCGCGGGCTCTATCTCGGAGTGACAACATTTGTGTTCGCTTTCGCCGCGGAGCGCTACCTCTTCAATCTCGGCGTCTTCACCGACGGCAACCCCAGCGCGATCCTCTTCCGGCGAACGGATTTCTTCGGTATCGACCTCTCTTCCCAGAGGTCGTGGTATTACGTCTGCCTGGCCTGCCTGTGCATCAGCTTCATCGTGGTAGCCCGCCTGCGGGACAGTGGCATAGGCCGCTCCGTCATCGCACAGCGCGAAAACCCTAACACCGCAGCTGGGTACACCGTCAACGCCACTCGGGCAAAGCTGCTCTCGTTCTCTTTGGCCGGAGGCCTCGCAAGCCTCGGCGGTGCTCTAATCGCGGGCTCGGCTGAGGTCGTCGATCTCACCGACGCAGGATTCTTCACGGTTAGCGATTCCCTCAGCATCATCGGAATGGTCGTGATCGGCGGACTCGGGTCCATTGTCGGGCCGCTTCTCGGGGCAATCTGGGTCTATGGAGTACCGACGCTCTTCGACGACTCGACCACGGTTGCCTTGTTCTCGTCCAGCGTCGGCCTGCTGGCGGTATTGCTGTACTTCCCCGGTGGACTCGTCGAAGTTGCCCACCGCATCCGAAGCAAGATCATCGATGTCGCTCTGCAACGACACCCAGTGCCCGGCGACAGCGATCGACGGCGGCCTACAACGGTTCCGGCATCCCATCGCACAGAGCGCGCCATCAGCGACCCCGTGCTGGCAAGCCGTGACATCAGCGTTTCGTTCGGGGGCATCCTCGCGCTCCAAGAGGTCAGCATCAGCGTTCACCGCGACGAGATCGTCGGCCTCATCGGCACGAACGGCGCTGGCAAGACAACGTTTATGAATGCCATCGGTGGATATGTGCCTTCCACCGGCTCAGTCGAGTTGTTCGGCGAGAGTGTCTCGAAGCTACCGGTCGCCAAGCGCTCGGCGTGCGGGCTGGGGAGGACATTCCAAGCAGCGACGCTGTTCCCCGATCTAACCGTTCGGGAAACCCTCATGGTCGCGTTGGAGGCGCGGGGCCGGACCTCATTTCTGGCCACCGCGCTTTACCTGCCGCGCAGCTACTCGCTCGAGCGCCGTCGCCGCCGCGAGGCCGATGCCATCATCGACTTTCTTGGTCTGCACCCCTACGCCGACAGCCTGATCGCCGAACTGAGCACCGGTACACGCCGAATTGTCGAACTAGCCGGTCTGCTCGCGCTTGATGCCACCATGCTCTGCCTTGATGAGCCAACCGCCGGGGTGGGCCAGGCAGAGGCCGAGGCATTCGTTCCCCTCTTGGTGGACATTCACCGCGAAATGGGGGCCAGTATGTTGATCATCGAACACGACATGGCCTTGATAATGAGCGTGAGCGACCGCCTCTACTGCTTGGAGGCCGGAAGGATCATCGCCGAAGGGGCTCCAGAGGCCGTGCGCGATGACCCCGCCGTCGTCGCCAGCTACCTCGGCTCCGGCAGCCGCACTACCGATCAAAGCGGCCCATAGCCGCCTCTCGCCGATACATCTGGAGGAAGAGACCATGTCGGCCATCGAGCTAGAAGCCCGGAATTTCAACCATCACCGGTCACAGGTAAACGGCATCGCAATGCACTACGTGACGGCTGGGCACGGACCACCGGTGGTCTTGCTGCACGGATGGCCCGAGACTTGGTTCGCGTGGCGAAAGCAGATTCCGTTCCTTGCCGAGCATTTCTCGCTCATCGTTCCAGACCTGCGCGGCTACGGCGACAGCGACAAGCCCGCCGACGGTTACGACAAGCGGACCATGGCCCAAGACATGACAGAGCTGGTGCGGTATCTGGGTTACCAGAGCGTCTGCGTGGTGGGCCACGATCGCGGCGCACGGGTGGCCACCCGCTGGGCCAAGGACCAGCCAGAGATGATCGACCGGATGGTGGTGCTGGACAACATCCCAACCCGGGTTGTGTTCGAAGCGATGAACGGCCAAGCGCCGCCGACCGTACTCGCCCCCGGAATCACCAGCGGAATGCTCGCGAGGGGGTACTGGTTCTTTCTGTTCAACCAGGAACCTGATCTCCCCGAAGCTCTTATCGCCGGCCGTGAGGAGGTCTGGCTCCGGCATTGGCTGTCAAGCTGGTCCTACAACCCCCAGCTCTTCGAGGACTGGGAAGTTCAAGAGTACATCCGGGCCTACTCTCAGCCCGGAGGGCTACGGGGCTCCTTCAACGATTATCGAGCCGGGCCCCTCGACACGGCGCAAGACCTCGAAGACGCTGATCGCCTCCTCGAGCTTCCTATTCTCACCATGTGGGGCGAGGATTTTGACCTTGTTGGCCGGTGGTGGGATGTCGAAGCAGTATGGAAAACGATGGGCACGAGTATTACGGCCGTTTCAATTCCCCGTTGCGGGCACCTCTGCCAAGAAGAGCAGCCCGACTTCGTCAACCAGCAGTTGCTCAAGTTCCTTGAATCATGGGTCGGGGGAGCTTGAAGGCCGCAAATAAAATAGGTTAGTATTTATGGGGCTACAGGAGGTCGTAATGGGCAGCGCAACGGGGGTCCACCACCTTGCTATCAACGTCCAGGACGTCGAGGAGCCGCTTGAGTTTTTTACCCAGGCGTGCGGCATGGAACTCGTGGCCTTTTACTGGATGCACGGTGTGGCCGACGCTTACCACATCTTTCTCAAACTCGACGAATACTCGTCGCTCGCCCTCGTCCGCGATCCCGCCCAAGACGGTGTCTTGCTCGATGACGACCAGCGTGACGGGATCGGCAACCCGATGCCCGGAGGAAACATGCAGCATGTGTCCTTCAACGTTCCCACCGAGGAAGATCTCGCCGCGCTGAATGATCGGATCCGGGCCCACGGCTACCAGACATTCGGGCCTATCGACCACGGCTTTTGCCACTCCGTGTACGTTCCCGGCGTTGCGGAGCGGATGATGGTTGAATTCTCTTGGTCTCGCGCCCCATTCGCTCCCGACGAGTGGATCGACCCGACATGCACGGAGCACGCTGGGCTGACGGAGGCGCAAGTAAGCCGATATCGGTGTCCAGAGCCCTTTTCAGGCGGCAATGGCGCTCAGCCGCCGCTCGACCCTAGGCGCCAGGGCATTCCAGCCTGGCTGGCGAAGACGTTGGCTGACGAGCAGCGTCTCTCAGCATTCGAGGCGACGCTTGATGAGGCCAAATGACAGTGCAATCGGATAGGTCGAAGTGAGCACCATACGCCAAGAGTTCGTAAGCAACGGAATATACGCCTACCGATACGAGCGTGAAGACCCCGACTACCAGATCTTGATCTGCCACGGAGGCGGTGGCTGGGGAGGCATGTATGACCGATTTGCCGTTCCGTTCGCCCAAGAGCGAAACGTCGAGATCTGGTCGTTCGACCTGCCTGGCTTCGGCGATACCGGCACCCGCGGAGTCTTCACCGCTGCCGAGCAACTTGCCGCCACTGAGCACATTGCGGCCGAGATGAGCGCCAGCCACGACGTGCCCATCTTCGCTCTAGGCTCGAGTATGGGCAGCTACTACGCCTCTGCTGGCAGCTATATGGACGACATCGCAGGAGCAGTCCTGTCTGCCGGGCACTTTTTCTGCGATGGACCGGGAAAGAACGCATCTCGCAAGCTCTTCTCTAGTCCACCGTTGCAGACGCTGATGGGAACGCCGATGGGCCGGTCTCTAATGATCGACCTCGACATCATGATCGACTGGGAAAAGAACTATGGCGACCAAGAACACGCAAAGTGGGTGGTCGCCCACGAAAAACATGCCCAACAGGCAAGCCTGGAGAGCTGGATCACCCTCTTCGATTGGGAGCCGCCGTGGCCTCTCAGCGAGAACATAAAGCCGATGATCATGCTCATCGCCGAAGCCGATCCGCTTGTCCCATTGGATCTCGCCAAAAAGGGATTCGACTACATCGGCGGGCCAACTGAATTTGTCGTGTTCCCGACCAACCAGCACCAAGTGATGCTCTTCCACACCGGGCCCTATTCCGATGCCCTAGATGACTGGGCCCGTAGACAGATCTAGACGCTGTGCCCGAGCCGCGGCGACCGAGTAGGCCCATTTTGCTTCAGGCCCACATGAACAATTCACTTGGACCATGACCTTGCCGGATGAGCCCTTGAGCGTTGAACAGGTTCGCGGCGAGGTCCGGGACTGGCTGGCCGCTCGTTTCGACGAGCGCGATCCGCAGATCGACGATGACCGAACTGACATCATCGGGCGAACCCCCGCAGGCCATGACGCTTACGTTGCCGCTGCTCGAGAGTTCCAGCGGTCACTGGCCGAAGCAGGATTCGCCCAAGTGGATCTGCCTTTAGAAAGCGGGGGGAGAGGGCTTACCCGTTCCCATGTCGATGCCATCGATGAGGAGATCGCGCGATTCGATACCCCGTCCTTACGACCGCTGGCCATCGGGATGAACCTTGCCAAGGCGGTGCTGTTGACCGCAGGAAGCGAGGAACAAAGGGAGCGCTACTTACCGGCACTGAGTCGTGCCGACGAGCAGTGGTGTCAGCTCTTCTCTGAACCTGATTCGGGCTCCGATCTCGCTTCGCTCCGCACGAGCGCGGTGCGAGATGGCCGCGGCTGGCGGGTCAGCGGCCAGAAAGTGTGGTCCAGTTACGCCGCCGACGCTGACTACGGAATGATCCTCGCCCGTACTGATCCCACAGCCGCTCCCCCTCAGGCCGGTCTGACAATGTTCGTCCTTCCCATGGACTCGCCCGGAGTGTCGGTGCAGCCACTCGTCGACATGGCCGGTGGCCGCCATTTCAACCAGGTCTTCCTTGATGATGTTGCGCTCGACGACGGTGCCGTGCTCGGCGAGGTTGGCCAGGGGTGGGCCGTGTCCACTGGCATCCTGAGCACTGAGCGATCAGGGTACATGGGTGGCTCTGGCGGCGGTCGTCGGTATCGGCAGGTCCGCGCCGCCGCCGAAGCCGCGGGTCGACTGGATCATCCCCTGGTTCGCCAGCGCATCGTCTCGGTGCTCACCGATGAGCTCATCCTGGAATGGTTACGCGACCGGTTCGTCTCTGGTGCTCTCCTTGACGGCAATCCGGCCGCAGGTTCGATGATGAAGGTCAAAGCCGGGTCACTCGAACAGCGCTCGGCCGAGTTCGTCGTCGAGGTGTTGGGCGCAGCCGCGCTGGCCTGGGATGCAACCGACATCGATGGTGACATCGCCGCTCACGCCCTTGCCGCATCACGCCAAGCTCGCATTGCCGGGGGCACTCATGAGATCCAGCGAAATCTGCTCGGCGAACGCGTCCTTGGGCTTCCTCGAGAGCCGCGAAACCATCCGGCATCTTTCTCGCCAGGGCCGTAGACAACTAGTAGATATCAAGCTGTTCGTTGAAGTCCGGGGCCGCGGTAAAGAAGATCTGCTTCTCCCAGTGAGAGTGGGCCTCTTCGACCGACCCCTGGATGATCAGGTCGACGAGGCGGCGATACGAGCGAACCGCGCGCCGCATCCTCTTTTGGTCGGTGGTCGCGGCGCGGTCGGCGTAGTAGCGAAGCACCAGGTCGTGGAGCATCCTCGACAATGTTGACAGAGTGGGGTTGCCCGCACGCTCAAGCACGGTCTCGTGGACCAGTACCGCTGCCTCTCCGAACGCCGCCGTGTCGTTGGCCTCAGCGGCTTCGTGGGCGCGGTCAATGGCTGCGCTCAGCGCAGCTACGTCTTCGTCTGAGTGGCCCTTGGCCAACTCGCTGGCGGCATGGGGTTCCAGCACGCCCCGAACCGCAACCATGTCGCCAACGGTGGCACCCTGAAGCTGCAACGAAATGGCCAAAGCATTGGCGGCAAGCTCCAAGCTCGGCTCGGTGACAACCGGACCTCCCCCTCGACCCCGCCGAATCTCTATGAGACCTTGGGCCTCGAGCACGCGAAGAGCTTCTCGAAGCGTCGTGCGGGCGATGCCGAAGATCTTCGTTAGCTCCTCCTCAGAAGGGAGCCGCTCGCCGACGGCGAGTTCGCCGGAAACGATCCGTCGTCGTAGGTGAGCCGTGATTCGCTCATGGGTTTTCATTGAGTCCGAATCAACCGCATTCCTGTCGTTCATGGACTCGAATTCAACCAGACCCTCGTTCCTCGCCATCAGGTGATCGCTCCATCAATCTTTAACTGGATGAGCTCGTCATCGCTTCGGCCTAGCGAGCGTACGATGTCGTCGGTGTGCTCCGCGAACTGAGGTGCTCGGCTGATTTCGAATGGCGTCTCGTCGAACTGCACCGGACTGGCCACGAGTTCTCTACGCTCCCCATTGCTGTCGATGACCGACAAAATGTAGCCGTTGGCTCTGACTTGCGGGTCCGCCGCCACCTCCAGTGGCGCCTGCACCGGTGACCATTGACCCTCCAGGGTAGCGAACCGATCCACCCAGTGAGCGAGGGGTTTGGCTGCGATGGCTTCAGCCACGATCGCTCCGGCCTCGGCGGCATTAGCCATCAGTTGCTCAGCCTCGGCGAATCGAGGGTTGTCGATCACGTCCTCTCGATCGATGTGCCGGCAGACGTCAGCCCAGAATCGTCCAGGCTGGAGCATTGTCAGGTTGACAAACCGATCGTCAGCCGTCCGAAACGTGCCGACAATCGGATTGAAGCGCTTGTGAACCGGGCCGTCGACTGCCTCGCGCTTCGGGTTCTCGCCCATGACTAGCGCGTTTCCTATCGACAGAGCGGTTGCCCACGCGGCCACCGAGAGCAGAGAGACATCGACGACACTGGGCTCGCCGGTGCGCTCGCGCTTTAGCAGTGCGGCCGCCACACCCCCGGCGAGCGTCATCCCGCCCAGTGAATCGCCATAGGCCCCGGTGGGCATGTCGGCGATGCGCGGCGACCCCGACGGGGTCGAACCGAATGCGCTGCCCCCTCTGCACCAAAAGACGCTGAGGTCATAGCCGCCCTGGTCGGCCTCAGGTCCCTTTGGGCCCAATGCCGTCCCGCGGACGTAGATGATGTTGGGGCTGGCCGCACGTATGTCCTCGACATTGATTCGAAGCTTCGAACGGGTTGCTGGGAGAAAGTTCGTGATGAAAACGTCGGCGTCGGCCACCAACTCATCGAGCAGCGCTCGACCCCCTTCGGTTTCAAGAGCGATCCCGACGCTTCTCTTGCCGCGGTTGGGGTGCTCCATCAATGGCTGGAAATCTCCCGAGGCAACGCCACCCGTTCCCAGCTTGAGCCCACGTTGGGCATCGCCCCGAACCGCATGCTCAACCTTGATGACCTCGGCCCCCCAGTCGGCCAGGACGGCCCCAGCTGCCGGAGTGAAGGTGAATTGAGCGACCTCGACCACTTTTATGCCATCCATCGGTCCAGCCACGGCGATCTCCTCTCGTCTCGACATGACGGCCGTGGGAAAAGATTACCCTATTTCAGTTCGAATCCGTCTCTGACGCCTTACCTTGACCCGTCCTATCCACGGCTTCACCCTCAAGCCAATCCCGAACGGCCCCTCTATGTTCTTCCGTACGCCCTGAACGAACCTGCCGCAAAGTTTCACGCGGCAGGTAGTCGTTAAGGGGCATTTCCTGCGCCTCTCGGACATTTGCCTTCATACCGGAGAATGCCTCCGCCGGCCCCTGGACAAATGGTTGGGCATACCGACGCCAGCCTTCTTCAAACTCGCCATCGTCGAGTACTTCGTTTGCCAAACCAAGCGACGCTGCGGTTGCGGAATCGATGGCCCGGTTGGTTGCCAGGATCTCGAACGCCCTCGCCGGTCCCACAAGACGGGTGAGGAACCACGGCCCTCCGAAATCGCCGGTGAAGGCCAAGGGAGCCCATCCGGGAATCAGACTCGCCCCTCGGGCAAACACGCGAAGGTCGCAGGCCAGCGCTAACGCCATGCCCGCGCCGACCGCCGCTCCGTTGACAGCGGCGATCGTGGGCTTCGGGTACTCGTAAATCCGTTGGGCAGTGCGAGCTTGTTCGAGGAGAGCCTCGGTCGCGTCTTCCACGCTGAGGGGAGAGCCATCTGGATTGCGGGGCCGCCCGGCCCGCACGTCGCCGCCTGCGCAAAACCCCTTTCCCGCCCCCGTGACGACGACGCACCGCACACTTGCCTCCTGGCTCCAATCATCTAACGCGCCGACGATGGCGGGATACATGTCTGGATGAAGAGCATTGCGTTTTTCGGGTCGGTTCAGCGCTATATAACCGATGCCGCGGTCAGCTTCAACAATGACCACGGGAGCGGATGGGTTTGAGGCGATCACGACGGTTGGGGCAGAGGAAATAGTTCCACCGGTGCATTTGCCCGCTCCATAGCTAAAATACTAGCCTCTTTTTTAGTTGAGTTGAGCTCCACGCTGACCTCGCCTAACGGGAGAAGGCTGTGCCGACAGACATCTGGGACCAGCGGCTGGGCTTCTGGCACATCGCCGAGGATAGGCCCGATAGCTTCGCGATCGCCCACTCTCCCGAGGGTACCTACACCTATGGTGAATTGGCGGTGGCCGCACACCGCCTAGTCCACGGTCTGCGCGCTTATGGCATCGGGGACAATGCAGCAATTGCCGTGCTGGCCCCAAACGGTGCGCTTCCGGTTCAAGTGTCTTTCGCTTGCCAGCAGGCCGGTTGGGACCTGACGCTGGTCAACGGATACCTGACCAGCGGCGAGATTGTCGCGATCTTGGAGCATGCCGAGGCCGCCGCGCTGATTATCCACGAGCATCATCGTGACGTCTTGAGCAGCGCCGAAGGTGACCGCATCCGGCGGCTGACCAGGGTAATCGGGGTCGGTGACATTCCAGGGGCGCTGTCCCTCGATACAATCTTGGCTGGCCAGCCAGCCACGCGGCCCCCTAACCGGCGAGATGGCGGCATGATTGCCTATACCTCGGGCACGACGGGTGCCCCCAAGGGCGTTCGGCGACCAGGGTCAGGCGGCGACCCCGACAAAGCAATGCAAGATGCCGCCATATTTGGTCGGGCCTTCGACTTCCGCCCGTTTGACGGTCCCCATCTCGTGTCCACAGCCATGTACCACGGCGGCTCGCACAGTTACTACAGAAACGCCCTGAACGTCGGCCATGCGCTGGTGATCATGTCCAAATTCGACGCCGAGGAGGCGCTGAAGCTGATCGCCAAGTATCAGGTGCGATCGGCATACATGGTCGCAACACTGTTTCATCGAATGCTCAATCTCCCGCCCGAGGTGCGAGAGCGCTACGACGTATCCAGTCTGCACTCTGTAGTCCACTCTGCTGCGACATGTCCGCGCCCGGTTATGGAGGCCATGTTCCAATGGTGGGGGCCAGTGCTGTGGGAGACCTACGGCGGTATGGAGGGCGCGGCAACAATCGCCAAGCCCCATCGCTGGTTGGAGAAGCCTGGCACCGTGGGACGAGCGGTTCGCGGAGTCGAACTTGCGATTTTTGACGACGACGGAAACCGACTCGGCCCCAATCAGCCCGGCCACATCTACTATCGGACCGAGGCTGGCTTCAGCTATCACCGCGACGAAAAAGCAACCACAGCCGCGCACCGCGGCGACATGTTCTCCATAGGCGACATCGGCTACCTCGACGAGGACGGGTACCTGTTCATTTCCGACCGGGCTAAAGACATGATCATTAGTGGCGGCGTCAACATCTACCCGGCCGAGATTGAAGCCGTCCTGTTGACCCACGATGCAGTGGCTGACGCTGCAGTCATCGGCGTTCCCGATGAGGAGTGGGGCGAGCGAGTCCTCGCCATCGTTGAGCGCAGTGACTGCGGCATCTCTAAGGACGAACTCGCCACCGACCTGCTCGCCTTCTGCGAGGGTCGGCTCGCTTCGTACAAGCGTCCCCGTGAAATCGAGTTCCGGGACAAACTCCCCCGCACGGACGCAGGCAAACTCTACAAGCGGCGGCTCCGCGACGAATATGGTCGAGACCGCTTAGACGTCAAGTGAATGGCTTAATCCTGTCCTCGCCCTTAGACGTTGGACTCGGTCAAGAGGATCTCGAAAGTGAATTAACATTTGGTGAAACCGGGAGATCGCATGAGCGACGACACGCATGAAGCACTCAAGGTCGACGAGAGCCTTGAGATCGAAATTCAGCGTGCTCTCGCGCACCACCTCACCGATGCCGACATCGAACGGGCCCGGCTGACACTCGGCTGGGACCAGCCAGCCCGAACCCAAGAGCTCTACACCGTGGCGTCGCCCGACGCGATAAGGAACTGGGCCCACGGTGTCGGAGATGACAACCCTCTCTATACCGACGAGGACTACGGCCCGAGGACGCGCTGGGGCTCGCAGATAGCCCACGGCACGATGGCGGGCTTCATCAAGACCCCGTTGCTCGGCGACCGTCTTCCCGAGGAGGTGCGGGCAGCCAATAAGGGCCTGTTCCGAGGCGTCCACGTCTTCGTCTCGGGCGGTACCTGGGAGTGGTTTCGACCGATATACCCCGGCGACCGCATCTTCTCGTTCAACGGCGAGGAGAGCATCGAGGAGAAGGCGAGCGAGTTTGCCGAGCGATCCGTCATTCGAGTGCGCCGTGATGTCGCGATAAACCAGCGAGCCGAAGTCGTTGGCGTGTATCGCATTGTCCGAGTCCTGACCGAACGAAAGAAGTCGCGCGCCAGCGCCAAGTACGCCGAGATCGAACCGGCCAGCTACACCGACGAGGACTATGCGAAATTCGATGCTTTGTATGCGGCCGAAAGCCCTCGTGGTGCCGACAAGCGATTCTGGGAAGACGTCACCGTCGGTGACGTGCTTGACCCGATGTTGAAGGGGCCATTCACGGTCACTGATGTCCAGGTATTCCACATGGGCGGCTACGGAATGGTGCCCTACGGTCTCAAGTCGAACCGGCTCGGATTCAAGAACCGTCTTCGTATCCCAGCCTTCTACGTCAAGAACGAGCACGGTGTCTACGATGTCGCCCAACGCGTCCACTGGGATTCCGAGTGGGCCAAGGGTATCGGCAACCCGATGGCATACGACTACGGCGTTATGAGGCAAGGATTCTTCTACCATCACGTTTCTGATTGGGCTGGCGACGACGCGGTAATCGTCCGCTTGGAGGACTCCATTCGCAGGTTCAACTACATCGGCGACACGCAGTTTCTTTCGGGCACTGTGGTGGGCAAGCGTCAACAAGCCGGCCAACACGTCGTCGATCTCGATCTCCGCATGACAAACCAACGCGACGTTGAAACCGCCTACGGCGCAGCCACGGTGGCCCTGCCGACGCGAGACGGGCGTCTTCCCCGATTTCCCCAAGTGCCGGCGGAGCTGGCTGACAAAGCCACCCAGATGATCGCTCGCCACAACCAATTGCTCCACGAGCGGTAGCGGCGCTCAATGCTGGCCCTTTGACCCGATCCAAGACAAGGTACGAAACATGTCCCCTTCAGAACCGGTCGAACAGACTGAGATCTCCAGCGTGGGAAAGCGGGTTGTCAGGCCCTATCGCATAGGCACACTCGATGACCTACCCGGCGGTGGGGGCGCAGGGGTCTCTTGGCACCAAGGACTCGAGGTCGGCTTTGCCGAGATGCTGGAGCGGGGCATCCTCGACCGCCCAGTTGAGGTGATCCGACGAAGCTATGAGGCCCAGCCAACTGATTCAGGCCGGCCGAATGTCACCGCCTACCGGGATCTTGTCGACAATGAGGGCGTGATCGGGGTTGCCGGGCCGATGACAACCGACAATTGCCTCGCCGTCCTGCCGGAGCTCTCGGTGCAAGAAGTTCCGACCATCGCGATCTGTGGCAGCCAGTTCTTCGCTGGCAAATATGCGTTCACGCTCCCCAACGGTGGAATGGCCGACGAACCAGCCACTATCTCGGCCTGGCTCGCCGGCCGCGGGGTTACTCAGATAGCGGTTATCCGCGACTATCCCTCCTCAGTCGGCGAAGAATACGCCTACTTCTTCCGCAACGAGGCCCGACTACGCGGCCAGGACATCCTCCTGGAACGCGGCATCGGCCAAGTCGACTCTCAGGACAACGTCGACGAGGCGCTCGCCAAGCTCAAGAGAACCGGGGCCGAGTGCCTGGTGTACTTTGGGCTGGGGCCGCTGACTCCAAAGATCACGGTTGGCTTGAAGAAACTCGACTGGGATCCGCTCAGGGTGATGGGAACAGCGTTCGTCGTTGCCAAGCGAAAGCGCCTCGCCCACTTTGAAGGTTGGCATGGACTCGATCAGTTCCATGAAGAGAACGAGGTCTTTCAAGGTCTACTCCAACGCTTCGAGGCCATGTTCGGCGAACCCCATGAGAGTCCCAACTCCGTGCTGACCTGCGGCTACGACGCGGCCCGCGCCTACTCCATCGCCCTGAGCCGGATGCGCATCGCCACCGGCCCGGGGTTACGCGATGCCCTCGAAACCGTAACTCGGCTTCCCGCCGCGACCGGCGCTCCGGGCACTGTCATCAGCTTCTCCAAACGAGATCACCGTGGGCTCAAGGGGGCGAATTACCTCTTCATTCGCAAGGTGATCCAGGGGGAGCACGAGCTTGAGAATGTCTTCGAGTCGACTGCACCAATTATCTGAGATCCAAGGAGGCAAGAACTCTTATGATCCAAGCCAGCCCATACCAGGGAAGGCGAGTCGTTGTGTTGGGCGGGGCAACAGGCATGGGCGCGGCCGCAGCCCAGGCCGCAGCCCAGCAGGGAGCGCACGTAACGGTGCTCGACGTTGCGGCTGTGCCCTACGAATGCGACCAATCCATTGCCGTCAATCTGCGCTATCGAGAGAGCGTTGAAGCGGCCATCGCCGAGATCAAGGGAGGGGTCGACACTGTCTTCTCATGTGCTGGCGTCGCAGACGGCACTCCCGGGCTTCCTCAAATCAACTTCATCGCCCAGCGCCACTTCGTCGACACCCTGGTAGATGAGGGCAAGATTGCAGCCGGTGGCGCCATCGTGATGATTTCCTCCGTCGCGGGCGCTCGGTGGCTAAAGGATCTCCAACAAACTGGTCAACTCGTGCGCACCGCTGACTGGGATGCTGCGGAAACCTTCATCGCCGAGCATCCGGGTTCGGAGGACTACCGATTCAGCAAGCAAGCCGTGAACTTTTATGTCGCTGCCCGCGCGCTCCCATTTGTTCAGCGCGGGATCCGCATCAACGCGGTCTGCCCGGGTCCGACCGACACGCCACTGGCCCAGGCCAACAAAGACCAGTGGCTGGGTTTCGGAGCGGACTACCGCGCCGAAGCCGGCGTCAAGGAACTCCAGCCAAATGAGATTGCCAGCGCCATGCTGTTCCTGGGCGGGCCCTCAGCAAGCGGTGTAAACGGCATCACCTTGATCATCGACCATGGCCACATCGGCGCCAGCGTCACTGACGCCTTCGATTCTGACCGGGTGAAGATGATCGTAGGGGTCGAAAGCTAGCCGACGTCGAACGTCAGCCAGGGCAAGTATCGCTCAGCATCATCGTCCCACTTCCATACGTGGCTCTGCGTCTGAGCGAAGGGCTTGTCTGCCGCCAGGGATGCCGTGCCGATGCCGGGCAACTCCAGCCCCTGGATCTCGGGGATCGCGGCGGCGAACGATTCATGAGTTAGATCCCCTCCCGCTGCGGCCGCAATGGCGGCGAATAGCCGCGGCCCGGAACAGCCTTGGACGACCTGCTCCATATTGTTGAGATTGTCCGGGCCGACAGCCACGAGAGCTGCCTCTTCAGGATTCGCGGCGTTCCATCGATCAACGCACTCGACCGTTGCCTCGTGCCCCTGCTCATAGAGCGACTTGTGGTCGGTCCCCCCAATCGGGATTACCTGTCGCGCTTGGTCGAACCCGAAGCCGCCGGATTCGTCCTCCATGATCTGCTGAACGACCGGAGCAGTTGACGGCACGACAACTTCTATCTCGAAGTCAAGCGCGTTCATTGCGGTCATGATGTCGCCAGCGACGGTGTCGTTAATTACCAGATCGACGCCGTCGGCTTCCCAGCGACTCAATAGAACTGAGTACTCATCGAGGTTGCCCGCCTGGTCCGTCTCACCAGAGGTCAGGACCACGGTTCCGCCGCTGGTGTCATGGCCAAGTCCGGCTATGTATTGCTCGTGGTGGTTGTTCAGTGCTTCATCTCGACTAGCAAAGGCAATCTTCTTACCGTCAAAGAACCCTTCGGCGTCAAGCGCATCGAACCCACCTCTGGCAAGTAGCTCGGTAGGAGCATAAAGGGAAACGATCGGTTCATCCGTTGCTTCGAAGATGGCTTCAGCGAGCGTCGAGCCAGCCGAGTGGACGATGGGAGTGCCGTTGTCGGCGGAAAAGCACAAAGCAGTAATGTCCGGTCGGAACACGCCGACCGCGGCGAAAACCTGATCTTCCTGAGTGAGCTTGGTACACGGCAGTTGCCCCATGGTGCCTATCGGCAGATACGGGGCTGGCACCAATTCGATTCGACGGCCCAGAACACCGCCCGCATCGTTGATGGCGTCGACTTCAATCTGGTAGTGAGCGATTACGTCGCCCCATCCAAGGTCGACACCTGCCGCGAGGATCATCACCAAATCCCAATTCGGGTGCCCAAGCAAGATTGCTTCTTCGGTGACCCCGGTATCACTGGCGGTCAGCACAATGGGTTCAGGCGTTGGTTCAGGCTCGGGCTCGGGGGCCGGGGTCGAGGCCGGCTCGGGTTCAGCAGTGCTCGTTGCCGGTTCTGGGGCCGCAGCAGTCGGCTGCGATTCCTCTACTGCCTCATCGGGGTTGCTAGTGGTGCACGCTGCCACCATCAGCGTAAGGACGACCAACAACCATGCGGCGCGGATCTTCATGATTCCCCCCTCGGGTACGTAGCTCCCACAAATACTAACCTATATAATCGAGTGTGTCATCACAAGATGACGGAGTCGCCCTCGAAGTCGACGAAGTGGTCAATCCAGCTGAAGCTGAATTCGATTTCGTCTTGGTCTCCGGTTCGGCACAGCGTGCCATCGGCTCCCCGGAATGGTCCGCCGTGCAGTTCGGCGAAACGCATGTTCCCGCGGGGCCGGACGTTCCACTCAAACGCTTCGCCCTCGATATTGAGGCGCACATGGGTGGGGTAGTCGTTTTCGACCTTGAAATCCTCGAGCTTGATCCGGTTGGTTCGCAACGTCACCTGGCCGTCACGCTGGAGCAGCGCGAAGCCCCAGTTGGAGGGGTTCTCGGGACGTGACCAGCAAATCTGCCCCACCTCGACAGAACCGTCCCTGTACTTGTTGGCCACCACAAACCAGTTGCCGAGTCCGTGCCGATAGTAGTCAGCGGTATTCCAGTTGATTCCGGACGGCAAGAACACACCATCCCATCCGAACATTCCGGTGACCTTCTTGCCCAAAATGGTGCCTTCCGCGGTGTGCAGATGGGAGAGGTAGGTAGCGGAGCTGGTTAAGTCGGGGGTGTACCACTGCATACCGTGGCCAACGCGGGTTCCCTCCAGGTGTGCGATTTCGCCTTCGTCCCAGACGCACGTGTCGAGTGTTCGGCGAAGCCCAAACGAGTTCTTAGCCATGGGGTTGAGCCCAGTCATGATATGAGCCCCGTCGACCTCCTGTTGGATGATGATGCCTTCGTAGGCTTCGAGACAGGCCGGGTCGGGCAACATGGCGTCGCTGCCCTGAGTTGTTTGGAGCAGGGGCATGAACTGAGGGGCAAAGTCCCAGTACATGCGTCGAATCATGACATACCGCTCACCGTCTGCGTCGGCGAATGCGCCATAGATGTAGCTGCTCTCCTGGGTCAGTCCAAAGTGGGTTGCCGTAGGCAGCATCGACTGGATACTTGGTTCGAAGACATCAACGACTGTCTGATAGTTGAAGGAGTCGGGTCCTGAGAGCTCGGTTGTCATATCTTCTCCTACACGTCGAGCTGGATGCAAAAATACTAACCTCTTTAGTATGAATGGTCCAGCGCAGTCAGTTCCTCAACGAGTGCGGCATTGCTCATTGAGTCTGCTGCGGCCCTCTCAGGGATCAGCGATACTCCGGAGGTTCCATCTCACGATCCCGGATGGGAATCCGCTCCTCAGGATTCCCGATATGGGTGTAGGACATTCCGTTTTGGAGGGCGGAATGGCGGGTCATGTCGATGGACTCCCAGATTGCCCGGACAGTCCCCTGTATGGCAATGGGGTTCCGCTTGGCTATCTGGTCGGCGATCGAGCGGGCTCGGGCCCGCAATGCTGAGCCGGGCACAACCTCAGAAACGATGCCAATCTGCTTGGCGGTCTCGGCTGTCACCCGTTCGTCGGCGCCCATGAGAGCCCAGCGCATCACCTCTCCAAGTGGCACACCACGCTTGAGCATGCCGATCGGCTCTAACGCGGACACAATGCCGCCGTTCGCGTGCGGGTCGAAAAAAGATGCGTCGTCGCTGCAAATAACGATGTCGGCTTCGTTGATGAAGTACTGGCCCCCACCGGCGCATATCCCTTGGACCGCGACGACCACCGGCTTCCAAACGCGATGCTGCTTAGGACCCAGAAATACGCCCGGATCTTCCTGGGTCCAGATGTTCCAGTCGCGCCACCACGATCCTTCCGCGACGTCGAGGCCCGTGCAGAACGCCCGGTCACCGTTGGCCTGCAAGACGACTACGTGGATGTCATCGTCCGAGCGTACGAGTTCCCATGCCGAAGCGATCTCGGCAGCCATCGTGCGATTGAACGCATTCAGCCGCTCCGGCCGGTTGAGAGTCAAAGTGGCGACATTTCCCACCACATCGAACTCGATCGTTTCAAACTGGGCATCAGAGGCCATTGTGGATCCTCCTCTCACCGATCCTAGACGACCGTTCCTAGGCGCCACGCGTGCCGGTCTTACCGGTGAATCGCCCGAATATTGGACCGGCCTTGGTGGGGCATTTGCACGACCCCCTTTGCCCGCAAGGGGCCACAATTCAGGATGGTACGGTTCTCGACGGCGGGGATCTCTGCCCAGAGGAATGTCCTGGTGACCGCAAGAGATGATTCCAGGGGCGGGCACGTCGGCACCAGTGCGACCGGCCGTCGTGTGAATCGTCTGAAGCTGGCAGTTTTTGGCGCGGCGTTGGCCGCGGCCGCAGTGCTTTTTGTTGCCAGTCGCCGCGGGTCGCTGGACGCCGACTCCATTGAGGATCTGTTGACTGACACGGGTCTTTTGGGGCCTGGCATATTCCTTGTAGCGATGATCTCCCTTCAACCGCTGGGTGTGCCGGCTGTGGCCTTTGTGGTCGCGTCGTCACTCCTTTGGCCTGCTCCCGCGGCGATCGGCCTGTCATTGGTCGGCAACGTGGCTGGGAGCTTCATATCGTTCTCGTTTGCTCGATGGCTTGGTCGCGATTGGGTATCGACCCGTATCCCAGAACGACTGCGCCGCCACAATGAGAGGATCGGTCGGGGCGGGATTGTCGAAGTCATAGTTCTTCGTTTGGTCACCGGTCCTTTACCAGTGGCCGACTGGTTTCTTGGTGTATTGGCTGTTCGGATCCGGCCATTTTTTGTGGGAACGACGATTGGGATGATCCCGTGGATCGTGGTCTTTGTTCTCGTCGGCGGGTCTATTGGCAGGCTGTTTGGTTGATGCGGCGTTCTCGTGGTCTCGTTACTCTGCCTGCCAACAGATCTGTACGGTTGGTAGGCGGTATGTCGCCAAATCGGACGTAAGGGGGCCGTCGTGGGGGAGCGCAATCAGGGCGAGCACTATCCGGGTTTCGAGGGACGGATCGGCCGGACTTTCGTGGAGTCTAAGCCTTGGTGGCCGCCGCGTCGGGAGGCACCGCACGGGGCGCCAAATGTAGTGTTGGTACTGGCCGATGACCTGGGGTTCGCCGATGTCGGCTGCTACGGGTCGGAGATCCCGACGCCCGCCATCGATGCGCTGGCCCATCGGGGCATCTGCTTCTCAAATTTCCACGTCACACCGATGTGCGCGCCGACGCGCGCCGCTCTGCTGACTGGGCTCAACTCACATCAAGCCGGCGTCGGAATGGTCAATTGCGACTCGGGGTTCCCGGGCTACACATCGGAGCTGCCCGCTTACCAGCCATCGATGGCCGAGATTTTCAGGGCCAGCGGGTACGCGACGCTGGCTGTCGGCAAATGGCATCTCTGCAAGATGAGCGACCTGTCACCGGCAGGAGACAACCATTCGTGGCCTCTTCAACGGGGGTTCGATCAGTACTACGGATTTCTAGAGGCGTTCACGAACTTCCACCACCCGCACCTCATGTATGAAGGGAACGGTGTGGTCAATACCGACGTGTACCCCGAGGACTACTACCTCACCGACGATCTCACCGACCGTGCCTGCCGGATGATCCGAGAGGTCAAGTCGGCTGATCCCGACAAACCGCTGTTCCTCTACTACGCCCATGGGGCACCCCACGCCCCGCTGCATGCTAAAGCCGAGGCAATCTTGGCGCATCGCGGCAAATACGACGATGGCTGGGACGCGCTGCGCGAGAGGCGGCTCGCCCGCCAGATTGAGCTCGGCATTGTGCCCGAGGGCACCAAGTTGCCGCCTCGGAACAGCGAGCCCGGTGAAGACGTCGTTGACTGGGACAGCCTCTCTGAGAGCGAACAGCGGGTGATGGCCCGCTACATGGAGATCTTCGCGGCCATGGTGGTGTCCATTGATGACAGCGTCGCCCGGCTGACGGCTGAGCTTGAGGCCATCGGCCAGCTCGAAAACACGATCTTTATCTTCACTAGCGACAACGGAGCATCCCGTGAAGGAGGTGCCAACGGTACAGACCGCTACTTCAGCGCTGCGCTTACCGGGGGTATGGCCCCAGTCACCGAGGAGATGGTGTTGGGCATCGACGGGCTCGGTGGTCCCACCACGATGCCGCACTATCCCCGCGGCTGGGCCATGGCCGGCAACACTCCCTTCCGGCTCTACAAGAGCCACGCCCACCGAGGTGCTCACTCGGTGCCCTTTATCGTGAGTTGGCCACAGCGCTGGTCCGGCGGCGATCCCATTGTGCGCGATCAGTACGCCCACGTAACCAGCATCTTGCCGACGCTGGTCGATCTCATAGGACTCGATCTGCCAACCGAGCGCCACGGTCTCTCGGCCGAACCACTTGTTGCCACCAGCCTCGCACCGATTCTTGACGACGCGGGGAAGGCGTCGCTCCACACTGAGCAGCACTATGAGTGCTTCGGGAATCGGTCGATCCACCGCGATGGCTGGACTGCCGCGGCGTTCCACATACCGCGCACCCCTCTTGACTCCGATCGTTGGGAGCTGTTCGACGCTGCGGAAGATGTAAGCGAAACCAATGATCTAGCTGGTATTCATCCCGAGCGACTGGCCGAGTTGATTGCCGCGTGGGACGACGCGGCATGGCAGAACCGGGTGTATCCCATTGAGGACGGCTCAATGCTGATGCTCCTGAGCGCGCCGGACCAGTCCCACATGATCCGTCCGATCAAGCTGAGAGGAGGAGCGCCCACACTCGAACGGTTCCGTGCGTCGATGTTGGTGACGCAACGGTCGTTCTCGATCACGATTGACCTCACATACGACGATGGGGACGAAGGGGTGCTGGTCGCTCACGGGGGCCAGGAAGGCGGTTATGTCGTCTGGATCGAAGATGGTGCCGTACATTTCGAGACCAACCAGGGCCGATGGCACTGTCAGAGGGTCGGGCCCTTGCCTCTCACCGCCGGAGCTGCACAAGTGGTGGTCGATGTAGCAGCCTCTCCAGGCCAGGTCTGGTCGGTGACACTCGCAGCGGGCGATGTCGCCATCGAGGGAGAAACGATGGCCATCCCGTGGGGAATCACGCCGTTCAACGGCATCGATGTCGGAATCGACCGGAGATCTCCAGTGTCGTGGGATCTGCATGAGAGGCACGGTGCCTTCCCCTACGTTGGCACCATCAACTCTGTTCTGTACGAACCCGGCGAACTCGCTCCCGACGCCTACTTCGGTCAGGTTGATCTGCTGCGCGAGATGGGATTGACATTCCAATGACCTCCAAATGGAGCCCAGTTCGGCGATAACAAGCCCAGGTATTGATGAGCACCACCGAGCGACCCGCCGAGCGGTATCTCCCCGAGCCAACATGGGAGTCCGAGCCATTCTGGACTGGTGGGAAGCAGCGGGAGTTGTTGATCTACCGCTGTCGGGCCTGTGGCCACTGGTTTCACCCCCCGGCTCCCGCGTGTTGGCGTTGTCGCAGTCGAAATGTTGGCCCGGAACCTTCAATCGGCACCGGTGTGGTCGCCGCATTCAGCGTGAACGTCCAACAATGGTTGCCACGATTCCCGCCGCCATATGTTGTCGCGATCGTGGAGCTCGACGATGAGCCAGGCGTTCGAGTCACGTCGAACGTCTTCGGGTGCGAGCCCGAAGCGGTTTACATCGGGATGCCCGTTATCGTCGACTTCGAGGACTGGGGCGACGTGTCCATTCCTATTTTTCGTCCACAGGAATCATTGTGAATCCGCTCAACGGCGAGGCTGTGATCACCGGTGTCGGACAGTCCGAGGTCGGACGCCGATTGGGGCGGTCAGGATATGACCTCACGATCGAAGCATGCCTTCGCGCAATGCATGACGCCGGTGTAGATCCTGACGATGTCGACGGCGTGGCAACGTACCCGGGCGCACGCGCTCCGGTCCCCGGGATGACCGGTGCGGGAGCGATGCAGCTTCATGACGCTCTGGGCTTGAAGACCCGCTGGCACATGGGTACCTCTGAGACCGCTGGCCAGCTAGGCCCGGTCATGAGCGCATGCCTGGCGGTCGCGACAGGTGCGGCGAACCACGTGGTTTGTTTCCGATCTGTGTGGGAGTCCACAGCGCAGCACGGTGGTGACCGGGCGAGCGTATTGAGCCGAGGCCCCTCTCGCGCTACTGGCGTGTTCGAGTGGTTCGGTCCTTACGGTGCGATGTCGGCTGCCACTTGGGTAGGGATGCTGGCTTCGCGCTACATGCATGATTATGGCTTGACCCGTAAACAGCTGGCGCAGGTGGCGCTGACCTGCCGTCGCCACGCCGCCATGAACCCTGCCGCGGTATACCGCGATCCGATGACCTTGGACGACTACTTGGCGTCGCGAATGATCTCATCGCCGCTGTGTCTCTACGACTGCGATGTACCTACCGACGGTGCCGTCGCGGTTGTGGTATCGAGGCGCGTATCTTCAGGTGGCCTGAACCGACCCCCCATCAACGTGGAGGCATTCGGCCATGGTGTCGCCGAGCGGCATACTTGGGATCAGCGTCCTGACTTAACGACGATGGGGGCTCACGATGCGGCTGCATCGATGTGGGAGCAGACGATGCTTGGGCCGAGTGACGTTGATGTGATGGAGTTGTATGACGGATTCAGCTACATCACACTTCAGTGGATCGAGGCATTGGGATTTTGCGAGAAGGGCACAGCCGGGCGGTATGTCGAAGGTGGACATCGAATCGGACTGGATGGCGAGCGCCCACTGAACACACAGGGCGGGCAGCTCTCGGCGGGGCGTCTTCACGGACTCGGGTTCTTGCATGAGGCGTGCTTGCAGCTGTGGGGTGCGGCGGGCGAACGTCAAGTGGTCCCGCATCCAGCGGTGGCAGTTGCCGCCGCTGGTGGCGGACCGATCGCGGGCTGTGTTCTTGTCAGTATCAGGTGAGACGTCAGAAATGAGCTGGCGGCATTTGATGCGCTAATCGTGGAAGTGTGCCGCCCTCCATGAGCGAAGCGTGGCCTACCCCAAAACTGTCTGCTATTTTCTCGCCATGTCAACTATCGGCGGAAAGTTGCTGGTCAACGGCGAGCTCGTAGAAGCGGAGTCAGGCGCTCGATTCGAGTGCTACAACCCTGCGAACGAGAGCCTTGTAGGGACCGCGCCTGACGCATCGCATGGCGATGTTTATCGAGCAGTGGCTGCGGCGCGATACGCGGCCGACAGTACCGATTGGCACCGCGACCACGACTTCCGGCGTCACTGCCTGGGTCAGCTCCAGGACCTCTGTACGGACTTTGCTGGCACTTGGCGCCACGAACTGGTCGCGGAAATCGGCACACCGCTCATGTGGACATATTCGGTTCAGCTGGACTGGCCGATCGCGCATGGCCTCGGGGTTCCACTGAAGTTAATGGACACCTACGAATGGGAAGTAGACCGAGGGACCAGCGAAGGACGTGGGGGTAAACAGCGTCAGGCGGTCCTGAAGCATCCCGTCGGGGTCGTGTCTGGGATCGTGCCCTGGAACTTCCCCGTCGAGATCACGCTGTCGAAGGTCGGTGCTGTTCTCGCTACCGGCAACACCATGGTCATCAAGGCAGCGCCGGAGACGCCGTTGAATCTGTTGCGCCTCGGTGAGCTCATCTGTGAGACAGACATACCCCCTGGTGTTATCAACACGATCACGTCGTCGGACCACCTGGTCGGCGAGACACTGGCCGGCTCGGCCGACGTGGATTTGGTGGCGTTTACTGGCTCCACTGAGACGGGAAAGCGGGTCATGCAGACCGCTGCGGCGAATATGACACGCTGCTTTCTGGAACTCGGTGGCAAGTCTGCATCAATCATCGTTGAGGACGCGGACCTTGCTCGAGCGGTTGGCCGGTCAGTCAGTGCGTGTACTCACGCCGGACAAGGTTGTGGGCTTTCGACGCGGTTGCTTTTGCCGCGATCGCGCTACGCCGAAGCGTTGGAAATCGTCCGCGAGGCCTGGGGGGCGGTTCCCTTCGGCGACCCGACCGACCCGGAGGTGATGGCTGGTCCCCTCATTAGTGCACGTCAACGTGACCGGGTGCTTGGCTACATAGATGCCGGCATCAGTGACGGTGCTCGCCTCTTGGTTGGGGGCGGTCGCCCTGCTGGCTTCGAACAAGGGTTCTTCGTGGAACCCACGGTCTTCTGCGATGTCGACAACTCGATGGCGATTGCCCAAGAGGAGATCTTTGGACCTGTGCTTTGCGTGATCCCGTATGAGGATGATGACGACGCGGTGCGGATCGCCAATGACTCCAAGTACGGGCTAGCTGGCAGCGTGACGGGTGGTGACCCCGCACGTGCGACTGCGATTGCTCGCCGAATCCGCACCGGCACGATCTCGGTCAACGGCACCGGTGGCTATGACCCCAGCATGCCCTTCGGCGGCCACAAACAGAGCGGAATCGGTCGTCAGTGGGGGGTGGAGGGGTTCGACGAACTCATGGAGTTGACGTCGATCTCCATGCCCGAGCTTGAGTAGGTGAGCGCAGCCGCCTCCACCGCTTCGAAGGCTACAGCTACATTTCTTCGCGCAGCCACGGCGCTTCGTTGAAGGTTTGCAGGATTGCTTCTCCGGTGCGGCGGACGCGAATGCGAGAGATCGACGATGAGCGAAGTTCGAGTGAAGAGATCAGACCAGGTGAGGATAGGAGGTGGGCGAGCGCCTGGACTATCACGCCTCCGTGGCAGATAGCGGCGATCGTCTCGCCCCTGTGCGCTGAAACCAGGTCATCGATGGCGGCCCGGACCCGCGAAACGAACGGTGGAGCAGTCAGCAGGGTCCAGATTCTGGCGAGCTCCTCCTTGGTATGGCCAGCGGTGTTTGGCGCGATGTAGTTCGGCTCGTCGACGTCAAATTCGACTAGGCGCTCGTCATAGGAGACTGGCAGCGAGGTTGCTGTTGCGAGTGCGCTTGCAGTGCTCGCGGCGCGTCGCATCGGGCTGGACCAGATCGCGTCAAGCGACTCTGCAGTCAGATATGACGCCATTGCGGCAGCCTGCTTTTCGCCCACAGCCGAGAGGGGAGGATCGGGGCCATGGCTAGAGTCGCTTGCGGATTCGGCGACTCCATGGCGGATGAGGATGAGGTTCGTCATCTAGGCCGACCGGTCTCCGCCATGGGCGCGCAACTCGCGCACCAGCCGCACCGCCAAGTGGTTCTCCTGAGCCGAGTACCACCTCGTAGGAGGATGTTCCAGCAATCTCCGTGCAGGCATCGCCATAGTCTCGCTTTCAAGCTTGAGGTTCTCCAAGAAGACCAGAGCGGTTCATACACCGCATCAACTACACGGCGGGTGAGGGGCAGATCGTTGATTTAGCGATCCGGCGCCAAAGGGATGCCTACCGCTGATGCTGCCCGGATTCCCGAAGGACACGCGCGAGGGCCAGATCTTCTGTTTAGCTGCGCACCGGGGTGCGCCAGCCAAATGGGTCGGGGGCCGCGCCGGTTTGGATTTCGGTGAGGGCTTGGCGCAGGCGCAGGGTGTTGGGGCCGGGTTGGCTGTCGCCGATGGTGAGGGTCTTGCCCGAGTAGAGGATGGTGCCGACGGGGGCGACGCCGGCGGCGGTGCCCGACAGGAAGGCCTCGCCCTGCTCGGCCCAGTCGACGAGCTCCTCTGGGTCGATGGCGCGTTCCTCCACGTCGTAGCCATGGTGGCGGGCGAGCTGGATCACCGAGTCCCGGGTCACGCCGTGCAGGAACGAATCGTCGAGGTGCCGGGTGACTATGCGCTCGTCGTCGGCCAGGAAGAAGTTTGAGGCGCCGGTTTCGGTGATGTCGCCGTTGCTGGCGAACAGCACTTGGTCGACGGCCTCATTGGCGGCCATCGCGTCCAGCGTGGAACCCAGGGCCATTGCATAGTTGGCCGCGCACTTCACCATGCCGAACTGGGGCACGGTACGGGGTGTGGACGACTCAACTTGCAGTGTGAGGGGCCGGATGCCTCCCTTGAAGTAGTCGCCCACCGGGGAATTGACCACGAACAACAGAGCGGAGGGGGCGGGATGGGCCGCCGCGCCGATGTCGGCCCCGGTGCCCACCAGCGTTGGGCGGATATAGAGCGAGCCCGGCGGGTCGGGGACCTCGTCGGCGTTGGCCGCAACCGTGTCGATGGTCATCTGCCGCAGCATTCTGGGATCGATCTCGGGCAGCCGCAGGCAGGCGGCGCTGGCAACCATGCGAGCGACATGGCTGTCCAGCCGGAAGATGGCTACCGACCCGTCAACCTGGCGATGCGCCTTCAACCCCTCGAAAACGGAGCTCCCGTAGTGCAGCACGTGAGCCGCCGGGCTCAAGCTCAGATCCCCAAACGGCTCAACAGAGCCGCCATAGGCAAGCACCCCGCCATCAGCCCGAGCCGTCGTCATCCAGTCGCAGAAAACGGTCCCGAACGGGACAGTGAGGGGATCGGGCTTGGCGGTCATACAGGCTCTCCTTCGGCCAAGAGGATGGTATAGCCCAATGTTTCAGGAGACTGAGGGATTTGTGGGGCCAACAGATTTTGTACATAGATGTACAAAATCTGTTTCTGCCGCTAGCCTGGCAGAATGGCACTTCCCGGTGACCACCTGTCTTCTGCCACCGTCTCAGTGAGCGAGTTCCGAGCCAATTGCGGGCCGCTTTTGGATGCGGTGTGCGACGGGCAGGAGATCGTCATAACCAAGAATGGCCGGCCAGTAGCCGAGGTCCGGCCTCCTCGTTCTCCTCGCGAGGAGTTCACTGGTTCGCTCTTCGGCTTTTGCCGAGACATCATCGACCTGCCCGAGGGGTTCGATTTCGACACAGAGAGCATGGGGTTAGGCAATGAGGAGATCGTCCAGGAAGTTCTCTCCAGTTGGAACAGGCAAGAGCCCGATCTCGTCATCGGATCTTCCGACCAAGACGGCTGATGCTGCTGCTGGACACCAATGTCGTGCTCCGGTTCTGCTGGGGAGTGGCTGACGGCAAGCTCGGGAACGAAGCCATCGGGCGGGTAGACCAAGCCACCCAGCGAGGTGATGCGGCGGTCAGCGCGATCACCTATTGGGAGCTGGCCCTGTTGCAGGCTAAGCGGCGCTTAGTGGTGGAGCTCAACGTGGCCCTTCTGCGGATGCGAATGGTTGCCGCCGGGGTCAGGGATCTGCCCATCGGATCGATGGAAGCAGAACAGGCCGCCCGATTGGGGGAGATGGGCCTGGCCACTGGGGATACCGCCGATCGATTCATCTTGGCCACCGCACTGGTCCAGGAGTGCCCCCTGCTCACTCTGGACCGGCACATGCTGTCGTGGGATGGCCCGGCGAATTGCATCGACGCCTCCTTATAGTCGCAGGAAGATCCGTAGTGCTGCACTCAGTGCTACACTTATGGGGATGCCGACAACCCGCCCTCGCCACTCGGTGACCGAAACCGATGAGATTTCCGAGATCCTCGATGAGGCGTCTCGGAAGTGGTCCGATGTCCCGCGGGCGAAGCTCATACGGCTCATCATGTTGGACTGGGTGGCCAGCGGCCGGTCGCCCACATCCAGGTCTCAGGCCAGGGCGGTGCTGGAGGGCTCTTTGCCCGGCTCTTCGGTGCTCTATGACCGGTCCCAAGACTGGCCCGCATGATTGTGGCCGACGCCAGCTGGGTTGTGGCTTTGCGCGATCCAAGCGATGAGCATCATTCCAGGGCGGTTGCGATCAATGGCGAGGTCGCCGACGAAGAGGCGCTCTTGCACCCGGTGACCATGGCCGAATGCCTTGTGGCGCCGGCCCACCTCGGGGTCGTCGAGAGCGCATCTGAGGGACTCCGGGCTGCGTTCGTGGTGACCGATGTGGACGACGGCGCACCGCTTCGATGGGCGATGCTGCGGGCAGAGACCGGACTGAGGCTCCCCGACGCAATCGTCCTCGACACCGCCCTAGAACTAAACGCCCGCGCCATCGCCACCTTCGACCACCGCCTCGCGGCATCCGCCGCACAGCACGGCGTCGACGTGCTAGGGCCGTAGGAATCGACGTGAATGCCCCGACTCCGCGGGCAAGTGGCTTTGATAGGTCAAAATATTGACCTATACTCGCACCGATGGCAGATACGATCCCGTTCTCAGAGGTCAAGGCCCATCTTTCTGAGTTGGCCGACCGGGTGGAAACTCAGCGCGACCGCATCTTGGTAACCCGCAACGGCCGGCCCTCTTTTGTCCTTATGAGTCCCGACGAACTCGAGTCCATAGAGGAGACTCTGGATATCTTGAGCGATTCCGAACTGGTCGATTCACTCCGCGAGTCGCTTCAAGAAGCCGCTGAGGAGAAACTTCTACGATTGCGCGATCACGTCTGAAGCGGCCCCGTGTACGAGGTCAAGATCACGCCCTCGGGCCTGCGGCATCTCGACCGCTTGCCCAACAAGATTCGAGATGCAGCCCTTGCCACCATCTTCGGCCCGATGGCTGAGAATCCCCAGAGGGTCGGCAAACCGCTGATGGACGAACTTGAGAGCCTGCGATCCGCCCGCCGTGGCGACTACCGCATCGTCTACGAGATCCTGGAGGACGAGATGGCAGTAGTGATCCACCGAGTCCAGCACCGCCGACACGTCTACCGCCCGAACTAACCGATACCGCCCCAAGGCTGTCCCGATGCGTGTCAAGCCATGATGACAGCTTGGCGGCCTTCGACGGCGAGGGCGTGCTGGAGGGGAGGGGAGGGGGTGAGCAGGTACACCTGGGAGTTCAGGTGCAGTGCGGCAGCCAGCGCTTCAACCGACAGCAGGTTGAGCTGGCGGTGGCGGCTGCGTAACCGGCCGATCAGCGGCGCCAGGGTTCGCAGGCTCACCAAACCGATCTCATCGGGAAGTTCGAGCAGCGAATGCAGTGCCCGGGGGACGAGTTTGGGGGGCAATTCGGCGAACGAGCCGGAGAGCGTCCCTCTGACCGTCGAGCTCAGAGCTGCCTGGCAGAGCCGCACGTACCAGCAGCCGGTGGTGTAGACCGGCTGGCCGGGCTCCGGCGGAGCTTCCCCTTGCAGAAGGCCGGCGAGCACCCTGTCGTCGACGAGCTGGGTCACTCGCTGGCCAGGTCGGGGTCGCCGAAGCCGGCTGCGGCCTGCTCCCAGATCTCGTCGGTGATGGCGGCAAGCAGCTCAGCCCGCAGCTTTTCGACGTTGCCCGGTATCAGCAGGAGTGCGCCGCCCAGATGCAGATACCCGACCTCGCCCCCTTCGTCGAGACCCCAGTGGTGGCGAGCCGTCGCCGGAAGGCTCATCTGCCCCCGAGACGACACCTTCAAAGTTCCCGTGTTTGACATGCAAACAGCCTACAAAGCAACTTATAATTTTGCCTTGTAATTGGGCAAAGCCGACTTTGAAATTGAGGGTTCAAAGGTTTGGGGCTCTGGGAAACTGGGGGTTGTGGCTATTCCGTTCACCATGATTGCCGGGGAGCGCGTGTTGTTGCGACCGTTTCGAGTCGAGGACGCGGTCGACATTGCCGAGTCATGCCAGGACCCGGAGATTCCCCGATTCACAATGATGCCGGAAGCGATGTCTGATTCGCAGGCTCGAGAGTGGATTGAGGAACGGCTGGCACGGAGGGACCAGGGTCTATTCGCATTCGCGATCACTTTGCCTCCTTCGGATCGCTGCATCGGTCAGATGGGCATCCTGCTAGAGCCCCAATTCCGGCGTGGGGAGGCGTTCTATTGGCTCGACAGGCGGTACCGGGGACAAGGGATCGCCTCAGAAGCCCTCAACCTGATCACCGATTGGGCATTCTCCGAGCACGGCCTGGCCCGGGTTCATCTGGTGACCCATGTCGACAATCCCGCGTCCCAACGGGTGGCCGAGCGTTGCGGCTATCAACGTGAAGGCGTGCTGCGGGCTTGGGAGCCGGTCAAAGACGACCAACCCGACGTCGTGATGTGGAGCCGACTGCCAGGGGATTGACCGGCGGCAAATGGCTCTGGAGGCTGCGCACGCCGGAGTTGCATGAAACGGAGTCGGTAGTTCGAGTAGTTGCCTATAGGCCGTCAGGGTTCAGCAGTGCGATTTGAGGCGCCTGCGGATTCACGAAAGGCCCACTGCCAAGATGGTGCCCAATATCGGTACGGCCAACCCCAACATGGTGAACACCATGGTGCGGGTCTGCCTGGCGAACTGAAGGGCCATTTCACTCCGCACGCTCTTGAATTCCGCTGCGGTCTCGGTGCGAAGGTTCTTGAACTCGGCTGCGGTCTCGGTGCGAAGGCTGTGCAGTTCGCCATAGACCTTGGCGAACTCCGAGCGCAGCTCGTTGCCGAGCCGCTGTTCGCTGGCTGTGAGGTCGGCTTTGGTGGCGAGTTGTTCCCAGTAGACGGGGGGCAAGCTGGCCATCAAGGTGCTTGCCTCGCTAGACCAGGGTTGAGAGGTTTTGGTCGGGGGCGGGGCCGGGGTTCACTTTTTTACCGGGGGTCCAGGCGACGGGGAGATGCTTGATGCCGCCGATGAAGTTGGAACGGAGCCACTCGGGCTCGCCCACCCGGTGCATGTCGGGCATGCGCTCGATGATCTCTTGGAAGATGAGGCGCAGCTCCATTTTGGCCAGGTTGGCGCCCAGGCAGTAGTGGGCCCCGCCGCCGCCAAAGGCGATCTGCTCGTTGGGGGTGCGGTTCACATCGAAGGTAAACGGGTCTTCGAACACCTCTTCGTCCCGGTTGGCCGAGATGTGCCATATGACGATCTTGTCGCCCTCGTCGATGTGCTGGCCCCTGATCTCGGTGTCCTCGGTGGCGGTGCGGCGGAAGTGCAGCACCGGGGTTGACCACCGCAGGAGCTCGTCGATATGGGTGTCTGTCACCCCGTCGGGGGAGTCCTTCATGATTTCGAACTGCTCGGGGTGGTCCATCAGCGCCAGCATCCCTTGGGCGGTGGCGTTGCGGGTGGTCTCGTTGCCGGCCACAGTGAGCAGCAGCATGAACATGTCGAACTCCAGCTCGGTCAGCTGGTCACCGTCGATCTCAGCGTTGATGAGCTTGGTGACGATGTCGTCGCGGGGGTTTTCCGCCCGGTCTTTGGCCAGCTGGTTGGTGTAGGCGTACAGCTCCGCGCCGGCCACGACGCCGTCTTCGGCACCGTCGGCATACTCGGGGTCGTCGACGCCGATCAAGCGGTTGGACCAGTCGAACAGCATCATGCGGTCTTCTTGGGGCACGCCCATGATCTCAGCAATGGCCTGGAGCGGTAGCTCCGAGGCGAGGTCGACCACGAAGTCGGCTTCGCCCTTCTCGATCACGTTGTCGACGATCAAGATGGCCCGGTGCCGCAGGTACTGCTCGATCAGGCCGATCATGCGAGGGGTGAAGCCCTTGTTCACCAGCCGCCGGTAGCGGGTGTGCTTGGGAGGATCGGTGGTGAGCATCATCACCCCCCGTGAGTCGGGTCCGCTGTTCTCGCGGGTGCCCGGGTCGGGGATGGAGGTGCCGCCGATCTCAGAGGAGAAGCGCTCGGTGTCGCGGTTCACCTCCACCAGATCATCGTGTTTGACGATGTTCCAGAACGCCGGACCGTTGGGATCCTGGTGCAAGAAGACTGGGCATTGCTCCCGCAGCACCCTGAACATCTCGTGGTGCTCTAGGCGCACAAATCGGTCGGGGTCCAGCAGGTTGACTTCGGTGAGCTTCACAGTGCTTTCCTTTGCTGCGATCGTTTGCCGAGTGTCGGCCAGTGTACGGGACTTCCCAATGCGACAAGATACCGGGGTGCGAACCGACTGGGAAACAGTGAGACTGCAATGACGGCAGAGGCCAACCAGGACGCTCAGCGGGCCGACGGAGCCAGCGTGGGCGAAGGCGTCCACATGCAGGCCTCAATACTGGATGGCATCCGTGTGGTGGACTTCTCAACCGGGGTGCCCGGCCCCTATGTCACCAAGCTTTTGGCCGACGCCGGAGCCGACGTGATCAAGGTGGAGGGGCCCGACGGCGACCCGATGCGGCGCTGGTCGGCCACTCGGGCCGAGTTCGAGGGCGACAGCGCGCTGTTCCAGCTGCTCAACGCCTCCAAGCGGGGCGTTGTCGGACAGCCGGGCGATCCCGAGATCGAAGAGCTGGTGGCCACCGCCGACGCCGTGGTGGAGTCATTCCCCGCCGGCTCGGGTATCGGACGGGCTTGGGCGGATCAGCACCCACATTTGGTGGTGCTGTCGGTGACGCCCTACGGACAGGACGGGCCGCTGGCCTCGCACCCGTCCACCGAGTACACCGTGCAGGCCCAGTGCGGTGCCATCGCCTGTCGGGGGCGGCCCGACCAGCCCCCAATCCACGCCGGAGGGGGCATTGCGGAGTGGACCGCCGGGGCCTTCGCCGGCCCTGCGGTCCTCTCCACGCTGCTGAGGGCCCGGCGCACCGGGCGCGGCGAGCACATCGACTTGGCGGTGGCCGACGTGATGGGCATCGCCTCCACCACGTTCAGCGACCTGGCCCACTCCATGCGGGGCGGCGGCCACGACTTCGACCGGGTGGCCCGGTCGGTGGAGGCGCCCTCCATCGAGCCCGCCCTCGACGGCTGGGTGGGGTTCAACACCAACACCGCTCTCCAGTACCAAGGCTTTGTGCTGATGATCGAGCGTCCCGACTTGATCGACACCGAGTGGAGCCAGATCGGGGAGCGGGCCGGCCGCCTGGACGAGTGGAATGCCATGGTCCACCCGTGGACCTCTCGCCACACCGTGGCCGAGATCATCAAGGCGGCGTCTGATCTGCGTGTGCCGGTGGCCGAGGTGAACGACGGCCGCAGCGTGCTCGACAACGAGCAGTTCGCCGCCCGGGGGGTGTTCGTGCGCAACCCCGGCGGGTTCCTCCAGCCCCGGCCGCCCTACCTGATGGACGACGGCGGCGAGCGGCGTCCGGCGACGGCTGCTCCTCAACTGGGCGAGCACACCGGGACGATCGAAGCCCGCCCGCGGCCCGTGGTGTCGGGAGCCGGGGCCGATCCTGAGCTGCCGCTGGCCGGCGTCAGGGTGGTGGATCTCACCAGCTGGTGGGCCGGGCCGTCGGCCACTGGCACGCTGGCCATGCTGGGAGCCGATGTGCTCCACATCGAGTCCACTGGCCATCCCGACGGCATGCGGATGACCGGGTTCATGTTCGGAACCGAGGACTGGTGGGAGTGGAGCTCGATGTTCGTGGCCATCAACCACAACAAGCGAGGTCTGACGCTCGACTTGGACACCGAAGCGGGCATGGATCTGCTGTGGCAGCTCATCGAGGGCGCCGACGTGGTGATCGAGAACTTCTCCCCCCGGGTGGTGGAGAAGTGGGGCCTGAGCTGGGAGGCCGTCTCGGCCCGCAACTCCCAGGCGGTGTTCACCCGGATGCCGGCGTTCGGTTTGAGCGGGCCGTGGCGGGAGCGGGTGGGGTTCGCCCAGACCATGGAGCAGCTCACCGGCATGGCCTGGGTGACGGGCCATCCCTACGACCAGCCCCGCATCATGCGAGGCCCGTGCGACCCCATCGCCGGGATGCACGGGGCCTATGCCGCGATCTTGGGACTGGCCGTAAGGGAGCGCACCGGGCGGGGGGTGTTCGTGGAGTCCACCATGGTGGAGGCCGCGCTCAACTGCTCGGCGGAGCAGATCGTGGAGTACACCGCCTACGGCAATGTAATGGAGCGGGCCGGCAACCGGGGTCCCTACGCCGCACCCCAGGGGCTGTACCCCTGCCGGGGCCACGAGCAATGGCTGGCACTGGCTGTGGCCACCGACGAGCAGTGGCAGGCGCTAGTGGAGGTGCTGGGGTCGCCGAAGTGGGCCGACCGCCCGGAGTATGTCACCGACGCCGGTCGCCGGGCGGGCCACGATGCCATCGATGAGGGGCTGTACGCCTGGGCCGCCGAGCAGGACCTCGACGACGTCGTGGCCCAGCTGGTGGCCGCTGGCGTGCCCGCCGCCCCGGCCTGGGATCCTCGGATCCAGCACGAGAACCCCCAGCTTGCCCATCGGGGGCTGTTTGAAATGGTCCAGCATCCGGCGGTGGGGACCCACCCCATGCCGGGAATGCCCTACCGGTTTGCCTCGGTAGACCGTTGGATCACCTCCCCGTCGCCCGCGCTGGGCCAGCACAACCATGAGATCCTGGCCGAGTCGGGCCTGTCGGCCGACGAGATCGCCCAACTGGAAGCCGACGGTGTGATCGGCACCCGCCCCAAGGGCCTGTGAGGCCCGTCGCGAGCTGGCCCAGTGAAAGAATGAAGCCATGAGAGCAGTTCGATGCGTCGACGGCCAGCCCACCACGGTGGAGGTGGCCCCTCCCGAAGGTGAGGGAGTGCGCATCAAGATGGCATCGGCGGGGGTGTGCGGGTCCGATCTGCACATGCTCCCCTTGGGAATGCTCAACACGTTCACCATCGGCCACGAATTCGCCGGCTGGCTTGACGACGGTCGACCAGTGGCCATCGAGCCCATCCACGGCTGCGGCACCTGCGAGCTGTGCCTGGCCGGCGACTACAACCGCTGTCCGGCCACCCTGGGTGACATCGCCGGAATCTCCCGCGACGGGGGAATGGCCGACGAGGTGCTCATGTGGCCCGAGGCCATCGTGCCCCTGCCCTCCGGGGCCGACCCCCGGGACGCCTGCCTGGTGGAGCCCCTGGGCATCGCGGTACACGGCTTTCGCCTGGCCGGACTGCGGGGCGACATGCGGGTGGCCGTTGTCGGCGGCGGCGCCGTGGGCCAGACCGCGTTGGCCGTGGCCGGCCTGGCCGGATGCGAAGTCGCCATATCGGCCCGCCATGACGCCCAAAGGGAAGCCGCCGAGCGCCTGGGGGCCGTCCCGCTAACCGATGAGCCCTACGACATCGTGGTGGAGGCCGCTGGCACCTCCTCAGCCTTGGCCGATGCCGTGAAGAAGTGCCGTCCTGGCGGCAAGATCGTCATCCTGGGCAGCTACTGGGACCCAGTGGAGCTGCCCGGCATAGAAATCAGCATGAAGGAGGTCACCCTGGTGCCCTCCTCCATGTACGGCCGCCACGGCCCCACCCGCGACATGGACGTGGCCGCCGCCGCCCTAGCCCAGCTGCCCGAGCTCCCCGACGCCATCATCACCCACCGCTTTCCCCTAGATGCCCCCGCCGAAGCCTTCGCCACCGCCGCCAACCGCGCCTCCGGTGCCATCAAGGTCGTCCTAGAGCCCTAGCCAAGTAACAGAAGGACCTTCAGCAGCTGAAGCCCGGAAAGCACTTGTAACTCATATGAGTTGCGAGTAGTTTCAACGGGTGTGGAGGGTAGAGGTCACGGTCCAGTTCGAGGTGTGGTGGAACTCGCTCTCGGACAAGGACCAAGACCGGCTCCGAGGTGCCTTGAGGGTGCTCTCTCAGCGAGGTCCGGGTACGGGGCGGCCGCTCGTCGATACGCTGTCGGGCAGTCGCCATCGGAATATGAAGGAGCTGCGAGCGGGCACTCTTCGGGTCGTATTCGCTTTCGACCCCTTGCGAAGCGCTGTCCTGCTCCTCGGTGGCAACAAACGGGGTCGATGGAATGTGTGGTACAAGCAGTCGATCCCCAAGGCAGACGATCTCTATGACGAGCACCTAACCGAACTACGAAACTAAGGACTCATTTCATGACGACCAAGAGCTTTGACGAACTTGCTGCTCCTATTGATGCCGATCCGGTGCGCAGTGCTAGGGCGGAGGAGTACAGGCAGAAGGTGGAGGCGAAAATCTTCGCCTTTCAGTTGGCAGAACTGCGGAGTGAGCTCGGCATCAATCAGGTCGATCTGGCTGAGAGGCTCGGCATCACACAGGGGGGAGTGTCGAGGCTCGAGCGGTCGGCTGACCCCAAGCTGTCCACTTTGTGCAAGCTCACTTCCGCTCTAGGTGGAACGCTCAGCATCGAAATCAGCGTTGGCGACCGCGCAATCAATCTCACCTACCCATCAACGCCGGAGCCGTCTTCTCTCGAAGAGCAAGATCATTCGAGGGCTGAGGCGGCCTCGGTGCCTCCTTTGAGCAGGTCTGTATAGAGGGAAAGCTAGGGTCTGTGGCGATGGGGCAGCGGGGGGACTTGGCGGGGTTGTCTGGGGCTGAGGTGGTGGCGATGTTGGGGTTGGTGCCGTTGCCGGAGGAAGGGGGGATGTGGCGGGAGGTTTGGCGGGATGAGCAGAGCACTGCCATCTATTTCTTGCTTCAGCCGGGGGACTTCTCAGCGATGCATCGGCTGGATGGGCCGGAGCTGTGGCATCACTATGCGGGGGCGGCTGTTCAGATGCTGTTGCTGGGGCCGGACGGGTTGGTGGAGCGGCCGATGTTGGGCGACGACTTGGGGGCGGGGGAGCGGCCTTGTGTGGTGGTTCCGGCCCACACTTGGATGGGGGCGGCTACTCGGGGTGAGTGGTCGCTGGTGGGGACCACGATGGCGCCGCCGTATCACCATGATGGCTTCGAGTTGGGCGACTCCGACCAGCTTGTTGAGCAGTACCCCTCGGCGGCGCGGGAGATCGCTGAGTTGGTGAGGCCGTGACTGCATCGCCCGCTGAGATGGTCGACCTCACCGGCAGGGTAGTGGTGGTTACTGGTGCGGGTGGGGGGATTGGCGGGGGGATCGTCAGGCGCATGGCGGCCGCGGGTGCCTCGGTGGTGGCCCACACTCGGTCGTCACCGGTTGAGCGCGGCGAAGGGCAGATCACTGAGGTGCGGGCTGACCTCACCGAAGAAGACGGCCCGACTGCGGTGGTGGACGCGGCCCGGGAGCGTCACGGGCGGATCGACGCCCTGGTCAACAACGCGGGGATCCAGCCGGTGGCCCCGTTCACTGATCTCACCGATCAGCAATGGGCCGAGATGATCGACACCAATCTCACTGCGGTACACCGGCTGACTCAAGCGACCGCCTCGGCCATGCGGGACCAGGGCACTGGCGGGTCCATTGTCCACATCGCCTCCATTGAGGCCCGCCACCCCACTCCGGTCCACGGCCACTACGCCACCGCCAAAGCAGGACTGGTAATGCACGCCAAGGCGGCTGCCCTGGCCTGGGGTCCTCACAGCATTCGGGTCAACTCGGTGTCGCCAGGGCTGATCGACCGCCCCGGCTTGGCCGATGACTGGCCCGAGGGCGTAGAGCGCTGGATGGCCGCCGTCCCGCTCGGCCGCCTGGGCACCGCCGAAGACGTCGGGGACGCCTGTGTGTTCCTCTGCTCTGATCTGGCCCGGTGGATCACCGGTGCCGATCTGGTGGTGGACGGCGGGATCCTCACCAATCCCACCTGGTGACCGGAGGGTCAGAGGGCGATGACGACCAAGACCATCGGACTGGTGGGGACGGGGGTCATTGGCTCGGGCTGGGCGGTACGGGTGCTGGCCCGAGGGTACGACGTGGTGGCCTGGGACCCGGCCGACGGCGCCGAGGACCGGTTGGCAGACTCGATTGAGCGAGCCTGGCCCGCGGCCACCGAGTTGGGCCTGTTCCCCGGAGCCGACCCCAGCCGGGTGCGGTGGGCCGACTCCCCCGAGGAGGTGGCCGATGCCGCCGATTGGATCCAGGAGAGCGCTCCCGAAGACGAAGAGATCAAGCGCATCCTGCTGCGCCGCTTGGACGACGCCGCCCCGCCCCGCACGGTGATCGCCAGCAGCTCCTCGGGACTCTTGCCCACTCGCTTGGCCGAGGGCCTGCACCACCCCGAGCGCCTGCTCATCGGCCACCCGTTCAACCCGGTGTATCTGCTGCCGCTGGTGGAGGTGGTCGCTGGTAAGGCCACCAGCGCCGATGCGGTGGCCGCCGCAGTGGAGCACTACGACGACCTGGTCATGCACCCTCTCATCGTGCGAAACGAGATCGAGGGCTACCTGTCCGACCGCCTCCAAGAAGCCCTGTGGCGAGAGGTGCTGCATCTGGTGAACGACGGGGTGGCCACCACCGCCGAGCTGGACGACGCCGTCGTCTATGGCCCCGGGCTGCGCTGGGCGGCCCTGGGCACCAATCTCACCTTCCACTTGGCCGGGGGCGAGGGCGGGATGCGGCACATGCTGAGCCAGTTCGGCCCCGCCCTGAAGCTGCCCTGGACCCACATGGAGGCCCCCGAGCTCACCGAGGAACTCATCGAGGCCATGGCCACCGGCACCGAAGCCCAGGCGGGCGGGCGCACAGTGGCGGAGTTGGAGCACCAGCGCGACCAGAGCCTGCTGGGAGTGATGCGGGCGCTCAGCGAATCCGGGATCGGGGCCGGGAGATTGATTACCGAAAGAGATGCCCGCATCCAGAGGGCCAGCGGGGAAGCCGACCAGGGCTAGTTCCCGATGGCGGCCTTCTCCCGCAGGCGGTACTCGGGCACCAGCATGGCCAAGACCACGGCCAATGCCGTCACCGGGATGGCCCACCAATAGACGTCGGCAATGGCATTGGCGAACGACTCGATGATGCCGTTGCGCACCGACGCGGGCTCAATGGCGCCAATTTGGGTGGGGGCCTCGATGAGCGCTTCGATGTCGAGCTGATCGCCGCCCGGCACCAACCGGGGCAGGTAGTAGTCAAGGCGGGAAATAAACACGACCCCCATCACCGCGGAACCGAAGGTCTGGCCCAAGGAGCGGAAGAAGTTGGACGCCGACGTGGCCGCCCCCAAGTCGTCGTGGGGAACGATGTTCTGCACTGCCACCAAGAGCACCTGCATGATGGCGCCCACTCCGCAGCCCATAGTGAACAGATAGGCCATGGCCGTCACCGTCGACGTCTCGCCGCTAAGGGTGGACATCAGCCACACCCCCAGGGTGAGCACGCCGGCTCCGAAGATCGGCACCGCCTTGTAGCGACCGGTACGGGTCAGCACCTGCCCGGCGCTCACCGAGGTGAGCAGCATCCCCAACATCATGGGCACCAACAGGAGCCCCGACCGAGTGGCGTTCACATCGGTGACCACTTGGAGGAACAGCGGTCCGAAGATGCCCGCACTGAGCATGGCCGCCCCGGCGATGAACTGGATCACACAGGAGATGTTGAACAGCCGGAACCGGAACAGCCGGGGCGGCAGGATGGCCTCGGCTGTTCGCCGCTGCTGGGCGACGAACAGGGCCACGCCCCCAACTCCCGCGGCAAGCAGCGCGATCGACGGGGCCGACACCCAATCCCAGGAGTCACCCCCCAGCTCCATTGCCAGGATGATGGCGATCACCCACACCACAAGCAGGCCCGCTCCGGTGTAGTCCACCCGGGCCTCGCGGCGGGTAAAGGCCAACTCGAGATGAGTGACCGACATCACCAGGGAGATACCGCCGAGCGGCAGCACCATGAAGAAGACCCATCGCCAGTGGGCGTAGTCCACCAGAAGACCCCCCGCCAGCGGCCCCAAGATGGTGGCCAGAGCGAAGATCCCGCCCATGTATCCCTGGTACCGGCCCCGCTCCCGGGGCGACAGCACGTCGGCCAGGATGGCCATCGACAGCGTGAACAAACCGCCGGCGCCCAACCCTTGGATGGCCCGGAACACGATCAGCATGGTCATGCCGCTCGACACCCCGGCCAGCACCGATCCGACCATGAAGATGACGATGGCGGTCTGGTACAGGCTCTTGCGCCCCCACAGGTCTGAGAGCTTTCCCCACAGCGGGGTGGTTGAGGTTGAGGCGATGAAATAAGACGTGAAAACCCACGTGTACAGGTCCCGCCGACCCAAGTCTCCGATGATGGTGGGCAGCGCGGTGGACACCACCGTGCCCTCGATGGCCGCCATCATCTGAGCCAGCATCAGAGTGAGTATGATGACCAGTACTTGGCGTTTGGGCAGGTTGCCGCTTCCTGCCGAAGCACTATCACTTATCGGGATAGATTTATCAAAACTATTCATATAGGATATCGTGACGGGCGCTATTCGAGCGTCTAACTTTTGTTTTGAAAGCAGGCGAATATCTAAGCAATTGCTAGGTGTTTCGGTTGCTGAAGTAATAGCCAAACGGAGAAAAGGCCCCCGGACTCGTACGGGAGGCAATGGGTGGAGATGGCAATGGAGCCTCGTCCTTGGTGGATGGAAAATGCGAACTGCAAAGGGAAGAGCGAGCTGTTCTTCCCTCCGGCCGGCGAACGTCCGTCGGCTCGTGAGCGGCGGGAGAATGCAGCCCGGCGGATTTGTGGGGAGTGCGTAGTAATTCGGGCGTGCCGGAGTTGGGCCCGCGACCAGCGCGAGCTCGGCTTCTGGGGCGGCGAGTCGGAGATCGAGCGGGCAGAGGCGGGCTTCGCCCCCTCCACTCCGGTCATCGGTCTGCGGCGCCACCGTACCGAGCGGGAATCGGCCTGAGCCGACTGCGCTGACCCGGCGCCGCATTCAGGCGGCGCCTTCAACCTCCTCATTCCACGACGCGTCGCACGAAGGCCGCAATGGCCTCGGTCCCCTCGATCGCCTCGGGGTAGTTGGGGTACATGATCTGAAAGTCGTGGATCATGCCCGGCCAGATGCGGAGGTCCACTTCCACGCCCGCTGACTCCAACGCGGCGGCGAACCCGGTGGCGTCGTCCAACAGCACCTCGTGGTCTCCGGCGTGGACCAGCATGGGGGGCAATCCCGTCAAGTCGCCGAAGAGCGGGGAGGCCAGCGGATCACGGGGATCGTGGCCGTCCAGGTACCAACTGGCCGCGGTCACCGCATCGTCGTGGCCGAACATCACATCCAGCTCGTCGCGCTCGGTATGGCTGGCCGAGGAGTTGGTCAGGTCGATCCACGGCGACAGGCACACGCCCGCGCCGGGCAGCGGCCAGCCCTGGTCTCGGGCCCCGAGCAACACCGCGCCCACCAGTCCGCCTCCAGCCGAGTCGCCGATGTACGCGATGCAGCCCGGGTCGATCCCGGCATCCAGCATCCAGCGGTAGGCGGCCAGGCAGTCGTCCACCGCGGCGGGGAACGGGTTCTCCGGTGCCAGCCGGTAGTCGATCATCAGCACTCGAGCCGGGATCAATGAGGCCAGATGGGATCCGAAGCCCTGATGGGAGATGATCGATCCCACCCGGTAGCCGCCGCCGTGGAAGAACAGCAGCGCCGGGAGGCTCTCGGGGTCGTGAGCTTCGGGGCGCAGCCAGGCGGCGCCGGGCACACCGGGGATCTCCACGGTCTCCTTCACCACCCCGTCGGCGAGCGGCGTGGCCGCGGCGTTGGCGTCTAGCCGGGCTCGGCGCTCCGCCGCGGTCTCGGAGGGGTCGGGCGCGGGAGCGGCCGCCAGCATGGACCGCACCGCTTCGAATTCTGGGCTTGGCATCCCCGGAGACTAACCCTTGCCCTGGTGCCTCAAGGGTCTTGGACTGGGGGTTGGCCATCCGGCACGGGTTCCTAGCCCCGCTTGGGCGGCGTTAGCCTAAGCAGGCGATGACCGGCGACCTTCGACTGCTCACCATCCACGCCCATCCCGACGATGAGTCGTCGAAGGGGTCGGCCACGGTGGCCATGTACGCCGACCAGGGCGTGGTGGCATCGCTGGTGTGCTGCACCGGCGGGGAGCAGGGCGACATCTTGAACCCGGCCATGGATCGCCCCGAGGTTCGTGAGAATCTGGAGCAGGTCCGCCGAGACGAGCTGGTGGAGGCCGCCGATGTGCTCGGCTATCGCAGCGTCCACTGGCTGGGGTATCACGACTCCGGCATGCCCGACAGCGAGGCCAACGCCGACCCCCGCAGCTTTGCCCAGGCCCCGCTGGATGAGGCCGTGGGGCGTCTCGTGGCCATCCTGCGAGCCGAGCGTCCCCATGTGGTGGTCACCTACGGGGAAGACCAGCAGGGCTATCGCCACCCCGACCATCTGCGGGTGGCCGAGATCAGCGGCCCGGCATTCGATGCTGCCGGCGATCCCGAGGCCTATTCCGACGCCGGTGAGCCGTGGCAGCCGCTGAAGATGTACTACGTGACCTGGTCCCGGAACCGGATTACCGCCCTGCACGAGAAGTTCGGTGAGCTGGATCTGGAGTCGCCCTATGACGAGCGCTGGTTCAGCCGGCCGTCCAACGACGATGCCATCACCACCCGCATCAACTGCGCCGAGTACTTCGACCGCCGGTCCAAGGCGCTCTTGGCCCACCGCACCCAGGTCGACCCCGACTCCAAGTTCTGGTTCGGCCTGCCCGACCACCATATGGCCGACGCCTACCCGTGGGAGGACTACATGCTGGGCCGCAGCCTGGTGGACACCGACATTCCTGAAACCGACCTGTTCGCAGGGATCGAGTAGTGGTGGAGCGGGCGCTGTTTCTCAGCGACGAGTGGTTCGGCTTGAACCTTGGGGCCGCGTCTGAGTGGCCGGAGCGGCCGGGGGTGGACTGCTCGGTCAACTATGAGGTGACCGGCGCGCCCGACGGCAAGATCCGCTACCACGCGGTCATCCACAACGGCCGCTTGGCGGAGATGGCCTCGGGCAAGCTGGCCGACGCCGACGTGAGCATCATCTACAAGTACGCCGACGCCCGCGCGGAGATCTCCGGCGGGGATCATCCCGATCTGGCCTATATGTCGGGGCGGATGAAGCTGGAAGGCGACTACGGCCGCTGGGTCTTTGGCCTGCGCCCGCTGCTGGACTCAGCCGAGTACGACGCCTTCCGAGCGGCTCTGGCCGAGAAGACCGACTTCTAGCGAGGCCTCAGCCCTCGCTCAACCCTGGCGCTGGGCGTCGCGCAGATCGGCGTAGGTCAGCATCCGTGCGCCGGATCGCTCGATGGCGGTGCGCAGCGACGGATCGTGGGCCACCAGCAGGTACTGCTCCACCCGACTGAGCCAGCCCGGATCCAGCTCCCGCAGCTCGGGGGTGTCGATGGCCGGCGACACCACCAGCTCGGTCACCCCCGGGGCCAGGCTCTCCACCGCTTCCTCCAAGGTCCGGCGGGGGGGACGGCCGCGGATCTGCACCAGATGGTCCGGGGCCAGCACTCCCGCGTCGGCGGCCAGACGGCGGAACGGGAATCCGGCCCGACGCTCCTGGTCGCTCCCGCCCAAGCGCATCGGGAGCTTCAGCTCCGCGGCCAGCTCCACATACACGTCGAAGAACTCGGGGCGCATCAACAGCGTGTCCAAGTGGGGGCTCAGGTGGGTCAGATCGCTGCCCCACTGACTGGCCCGCTCAATCTGGGCCCGGCACTCCCGGAAGACCTCGTCGAGGTCGCTGTGCTCCCAGGCGTCGGCCGGGGTGCGGGGGAAGCCGCCGTCGCCGTCCAACAGAGATGGTGCCTGGGTGATCGGACCCCATCGGTAGTTGTCGAACTCGGCGTTCAGGGTGAGGTCGACCCCCACCGGGGTGGTGGCGAAGCGGGTGGCGGCATCCCTGGCCCACGGACACGGCACCATCAGGCTGGCGGCGTTGGCCACCCCGGTGTCCAGGCACTCGGCGATGGCGGCGTTGGCCGCGTGGGACTGCCCCAGGTTGTCGCAGGTGATAATCAGGGCTCGGCCCTGGGGGCCATCGCCCAGGCGTTCCATTAGCTCGCTCACTACCCGAAAGCTACCGCCCGTTGACCGAAAAGGGGATTACTCAAGCACTACGTCGGCACTGCCGCAGGCGCTCCACAGGCCCATCCCCTGGTCACGGGCATGGGCCGCAGCAGTGTAGAAGGCATCGGCGTGAATGGTGTTGGGCTCGATGATCAGAGCCTCGGCATATCCCTGGGCCGCGATTTCGAGATTGACGAACAGGCCGTCGCCGGAGCGATGTACATAGGCCAGCAGCCGCTCATAGCGGTCGCGGGCCTCGATATCACGGGTCAAGCGCACATCGGTGCCGATCGGCAGCAGCGCACTGGTGAAGGCGGTGGCCTCGTCGCCGTAGCACTCCGCTGGCAGGAAGCCCCCGGTTGCCTCTGGGGTATCGATGCCGATCAATCGCACCCGCTCGGACCGGCCCGCCACCTCAACCACCACCGTGTCGCCGTCGACCACCTCTTTCACCGTGGCCGCAGTCCCGACTGTCGTCGCGGCCGACTCAGGGGAGTTACCGAGCTGGCCAGCCGAATTTCCCGAGCAGCCGACGAGCGCGAATATCAGCAGGCCGCAAACCGCTGGGGTCCGCCTCACGCAGCACGGGGAACGTCGTCGGATGGGGAAGGGGCGGAGTGGATGGCAGGGGAGTGGCGCTGCAAGGCAGCTCGGGCCTGAGCCAGGCCCCGACGCCCGATCTCCTTGGTGCGCTCATCGATCCGCCAGTCTGGCGGTGCCTCCAAGAGGGTGAGCTGTTGCTTCATGCTTCCAGTATCCCGGTGGGAGTGACAGTTTGGGACGGGAAAGGGAGGAATTTTTCAGAAAACCCCTCTGAAGTGGGAAAAGCCGTGGTTCAGGAGGCTTGGCTGCCGCCGGTCATGCTCCGGTACACCTCGAGAAGGGCCGCCTTCTGCTCGTCGGAGAGGTTGGCGTCGGACCGGATGGTGGTTTCGGTGTCGGAGACGCCGTCCAAACCCTCGCCGTTGGCGGCATCGATGCCGGCGGCCTGGGCTAGGAGGGTCTCGGCCGACAAGTTCAGCGCGGTGGCCAGCGACTTGATCACCCGCACCGAAGGCTGGTGCAGGCCTCGCTCCAACTGGCTGAGGTAGGGGTTGGAAACCTGGGCCAGGTCGGACAGCTCCCGCAAAGTGAGCTGGGCCAGCTTGCGCTGGCTGCGCAGATAGTTTCCGAATGCCTCAACGGCAGCTTGGTCCATGATCAGCCCTAGCTTTCGTAATCGTAGAAGCCCTTGCCCGTCTTTCGGCCCAGATGTCCGGCGGCCACCATGCGCCGCAGCAGCGGGGGCGGGGCGTTGTGGGATCCTTTGAACTCCTCGTAGAGCACGTCGGCCACCGCCTCGATGGTGTCCAGCCCGATGAGATCGCACAGCGTAAGCGGGCCCATGGGATGGCCGCATCCGTACATCATCCCGCTGTCGATGTCGGCCGCGCTCACCTTGCCCTCGTCGAACATGCGGATGGCGTCGAGCAAATAGGGCACCAGCAGCCGGTTCACCACGAACCCGGCCCGATCTCGGCAGCGGATCACCCGCTTGCCCAGAACTTCCACTGCGAAACGGTCGACCCGGTCGATGGTCTCCAAGGATGTGCCCAGCGAGCGCACCAGCTCCACCAAGGGCTGTATCGGGGCCGGGTTGAAGAAGTGCATGCCGAGCACCATGTCCGACCGGCTGGTTATGGAACCCAGGGTGATGATGGGAATGGAGGAGGTGTTGGTGGCCAAGATGGCGTTTGGAGCCATCACTTTGTCCATGGCCCGAAACACCGACAGCTTCTCTTCCAGCGATTCGATCACAGCCTCGATCGCCATATCCCGGTCGGCCAGGTCGCCCATGTCGGTGCTGAAGCTGAGCGAGTCCAAGGCCAGGTCTCGAGTTGACGCCGGCACCTTGTTGCGGGAGACCGCCTTGTTCAGGGAATCCTCGATCGACTTTCGGGCGATGCTGACTGCGGTGTCGTCCACCTCTATCACCAAGGTGTCCAAGCCGACTCGGGCACACACCTCAGCGATTCCCGATCCCATTATCCCGCCGCCGATCACTCCGACCTTGTTGATCGGCTCCAGCGGAGACTCGAAATCCTCAGGCGGCTGCGCGCCAGAAGAGTCAGCACCCGTAGTCATGGTTTCCCTCCCGTCCGCCGTGTCCGGCGGCCCCTACGTGGCTGTTTAGGATAGTACGCAAGCGATAGAAAAATAAAACGGGGCCGGTCAATGACCGGCCCCGTTTGCAGGAATGAGCTGAGGGGGGATTCAGCTCTTCTTGGCGACTGGCTGGGCGGAAGCCGAACCGTTGGCGCTGGCTGCGGCCAACAGGTTCTGGGCGAACTCCTTTTGGGTGTTGAGCAGTTCCTGGGCGAACCCGAAGCTGACGTTCATCAGCTCCTTGGGATCGGGCAGGGAGTCAAGGCCGGGCACGGAATCGAGCTTCAAGCTGTCCGGGGTGATGTTGCCGACCGTATCGGTCCAGGTGCGGACACCTTCGACGATGGCGGTCTGGCCCATCTTGAGGGCGCTCAGAACCTGTTCCTGTACGGCTTCAGTGATTTCTTTGACGTCGGTCATGTTGCTTACTTTACTTAGCAAAGGCTTGATTGCCAATTCAGGGAGAATATTTTTTCTGAATCTATGGCACTGGAGAATCAGGCCGAGACGGTGTCGCCGGGGCGCATCTTCACGTAGAGGCCCGGCGCATCCTCCATCGGCGTGTAGGCCTTGCTGCCGATCTGCTGGGGAGCAGCCACCTTCTTGCCGGCCCGCTCGCCGATCCACTGGGCCCAGTCTTCCCACCACGTGTGCTGGTGTTGTTCGGCGCCTTCCAGCCACCGCTCGGGGGTCTCGGCGATCTGGTCGTTGGTCCAGTGGCGAGCCTTAGGGCTGGGCGGGTTGACGATGCCGGCGATGTGCCCCGACGTGCTGAGCACGAAACGGTTCTGGCCACCCAGCAGGTTGGCGGTGCGATAGGCCGCGGTCCACGGCACGATGTGGTCGTCGATGGCCGACAGCACGTAGCTGTCCTGCTTCACATCAGCGGGGTGCAGCACGGTGCCGTCCACCTCGAAGGCGTCGTTGGCAAGCTGGTTCTCCAGATAGCACCGGCGCAGGTAGCTGCTGTGCATGCGAGCTGGCATCCGGGTGCTGTCGTTGTTCCAGGCCAGCAGGTCGAAAGCCGGGGGGTCCTCGCCCAGCAGCCAGTTGTTCACCACGTACTGGAAGATCAGGTCGTTGGCTCGGATGGCGTCGAAGGTGCGGGCCATTTCGCTGGCCTCGAGGTAGCCCTGATCGGCCATCTTGCGCTCGAGTCCGGCCACGGTGGGCTCGTCGGTGAACGCGCCCAGCACGCCGGGGTCGGAGAAGTCGGTGAGAGTGTTCAGGAACGTGGCGGTGTGGATCGGCTGGTCGCCGGTGGCCGCGCCGTGTGCCATGGCGATGGCGCTGAGCGTGCCCCCCAGGCACACGTTGACGGTGTTCACCTTCTCCTGGCCGGTGATCTCCCGCACCACTCGCAGGGCGTCGAGGGGTCCCTGGCGGAGGTAGTCCTCAAAGCTGATGTCGCGCATCGACCCGTCGGGGTTGCGATAGCTGATGGTGAAGCAGGTGTGGCCCTGCTGAACCGCCCACTCGATCAGGCTCTTCTGCGGGGCCAAGTCCATGATGTAGTACTTGTTGATCCACGGCGGGCAGAACAGCATCGGGATCTCGTAGGTCTGCTCGGTCTGGGGCTCGTACTGCATCACCTCGATCAGGTTGCTGCGGTACACCACCTTGCCGGGAGTCAAGGCCATGTTCAGCCCCGGCTCGAATCCCGAGTCGTCCACCTTGGAGGGCCACCCTTCGTTGTGGCGCAGATCGTGAAGCATGTTGGCTGCGCCCTTCACCACGCTGGCCCCCCCGGTGGCGGCCGCTTTGGCCAAGGCGTCGGGGTTGGTGAGCAGCATGTTGGTGGGAGCGAGGGTGTCGAAGGCGAACGAGGCGGCGAACTTGGCCTTGCGGTGCTCGGCCTCGTCGAGGTTGGCGGCGTCGATGAGGTCATCGGCCAGGTTCCTGGTGAGCAGATACGTTTGCTGGAGGCCGAAGAAATAGGGATTGTCCTGCCAGGCCTTGGAGGTCCAGCGATGGTCCTTGGGCTGGGGCTGGATGGGTGAGGGGGCCTCGGGGTCGGCGGTCTTGGCCGCCTTGGCCATCGTGGCCGCTCCTACCTTCATGGCTCCGGCGGCCGCTTTCAGCAGCGCCGTGCCCACCCCCACCGGGTTGGATGCCGCCTTCATGCCCGCATTGACCAGGGTTCGGGCGAAGTAGACCGGGTCGAGCGTGTCGAGGATTTGGTCCCCCACCCAGTTGGGGTCCAAAACGTCGGATTCGCCTGCGGTGGCTCCGATAGACCCTGCTTCGACGTCTTCGCTCACGGCTGGGAACTATATCAAGCAAGCTTGGCAGAGCCCTTACCCTGGAGCCATAGAGTTGCGGCATGGCTTCACGACGTGACGGGATGACGGTTCCCCTGTTCGGCCCCCTCGACCAGCAGGCGGCGCAGATGGCGGAGCTGGTCGAATTGGGCTACACCGATGTGTGGTCGTCAGAGTCCAACTCCCACGACGCCTTCACTCCGCTGGTGCTGGCCTCCCAGTGGGCGCCGACCCTGCGCCTGGGCACAGCCATCGTCCCGGCCTACACCCGGGGACCCGCACTGGTGGCCCAGTCGGCGGCCACGCTGGCCACGCTGGCTCCGGGGCGGTTCCTCCTCGGGCTGGGCAGCTCCTCGGATGTGATCGTGGAGCGGTGGAACTCCATCCCGTTCGAGGCGCCCTATCAGCGAGTGCGGGATCTGGTGCGGTTCCTCAAGCCCGCTCTGGCCGGTGAGAAGGTGAGCGGCGACTACGAGACCTTCTCGGTGCAGGGGTTTCGGCTGGGGTTGGTTCCCCCCGAACCGCCCCCCATCTTGGTGGCGGCGCTGCGATCCCAGATGCTGACACTGGCTGGCAAGGAGGCCGACGGGACCATCATCAACTGGCTGTCGGCCGATGACACCGCCCGGGTGAGCGAGATCGTCAACGCCCAGGGGCCCGACAAAGAGATAGTGGCCCGTATCTTCGTTTGCCCCAACCCCGACCGCGAGACGGTGATCGCCCAAGGACGGCGGGCGGTGGCCGGCTATCTCAATGTGCCGGTCTATCGGGCCTTCCACCAGTGGCTGGGCCGGGGTGACCTGTTGGCCGAGCACTGGGAGCGGTGGGCGGCTGGCGACCGGGCCGGATCGCTGGAGGCCATCCCCGAGCAGGTGGTGGACGACCTCATCGTGAACGGCACCCCCGAGGAGTGCCGCAAGCACATCGACCGCTACTTCGACAACGGCGCCACTACCTCGTCGCTCATGGTGATGCCCCTGGGCGGGATCGACCCCTGGGAGGCGGTCAGGTCGCTAGCGCCGCAGCCTGCTGGAGGTGGGTGACATAGTCAGGCAGTTGATACCCGGCGGCTGCCCCACTGGTTGAGGGCATCACATAAACCGGCACACCGGCCAACTCCTGGGGTTGCACTCCGGCCTTTGCCTTTCTGTCCATCGCGGCCCGCCAGCCGGCGAGGCCCACAAAGCACACCGCGGCGGGCTTGAGCCAGCCCACCAGCCACTCCAGCCGGTTGAGGCCGTGGCGGTACTCATCGGCGGTGAGCGCGTCGGCTCGGGGCGTGGCCCGCTTCACCAGATCGGTCATGCCCACGCCGTGGTCGATGAGCGCACGCCGGGGGTCCCGGTCGGCGCTCACCAGCCCGGCGGCCAGCGCCGCGGGCCAGAACCGGTTGCCGGGCCGGGCAAACCCCGCGCCGGCATCGGCGGCGTACACGCTGGGGTTCAGGCCGCAGATCAGCAGGCGCATCTCCGGCCCCACGGTGTCGGGCAGCGTGCGGGTTCTGCGGCCCTTGACGATCAGGGTGGCCACCTTGGGGGGCCGGTCCAATCGCTCCAACGCATCTAGGGTGAATCCGGCCCCCTCCATCAAGGGTGCAATCCAGTTTTGAGGCCACTGGGAGAAGCGTCGGCCCGGGAAGTCGTCGTCGGAGAACGGCTCGAAGTCGGCATCCCCCTCGAAAATGTGAAGCTCCACCGGAGCGCCCGGGGCCAGCGCCCGGTGCAGGTCGGCCAGGGCCAACGGCACATGGCGCCGGTCGAGGTGGACATAGCTACGCGATGCCCAGGCCCCGGCCAGCGACCCAGGGGCCAGAGGCAGCGCGGCCAGGTCGGCTCGGCAGCGCAGGGCATCGGGCGCGTGGTCGGGAACCATCTCCAGCATCGACCGGGCCGCATCGATGGCCAACGCCGGGCTGGGCAGTACGGAGGTATGCCAGCCGGGGCCACAGCCCAAATCGGCGGTGACTCCCTCGGGTCGGTCGAGAGCGGCGAAAGCCTCGACCCCGGCGGTGGATTTGGGCTGGCGCTGGGCCAGCCATTCGCCAGCCCGGTTCTCGTAGACGCCGACGGTGGCTCGATCGGCCATGTTCTTCTTGCCCTCTAGCGGAGGGGCCAGATCTTCTTGAAGAGCCGGGCGATCACTGTCCCCACGAGAGCGCCCACCACCACGTCGGAGGCGTGATGGATGCGCACATGCACTCTGCTGGCCGCCACCACCGAGGCGATTGCCCAGAAGGGCCAACGGCGGCGACGGGACTCGGACAGCAACACGGCGGCCACCACCGCGGCGCTGGCGTGGCCGCTGGGGAAGCTGCTGGTGATCGGCTGGCGCAAGCGATGGGGGTGGTCGTGCTCAGCCAATGGGCGAGAGCGGTTGAACGCCGACTTGATCGGCCCGTTGACCAGCGCTGACTCCACCGCCAGGGCCACCGACACCCGCATGGCCCGGCGGCGGCCTCGCTTGGACGTTGCTCCCGCCCAGGCCAGGGCGTGCCACAGGATGCTGAAGTTGCCCAGTTCCGAGGCGGTGTAGAACATCCGGTCGGCCACCGGGTTGCCCCGTAAGCGGGCGAAGATCTGCTCGACGGCCTCGTCAAAGGCCTCGACGGCCGGCGAGGTGCCTATAGGGACGTCCTCCTCGAACGCCTCGCCGTCAAGCGCCTCGTGGTCGAGCGCTTCGCCGAAGAACGCCACATCGTCGAGGTCCTCGTCTTCGAGGTCCTCCAGCGAGTCGACCGCTTCGGGAGCTTCCTCGGGGCGCTCGGCCTCGTCAGCGGTCATTCGCGTGCTGCCCTTATCGTCTTGTAGGCCACGCCCACCTCGTGGTTGGCGTCGTTCAGAACTTTGTAGCCGGTTTCATCGCGGATCTGGTCGAAGTTCTCGGCCACGTCCTCGACCGTGAGCTCGGGGTTGTAGTAGCCGGGGGTCCGGCCAATGAAGAATCGGGCCACGGTGCCGCCGGCCGCGGAATACACCTCGCCCGAAACCGGGCAGTCCTCGTGGGCCAAAAAGCACACCACCGGGGTGACGTGCTCCGGGCTCATGGCCTCTTTGATCTCCTCGCCGAAAATGGCCTCGGTCATGCGGGTGGTGGCCACCGGGGCCACGCAGTTGGCCTTGATGTTGTACTTGGCTCCCTCCAGAGCCAGCGTGTTGGTGAGCCCGACCAATCCCATCTTGGCTGCGCTGTAGTTGGACTGGCCGAAGTTGCCCAGCACGCCGGCGTTGGACGTGGCGCACACGATGCGGCCATAGCCCTGCTCTCGCATCTGGACGAAGGCCGGCCGGGTCACGTTGAACGCCCCCCGGAGGTGGACGGCGAGCACCGGGTGGAGCTGATCGTCTTCCAGCTTGTGGAAGGTCTTGTCCCGCAGGATTCCGGCGTTGTTTACAACCACGTCCACCCGCCCAAACGCCTCCACCGCGGTGGCGGTGATGGCCGCCCCGCCCTCGGTGGTGGCCACTGAGTTGGTGTCGGCCACCGCTTCGCCGCCACCATCGTTGATCTCGTTGGCCACCAACTGGGCCGGTCCTTCGCTGGCCCCGGTACCGTCGGCCGCCCCGCCCAAGTCGTTTACCACCAGCCGGGCCCCTCGCCGGGCCAACTCCAGGGCATACAGGCGCCCCAGGCCGCCTCCAGCCCCGGTGACGATCGCCACCCGGTTGTCAAAACTCAATGCCATGGTTGGAAGGTTACGGCGGTTGAAGCGCTCAGCGGTAAGCGCCGGGGGTGGTGAGGGGTTTGCGGAACCAGCGGCGGGGGGTGGTGATGATGGACCGGGGGTAGTCCTCGAAGAGCCAGCGGGCGAAGTTTCGCCGGGTCCAGGGGGTGAGCCCGGCAATGCGCACGGCCCCGCGGGCACCGGGCCGCGTGGCCAAGACCCGACCGAGGCGGCGGGCCATGCGATGGTCGGCGAACAGCTCCATGCGCACGAATCTGCGGTAGGCGGCCATTACCTGGGCGGCTTCACCGCCGCCCGCTAGCACGGAGTTGGCCGCGCCGATGCCGGTGAGCAAGGCCTGGGCGATGCCCTCGCCGCTCATCGGGTCGGTTGCCGCCGCGGCGTCGCCGGTGAACATGGTTCGCCTGGCGGTTAGCGGGATCTTGTCGATGCGGGCGGGAATGGGCCAGGCCCGGTGGGAGGTCTCCGGCTGAGCGCCATGGCCTAGAACCGCTCGGATGTGGTCCCGCTCCAGCAGCTCCCGCCACAGCTTGCCCATGTCGCCCACCGCCACCGGCCCGCCGCGGCGCACGCCGAATCCCACGTTGGCCCGGCCGTCGGGAAGTGGAAAAGACCAGACATAGCCGGGCAGAATCTCCTCTTCGAACCACACCCACAAGGCCCGGCTGGCCGGAGTGGCCACTCCCGACCAGTACTGGCGGAACGCGTGCCAGTCTCCCCGGTAGCCGTCGGCGGCCAGGTCCAGGTACTTGCGGGTGGGCGACCACATCCCGTCGGCAGCGATGGCGAATCGGGCCGTCACTGTTCCGTGGTCCTCCACCTCCAGCGCCACTTGGCCGTCATCCTCGGAAATCCCCTGGCAGGCGGCGCCCTCCATCAGCACGGCGCCTTCGCCCTTGGCCTGCTCCACCAGCGCGTTGTCCAATTCCGCCCGGGGGACGACTGCTGCGAACTGGCCGCCCTTTCGGGGCAGGGGGAACTCGACGGTGCGGCCTGAGGGCGATCGGATGCAGACGTCTTCCACCGGCATCCAAGTCGAGATCGGAGTTGGGTCTAAACCCAAACCCTCCAGAAGCCGCAGCGCCCCGGCGGTGAGGCCGTCGCCGCAGGCCTTGGGGCGGGGGAAGCGGGCCCGGTCCACCATCACCACCCGCTGGCCGGCCCGGGCCAGGGTGATGGCCGCCGCGCACCCCGACGGCCCGGCCCCGATGATTGCTGCGTCCCAGACCTCGTTCATCGACTCGATCGGATCATGTGCTCTGCTCGGAAGACTGCTCCGGGTCCAATGCCTGGCGCTGACCCGGCGGTGCATCGGGGTCTTGGTCGGAGGCGTCTTCGGTTGCCGGCTCTTGGGCGTCGGCCTCCCCGGGCTCGCCCTCCTCTTCTGTGGCCGGTGGAATGGAACAGAGATCAGGCCTGAGGTCTTCGTTGACATCCACCGGCGCGTGGTCCCCGATGCAATTCCGGGGAAGGATGCAAGCCACGGGCAGACCCCGGTCGTCCAGCTCCGCTACCCCGTCGCCATCGGCGTCCAGCGGCAGCACCGAGGAGGTGCAAGTCCCGCCGCAGTTGATGCCCTCTCGGGGCTGGTACAACGCGGTCACCGAGTCGCGCAGCACGGTGCCGTCGGCATAGGAGCGGCTGCGCTCGGTGGTCCGCACCGTGCAGAACCTACGCGGCGTGTCATACCGGGCTGTCCACTCCACCTCGGCATACGCAGTGGAGTACACGCTGACGGTGACGCTGCCGGCGGTCGTAGTGGGCCACAGCAGCACGGCGTAGGGGTGGGGGTTGTAGAACTTGAAGTCGGGCTTGGGCCAGGAGATGGTGGCGTCAACCCCTTCTCGATAGCGCCGGATGTCGATGCTGTGCGCCTGATACTCGGGAAACTCCATCCCGGCGTTGAAGGTGGCGGTGAACAGGGTGGTGATGAACTGGGAGATACCCCCGCCTACATCTGTGGTGTAAATCCCGTCGTAGATCACGCCGGCGTCCACGAATCCCTTCTCCTCGGTGCGTTCCCCCACGTAGTCGTTGACCGAGAACGTCTCGCCCGGATAGACCACCGCCCCTTGGATCAGGTCGGCGATGCGGTGGATGTTGGAGACCCGATCTTGGCCCGGCGTGTAGTAGGTGGTGAACCGACCGGTCAGCTCCACGATGCCCCGCTCGATCAGCCAGCTCTGGTCGTTGATCTTGCTCGATTCCCTCAACTCCAACTCCACGGCGGGCTGGCCTGTATCGAGGGACAGCAGCACGGTGCGGGCCGAGTTTTCCTCACAGCAGATGAGAGCAGGAACCTCGCTGACCAGCACCGGAACATCGTCGATGATCGTGAGCACCGGTTCCGAGGCCACCGTGGCCACCTCCACGAAGAGCTCGGCCAGATCGTCTTCCACCTGCTGCCGGTTGATGTCGTAGGCCCACTGGTCGCCGTCGTTTTGCAGGGTCAGCCATGATCGAAGCTGGGCTGGCTGCACTCGCTTGGTGACTTCTTGGACCGTCACCAAGATCCCCTGGGAGGTGCGCCGGTTGATCCAGTCGGCGGCAGTGGTCACCGGGTCGTCGTCGAACTCGGGAGAGATCAGGCGGGCATCGGCCTCGGCTCTCAAGGGGTCATCGCCACGGCGTGCGGCCTCGAGCAAGAGGGGGAGCGACGGATTCAAGTCGACGATTTCGCCGGCAATGCCCGGGACCGCCAGGAAGGTCCCGTTTTCGTAGGTGATGGTGGGGTTTACTGGCTCTTTCCGCAGGTCGGCTTCCAGGTTGGCAATCTGCAGGGCATCTGCCGACAGGGTGAGAAGCAGCTCTGATCGGGAGGTCTCAAAGAACGAGGCGGTCCACCCGACAGGGTTGCTCGTTCCGCTGTCCAGCTTCATGATCGCCGCCACCGTGCCTTCCACGTCGACCCCCAGACCGATCTCTTCAGCGGTGAAAGAGACGACCCGGCTGGGAGTGACGATCTCCACCGGGGTCTGCTGGAATCGCTCGGCCAGCTCCACAACCACTTCGGTCACGTCCTGCTGGCCCAGCAAGCCGATGTCGATGCTGACGTTGGGCAGGATTGGACTCTCGATTTTCAGTCCCCGGGGCGTTTTGTCGTCGTTGCTGGACGAGTCCACCAGCCAAGAAACCAGCCAGATGACCAGCAGTACCACCGGGGCGAACATGAGGGCCCAGACCCAGGGAGGACGGGGAGGTCGGCGCAGGCGGAGGGGAGGATGGCGATCCATGGGGATTACGGGATCGTAGTGGGATTGACATTCCGATCAGGGGCGGGCCTGAGAGCGGACATGGGCGGCCTCAGAACAGCTTGGCCTGGTCGGGTTCGATGCCCCGGAGCAGGTCGTAGTCGATTTCCACGCACTCGATGCCCCGGTCGGTGCCCAGAGCCCGGGCCTGAGGACGGACGACCTGTGCGGCGAGCACGCCCCGGACTGGGGCCAGCGCCGGATCTTGGTTCAAGAACTGGAGATAGCGGGTGAGCTGTTCGACTCCGGCGATCTCCCCGCGCCGTTTGATCTCTACGGCAATGGCGTTCCCGTCGGCATCTCGGCACAGCAAGTCCACCGGGCCGATGTCGGTGGGATATTCCCGCCGCACCAGCCGGAAGCCTTCTCCCAGCATCTCGGGGGATGCGGCCAGCAACTCTTGGAGGTGGGCCTCCACGCCGTCTTTGTCGAGCCCGGGATCATGACCCAATTCGTGGTCGGTGTCGGAGATCAGCTCGTGGATGGTGATGGTCAGCTTTTCGCCGGCCGGGTTCACCACCGTCCAAACGCCGTCTTCCTCCGACAGTCGGTTGGGGGCGTTCATCCAGTTCAGCGGCTTGTAGGCGCCGCCGTCAGCGTGGATGGCCACACAGCCGTCGGCCTTGATCATGATGAGCCGCACTGCCTCGGGCAGGTGCGCGGCCAACCGGCCGTCGTAGTCCACCGAACATCGTGCGATCACCAGTCTCACTGCGGCTCCCAATCTATGGGCAGAAGACAGTGAGCGTCACCGGGCGATCACGGCCGCGGCGAGATTCGGGTGACAGATTACGAAATCCGATACGTAGGTGTCGGATTGGTTGAACCGCAGCTCGGCTCCGTTGAGGTGGGAGACATGCAGCCCCGCGGCCGCGGCCACCGCGGCGGGCGCGCACAGGTCCCACTCGTGCAGCCCGGAGGCATGGGCGTACACCTCGGCTTCGCCGCGGATCACCGCCGCGGCCTTGGCCCCGGCCGAGCCCAACTGGATGATGGTGGCCCCGAGGTTGTCGGCGATGTGGCGGGCCAGTCGACCGGGCCGGCTCCTGCTAGTGATGACTCGGGGAGGGTTGGCCGCCACCGGGGTGGGAGAGCTCGGCTCGGTGGCCAGGGTGATGCCCTGGGCCGGGAGGGACACCGCCGCGGCCACGGGTACGCCGTCGGCAACCAGGGCCACGTGGACAGCCCAGTCGGTGCGGCCGGGGATGGAGAACTCCCGGGTGCCGTCGAGTGGATCCACGATCCATACTCGGCGGTGCTCAAGCCGACGGCGGTCGTCCATCGACTCCTCAGACAGCACCATGTCTTCTGGGCGGTGCTGCTGGAGGGCATCGGCGATGAAGTCGTGGCCAGCGGCATCGCCTCGGGACCCGACGGCGAACGGGGCCAGCCGCTGGCCGCCCAGCTCTTCTCGCAAATCGACCAGGAGCTTGCCCGCTTCCGAAGCCAGCCAAGCAGCCAGTTGATGGTCGTTCACGGTTGGGGAGAGATGTCGAGCAAGTGCATGACCTGGTCGCGAAGGCCGGGGGCGACCGCGATGAAGCCATCCATCAGCGGGTCGGGGCGGTTGAACACCACGTCGGTACCGTCGGTCCCGAACACCTGACCGCCGCCGGCTCTCACCAGAGCGGCCCCGCCGGCCACGTCCCACTCGTTCTTGGGGACCAGCGTCCAGGTGGCGTCGGCCAGTCCGGCGCCCACCAGGCTCAGCTTGTAGGCCACCGAGCCCATATTGCGCACCGCGATCGGCGTGGAGAAAAAGCGCTCCCACTCGCCCCGCTTCATCTCGCTGCGCGAGGCCAGCACCAGCGCGCCCCGGATATCGGTGGTGCCCGTGGTGCCCGCGCGCTGGCCATTGCACTCCACCCCGGTCTCGTCCGATCCGATGATCAGGTGCCCATTGGGCGGGCTCAGAACGCCGCCGGCCACCGGCACCCCGTCTTCCACCAGTCCCACCGAGACGCACCACTCAGGGATTCCGTCGATGAACTCCCGGGTGCCGTCGATTGGATCCACCACCCACACCCTGCGCCGGTCCAGCCGGCTGGCGGCGTCAGTGGTCTCCTCCGAAAGCCAGCCCTCGTCACCGCCTCGCAGTGCCGCGGCCAGCGCTTCGTTGACCGCGGTATCGGCCGCGGTCAGCGGGTCGCCCCCGTCTTTGAGCTCCGATTCGATTTCCCCGGGGGTGAAACGCTTGAGCACTTCGTCGGCCGCGGCCAGCGCGTCGGCAATTCGTTGTAGATCATCGGCCCGCGACACTTGTGTGGCCGATCTATTCCAGATACCCCTCGGCCACCAGGTGGTAGATGATGACCTGGGCTGCTTCATCGGGCGTCTGATCCACGGTGGGCAGAACGACGTCGGCGTCAGCCGGCTCCTCGTAGGGGTCGGAGATGCCGGTGAACTCCTTGATGATCCCGGCCCGAGCCTTGGCATACAGCCCCTTGCGATCCCGCTCCTCGCACACTTCCAGCGGGGTGGACACATACACCAGCACGTAGCCGCCGTTGGCCGAGATGGCCTCCCGGTTCTTGTACCGGGGTCCGGCATAGGGGGCGATCGGCGCGCAGATGGCGATGCCGCCGTGCTTGGTGATCTCCGAGGCCACATAGCCGATGCGGGTGATGTTGATGTCGCGGTGCTCCTTGGAGAACCCCAGCTCCGACGACAGGTTGGTGCGCACCACATCGCCGTCCAGCAGGGTCACCGGCCGGCCGCCCCGCTCCAGGAGCTTGGACATGAGCGCGTTGGCGATGGTGGATTTGCCCGAGCCGCTCAGACCGGTGAAGAACACGGTAAAGCCCTGCTTGGACTTCTGGGGATGAGTGCGGCGCAGCTCGGACACCACCTCCGGGTAGCTGAACCACTCGGGGATGTCGTCGCCCGATGCCAGCCGGTCCCGCAGCTCGGTGCCGCTGATGCTGAGCGTGGCCGTGCCCTCGTCCACCTCGTCTACCGGGTGGTAGCTGTCGCTGTCGGGGACGTACACCATCATCTTGAACGGCACCATGGTCACGCCCAGCTCGTCGGTGTAGTCCTGCAACATGTCTTGGGCGTCGTAGGGGCCGTAGAAGGGGTTGCCGGAGGCGTCGGAGCCCGGCCCGGCGTGGTCTCGGCCCACGATGAAGTGGGACACGCCGTGGTTCTTGCGGATGATGGCGTGCCACACCGCCTCCCGGGGTCCGCCCATGCGCATGGCCAGCGGCAGCATGGCCAGCATGGCCGAGTTCTCCGGGTAGCGCTTGATGATGTGCTGGTACACCCGGCCCCGGGTGTAGTGGTCCACATCGCCGGGCTTGGTCATGCCCACCACCGGGTGGATCAGCAGGTTGGCTTCGGCCTCCACCGCCGCCCTTCGGGTGAGCTCCACGTGGGCCCGGTGCATCGGGTTGCGGGTTTGGAAGGCCACCACCCGGCTCCAGCCCGCCGCTTCGAATTCCGCCCGCAGCTGGGCCGGGGTGCGCCGCAGCTCGGTGAAGTCGTAGTGGACCGGGAGTTGCAGGCCCTGTACCGATCCACCCATGTAGAACCGAGCGGTGTTGTGAAGCAGGTGGCCCACGCCGGGGTGGTCGGGGTCCAAGCTGTCGAATACCGACTCGGCCTCAGCCGCGGTATCGGGCTGCCACACGTCGTCCACGGTGAGCACGGCCAGCATGACCCCTTCTATGTCCCGCAGCGCCAGCCGGCCGGCGGCCTGAGCAGCCTCGGCGGTGTCGCCGTCCACGTCCAGGGTGATGGGCATGGGCCAAAGCGTGCCGTCGGCCAGCCGCATGTCGGAGCACACCTGCTCGTAGTCGGCTTGGCCCATGAAGCCCCGCAGAGGCGAGAAGCCGCCGTTCAGCAGCAGCTCCAAGTCGCACAGGTGGCGGGGCTGGAGGGTGAACGACGGAAGGTCGCGCGATTCCGCTTTGAGTTCCTCGGCGGTGGCGTTGTCGACCATCAGATCGGTCAGCTCGCCGCCATGGGGTTGGATCAAGTTAGAAGCCACGGAGGTATTTCATATCGCAGGATGGCCGTGTTTAAGCCATCAAGCCGCCAATCGACCACAAAGCAGGCGGGAATCCCGGGTTTCTGCTCATAGCATCACTCAGGATGGATGGTGACGCGGTGCTCACGATCGCGGTGTTGGCGGTGATGGGCGCGGGGCTCATCAGCAACCGGCTTTCGCCTGCCGCTGGAGTGCTGGGTGCCACCGGTGGGTTGTTCTTGTTGCGGGTGATCGACGCCGACCAGGCCTTCCGCGGGTTCGCCAACCCCGCTCCCATCACCATCGGGGCGCTGTATGTGGTGGCCGGCGCAGTGACCAAGACCAACGCCTTGCAACCATTGGTGGCCCGAATGCTGGACCGCGGGTCTCGAACCCGGGTATCGCTGGTCCGACTGCTGACCCCGGCCAGTGCGGCGTCGGCGTTCTTGGCCAACACTCCCATCGTGGCCATGCTGGTGCCAGCGGTGCGGGGCTGGACAGAGCGCTATGGCCGGGCCGCCTCCCGGTTTCTGATCCCCCTGTCATACGCCACCATTTTGGGCGGGGCGATCACCGCCATCGGCACCAGCACCAACCTGGTGCTGGGCGGCCTGTTGCAGTCGGTGGGCTACGACGAACTGGAGATGTTCGAACTGGCCCGATTCGGTCTGCCACTGGCCGGTGCGGGACTCGTTCTCATTGTTGTTGCTGCCCCCTGGCTGTTGCCCGAACGGCGGGATCCCGAGGCGGCGGGCGAGGGCCGTTCCTACTTGGTGTCGATGGAGGTGGTCGCCCAGGGGGCGTTCGACGGGCAGTCGGTGGAGGCCGGGGGACTGCGCCACCTCCAAGGAGTGTTCTTGGTGGAAGTGGAAAGGCAGGGCACGGTGATCGCTCCGGTGGCCCCCACGTTCGTGCTCCGGGGCGGCGACCGGCTCACGTTCGCCGGACGGGTGGACCTGGTGGTGGACCTCCAGGCGATGTCCGGGCTGGTTTCGGCCGAGGATCCCCACCTGGAGGCGGTGGATTCCGACGACCACACGTTCTTCGAGGCGGTGGTGGGGGCGGCATCTCCGCTCAGCGGGCGGACGCTGGCCGAGGCCGGTTTCCGGGGCCGCTACCAGGCCGCAGTGGTGGGCATCCACCGCTCCGGCGCGCCGGTGGAGGCCAAGTTCGGCCAGGTGCGGCTGCGCACCGGCGACACCCTGTTGGTGCTGGCCGCCGATGGGTTCGACGAGCGGTGGCGCAACCACAACGACTTTCTGTTGGTGTCCCGGTTGGGCGGGTCGCCGCCGAGGGCCAGCCGGCGGGCGCCGGTGGCGCTGGCCGCGGTGGTGGCCTTGGTGGTGCTGCCCGCGGCAGGGGTGCTGAGCGTGCTGGAGGCGGCGCTGATCGCGGCGGGCGCGGTGGTCGTCGGCGGGTTGCTTACTCCCCGGGAGGCCAGAGAGGCGGTGGACTTCAGCGTGCTCATCACCATCGGAGCGGCGTTCGGCCTGGGCGCGGCACTGGACGAGGCTGGTTTGGCCGAGGACCTAGCCGACGGCATCGTCACCGGCTTCGACTTCTTGGGTGATGCCGGGGTGGTGCTGGGCATTGTGGTCGCCACCATGCTGCTCACCGAGTTGATCACCAACGTGGCTGCCGTAGCTCTGGTGTTCCCGGTGGCACTGGAGGCGGCTGCTCAGTCCGGTTTGGATCCCCGCACTTTGGCGCTCGGGGTGGCAGTAGCTGCCTCGGCCTCGTTCCTGACCCCTATCGGCTATCAGACCAACACCATGGTGTACGGCCCGGGCCGCTATCGCTTCACTGACTATCTCCGGTTGGGGGTGCCGATGTCGCTGCTCACCCTGGTGCTGCTCACCACCTTGGTGGCCGCCGCAGCCTGACCTCGGCGGGCTAGAGAACTCCGGTGGCCATATCGGCGGCGTGGCCCAGCATGGCGTCCACTCTTCGGGCGATGTCGTGGACATCGCCGGTGGTTCCCATGCCGCCGGTCATCCCCTGTAAGCGGCGGGCGTATGCCCCCTCCACGATGCAGGCCTGCTTCCACCAGCTGAACACTGCGTAGTAGGGGAGGTCGGACAGGTCGAAGCCCGACTGGGCGGCGTAGCGGTCGGCTACCTCCTGGCGGCGGACGAAGCAGTCCTGAAGGGTGGGCGGATCGGTTAGGAAGCTCATCTCATCGCCGGGATCGGCCCAGTACTGGAGCGACCAGGCGAAGTCGGCGATGGGATTGCCGGTGGTACACAACTCCCAGTCCAAGACTGCGGCGATCTTCCACTGGTCATCGAGCACGGTATTGTCGAACCGATAGTCGCCGTGGGCCAACGCTGGGGAGGCAGTCTCGGCTGGTTTGGCTGCGCTCAGCCGCTCGTGCAACTCGATGAGCAGTGGCACCTCTCGCACCCCGGCGGCTTCCACTTGGCGGCGCCAGCGCTTGAGCTGACGGCCCACATAGTCCTCCCGGCGGCCCAAGTCGCCCAGCCCCACCTCGTCGAGGTCGAGGGTGTGGAAGGCGATCTGCACGTCGAGCAGGCTCTGGGTGGCGATCTCGGCCTGCTCGGGGGTCATGTCGGCGGCCGAGTCCTGGTCCCTCAGAATGCGCCCTTCCACGAAACTCATCACGTAGAAGTCGGCTCCGTTCACCGTGTGGTCGTCGCAGAAGGCCACTATCTCGGGCACCGGCACGTCGCTGGCCTCGCCTAGAGCGGCCATGATGCGCCACTCCCGTCCCATGTCGTGGGCAGTGGCCAGCGCCGATCCAACCGGGGGTCGCCGCAGCGCCCACTGTCGGCCTCCGGAATCAGCCAGTCGAAAGGTGAGGTTGGACCCGCCGGCGGCAATCAGATCGAAGGTGAACGGCGGCTCGCTGTCGGCGATGTTGCCGGCTAGCCAGGCAGTGACCGGCGCTACATCGATTCCAGCGATATCGGTACTCGATGACTCTTGCGTGCTCATGACTTCCGGTTCTCGCTGTCCGATGACTCCACCGCGTCAGTCTGGTCTTCCGCTACGGTCAGTGCCATGTCTCCAACTGCGCTGCTGACTCGCTCCGATTCTGTATCACCAGAGGTCGATGACCTCGGTGTGGCCTTGGGGTCGCTGGACACTCCAATCGGACCTCTGAATGTTGCCGCTACTTCGAAAGGGCTGGTGAGGGTCGGATTCGGCTACATGGAGGAAAGGGCAGACATGATGGCCGAGCTGGCCGAACTGCCCGGTTCGATGGGCGAGGGCAACCCTGCCTGGCTGGACGAGCCCTTCGCCCAGCTTGGCGAGTACTTCGAGGGTCGCCGACACCAGTTCGAGCTGGCTTTGGACTGGCACCTGAGCCACGGGTTCTATCGCCGGGTGCTCGACACGCTGATGACCGTCGATTACGGCACGACGGTTTCCTACGGGGAGTTGGCCTTTATGGCTGGCTCTCCTGGTGCGGCCCGAGCGGTGGGGACGGCGATGTCGAGCAACCCGATCCCCTTGGTGGTGCCCTGCCATCGAGTTGTTCGCAGCGACGGGTCGGTGGGGGAGTACGGAGGACGCCCCGATGTGAAGGCCTGGCTGTTGGAGCACGAGAGCGCCCACCGGGGCTGATGACTCGCCTCAGCAAGTTAGACCGGTCGGTGGCCGGTCGGGTGGCGGTGGTCACCGGTGCGGCCTCGGGCATGGGCCGGGCCACCGCGTGGCTTCTGGCCGACGAGGGGGCCAAGGTAGTCGCGCTCGACGTCAACCGCTCCGGGGTGGAGGAGACGGTGGCGGCCATCGTCGACGCGGGTGGAACTGCCCTGGCGGTGGCCTGTGACCTGGCTGATCCCGAAGTGGTGGAACCAGTGGTGGAGCAGGTTCGGAACGAACTGGGCCCGGTGGACATCCTGATCAACAACGCGGGCATTGCCGCCGGCGCTCCGGTGGAGGCCGCCGACTACGAGGACGTGTGGGCCGCTGCCATGGAGGTGAACCTCACGGCACAGATGCGCTTGGTGCGGGCCTGCCTGGACGACCTGAAGCGCAACGGCGACGGCCGCATCGTCAACGTGGCCTCCACCGAGGGGGTGATGGCCACGCCCAATACATCCCCCTACACCGTGAGCAAGCACGGCGTGGTCGGGCTCACCCGGGCATTGGCCGTGGAGCTGGGCCAGTGGGGGGTGACCGCCAACGCGATCTGTCCCGGCCCGATCCGCACCGCAATGACCGGCGACATCCCCGAAGAGGCCAAGAAGAAATACGCCCGTCGCCGGGTCCCGGCCCGTCGCTACGGCGATCCCGAAGAGGTAGCCCAGGTCACTCTTTCGCTGGTGCTGCCCGCCGCATCATTCATCAACGGCGCCGTCGTGCTGGTAGACGGCGGCCTCCACGCCAAGTCGAACTAATCGCCGCGGCTGGCCGGGATCAGGCGGTCCGGCGCCGCCTCTCGTTCCAGAAGACCGCTTGGAGCTCGAACTCGTCGACGTTGTCGAGAACTTCATCATCCTCGGTGTCCCAGAAGGAGTGGGTCTCCACGAAGGCGGTGAACTCGGACAGCTGCTTCGGCTCGGGCAGGTCGGGAACGTTGCGGAATCGGCCGAACAGATCGGTTGAAACTCCGGACGCGCGCAGCAAGTAAGCGCCGAGCAAATGCACGACGAGATAGGCCCCTACTGCAATGCCCAAGGTCATGCCTGAACCGGCACTATAGGACTGACGCTTGCTGTCCACAACTGGTTCACAGGGAAATCCACTATTCCAGTGGGCGCAGTGCTTATAATTCCTGCTCCGCTAATCGGCGCCCGGCCGTTCCTAAGCCTGTGACCCGCCAGTATGCATTGGCGTGAGACCCTGTCGTTTCAACACGGTCGAGCGCAACTCGGGTTGTTTGACGATCGAGTTCTAGTGTGAGGGCCGTGCTTGATGCGTCCACTGTCACGGTCGATACCCCCGAGTCGGGCATCACCCAGATCACCTTGTCACGCCCTGAGCGGCTCAACGCCATCAGCCCCGAACTCATTGCCGACCTGCATGGGGCCCTTGAGGAGGTGGAGCGGGACCGGACTCAGAGGGCGGTGGTTCTCACCGGCGCCGGGCGGGGATTCTGCTCGGGTGCCGATCTCAAGGCCGGGGGCGAGCAGGAGTTCGCCGAGCCGCCCGAGCGGAGCCGGGTGGGGGCCATCTATGACATGCAGCTCGACCTGGCCAACCTCATGCTCAAGATCTACGAGCTGCGGGTGCCGGTGATCGCTGCGGTGAACGGCCCCGCCGTCGGGGGAGGGTTCGCCATTGCCTTGCACTGCGACGTTCGGGTGGCCGCGGAGTCGGCCCGGTTCGGCTCGGTGTTCATCAAGGTGGGCCTGTCGTCGCTGGACGTGGGCAACAGCTACCTGCTGCCCAGGATCGTTGGGGCCGGCCGAGCCCGGGAGCTGATGCTCACCGGCCGGATCTTCGATGCCGCCGAAGCCGATCGCATCGGACTGGTGTCTCAGGTGGTGCCCGACGGCCAGGTGGTGGAGGCTGCCCTTGACGTGGCCCGGCAGATCGCCGCCAACAATGAGTACGGGGTGTGGATGACCAAACTGGGAGCCAACGCCACCCTGGACGCCCCCAGCCTGCGTCACGCGATGGAGTTGGAGAATCGCACTCAAGTACTGGGCACATTCACCGGGAACATGTCCGAGGCATCGCAGGCATTTCGAGAGGGCCGTGAGCCCCGTTGGAATCCGCTGTAGGAGGAAGATCGATGCTTGACATCGAAGACCAAGGCCGGGTTCGGCTGTTGACTTTGAACCGGCCAGACGCGCTGAATGCGTTCAGCGAGGCCTTGTACGACGCCACTGCTCAAGCCCTTATCGATTCCGCCGCCGATCCCGATGTGGCCGTCGTGGTGTTGACCGGGAACGGACGGGCGTTCTGCGCCGGCACCGACCTGGTGGAGATGGGCGCTCGCAACCCCGGCGGGGGCGGCGTGGAGCCCGGCGTCCACGGCTTCGCCGGGATGATCGACCAGATGGACTCGTTCGCCAAGCCGTTCATCGTCGCGGTGAACGGTCTGGCCATCGGAGTAGGGGCCACCATGCTGGGGTTCGCCGATCTGGCCTTCATGTCGTCGGAGGCCCGGTTGCGGTGTCCGTTCTCCAGCCTGGGCGTGGCCCCCGAAGCAGCCAGCAGCTACACCTTCCCGCTGCTTCTGGGTCGCCAGCAGGCCATGTGGACCCTGCTCAGCGCCGAGTGGATCAGCGCCGAGGAGGCCCAGGAAATGGGCCTCGTATGGAAGGTGTGCCCTCCCGATGAGCTGCTGGACACCACGCTGGCCCACGCCCAGAAGCTGGCCGCGCTGCCGGTGGCATCGCTGATGGAGTCGAAGGTGCTGATCACCCACGGCTGGCATGACGGTGTGGCCTCGGCACGCGAGCGGGAGAACGCCGCCTTCTCCCGTTTGATGGGGGCTCCGGCCAACGTGGAGGCTATCTCCGCCTTCATGGAGAAGCGCCCCCCGGACTTCACCGGCATGTAAGCACGGTTTCGGCCTCTCCTCAGACTGCGCCTACCATCCACCCAGCGCACGCCGACGGGAGGACAAATGGCTGAGACCGACGTGCTGGGATTCTGGAAGATCGCCGAGGCTGACCCTGAGCGCCTGGCGGTGGTAGACCCCGACTACAACGAGATCACCTACCGGGAGCTGGCCGAGCTGACCAACCGCATCGTGCACGGCCTGCGGGCTGCTGGGCTTGAAGTGGGCGATCAGGTGACCACCGTGCTGCCCAATGGGATCGAGCAGACTGCCGTCTCCCTGGCCGCCTACCAGGGGGGCTTCTACCTCACCACGGTGAACTGGCACTTGGCCGGCCCGGAGATCGCCTACATCGTCAACGACAGCGAGACCAAGGCGTTCATCGTCCACGAGGACTTCGCCGCTCAGGCCACCAGGGTGCTGGAGGATAGCGATGTGCCCGCCGCCAACCGCTTCTCGGTGGGGAGCATCAACGGCTTCCGACCGCTGTCTGAGCTGGTCGACTCCCAGCCTGCTAGCAGGCCCGACGACCTCACCACCGGGTCGTTCATGTTCTACACCTCGGGTACCACCGGTCGGCCCAAGGGCGTGCGGCGTGCCCTGCCCGGCGTCCACCCCGACGAGTCTGCCGCCGGCTCCGGTGGGCTGTTCATGCTGCTGGGCATCATGCCCCACCAAGACAATGTCCACATCACGCAGGCCCCGCTGTACCACACCGCGGTGAATATCTGGACCACCACGTCGCTGCACATGGGGCATCCCGCGGTGCTCATGGGCCGCTGGACCGCCGAGGGGGCGCTGGAGCGCATCGACCGCTACAAGGTCACCCAGAGCCACATGGTGCCCACCATGTTCCACCGCCTGCTCCAGCTCCCCGACGAGGTGAAGGAGCGCTATGACGTGTCGTCACTGCGGCGCATGATCCATGCCGCCGCCCCCTGCCCAGTAGAGACCAAGCAGAAGATGCTCGACTGGTGGGGCGACTGCATCTGGGAGTACTACGCAGCCACCGAGGGCGGCGGCACCTACATCCCCCCCGACGAGTGGCGCCAGTACCCCGGCACGGTGGGTCGCCCGTGGCCGGGATCGGAGGTCATCGTGGTGGACGACGAAGGCAACAGCCTGCCTCCCGGCGCCAGCGGAACCATCTACATGAAGATGCCCCAAGGACAGACCTTTGAGTACTACAAGGACAAGGAGAAGACCGACAAGGCCCGCTTGGGGGAGGAGTTCTTCACCGTGGGCGACGTGGGCTATTTCAACGACGACGGCTACCTGTTTCTCAACGACCGCTCAAACGACATGATCATCGTGGGCGGGATGAACATCTATCCGGCCGAGATCGAGGGCGCCCTGCTCCAGAGCCCTCTGGTGGGCGACGCCGCGGTGTTCGGGATCCCCAACGAGGACACCGGCGAGGAGATCAAGGCGGTAATTGAGCCCGCTGCCGGTGTGGCCGCCGACGACGACACCCGGGGGGCCATCATGGAGTTCCTCCGGGACCAGATTGCCAAGCAGAAGTGGCCCCGCTCCATCGACTTCACCGATGAGATGCCCCGCGATCCCAACGGCAAGCTGTACAAGCGCCGCCTGCGGGACCCCTACTGGGAGGGCAAGACCCGGTCTATCTGAGGGTGGGCAGGTTGTAGCCGAAGATTGGTAGCGCTGATGGCCCGCCTGTTCAATCCCGAGTTGGTGGAGCCAGAGGAGCTCGCCCCCCGTCAAGTCCACATCATCATGATCGCCCTGATGACGGGTATGTTCCTGGCGGCATTGGACAACTCGGTGCTGGCCACCGCGGTGCCCACTATCGCCGGCGAACTGGGCGGCCAGGACCAAGTGGCGTGGATCATCATCTCCTATCTGCTGACCGGCACCATCGCCACGCCAATCATCGGCAAGCTCAGCGACATCTACGGCCGCAAGCTGGTTTTCCAGCTCACCATCGGCTTCTTCATCATTACCTCGGCCCTGGCCGGCCTGTCGCAGACCATGTTGCAGCTGGTGCTGTTCCGGGCCTTGCAGGGGTTGGCCGGCGGCGGCCTTCTGGCGCTGCCCATGGCCATCGTGGGAGATATCGTCGCCCCTAACGAGCGGGGCCGCTACCAGGGCTACATCGCGGCCACGTTCGGCACGGCCAGCGTGGCTGGACCCCTTATAGGCGGCTTCTTTGTCGACCACCTGAGCTGGCGGTGGGTGTTCTACGTGAACATTCCTGTGGGCTTGATTTCAATGGCGGCCATTGCGGTGCTGTTCAACGTGCGCCTCGACGTCGTGTCCCGCCCCATCGACTGGTTGGGGGCGGGGTTGCTCATCTCCGGATTCACCCCGTTGCTGATCGCCCTCAGCATCGGGGGAGACCAGCTGGCCTGGTCGTCGCCGGGGATGGCCCTGATCTTGGCGGTGTCCGCCGTGCTGCTGCCGGCGTTCTTCTGGTGGGAGACCAAGGCCGACGATCCGATCCTCCCTCCCCGGCTGTACTCCAACGACGTCGTGCGCTGGTCGATGGTGGTCATGCTGCTCATCGGGCTGGTGATGTTCGGGGCCACGCTGTTCATCCCCGTGTTCTTGCAGGTGGTGTCGGGGGTGAGCGCCACCGGTTCGGGCCTGAACATGATGCCCATGTTCATCGGCATCATCTTCACGTCGGTGTTGTCGGGCAAGATGCTCACCCGATTTGGGAACTACAAGGTGTTCATCGTGCTCGGCACCGTGCTCATGACCGCGGGCATGTCGCTTCTGGCCTTGTTCTTGGGCCGGGACACCACCCAGGTTCAGGTGGGCCTCATGGTGTTCGTCATCGGATTGGGTTTGGGGATGACCATGCCGGTGCTGGTTCTAGTCGTGCAGAATGCCAGCGCTCACCGCGACATCGGCATGGTGTCGGCGGCCACCAACTTCGTGCGGTCGCTAGGGGGCACCATCGGTGCGGCCGTCATGGGCGCCATTTATGCCAACGGACTGCAATCTTCCCTGGAGTCCAAAGTCACCCCTGAGCAGTTGGCCGCCCTTCCCGATCCCGACAAGCTGCTGGGCAGCCCCCAGCAGATCCGGGCCATCCAGGACCCGTCGATTGTGGATGCAGTACTGGACTCCTTCACGGTGGGGGTGGGTCGCTGTTTCATCTTCGGAGCACCGATCATCGCCATAGGAATCTTGGCCGCGCTGTTGGTACGACAGATCCCGCTGCGACAGGAGATCCGATCTGAGGAGGAGCGCGCCGAGGCCGCCGCCCTTAGGGAGGCCCCGACGGCGGGCTGATTGCGGGCTACTTGATGGCTACTGGGTTTACCGGTGACCCCAGGCCGCCGACGAAGGGCTGGGGGGAGGCTTCCAGGAAGAAGTCGTACTGGCCGTCGGCGGCGCAGTCGGCGGCCAGCTCCTCCAAATCCCAGTTCTGGCCCTGGGTGAGTCCCATGTCCACCAGGTTGAGGCAGTGAATGGCGATGATCGCCCCCTCGAAGGCGGGGTCGTAGGGCAGCACTTCGAACACGATGTTGTCGGTGGCCACCGCGGCGATGTTGTTGTCGTAGAACCACTCGCAGGCGGTCACGCCGATGCCGGCGGAGCGCACGATCCCCATCTCGGGTATGGGCTCTCCGTAGTAGTTGTCCAGATCGCCGGCCTTGGCGTAGGCGAACAGGCCGGTACGGACCAGGATGATGTCGCCGGTGCGGATCTCCACCCCTTGAGCCTCAGCCGCATTGGCCAGGTCGTCGTAGCCGATGGCATGACCCGGTTCCAGCACGTCCACCCCATGGAGCTTGGCTATGTCCAGCAGCACGCCCCGCCCAGTGAGGCTCTTCACCTGCTCGATGCCGCACACCGACGCCCCCCACTCGGTGATGGTGGAGGCGTCGTGGCCGTTGTATAGCTTGCCCCGGTACATGGCATGGCACAGCCCGTCCCAGTGGGTGGCGCATTGCAGGCCCATGGTGACCACATCGTCGCTGGTGTGGAACATGTCCGGGTCGCCCAGCATGGAGGCATTGAGCGACACCATCGTTTTCAGCGGGTTCACCCGTCCGGGGATGACGCCAGTTTGAAGGCCGTCTTTGTGCAGGGGATAGGCCAGCGAGATGCGCTTGCCGGTGCGGATGCACTGCGCCGCTTCCTTCACCACCTCGTCGGTAAGGAAGTTGAGCGTGCCGATCTGGTCGTCCTCGCCCCAGCGCCCCCAGTTGTTGATGCGAGCGGCGATGTCCAGGAGTGATTGAGGGTATGGCATGGCCGCACCCTAGTAGTCGCCTGCGGGCGGAAACTCACTCCTGGACGTCTGACTTCAGTATCGGCTTGCCGGGATCAGCTGCTCCGCAGCCGCAGGCGCAAGAGGGCGGAATACCCCAGCCAAAACAGGCACCAGACCACCACGGCGACCAGCAGGATGGTCTCGTCGCCGGACCTCAGGCCGGGGGCGTAGAACGGCTCGATGAAGTACTGGGAGATAAAGCTCCCTCGGTAAGGGGTCTCACCGGCGAGGCGCCAGAAGTGTTTCTCCCACACGGTGAGCGGGCATGGCTGCCCGGTGAGGTTCACCACACCGGTCGGCACTAGAGCGAGCATGTACCACTTCATCAACCGATGCCGGCGGGCGGCCAGCGGAGCGCCCACGATGAGGAACACGGCTAGCAGCCCATGAACGAGCGCAATGGCTATCGCCAGAGTCCATGCCCCCACGGGCTCATTCTATGGGGAGTGTCCGGGACTCCCGGCGGGTATGGCCAGCGATACACGGTGGGCTAGAACTTCGCCATGGGATGTCTTGATGGACGAGTAGCGATTGTGACCGGGGCGGCTCGGGGGCAGGGCGAGGCCGAAGCCAGGAAGTTCGTGGACGAGGGCGCGTTCGTGGTGATGGGCGACGTGCTCGACGAGGCGGGGGAGGCGGTGGCCGCCGAGTTGGGCGACCAGGCCGTGTATCTCCACCACGACGTGTCCTCGCCCGAGGATTGGGCCCGGGTGGTGGCCGCCGCGGTGGAGCAGGGGCCGCTGCGGGCGCTGGTGAACAACGCCGCCATCCACTGGACCGCCCCAATTGCCGATGAGACCCCCGAGAGCCTGCGTCGCATCTGGGAGGTGAACTACTTGGGTACCTATCTGGGCATCCAGAGTGTGGCCGATTCCATGGCCGAGGCCGGCGGTGGGGGGATCGTCAACATTTCGTCTATCGCCGGCATAGAGGGAATCGCCCACCACTCGGCCTATGGGGGCACCAAGTGGGCGGTGCGGGGGCTGACCAAGGTGGCGGCCATTGAGTTGGGTCCTCGGGGAATCAGGGTGAATTCGATCCACCCCGGGCCGATCGAGACCGCCATGCTGGCGGCCGACCGCCACGGGTGCCCTGAGCTGTTTGGCCATGTGCCACTGCGTCGGGCCGGGGTGGCCTCTGAGGTGGCCGATCTGGCCTGCTATCTGGTGTCGGACGCCTCGTCGTATCAGACTGGCCACGAGTACATCATCGACGGGGGCTCCACCGCGGGCATCCCGATGCGGGGGTAGGCATCATGAGTGTTGAGGGATTCGACCATCTGGCCATCACCGTGGCCGATGTGGAGGCCACGGTGGCCTTCTACGGCGAGGTGTTGGGCGCTGAGCCCATGTATCTGGAGGAGTTCCGGGCCGGGAAGATGCCCATCGTGATGATGCAGGTGGGGGCCAACCGCATCAACGTGCACCCCGCGGCCGCACCCGCCTCCCCCCACGCCCGCCTGCCCACCCCCGGTTCGGTAGACCTGTGCTTCCGCTGGGGCGGCACCATCGCCGAAGCCCAGGCCCACCTGGCCGACTGCGGCGTTGAGATCATCGAAGGCCCCGCCCCCCGCCCCGCCAGCAACGGCGAACGCGGCCAGTCCGTCTACTTCCGCGACACCGACGGCAACCTCCTCGAACTCCTCACCATCAAGGGCTGAGCGATCATGGAGTTCCTGCTCAGTTGATCGAGAGCCCGCCGGTCGAATAGCCGCGATCCATCAATCGGGCGGGCAGACCCCGATCACCTCGCCGTTTATCCAGGCCCAGAAGCCGTCGGGCTGGATGGTCCAATGGCGGAAGGCGTCGGAGATTTCCTGTAGTTCATCGCGGGTGGCGAATCCGTTGTTGACTGCGTGTTCGGCGAAATCGCTTTCGATTGCCCGCACCGCCCACATCTCACCCCACACCGTCCGACCTTCGTGGTCGGTGTGGGCAGTGGTGGTGGCAGTGGTCTCGATATCGGCGAAACCGGCTTCTATTGCCCACGACAGCAGATAGCGACCGGCGTCGGCCTCACCGCCGTTGGCGGTGGCAACCTGGTGGTAGAGGTCCCGCCAGCGCTCGATGGCTGGGAATACGGGAGCGTGGATCATGGTGGCGTAGTCGGAGTCGCGTACGGCCACCAGCCCACCGGGCCGCAGTACTCGCCGGGCCTCCCGCAAGGCCCGGACCGGATCGGAGAGGTGCTGGAGCACCTGATGGGCGTACACCACGTCGAAGCTGGCGTCGTCCCACGGCAGTTCGTAGACCGAGCCGACCTCAAAGGATGCGTTGGACAGGCCGCAGTCGTCGGCATGGGCACGGGCCGCGTCCACCACGTCAGCCGACAAATCCAAGCCCACTACCCGGCCTACGCGGCGGGCCAGACCAGCGGTGATGGTGCCCGAGCCGCAGCCGATGTCCAGCACCTCCGCATCGGGCCGCAGCCGAGGCAGCAGGAAGGCCGCGCATGTCTCGGCAGTGCGCCTGGAGTGCCATCCCACGATTACCTGGTGGTAGCCGTGGGTGTAAGTCTCACCCTCGGGCTGTTGTTCAGCCAAGGGGTTCGGGAGTCAAGAACGCGTCGAGGCGATCGGGTCCATTGGCCCAGAACACCGGGGTCTTCTTGCGAACGCATCCGGGGGCCAGCTCGGCAGATGCCACTCGGTCCAAGAACACTTCCAGCGCCACCCTTCCCTCCAGGCGGGCCAGGCTGGCGCCCGGGCAGATGTGGGGGCCGCCGCCGAACGCGATGTGGTCTTTGGGGCGGTCCCGGTCGAGCCGGAACTCGTCGGGATGGTCGAAGTAGTCCTCGTCCCGGTTGGCCGACGACACGCCGAACACGATCTTGTCGCCACTGCGCATTGGAGCGCCGAACACATCGGTGTCGACGGTGCAATCCCGAATGAGCATGTGGGCGGGGGAGTCGATCCGCAGCGATTCCTCCACCGCTCGCTCAGAGAGGCTTCGGTCGGCCTTAAGGGTGGCGAACAGCTCGGGGTCGCCGATGATGCGCCACAGCAGGTTGCCGATCAGGTGCCGAGTGGTCTCGTTGCCCGACATGATGAGGAATGCCAGCTGGGTGCGTATCTCCACATCGGTGAGGCGATGGCCCTCGATCTCGGTAGTGATGAGCCGGGTGACCAGGTCGTCGGGGGCCTCGTCGCTGGCCCGCCGCTCGGCGATCAGGGCGTCGATGTAGGCGCAGAACTCGGGATGGGCGCCGGCCAGGCCCTCGCCCCGCTCGTTGCGATTGGTGCGGGGGTAGTCGCCCAGCACCACCTCGTCGGTCCAGGCGTGGAACTGCTCCCAGTCTTCGGCGGGCACCCCGATGAGGTGGGAGATCACGTTGATGGGCACCGGGGTTATGAACTCAGCTACCAGCTCGCCATGGCCCCGCTCCAAGATGGGGTCGAGGTACTCGTGACACAGGTCCCGCACAAAGGGTTCGGCCCGCATCGACTTGTGATGGGCCACGGTGGCGTTGATGATCCGCCGCACCTTGCCGTGGCGGGGTTCGGGGATCTCGCTGATGAGCTTCTCCTCTTCCGGCACCACCACGCCGGGATCGCGGAAGCTGGACACGAAGGTCTCCACGTCTCTGGTGGCCTCTAGGACATGGTCGAACTTGGTGAGGTACCAGCCGGTGGGAGTCCGGGCCACCGGGCACTCCGACCGCAGCTCGGCCAGCGTGTCGATGGGCACCTCCTCGGGATAGCCGAACGGGTCGAATGCCGTGTCTTCGTCGGAAGGCGTGAGCGGATCAGACGTCAAGCTCATGGATCTAATGGTGCCACGTCTCGCCAAATCTTGCGGCTTCGCTCACGGGGCCGAGAAGACGGCTATGCGGGACCACTGGTTGGGATCTGCCGCGTCGGCGTCGCCATAAATGGGCCGCAACTCGAATTGCAACTCTGAGATGTGCCCGTTCGACTGGCATTGTCCCAGCCAATCAGCGAAGCCGAGTTCCTCGAAATGGGCGGAGTTGATCCCGAGCGCGAAACGAGCACCGGGGCTGGCCGCCCGGAGCAGTTTCAAAATCGTCTCCGGACCGAATATCCCATGGGTGAACGCTCCTGAGCTCACGATTCCGGCGTAGGCGCCAACGGCCAATTCGGTCTGACCGGTGAGGTCGGCTTCAATGAGTTGCCGGTACACCGGGCGGCCGTTGCACGTCTTGGCCGCGGCTTCGGCCAGCATTTCTGGAGAGATGTCGATGCCGTCGATGACGGACACGCCCAGCTTGGCCAACTCGCCCCCGACGACTCCGGTTCCACAGCCCACATCCAGCACGGGCTCGCTGAGGTCAGAGAAGCCATCGCTGAAAACCTTGACCACCTCTTGGTGGTAGACGTATCCGCTGTCGACGATGAAGCCCGACTCGTACGTCTTGGCCCAGGATGCGTACAACTCGCGATTGGCCTCCGGACCCTTGGTCCCATAGGCCTTTTCGAGCGCGAGCTCTGTGGCCCTAGATCGTGACCCTGTTTGCTTTGCCATTACCCTCAAGGTAGTGACCACACCGGTTGGAGGCCCCATCTCCCGGTAGTGTGCCCGGCGATGGAGTTGGTGATCGGCTCGGTGTTCGACAATGTGGCCGCGACCGTGCCTCATCGTCCGGCGGCGGCGCTAGATGGGCAAATGCTCACCTACGGGGAGCTGGGCCGGCAGGCCAATCAGATGAGCCATGTGCTGGCTGGACTCGGGGTGGGTCGGGGCGACCGGGTGGTCACCTGGAGCGATAACAACCTGGCGTCGGTGTCTCTATTTGTGGCTTTGGCCCAGGCAGGGGCGGTGTTTGCCCCGGCCAACGCCCGGTTGTCGCCCGAGGAAGCGGCCGAGATGGTGGGCCTGGCCCTACCCCGGCTGTTGGTGGTCGATCCCGGACATGCCGAGGCTGGACAGGCAGTCGCTGACGCGGTGGGGGTGCCGCTGGTGCGGTTGGGAGGCACCGGTCCGGGGCTCGACCTGGTTGCCGAGGCCCAGTCGGCATCGGCCGCGGCACCGGTGCCATCGCAGGTGGGGGAGAGCGATCCCCACGTGGTGTTCTTCACCAGCGGTAGCACCGGGAGGTCCAAGGGCGTGGTGCTGTCGCACCGGTGCAACTGGCTGCGCACTCGTACCCCGGCGCTGCTGGAGCCGAGGGGTGCCACGGTGTGCATGTTCCCGATGTTCCACATGGGGGCGTGGACCATCGCCCTTCAGGCCTGGCAGGCCCGGGGCCTAGTGGTGTTCACCGATCGGGCCGACGCCGATGTGTTGATCGACGCGGTTCAGCACAACCAAGCGGCCTACATGAACTGCATCCCAGCGGTGTGGCGCCGGGTGCTGGAAGCCAACCGGCATCAAGATCTGGCTTCGCTGCGATTCGCCACCTCGGGCACCTCAGCCACCCCGCCCGAACTGCTGGCCGACTTGAAGGCGGCGTTCCCCAACGCCCATCGACGGGTCTTCTACGGCTCTACCGAAGCGGGCTCGGTCACGATGCTGGACGATCCCGACATGGAATCTCGGCCAGGAAGCTGCGGCCAGGCCCACACCGGTGCGGAGGTGCGCCTCGACCAGGGAGAGCTCCAGACCCGGTCGCCCTTCATGTTCGACGGCTATTTCGACAATCCTGACGCCACCGCCGAAGCGTCGACCAAAGACGGCTGGTTCCGCACCGGCGATCTGGCCGAGGTGGACGGCGACGGCTTCTACTCCATCGTCGGCCGGGTCAAAGATGTGATCCGCACCGGCGGTGAGACAGTCTCTCCCGCCGAGGTGGAGGGCCACCTGGCCGATTTCCCCGGTGCGGCTGAAGTGGCGGTGGTGGGCATTCCCGACGAGCGCTGGGGGGAGGTGGTGTGCGCCGTGTTCGTGACGGCTCCCGGTGTCGCACTGCCTACTTCCGATGAGGTGCAGACCCACCTGAGCGACCGCCTGGCCCGATTCAAGCACCCTCGCCGGATCGAAGCCATGGATACCATCCCCCGCACCCCCGCCACCGGCCAGGTCCGCCGCCGCGACGTGGTGGCGGCAATCCTGTCAACCGGCCGCTAATACTCCTCGTCGGGGTTGACGATTCCCTCCAGGGGTTGCCCGTCCAAGCGGCGTTGGAGGTTGTCGGCGAAGGGGGCCATGAGGAAGTCCCAGGACTCAGGCATGCACCAGGACACATGGGCGCTGAGCCGGATCTGGGGGTGGTCGTACAGCCAGTGGCCCTCGGGCAGGGGTTCGGGTTCCACGGTGTCCAGCGATGCTCGGGCGATGTGCCCGCTGTCAAGCGAAACTCGCAGGGCGTCTTGGTCTATGAGGTCGCCCCTAGCGATGTTGATGATGTGCGCGCCCGGTTTGGCTTTGGCCAGGGCGTCAGCATCCAGCAAGTAGCGGGTGGCCGTGGTGGCTGGCGCGGCCACCACGATGTGGTCGGAGCGCTTCAGAAGTTCGTCCAACGACCCGGCTATCTTGACTCCGGCAAGGGGCGACGGCGCCGCGGTGCGCCGCACGGCCAGCACCGTCATGTCGAAGGCCAGCGCCCGGCGGGCCACCGCGGTGCCGATGCCCCCCAACCCGACGAGGCCCAGCGTCTTGCCGGAGAGCGCCCCCAAATCAGCCGTAAACCACCGCTCAGGCGGGCTTTGGAGCCACACGTTGGGCAGATCCTTCTCGAAGGCCAGCATCATGGCCAGGCACCACTCGGAGATGCCGATGGCTGAGGCCCCTCGAGAGCAGGTCATCACCCGGTCGCCCAGCAGATCCAGCGGGAATCCGTCGATCCCGGTGCTGGTCACGTGTACCCACTCCACCCCCCGGTCGAGCAGCTCGGCCAAGTTGGGATAGCCCCGGGGGATGGTCAAAAGCACGTCGCCGGACGCATCGTCGGGGATGTCGCCCTGGCGGGGCACATACACGAACTCCACGGTGTCGAAACGGGCGATGATCGGGTCGAGCCGCCCGTCTTCCATGTGGTGTAGCACTCGCACGGGGAGGAGCCTAGGGAACGGCGGGCGGGGCCGTCAGCGATTCCCGGCTCGGATTCGGCTGGGTGCAACCGCATAAGGTTCGGGCCGTGAAATCTGAGGCTTTGTCCCACATTCGCATCTGTGACTTCACCGGGCAGCTGGCCGGAGCAGGGGCCACCCGGTGGATGGCCGCCTTCGGGGCCGAGATCATCCGCATCGAAGATCCGGTGCGCCTCGGCAAATGGGATGTGCTCCGGGGAACGTCCCCGTTCGCGGACGACCGCCGGGGCCATGAGTTTGGCGGTTGCTTCAACAACCACAACGTGGAGAAGCTGGGAGTCACGCTCAACTTGCGCACCGACCGGGGCAAGGAGCTGTTGGCCGAGATCATTTCGGTGAGCGACGCCGTCACCGAGAACTTCGCCGCCGGGGTGCTGGAGCGCCTGGGTTTCGGCTACGACCGCCTGAAAGAGATCAAACCCGACATCTTGTACGTGTCCAACTGCGGGTTCGGCCACGTCGGCCCCTATCGCAAGTACAAGACGTGGGGGCCGATCGTGCAGGCCTGCTGTGGGCTCACGTTCACCTCCGGGCTTCCCGACATGCCCTCGGCCGGGTGGGGGTATTCCTACATGGACCACCACGGCGGGAACTTCATGGCCATGGCCATCATGGCCGGGCTCATCCACCGCAGCCGCACCGGCGAGGGCCAGTGGATCGACATGTCGTGTACCGATGCCGGGGCCACCATGCTCGGCCCGGCGGCATTGGACTACACCGTGAACGGACGGCCGCTGCGGCGCGACGGCATGCCCTACAGCAACCGCAGCCAGTTCCCGGCCATGGCGCCCCACGGCATCTATGAGGCCGACGGGCACGATGCCTGGCTGGCCCTGGCTGCCCGGGACGACCGCGATTGGCAGGCCATCGCCGGCCTAATGGGCATCAACGACCAGAGGTTCGACGACCTGGCCGGGCGACTGGCCTATGAGGACGAGTTGGACGATGCCGTGCGGGCCTGGACTTCGAGTCGGGATCGGTTCAAGGCGGCCTCCGAATTGCAAGCCGTCGGCGTGCCCGCTGCCGGAGTGGCCAAGCCGGAGGACCGAATCGACAACGACCCCAACACCGAGGCCTGGGGCTTGTGGCCCACCGTCACCCACGGTGAGATGGGCCGGGTTCGGGTCGACGGAATCCCCGCCCATTTCTCAGAGACCGACTGGGTGCTGGAGCGGGGAGGTCCTCTACTGGGCCAGCACAACCGCCAGATACTCGGGGGCCTGCTCGGTCATTCCGACGCAGAGTTGACCGACCTGGCAGCGGAGGGGGTGATCTAATGACGGGGAACGATCTTCCCGGCGCTCTGGCAGGAATCCGAGTAGTGGAACTGGCCGGTGAAGCATCGGCGTATGCCGGCCTGATGCTGGCGGGGATGGGGGCCGAGGTCATCGTGGTGGAGCCTCCCGACGGTCATCACACCCGGGGATTTGAGCCGTTTCTCGACGACGAGCCCGATCCCGAACGCAGCCTTTGGTGGTGGCACTACAACGCCTCCAAGCTGGGCGTGACCATGGATCTCGGAGATGAGGACGATCGAAATCGGTTCCGCTCTCTAGTTGCGACCGCCGATGTGGTGCTGGAATCCCAGCGCCCTGGTCGACTGGCCTACTTGGGCATCGACCACGACACCTTGCGGGCCGACCACGCCGAGTTGATCTGGGTATCGCTGACCCCGTTTGGACGCAACGGGCCGCGGTCTCAAGAGGAGAGCATCGACCTGACCGTGCTGGCCGCGGGCGGGCCGGTGTGGAGCTGCGGTTACGACGATCACGCCATTCCACCTCAGCGGGGCGGCGGCAACCAGGGGTACCAGACCGGCTCGGTGTTCGCGGTGCTATCCGCCCAGACCGCGCTGTTGGCCCGAGACAGCACTGGTCGGGGCCAGTTCGTGGACGTCAGCATGCACGCAGCCGCCAACGTGACCACCGAGTTCGGCTCGGTGCAGTGGTTGGTGGCTGGCGACGAGGTGCAGCGCCAGACCGGGCGACACGCCGCCATCGAGCCCACCACGTTCACCAGAGCACTGTCGGCAGACGGCATCGACGTGAACACCGGCTTCCCACCCCGTTCGGCCCGGGACTTCGCCGTGGTAGTGGAATGGATGGAGAGCCTGGGGTTGAAAGATCAATTTGAAGAGTTCTTCTTCCTGGAGATGGGAGCCCAACTCGAAGAGGATCTGCATCTTTCACAGGTGGGCCAGGATCCCGAGGTGACCGCCATGTTCGGCGCCGCCCGAGAGGCAGTCCGGTTCATCTCCGAGAACATCACCGCCTACGAGTTCTTCATCGGCGCCCAAGAGCGGGGCTTGGCGGTGGGCATTATCTACTCGCCCGAAGAAGTGCTGGCCGACCCCCACTTCCAAGAGCGAGGCTTCCCCGTCGAAGTAGAGCACGAGGACCTGGGCCGCAGCTTCACCTATCTGGGAGCACCGTACATCGCCCCCAAATCCCCCTACCGCATCCGCCACCGCGCCCCCCACCTCGGCGAGCACAACTCCATCATTGAGGCTCTGGCCTAGATGCCCTCCCGTCACCCCGTCATCTGCGGCATTGGCCTGAGCGACTATCCGGTAGTGCCGCACCTGAACTCTGTACAGCACCATGCGCTGGCCGCTCGTCGCGCCATCGCCGACTGCGGCATCGCCAAATCGGCCATCGACGGCTACGTAAGCACCAGCGGTGGCGGGCCGGCAGAGGGCGACGACGCCGTGTCCATGGCCGAGTACCTAGGGGTGAACCACCGCTACATCAACGGGACCATGGTGGGGGGCTCGTCATTCGAGTTCCACGTGCAGCACGCTGCCGCGGCCATCCGAGAGGGGCTGTGCGACACCGTGCTGATCACCTATGGCTCCGACCAGCTCACCCGCATGGGCCGGGTGCTGGGCACCGGGGGCTTTCAACGCGACGCCCAGCCGGTGACCGGAGCCATGCAGATGGCCACCCCCTACGGATTGCCCCTGGTGGGGGCCTATGCCCTGGCCGCCCGCCGCCACATGCACGAGTTCGGCACCACCTCGGAGCAATTGGCCGAGATCGCCGTGGGGGTTCGGGAGTTCGCTGGCCTCAATCCTGATGCCCGTTACCGCGACCCCATCACGGTGGACGACGTGTTGAGCAGCCGCATGATCGCCGATCCGCTGCACAAGCTGGACTGCTGCGTGATCACCGACGGGGGTGGAGCGCTGGTGATGACCACTGAGGAGATCGCCCGCGACCTGCGCCAGCCCCCGATCTACGTGTTGGGCGCGGCGGGCACGCAGACCCACTGGAATATCCACCAGATGCCCGACTTCACCGAGATGGGCGCCGCGGTATGCGGGCCAGAGGCGTTCGCCCAGGCGGGGGTGACACCGGCCGACATCGACACCGCCCAGCTCTACGACAGCTTCACCATCACTGTGATGCTCATGCTGGAGGGCTTGGGCTTCTGCGGTCGGGGAGAGGGCGGCGCCTATGTGGAGGAGGGCCACCTGCGCCGAGGCGGCTCGATGCCCACCAACACCGACGGAGGGGGCCTGTCGTCCAACCATCCGGGAATGCGGGGCATCTTTTTACTGATCGAAGCAGTACGCCAGCTCCGAGGCGACGCCGGCGAGGCCCAGGTACCCGACGCGGAATTGGCTCTGGCCTGCGGCTCCGGCGGCTGGCTGTCGGCCATCGCCACCGTCATCTTGGGCAAGGACCGGCCGTCATGAGGGTCGTCAGCGATCTTGAATGGCAGGGACCGGTTCCCGCAGGCGAGGGCGAGTACGGAGAGTTCTTCGCCGCCGCCGCTAAGGGCCGCTTGCTCATCCAGCAGTGCCCGGAATGCGGCCACCGCCAGCACTATCCCCGGGCAATATGCACTGCCTGCGGCGCCGAGCCCGAGTGGATGGAGGCAGCGGGCACTGGCACCGTCTACACCTACACCGTGGTCCGCCAATACGGCGTCCCCGCCTTCGCCGAACTGCCCTATGTGCTGGCCATGATCGACCTCCCCGAGGGAGTGAGAATGTTCGGCGGCCTCACCGGCATCGACCCCGAAGCCGTAGAGATCGGCATGCCCGTCACCGCCTACGCCCGCACCTACGACGAAACCCACGCCATGATCTTCTGGGAACCCGCCTGACGCATCCCAAGTACGGTTCCTGATCCCCATTCGGCAGGGGCCATGATGGGGCTATGCACGACGACATCATTGCGGCGTTTGATATTTCCGACCGGGTGGCGGTGGTCACGGGGGCGGCTTCGGGGATCGGCCGGGGCACGGCGGTGACGCTGGCCAAGGCTGGAGCCTCGGTGGTGCTGGGGGATGTTGATGCCGACGGGATGGGAGAGACCGGCGGGGCGCTGGACGAGTTGGGAGCCAGTTGGTCGGCGGTGCCTACCGATGTAAGCGACAAGGCGGCGGTGGATGCGCTGGTGGCCGATGCGGTGAACCGCCATGGCCGGCTGGACATCATGGTGAACAACGCGGGGATTATCACCGACAGTCTGATCGTGAACACCACCCCCGAGCAGCTCGACCGGGTGATGAACGTGAATATCAAAGGCGTGTACTGGGGCACCGCAGCGGCGGGTCGAGCCATGGCCGATCAGAAGTCGGGCTCCATCGTCAATTTGTCATCGGCCGGGGCCGACATGCCTGCCCCGATGATCTCGGTGTACGCCCTCACCAAGGCGGCGGTGAAGATGATCACCCGCACCGCGGCGGTGGAAATGGCTCCCATCCGGGTGAACGCAGTGGCCCCCGGCTCCATCGAGACCCCCATCTACGACCGCCACTTCCTCGACGACGACGGCAAAGTGGATCCCGAGCGACAGAGGAACCACTTCGACACCATCGCCCAGATGAACCCCCTTGGCTACGTGGGAGACCCCAACGACATCGCCTACGCCATTCTCTACCTCTGTTCCGAGGCCGGAAGGTTCGTCACCGGCCAGACCATGCGGCCCAATGGCGGCGTGGTGATGCCGCTATAGCCAGCCCGTAGCCTGTGTTCATGAAGTCCAAACGCAACATCCGCCGCATCGCGGTACTGGTGGCCGGTGTTCTCTTGTTGGCGGCTGCCTGCGGCGGCAACGACGACGATGCTGCCCCAGAGGCCGTCGAGGTTGCCCCAGTGCAGATCCTCGGACAGCCTCTAGGGCCGGTAGGACCTACTCCAGCTTCCGATCCGGCAATCGGTCGTCCAGTGCCTGGGCTCTCAGGTTCAGCCATCGACGGTACGCCGTTCTCCTGGACTCCGGGTGAGCGTCCAGCAGTCATCGTGTTCCTGGCTCACTGGTGCCCGGCTTGTCAGGGAGAGGTGGCTGAGTTCACCGGCTGGCTTGCCGCAGGAAACGAACTTCCCGACGGGGTGGACCTGATCAGCGTGGTAACGCTGGTGGACTCCAGCAGGGACAATTACCCGCCAAGCCAATGGCTGGCCGATGAGGATTGGCCGTTCCCCGTTCTGGTGGATAGTGCCGACAACGAGATTGCCGCCGCCCTCGGGCAGACGGGCACTCCGTTTTGGGTATTGGTGTTCGGTGACGGAACGTTGGCGTCTAGGGGAAGCGGTCGTATTCCCCCAGAAATTCTGACCAGGCACTTCAACCTGCTATTGGCCGAAGGCGAAGGATAGGGTTTCCCCCCGTGACTGGATATCTAGAAGGCAAGAACGTCGTCGTCACCGGAGCGGGCAATGGCATTGGCCGGGCTATCGCCATGGGCTGTGCCGCCGCCGGCGCCAACGTCGTCGTGGCCGACTACGGCGTGTCGCTAGACGGCTCCGATCCGTCGTCGGAGGTGGCCGACGCAGTGGTGGCCGAGATTGAGGCAGCTGGCGGTACTGCCCTGGCTCTGGCCTCTGACATCAGCACCATGGAGGGCGGCGCGGCCGCGGTCCAGGCCGCGGTGGACACTTGGGGGTCCATCGACGGCGCAGTGTGCGTGGCCGGAATCTTGCGGGAGCGGATGATCTTCAACATGACCGAAGAGGAGTTCGACGACGTGATCCGGGTACACCTCAAGGGCCACTTCACGGTGTACAAGCACGCCTCGGCCATCATGCGTAAGCAGGAGACCGGCGGGTCGCTGGTGGGAATCACCTCCGGGGCGTTCACCGGCTCTACCTCTCAGTGCAACTACGCGTCGGCCAAGGGCGGCATCATCTCGCTCACCAAGAGCGCGGCGCTGGCTCTGAAGCGCTACGGCATCAACGCCAACTGCATCGCTCCCAGCGCCAAGACCCGCATGTCGGAGAACGTCCCGTTCGAGATCGAGGCCGGTGAGCCCGAAGACGTGGCGCCGTTGGCCGTGTACCTGCTCAGCGATGCTGCTCGGGACCTCACCGCTCAGGTGTACACCGTGGTCGGTCCTCGCATCTCGGTGTGGGCCCAATTCGGAGAGCTTCGCTCCATGTATGCCCCCGACAGCAGTTGGACCCCCGAGGGGATCGAGGAGTCGCTGCCCCGCACCATCGGCTTTGAGGAGCACCCCACCATGGCCTTGCTGGCCGCACAGGCCGCTCAGCGCCAGGCCGCCCAGGGCAGCTGATGTCCGGCGGCGCGCTCAAGGGGCGGATCGCCGTCATCACCGGCGCCGGGCGGGGCATCGGCTGCCACTACGCCCTGCTTTTCGCCGCCGAGGGCGCCAAAGTTGTGGTCAACGACTTGGGCTGTGAGGCCGATGGCACCGGCGCCGATCCAGCGGTGGCCCAGGCGGTGGTCGACGAGATCACTGCTGCCGGAGGCACCGCAGTAGCCAACAGCGACGACGTGGCTGAGATGGCTGGGGCCGAATCGGTGCTGGCCCAGACGCTGGACGCCTTCGGCGGGGTGGACGTGGTGGTGAACAACGCCGGCATCCTGCGGGACAAGATGTTCGCCAGCATGAGTGAGGACGACTGGGATTCGGTGATCCGCGGCCACCTCAAGTCCACCTTCTGCATGACCCGGGTGTGCGCCGGCTGGTGGCGCGATCAGACCAAGGCCGGAGAGGCGGTGAACGCCTCGGTGATCAACATCAGCTCTACTTCGGGGCTGATCGGCCAGGTGGGCCAGTCCAACTACGGCGCAGCTAAGAGCGCCATTGCCGGTATGACGGTGATCATCGCCCAAGAACTGGGCCGCTACGGGGTGCGGGTGAACTGCGTGACCCCCGTCGGTCGTACCCGCATGACCGAGGGCGCGCCAGGTGTGGCCGAGATGGTGGCCAAGCCCGCCGAGGGGTTCGACGTGTACCACCCCTTCCACCCTGCGCCAGTGGTGGGGTGGCTGGCCACTGCCGACTGCGAGGTGACCGGCCGGGTGTTCATGGCCAAAGGCGGCGACGTCCGCTGGTACACCCCGTGGTTGCGCCAAGACTTCCTTGATACAGAGCGGGAGTGGACCATCGCCGATTTGGCCGAGGCCATGAAAGATCTGCCGCCGGTCCCGGTATCGCCGTGAGCCGGGAAGTGCCCGCCGAGCCCCCGGGCCGGGGGCTGCTGGAGGGCAAGACCGTGGTGGTGACCGCCGCGGCGGGCACTGGCCTGGGCTTTGCCGCCGCTCGGAGGTGCATCGCCGAGGGCGCCCAGGTGCTCATCAGCGATATCCACGAGCGCCGCTTGGATGAAGCCTCCGACCGCTTGGCTGAAGAATTCGGCGTTAGGCCTGCCACACAGCTGTGCAATGTGACAGTTGAAGAGGAAGTCCAAGCCTTGATCGATGCCGCAGTGGCCGAGTTGAGCCATGTGGACGTGATGATCAACAACGCCGGTTTGGGGGGCACCGCCAATCTGGTGGACATGACCGACGATCAGTGGCAGGTGGTGATCGATGTCACCCTCAACGGCACCATGCGAACCACCCGAGCCGCGCTGCGCCACATGATGCCCCGGGGCTCGGGAGTCATCGTCAACAACGCCTCGGTAATGGGTTGGCGGGCCCAAGCCGGCCAGAGCCACTACGCCGCGGCCAAAGCCGGGGTGATGGCCCTTACCCGCTGCGCGGCCATTGAAGCCGCCGAGACCGGGGTCAGGGTGAATTGCGTGGCGCCCAGCCTGGCCATGCACCCTTTCTTGGCCAAGACATCCAGCCAGGAGTTCCTCGACAGCTTGATTTCGCTGGAGGCATTCGACCGGGCCGCCGAGCCGTGGGAAGTGGCCAACGTGATGGTGTTTCTGGCCAGCGACTATTCGACGTATATGACCGGGGAGATCGTCTCGGTCAGCTCCCAGCACCCCTAACCGAGAGCGGCAGCCAAAACCGATCGGCCGGTGGCGTGATAGACGTGGGCCAGCTCGAGGTCCACGATCTGCCGGGGCATCTCGGGATCGAACCAGCCGTCGATAAGGCCCCAGTGGTGGGGACTCATCATGTAGTCCACCTTGAGCCCGTCGAGGGTGTAGTACTCCTGCTCCCAGCTATGGGTCCACCGGGTGCCCGATGGACCGACAACTCGGCTGAGGGTCCAGTTCACGATGGCCGGGATGTGGTCGGGCATGGCCATGAGATCCCGCTCGAATGCAGCCACCGAATCGGCCGGGGCGTCGGGCTCAACCCGAAGCAGGAGGGTGCGCTTGATCTCCCCAGCAAAACCGGGATCGGCCAACGAACCGTCAATGAGCGACAACTCGACCAAATCGACATCGGCCACGTCCTCAAATCCGGGCGGGATCGGGTCGTCGATGCCGTCCCACGTGTAGTGCCCGCCGCCCACTGTTCCCGGCATGTGTTTGCCCAGCACCGCTGCTGATTCCAACTCGGCCACTCGACGGGGATCAGCCCCATCGGCCAGGGTCACTAGTGCCAGCGTTCGGCTCACTATTCCTCCTCGCCAATCTGATCGTCCACCAGAAACCGTCGTTGCCGCTCCACGCAGAGGGCGTCGACTTCGGCCCAGAATTCGCTGACACCGGGGTCTCGCCCGGCGGCGCCCCGCATAGCCCACCATGCCGCCGCATCGGGCACCGACCACAAGTAAACCAGCGTGTTGGGTTGGTCGAACAGCTCAATCGGCGGGGTCAGCCACGTCTCCTCCAATGTCATGCCCCGCGCTTTGGCCCCCGCCATGTAGCCCTCGGTCATCAACCTACGCACCTCATCCAGCCGTCCGGGCTCCACGGTCAACTCGTCCAAGACATGAATCTTCCCGACCACGCCCTCACGCTAGTGGTGTCCTAGATTGCGGGCCGGAGGGAAGACAGGAAATTGGAGCAATGAACCATCAGCGGCGCATCCCTCTGGAAGGGTGCGTGAACTTCCGAGACCTGGGCGGCTACGCCAGCTCATTGGGCGGAACCACCAAGTGGGGAGTGCTGTTCCGGGCTGACTCGCTGCACCGGCTGAGCCCAGCGGATGCCGGGGTGATAACGGGGCGGTTGGGTGTCCGCACCGCCGTGGATTTGCGGGCAAACGACGAGCGGGAGCGGGTTGGGGTGCTCGACCCGACACTTGGTGTCGTCGAGCACCACGTGGGAACCACCGATCGAACCATGCACACCTATGAGCGCCCCGATCCCGACTTAGCCTGAATCCACCGGTTTGAATTACGCCGGGTGGTGTGGGTGGTCGGGTGGGTTGTGCTGGGGTTGGGTTTGGGTGTGTTGCGGGGGTTTTTGCGTGTTGGTGGGTGCGGGCGGGGTTTCGGGGCGCGGGTTTCGGG
>JAJDUJ010000022.1 GCA_022826705.1 Acidimicrobiia bacterium | reverse complement strand
ACAGCATCTACCACCTCCGGTTCCAGCGCGCGCATAATGACAGATACCTCCACCGAGTCGTTGGGTTGGTGCTACCCGACATCAAAGCCGGGACAACACAACGACCGGTGGATGGTCACCTATCCGCGCGGCCCCTAAGGGCGAAAGAGCATGCCGAAGATCGACACCATGGCTGAGACGGACGATCCTCTCGTTCGCGAACACCGGCTCAAGCAGCAGGCGGCCCACGAGGAACGCCGCGACGCCGTGGTGCGCATCGTTCGCCAAACAGTGACCTTCGTGTTGTTCATGGGGTTGCTCGCCGGGTTATACACCGGGTACAAGGCGTTCGGCCAGGCCATCGACGACCGCCAACACGACTGGGCCGTGGTCGGGTCGGTTCTGCCCCGCACCGACGACCTGAACATGCCCCCGGTGAATGAGATCTTCGGCCAATTTGGTGAGACGCCCGGGGGTCGAGACCAGATCTACGTGAAGATCCTGTTCGACGAGGCGCTCTTCACTCTGCGGGAGGCCTTTGCCGGTTTCATGGTGGGCTTGGTGATCGGTATGGCCATCGCCTTGGCCCTCGCGCAGTGGCGCCGGCTCGAACAGGGCCTGCTCCCCTACGTGATCGCCAGCCAGACCATTCCGCTCATCGCCATCGCACCCATCATCGTGATCTGGGGGCGCAAGAACTTCGATGTGTTCCCGTGGGAGTGGCAGGACTGGATGTCGGTCTCCATCATCGCCACCTACCTCACGTTCTTCCCGGTGGCGGTCAACGGACTGCGAGGGCTGCAATCGCCCCGGCCGGAGAACCAAGAGCTCATGGAGTCTTACGCCGCCAACTGGTTGCAGACGTTGTGGCGTCTGCGCCTTCCCGCTTCATTGCCGTACTTGTTCGCCGCGCTCAAGATCGCAGCGACGGCCAGCATCGTGGGAGCCATTGTGGGCGAGATTTCCTCGGGGGTCGAGGGCGGGCTCGGCCGGCGGATCTTGCGCGAGGCGTTCAACTACACCACCGGCCCCGATCGACTGTTTGCCAGCGTGTTGGGCGCCGCCGTGCTGGGGATCTTCGTGTTCCTGGTGGTGACTGCGGTAGAGCGGCTGGTGGTGGGCAACCAGACCCAGGAGTCGACGACATGAGCGAGGTTCCATCCACGGACGAGGCCATGTCCGCAGCTCAGGGGACGTCTTCGCTGGTGATCGACATCCGCGGGGCCACCAAGGTATTCAACCCCGGCAAGAGCAACCAGGTGGAAGCTCTGGACGAGATCGACCTGTCGGTCGTATCGGGGGAGTTCATCACGCTCATCGGCCCGTCGGGGTGCGGCAAGAGCACCCTGCTTCGACTGGTCGCATCTCTGATTCCCCCGTCCACCGGGACGGTGCAGGTCAACGACAAACCCGCAGAGCAGGCCCGCCTCGACCGGGATTACGGCATGGCCTTCCAGACCGCGGGGCTGTTCGACTGGCGCACGGTGACCAAGAACATCGAGCTCCCGCTGGAGCTGATGGGATGGTCGAAGGGCGATCGGCGTCGCCGGGCCTCAGAGATGTTGGAGCTGGTCAAGCTCAGCGAGTTCGCCAAGCACCACCCCAATGAGCTGTCGGGCGGGATGCAGCAGCGGGTGGCCATCGCCCGGGCGTTGGCCTTCAGCCCGTCGCTGCTGTTGATGGACGAACCCTTCGGTGCACTCGATGAGATGACCCGCGAGCACATGCAGGACGAGCTGCTGCGGATCTGGGAGGAGACTGAGACCACAGTGGTCTTTGTCACCCACTCGATTCCCGAAGCGGTGTATCTCTCCACCCGAGTTGTGGTGATGTCGCCCCGTCCCGGGACGATCGCATCGACCATCAACGTGGACCTCGGCGACCGCAGCACCGCCACCCGAGACGATCCCGCTTTCTTCAAGAAGGTCACCGAGGTGCGCATTGCCCTGAGGGAGGTGGAAGGGTGAACGCGCTGAAGGGGTTTTCTGCCCCCATCGTGGCCGGTGTGGTGTTGTTCGGGTTGTGGCAGGGCGTGCTCTCTTTGTTCAACCCCGACGGATTCGTGCTGCCCGCCCCCTCTGAGATCGTCGGCGCGCTGATCGAGAACTGGGATGAGGTGTATCAGGGGGCCCGCATCACCGGCTTCGTGGTGGTGTCAGGCTTGATCGCGGGCATCATCCTCGGGATCCTCGCCGCATTGCTGGTGACGCGGTTCCGGACGGCGAACGAGACCATCACGCCGCTGGCCGTGGCCGTCAACGCCATTCCGATCATTGCTTTGGCCCCGATCTTCAACAACTGGTTCGGGCTCACCTCCCCTCGATCAAACCAGGCCATCGTGGTGGCGCTCGTTTTCTTTCCCATATTCATCAACACCGCCAGGGGCCTTACCCAGGTGGATCGAAGCCAGGTTGAGCTCATGGAGTCGTACGCGGCCAGCCGGTCGCGCATCACCCGCGAGGTGCGGATTCCCAACGCCATGCCGTTCTTCTTCACGGCGTTGAAGCTCGCGACATCGCTCGCGGTTATCGCCGCGATCGTCGCCGAGTACTTCGGTGGCCGACAAGACGCCCTGGGTCCGATGATCACGCAATCGGCGGGTCTTACCCGTTACGACGAGGCGTGGGCTGCGGTGCTGGCCGGCACCGCCATTGGAGCCGTTTTGTATTTCGCCGTGCTTGTGCTTGAGCGAGTGGCCATGCCCTGGCACTCGTTGATCCGAGCCCACGGCGACGACAAATGACCGCTAACTGCGGATTGCCTACTGGCAATCCGCCTATATGAAAGGAAATGATCAGCGGATCAGTGGTGCTACATGAATAAACGGACCATTCACAAACGAACTCTTTGGAGTCTGCTTGCCATCTTGCTTGCGTTCGGCCTCGTGGCCGCGAGTTGCGGCAACGACGACGACGATGATGTGAGCGAGCCGGCGCCTGCACCGGCGACGGAGGCGCCCACGGCGGCACCCGAGCCCGAGCCAACCGAGGCCCCGGCGCCCGCGGAGCTGGTCGAAGTATCGCTTCAGCTCCAGTGGGTACCGCAGTCGCAGTTCGCCGGGTTCTTCGCCGCTCGCGATCTCGGGTTCTACGAGGACGTCGGCCTAGATGTGACCATCATCGACGGCGCTGTCGACATTGTGCCGGCCACGGTTCTGGACTCCGGGGCAGCCGATTTCGCCATCTCGTGGGTGCCGCGCGGGCTTGTGCCTCGTGAGGAGGGCTTGAACATCACCAACATTGCCCAGGTCTTCCAGCGCAGCGGTACCTTGCAGGTGTCGTTCGTGGACGCCGGCATCACCGGTCCGGCCGACCTAGCGGGCAAGCTGGTGGGCAACTGGGGATTCGGTAACGAGTTCGAGCTCTTCGCCGGACTCAACAGCGTGGGCCTCGACCCGCAGAGCGATGTCACCCTGGTTCAGCAGGACTTCAACATGACCGCGCTCATCAACGGCGACATCGACGCTGCTCAAGCGATGATCTACAACGAGTACGCCCAGGTGCTCGAGACCATCAATCCCGACACCGGCGAGCTCTTCCAACCCGAAGACCTCTCGGTCATCGACTGGAACGACGTGGGCACGGCCATGCTGCAAGACGCCATCTGGGCCGACGCCGACAAGCTGGAGACCGATGCGGAGTACCGCGACATCGCGGTGCGCTTCGTGGAGGCATCGCTGCGTGGTTGGATCCACTGCCGCGACAACTTCGACCAGTGCGTCGACATCGTGGTAAGCGCTTCCCCGCCCTTCGGCGGGCCGGCGCACCAGGCTTGGATGATGAACGAGATCAACGCCCTTATCTGGCCATCACCGGGTGGGGTCGGGATCATGGACCAAGCCCTGTACGACCAGACCATCGACGTGGCCACGTCTCAGGGCATCCTTCAGGCAGCGCCCGATGCCGGTGCGTTCCGCACCGACATCGCCGAGGAAGCGATTGCCAATCTGGAAGCCGCCGGTCTCGACGTGTTCGGGAATGACTACACCCGCCGCACCGTCGAGGTGAAAGAGGGCGGCAACTAGCCAACTCCTCACACCATTGATCCATTGAGCCAACGGCGCTCTCCGCCGATCGTGTGATCGGCGGAGAGCCCGTCGGTTATCGTGCTGCACCTTGGCGCGATTGAAGGGAGCAGCGCGTGAAGTTCAGCTTCGGCCTTCCGCTGATGGCCCATCCACAGAACCCCGAGTTCATGACCGCAGAGGCCATTGCCGAGTTTGCTCGGGCCGCTGAGTCGGCGGGGTTCGACTCCTGCTCGCTTACCGAGCACCCCCTGCCCAACGACCGGTGGCTGGCCAGCGGGGGCCACGATGCCCTCGACCCTTTCGTGGCGCTGGCAGTGGCGGCTGGAGCTACTGCCCGGCTGCGGCTGCTCACCAACCTGACCCCGGTGCCCTATCGAAATCCGGCCATCTTGGCCAAGACGGTGGCCACCCTGGACCGGCTCAGCGGCGGTCGGGTCATTCTTGGAGCGGGGGTGGGCTATCTGCTCTCCGAGTTTGAAGCGGTGGGAGTGGACTTCGACCAGCGCAATGCCCTCTTCGACGAGAGCTTGGAGGTGATGCGGCTGATCTGGTCGGGCGAGACGGTGAACTATCAGGGCCTGAACTTCACTATCACCGACAGCACCGGTCTCCCCACCCCGGTGCAGTCGCCGGTGCCGGTATGGATCGGGGGCAACTCCAAGCTCTCCCGTCGCCGGGTGGCCGAGAAGGCCCAGGGGTGGATGCCCATGCCCAACCCGGCGGCATTGGCCTCGCGCCGCCGCTCGGCCCATTTGGAAACCCTGGATGAGCTGGCCGAGATGATCGCCTATCTCCACGACCATGCCGCTTCGGTGGGCCGCACCGAGCCCATCGACATCAAGTACATGGACCTTGAAGTAGGGGCAGTGGGCACGACGGGCTGGAACGCCGAACAGCACTTGGAGAACATCGCTGCCCAGGCTGCTGTGGGGGTCACCGCGATGGCCGCCCTCATTGCGGGTGATACACGTTCACAGATTGTTGAGGCTCTGCATCAATACGGCGAGGAAATCATCGCCTATCGTTAGGCCTATGTTGAGATTTGTTGAAGAGATCCTTCTCCTGTTGTTGCGAGACGACGACGGGAAGTTCGTCAACGTGCCCCAGTCGTCTATGGACCGGGCCGTGGCTGGGGCGGTGTTGATGGAGCTGGCCATGGAGAACCGGATAGACACCGATTTGGAGCACCTGATTCTGGTGGATGACACCCCGCTAGGCGACGACTTGTTGGATCCGACGCTGGCCATGATCGCCGAAGGACAAGGGGTTGAAGGCCAGGAGAAGGACGCGCGGCACTGGGTGGAGCAGACCTCCCAAAAGGCGCCGGAGATCCGGGAGGCGACGCTGGACCGGTTGGTGGAGCGGGGCGTTCTGGAGCGTGAGGACGACCGCTTCTTGTGGGTGTTCCGGTCGCGCCGCTATCCGACGATCGACGGTGAAGCCGAGCGGGAGGTCAAGCTGCGGATCATGGGCGTGCTGTTCAGCGATGAGATTCCCAGCCCTCGCGACGTGGTGATCATCTGTCTGGCCCACGCCTGCGGAATCTTCAGCGAGCTGCTCTCCAAGCGGGAGCTGGAGCAGGCCAGTGCCCGCATCGAGCAGGTGCGCAAGCTAGATCTCATCGGCCAGGCCATGTCCCAGTCGATCCAAGACTTCGAGATATGGCTGGCCAACGCCGCCGTCCAAGGACGCGGCTTCTTCTAAGGCGCCGAGCATGGCCGACTGGACCGTAGAACCGTTCGGGGGAGTGCTCGGGGCCCGGGTGACCGACATCGACCTCCGGGAACCGCTGGCCAACGGTGAGCGGGACGAGATCTACAAGCACCTGCTGAACCATCTGGTGCTGGTGTTCCCCGGTCAATCCATTGACGACTCCCACCAGATGGAGTTGCTGGCCCCCTGGGGCCGGCCCTACATCCATCCCATCGGCCGGGTGGCAGGGGCGGTGGAGGCCAAAGTAGAGCGCATCGTGGACGACGAAGAGCGTCCGCCCTACCAGGACAAGTGGCACACCGATGTCACCTGGGATCCCGATCCGCCCATCCTGGGCACGCTGCGGGCCATCGAGATGCCGGCCCGGGGCGGCGACACCATTTTTGCCAGCATGTACGCCGCCTACGACGGCCTGTCGGAGACCTTGCGGGACCGGTTGGAGGGGATCAGCGCCTGGCATCACATGGGGCCGGGCCAGTCGTTCAAGTCCAAGGCCGGGGTGGAGTTGTATGACCGCACGAAGGAGCAGTTCCCGGGCACCGAGCGTCCGGTGATTGCCGTCCACCCCGATACCGGCAGCCGCTATCTCAACGTGAACAAGAACTTCACCAGCCATCTGGTGGGCTTCGACCGGGCCGAAAGCGACGCTGTGCTCGACTGCCTTTATGAGCACGCCACTCAGCCCAACTACACGATCCGCTACGAGTGGACCGAGGGCGACGTGATTTTGTGGGACGAGCGCTGCACCCAGCACTTCGCAGTGGCCGACCACTATCCCCAGCGCCGAGAGATGGCCCGCCTCACCGTCTCCGCCCCCGCCTGATCTCCTCTTCGTCGCTTCTGAGCGAACTTGGTGAAGATGGCTAGGCTGCGCCAGTGAATTCCGACGACGTGACGTTTGACGACGAGAAGTTCGATGTAGAGGCGACCGCCGCCGGGGCATGGGCTCCCAGCCGGTATGGATCCGACGACATGCTGGGCACCTACAACGAGGTCACCGAGCAGAAGCGGGCCGACGCCTTGGGGATGCTGGATCTGACCAGGCCGATTCGCACCTATTCGATGGGTGACGGTATTTGGCCGGGCTATCCCGCTTACAGCACCCGGGAGTTCGCCCAGAAGCTGGTTATCGCCGGGTACGACCCCGGCGAGGGCTTTGAGGGCGAGATCGTGAGCGGCACTCAAGGGCTGGGACCGTCGAAGTTGGGCTATTCCGAAGAGCGGGTGTCGTACACCTTCAACATGAGCACCAAGATCAACGGCTTCACCCACGCGGCGGTGGACGGCACCTTCTACAACGGCCACCAGGGCACAGATCTGGCCCGCACCGACGGGGTGACCGCCATGGACGTTCCCTCATGGGGGGCACCCCTGCTCACGCGGGGACTGATGATCGACGTGGCCGCCCAGGTTGCGGCGACCACCGGTGATGTGGAGACCAACCAGGCCGGGTTGCCCCGGCTCACAGACCGACACCGCATCACTGTGGAGCAGATCGAGGGGGCTTGGGAGCGCCAAAGCCTGCCCGATCCCGGGCCGGGCGACGCCCTGTGTCTGCGCACCGGGTGGATCAGCCTTTCTCGGGAAGATCCTGAGCGGTTCTTGGCCGGGTCGCCGGGGCCGTGGATTGCCGAGAACAAGTGGCTGGCCTCCCACCGTCCGGCGTTGGTGTCCACCGATAGCTGGATGTGGGGCTTCTACGACTTTGAGGCCACCGAGGGGTGGATGTCGGTGGGCCACCAGCTCATGCTGGTGAAAGAGGGCATCCGCCTTGGGGAGTCGCTGAGCTGCGAGGAGGTCGCCGCCGCTGGGGTGGACCGGTTCGTGTTCTGCCACTCCCCATTCCGGGCCAAGGGATCCACCTCGTGCTCGTCGCCCCCCATGGCCATAGCCAACCCACCGGAGGAACCATCATGAGCATTCTGGACGGATCACCCCTGGCCGGGAAGGTGGCCTTAGTTACCGGGGCCAGCCGGGGCATTGGCAAGGGCTGTGTCTTGGAGCTGGCTGCTGCCGGGGCTGCGGTGTACATCACTGGACGTACAACAGGTGCTGGCCAGCATCCGCTGCCCGGCACAGTGGGTGCCACCGCGGAGGAGATCACCGCAGCGGGGGGTACCGCTACCGCGGTGGCCTGCGACCACCGCGACGACGATGCGGTGCGGGCGGTGTTCGACCGGATCGCCGCCGATCACGGCCGCTTGGACGTGCTGGTGAACAACGCCTTTGCCATTCCCGACGAGCTGACCGCCATGCTGCCCTTCTGGGAGGTGCCCATCTCCAACTGGGACGACATGATGGATGTGGGCACCCGCTCGGCTTACGTGGCCTCGGTGCTGGCCGCCCCGGGGATGATCGATCAAGGCGACGGCCTGATCGCCAACATCAGCTCGTCGGGGGCCACAGAGTACGCCTGGCACGTGGCCTACGGGGTGGGCAAGTGCGCCCTCGACCGCATGACTGCCGACTGTTCCCGCGAGCTCGGGGACACCGGGGTGTCGATGGTGTCGGTGTGGCCCGGCTTCGTGCGCACCGAGCGAATCGACGTGGCCGTCGACTCTGGGGTTGAACTGCCGCCGAGCCTGGACCTGTCGGCGGCCGAGTCGCCCCGGTTCACTGGTCGGGCGGTGACCGCCTTGGCCATCGACGCCGACCGATCCCGCTATTCCGGTCAGGCAGTCTCGGCCCGAGACATGGCCGATGCCTACGGCTTCACCGACATCGACGGCCGCCTCCCCGCCGGCCCCCTCCACGACCGCACCGGTTAGCCGCTGTTATGACCGCTGTGGAGCCGTTCGCCATCGAGGTGCCCGACGAGGTGCTCGATGACCTCCACCGTCGTTTGGACGCCACCCGGTGGTTCGACCCGCTGCCCGGTGCCGGATGGAACGAGGGCACCGACCTGGATTACCTCAAAGAGCTGTGCCGCTACTGGCGCCATGAGTACGACTGGCGAACGGTGGAAGCCGAACTAAACCGGTTTCCCCAGTACACCACCGTTATCGACAACCAGAACTTGCACTTCATCCACGCCCGCAGCCGCAACCCTGAGGCCATGGCCCTGGTCATTCACCACGGTTGGCCCGGCTCCATCACCGAGTTCGCCAAGGTGATTGAGCCGCTGCGGGAGAACTTCCACGTGGTATGCCCGTCGCTGCCCGGTTACGGCTTCTCCGGACCTACCGCCGAGCCCGGCTGGACGCCCCGGCGGATGGCCGCGGCCTCGCTGGAGCTGATGAGCCGCCTGGGCTACGAGCGGTTCGGCGCCCAGGGTGGGGACTGGGGGGCGATGGTCACCGCCCAGATGGCCCTGCAAGCCCCTGAGCGGTTGACGGGCATCCACCTCAACCTGGTGATTGCCCCCGAGCCTCCACCGGGAGCGGTGCGGGATTTGACCGCCGAGGAATTGGCCGACCGGGCTGAGGGTCGGGCCAGCAACCGGGTGGAGCGGGGCTATCGGGAACAGCAGGCCACTCGTCCCCAGTCGTTGTCGGTGGGGTTGAATGACTCGCCAGCCGGTTTGGCTGCCTGGATCATTGAGAAGTTCCTGGTGTGGAGCGACATCGGTCCCGACAACAACATTGAGGCCAGCTTCAGCAAAGACGAGCTGCTTACCAACGTGATGGTTTATTGGGTGACTGGCACCATAGCCTCGGCCAACCGGCTCTACTACGAGACCCGAATCGGGGGCCGAGGATCCTCAGCCCCCGACCGCCAGGTGGAAGTGCCCACCGCCTACGCCCGTTTTCCCGGCGATGGTATTTTCCCGGCACGTCCATGGGTGGAGTACTGGTACAACATCGTCCGCTGGACAGAGATGCCCCGCGGCGGCCACTTCGCTTCCCTCGAAGCCCCAGACCTCTACATTGACGACGTCACTGACTACTTCGGCGCTTTGAGCTGACCCCGTTTGCTTTGGGGCAGGCATCGGGGGTGTGGTGAACTTGCCGCCGTGCCCCAGTTGCATGACGTCGATTACACCCTTGAGTACCCCTACACCCGCACCACCGGGCCGGTTATCGGTCCGTTTCTGACCGGATTGCGCGACGGCCGCATCCTCGGACAGCGGTGTGGCGACCGGGTGCTGTGCCCGCCCATGGAGTTCGATCCGGACTCCTTTGCCTCCCTGGAGCCCGACCTGGTTGAGGTGGGTCCTGGCGGGGAGGTGGTGAACTGGACCTGGGTGGCCGAGCCCTCGGCCAAACACCCCTTCGACCGGCCCTTCGGCTTCGCCTTCATCAAGCTGGACGGGGCTGACACCGACCTCGTCCACGCCGTGGACACCGGGGGCGATCCCGAGGCCATGAGCACCGGGATGAGGGTGCGGGCCCAGTTCCGAGACGAGCGCCACGGCTCTGTCGCCGACGTGTACTTCGTGCCCGAGGCCGACGCCGCCGATCAGGTGATCGAGCCGGGCGACGAGCCGGTGACCATCACCGAGCACCTCATCGGCCTGCGCATCAACGAGCCGCTGTACCCCCACAGGGCCCGGTTCGCCCAGGGGCTGCTGGACGGCAAGATCATCGGCCAGCGCAGCCCGGTCACCGGCAAGGTGTACGTGCCGGGTCGGGGCTACGACAACATGTCCCGGGTGCTGATGAGCGAAGCCGACGAAGTGGAGGTGTCCGACGTGGGCACCGTGGTGGCGTTCACCGAGCTGAACCCGGTGCAGTACTACGGCCAGACCGAGACCGAGCCCTATGTGCGGTGCTCGATCCTGTTCGACGGCACCGACCAGCCGGTGATCGGCATCGACATCCGCGACATGACGGTGGACGAGATGCGGGTGGGGATGCGGATGCGGTGCATCTGGCGCGATCCCGATGAGCGGTCGGTGGAGGACATCGACAACCGCTACGGGAACATTCCCGAGACGGTGTACGCCCGGTTCGAGCCCACTGGTGAGCCCGACATTCCCGCCGACGAGTTGAAGGAGCACTCATGGTAAGCCTCGCTGAAGACGTGGCCATCGTCGCGTTCGAGCAAACCCCCTCCCACGCCCACTTCAACGACAGCGAGCCGGCCATGATCATGCCGTGCGTGAACTCGGTGATTGAGCAGGTGGGCATGGACCGCCACGACATCGACTTCACCATCGCAGGGAGCTGCGACTACCTGTCGGGGATGCCCTTCGCCTTCGTCATGAACATTGACGCGGTGGGGGCGTGGCCCCCCGTCTATGAGAGCCACGTGGAGATGGACGGCGCCTGGGCCCTGTTCGAAGGGTTCGTGCGACTCCAGTCGGGCGACATCGACACGGTGCTGGTGTCGGGCTCGGGCAAGTGCTCGCCGGGCAGCTACCGGGAGGGGTTCTCGCTCCAGACCGATCCCTACGTGCACGCCCCCATTGGCTTGGACCCGCGGACACAGGCTGGGTTCCAGGCCCAGGCGCTCATCGCCGCGGGCAAGGCCACCGAGAGGGACTTCGCCGAGGTGGTGGCCCGCAGCCACGCCAACGCCAAGAACAACCCCAACGCCCAGCTCAGCGGGGACCTGTCGGTGGACGAGCTGCTGGCCGAGCCCTACCTGCAGGAGCCGCTGCGCCGCTTGGATTGCCCTCCAACCAGCGACGGAGCTGCGGCCATGATCATCGCCCGGGCCGACAAGGCCCGGGAGCTGTGCGACAACCCGGTGTGGATCCGGGCCATCGACCACCGCATCGATTCGCACCACCCCACACTGCGGGACCTCACCGACTCCCCGTCGGTGCGCATCGCCGCCGATCGGGTGGGCTTGCACGACGGCCCGGTGGACATCGCTGAGCTGACCGTGACCTACAGCCCCGAGGAGATCATCCTGCGAGACGCCCTCGGTTTGAACGGCGAGACCTCAGTGAACCCCTCGGGCGGGCCGCTTACCGGCAGCCCGTTCATGGCGGTGGGCCTCACTCGGGTGATCGAGCTGGCCCGGGGCATCCGCAACGGCGATGGCGGCCGGGGCGTGGCCCACGCATCTAGCGGCCCGGCGCTGCAACAGAATCTGCTCTGCGTCTTGGAAGGAGACGGATAATGGCTCCACGACCTTGTGCTGTCATCGGTGTCGGCCAGACCAAGTACAAGCGCCGGCGCGACGATGTGACCTTGGACGGTCTGGTGCGGGAGGCCGCCCTCCGGGCCTTGGAAGACGCTGGTGCCACCTTCGACGACATCGACGCCATCGTGATCGGCAAAGCCCCCGACGCCCTCGAAGGGGTGATGATGCCGTTGCTGAGCCTGTGCGACGCGCTGGGCGCGATCGGCAAGCCCATCCACCGGGTACACACCGCGGGGTCGGTGGGGGCGTCCACCGCCATCTCGGCGGTGAACCTGGTGGAATCGGGGATGTACGACACCGTGCTGACCATCGCATATGAGAAGCAGTCGGAAGGCAACGCCACCTGGGCGCTGTCGGGCGGCAAGAGCGGCGGCCAGGGCGCGGGCGGCACATTCGCCCCGTGGATCCGCAACTACATCGCCCGCTCCCAGGCCCCCGAGCACATCGGGTGGATGGTGGCGGTGAAGGATCGGCTCAACGCCCTCAAAAACCCCTACGCCCACCTGCATCTGCCTGACATCTCCATTGAAAAGGTGCGGGAGTCGCCCATGCTGTGGGACCCGCTCCACTTCTTGGAGTCGTGCCCCTCCTCGGATGGGGCCGCAGCGGTAGTGCTGGGCAACGACGACATCGCCAAGAAGTCGGGCCGCCCGCCGGCGTGGGTCATCTCCCACGCCAAGCGCACCGAGTTCGGCCAGTTCCCCGGACGCGACACGGTGAGGCCCCAAGCCGGGGTGGAGTGCTCGGAGGCCCTGTACCGCAAGGCTGGCATCACCAATCCCCGGGAGCAGATCGACTGTGCCGAGCTGTACGTGCCGTTCTCTTGGTACGAGCCCATGTGGTTGGAAGGGCACCTCATCGCCGAGGAAGGCGAGGGGTGGAAGATGACCGACGCCGGCGACACCGAGCTGGGCGGATCGTTCCCGGTGAACATGTCGGGCGGCGTTTTGTCGTCCAATCCCATCGGAGCATCGGGCATGATCCGCTGTCTTGAGGCGGCCAACCAGGTGAGGGGCACCGCCGGCGAGTACCAGGTGCCGGGGGCCAAGATCTCCATCGGCCACGCCTACGGCGGTGCTGCCCAGTACTACGCCATGTGGATGGTGTCGTCTGAGCTGAATCCGGAGTTCTAACCATGCCCGGAATCGCCGACGGCCGGGTGGTGGTGATCACCGGGGCGGCCCGGGGGCTGGGCCGAGCCCACGCCTTGGAGTTCGCTGCCGAGGGGGCCCGGGTGCTGGTCAACGACCTGGGGGTGGAGCGCGACGGCTCGGGCGGCGCGTCGGAACCGGCCCAGGAAGTTGTGGCCGAGATCCGGGCCATGGGGGCCGAGGCCGAGGCCAACGCCGCCGATGTGGCCGACTGGGATCAAGCCGAGGCCATGATCGCCCAGGCCATTGACACGTGGGGCCGCCTCGACACGCTGGTGTGCAACGCGGGCTTTTTGCGAGACCGGATGCTGGCCAACATGAGTGAGCCGGAGTGGGACGCCATCATGCGGGTCCACCTCAAGGGCCACTTCGCCCCGGCCCGCCACGCCGTGGCCCACTGGCGGGATCGGTCCAAGGCGGGCGAGGACGTGCGGGGACGGCTCATCAACACCAGCTCGGGTGCCGGTCTGTTGGGCTCCATCGGCCAGGGCAACTACGCCGCGGCCAAGGCCGGGGTGGCGGCGCTGACCATCCAGCAGGCGGCGGAGTGGGGCCGCTACGGGGTGGCGGTGAACGCCATCGCCCCCGACGCCCGCACCCGCATGACGGCGGGGATCATGTACGAGGAGGAGGCCCCCGAGGGCTGGGACGAGAAGGATCCGGCCAATGCCTCGCCGCTAGTGGTGTGGCTGGGGTCGGATGCCTGCGATGTGACCGGGCGGGTGTTCGAGATCGCCGGTGGGGCGCTCAACGTGTGCGATGGCTGGCAGCACGGGCATGTGGTGGACGTGGGCCGCAAGTTTGCGGCTGCTGAAGTTGGCGACGCGGTACACGCTTCCATTGCGGCATCGCCGGAACCGGCGCCGGTCTACGGAGCGAGCTAGCTGGGTATATCCCGGAAGGGGACGCCCTTGTCGACCCGGATGTCGGGGGGCAGGCCCAGCACTTTCTCGCCGATGGTGTTGCGCTGGATGTTGTCGGTGCCGCCGCCGATGCGCGACGCCCACTGGCCCAAGAACTCGTATTGCCAGCGCCCCTCGTCTCGGGCGTTGTCGCCGTGGAGCATCCCGGCCGCGCCGTTCATGGCCATCACCAAGTCGCCCATCTCCCCGAAGTGCAGGGAGATGGCCAGCTTCATGGTGGAGCTCTCGGGGCCGGGCAGCTCGCCCCGGCTGGTGGCGGTGCGTACCCGGTACCCCTGATATTTGAGGATCTCCATGCGGGTGTAGGTCTTGGCCAGCTCCTGGCGGATCACCGGATCCTGGTCGGTGCCGGTCTGCTGAGCCAGCTTCACCAGCTCGTTGAACCGGGTCCGGGCGTTTGACCCGCCGATAAGGGCCCGCTCGTTGGACAAGGTGGTCATGATCGGCCCCCAGCCGGTGTTGACCCCGCCGAGGATGTTCTCATGGGGGATCCGCACATCCGACAAGAACACCTCGTTGAAATGGGCCGCACCGGTGATCTGCACCAGCGGGCGCACCTCGATGCCGGGGGTGTTCATGTCCACCAGGAAATAGGTGATGCCCCGGTGCTTGGGCTGGTCGGGGTCGGTGCGGGTCAGCAGAATGCCCCAGTCGCTGTACTGGGCGCCCGAGGTCCACACCTTCTGGCCGTTCACCACCCATTCGTCGCCGTCGCGCACCGCGGTGGTCCGCAGCCCGCCCAGGTCTGATCCGGCCACCGGCTCGGAGAACAGCTGGCACCACACCTCTTCGCCCTTGAGCATGGCGGGAAGGAATCGCTCCTTTTGGGCGTCGGTGCCGTGGCCGATGATGGTGGGGCCGGCCATGCCGATACCCACCGCGAACACCCCGGTGGCCGCCACCCGCTTGGCCTCCTCCTCTTTGAAGATGCCCTCGTGGATGCCGCTCAGCCCCTTGCCGCCGTATTCGACAGGCCAGGTGATGGAGCCCCAGCCGCCGTCGTACTTGGTGCGCTGCCACGCCTTGCACCGGGCCACGTAGGCGTTCTCGACGTCAGGATCGGAGATGGTGATGGCCGTCTGGTCACGGGCGCCGCCGCCGTCGGGGGGGATGTTGGCGTCCAGCCACTCAATGCACTCGGCTCGAAAGGCGGCTTCTTGGGGGGTCTCGTCGAAATCCATGCCGTGATGATGGTAGCCAGAGGGTTCTGGGCAGACCCCACCGGACAGCCAGGCAAACAGCCGTGTTTTCCAGCATTCGGGCTCAACAGGCCGGGGGTGCTTCAATGGCGGCGTGAAATTCTCCATGATCTTCGAGGCCCAGATGGCCGATCCGTCCCGCGAGGTCGAGCAGCAGGTCATACGAGACTGCGTGGATCAGGCGGTGTTGGCCGAGGAGGTGGGCTTCGACCGGGTGTGGGCGGTGGAGCACCACTGCTTGAAGTGGTATGCCCACATGAGCGCTCCGGAGATCTTTCTGACCTGGGTGGCAGCTCGCACGTCCCGTATCCGCATCGGCCACGGCGTGGTGTGCATGCCGTTCGGCTATAACCACCCGCTGCGGGCGGCCGAGCGCATCGCCATGCTTGACGTGCTGTCGGACGGGCGGCTGGACGTGGGTGCAGGCCGGGGGGCCACCCTCCAGGAGATGTCGGCGTTCGGGGTGAAGCCCGAGGACACCTATGCCCAGGTGGAGGAGTCGCTGCGGATCATCTCCAACTGCTGGCGCGACGACGAGTTTGAGTGGGACGGCCTGCTCGACATCTCACCCCACCCGATTCTGCCCCGGCCGGTGCAAGACCCCCATCCGCCGCTGTACCTGGCCTGCACCAAGGTGGACACCGTGCGGCTGGCCGCCGAGTTGGGCATTGGGGCGCTGGTGCTGGGGTTTGCCGGCGCCGACGAGATCCGTCTGATGAAGGAGACCTACGACGAGGCCATCGCCACCCGCACTGGCGAGCGGTTCGTGAGCGACCACCCCAACAACTGGTTCTCGGCGCTGTGCCCCACCACGATCCTCGACGACCGGGACGAGGCGTTCCGCATCGGGGCCCGGGGCCAGCGGTTCTTCGCCGAGGCCATCATGCACTGGAACCTGGGCACGCCTCCGCCGAGGGCCGGATCAGCCGACGAGGACACCGCGGCGGCCATCGACGAGGCGGTGGGCAACGTCCACGCCAAGATCAGCGAGATGAACATCCCGCTGAGCCCCAATGCCACCAGCACCTTCAACATCGAGCACGCCTACGGCAACTACGAAGACGCCATCCGCTACGTGAGCGAGCTCGAGGCCATCGGCTGCGACGAGATCATGTGCATGATCCAAATGGGCACCATCCCCCAAGAGGTCATGCTCGAAACCATCCGCCAATTCGGCCACCACGTCATCCCCCACTTCCGCGCCAGGGAAGAAGCCGCCGTCCCGGCGTAGCCGGCTACCCCGAGCGGTCGGGGCCGGCGCGGACGATGTGGAACTTCACGAGGCAGCGCTGGTCGGTGGCCATGGCTTGGCGGTATTCGTTCCAGTCGGGGTGCTCGCCTCGCAGGGTTCGGTAGTAGTCGACGAGCGGTTCCAGCGCGTCCGGTCCGGAGATGATCTCGGCTTGGCACTCGATCTGCACCCAGTCGCCGAAGAAATTGCGGGGGAACACGCACAGCCAGCTTTGGGGGTCGCGCCGAAGGTTCTTGGTCTTGTAGGCCGTTTCCCGTGTGCTCATCACCACCGTGTCGTCCACCACTGCCAGGGTGACGGGCGACATCTGGGGGGTGCCATCCGCCCTTGCGGTGGCCAGCACCGCGTTGGTGTTCTCTCGGATGTAGTTCAAAGCCTCCGCAGGGTCCATGAGGGCATCCTATGAGGCTGTTTGCTCTTCGGGCCGGGTCGGGAGAATCAGCCCGCCGATACTCGCAGGGGTTGCCAGCGGCGGTAGGTGGCGCAGCGCCACAGCCACTCGGCCGGGCCGAAGCGGAACCGGCTAAGCCAGGCCGGTGACCACCAGAGATGCACGGCCCATACCCCCAGGATGAACACGGCAATCTGGCTGCGGCTGAAGTCGACACTCCCAAAAACCTCCCGCAGCATGATGATGCCGAGAATGGTCTGGGTGAGGTAGTTGGTGAGCGCCATACGCCCTGCGGCCCGCACGCGAACCCTCAGGCCGGACTCGGCCCGGCGATCCCACAGGACGATGAGGCTGAGGTAGGCGAGGCTGAGGGGGATGGTGGCCAGCGTGTTGGGGGCAGCCCCGGCCAGGGCCCAGTCGGGGGAGAACCCGCTGGACGCCACGATTGCCAGCCCTGCCGCTGATAGCGGCAGCCCGACCCCCAGGCCCCACCAGGCGGTTCGCACGTAGAAGTGGCGGGGGTACTCCCCGGTGATCACGCCGTTGCGATACAGGGCGACACCGATCAGCATCATGCCCAGCGCCCGCGCCCCGAAATCCCACAGCAGCCACAGCCCGACCCCTTCGGACATCTCGCCTTCGACCCAGAAGTCCCCGAGCTGGTTCGCGGGGTCGTCGATGGTCGTCTGCATCGCCAAAGAGCCCGCCGCCACCGAGAGCACCAGCCCGGCGCCGATGGCAAACAGCACCGCCGGTCGCAGTCTCCGCATCGCAATGAGCAGTGGAGAGCAAACGGCGTAGAGCACCAGCACGTCTCCCTCCCACAGGATCATGTGGCCGATGCCAATAGCCAGGAGCAGCGTGTTGCGCCACAGGCTGAACCACACCGGCCGCCGCTTCTTGGCCGCGGAACGGTCGACGAACATGGCGATTCCGGCGCCGAACAGCAGCGAGAACAACCCCATGAACTTCTGGTCGAAGAGCACCTCGCCCATGCCACCGATGGCCCAGTCGAGCCAGGTGCGCGAGCCGCCGGCATCGAGGTTGAAATAGGAGGGCATGTCCAGCCCGTAGGACACCGCGTTCATGGTCAGGATCCCCAGCACCGCCACCCCCCGAATGGCGTCCAGGGTGCTGTTTCGGTCTCCCGATGAGACTGGTGTCGACAGAGATGGTCTACGGGCCATGTCTGTCGACTTCTGCCTCTTCTACCAGCGGTTCCAGCGGGTGACGAGCTCGAGGGGCTCGCGGCGGGCGGGGCGGAAGTCGGTGCCGATGGTGTGGGCGAAGGGGATGAGGGCCAGCTGCATCACCTCGTCGTAGGGGATGCCCAGCAGGTCGGCCGCCTCTTGCTCGTAGCAGAGGTGGATGGTGGTCCAAACGGTGCCGATGCCCCGCTCCCGGGCGGCCAGCATGAACGACCACGCCGCTTGGATGACCGACCCCACATGGGAGGCCACGGTCACCGGTGGGTGGTCCCACACTCTCCCGGCCAAACACGGGATCAGCATTCCCGGCACCTCGTGGAGGTGCTCGGACAGGTGGCCGGCCGAGGCGTACATCTTCTCGTTGGTGGCCTCCAGTTGGGCGGGGTCCTGCACTTCCAGCCGGGGGAGCACCCCCAGGTAGTCGCCGGCCACCTCGCCGGCTCGGCGGTACAGGTCGGCCAGTCCGGCGATGAGTTCGGGCTCGGTGACCACCATGAACCGCCAGTTCTGCCGGTTCGACCCGGTGGGGGCCTGCACCGCGATCTCCAGGCACTCGTTGATCAGCTCCGGTGCCACCGGCCGGGACGTATCCAACCGCCGACGCACCGCTCGGGTGGTGGTGAGCACCTCGTCAGCGCTCAGATTCAATTGGGCCATGCCACAGTTCTAGTCAGTCCAAGGGGTATTCATCCGCTCATTGCGCAAGTATCATTCGGCCATGGCCTTGGTGCTGGACCGGTATCCGGGCGTCACCTATGACGCCGCCCCTCCTGTGGTTACCGACCTTGAGGAGCTGCGCCTGCTCCGCAAATGGGAGGCGGCCATCGGCTATCGCATTTTTGCCGCCATGCGCTGGGGACAGACTGGCGACGGGCACATCACCGCGCGTGACCCGATTCTCACCGACCACTTCTGGGTGCTGGGCTACGGCATCCGCTTTGGTGATGCCACCATTGACAACCTCACCCTGGTGGGCCCCGACGGCCAGGGTGTGGCCGGGCCCCTCGAAAATGGGGTCAACTTCGCGGCCTACCACATCCACTGGCCGATTTTGAATGCCCGCCCCGATCTGGCGTCGGCGGCCCACACCCACACTCCCTACGGCACGCCGTGGTCGGCCAACGTTGAGCTGTTTCGGCCTATCAGCCAGGAGTCGTGTGCCTTCGTGTTCGACCAATCGCTCTACGACGGCGACAACCTCGAGGTGAACGATGTCGATGGCGGCGAGGCCATCGCCCAGGCCATGGGTCCCAGCCGGGTGTGCATTCTCCGCAACCACGGGCTGCTCACCGGAGGGCGGTCACCGGGCGAGGCGGTGGGGTGGTTCGTGGCCGCCGAACGAGTGGCCGAGGTGCATGTGAAGGCCCCTGACGCCAAGGCCATCAGCGAGGAGGCGGCCAAAGAAGTCGAGGCTTCGCTGTTCTCGGAGGACAACGGCTGGCGGATGTTCCAGTGGCTAGCCCGCGACCTGGTGCCCGACCCATCGGTAGTGTTGGGCTGAGCGAACCCTGGTCGAGGGGGCGTTAGCCGGAATCCAGATCGGGGTCGGTACGGGAAGCAAAGGTGGTTTCCAAGGCAGACAAGGCGGCTTGTTGGCCCACACCCAGACGATCGGCTTCGGCGGCAAAGGCCTCGGCGGCGTCGGCCAGTTGTCGTTCCACCACCGAGAACGCCACCGGGGGCTCATCGACCACGAACGTGCCGGCCCGGCCTCGGCCCTCCATGATTCCCTCCCATTCCAGTTCCCGATAGGCCCGAGCCACTGTTCCCGGTGCCAGGTCCAGCTGTGCGGCCAGCGACCGGATGGGCGGCAGCCGCTCACGGGGCTTGAGCCGGCCCGACGACACCATCAATCGGAGCTGGGCCCGTAGTTGCTCATAAGGTGGGATTCGCGAGCTCTCGTCTATCCAGATCCGCACGCTGACATTGTACTAATGTACTGACTCATAAAGCACAATATTTAGAAAATTTCCGGGTTTTTCCCATTTGTTGCCTAGTTTGTATTGACCTGATAGCGTCCTCATCGGCGACCAGAAAGGACGGCATCAATGAAGCTCATCACCGCGGTGGTTAAGCCGCATCAGGTCGAAGACATCAAGGAGGCGCTGGCCGAGGTCGGTGTCCAGGGCATGACGGTGAGTGAGGCTCAGGGCTTTGGTCGCCAAGGCGGTCACACCGAAACCTACCGGGGCACTGAGTACAAGGTGTCGTTCACCCCGAAGTCGCGTATCGAGGTGGTAGTAGATGATTCCTCGCTGGCCGCGGCCACCGAGGCCATTGCTGGCGCGGCCCGCACCGGCAAGATCGGCGACGGCAAGATCTGGACTTCCTCGGTGGAGGGCCTGACCCGCATCCGCACCGGGGAGCAGGGCGCCGACGCTCTCTGATTCGCTGCGTCTAACCCCTTCCAAAACGGTACGGCACCACCGGCGTTGGTAGCGTCGCGGCTCGGTGCATCTCGACTACACAGACGACCAGCGCGCTCTCAGCTCTGAGCTGAGGGCGTACTTCGCAGACCTGATGACCGACGAGGTCCGCGAGGCCCTCATGGGGGCTCACGAAACCAGCCCCGTCCGGCTGGAGATCTTCCGCCAATTGGGGCGCGACGGCATGCTGGGCATCGGCTGGCCCAAGGCCTACGGCGGCCAGGGGCGATCGGCCATCGACCAGTTCATCTTCTTCGACGAGGCCCAGCGGTCGGGCTGTCCGATGCCGTTCGTCACCCTCAACACCGTGGGCCCGACGCTCATGGCCCAAGGCTCCGAAGAGCACAAGGCGGCCTTTCTGCCGGGCATTCTGGCCGGTGAAATTCAGTTCGCCATTGGCTATAGCGAGCCGGGGGCGGGCACTGACTTGGCGTCGCTCACCACCCGGGCGGTGCGAGACGGTGACGAATGGGTGATCAGCGGCCAGAAGATATTCACCTCGGGGGCCAACGAAGCCGATTACATCTGGCTGGCCTGCCGGACCAACCCAGACGCTCCAAACCACAAGGGCATCTCCATCATCATCGTGCCCACCGACAGCCCCGGTTTTTCCCATACCCCGATCGTCACCGTGGGCAACTCCACCACCACGGCCACCTACTACGACGAAGTGCGGGTGCCGGCCGCCAATCTGGTGGGAGCCGAGAACGAGGGGTGGAAGCTCATCACCAGCCAGCTCAACCACGAGCGAGTGGGGCTGGCCGCGGTGGGGGCGCTGTCGTTCCAGCTTTATGACGAAGTGGTGGCCTGGGCGGCTGACACTCCGGCTTCCGACGGGGCCGAGGCTGCGGTGCTGGACCAGGGGTGGGTGCAGATGGATCTAGCCCGGTGCCACGCAAAGTTGGAGGCCATGAAGCTGCTCAACTGGCAGATGGCCGCCGCGGTGGCCGCCGATTCGCTGGCCCCGGCCCGGGCGTCGGCGGTGAAGGTGTACGGCACCGAGGCGGTGAGCGACATCTATCATCTGCTTTTGGGAGTACTGGGAGCGGGTGCGCACCTACGGGAGGGCAGTCCGGGCGCTCTGCTGGCCGGCCGGGTGGAGGCTGCGGCCCGTACCGCCCAAATCAACACTTTCGGCGGCGGTGTTAACGAAGTCCAGCGAGAGATCGTGGCCTGGACCGGGCTGAAGATGACCAGGGGCGGGCGACGGTGAACTTCGATTTCAGCGAGTCGCAGGAGGCGGTGGCCGCGCTGGCCGAACAGGTGTTTACCGGTTCGGCGGGGTCTGACCGGGTGGCCGAGGTGGAGCGCAGCGCCGACCGCTTCGACCGGGAGCTGTGGGCCGCCCTGGCTGCCTCTGACCTGCTGGGAGTGTCGATTGGCGAGGAGTACGGCGGCCTCGGCCTCGGCATGGTCGAGACCGCATTGGTGCTGCGAGAGCAGGGCCGCCGGGTGGCCCCCGCCCCGCTGTGGCCCACGTTGGTGCTGGGGGCCATGCCTGTCGCCGAATTCGGCTCCACCGCGCTGCGAGATCGCTGGCTGAGGGCGGTTGTATCCGGCCAGGCAGTGCTCACCGGGGCGTTCTCGGAATGGGGGGCCAACGAGGCGCTGTCTCCGTCGGTGACAGCGGCCCGCCGCGAAGACGGGACCTGGGAACTGAATGGATCCAAACCGGCGGTTCCCGCCGCCGGGGTGGCCGATGCCGTAGTGGTGCCTGTTCGCACCGTTGGAGACGGCGATGGCTTGGCGGTCTTTGTGGTGGACCTCGACGCCGAAGGGGTAGAGGTAACGCTGAGCGAGACCACAAACCGAGAGCTTCACGGCGAGCTCACGCTGCGATCGGTGGTTGTCGGCGATGACGCAATGTTGGGCGGGGCCGACGGCCGATCAATCGTGGAGTGGACGCTGGCCAGAGCCCAGGTGGCGGTGGCCGCGGTGGTGCTGGGCTGCTGCGAGGAGGCAACCGCCATGGCTGCGGGCTACACTTCGCAGCGCGAGCAGTTCGGACGCCCCTTGTCCACCAACCAGGGGGTGGCCATGCGGGCGGCAGACTGCTACATCGACAACGATTGCATGCGGGTCACCCTGCTCCAGGCTGCGTGGCTCATCGATGAGGACCGCTCAGCGGCCGAGATCGCCGATGCTGCCGCGGTGGCCAAATGGTGGTCGGCCGATGCCGGCCAGCGGGTGGTACACGCCACCCAGCACCTGCACGGCGGCATGGGAGCCGACATCGACTATCCCGTCCACCGCTATTTCCTGTGGGTCAAGCAGCTGGAGAACACCTTCGGCGGCGGTAGCCGCCAACTGGCTGCTATCGGGCGCGGTTTGGCCGGAGCTTGGTAGCTACCAGCCCTTCCAGTTCGGGTCCCGCCGCTCCTTGAAGGCGTTGACCCCCTCGTCGGCGTCCTCGCCGGCCATAAGCACCTCTTGAGCCCAGGATTCCATCTCGAACATGGTCTGGCGGCTGGTCTCGAAGCTGCGGTTCACCAGCAGCTTGCTCATGGTCAGGCTCTTGGTGGGCTGGGCGGCCAACCGCTCGGCCCAGGCGCGCGCCGCGGGCATCAACTCGTCGGGGGGTACCACTCGATTGATCAGACCCATGGCGGCGGCGTCGGCTGCGCTCACATCGTCGCCGAAGAACATCAGCTCCTTGGCCTTCTGGGGGCCGATCAGGCGGGGCAGCAAGTACACCCCACCGGCATCGGGGACTAGGCCACGGCGCACGAATACCTCGATGAACCGCACCCCCTCGGCCGCGATAACCAGATCGCAGGCCACCGCCATATGTACCCCCATCCCGGCGGCGGTCCCGTTGACGGCGGCGATCACCGGCTTTTCGCAGTCCAATATGGCCGACATCAGCTTCTGAGCCCCGACTTTGATGCCTCGGGCCACCTCCATGATGGCCCGTTCGGGAGCATCCGGCGGCTGCACTCGTTCGGGCCGGGCCACCCGCAGGTCGGCCCCGGTGCAGAACCCCTTGCCGTTGGCGGTGAAGATCACGACTCGAACCGACAAGTCCTCGCTGATACGGGCGAACTCATCGGCCAGAAAGTTCCGCTGGTCGGGGGTGATGGCGTTGTGGGCGTCGGGGCGGTTCAAGGTGAGGGTGCGCACGCCACCGTCTTGGGCCACCAGGATGTCGCCGCCGAGGACCTCGGTCACGTTGCCACCCTCTTCGTTACTGCTCATCTCGTCGGCTCCTCGTCTAGCGTGGCCGTTCGTGCGCAGGAGAACAACGCCGAACTTCCTGCCCACAAACGCTAGGTGACCGCAGCAGCGGTGCCCCAACCGGTCACCGGGCATCCGGCGATTGGCCTGACCACGCTGGTGATCGCGGCCTCCCTCACCGGCATAGGCCTGTCGATCATGACGGTGGGCTACCCGGCCCTCGGCGAGGCGTTTCCCGGCACCTCCGACCCGACCCTGTCGTGGGTGACCAACATCTTCACCATTGTGGGGGCAGCCACCCTGGTCCCCGCCGGAGTGCTGGCCGACCGGCTGGGCCGTCGGCGGATGCTGCTGATCGGGACGCTGCTGTTCTTGGCTGGATCGGTGCTGGGCGGGCTGGCCCCCTCGGTGGCGGTGCTGATCGGGGCTCGGGCGGTGCTGGCGGTGGCCTCCTCGATCATCAACACCGCCGCGGTGGCGCTGCTGTTGGCCACGATCCCCGCCAACCGGCTGCCGTTGGCCGTTGGCATCTGGGCGGTGGCGGGCGGCACTTCGTCGGCGATCGGCCCTCCGGTGGGGGGCTTGGCCATCGAGTGGTTTGGGTGGGAGTGGATGTTCTGGCTGAACATCCCCTTCTGCTTCGTTGTTTTGATCGTGGTGCCGCTGGTGTACCGGGAGTCCCGCAGCGGCGAAACCAAGGCGCTGCCCGACCCCCTCGGTGGAGTTATGGTGGCTGGGGCCACCGCCTTGGTCACCCTGGGAATTGTGCAAAGCGATCCGTGGGGGTGGCTGGACTGGAAGGTGGTGGGCAGCATCGTCGGCGGCCTGGTGGTGTTCGGGCTGTTCGTGCTGCGGACGTGGCACCACCCCAACCCGCTGGTGGAGCTGCGGCTGTTCCGCTTCCCCAATGTCCGCCGGAGCAACCTGGCCATGCTGGTTTTCGCATCGTCGTGGTTCGGCATGTTCTTTGGCTTCACCGTGATCGTCATCCGATCTTGGGGGTGGACTCCCATTGAGGGCGGCTTCGCGGTGGCGCCGCTGGCATTGTTCGCCGGGGTGGTCGGGGTGCTCATCGGCCGGGTGGCGCACCGCACCGGCCATCGCATGTTCATCCTGCCCGGCACCGCAATCTATGTGGGCGGCACCATCATGTTGTGGGTGTTGTTGGGCGATGAGCCCAACGCTGCGGTGTTCGTGGCGGGCATGACCGTGATCGGGGTGGCCACCGGCATGGTGTTCCCCTCGTTGATGGCTGCCGCAGTGGTGGACGTGCCCCCCGACCAGCACTCCTTGGCCTCGGGAATCAACTTCACCTCCCAGCGGGTGGCCACCACCATCGGTGTGGCCCTCGGGCTCACGTTCGCCACCACCGCGGCCTCAGCGTCGCAGGCCATCGACCTGCTCATGGGCATGGTGATCATCACCGCGGTGGTGTCGCTCCCCTTCAGCGCTCGGATCGACACCCGTCCCCGCCAAGCGCAAGGCTGAGGGCATGTACATCGCCATCGCCGACACCATCACCCTCGAGGATCCGGGCAACTTCCGGGAGTTCCATGTGTCAATGGACGGCGACGTGGCCGCCGCAGTGGCCGCATTCGATGGCCGGGCCGCAGCCTCAGAACGAGACAACCACCTGTGGATCGACATCGCCTTCGTGCGAGAACTAGCCGGCGACGCGGCCGACGCCGAGTGGGAGTCTCAGTTCGACGGCATGCTGGCCTACGCCAACTCCAAAGGCTGGATCGACGAGCCCGCCAACCGAGTAGAAGCCCACATCCAACCGTCCGGGTAGGTCGCCCCCCACCTCTAGCAGGTTGAAACTAGGGTTTTATGCCGTGATCCCACCCGGGCTCCGAGTGCGACGTGTCCTACTGGAATGGATTGTGGGTGCCGTGGCCGGAACTGCCGCAGTTGTATTGGTTCTGGCAAGTTGTCAGGTCGGATCTCCAACCCAAACCCCGACTGACTCTGCCGAGTCGACGATCAGTGCCACCCAAACCCCGACTGACTCTGCCGAGTCGACGATCAGTGCCACCCAAACCCCGAGCATCGGATTTACCTCTGTTGCGGTTGGACTCTGGCATTCCTGCGGGATCAAGACCGATGGCACTATCTCATGCTGGGGCTACAACTTCGACGAAGCGCTAGACGCGCCGAGCGGCCAGTTCACCTCAATTGCCGCTGGCGATTTCCATACATGCGCAATTGGATCTGAGGCCACGGTCGCATGTTGGGGAAACAACGGCGAAGGCCAGTTGGATGCACCGGAGGGGCAGTTCGCCGCCATAGCTAGTGGAGGAAGCAGGTCGTGCGGCATCAGGTCGGATAGCACGGTGACCTGCTGGGGAGAAGGGTACCCCGGCAGGGTGGAAGCGCCCGTTGGCCGCTTCACTGCCGTTTCCGTCGGGGATGCACATTCGTGCGGAATTGAGGTCGACGGCAACCTCGCCTGCTGGGGAAATATCTTTCCAGGGGAGCTTGATGCACCAGCCGGGACATTCGTCGCCATTTCTGCAGGTTTCCACCATTCTTGCGGAATCAAGACCGATAGCACGATCAGTTGTTGGGGAGCACTCAGCGGAAACGAGTTAGATGGTCCGAGTGGGCAGTTCGCCGCTGTCGCTTCTGGCAATGAGCACTCCTGTGGGGTTAGAACCGATGGGGCAATTGTCTGCTGGGGTCGCAACGACTATGGCCTGGTAGAACCACCCAGCGGAGTGTTCAGCTCTATAGATGCCGGTACCGGCCATTCGTGTGGGGTCGCGGTTGATGGCACCATCACCTGCTGGGGGTGGGCGCGCTATTACGGTGGGCCTGATCGGCCCGTTGGGGCCTTCACCGATATCACTTCGGGCGGAGAGCATTCCTGCGGGGTCAGGACTGATCGCAGTGTTTTCTGCTGGGGCGATGACGACTTGGGCCAGTTGAAATCACCTGGCGGGCAATTCACTTCTGCTGCTGCTGGCGGCTACCACACATGCGGGATTCGGATTGAGGGCACAGTTGATTGTTGGGGCAGGAATGATTTTGGTCAATCTGCGGCGCCAGATGGGCAATTCAGCGCGGTTGCTGCTGGCGTCAGGCATTCGTGCGGGATTCGGATTGAGGGCACAGTTGATTGTTGGGGCAGCAGTGATTTTGGTCAATCTGCGGCGCCAGATGGGCAATTCGGTGCAGTAGCGACTGGCGACACCCATTCGTGCGGGATTCGGATTGAGGGCACCGTGGTGTGCTGGGGCGACAACGACTCTGGTCTGTTGACTGCGCCTGAAGGAGAGTTCACCGAGATTGATGCAGGACCTGGGCATTCGTGCGGGATTCGATCTGACAGGACCGTGGTGTGCTGGGGCGACAATGGCTCTGAGCAGTTGACTGCGCCTGAAGGGGCGTTCACTGCCATCTCGGCCGGTTACTTCCATTCGTGCGGGATCAAATCCGGTGGCGGCATCGTCTGTTGGGGAAACAACGTCGCTGGCCAGTTGGGTGCACCCGACGGGGAGTTCATTGCGATTAGCGCTGGCGGATTTCACTCATGTGGGCTCAATTCCGAGAACATCGCTGTGTGCTGGGATTGGACAACCAACCTACCCGAGCATGTTTCCTGGGTGGCTTGACCTCGGGGGACCGACTTTGACCTGAAGCCGAAGTGCGGCTGCCCCTACCTCAGCTTCTAACCACATCCAGCCGCCGGCCTAGAGCATCTCCTCAACGCAGGCGACGAGTTGGCGGAGGTTGCGGACCTCAAAAACTCCGTGGCAGTGGGGGGCATAAGTCGACATCTCTGAGTCCTCGGTGTCCCACTCGGCATGGGGTTCGGGGTTGAGCCAATAGATTCGGCGACAGCGGCGGGCGATGGACTCCAGCGCAGTGGGGCAGGCGTCGCGGTAGTTGGTGCGGGCATCGCCGGTGATGAGCAGGGTGGGGGCGGGTCCTTGGATCGGTTCGACCACCTCGTCATGAAACTGCTGGAGCACTGCGCCGTAGTCAGAATGGCCGTCGTCGGCGATCACGTTGGTGTTCCTCATGATCTGCCACGGCTCGATGCTGTGATCGGTCCGGTTCAGCAGCTCGGTGATCTCATCCATGCGATCCACGAATACGAATGACCGTGTTCTGGCCACTTCGGCGGAAAGCGCTGACATGAGCGTAAGGGTGAACAGGGAGAACTCTGCCACCGATCCGCTGATGTCGCACAGCACCAACAACTCGGGACGGTGTGGTCGGGGTCGGCGAAAGGCCACGTTGAAGGGCACTCCACCGGTGCCCAGCGATTGCCGGGTGGTGCGGCGGAGGTTGACCTTGCCTTGATTGCGAGACCGCCGTTTGCGGGTCAGTCGGGCTGCCATAACCCGGGCCAGTGGGCGTACTGCCTCGCGGACCCGTTCCAGCTCAGCCCGCGATGCGTTGAGGAATTCGATGTCTTCAGTGGGCCCGACGAATACGTCCTCGGTAGGCGGCCCGAGCCGTGCTCTCACTTCAGCGGCCATAAGACGCTTGAGTTGGTCGATCCGGGCTCGCAGCTCAGCGGAGGACAGCGCGGGATCAGCCCGACGGGCGTCGCTCATCATGCGGGCCAGGTCTGCTCCCCGGTAGGCCCGCTGGATGTGGTGGCCTTCGCTGCGGCGGTCACCGTCCAGTCCGGCATGGGCTTCCACCAGGTTGACGGCCAGTGCGGGCAGATTGCCTTCCGCGATCGTCATGTCGGACTGGTCAAGGATTCCTTGGCCAACTCCGGACGGTCGTGAATCGGCCGGATGGGCCGGGAAGTGGCGGTCGAAGGCCGCTTCGAACAGGTCGTGGTAGCGAGGGTGCTTGATCATCGTGGCTCGAAGAGCCACCCGCAGCTCTGATCGCCGTCCCAAGTCGATGGCCGAGGTCGCCCGTACCGCGTCGATGATTTCCACTACGGCCACCGCCGCGCCGCCCGCTTGCAGCGACCGGCCCAGGCGGATGACCCGCTCAGCTACTGCATCGCCGCTCAGGGCTTCAGATGCCATCGACCAACCCGTAATCCCGTGGCTCAGCCATCCTTGCCCCAGTAATCATCGCATGGCGAGGGCCTGGCTGATGCCAGAGGCGGTATCAAGGAGGCGGGGCAAGAACTCCGCGGTGAGCTCGTCCAGGCTTGTGCGCCCCACATGGGTGGACACGTTCATAGCCGCGATGGCAGTCCCGGCGGCATCGCGCAAGGGCGCAGCCAGCGACCGCACCCCGATTTCCAACTCTTGATCCACGAGGGCCCAGCCCTGCTGACGCACGGCGTGGAGTTGCTCAAGCAAGGCCTCGCCGGTGACCACTGTGTGCTCGGTTGTCTGCGAGCGGTCGCTGCGGCTGAAGAGCTCCATCACGTCATGGTCCTGCTGTTCGGCCAACAGCACGCGCCCCATCGAGGTCTGATACGCCGGAAATCGCGAACCCAACCCGATGGCAACCGTCATGATTCGCTTGGTGGGCACCCGGGCGATGTACACGATGTCGGTGTCGTCGAGCACCGAAACCGAGGAAGATTCGCGAACAGCCTCGCTGAATGACTCGAGGAAGGGCTGAGCGATGTCATTGAGGTTGAGAGACGCCACATAGGAGTACCCGATGTCGAGAATCCGAGCGGTGAGCTCGAAAAAGCGGCCGTCGTTGCGGACATAGCCCAGTTCTTCCAAGGTGAGAAGAAGCCGGCGGGCCGTGGCTCGGGTCAGCCCGGTGGTACGGGCAACGTCGGAGAGAGTCTGCCGGGGGGTGTCGGCTGAAAACGATCGGATGACCGAGATCCCGCGGGATAGGGACTGCACGAATTCGCTCATGACCTCACTTGACCTTGGGGGCTAGTTGCCATAGTGTTCATATTACGAACATTTGTTCGTATAGCGAACATACCAGTCAACGTAGTTCGCGACATGGATGGGGATCAAGACATGTCGCATTTACGGAGCAAGGGGGACTCAGATGCCAGAGCAGTACACCACTGTGTTTGGATCGTTGGGCCAGTACGAAAAGGGCGGAGTCGAGGTCATCAACGACAACCCAAAGCACTACGCCTTCTCCAACATGTTCGAGGTGGCCTCGGGGGCCAAGCCATACGAAAAGGTGGCGGTGGCCAAGAACCTGGAATACGTGCTGGAGGTGATCAGGGCCGAAGGCACCAGCGAGTGGCGGGCCACTCCCCACGACGAGTTCGCCTTGGTCGTGGACGGTTCGTTGGAGATCGAGTTGCTCGACCCAACCCAGCCCCTGGTGGATCAGGATGCCTCGGGTTCCGTTGGGATTGACGGCGAGCCGGCGGGAAGCCCCATGGGACGTGTCCAGGCCGGGAGGGGCCATATGACGCTCCTGCCCGCGGGCAAGGCCTACCGATTCCATAGCGACGGAGTGGCCGTCGTGCTGCTGCAAACCATCGAAGGCCCCGACACGGTGTTCCGCTGGGCCGATATCTGCCAGACCGTCTGAGAGGAGACCAGCAATGACCATGACCGAAACCGCTCCCAACGCCAGCGGCTACAAGGACTTCTCGGTGGGGGGCTTCACATTCAGCCGCGACGAGTACTTCGTGACCGTCACCTGGCCCACCGGCAGCCACCAAATGGACATTGTCCAGTGGCTCCGCTGTGTGCAGCGCGACGTGGCTTGGGAGTTCTTCTACGGCATCATCAACTTCGACGAAGTGATCGGCACCATGAACCACTACGGCAACGTGGACATGTTCGCCGGGCGGTTCAACGAGGCCTATCGCCGGGCCGAGGTGGACTACAACGAGAACTTCGACCACGACGAGCTGCTGGGCTGCTTTAAGGCCATGTTGTCGGACTGGACCAACGAAGGCTACGACCCGTTCGCCGCCCCCATGGAGACGGGCAGCGCCTACGGCACGAGCCAGGGCGACAACGACAAGGCGGTGACCCGCAAGCGGGTGGTGGCTGAGCGCATGGTGAGCGTGCCCGGCGACGAGCCCATCCGCTCCGACGAGTCTGGATTCCCCATCAATCGGGCCTTCGCCGACGTCCACCAAGACGAGCCGGTGATCACCGCGGAGCCCGGCTATGAGGACCAGGTGTGTTCGTTCAGCTTGTATGCCTACCTGTCCCGCTCCGACGTCACCTGGAACCCTTCGGTCGTTTCGGCCTGCAAAGAGAGTCTGTACTGCCCGACCACCGAGGAGTTCATCTTGCCGGTGATCCACGGCAACGACCGGGTGGAGTGGTTCGTGCAGCTCAGCGACGAAATCCAGTGGGACGTGGAAGACCGCGACACCGGGGCCAAACGGGCCCGAGTGGTCATGAAGGCGGGCGACGTGGCCGCCATGCCTGCCGACATCCGCCATCAGGGCTACGCCCCCAAGCGCTCGATGTTGCTGGTATGGGAGAACGGTTCCCCCCGCATACCCGAGATGATCGCCAACGGCGAGGCGCCGGTCCGTCCGGTGGACTTCTAAGTCTGGTCCCGAGCAACTTCGAAAGCAGCAGTCAGGGATGGGCGAATTTCTGTCACTCCGAGAGGCGGTGGCCCGCTATGTGGAGGACGGCCAGACCCTCGCCTTGGAGGGCTTTACCCACCTCATCCCGTTCGCCGCCGGCCATGAGATCATTCGCCAGCAGCGCCGGGACCTCACCCTGGTGCGGATGACCCCCGATCTGGTGTACGACCAGCTCATCGGGGCCGGATGCGCCCGCAAGCTGATTTTTGGTTGGGGAGGCAATCCCGGAGTGGGCTCACTCCACCGCATGCGCGATGCGGTGGAGAACCAGTTTCCTCGGCCCCTCGAAGTGGAGGAGCATTCCCACGCTGGGCTGGCCGAACGGTGGCGGGCGGGAGCGGCTGGTCTGCCCTTCGGCGTGCTGCGGGGCTACGTGGGCACCAGTCTGGCCGACCACACCAAGACCATCGCCTCCATCTCCTGTCCGTTCACCGGCGAAGAGCTCACCGCAGTGCCGGCTATCAACCCCGATGTGGGAATCATCCACGCCCAGCAGGCCGACCGCGACGGCAACGTCATGTACTGGGGGATTACCGGGGTGCAAAAGGAGTGTGTGCTGGCCAGCTGCCACAGCATCGTGACTGTGGAAGAGGTGGTTGACGAGCTAGCGGTCCGCACCGGTGGAGTGGTTCTGCCGGCATGGGCCGTGGATGCGGTGGCAGTGGTGCCCGGCGGGGCCCACCCGTCTTATGCCCATGACTACAGCGATCGGGACAACGACTTCTATGCCGCCTGGGACCCTATCGGCCGCAGCCGCGACGCGTTCGCTGAATGGCTTGCTGGCGTGGTTGAGGGCGAATCATGAGCAGGGGCAACGACAACGGCCAGTGGACATCGGATGAGATGATGACGGTGGCCGCAGCCCGGGAGCTGGGCGATGAGGCGGTGTGCTTTGTGGGCATTGGCCTCCCATCCACCGCGGCCAACGTGGCTAGGCGGATGCACGCCCCCAATGCGGTGCTCATCTATGAGTCCGGCTGCATCGGGTCCCGGCCCGACCATCTTCCGGCGTCCATCGGCGACGGCGTTCTGTCGGAGAGCGCGGTGGCCAACGTCGGTGTGGTGGAGATTTTCAGCTACTGGCTCCAGGCCGGGCGCATTGACGTGGGCTTTTTGGGGGCGGCCCAGATCGACCGGTTCGCCAACATCAACACCACCGTTATCGGCCCGTATGACGCTCCCTCCGTGCGGCTCCCCGGTGCTGGCGGTGCCCCGGAGATCGCGGCCAACTGCGGTGAGGTGATCATCACCCTTCGCCACAGTCGTCGGGCTTTCGTGGAGGAGCTCGACTTCGTCACGTCGCTGGGCCACGGCACCGGGAACGGATGCCGCGAGCAGCTGGGGTTGCGGGGCCAGGGCCCATCAGCGGTAATCAGCGACTTGGGTGTGCTTCGTCCTGATCCGGCAACCAAAGAGCTGAAGCTGACCAGTGTTCACCCCGGTGTGTCGGTGGACGACGTGCGAGACGCCACCGGATGGGATTTGCAAGTAGCCGACAATTACGAGGTCACCCCGGCACCCACTTTCGAAGAGCTGACCGTGCTTCGGAAGCTGAAGGCAGTGTCATGAATTTCACCTACGACGTGTTGGCTGGCCGGGTGGTGTTCGGCGTCGGATCGCGGCACAAGTTGGCCGATGAAGCCGGAGCCTTGGGCAGCCGCCGGGTGTTGGTGGTGGCAGGCCGCGATGAAGATGAACTGGCCGCCGAGATTATCGCGGTTCTGGGCGATTTGGCGGTGGGACGGTTTGATGACGTCGCCCAGCATGTGCCCGTCGCCCAAGCTGATGCGGCCATAGCCATGGCCCGGCAGGTTGAGGCCGACACGGTGGTAACCATCGGGGGCGGGTCGGCCACCGGGTTCGGAAAGATCATCGCCCGGGCGCTCGACGTTCAACTGATCGCCGTGCCCACCACCTATGCCGGCTCGGAGATGACCGATATCTGGGGGCTCACCGAGGGCGACCACAAGCAAACCGGCAAGGATCCCCGGGTCAAGCCGAGAGTCGTGGTTTACGACCCCGAGCTGACCCTGACGCTGCCCGCCTTCATTGCCGGCCCGTCAGGGATGAACGCCATGGCCCACGCAGTGGAGGCTTTGTATGGGCCAGGGGCCAACCCGGTGGTGTCGGCTATGGCGGTCGAGGCCATTGCCGCGCTCCACAACGGGCTGCCCGTTGTGGTGGCTGAGCCCGAGAATCTGGACGGGCGCTCCCATGTGCTCTACGGCGCCTATCTAGCCGCGGTGGCCCTGGCCGGCAGCGGCACTGCCCTGCACCACAAGACCTGCCATGTGCTGGGCGGGTTGTTCAACCTGAACCACGGCGACATGAACTCAGTGGTGCTCTGCCACGCCCTGGCCTACAACGCCCCGGCCATTCCCGAGTGCATGGCCCGAATCGCCGGAGCAGTGGGGGTTGATGCCCCCGCGGTTCCCGGTGCGATGTTCGACCTGGCCGCCGATATCGGCGCGCCAACCAGTCTCGAGGCCATCGGCATGCCCGCCGACGGTCTCGATGAAGCGGCCCGACGGGTCGTAACCGAAGCGGCGGCCAACGTGCGGCCTCCTGACGAAGACGGCATCCGGCTGATGCTGGACAACGCCTTCTTCGGACGGAGACCGGGCGATCCGCCATCAATGAGGGGAGACCTGACATGACAGAACAACAGCGCCCGGGCACGTCTCGGCGGGAGTTCATCCGCAACGCCGCGGTGGTGGCCATTGGCGGTGGACTGGTCGCGGCGGCCTGTGGCGATGACGACGATGCCGCTCCGGCTACGGCCACCGCGGCACCAGTCACTGCTGCGCCGACTGCTGCGGCCACTCCGACGGCTGCCGGTTCGGACATCCCTCCGATCAAGATCGGCTACGTCACCCCCCGTACTGGCCCGCTGGCGCCCTTCGGAGAAGCGGATGCCTTCGTGCTCGGGGCTATGGCCTCGGCATTGGGCGGCAATGTGGAGATCGCCGACAAAGACGCCGAATCCGACCCGGCCAAGGCCGGCGAAGTGGCCTCGGCGCTCATCAGTGAGGGCGCCGACATCGTGCTTGCCGCGGGAACTCCCGACATTTCCGTGCCGGTAGCGGCGGCCTGCGATTTGGGCGAGGTGCCCTGCCTGACCAGCGTGGCTCCGTGGCAAGCTCATTACTTGGGCACCGGCGGCGGACTTGGTCCCGACTTTCCCGAGCCCCCCGTTGCTTCGGAGTGGAACTACCACTTCTTCTGGGGCCTCGAAGACGTGATCGAGAACTTCATCGAGCTGTGGAACCAAGCCGGCGTGGCCAAGGTGGTGGGCGGCATGTGGCCCAACGACCCAGACGGCAACGCCTGGAGCGATCCGGTGGTGGGCTTCCCGCCCGCATTGGAAGCCGCCGGGTTCACCGTGGTGGACATCGGACGCTTCGATCTGGCCACCCAGGACTACAGCGCCATCATCAGCCAGTTCAAAGACGCTGGCGTGGAGATCGTGTCCGGCGTGGTGCCGCCGCCGGTGTTTGCCACCTTCCAGGCTCAGGCCTTGCAGCAGGGCTTTAACCCCCCGGTGATGACCATGGCCAAGGCGCTGCTGTTCCCCTCCGCAGTGGAGACCTACCCCCAGGGCGAGGGTCTCAGCTCGGAGGTCTGGTGGACCAACCGCCACCCGTTCTCGTCCAGCGTCACCGGCCAGAGCGCAGCCGATTTGGCCGCGGCCTTCGAGTCGGCCACTGGGGCCCAGTGGACCCAGCCGCTGGGCTTTGCCCACGCTTTGTTCGAGGTGGCCGTGGATGCGGCTAAGCGGGCCGGGTCAACTGACAAACAGGCGCTCATCGCCGCCATCGGGGCCACCAACCTGGATACCGTCGTCGGCAACATCAATTTCAGTGCCTTCCCCATTCCTCATTTCGCCAAGACGCCGTTGGTGTCGGGTCAGTGGGTGGCCGGTACCCGGTATCCGCTGGAGTTGGCCATCAACGTGAACTCTCAGCTTCCCCAAGTGGCCAAGGACGCCGACATCGTTCCCATAAGCTGATCGAAGCGGACGCAGAAGGCCTGTCCCAGCGGTCGGCTTGCGGTCGGTAGGGGGTGAGCTGAGGTGTCAGCGCTCTTAGCCGTTGAAGGTCTGGTCAAGTCCTTCGGGGTGAAGGTGATCGACGACCTGTCGCTGTCGGTGGAAACCGGCGACGCGCTTGGCGTCGTGGGCCCCAACGGCGCGGGCAAAACCACCATGCTCAACCTGCTGGCCGGTGACTTGTCACCCGACGAGGGACGAGTGCTGTTTCAAGGGGAGGACGTCACCCGGACTCCCGCTGAGGTCCGCTGCCGAATGGGCATTGCCCGCACCTCGCAGATCCCCCGGCCGTTCGAGGGAATGACCGTGTTCGAGAACGTGCTGGTGGGAGCGGTGTTCGGTGCCGGTGTGCCCCGCCGGGAGGCCGATGCGGTGGACATTGTGGTGTCATCGCTGGAACGGGCTGGCATGTTGGCCGATGCCAACCGCACCGCCGGATCGCTGCCGCTCTTGGGACGCAAGCGGCTGGAGTTGGCCCGGGCCCTTTCTACCGAGCCGACCATCCTGCTGCTCGACGAGATTGCTGGGGGCCTCACCGAGGGCGAGGTGGACGAGCTGGTGGAAACGATCCGGTCCATTCACGCCGAGGGAGTCACCATCGTGTGGATTGAGCACATCGTCCACGCTTTGCTGCGAGTGGTGGACCGGATCATGGCCATGAGCTTCGGGGTGAAGATCGCCGAGGGTGATCCGGAGACGGTCATGGCCAGCCCCGAGGTGCAGGAGGTGTACATGGGGGTGGAGCCGGAGTGAGTCCGCTGCTCGAAGTGTCGGAGCTCTCGTCGGGATACGGCGATTTCCGAGCGCTGTACGACATCTCGATCACCGTGAACGAGGGGGAGACCTTAGCGGTGATCGGGGCCAACGGCGCGGGTAAGACCACTTTGCTGCGGGCCATCACCGGGTTGGTTCCCACGTGGTCGGGATCGATTCGATTCGACGGGCAGAACCTGCTCTCGGTTCCGGCTCACAGGCGGGTGGCAGAAGGCATCACCATGGTGCCCGAGGGCCGGTTGCTGTTCCCCAGCCTCAACGTGCGGGAGAACTTGTTGGTGGGAGGCCACGGTCGTCGTCCCGGGCCCTGGACGGTGGAGCGGGTGGTGGAGGTGTTCCCCCTGCTTGCGCCTCTGCTGGGCCGACCGTCAGCCGTGCTGTCAGGCGGTGAGCAACAGGCGGTGGCCATCGGTCGAGCGCTCATGGCCAATCCTCGGCTGATCCTGCTCGACGAGGTATCGCTTGGCCTGGCCCCGGTGGTCGTGCGGCAGCTCTATGCCGCGCTGCCCCAGATCACCGCCCATGGTGCTACCGCCCTCGTGGTCGAGCAGGACATCGGCCAGGCCATGTCAGTGGCTGACCAAGTGGTGTGCCTGCTGGAGGGACGGGTGTCGCTGGAAGGGCCGTCGGCCGGTCTGGACCGCGCCGATATCACGGCGGCCTACTTCGGAATGGGCCACCGCACCGAAGCCGGTTCAAACGAGGGCCAGGGCTGATGGAGTGGGTCAACGCCATCGTCCAGGGCATCTTGTTGGGCGGGCTGTTCGCGCTCTTTGCGACGGGGCTGTCGCTGGCCTTCGGGGTGATGCGCTTCGTCAACCTGGCTCACGGAGACCTGGCCATCTTGGCTGCTTTTTTGGCCGTGTCTTTCTCCGCGACGCTGGAAGTCAACCCATTTGTGACCATGGCTCTGGTGGTGCCGATCATGGCGCTGGGCGGCTATGTGATCCAGCGGTTCGGGTTCAACTGGTCGATCGGCACCGACCCCTTGCCGTCCATCCTGGTGACCTTCGGGCTGGCCGTGGTGATTCAAAACGCCTTGCTGGAGCGCTACTCAGCCGATTCCCAGGGCCTCGACATCGGGACATTCGAGACCCGCAGCATCGAGTTCACCGACGACATCGCGGTGGGCTGGTTCCCGGTCCTGATTCTGGGGGTGGCCGTGGTGGTGCTGGTGGGGCTGCAACTCTTCTTGTCGTTCACCAGGATGGGCCGGGCCTTCCGGGCCACCGCAGATGATCCCTCCACTGCCCGGCTCATGGGCATCAACGATCGCAACATCTATGCGGTGGTAATGGCCATCGCCTTCGCCACGGTGGCCGTGGCTGGGCTCTTCTTGGGCATCCGCCAGACGTTCGGCCCCACCGACGGGCCAGCTCAGCTCATATTCGCCTTCGAGGCAGTGGTGATCGGCGGTTTGGGCTCTCTGTGGGGAACGCTGCTGGGCGGCATCATCCTGGGAGTGGCCCAGACGGTGGGCAACCAGGTTGATGTGGAGTTCAACGTGCTGTCTGGGCCGTTATTCGGCCACCTGATCTTCTTGGTGGTGCTGGCGGTGCGGCCCTCGGGCCTCTTGGGAAGGGGCCGAGGATGAAGGGCTATCGCATCTCCCGAAGCACGCCGGAGTCCACCGTCGGACTGATCGGCTTCGGCGCGCTGGTGGTGGTGCTGGGCACGCTGCCATGGTGGGATTCCGACGGCAGCCTTCAAACGCCGCTGGTGGCAATCTTGTACTACTTGGCGCTGGCCCAAATGTGGAACCTGCTGGCCGGCTTCGCGGGGCTGGTCTCCATCGGCCAGCAGATGTTCGTGGGCATCGGGGTTTACGGCATGCTCCAGATGGCCGAGGTAGGGGGCGTGGACCCGTACGTGGCTATACCGCTGGCCGGACTGGTGGCCGCCGTGCTGTCGGTTCCGGTGGCGGCGTTCGCCTTCCGGTTGCGGGGCGGCTACTTCGCCATCGGCACCTGGGTGGTGGCCGAAGTGATGCGGTTGCTTACCACCGAGAGCAACGATCTGCGGGGCGGCGATGTGAGGGCGCTCACTCGGGAATCCCTAGGGGGTTACTCGCTGGAGACCCGGACCAACTCGGTGTACTGGCTGGCGTTGGGTTTGGCGGTGGGGGGCACTGCCATCGTCGTATTGGTGCTGCGAAGTCGGCTAGGGCTGGCATTGCGGGCCGCTCGGGACAATGAGGGAGGGGCCCGAAGCCTGGGGGTGAGCATTGCACGGGCCCAGCTCATCACCTGGGTTGTGGTGGCATTTTGGACCGGGTGCACTGGAGCGGTGATCTTGCTCAACACCACCTCCACCACCGCGGGGTCAGCGTTCAGCGTGACCAGATGGACTGCCCTGGTGATCTTCATGGTGGTTATCGGCGGGGTCGGATCCACCACCGGGCCGATCATCGGCGTGCTGGTGTACTGGATCATCGACGAGCAGCTCGGCGACGCCGATGCCTGGCGATTCATCATCTTGGGCGGCATCGCCGCGGTGATGGCCACGGTGGCCCCCAAGGGCGTCTATGGATTGCTCCAGCAATGGCGGCCGCTCCAGTTCTTTCCAGTGCGTCGGCGCTTGGCCGGAGGGCCCGACAACCCCTCACCGCCTGATGTTGGCGACCCGGAGCCGCAAACAGCTGCCGAGGGGGAGCAGTGACCGGCGACGTGTATGTGGTCGATGCGGTGAGGACTCCGGTGGGGCGCATTGGAGGCGGGCTGGCCGGGGTCCGGCCCGACGACTTGGCTGGTGGGGTGATTGCTGCTCTGGTTGAGCGGTGTCCCGATTTGGATCCGGCCCGGATTGACGATGTGTATTTCGGAAACAGCAACGGGGCTGGGGAGGAGAATCGCAACGTGGCCCGGATGGCGACACTGCTGGCCGGACTGCCCACCTCGGTGCCCGGCGTCACCCAGAACCGGCTGTGCGGCTCGGGCCTGGAGGCGGTGATCGGGGCCAGCCGAGAGGTGGCGGTGGGCGATGCCGACGTTGTGATCACCGGCGGAGTGGAGTCGATGAGCCGGGCTCCCTGGGTTGTGGCCAAACCAGAGCGGCCCTACGAGCGGGGCCATCAGCAGATGCACTCCACCACGCTGGGGTGGCGGTTGGTCAACCCTCGCCATCCTGACCAGTGGACGGTGGCGCTGGGGGAGGGGGCCGAGATCCTGGCCGACGTCTATGAGGTCTCCCGGCCGGTGCAGGACGCCTACGCCCTGCGCAGCCATCAGAAGGCCGCCGCTGCATGGCGGGCGGGCAAGTTCGACGATGAGGTGGTGTCGCCGTGGGGCGCGGAGCTGGCTACCGACGAGTGCATTCGCCCCAACACCACCGCCGACGCGCTGGCCCGGCTGCGGCCGGCGTTTCGCACCGATGGCTCGGTCACCGCAGGAAACTCCTCGCCGATGAACGACGGCGCGGCCGCACTCCTGCTGGCTTCAGAGGCCGGCTTGGAGCTGATGGGTCGGCCCCCGCTGGCCCGGGTGGCCAGCCGGGCCGTCTCCGGGGTGGACCCCCACATGTACGGCATCGGCCCAGTGGAAGCGGCCCAAACCGCCCTCAAGCGAGCGGGGATCGGGTGGTCGGACCTGTCGGTGGTGGAGCTGAACGAGGCGTTCGCGGCCCAAACCCTGGCCTGTCTCAAACAGTGGCCGGAGCTGGATCAAGGCATCGTCAACCCCAACGGCGGCGCCATCGCCATCGGCCACCCCGTTGGGGCATCGGGGGCCCGAATCGCGGTCACGCTGGCCCACCAGCTCAAGCGGACTGGCGGCTGGGGTCTAGCCACGCTGTGCATCGGCGTCGGCCAGGGCATCGCCGTGGTGCTGGAGTCGACATAGCCGTCATCGAGGCCGACCAACCAAGACCGAACCACTCAGGAGGAACCATGGCCAACATCACCCCTGCGGAACATCTCGCCGATGTGCTGTCCCGCTATGAAGACTCGCCCAACCCCCGGTTGGCCGAGATCACCACTGCGGCCATCCGGCACCTTCTGGCCTTTGTGGAGGAAGTGGGCCTGACCCGCCAGGAGTGGTTCACCGGCATCGAGGCTCTGACGACAACCGGCAAGATGTGTGACGAGCAGCGCCAGGAGTTCATCTTGCTGTCCGACACTTTGGGCGTGTCGATGCTGGTGGAAATGATCAACCACGTTGCCGCCGATGGGAGCACCGAGCCCACCGTGTTCGGCCCGTTCCACGTGGAGGGTGCCCCTCGCAAGGAGATGGGGGAGAGCATTGTGATCGACCAGATGTCCGGCGACCGGCCGTTGGTGATGCAGGGGTTCGTGCGCGACCTGGTCGGCCACCCGATTGACGGCGCAGAGCTCGACGTGTGGCAGACCGCCTCCAACGGCCTCTACGACGTGCAGGATGCCGAGCAGACGCCGATGAACATGCGGGGACTATTCACCACCGGCGCTGACGGCGCCTACGAAGTGGCCACCACCCGCCCCGTGGCCTATTCCATTCCTGGCGACGGGCCAGCCGGGGAGCTGCTTTTCGCCAACGGCCGCCATAACTGGCGCCCGGCCCACGTCCACTTCGTGGTCTCCGCCCCCGGGTACAAGCCGGTTATAACTCACTTGTTCGACCGGGAAAGCGACTACCTCGACACCGACGCCGTGTTCGGTGTCCGCAACTCCCTGGTTGTGGACATGAGCGGCGGCCAGTGCCGCCACGACTTCGTGCTGGAGCCGAGCGGCGGGTGACCTTCAGCCTTTGAGGGCGGCGAAGAGTTCGGCGACTAGGGGTTGGGGGGCGCCGTGGAGGGAGAGGTGGATGCGGTCGGCGAGGCCGCCGAAGCGGGATTTGATCTCGGCGGCGGCTTCAGAGGGGGTGCCCTGGACGCTGAGGGTGTGGACCATCTCGTCGTCCCACACGTCGCCGATGTCGCCCCAGCGGCCCTGCTTGGTGAGGCGGTTCAGCTCGTCTTGGAGCTCGCCCCAGCCGTGGGCGTCGAGCACCACCCGGTAGGCCGGAGTGGAGCCGTAGAAGCCGAGGTTGGAGCGGCAGAGCTGTTCCACCCGCCAGGCCTCCGACTCGTCGGCGTCATCTCCGTACAACCCCACGATCACTCCCACACCGAAGGTGAAGTCGTCCCGGCTGCGCCCGGCTGCACCCAATCCTGCTTCCACCGCGGGCAGCGTTTTGGTGCGCAGGAAGCGCTCGGAGCAGAACGGGTGGATCAAGATGCCGTCGGCGGTCTCGGCCACCATCTTGGTCATCTTCGGGCCCAGCGCCCCGGCCCAGATGGGCGGCGTTCCCCACTCCAGCGGCTCGGGTTCGAAAATCGGGGTGGAGAGCGTGAAGGTGTAGTAGTCGCCCTTGAAGTCGAGGGGATCGCCATCCTGCCACCGGGCGAATATGGCCTTGGTGGCTGCCATCAGCTCTCGCATCTGGGCCACCGGCCGGTCCCACACCGCGCTGTAGCGCTTGGTGATGTGGGGCTTGATCTGCGATCCCAGGCCCAAGGCGAACTTCCCGTCCGACAACCGGTGCAGGTCGAACGACTGGTAGGCCAAGTGCATCGGGCTGCGGGGCAGGGCGATGGCCACATTGGTGTACAGGTCGAGGCCGGTGTGCTCGGCCGCGGCCAGCAGCGGGAAGAACACGTCGCGCTGGCCCTCGAAAGTGAACACCCCGTCGACCCCCATGGCATGGTAGGCCTCGGCCTGAGCCCGGACCCCCGCCAGATCGGCAGATAGCGGCATGTCTATTTTCATGGGCTAGGCGCTTTCTAGTCGGGGGAACATGGGGAAGGGGACCTCTTCAGCGTCTTCTTGTTCGGGCAGGCCGCCGGCGAAGATGGGCCACACCGTCTCGGCGGTGTGGGGGTGGGGGAGCGACCAATCGAACTCGTGGTCGATGCCCAGCATGTTGGTGAACGGCCACATCAGACCCCGGAAGTAGACATGGGTGCCGTTGCGGACCTTTTCCTCAAACGTCCACGTGTTCATCAACCGATAGGCATCGGCCTGCGCCTTCTTGACCGCGGCCAGGATCTCGGGCATTTCCTCCCGGTCCACCGGCACCAGCTCCCCGCCGGGGCGGGGCTCGAACACCGACATGGCTTCCAGCCAGGCCAGGTTGTCGGCCGGAACCGAGAACGTGGTGGACAGATCGTTCACCCGGTTGTGGATGCCGGGCCGGAACACCAGGCCCACCACCAGGTTCTGATAGGGCACATCGGCGGCCACGTGGCTCCACGGGATCCAGCTCTGGGCCAGCGAGGAGAACTCCCGCACGATCATGTGGCGGCCGTTGGGCAGCGGGTACGGGCCGGTGTCGCCCGTGCCCAGCCGGGTGTCCAAGTACAGCAGGAACAGGTACTGCTGGAGTCCGGCCACAAACCGTCGCGCCGTGCGGTTGCCGCCGTCACCGTCCACCGGCCAGGCGGCCTCATAGAGGGTGCTTATGATCTCGGGGTCGCAAGTCCGCAGCGTGTCGGCCGCATCCCAGCACGAGCGGAAGCCGTCTCCCCGCCACGGCTCCACCCAGCGGATCCAGTAGTCCATGAGGAAGCGCACCCGGTCTTCCACGTCGTCCACCTGGGTGGTGAGCCCCATGGCCGACAACTCCTCGAGGGCACGCCAGCCGCCGAACGGGATGCACACGATGGCGAAGGGGTGGGCGTTGGTGGTCTGGGTTCCCGGTCCCCGCATCTTGGCCCCCAGCTCGGAGGCATCGAGCACCTCATCGCAGCGGGCCAGAATGTCGGGCCACCTCAGCCAGGCCTCCATGCCCGAGTAGCCGGTGTACTCCCTCACCGGGATGAGACCCGAGGTGAGGCCGGTGCGCTTCTTGGAGTTCTCGGACACCAAGATGTCCCAGAACTCCACCATTCGGTTCAACTCCTCGGTGTCCAGCGGCATGGTCTGCGGCATGGCTGATGACACTAGCCATCGGTTTGGCGGCTAGGTGTGTCGTGGAAGACAGGCTCGGCCTACGATCCTTCAATGCTTGCGGCGATTATGCGAGAGGTGGGACAGGTCAATCTGGACGTGTGCGACGACGTCGAGATGCTTGATCTGGGCCCCGATGATGTAGCCATCAAGATCACTCACACCGGGGTATGCCACTCCGATGTGTCGGCCATGAATGGAACCATCCCCCAAGCCCCCCCGGCGGTGCTCGGCCACGAGGGCGCGGGGATCATCGAGGAGGTGGGATCCAATGTGGGCGACCTCGCCCCTGGCGACCACGTGATCGTGATGTGGTCGCCGCCCTGCGGGGAGTGCCTCTATTGCACGGGTCGCCACCAGCCCAACCTGTGCGTCAACATCACATTCGGCGAGATGGCCCGGATGAAGTTCACCCAGGGCGGCCAGGAGATCGGCGGCATGGCCGGAGCGGGCACGTTCGCCGAGAAGATGCTCATGCCCCGCCAAGGAGTGGTGAAGATCGATGACGATATCCCCTTGGACGTGGCCTCACTCATCGGCTGCGGGGTGATGACCGGGGCCGGGGCCGCATTGAACACGGCCAAAATCAGCCCGGGCTCCTCCGCGCTGGTGATCGGCGCCGGAGGGGTCGGCGTGGCCGCCATTCAGGGCGCCAGGATCGCCGGGGCGGCCGAGATCGTGGCGGTGGACAAGAACCCGGCCAAGCTCGACGAGGCCATCTCCTTCGGGGCGACCCACGCGGTGCTGCCCGAAGACCTGGAGGGGGCCAAAAACGAGATCACTGGCGGCGACGGATTCGACTACGCCCTGGAGTGCGTCGGTGTGCCCGCTCTTATGCGCACCGCCTACGACATGACCCGTCGGGGCGGCACCTGCTGCATCGTGGGGGTGGGCCGCATGGAGGAGATGGTCTCCTTCAGCGCCTTCGAGTTGTTCTACAACGAGAAGACCCTGGTGGGCTCCTACTACGGCGGCACCGATGCGCGCAGCGACTTCCACCGACTGCTGCGGCTGTGGAAGAACGGCAAGCTCGACTTGGAGCGCATGATTACCCGGCGCATCACCATTGACGAGATCAATCCGGCCCTCGAGGCGGTGCGCAACGGCGAGGTTGTGCGCCAGGTCATCGAGTTTTGATGGGCGAAATTCTGGGCCGGGGCAGCCCGGTTTTCTCGGGCATCTCCGGCCAGGGCCGGCTGATGCGATTCGACACGCCGGACGACGTGATCGCGGTGCTCGACGCCGGTGATGATGTCGCCTCTGAGACGGTGGCGCTGGTGAAGGACGCCGGGGCCACGTTTTTGGCTCCTATTGAGGCCGATCTGGCCGGAATCCTGTGCCGCTCGGGCGACATCGAAAGCCACCTGGCCATCATCAGCCGAGACTTCCAGATCCCCTGCCTAATGGGGGTGGAGTTCGACGGCGACGAGCCGGCTGATGGGACCACGGTGATCATCGACACCGACGCGGGCACCATCTCGGTGGACGGGAAGGGCTAAATCGATGGCGGAGCGCCTTCGGGCTGATTTGGTGCTGGAGTACCCCTTCACCCGGACCACCGGCCCGGTGATCGGCGCTTTTTTGACTGGTCTGCGGGAGGGGATCATCTTGGGCATTCGCCGTCCCGACGGGACGGTGCTGTGCCCGCCCACCGAGTACGACCCGGAGAGTTCTGAGCCATTGACCGATCTGGTGGAAGTGGGCCCGGGCGGGGAGCTGGTGAGTTGGACCTGGGTGGACCCGCCCCGAGCCCAGTCTCCATGGGATCAGCCTCACGGCTTGGGACTTATCCGCCTCGACGGCGCCGACACCCCAATGGTCCACGGACTTCTGGTGGAAAGCCCCGAAGGGTTGTCGGTGGGGATGCGGGTGACGGCCCGATGGCGGCCGGAGCGAGAGGGCCACATCGCCGATCTTGAGGGCTTTGTGCCCGAGGACGCCAAGCAATGAGCGCTGATCCGAGAATCCCCCCCGCCGCGCTGTCAGGCGAGGTGAGCCTGCCCGAGCAGCTGGCCGATGTGGAGCCGGTTCGGTCGGTGCGAACCCCCATCCGCCTGGAGTACGACTTCATTCCCGGTTCGGCTTCTTCGGGGTATTTGAACGCCTTTGCCGACCGCAAGATCCTCGGCCAGCGGTCTCCGGTCGACGGGGCGGTGTTCGTGCCCCCTCGAGGCGTGGACCCCCGCCACGGTGCGGCCACCCCCGACTACGTGGAGTTGCCCGACACCGGCCATGTGGGGGGCTTCTGCGTTACCCGCCTACCCATTCCCGGCCGGGACGATCTGGAGATCCCCTACGTGAGCGCCTGGATCCACCTCGACGGCGCCGACATCGGCTTTCTGGGCTTGGTGGCCGGGATCGACACCTCTGAGGTGCGCATGGGCATGCGGGTGCGGGCGGTGTGGAAGCCCGACGACGAACTGGGCCGCACCGCGGAGAACATCTTGTACTGGGCGCCCACCGGCGAGCCCGACATCCCGGTGACGGCAGCTGGCACCAACGCCTGGCACGCCAAGCAAGCCGCGGCCGGAGAGCAGGGCTGATGCGCGACATCGCCGTGGTCTCGGTGGCCCAGCACCAGGAGAAGGCGCTCACCAACACCACTGAGGTGGAGCTGATGGTGCCGATCATCAACGAGGCCCGGAGTGCTGTGGGCCTCACCCAAGACGACATCGGGTTCACCTGCTCGGGAAGCAGCGACTTTCTGGCCGGTCAGGCGTTCTCATTCGTCCACACCCTGGACGCGGTGGGTGCGGTGCCGCCCATCAGCGAGAGCCATGTGGAGATGGACGGTGCCTGGGCCCTGTACGAGGCTTGGGTGAAACTCCAGATTGGCGGGGTGGACACTGCGCTGGTGTACAGCTACGGAAAGTCGTCACCCGGATCGCTGCGCGATGTGCTCTCCACCCAGCTCGACCCCTACTACTTGGGACCGCTGTGGCCTGACGCCTTCTCCTTGGCCGCGCTTCAGGCCCGCATCATGCTGGAGTCCGGGACCGTGAGTGAGCAGCGACTAGCCGAGATTGCGGTTCGCAGCCTCAACGGCGCAGCCGACAATCCGCTGGCGGTGCGGTCGTCGGCCGAGGCCACCACCGAGAGTGTGCTGGCTGAGGCCCCCATCGCCGATCCGCTGCGCCCCAGCGACTGCGCAGCCTCCGCCGACGGAGGCGTGGCCGTGGTGCTAGCCGCCGGCGACCGGGCCCGAGAGCTATGCGAGCGGCCCGCGTGGATCAGGGGGATCGACCACCGCATCGACCCCCACCAGCCAGGGGTGCGCGACCTGAACCGGGCACCCAGTGCGCAGGCGGCAGCGGTCAACTCCGGGGCGGGCAACGATCGATTGGACGCCGCTGAGCTGGCCGCCCCGTTCACCACCCAAGAGCACATCTTGGAGCTTGAGCTGGGGTTGGGCAACGGCACTGCCGTCAACGCCAGCGGCGGGGCATTGGCTGGCCACACCATGATGGCCGCCGGCCTCATGCGCATCGCCGACGCGGCCGCCCAGATCCACAACGAGCGAGCCGACCGGGTGTTGGGCCACGCCGCGTCGGGCCTCTACCTCCAGCAGAACCTGGTGTGCGTGATGGAGGGGGAGTGATGGCCGAGCGCACCGCAGTACTGGGGGTCGGACAGACCAAGTACCAGACCACCCGAGGCGACGTGTCGCTGCCCGGCCTGGTGCGGGAGGCCGCTTATCGGGCGCTCGAAGACGCCGAACTGGATTGGAACGACATCGACGCCGTGGTGGTGGGCAAAGCCCCCGACTTCTTCGAAGGGGTCATGCAGCCCGAGCTGTACTTGGCCGAGGCGCTCGGGGCGGTGGGCAAGCCGCTGCTACGAGTCCACACTGCGGGTTCGGTGGGCGGGTCAACCGCAGTAGTGGCCGCCTCGCTAGTGCAAGCCGGCATCCATCGCCGTGTGCTCACCCTGGGATTTGAGAAGCAGTCGGAGTCCAACGCCACTTGGGCGCTGTCTTTGCCCCAGCCGTTCTCGGTGTCGATCAATGCCGGGGCCGGCGGCTACTTCTCGCCCATCATCCGCCAGTACATGGCCCGCACCAACGCCCCCGAGCTGATCGGCTGCATGGTGGCGTTCAAAGACCGCCAGCACGCCTTGCGCAATCCCTACGCCCACCTCCAGCAGAAAGACCTGACCTTCGACCAGGTGGTGGAGTCACCCATGTTGTGGGAGCCGATCCGGTTCTCTGAGACCTGTCCATCGTCCGACGGTGCCTGCGCGCTGGTGCTGGGCGACGAGGCAGCCGGGGATGCCTCCACCAAGCCGGTGGCCTGGCTCCACGGCGCGGCCCTGCGCAGTGAGGCCAACAATTTCCCCGGACGCGACGAGGTAAACCCCCAGGCCAGCCGGGACTGCGCCGATGACGTGTTCGCCCAGGCGGGCATCACCGACCGGCGAGGCGAGATCGACGAGGTGGAGATCTACGTGCCGTTCTCGTGGTATGAGCCCATGTGGTTGGAGAGCCTGGGGTTCTGCGAGATAGGCGACGGCTGGAAGCTGGTGGAGGAGGGAGCCACCCATCTCGACGGCGGGGACCTTCCGGTGAACTGCTCGGGCGGGGTGCTGTCGTCCAACCCCATCGGAGCCTCGGGCATGATCCGCTTTGCCGAAGCCGCCCTCCAGGTGCGGGGCATGGCCGGCGATCACCAGGTGGACGGCGCCCGCAAAGCCTTCGGCCACGCCTACGGCGGCGGCGCCCAGTACTACGCCATGTGGATCGTGGGTTCCGACAAGCCCACCTCCTGAACGGGCAAGCTAGAGGGGTGAAGCGCTTCGCCTGCCTGCTGGTGTGCATGTCGCTCTTGGTCGTGTTGGTGGCGTGCGGCGGAGAAGACAGGGGCGACATTGTGGCGTTCTGCGATTTGGCCGAGGACGGGGTGGGGATGCGTCCCGCTGAAGGCGAGCAGGAATTAGCCCAGTTGGATGCTCTGGAAGACGCCGCCCCTCCCGACATTCGAGAGGCAGTCACCACCGTGGCCAACGCCTCCCGGGAGATCGACGAGATCGAAGACCTCCAAGAGCTGTTCAGCAAAGCCTTCGCCCTAGAAGAGGCAGTAGCCACCGCCCGCCAACAAATCCGCACCTACACCCAACACCATTGCCTCTAGACTTTGAGAGCCGAATATTCGACTATGACTTCAAGTAGTCCCAAGCCTCTTCCAATGACTGGTGTGTCAACATGGAGGAAAACACGCTTTCTACTTCGCCAGCAAGGTCCAGGCCTTCATATTTTCGGCACTGATCCGCAAGTCGGATTGTGCCCATTACAACATGCTGCGGCAAATAGTCATTGGGGTCTGCAGTGATCGGGTCCAAGTCTGCTAGGGAAGCCAAACTCTGTCGAAATGCAGTATACAGTGTAATACTCAAATCATGGTTGCCTGTAATTTCTTGCCATAGCCCAAGTTTGATGGCCTTATCTAGCAGTCGATATAGATGTCTTGAATTGCGACCTCTTGATGACAGAACATAAGGGTCCAAGTGAAAGTTGTTTACTAAAGCGCTAGCTATAGTTTTCTGTTGATCGTGAAATTCCAATAGAAGTCCAGCAATTTGATTCATTGCCTCATCCTTCTTGCGCTTCAGTTCTGCTGAAGGAAGAAGGAACTTATAAGCTCGGTATGATATATATGCGATTACAACAGCTGCTACAGATGCAATTGCTGAGAGCACTTGAGTTACATCTTCCATGCTATCCGTGTTCCTTTATGAATTTTCTGTGGGCGCGAAAAGTAGTACATTCGGTCCTTCCTTGCAAGAAAGTAAGTGCTTGAAGAATGGTCCAAGACAGATTGAACTATTGCTACCAGTCACTGCAATCGATGATGCCTAGCTTTTGTTCTCGGCGCTCGCTTCGGAAGAAGCGACCTAGGAAGCCGGAGGTGGCGTTGCGGTAACTAGCCCGTTGGTGGGCGCGATCGAGTTCGTGAGCCACGTCCTGGGTTTGCGGGAGGAGGCTGAGGCCGCTGATGGAGGCCCGTTCCAACAATTCTCCTACGGTGCCTTCTCGACGGGCCTTGGAGGTGCGAGCCCAGTAGGAAAGATACCCGTCGGTGTTGGCGAGTAGGTTGATGCCGTACCAGTCGGCAAATATGGCGGCGGCCATCTGGGCGACGATTTCGATGTCGCCCTCATTGCGATAGCTGTCGTACCACTCCCAGTTCGCTTGTAGCCATGGATCCATGAAGTGGCCTAGTTCGTGGGCCAGCGAAGCCATGAGCAGATCTTCGGATTGGCCTGGTGCCAGTAATACGAGGTTCTCGGCGAGAGAAATCTCCGCGAGCGCCGTGGAGGATTCAGGCCAGTCTTCGACGACCTCAAGGCCATTCGCTTCTGCGACTTCGTGCAGTTGACGGGTTGCGGCCCTGATGTCGTCGATGTGGCCCTCTGCCGGGTAGTGCATGCTCTCTGCCTCCCACACCTCCACTCGTCTCTGTGCACGGCCTGTTTCCCGCCACAGTCTCCAGGCTCCTCGTAGTGTCCCGTCGAATTCTGCGTCCGGACCCTGCATGTAGTCGCTTAGGTCTCCCCGCGGTGGCAGCCTCGGAGACCTCCAGTGGATTCGCCAACCCTGTGACTCAGAGGGTCTCTCAGATTCGCGCTCCATTTGAAGGAGGGTACTTTGGACTAGGCGAGGCGATTTCGGTATACGGCATGCTTCAGGCTTGCCGAGGACTGAGATGGGTCACTGTAGATTGCCACTCTCTTGTTGCTTCCCTCACCTTGAGATACGGATTCGTACGCCCATTAGAGGTCCGGTGCTTCGATCTCAACTATCTCCAGGTCCAACAGCCCAGCGACCTGATCCAAGAATTCAACACTCGTATAGAACCACTCTCTCCCACCACGCTGATGCTCTGTAGAACCCCGTTTTGGTCCCACATGGCCCGCTGAATCCAGCAGATCGTGGAACTGTCGCTCGATCTTCTTGTTCGAAGGAATCTCACGTTCTGTCGTCAAATAGGCGCGCAGGACCCGGCGGTGCTCTGGCACTCCCGCCCCGCTGGTCTCTTGGTTCACTCGTTCCAGGATGCCGCTGTCGCTAAATCCGACCTTCAGGAGCGTGCGGTCCGGCATCTTCTCGGATTCAGCCGACTGGTGGGTCGGATGGCGCATGTAGTGGGGATAGGTAAAGACGTACACACCAGCGCGGCCCCTCAACTTGTCTTCCAAACTTTGCTCGGCGACTTCAGCCTGCAGCTGTTCGTCCTCGAACAAGTCAGTGTCGGCTGCGATTTTCTCGAGTGCGGCAATGTTTCGCTCGAGTACTGCACGAGTGCTATCCGAGAAGTCATGTCTACGCATCGTGGACTTCATGCGGGCAGCGATTTGCCTCGCCATCGACGTGCCCTGGGGAAAGATGCCAAATCGGAGTGCGTCCAAGTGTTGTCGCAGGCCGATGGCTGTCCCAGGGCTGGTGTGGCCGCGTTCTTCCTGAAGAGCACCAATCCTCTCGTCATCCGGGATGTCGTCCAATACGAGAAATCTAAAGGCGACTCCTAGTGAGGACTCGTCTTCAGCCTCCAGGTGCAGTGCGTTGTCAATCTCGGCGCCCTCTTCCTCGCTCGGAAGCTCGCCGACTTCGTAGCTGTTCCGAGATTCAAGAGCGCGGGTTCGAAGTTCTGCGCGGGAAGGACTCTGTGGGATCTGATTGTCGTGTGCATGGGTTGGTGTCGAATCTGTGGGTATGGAAGAGGCCCCGTTGGAGGCTTCATCGTCTCGAATGTCGACCGTCGACATAGCTCCTCGTCTTTCTTCACCTGATTCTGTGTCTGGCCAATTCAGTCTTTGGGGCTGGCAACTGTAGTCGAATGCCCTGTGTTCCAGTGAATGCTCTACCTCTGTGATTCGAGCGACGTTCGGACTGCTGCTCTGCAGCCTAGAGGCCATTCAGGTGCTGACTGGCCGCTGCAAGGGCCAGGAACCTCTACATGATGATGTGGAGACTGCCTGTCGCATTCTGATGATGGCTAGGTAGAGTGGGTGGCGGTGTTGACCTCGGAGGACTGCTGATGGCTCTTACAAGCTTGCGCCATTGGCTGCCTTCGAGCCGAAAGCAGCGCAGAGAATCGCAGCCCGAAGCGCTCACGGTGGCTGATATTGAAGCCGACACCGGTAATGGGCCTGCCTCCGACGTATCTGATTGCACATTTCATGCCAATTCCGAAGACTTTCTGGCTGCTGTCGACGTGCATCTGAACGACGCAGTCCCTGATTAGCATCACACGCTCCATCTGCGGTGCCCACATACGCAATGAAGCCGGCATTCCGGCGCGGGCTGAGACACCTCGCACCTGCTCAAGCTGCCCAGCTCAGGAGTAGTTTGAGGTCCTTCGTTGCCGACCTTCGGGAGATTGAAGAAGGCCGCATTGACTGGTTCCGTCCTGGACTGCGGGTCAAGAAGGTGGTGGGCGCATCCAACGTCTACGAGATGTCTTGGGCACCCGATGGTCGAGCCACATTCGCCTGGGGTTCGGAGCAGGTCTCTGGCAAGCGCCATGTGGTTTGGCTGCAAGTCGGCAGTCACGACATCCTCCCCTGAGCAGTCCTACTGAGTTCGGCGGCCCGATGGTGACGGGGTGGGGGTTGGTTGGGTAGGGTCGGGGTGTCTTTCTGGGAGATGGGAGGATCCGATGGGATACCGGGTGGTCGTGGACTACGACCTGTGTGAGAGCAACGCCATTTGCATGCAGGTCGCTCCTGACATTTTCGAGGTGCGCGACGACGACTTTTTGTACCTGCTGAACGAGACCCCTGGGGATGAGGCTCGCGAACGAGTGAACGAGTCAATTCAGCGCTGCCCCAAGCAAGCCATCTCCGTCGCCGAGGAGTAGGCGCCCGCTGCGCTCACTAGCGATTGTCGGAGCTTCGCTGGCCGGAACCCGGGCGGCGGAGATGCTCCGGCGAGAAGGTTTCGACGGGGCCATCACCATCATCGGCGATGAGCCCCACCAGCCCTACGACCGACCTCCCCTGTCCAAGCAGCTCCTCGCCGGGGAATGGGAGCAGGACCGCATCGCTCTGTCCGACGATGAATCGCTCCAAGATCTAGGCGCCGACTGGCGGCTGGGCCGCCGGGCCGCCGGGCTCGATGTGGCCAACCGGACCGTGACGCTTGACGACGGCTCAACGGTCGCCGCCGACGGCATTCTGATCGCCACCGGGGCCCGATGCCGGGAGCTCCCCACCAACGGCCTCGACGGCATCTACACCCTGCGGGGCCTGGACGACTGCCTGGCCATCCGAGCCGAACTGGAGGACTCTCCCCAGCGGGTGGCGGTGGTGGGGGCCGGGTTCATCGGTGCCGAGGTGGCGGCCACCGCCCGGGAGCGGGGCCTGGAGGTCACTGTGATCGAAGCCCTGCCGGTGCCGCTGGGCCGCGTATTGGGCACCGAGGTCGGCACGGTGTGCGCTGATGTGCACCGAGACCACGGCGTGGACCTGCGACTCGGCGTGGGCGTCGACGGCTTCGACGGCCATGGCCGGGTGGAGCGGGTGAACCTGAGCGACGGCACTTCGATGGATGCCGATGTGGTGGTGGTGGGCATCGGGGTGATCCCCAATACCGAGTGGCTGGAGGGCTCGGGGCTGGAGTTGGACAACGGCGTGGTGTGCGACGAGACCTGTTTGGCCGCTCCCGGTATCGCCGCGGCCGGGGACGTGGCCCGCTGGCCCAACCGCCTGTTCGGCGAGATCATGCGGGTGGAGCACTGGGACAACGCCATTGCCCAGGGCCAGCATGCGGCGCTCCGTCTGCTGGCCTCCGACGACGAGGCCCAGCCCTATGCCCCGGTCCCGTGGTTCTGGAGCGACCAGTACGACCGCAAGATCCAGTTGGCGGGACGAGCCCGGCCCGACGACGAGGTGCGCATCATCACCGGATCGACCGAGGAGCGGCGGTTTGCCGCCCTCTACGGCCGAGCGGGCCGACTGGTCGGCGTGCTTGGCTTCAACCGGCCTCGCCACGTGATGAAGTACCGCAACCTCATCGAGCAGGGCACCAGCTTTGAAGAGGCCATCAAGATTGCCGAGCAGGAGTAGCCATTCGCAGCCACGAGTTTCCGGTACGCGCTGGCGGTAGCACGGGAATCCGAATAAGAGTGGAGGCATGGGTCCTCCCGGCGAGTTCCCCATCAGCGAGCTGGTAGCTCGCACCGGAGTGCCGGCTGCCTCCATCCACCACTATCGGCGGCTGGGTCTTCTGCCCGCGCCCCGTCGGGCCGCGGCCAACCGCTTCCTCTACAGCCAGCGCCACGCCGAAGCCGTCGAGCAGGTCAGGGAACTGCGAGAGCGCCATCGCCTGCCTCTGCGCCATATCGCCCAGATCATGAATGCGGAGAACCTTGATCACACCGAAGTTCCCCATCTGGCCGACAGCGGCGAGCAGTTGCGGAACGTCGCCATTCAAGAGTTTGCCTTGCGGGGCTACACCGAGGTGAGCGTGGCCGAAATATGCACGCAGGCCGGTGTGGCCAAGGGGACCTTCTATCGCCACTACCGCTCGAAACAAGACCTGTTCTTCCGAGCGGTGGAAGCGGTGGTGGACAACACCGCGGAGCATTTCTCGGCCTCGATCGATGGCCAGATCGGATTGAGCCGCCAAGAACTCACCCGTCGCCTGGCCGAAGCGCTTCTGCCCGGCCTGCCCATCATGCTGGAAGTGGCCAAGCGCTCGGTACAGGGCCAGGTGGAGCACGCCGCGGCCGCCCAGCGGGTGTTCTGGCGACTGGCCGAGCGACTGGGAGAGGCTCTGTCAGATGATCCTCGGGGCCACCGGCTCGCCGGAGCTCTGATCATGGACGCCATCGCCCACATTTTTGCCGAGGGCCTCATGGGTCGTTTTGCCGATCGTCCCAACTTCGAAGATCCGGGGACGTCAATGCCTTGACAGCCTCGGATTGAGCGCGTACAAAAAGGTGACCTGATGGTCACTCTTTTGTTTGCAATTGGGTGACGATCGTAAAAGCATTGTTATGGATCGTCCGGGGAACCCGTTGACCAGCGGGTTCGCCGAAGAAAACTGAGCCGCAGCGGGGGTGATGTGCAGACTGAAGTCGAGTTCGACTTGAACTCGATCATGGCCCAGAGAGGAAGTGAGAACTTCCCTGTGGTGCTGAAGGCAGTCCCGGCGCGTGCTCGCGCCCATTTGCTGGCCATTTACGGATTTGCGCGACTCGTGGACGACATCGGCGACGAATACGACGGCGACCGTCTTGCCGCGCTGGATTGGATCGAGGGCGAACTCACAAGGGCCCGCACCGGCGATGCCACCCACCCGGTTATGGTTCAGCTCACTCCTCTGCTCGCTGATGTGGATGTGGACGACGAGCCGTTCTTGGCGCTTGTCGAGGCCAACCGGGTTGACCAGCACAAGCACCGCTACCAGACCCAAGCCGAGTTGGCCGAGTACTGCACGCTGTCGGCCAACCCCGTGGGCCGGCTGGTGCTAGCGGTGTTCGGTGCGACCACCCCCGAGCGAATCGCCCACAGCGATGCGGTATGCACCGGATTGCAACTGGTGGAGCACCTCCAAGACATCGGCGAGGACTACACCGAAAAGGGCCGCATCTATTTCCCGGCCGACGAGATGGCCCGCTTCGGCGTGGACGAGGGTGAACTGGGGGCGGCCCGGGCATCGGAGGCACTTCGCCGGCTGGTGGCCCACCAATGCGACACCGCCCGCGGGCTGCTGAAGCGGGGAGAGCCGCTGGTGGCCTCACTCAGCGGATGGGCCAAGGTGACGGTGGCCGGCTACGCCGCGGGCGGAATGGCCGCATTGGATGCCATTGCCGGGGCCGACCACGACGTACTGAGAAAGCTGCGGACCCCGTCCAAGGTCCGCACCGCGGTGCATGTCGCTCGCCTTGTCGCCCCTCGCCAGGTGACCGACGCCAAAGCAGTTCGCGCCGCGCGAGACGCCGCGGCGCGCTGGAGGCGAAGGTGAAGGCCGCCGACGCCTATCAGCGGTGCGAGGAGATCACCCGGGTCGAGGCCCGCAACTTCTCCTATGGCATTCGCCTGCTGCCCAAGCCGAAGCGCCAGGCCATGTCGGCGCTGTACGCCATGGCCCGCCGGATCGACGATGTGGGCGATGGCCCGTTGCCGCAGGATGAGAAGCTGGCTGGGCTGGCTGAGATAAGGGCCGATATCGACACTCTGGCCGACGGCGGGCTCCGCGACCCCGACGACCCGGTGCTGGTGGGTCTGCGCCATGCAATCGACCGCTTCCCCATACCGGCCGATGCGCTGAATGAGATCGTGGCCGGGTGCGAGCAGGACGCGGTTGGGAAGGTGTACACCACCATCGCCGAAACCGAGGAGTATTGCCGGCTGGTAGCCGGATCGGTGGGCCGCCTGTCGCTGGGGGTGTTCGGCACGAGGGGCGATCCCGACCAGGCCGCCAAACTGGCCGATGTGCTGGGCATCGCCCTTCAGCTCACCAACATCCTGCGCGACATCGTGGAGGACCGGGGCATGGGCCGGGTGTACCTGCCCGCCGCCGACATCGAGCAATTCGGCTGCGCCCCCGACCTGACCGGCCCGCCCGACGCGGTGGGCGCACTGGTGGCGTTCGAAGCCGAGCGAGCCGAGCGGCATTTCGCCGAGGGCCTGAAGCTGCTCGGCATGCTGGACCACCGCAGCCGGGCCTGCACCGGGGCGATGGCCGGGATCTACCACCGCCTGCTGGCTCGCATTGCTGCCACGCCCACGGCCGTGATGGAGGGGCGGCTGTCGCTGCCCACCAGGGAGAAGGCCTGGGTGGCCGTTCGCAGCCTGGCTGGAGTCACCACATGAGCCCGGTCGTTTCTGAGCCGCGTGTGGCCGTGGTCGGAGGCGGGCTCGCCGGACTGGCCGCGGCAGTGTCCGCTGCCGACAGCGGAGCGCGGGTGACGCTCTATGAGCGGGCCCCCCGGCTGGGCGGGGCCACCTGGTCGTTCCAGCGCAACGGCCGCTGGTTCGACAACGGCCAGCACGTGTTCATGCGGTGCTGCACCGAGTACCGGGCGCTGTTGGAGCGCCTCGAGGTGGCCGATCAAGTGACCGAGCAGCGCCGTATGTCGGTTTCGGTGATGCGCCCCGGTCGCCGTCCGGCCCGCATATTCCGCACCGGTGCCCCCTCCCCCCTTCACTTGGCCCGGTCACTGCTGCGCTACAGCCCGCTCTCTGTAGCCGATCGGCTGCGGGCGATTCGCACTGCGCTGGCCCTGCGTCGCCTCGATCCCGATGCTCCCGACACCGACGAGATGAGCTTCGGGGGGTGGCTGCGATTTCGCGGGGAATCCGGTCGGGCCATCGCCGGTTTGTGGGACCTCATCTGCTTGCCCACCGTGAACCTCCGGGCCGACGATGCCTCGCTCAGCCTGGCGGTCAAGGTGTTCCGCACCGGGCTCTTGGACAGCGCCGATGCCGGTGATCTGGGCTGGACCCGGGTGCCCTTGGCTGCTCTCCACGGAGATGCCGCCGCCCGGGTGATCACCGCCCAAGGCGGGCACGTCCAGCTTCAAGCCCATGTGGAATCCGTGGGCGAAGGACCCTCGGTGGCGATAGGCGGGCAGCGGGTGGACGCCGACGCGGTGATCTTGGCCGTGCCCCACGATGTTGTCGACGGCCTGCTGCCCCCCAGCACCGTGCCCGGGCAATCTGAGCTGGTCGATCTCGGGGTATCACCCATCGTCAACGTGCATTTCGTGTTCGACCGCCAAGTCATGGATGTGCCCTTCACCGCAGCCCTGGATTCCCCGGTGCAATTCGTTTTCGACCGGACCGAGGCCGCCAACTGGGCCGACGATGAGCCGCGGGCCCCCGTCGGCGCGGGCAGTGGCGGCGAGCAGGTTGTGGCCGTGTCGCAGTCGGCGGCCTTCGATGAGATCGGCGAACGCCCGGCGGACATGATCGAACGCTATCGCTCGGCTCTCGCCGAGCTGCTGCCGCGCTCGGCTGCGGCTGAGGTGATAGACGCGGTGGTGACCCGAGAGCACCGGGCCACCTTTGCCGGCCGTCCCGGCACCCGGCGGCTTCGTCCTGGTCCGACTACTGCCATCGATGGCTTGTTCTTGGCCGGGGCATGGACCGATACCGGCTGGCCGGCCACGATGGAAGGCGCCGTCCGCTCCGGCAAGCTGGCGGCTGGCCTCGCCCTCGATCACTGCCGCACCGCAGTCGCCTCCAGGCCCGCCCAATCATCCGGCGACACCTCTGGGCCGCATCTCAGCCCCGAGCCGCCACCGTCTGAGCCAGAGAGGATGAGCGCGTGAGCGAGGGAATGCCGGTTCCGGGCATCCTCAGCCGAGCCAGGGAGCTGGTGGACCCGGCCATTGCCGCCGCACTGAGCGGGCTGTGCCCTGAGCTGAGAGTGCCCGCTGAATACCACTTCCAGAGTCGGGGCAAGGGAACCCGCCCGGCACTGGCCATCTTGTCGGCTGAGGCTGTGGGCGCCCCTTCGGAAACCGGAGTGCCCGGGGCGGTGGCCATCGAGCTCATCCACGACTTCTCGCTGATCCACGACGACATCATCGACAACGATGCCGAGCGTCGGCACCGGCCCACGGTCTGGGCCAAGTTCGGCATTGGAGTCGGCGTGGTGGCAGGAGATGCTCTCCACAACTTGGCCTATGAGGTGTTGCTGTCCGACCCCACAGCGCCCAGGGTCAAGGCGGTCAAGCATCTGACCGCAGCAGTTTCGGCAATGATCGCCGGCCAGAGCATGGACATGGCCTTCGAGGAGAGAACTCTCGTCACCCTGGAGGAGTGCCTGGCCATGGAGCAGGGCAAGACCGGGGCGCTCTTGTCCTACGCGACCTCGGTGGGGGCGATACTGGCCGAAGCCGACGACTCGGTTGTTGATGGGCTGGCTGAGTTCGGGGCGGAGGTGGGGGTGGCGTTCCAAGCCGTGGATGACCTTCTGGGCATCTGGGGTGACCCCGAGCGCACCGGCAAGCCTGCGGGGGCCGACCTTCGGGAGCGCAAGAAGTCGGTACCGGTGGTGATCGCCCTCAACAGCGGCACCTCGGCAGCCGAGGAGCTGGCTGAGCTCTATTCCCGTCCCGATTGGGATGTCGGAGGCGTGGACGCAGCCCGAGCGCTGGTGGAGGCGGGGGGTGGCCGGGAAGGCACCCAGGCACTGGCCCGGACCCACTACGACCGGGCTGTTTCCGCTCTCGATTCTCTGGCCGCGCACGAGGAGGTTGTGGAAGAGGTGGTGGAGGAATTTCGGCAGCTGGCCGATTTCATCTTGGGGAGGGACTTTTGATGGGCGTTGAGCAATCTTTGGCCAAGGCCACCGAACGGCTCCTCAGTCTGCAAGACACTCAGGGATGGTGGAAAGACGAGCTGGAGACCAACGTGTCCATCGAGGCCGAGGATCTGTTCCTCCGGGAGTTCTTGGGCATCGCCGACCCCGAGGTCACCCGGCAGACGGCCAACTGGATCCGCCACAACCAGCGAGCCGACGGCACGTGGGCCACCTTCTACCAGGGTCCGGCCGATCTGTCGGTGACCGTGGAGGCCTACTGGGCGCTGCGCTACGCCGGCGATCCCGTCGACGCCGACCACATGGCCAAAGCCGCCGCCTATATCCGCGCCGAGGGAGGGCTGGAGCGCAGCCGGGTTTTCACCCGAATCTGGATGGCGCTTTTCGACCTCTGGCGATGGGAAGACCTGCCCGCCCTGCCTCCCGAGGTGATCTTTCTGCCCAAGCAGGTTCCGCTGAACATCTATGACTTCGCCTGCTGGGCCCGCCAAACCCTGGTCGCTTTGACCGTGGTGGGGGCTCACCGCCCGGTGCGGTCTATGGGACTGAACCTGGATGAGATCCGCACCGGGGCGATCCCCCCGGAACGGGAGCTCGCCCCGCCCGGGAGTCCAGCGCGGCGATTCCAGCGCCTTGATCAAGTGCTGCATCTCTACGAGAACCGTCCGCAGCGGCGGGTGCGGGAGTGGGCGCTCAGTCGGGCCGAGCAGTGGATCATCGCCCGTCAGGAGTCCGACGGCTGCTGGGGGGGCATCCAGCCGCCGTGGGTGTACTCGCTCTTGGCCCTGTACGTGCGGGGCCATTCCCTGCACCATCCGATTCTGGCCCAAGGGCTGGCCGGGTTCGACGCTTGGACCATCGTCGAAGACGACATGCGACGCTTGGAGTGCTGCCAGTCGCCGGTTTGGGATACCTGCCTGGCGCTGCTCGCGCTGGCCGATGCCGGTGTGGACGCCGAAGACCCGCAGATGGTGGCCGGGGCCCGCTGGCTCATCGATCAAGAGGTCCAGATCGTGGGCGACTGGGCTGAGCAACGCCCCCATCTGGCCCCGGGGGGATGGGCGTTCGAGTTCGAGAACAACTACTACCCCGATCTGGACGACACCGCCGAGGTGGCCCTCGCCCTGCGCCGCATCCGCCATCCCGACGCCAAGCAGGTGCAAAAGGCGCTGGATCGGGCGGTGGTGTGGGCCCAGGGGATGCAGTGCTCCGATGGTGGCTGGGCGGCATTCGATGCCGACAACTGCTCGCCGCTGGTGGCCGAGCTCCCGTTCTGCGATTTCGGAGAGGTCATCGATCCGCCGTCGGCCGATGTGACCGCCCACGTGGTGGAGATGCTCGCCGAGCTGGATGCCGACGGTATGGGCTTCCCAATCGACCGGAATGCAATGGACCGCGGGGTTCGGTGGCTCAGTGATGAGCAGGAGGAGGACGGTTCCTGGTATGGGCGCTGGGGGGCCAACTACCTCTACGGCACCGGGGCGGTGGTCCCGGCGTTGATCAGCGCCGGGGTGCCCGCCGACGACAACCGGATAGTGCGAGCATGCCGCTGGCTGGAGTCGGTGCAAAACCAAGACGGCGGGTGGGGCGAGGACATGCGCTCCTATGTCGACGACAACTGGCGGGGGCGGGGGGAGTCCACCCCGTCGCAGACTGCATGGGTGCTGCTGGCGTTGATCGCCGCGGGGCGTGCGAGCGAGGAGGCGGCCCAGCGAGGGGTGGCCTGGCTGGTAGAGCACCAGCGCGACGACGGGGACTGGGACGAGCCCTGGTACACCGGCACCGGCTTCTCCGGCGACTTCTACATCCGCTACCACCTCTACCGGCTGGTGTTCCCGTTGATGGCCCTGGGCCGCTGGGTGCAGGCGACAACGGGTGAGGGGTGAGCCTGGTGGTGCTGTGTCCGTTGGCTATGGAGGCCCGAGCCGCCCGGCGGGGAATCCGCCGGCACGGCGGTGGGGCAAAGGTGGTGTGTACCGGCATGGGGCCCAAGCGCAGTCGCCGGGTTGAGCCGCACCGCGGCCCGGTAGCGGTGGTTGGCATGGGCGGGGCGGTGGTCGATGGCATCGAGCCGGGTGACGTGGTTGTGGCCACCGAGGTATCGGCTGACGATGTGTCGCCCATTGGCCTGCCCCAATCCGAAGCAGTGGCCAAGGGTCTGCAAGCGGCCGGATTTACCGTACACACCGGCCCGGTGGCTAGCGTGTCCGAGTTGGCGGTTGGGGCGAGTCGCCAGGAGCTGGCCAACCGGGGGGCGGTGGCGGTCGATATGGAGTCGGCCTGGCTTTTGGAGCATCATCGTGGTCCGGCAGCAGTGGTGCGGGTGGTAACCGACACCCCCAGCCATGAGCTGCGGTCTCTGGTTGCTCCCGTGAGGATCTATCGAGCATTGCGGACCATTCGCCGGTTGACGCCGGTGCTGTCCGAGGAGGATTTCTGACATGCCTATTCCGCTGAGGCAAGCGGCAAAGGTGGGCACCTACGTGTTCAAGAACAAGCTGCGGCGCCGCGAGAAGTTCCCGCTGATTGTGGAGCTGGAACCGCTGTTCGCCTGCAATCTGGAGTGTCCGGGCTGCGGCAAGATCCAGTACCCAACTGAGGTGCTGCGCAAGCGGGTCAGCGTGGACGAGGCGGTGGCGGCCATGGAGGAGTGCGGAGCCCCGATGGTATCCATCGCCGGGGGCGAGCCGTTGCTGCATCCCCAGATCAGCGAGATGGTGGACGAGCTCATCAAGCGCAAGAAGTTCGTGTACCTGTGTACCAACGCGGTGCTGCTGCGGCGCAAGATCGACAAGTTCACGCCGTCGCCCTACTTCTCGTTCGTGGTCCACGTGGACGGGCTTCAGGAGCGCCACGACCTGGCGGTGGCCCGCGAGGGTGTCTTCGACGAGGTTGTGGAGGCCGTGAACGAGGCCAAGGCCAAGGGTTTCCGGGTCACCACCAACAGCACCTTCTTCAGCACCGATAGCCCCGAGGACGTGCGCAGCGTGCTCGACTTCTTGAACGACGATCTGGAAGTCGACTCCATGATGATCTCGCCGGGGTACGCCTACGAGAAGGCCCCCGACCAGGAGCATTTCTTGCCGGTGGAGCAGACCAAGAGCCTCTTTAGGGACGCCTTCTCCGAGGGTAAGCGCAAGAAGTGGCGGCTGAACCACACGCCGCTGTTCTTGGACTTCCTTGAGGGCAAGGTGGAGTACGAGTGCACCGCCTGGGGCATCCCCAGCTACTCGGTGTTCGGCTGGCAGCGGCCCTGCTACCTCATGTCCGATGGCTACACCGAGACCTACCAGGAACTGATCGAAACCACCGACTGGGACAGCTACGGCCGCGGCAAAGACCCCCGCTGCGAAAACTGCATGGCCCACTGCGGCTACGAGCCCACCGCCGTGTTCGCCACAATGAAGTCGCTACGCGAGTCCATCAGGGCCGCGGTAGGGACTGGTTAGCGCGCGTCCGGCAGGGCGGCGGGTCCTGTCCCGGCCCAGCCCGCCGTCCTCGATGAACTCCGGGCGGCGGGCGCCCTGAGCCGGGCCACCCCCCGCCCTGCCTCAGTTCTCCTTCGTTCCCAGAGCTTCCTGGACTCGGCTTCGCAGTTGGACGTTTACCTTTTGGCGTTCTAGGTGTTGGGCGAGGATCAGCTTGCCTTGGGGGACGGGGTGGGCTTTTAGGAACTCCTCGACTTCGGTGGCTAGCTCAGGGGTGGAGAGGGCGGTTATGCCGCCGAGCATTCGGGGGACTATGGCGGTGGGGAGGCGTTGGTTGATGTCGTCCCAGTGTTCGGTGATGAATGCCCATGCTTGGGGGCCGCGGCCGCGGTTCTCCAGGCAGCCTCGGAGCACGAATCCGGCGTCTTGGCTGCGAACTGTGCCGTCGAGGGTGGCGGCCAGGGTGCGGTCCATGAGCGCGGGGTCGTCGAAGGTGGTGAGTGCCATCAGGTAGCGCAGTTCGAGCTGGGGGGTGGGGGCGCTTTGGTAGCGGTGGTGGATCTCCTGGTAGTCGGCGTCGTCACCGGTGGCGGCCACCACCGCAATGGCGGCCGCGGCCAGGGCGGGGTCGACGGCCTCGGCGGCCATCAATTCTCGGCACCGGGCGATGGCGTCGGCGTCGTTGCCGCCCACGGCCAGGGTGCGGGCCAGCACGCCCCTCAGCTCGCCGATGCGCTCGTCTTCTCCGGCGACCGGCTCCCAGCCCACCCGAGCCCAGGCCGGCCCGACCAGGCTTTGGACTCGAGCTTGGAGGTCGGCCCTTCCGTCGTCGGGAACCATGTGGTCGAGGGTGCCCAGCGTGCTGGCCAAGCGGCGCCACACCGCCAGATCGTCCTCCGCGGCGGCCATACGTTCGGCGAACCCCACGTAATCGGCCACGCTCAGCCGGTTCGCCACCGTGAGGGCCCACTGGTCGTCCACCAGTACGTAGCGCTGGAGGGGGTCTAGGTCGGGGCCGCCGTCCAGCAGCCGGTCGAGCAATCCGCCCTCGTAGGCCACTCGGTAGAAGCCGTCGGCTGTCGGATTGACCATGACCCAGGCGGGGTCGTCGGTGCTCAGGGCCACTGGGTCCTCAAGCACTAGCCGCTCGGTGTGCTCTGCGGCATTGGTACCCACTGCGGCCACTACCGGCACTTGCCAGCGGGCGTCGTCGGGTTGGCCGTCGTAGCGGAACCGTTCTTGGCGGAGCGTGATGGCACCGCCGTCATCGGTCGCGGCGGTCACCACCGGGTGGCCGCCCTGGAAGATCCATGAGTCCATAACGTCTCGGGCCGGTTCGCCGGTGGACTCGGCCAGCGCATCCCAAATGTCGTGGGTCTCGGTGTTGGCGTAGGAATGGCGCCGGAGATAGTGGCGGACCCCGTCGCGGAATTCGTCGACGCCTAGGTACTGCTCCAGCATCCGCACCGCGGCTGCGCCCTTTTCGTAGGTGAGCAAGTCGTACATTCCCTCGGCATCGGCGGGGGAGACCACTGGGTACTCGATGGCCCGGGTGGCGGCCAGGGCGTCCACGTCGAAGGCCGCGGCCCGCGACAATCCGAAGGCCAGCCAGCGCTTCCAGTCGGGGCGGTAGGCGTCCACTGCCAGCATCTCGCAGAACGTGGCGAAGGCCTCCTTCAGCCAGATGCCGTTCCACCACTTCATGGTGACCAGGTTTCCGAACCACATGTGGGCCAGTTCGTGGGCAATCACGTCCACCGCGGTCTGCCGCTCCTGCTGGGTTGATGAGTCGGGGTCCAACAGCAGCAGGATCTCCCGGAAGGTGACGCAGCCCATGTTCTCCATGGCCCCGAAGGCGAAGTCGGGTATAGCCACGAGGTCGAGCTTGTCGCCGGGGTAGTCGATAGCGAAGTAGTCCTCGAAGAAGCCGAGGCAGAACGCTCCGGCGTCGAGGGCGTACTCGGTGAGATGTCCTTTGCCGATGGGATGAACGACACGCAGCGGCGTGCCGTTCACATCTACCGGATCGGTGGCCTCCAGCGGGCCGACTATGAAGGCCAGCAGATAGGTGGACATCTCCATGGTGGGGGCGAATGACACCTCCCGGCGCCCGTCGCCAGTAGGTCGTGAATCCACCTCCGCCCCCGACGACACCGCCATCAGGTCGCCGGGCACCACCAGGGTCACCTCGAACACCGCCTTGAGGTCGGGCTCGTCCCAGCACGGAAACGCCCGTCGGGCATTGGTCGATTCAAACTGCGTGGTGGCGATCACCCGCTCATCGCCATCGTCATCGGTAAACGTCGAGCGATAAAACCCCCGAAGCTGGTCGTTGAGCGTGCCGGTGAACGACAGGTTCAGCCGAGCGGCACCCGGCTGAACTGCTTCGCCTAGCCGCAGCACCGCCCGCTCGTGCTCGCCGTCGTAGTCAACCTCGGCCAACGCCACTCCGTTGAGGTCGCCGCCACTGATCTCCAGCTCGGCCGCATTGAGCACGATCTCGCTGGTCGACTCCACCACCTCAACGTCCACCCCCACTGTCCCCGTAAACGTGAACGCCTCCAAGTCCGGTTCCAACCGCAGCTCATACCGCCGCGGCACCACTCCCCGCGGCAGCCGATAGGGGTTCACCGAGGATTCAGCAGGAAGATCCACAGAAGCATTTAACACCACTGGCACTGACCAAATGTCACTGTCGACCCATGCAATCAAAACTACTGGAAATAAATGGAAATATCAGTACGATCACAATACGGTTCGGGCGCTGACAGGATTTCCAGGCGAGATCGATAGATGATTGCAAAATTGATTGCTATATGCTAGCAACTAGCAACATGCGAACTCTGTATCTGCGCAATGTGCCTGATGAGGTCGTGCGCCGCCTCGAAACTCTCGCCGGCTATGAGGGGTTGTCGGTGTCGGCTATGGCGGTTCGGGAGTTGACCAGTTCGACCCGCCGGGCCGACAACCCGGCGCTGCTCGGCGACTTGCCCGATCTGGACATCTCAGCCGCTGAGATCTTGGATGCGCTGCACGAGGGCCGAGCCGAGAGGTGATCGTGGTCGATGCCTCGGCAGCAGTGTCGGCGTTGCTCAATGACGGCGGCGCCCGCCAAATGCTGAGCGAGAACCGACTAGTTGCTCCCCATCTGGTTGATGCCGAGGTGATTCAGACTCTCCGCAAGCTGCTGATTCGGAGGTTGATTACGACTGAGGATGCCGAACTGGCGATACAAGGTTGGACGAGACTCGGTGTCGAGCGCTTCCCGTTGCCTGGTTTGATTGCCAGAATCTGGGCTCTGCGAGACAATGTTTCTGCCTACGATGCCTCTTACGTCGCCCTAGCCGAGACTTTGGACTGCCCCCTGCTCACTACCGATGCCAGACTCGCCGCCGCCCCCGGCCCCAACTGCCCAATCACCGTCCTGCCCAGCTGAACAGCCAGCTGAGAAGCAGTCGGAGATTGACCTCGAGAAGCTCGGTTGGCCGTACAACCGGCTCAAATCGCCCGACCATCTGGGCTGGCTGTATCGAAAGGCCAATGCCCCGCAGCGGAATTGGCGGAGAGGCAGGCTGTTCGCCTGGATGGCCCTCTACATAGGGCTCATCCAGGTAAGCCCCTATTTACCCCTATGGGCATTCGGCTTGGAGAGCAATTGGTGGTCGTTTCTGGCGATTGGGGTAATCGCAGTTCTGGGCTATCTCCCCTGGCGCTTTCTGGAACGCCGGGGGTTCTTCGAGCGATGATCAGGATTCGAAGTCGCTGTCGTTGAATTTGAGGGTGGCGGCGTTTTCGGTGATGGTGCGCTGGACGTCGTCGTCGAAGCCGTCGTCGGCGGTGGCCTCTACTTCGATGGTGACGGAGACCTTGGCGTCTTCTGCTTGGGCGAGTTGATTGACGATGGCCTCGGCGATGTCGGCTGCTGTTCTTGTCCAACGGTCGGCCTTGACGGTGACCCGGCCGTAGTAGCGGGTGGGCATTGTTGGCCCAGCGGGGTCCGTCGGCTCCGGATCGACGTCCCCTTCGGTTTCGGTTCCGACTGGAGCGGTTACGCCACCGCCAGCGTCGTCATCCATTGCCTTCGCTCGTGCGGACTGCTCTGCCTCGATTTGAGAGTTGGCGGCATCGGGGTGGACCAAAAGTCCGCTGGGGGCGATGGCGGCCAGCATTTCACCCGCTCGCAGTCCGACGTAGCGCTCCCCATCGTGTCCCTCGGCATAAGCGATCCCATCGGTGGCCCAAACGGTGGACTGCACCCCGTCGCGGATGGCGTCTTCCAGCACTGAGCGGCGCACCAGCCGAGGCAGGTAGAGGTACTGGGTGATGTCGCTCCAAAGCTGATTGACCGATATGGCCACCTTCTCATCGTCGGCCTGCCCCGGGTTGTCTCGCCAGAGGGGGACGCGGTCCAGTTCCCACCGCAGTCGTGTGCCGCCGTATGCCGGGATGAGCGACTCGTCGTGAACCAGCTTGTGGGCCACCCGCTCAGCCAACGGCCCCGAGGCGGTCACCCGGGCTTTCTCCCATTGGATTTCTCCTCTCGGATTGTCGGGGGGTAGCGATGGATTCAGCACCCAGATGTAGGTCTCGGGTATCCGAGAAGCCACCGTCTCGTCGGCATCGGCCGCCTTCGACTCAGCCTGGCGGGCATTGGGCGGATCGAGGTTCAGCGACTCCGCATCGTCTCGAATGGACTGCCAGGCCAAGTGGTTGCGAACCGCTTGGCGCAACTCGCCCAAGCGGGTGACGTCAGCGGCCAGGAAAACCAGCATGTTGCGATGCTGTCTGGCTCCTCCAGCACGCTCCAGCAGGGTTTGCTGGGCCATCTTGAGGGCTTCGCTCTGCTCCGTCTTGCTGTCGTGGGGCGAGGTCGGGTCCAACACGACGAGGCGGGCTTCGTCGGTGTCAGGCACATCGGCAGGTGAGCGGGGGCAGGGGTGGACGCCGGCGAACTGGCCTCGGCCAGCTTTGAGGGCTTCGTCGAGCCGGCGGCGGATCTCATCGTCCACATCGGCCTCGTTGAAGTGCCCCTCGGCCCGGTCTCGGGCGATGCGGTTGACATTGGCTTGGAGCGCATACCAGTAGCGGGCGCCGTCTCGATAGAGATAGGAGGCCTGGTCGGACAACTTGCGGAGGGCGTCGCCGAAGATGGCGGGCCGCTCCTCACCGGGTTGGATGCAGCCGAGCTTTATGGACCGGTCGTCGAGTCCCTTGTTTGCGGCCTGCTGAGACGGGGCCGACCCGAAGTACACCGTGCGGGCCACCTTGCGGGCGGCCAGAAAGCGCCCCAGGTTGGGGTTGTCCTTGTCGAGCTTCAGCGGCAGGGCGTTGTCGCCGTCTACGTCGGCCTCCACCACCGTCCGCCAGTCGGCTTCCAAGTGGCGAAGCAGCTCCTCAGACACCTTGCTGTCGTCGATGGGGATGGTGGACGGCAGGATCAGCAGGTTGGGGTCGTCGTTGATCCAGAGGCTGTGGACAACCTCGGCCATCAATCGCAGGACGCCGCGGGTGCGCTGGAATCGCTCGAGGTCGGACCATTCCTCGAAGAGCCGGTCGAACAACTCGGGGTGGACCGGATAGGTGGCCTTCATGCGGCGCTGGTAGTCGCCCTCTTTGCACTCGGAGGGAAACTCGCTCGCTTGCTTCTGGTACAGCTCGCCAAAGCCCTTCACCACTGCGTCGCGCTTCGTTAGCGCCTCAGGCGTCAGCTCCTTGAACAGCCGCCTCCGAACGATCTCGAAGCTCTCCTCGGCGGTGGCCGTGCGCCAGTTGGCCTGCATCCGGGCGAACAGGTTTTCCAGCCTCTTGAGCGCAGCCTGTCCTCCCTCACCGCCGACCTCGATCTGCGATGACGGAATGGTGGCCACCAGCAGAGCGCCCGGGGTGTTGTTGGCCGCATCGGTGAGGGCTTGGGCGAAGCTGAAGTGGGCATCGAACGATCCGGCCGGCAGCCCAGACATGCCATAGAGCTGGCGGGCATACCCCACCCACTCGTCGATGAGCACAAGACATGGCGAGAACTCCCGCAACAGCTCGGTGAGGGCTGCTCCAGGGCTGGTGCCGGTTTGGTCGGCCTCAGCCACCAGGGCATATCCCTCGGCTCCGCCAAGCTGATGGGCCAGCTCTCCCCACATGGTGCGGACCACGGTCCCGTCGTCTTTGACCGATGTCTCACCCGGCAACAGCTGGTGGCCGACCAATACCGCCCTGCGGATCGATTCGCTGGGCAATTCCAGTCCATTGCCAGCGAGCAGCTCTTCCACGCCTTTGAGCTGGGTAACGGGCGAATCTCCCGCCAAGTGGTAGAGGGCGATCAAGGCGTGGGTCTTTCCCCCGCCGAAGTTGGTCTGAAGCTGAATGACAGGATCGCCGCCGCTCCCGCTGAACCGACGGGCCGCTCCCACAATCAGACTGGACAGCCCCTCGGTTATGTAGGTGCGCCGGTAGAACTCGGCTGGGTCGTCGTATTCAACAGGAGCCTCGCCTCTCCAAACCTGGTGCAGGTCGGCAGCAAACTCGGCGAGTTGGAATCGGCCCGAGGCCACATCGTCATGAGGCTCGGCCACCTCTCGCCATGCGGGCAGACCCGACTGGGCCAGGCTCTTCTCCTGGGCCGTGCTCTGAGCTGCTGCCGCTTTCTTCTGGGTTTTCTTGGCTTCTTCCTCAAACCTCTGACGCAACAACTCTTGGTGGAGCTTGTCCACTTGCGCGGCATTAGGGCCGGCCCCGACCGACTCCAGCAAGAGCTTGGCCGTGTCCATCGCCCTCAGCGCGCTCTTAGCCGTGAATGCTTCGTTGTGGGCCCACTTGTTGCGGGCATCCTGCAACTCGGAAACGTAGTTGCGTTCCGTCCGCCCCAATTTCTTGCGGAAAATGGTGTTCCACTCATCCCACATCACCTTCAGCAGGAACTGGGGGTCGAGCGGATTCACTTTGCGGGTCCGCCCCCCGCCCCGGGTGTCGGCTCGCTGCACCCCCGTGGTCCAGTCCTCCCCAAACTCCACTTCGCACTCTCGGGCCACAAACGGCGCCAACCCCTCGCCCAGCAAGACCATCGCCTTGCCCACCCGCTCATGATTAGAAAGTGCCACGCCCTGTTTCTACTCCAAGCAACAATGACTTCACTGATCCGCCATGTGATTGGTGGCGGTCGGTGGAAGCAAGGCATACAAGAGGTCGACGTTGGCCTTCCAATCTCTGCCCTCACGCACGATCAGTCCCGCCTTTGCCAGACGGTTGAGATCTCGACTCAGGGTTCTTGGGCCGGTTCGAGCGTATAGCGCGGCTAACTCCGCTGTGAGGCCGGTCAGATCTCCCCGAGGGACCACATGGTTCGGTGGCATCGCCAACACCAAGGCGCGCTGGCGCGCATTGGCTGGGCTTGTGGGGAACTGACTCATTGTTTCGGTGACGTAGTCAGCCCAAGAGACTTCGAGTTGCTGTCCGCGCACCAAGTCGATCTGCTCTTGTAGGCCGTCGAGCAGGCCCTGGATGCCATAGGCCACGAAGTTGCCTGTCGAGCCTGATCGGCTGGAGGCTTGCAGTTCGCGGTAATACTGATCACGGGTGAGGTTGTAGTGGTTGGAGAGCAGGTGCGCGGCCAACAGCGGCATCTGCCCGGACCGGGCCAGCAGCATGAATTCCAAGAGCCTCGCGGTGCGTCCGTTGCCGTCGCCGAAGGGGTGGATCCAGGCGATGTACAGGTGGGCGTACACCGCTTGGATGATGCTGAGCGCAAAGGCCAAGTCGGCATCGTCGGAGCGAAAGTCGTCGCCCTCGAGCCATTCGGCGAGACGGTCGACCAAGTACCGGCAGTCCTCTGCTGGCGCGCCTCGATAGTTACCGACCAAAACAGAGTGATCTCTGACCTCGCCAGGAACAACATCGTCGGCGTGCTCAGTGTCCTTGAGCACCTGACGGTTGTACTCGCAGATCAACTCGGTTGTAACCGGAGGCAGCGGTCTGCTCATTGCCTGGGAGTCGATATTGGTCAGGGCGTCGAGCACGTTACGCACTTCCCGCTCTTGATACGCCCTTGAAGGGGGAGCGGTGTATTCGCCGCGGTAGATGCCGGCTACTTGCTTCTCGTCAAGAGTGTTGCCCTCAATGGCTGTAGTGGCGTGCGCACCCTTGATGAGCGCGACTTCGTTCAAGTGCTGGGTGAGTGCGGGCGTGAGTGGGGTGCTGGCGATCTGCTCGCAGATCCCCTTGGCCTTGCCAAGCAACATCCACGTCTGCGGCCACAGATCATTGATGTCTCGGGCGCCGAATGTGATCCAAGGGTGGGACTTCTCGTACGCCCTCATCAGTAGGAACTTACAATCTACCCTATGAATTGTCCAAAAACTTGTCTCTAATCTTGTCCACAGGGATGTGCAGTTGATTGCCACAGGCTCTGACGCGCAAGAGCCCGGCCACTCACCGTCCGGAGAGGTACCGGGCTCCACTTCCTCGGGCTACTGCCCTCGGCGCTCTTGACCATAGGGGTGTCGCTACCTCAGGTCCATCTGAGATTCCCCTGTCAGTGCAGGCTAAGACTTCCGATACATCTCCCCAATGTGGGCAACTTGGCCCTCGGTGAGGTGGAAGACTGGCTTCGTGCGCCTCAGGGCGTGCTCAATGGCGTCCCTCCGATCCTCTGGGGTGATGGCCCGGGACACGGTTCTGCCAGCCTTCCGACCTTTCTTCTCCATCGGCTGCCTCCTTGCCGGGTCTCAACTATACGTTTCGAATTCACTGAGGCTGACAACTGAAAGCGGCGAGAACCGTACCTTGAGTATCCCCGCTTCAACGCGTAGAGCCGGTTTAGTCGGCTAGGTCGCTGACCCTTGCGTCGCCAAATACATATAGATGGTCGGTGATCCGCTGCCACGTATCGGACTCATCGCCTCGGCAGTGAGGCCTCACTTCCTGCAGCCATGCTGGGAGCGTAAACGTGTTAGCTGCCTCGCTGCCCGCATAGGCGACAAGCTGCTCGATCCAGCTGATCCCGATTCTGGCCTGGTCTTCGGTTGGGAGTGCAAGGAGCATGCTGACCATGGTGCCGATGCTGCCGAACAATCCGCCCGCTGGGAGCGAAGGGCTTGGCGCGTCTTGCTGTGCGCTGGCTGTGCCGTCGTTTGGGCTGCGGTTCCTGATCGCGGCTTGCACCCACATGTCAATCTCGGGTGCCCATCCTTCTGGGTCGATCCATGGGATAGGGCCGTCGGGGATCTCGCGGTAGTTGTACATCTCTATGGTCGCTGGTGCAGGCAGGAGGGCTGAAAATACTAGAGAGCGTTCGTCCCGCCCGCTGCGGGCAAGATCGCTCTCCGCGTTTTCGGCGAGGAGACGGAGCCCGTCGCGAATTATCTGCGGCCATGCCTCGTGTGCGACAGCGGCGGCTTCGGGCGTTTCCTCGGCGGCCGCGGCGAGGGCCATAAGGCACTCGCGGAGGCCGTCGAAATGCGCGGCGAAGCCTTGGATGTGGTCTTGCAGGGCGGTCGGGTGGCCGGCTGCGGCGAGGGATAAGACTGCTCTTGCGGCGAACAGGGCATCCCAGGAGCTGTGGTTGGATCCGATGTCGAATGCGCATCTGGCTCGTCGGTGGGCTTTGAGGGCGGCGTGGAGCAGTTCTGCTGCCTGGTCATGCACGCAGGGGGCCGGGCTGCAGGCTTCTGCTCCCAGCGCCCGGAGCGCGGGGTTAAGCCAGGAGACGACCAAGTTGTCGGCGGAAGCGAGGGCATCGAGGATCGGTCCGGTGAGCGGGATTGGATCGTATGTTTCACCGGGCTGCCGCCTGAAGGGGGTGGTATGGCGGGCGGACTGCTCGATTAGGGCGAGAGCGACTTGGTGAAAGCAATCGCCTGTGGTTTCGCACGGCGAGTGCCATACCGTGTCGAGGGCCCGGCTTGCCGCGGTTCGAGTCTCGTTCGGCGAAGTGGTAAACAGCCATTTCTGGATCTGGTCGAGTTTCTGTTTGTCCAATCCATCGGCGGCGATCCGGTCCAGCACCGGTCGTGCATCTGGCCGCAGCAGCAGCGGCAGCGATCGTGCTGCGGACCGGTCGGCCCCCCACGGGAATACCGTTGTATCTGAGAAAGGCCCGCCGACTTCTCCCTGTAGTTTGTGGGATAGGACGATGTCTGCCAGGGTTCGGGCCGCCCAGACCAAGTCGTCTTCAGCCAAGTCCATATCGTCGAGAAAGAACCCTTCGAGCACGGCGGCGGCCACTGCGGCTGGCGCGGCAGCGATCTCGAAGACGCTGCTCTGCGGCGGGTCGGCCAGCATTGCCTTCGCCGTGTTGATGTCGCGTGCGAGTTGCTCGATATTCAGCGGTTCGGGCGTTGGGCGGCCGATAAGCCTGTCGGCGTAGACGAATTTGAGCCTGTCGGCTTCCATGCCGCGGAGCAGGTCCGTATTTGACTCGGCGAGAACTTCTTGGACTTCTTCGTCCTCCTTGAGGCTGATCCTCACTGCTTGCCCGGACTCTGTAGGTTCGATCTCGTATTGATCGACATCAAAGGCCAACGCCCTCTTTCTGGCGATCGCCGATTCCTCCGCCTGCCTGGGAGTCCCCTCGTAGTGTCCTGCCGAGCGCTCGAATAGCTCTGAGCCCAGCCCCTTGAGTTCCTGCTGCCGATCCTGGTCCTCTAGGGCAGACAAGACAAGATTCATAACGGCCATCAACGGAGTCCACTGTCGGCGTTCTGCGGCTGCTGCGTCCGCAGTCGGCCCTCCGAGCCCGGAGGTTTCTATCACGACCCGCTGAGTCTCTGCCTGCCAGACGAACGGCTCTATCAGGTATGGGTCGATAAGGCGTTCGACCCGCTCAATGTGTCGGACCATAAGCCCGTAGGCCAAGGCAGGCATTGCGAGGTTCTCGCAGCCGTCCAATAGCAAGGCGAACAGCTCGTCTGGAGGCAGCTGATTCCCTTCAAGCAACTGGTCGCAGACCCTTTCCAGGGCCTGGAGGGCGCTAGTGCATGGATATGGGCCATCGGCTATATCCCGGTACCACAGCCAGGTCGCGGAGTTCCCGACATATCTCCGAGGCTCGCCGGAAATGTGCAGCACCTCGCCTGGAGGGTCAGCGCCGGAAGGGGGAAGAGGATCCAACATGCTCCTCGAGCGGGGCCGCATCTGGACGCGGGCGGCGTGGTTCAAAATCCGATTCAGACTGGCCACACCTGCCGAGAAGCCGCGGCGGAACAGCGCAAAAAATGGGCCCCGCCAAGGCCCGGCCTGCGCCACACCCAAACCCGCGTAGACGTGGCGTCGGACACCGCTCTCGAACGCATTGGAAGCGAACTGAAGCTGGTCTTCGTCGATGTAGTACGCCTCGACAAGGTGTGCGAGCAAGCCGTGGTTGTACTGGGAGAGCGACTCGCCCGCTAGGAAGGACTCAACCGCCGCTTGCAGGCGCTCCGGGTCATTGGCAGCTACCCTGCGCAGCAGCTGTTCTCCTTTGGCGCTCAGATCTGGGCCGAGAAGCACCAGAAGTTCGAGCATCGGCTCCATTGTCAGCTCGAAGGGCAGGCTGCCCCCCCGCTGGTGTCGGGGTTCAAGGAGAGCGTGCAATTCGCTTATCCGGATTCGAGCCTCGTCTTCTTCGACCTGCTCAGGCGAACGAGCAGCGAGCCTTGCGGCCTGCTCTTCTGCCTGCAATTGTTCCCGCTGGTCACCCAAGGCCACCCGGTGCTCGACCAGTTCTCGAAGCCTTGTCCGCGCCTCGTTGCCGGCGGGGGCACGTTGGGAGACCAGCCCGCGCAGCCACGTCCTCAAGAATGCCTCTGCCTGACTCTGCACGCTTTCGGGCCACCAGCGCTTAACCAATAGAGAGGCGACCGGGCCCGCAACTGCGGGATCTGCTATTCCGTTCTTGGTGTGCCGATGGGCCACCAGGCGGAAAACCCGCAAGAGCCCCTCACCGTTGTCGGAGGCCAACCAATCCCACGACTCCGCCACGATGTCCCCCCAGTCGGGCAGCCCGAGTGCCGCCTCGACTGGAACATCGCCCCATCGTGCGCCCCTGCCGGACACAACCAGCGTCTCGCAAGATTCTTGGATCGACTCGAGCGTCGCCCCGGTCTCCTCCCTGTGAGCAAGTAACGCCTGGAACGCCAAGTGGGCTGCCGGAAGTGTCCAGCGAGGCGCGCCTAAATCAACGAGCACCTCCGCGGGGCTTCCTCCAAACCCCAGCACCTTCGCGACAGCAAATACCCGAAGGATGTCGTGCGCGAATTCCGGCATTGGCGACCACAGGCGGCTACTTGTGCGGAGGATCCCGTCGTGCCGCAACCCATCCAACGTCTCACCATCGAGTGCCGTGTACGCCTGGTCAGAGCCCTCGATGTTGAGATGCCAATGCGCGAGTTGGCGCATCACCTGCTCGCGTGAGTCTGGGAAGCCCCGGCCAGGCCGCCCGTCTCTGCGGACAAGCCGCGACCAGATCACCTCCATCGCCTCGCTCGTACTGAGCGGCACACTTTCGACTCCGGCCCGGGTAAGCAGATCGGCGATAACTGGCCTCCGAAGCATCTCGCGCGCCCGGCGGTCATCAGCGATGCGCCTCAGAGACGGGAACGCTCCGGCCAGGTCAGCGATCTCGCCGTCGCCGAGTCCGGGCAACTCTAGGGACCGCATGCCCCCTAGACCGGCGTCGGCAACGATGCCCTCCACGGTGTCGCGGCCTGCTTCAGCCGTCACAACGCACACGGCGACACCGGCGTTTGAGGCGGCTCGCAAGAGAGCGGCCAGCGGGGTGGCCGCTCTCTCAGCAGCCCTGTCTGCGGCGTCCACTACCAGTACCCGGGTCGGCGCTGACATCTCGCTGAGGACTCGGCCCAAAGGAGCGCCGAGCGATGCGTGCAATTCCGAGGGGCGTTCGGGCAAGTCGCGCAGACTCAAATACACGGACTCGAACTCGCCGGTCCCGGACTCGGCAAGGTTTTCGAGAGCGGAGCACACCAGCGCGCTCTTGCCGATACCCGACTCCCCAGTCACCACCAGCACACTCTCCGTCTCGATAGCATCTGCCAGGTCTCCCCGGGCGTTGTTCCGGGGGAGCACGACAGGGGTGTCTGCGCCGCACCCCCTCCTGACCGCTGTCCGGGCCTCCAGCTCGAGGTGGCGCAGCTTCTCCCATGCGGTGGCCAAGAGCCGACGGTCGCTGTGAATCTGAGAGTGAGCGGCGCGGCGGAGCTTTGCCCGGTCCACCTCTGCCCCCGCTGGGCCGTATTCGCCGGCGAGTTCGGCCAGACGGCTCCGAAGCGCCACGGCCCCAGCACGCGTCTGGCCATTCGCCCAACCCTCCAATTCGTCAAGCAGATAGGCCCAATCAGTGCCATCTGGGGGTTCCAACCGGGCCGTCGAGATGTATAGCTGTCGGAGCAGCCGCCACAACGAGATCTCTTCATTGTTTGGGGCAGAATCCCGTACCAGCTCTTCCAGGTAGCCGAGGCGGTCGCGCAGCCTTTTAGGCGCTCTGCCGGTCTCGGAAACCTCCGCTAGGAAAGCGTCCTCCGAGGTCTTCGAGCGGGCCAGTTCAGCGAGTTCGCCCACTTCTCTCGGCTGGTTGCCTCTCCCAGCGTCGCATACCACTAGGCGCTGCTCCCTGCCAGGGACTTCGGGCTGGCCAATCGCTTCCGCCAGCGCCCCCACCAACTGCCGAGAACCGGGATCGCTGGGGATGAATTTCGGGTGACGCCGGACCGCAATCCACAGCTCCAGCGAAGGGTTCTCCTCATCATCTCGCGCTGCCAGGATGTGAAGGTCATCAAATGAGGCGGCCTCTGAGTGCTGGAAAACGACCTGCACGACGCGGTGTTCGCCCAACTCTGGTCTTGCCGCCCCCGAGAGCATTGCGCTCAGATACCGGACCGCTGCCATGTGCTCAAACGTGAACCCCCCGCCGCCCGTCGAATAAGCCGACACTGGCCTCCCAGCACCGGATTCGCCATCAGCCATGGCCATACCTCTGCATTTGTTCACCCTTCAGCTCCACTTTGGCCCTCACAAGCGTCAGCCCAGCGGCCGGTCTGGGATTATGCGGTCCTTGCGAATCTGGGCACTGAGAGCGAATGCTATGGCGCCTATTCCCGCAACAAGCGCGGCTATCGCTGTTGCCCTGGCCCAAATGGCAGTGGGCACTGGATCCAGCGACATGAGGATCAGCGGGTAGATCACCCCCAAGGCCAAGAAGACGCCGAATCCTGCCACCACCCGGTTGAGGTTTGACGGCGTCTCGAGCTTGCCGATCTCGATATCCAGCCGAAAGAGCTCGTCCCGCAGCTCGTCCTCTTGCGATCGAAGAGAGTCAAGCCGGGCATATTCAGTCCCCTCATCCAGTACGCCGATGTAATGGTCCCAAGGGCCTTGACCAACCAGAGGCCTGACCGATGCTGCAATCCCCTGAAGAAGAAAAGGAGCGCCTCGGGCCGGAGTTGTCTCCTTCCACTTCTTCTCGATCACCAACTCGCACACCTCGGTCTGGCCGATGCGGTGGATCCGCCCGAACCGCTGCTCGATGCGGTTGGGGTTCCAGGGCAGGTCGTAGTTCACCATCAGGTGGGCACGCTGGAGGTTGAGGCCCTCGCCGGCGGCATCGGTGGCCACCAAGATGCGCACCTGGTCGTCTTGGGTGAACTGATCCTGCACCTGGCGGCGCACCTCGCGGCGAACTCCTCCGTGGATGGCGACTACCTCATCGGATCGGCCCCGGAGGCGGCCAAGCCGCTCGACCAGGTAGTCGAGGGTGTCCCGGTGCTCGGTGAAGATGATCAGCTTCTTGATGCGACCGTTCTCGTCGAGCATCTCGGGCGTGCCTTGTAGGAGTTTGGCAAGCTCGTCCCATTTGCGATCGTCGCCTCGCTGGTAGACGACTTGGGCTCGCTTGACGAGGCCGTCGAGATCGCTGATCTCGGCCTTCAGCTCGGCGATGGTGCGGGCGGGGGTGGCCTCAACTTGGATCTGGTCTTCGAACTCCTCGGTCTCGCTGGCCAACAGCTCATCGGGGTCGAAATCGTCGAAGTCCGATGGGCGGTAGCCCTCTGGAACCTCACCCAGTATCTCGATGTCGTCTTTGGCAGTTGAGGTTGGCTCGTTCCGGGCCTGTTCAGCCTCGGCCAAGCGGGTTGAGAGGCGCTCGCGCCGTCGTTCCAGAGATCGGAGGATGGCCCGAGGTGATGACGCCAGTCGCCGTTGCAGGATGGTGAGGGCGAAGCCGACTACAGCCGAGCGTCGGCCCTGCCCTTCTTTTCGGAGCTGCTCGGCCCGGTTCATCCCGTTGCGGACGTACTCGGTGACGTGCTCGTACAAGTCGAGCTCGGCGGGGCTCAGCGTGTACTTGGCGGTGGTGGCCTCCCGCTCGGGGAACAGCCGGGTGCCGTCGAAGCGAAGCAGGTCTTCTTTGATGCGGCGGCGCATCAGGTCTTTGGCCGGCTTGTCGCTGTGGGCGCCCCGGCGGTACTTGCCGGCGAACATGTCGCCGTCCAAGAGCGCCATGAACAACTGGAAGTCTTCGGGCTTGCCGTTGTGGGGCGTGGCCGTCATCAGAAGGAAGTGGCGGGCCACGGCCTCAAGGCGTCGGCCGAGCTTGTAGCGCTTGGTCTGTTCGACGTCGTCGCCCCGGTAGGTGGCCGACATCTTGTGGGCCTCGTCCACCACCACTAGGTCCCAGTCGGTGCGGTCGAGCTGGGCTTGGAGGTCTTCGTCTCGGGACAGCATGTCGAGGCGGGCGATGAGCCGGGGGCGTTCAGCCAGAGGATTGCCGGAGCGTGTGTCCTCCACCATGGCTCGGGTAAACAGCTCGAACTCGAGGCCGAACTTCTCGCCCAGCTCGTCTTGCCACTGTTCGGCTAGCCCGCCGGGGACCACGATAAGGCACCGGTCTAGGTCTCCCCGAACGATCAGCTCCTTAATTAACAGTCCAGCCATGATGGTCTTGCCCGCGCCGGGGTCGTCGGCCAGCAAGAATCGGAGCGGGCGGCGGGGAAGCATTTCCGTATAGACCGCCTCGATCTGATGGGGGAGCGGGTCGACGTCGCTGGTGTAGGTGGCCAGATAGGGGTCGAACAGGTGGGCCAAGCTGATCCGCTTGGCTTCAGCCACCAGGGTGAACAGCTCGGGATCGGCGTCGAACGACCAAGGTCGGCCGTCGCCCTCGAGGGAAAGTTCCTGTTCCTTCGCGCGGTAGACGATCTCTCGCTGGACGTTGCCGCTGTCGTCTTCGTAGGTGAGGTTCACCGCATCCGAGCCGATCCATTCGGCGTCGATCACCGTGACCACCCCTATTGGGGCAACGCCTGCGACTCGTGCGCCCTTGGTGAGATCTTCCAACCGGCCCATCGATTGGCGAGCGTAGCCCTGCGTTGCTTTGGGCAGCTAGGAGATGCAGATAGGAGGTGGGAGCTCGGCCTCGGTAGCCTCGGGTCGCACCCGGGAGATATGAGTGGGAGATATGGATTTTCGTTTTGGGATGGTTGGGCATGGCCACATCACTGGTCAGTTTCTGGGGGCGATGGAGGTTGTGGAGGGGGCATGCGTTGCTGCGGTGGCGGGCAGGGACGCGGGCCGGGCTGGGGCGTTTGCCCAAGATCACGGCATTGCGGCGAGTTATGGGTCGGTGGGGGAGATGCTCCAGGGCGAGGAGCTCGATGCGGTGTACATCTGCACGCCCCACCCGTCCCATGCCGAGGCGGCCGTTGCCTGCATTGACGCCGGGGTGGCGGTGCTGGTGGAGAAGCCCATTGCCCCCAACCTGGATGGAGCGACCCGGATCGTGGAGGCTGCTCAGGCCGCCGGGGTATTCGCAATGGAGGCGATGTGGACCCGGTTTCTGCCCATCTATGAGGTGGTGCGGGGCTGGATTGACGATGGGCGCATCGGCGACGTCCGGCAGGTGACGGCCTCGTTCGGCTTCGCTGCTCCGGTGATGCCCGAGCACCGTCTGTTCAATCCCGAACTGGCCGGGGGGAGCTTGCTCGACGTTGGGGTCTACCCGCTGCACTTGGCCCGTTGGCTGTACGGGGCACCGCCGCTGGAATACGGGGTGGTAGCCCGAGTGGGCGAGACCAACGTGGATGAGATCGTCTCCATTTCGGCGTCGTATCCGGGGAGCGGGCTGGCCCAACTCGGCTGTGCCGTGGTGGCCAACCTCGACTCCAGCGCCGTCATCTCAGGGACCGCCGGGTCGATCGAGATACCGGTTTTTTGGGCCGCTGACCGGGCCATTCTTCAAGCCGAGGGCCTAGAGGAGACGGAGGAGACTCCCCATCCCGCCAACGGGTTCGAATACGAGATCCAAGAAGTGGTTGATTGCGTTCGGGCCGGGCGCACCGAAAGCGAGCGAATGCCGCTGTCGTTGACGTTGGAGATGGCCGGACTGTGCGATGAGATTCGAGCCCGCATCGGGGTTGCGTATCCCTTCGAGACAGAAATGGGGCAGTAATGGAGTACATGGAGTTTCCTGGAGTGGCCACCCCGGTCAGCCGTGTGGTGCAAGGCGCCATCGGCCTGTTCACCCAAGACGACCCGGCCCGCTTCGCCATGCTTGATGCTGCGGTCGAAGCGGGGATCAATACCTTCGACACCGCAGTCAACTACGCCTTCGGCGACGACGGGGTGGACGCCATCCTCGGCCGCTGGGTCCGCCACCGGGGCGGTCGGGACGGCATCGTCTTCTTCGCCAAGGGGTGCCATCCCGAACCTCCCCACTGGAGCCCCCGGGTGACCCCCGAGGCCATAGCCGAGGACATGGAGCTGTCGCGGCGCCAGATCGGCGTCGACCAGCTCGATCTGTGGATGTTCCATCGGGATGATCCCGCCGTGGATATCGGCATTCTGGTGGAGGCGGTCAACGCCGCCATCGACCGGGGCCACATTGGAGCGTGGGGGGTGTCGAATTGGACGACGGCCCGGGTTGAGGCGGTTGTGGAGTACGCCGATGCCCACGATCTGAGGGGACCGGTGGCTAACAGCGCCCACTGGAGCCTCGTCGACCAGCTCGACGAGCCGTGGGACGACGTGGTCACGCTTACCGGCGCCCACCGGGCGGCCGACCGTGCCTGGCACCAGGAACGGGGGGTGAAGGTCGTTGCCTGGTCGCCGCTGGCGGGGGGTTTTCTGAGCGAGCGGATCGGCCGCGCCGAGCTGGAGGCGGCTACCGAGGGGCATCTGGCCGACACCGCCCGGTGCTATCTCAACGAGGTCAACTGGGCGCGGCGGGAGCGGGCCGCCGAGGTGGGCCGCCGGCACGGGTTGAGCCTGAGCCAGGTGGCGCTGGCCTGGGCGCTGCGCGCCGACTTCGAGCCGCTGGTGATCGTGGGCAACGCCTCGGTGGAGGAAGTTGAGCAGAGCACCGCCGCAGAGCGGGCGGAGCTGACTGCCGACGAGGTCGCCTACATCTTCTCCGGTTAGCTCTGCGGTGGTCCTCTCAGCAGGGTGATCGGTAGCCTCGGTTCGCTATGAGTGAGGCGTTGGACGTGGTGGGGATCGGGAACGCCATTGTTGATGTGATCAGCACCGAGGATCACGAGTTCATCGACGCCTATGGACTGGTGAAGGGGGCGATGACGCTGATCGATGCCGAGCGGGCCGAAGAGCTTTACGGAGCCATGGCGCCGGCCATCGAGACATCGGGGGGGTCGGCGGCCAACACGGTGGCCGGGGTGGCCTCGTTCGGCGGACAGGTGGGCTACATCGGCAAGGTGCGCGACGACCAGCTCGGCGAGGTGTTCGCCCACGACATAGGGGCGCTGGGAGTGCGCTTCGAAGTAGCCCCGGCCACTGCCGGGCCGCCCACCGCCCGTTGTCTCATCATCGTGACCCCCGACGCGGCCCGCACCATGAACACCTACCTGGGGGCCAGCACCGAACTGCACCCCGACGACATCGATCCCGAGCTGGTGGGGGCAGCACAGGTGCTGTACTGCGAGGGCTACATCTGGGACGTGGCCATCACCAAGGAGGCCATCCGCAAGGCCATCTCCATCTGCTCGGCTGGCGGGGGGACAATCTCGTTCACGCTGTCGGACAGCTTCTGCGTGGAGCGCCACCACCAAGAGTGGCTCGACTTGGTGGACGGCCCCATCGACCTGCTGTTCGGCAACGAGCACGAGATCTGCACGCTGTATGAGACCGGGGATGACTTCGAGGCTGCGGTGGCCGCGGTGCAGGGAAGGTGCCAAGTGGCCGCGCTCACCCGGAGCGAGCGGGGATCGGTACTGGTCACTCCCACCGAGATCATCGAGGTGCCGGCCGCACCGGCGGCTGAAGTGGTGGACACCACCGGGGCTGGCGACCTGTACGCCTCTGGTTTCCTCTACGGCTGGACCCGGGGGATGGAACTAGCCCAGTGCGGGTGGTTGGGCTCGATGGCCGCCACCGCGACCATCAGCCAGTTCGGCGCCCGCCCCTCTGGCTCGCTGGCCCATTTGGCCCAGTAGCTCCCCACCGAACGCGGTGCGGGATGTGTCATCAATGCCTTCTACCATCGGGGTATGAACCCATTCGAACGGGCCGAGCAGGCCGGAGCCGAGCTGGTCGAGCGGTTGGGCGGTAGCTTTGACGCTGCCGTGGTGCTGGGTTCGGGTTGGGCGGAGGTGGCCCGCGACCTGGGCACGGTAGAAGCCGAGGTGGCCGCGGAGAGCGTCACCGGGTTCCACCCGCCTTCGGTGCCCGGCCATGGCGGGACCCTTAGCACGGTGAGCGTGGAGGGCCGGCGGGTGCTGGTGATGGCCGGACGAGTTCATCTCTACGAGGGCCATCCTCCGGCCGACGTGGTCCACGGTGTGCGGGCCGCGGTGGCGGCGGGTTGCTCCACGGTGGTGCTCACCAACGCCGCGGGTTGCATGAACCCCGCTTTCGGAGTGGGCCAGCCGGTGCTGATCAGCGACCACATCAATCTCACGGGCCAGTCCCCGCTGTTCGGCCCGGCCCCGCCCGAGGGCTACGCCATCCGTTTCACCGATCTGACCGATCTTTATTCGTCCCGTATTCGCGAGGCCATGCGTCAGATCGACCCATCGATAGGCGAGGGGGTGTACGCCGGGTTGGTGGGGCCGCACTTCGAGACCCCGGCGGAGATCACCATGCTGGCCCGAATGGGCGCCGACCTGGTGGGCATGTCCACCGTGCTGGAGGCCATCGCCGTCCGCCATCTCGGGGCCGAGGTGGCCGGGGTGTCGTTGGTTACCAACGCGGCCGCTGGCATGGGGGAGGCACTCGACCACCAAGAAGTGCTGGACGCCGGCCAGGCCGCTCAGGGCCGGGTTACCGACGTGCTGAGCACCGTGATCAGAGTGCTGTGAGCCCTAAGGCCCCCACCCCCGAGGAGTGGCTGGCTGCGGACCCCGATCCGGTTACCCGAGCCGAGTTACAGCAGTTGATCGACTCGGGTGACCAGGCTGGGATCGACGACCGCTTCGGTGACCGGCTCCGGTTCGGCACGGCCGGCATCCGAGGCCCAATGGGCGCCGGCCCCAATCGCATGAACCAAGTGGTGGTGCGCCAGACCGCAGCAGCATTGGCCACCCACGTAGGCCCGGGGGCCAAGGTGGTGATCGGCTTCGACGCCCGCCAAAACTCCGATGTGTTCGCGCAAGACGTGGCCTCGATGCTTGCGGCAGCCGGTTGCCACCCCATGATGCTGCCCCCGAAATCGCCCACTCCGGTGCTGGCCTTCGCGGTCACCCATTTTGGGGCCGACGCTGGCGTGATGGTCACCGCCAGCCACAACCCGGCCGGTGACAACGGCATCAAGGTGTACCTGAACGATGGTGCCCAAATCATTCCACCTCACGACCAGGCCATTGAAGCAGCCATCGCCTCTCAGCCGCTGCCTCCTCTGGACTTGCCGCTGGCATCGCCGGAGAAAGTCGACGTCAGCGCCGAATACATGACCGCGATCTTGGCGAATGTGGCTATCCGCGGGCCGTTTCATCCGCTGGCCTACACCCCGCTCCAAGGCGTCGGCCTGCCCCTACTCAGTCGAGCCCTAGAACAAATAAACAATGGGCGCCCCTACGTGGTGGAGGACGAGGCCGAGCCCGACCCGCTATTCAGCAACGTGGTCTCGCCCAACCCTGAGAACCACGACACATTGGCCAAGGTGATTCGCCGAGCTGATCAGATCGACACGCCTTTGGCGTTGGCCTCTGACCCCGATGCCGACCGGCTGGCCGCCGCGGTATGGGCCTACGACAACGAATGGCGCATTCTGACCGGGGACGAGATCGGCGCCCTCCTATGCGACTGGATGCTGGAGACCACCCCTGGCGGCACCGAGCGAGTGGTGGCCAACAGCATCGTTTCCGGCCGGTTGGTAGGCCGCATCGCTGAAGCCCGGGGGGCCACCCATATAGAGACCCTGACCGGGTTCAAATGGATCTCCAGGGCCGCCGACGATCTTGCGCCCCGTGACGACGGACGATCCTGGAAGCTGGTGTTCGGCTACGAAGAGGCGCTGGGCTTCGCCTGCAACGACGCCGTGAGAGACAAAGACGGCATTAGCGCAGCAGTACAGTTCGTGGCCCTGTGCCGAGCACTGGTGATGGAAGACGGCCGAACCCCCATCGAACGGCTGGCCGAGCTGATGGACGAGTTCGGCCTCCACCGCACTGATCAGGTCAGCGTGAATCTGGGTAGCCGCACCGGATCAGAGATCATGGACGCGATCCGAATCGCTCGGCCCGACCGGTTCGGCGACACCGAGGTGGTTCTGACCACCGACTATCGAGACGGAGTGGAGGGGCTGCCCAATGCCGACGTGCTCCGGTTCGACCTAGACGACGGAAGCCGCGTGTCCCTGCGCCCCAGCGGCACCGAACCCCAGATCAAGGGCTATATCGAGGTAGTAGGAGACGTTCAGTTCCCCGACCCCCTCCTAACCTTGAGCGAAGCGGTTCGAGAGTTGATTCTCGGACTATGAAGCCAACCCAGCGATCTCGGACCGCTGGGCAGGACTCATGGTCCAGCTTGCTGCGGCCACATTGGAGGCCACCTGGGAGGGCTTGGTGGCGCCGCAGATCACGGTGGCCACTGCCGGATTGGAGGCCAGCCAGCCGATGGCCAGTTCCAAGATGCTGTGGCCCTGGTCTGTGGCATAGCTGGTGAGCCGGTCGACCGCGGCCAGGTTGTCCTCGCTCAAGAACATGTCCCGCATCTCGCCCTTCCACATCGACAGGCGGGCACCCTCAGGAGGCGTCATCCCCGAGTACTTGCCGGTGAGCAATCCAGACTCCAGGGGGAAGTAGGGAACCACCGTCATGCCAGTGCGCTCACAGGCATCGATCACTCCCTCATCCTCCACATTGCGGGTAAGCACCGAATAGTGGTTTTGAACGCTGGCATAGTTCCCCGCTTCAACCTCCGCCGCGGCCCCGGCGGCCTCGTCGATTTGTTCAGCGCTGAAGTTGGAGCATCCGGTCTCCAGCACCTTCCCCTCGTCGACCAGCTCCTGAAGTGCTCCCAGCGTCTCGGCCTGAGGGGTCTCGGTGTCGGGCATGTGGAGCTGGTAGTGGTCGATGCGGTCGGTGTTGAGCCGGGTGAGGCTGGCTTCGACCGCTTGGCGAATCCAGGCTGGGTCGCCGCCCTTCTGCCCCTCGGGCAGGGCACCGGGGTGCCCGAACTTGGTGGCGACGATCACTTGGTCGCGCCGGCTGCCCAGCGCAGCACCCAAGAACTCCTCAGACTTGCCCCGGCCGTACAGGTCGGCGGTGTCGAAGTAGTTGATCCCGGCGTCAATCGCCGCATCCACCACGGTCTGGCTGGCGTCGGCGTCGATGGTCATGCCGAAGTTGTTGCACCCTAGCCCGATTACCGAAACCGACAAGTTCCCAATGCTGCGCATCTCCATGCGCTCGGACACTACAACGGGAAGCGGTGGGCGGCCTGCTCGTAGATGTCGGGGGCGAGCTCGCTTTGGGGCTGGCCAGAGCGGACAGCGGCCACCTCGTCGACCGCCACCGTCGCGCTCCTCAAGCAGCAGGCGATGCCCACAGTGGGGTAGTCGCCCGTCGCGATCACCACATGGCCATAGCGGTCGGCAACCCCGAAGGACTCAGCCAAGCCCGGTTCGAACAGCCCCGGTGGCCGAGGGCTGTCGACCCACAAAAGACCGATCTCCACAGCATCGAGTCGGTAGGCCGAAGGAGTGCCCACCGAGGCCAGATGGGCTCGGATGGCATCGGTCTCGCTCTGCGGACCCTCGATGCTCACCATCCGGCCTCCTTCGAATGTCAGCACCACCGACGATCGGGCGTACCACCCCATCGGGAGCCATATATCGCCCGGAGACATCACCACTGTGCCCTTGGCAGTTCCCGGCGCCGGAGCCGTCCCGATCATCCCCCGAGGCCACTCGGCAACCTTGCCCGGCGTCGTCGCCATCCCGTCATGCATCCACCGGCGTGCGCCCTTGAGGCCCACTTGCAAGTTCGTGCCACGGTCGTCGCCCACGTGCAGCTGCTGTCCGGTTTCAAGAAGCTCCAAGCCCCGTTTTACCCGGCGGCTCAAGCCGACGTGGGGCACCATTCCTCGCAGCTCGCCGGTGTTGTGGGCCACCACCGACAACACCCGGCAGTTTGGGGGGACGTGAGTGTCCACCGCGTCTGAGTGGGAATTGAGGAGGCTGACGACGATATCGGGCGGAGTCAGATCAGCATCCATTCCGCCCATTGGTTGGTCGTCGGTCAAGACGGTCCTCGGGAGAGCTCCGATTTTGCCGAGGGCATGGACAACGGCATTCAGAAGGACCGGATCGGTGTCTCCATCGGCCAGCACAATTGCGGGGCGGCCCGGGGCAGCCCGGCATAGCTCCAATTGGCGGGCCACAACCTCTACCGCACGCCGATCAACAGCATCCGACTCCATTCCTTCACCTATCTCCGGATTCCATCGGCTCGCCCATTACCTGATTCCATTCCCAACCTATCTACTGCGGTTCCACAAGATGGTGCAACCGGGGTATCCGTTATTTGTGACTTCTCCGAGGGTAATTTTTGAGTATGTCGGTGAAGTTCTGCGCTCGTGTCTCATGCGGCAAACGTGCTTCGGCGATTCTGTTGATCGGCGCCCGGGAGCTGGCGGCCCACTTGGTGGATATCCACGAGGAGCGTGGCATTGGCGGCGTGCCGCTGTGTCGGGCCCATGCTGATGCAGTGGTCGTTCCACTGGGATGGACTCTGTCAGATTCGCGCTCCCCTGCCACGGAGCCCGAACTGGTGCTGGTCGACGACGGTGCGTCCAACTCGTCGGGCTCTTCTGGCCCCCTTCGGCTTCCCACTATGGAGGAAGTCGATGAGGAGGACATGGAGGAGGCTGCGGTAGGGGAGATCCCACCGCTGCTAAGCCGGGCGTTCCGGGCGGCTGGCTTGGACTGAGCCGAGGCCACCAGCGCGAAATCCGGATTTTGAGGGGCTGGCTTCTAGCGCCGGTCGCTTCAAGGACCGTAGGCTTCGACCATGACCATCGTCGATATCCACGAGAAGCCCAGTGATCTGCTGCTTCCCGACCCCGAGCCCCAGCGCATCCGCTACACGCTCATCTCGGTTGACGACCACCTCGTGGAGCCTCCCTGGCTGTTCGAGGGCCGGGTGCCGGCCCGCTTTGCGGACCGGGCGCCGAAGGTGGTCGAGCGCGATGACGGGGGCCAGCACTGGGAGTTCGACGGTGAGATCTACGCCCAGCTCGGCCTGAATGCCCTGGTGGGACGGGCTGACCGGAACGACTTCACCATGGAGCCGGCCCGCTTCTCCGATATGCGTCGGGGATCCTGGGACATCAAGGCCCGGATCCACGACATGGACTTGGGCGGCATCTGGGCGTCGATCTGCTTCCCCAGCCAGATCACCGGCTTTTGTGGCCGGGTCTACTCCGACTGCTCCGATCCCGAGTTGGGCTTGGCCGTCACCCGAGCCTTCAACGACTGGATCTACGAGGAGTGGTGGGGCTCCTACCCAGAGCGCATCATCCCCATGGGCATTACCTGGCTCAAGGATGCGGACCTGGCTGCCGCCGAGATCCGCCGCAACGCGGAGCGGGGCTTTGTGGCGGTTACCTTGCCCGAGATCCCTCACAACCTCGACTTGCCTTCGATCCACAGCGACTGGTGGGAGCCGGTGTGGCAGGCGTGCGAGGAGACCGACACCGTGATCTGCCTGCATGTGGCGTCGTCGGGGCACATCATGCCCACAGATCCCGGCGGCCCGCCCATTGGGGTGGGAGCCACTATGTTCCAAATGCACGCCTATGCCGCCGCGGCCGACTGGGTGTGGTCGGGCATTCCCGTGCGCTATCCCAACATCAAGATCGCCATGTCGGAGGGGGGCTGCGGCTGGGTGCCCATCATGTACGACCGGCTCAAGCACCAGATTGAGATCTCCGGTCACGGACGGGGAGTGTGGCCCGGCGGCACCGACATCGGCCCCCACGAAGTGCTGATGCGCAACTTCTACTACTGCACCATCAACGACCCGTCGTCAATCGACGCGGTGATCGCGATGAACCTCGACCACACCATGGTGGAGACCGACTACCCCCACGCCGACTCCACATGGCCCAATTGCCAGGACACTCTGGAGTCGAAGCTGGGGCACTTGAGCGACGACGTGATCCGCAAGCTCACCCACGAGAACGCGGCTCGTCTGTTCCGCCACCCGCTGCCCGACGACCGCCTCCCATAGATCAAGATCGGATGCGGCTCGCTGCTTGACGTGACGCGGAGACAGCCGTGAGCCGATTCGGCCACCCGGTGATCGACGCCGATGGCCATGTGCTGGAGATCACCGCGGCCCAGCAGCCCCACCTGGAGCGGGTGCTGGGTGCGGAGTTGTACGGGCGGTACCTCTCTGAGGGCCTCCCCATGCGCAACGCGCAGATGGCCCGCAGCCTCGAGGAGCGCCGTCGGACCCGCTCGCCGCAGGGGGCCTGGTGGGGGACCCACACCGCCAATGTGCTGGACCGGGCCACCGCCATGCTGCCCGCTCTGCTCTACGAGCGGATGCCCGAAATCGGCATCGACTACTCGGTGCTCTACCCCACCAACACCCTCACCAGCTGCGCAGTGGAAGACGCCGACTATCGCACCGGCCTGTGCCGGGCCTTCAACGAGTTCTACGCCGATGTATACAACCCCTACTCCGACCGCATGGCCATGGCCGGGATCATTCCCGCCCACTCTCCCGATGAGGCCATCGCCGAGCTGGAGCACTGTGCCGCGCTGGGCCTGAAAGTGGTGGTGTTCGCCGAGGGGGTAATGCGGTCCATTGACGATCCCGATCAGCAGACCCGGTCGGGATGGCTGTGGCCGGGCCAACACCACTGGTTCGACTGCTACGGCCTGGACTCGGCCTACGACTACGACCCGGTGTGGCGCCGCTGCGTCGAGCTCGGCTTTGCCGCCACCTTCCACGGCGGCCTGTCCTTCCGCCCCGGCATCCACACCTTCGTCTCCAGCTACACCGCCAACCACATCGGCCAGTTCCAGGCCCTGATGTACGAGCTGTGCAAGACGCTGTTCTTGGGCGGGGTCACCCGCCGCATCCCCGAGCTGCCATTCGTGTTCTTGGAGTGCGGCGTGTCGTGGGGCACCCAGCTCTTGTGCGACATCATCGAGCATTGGGAGAAGCGCAGCTGGGACGCCATCCAGCGCAACTTCGACCCCGCCCTGCTCGACCTCGACGAGCTGGGCGGATACTTCGAGCGCTACGGCGAGGACTTCAGGGCGACTCTTGGCGACGACCTGGCCTCGTACGCCCACGGGATGCCCATCCACGGGGGCACGCCCGAAGAGCCCGACGAGTGGACCCGGCTCGGGGTGGAATCAGACGAGGAGATCGCCGAGTCGTTCGCGTCGTCGCTCTACTTCGGTTGCGAGGCCGACGACCGGGGCGTGCACGTGGCCTTCGGACCCGCCAATCCCTGCGGGGTGCGGCTCAACGCGGTGTTCTCCTCCGATATCGGCCACTGGGACGTGACCGACATCGAATCGATCATGGACGAGGCTTACGGCTTGGTGCAGGAGGGGCTTATCACCGAGGAAGACTTCCGAGCCTTTGTCTACGAAAACCCATTTCGGATGTATACGGCTATCAATCCCGAATTTTTTGCCGATACCGTGTTATCCGGATATGGCGTTTGACCTTCCCCCCCTTCCGTACAGCCAAAGCGCGCTCGAACCCTATGTGAGCGCTGAGACCATCAGCTACCACTACGAGCGACACCACGCCGGTTATGTGGCCAACCTGAACCGATTGACCGCAGGTACCCAGTGGGAGGGAACTGAGCTCGAGAAGGTGGTTTTGGGTGCCGAGGGCGCAACCTTCAACAACGCCGCCCAGATCTGGAACCACACCTTCTACTGGCATTCGATGAGCCCCGCCGGCGGAGGTGCCCCAACGGGGCCGGTGCGGGCAGCCATCGACGACGCATTCGGCTCCACCGATGAGTTCCGCCGCCAGTTCGCCGACGCGGCCGTGGGCCTGTTCGGCTCCGGCTGGACCTGGCTGGTGGCCGACGACGACGGACTCGCCATCGTGCAGACCGCCAACGCCGATCTGCCCCTGCTGCACGATCGCCGGGCGCTGCTGGTGGTGGATGTGTGGGAGCATGCCTACTACCTCGACTACCAGAACGCCCGGGCGGCCTATGTGGAGGCGTTCTTGGACCACTTGATCAACTGGGAGTTTGCGGCCGAGAACCTCGCTTCCGACTAACCAGAGCGCGCCCACTACCATCGCCGCTTATGGCGACTGCTGAGGTGACCCAGCCCGTTGATCTATTGGACGGGTACATGTACGCCCAAGACCCCTTCTCGGTCTATGCCTGGCTGCGGGAAAACGACCCGGTGTACTGGGACGATAAGAACGAGATCTGGGGCGTGTCCCGCCACGCCGACTTGTTGGCGGTAGAGAAGAACACCGACCTCTACAGCTCAGCCTCGGGCAGCCGCCCCAAGATCGAGATGTCCGACTCCATGATCAACATGGACGACCCCGACCACCAGCGTCAGCGGATGCTGGTGGCCCGGGAGTTCACCCCCCGAGCGGTTCGCAGGCAGGAGGACAAGATCAGGGCGGTGGTCACCGAGCTGATCGATCGGGTGGCGCCCCGGGGATGGTGCGATGTGGTGTACGACCTGGCCGCCCCGCTGCCGGCCTACATGATCGGCAAGCAGCTGGGCTATCCCACCGAAATGTGGCCCCGGGTGATGCACTGGTCGGAGGCCACCATGCAGGGCGGCGGCGGCCCTGGTTATCACACCGTGCAGGGAGACCGGGCCATCGAGGAGTGGGCCGGCACCACCTACGAACTGGTGCAGAAGCGCAAGGCCGATCCCCAAGACGACCTCATCTCCATGTGGTGCCACAAGGAGTTGGACGGCAAGCCGCTGAGCGACGACGACATCATGCATGAGGTGCTCCTCGTGCTGGACGGCGGGGCCGAGACCACCCGCACGGTGATCGGCACCACCTGCCTGGCGCTGATGGAGAGTCCCGACCAGCGCCAGATCCTCATCGACGAGCCCGAGGTGATCGGCGAGACCGCGGTTGAGGAGTTCATCCGCTACGTGTCGCCCATCTTGAACATGCGCCGCACGGTGATGGCCACCCACGAGCTGCACGGCAAGACCCTCAACGAGGGAGATCAGGTGCTGTTGATGTACGCCTCGGCCAACCGCGACCCCGAGGCGTTTGAGAACCCCGATGCGCTGGATGTGCGCCGCGATGCCCGCAACCACCTCTCCTTTGGCTTCGGCACCCACTTCTGCTTGGGAGCGTCACTGGCCCGGCTTCAGCTCAAAGTCATGTTCGAGGAGCTGACCCGGCGGCTGCCCGACATGAGGCTGGAGCCCTTCTATGCTCCCCGCTACCGTCCCGGGGCGTTTACTCGGGGCTTGGAAGGGCTGAACGTGGAGTTCACCCAGAGCGAGCCCGAGGGCGACGGCGCTTTGGGAATGTTCCCCATCACGGTGCAGTAATGGTTGCGCCGACTGCCGAGTCGGGGATCGAGATTCCCCCCATCATCTCGGTGGACGACCACGTCATCGAGCCGCCTCATGTGTGGCAGTCGCGGCTGCCGTCCCGCTATGCCGACATCGGCCCCCGGGTGGTGACCGCTCCGTGCGAGATCTCCTACGTGGGGGGAGTGTTCTCGTGGACCGAGGGCACCGGCCGCCCCACCTCGTATTGGTACTACGAGGATCTCCACTACCCGATGGTCCGCACCCACTCGGCGGTGACCTTCCCCCGCGATCAGCTCCAGATGGTGGGCATCACCTTCGAGGAGATGCAGCCCGGTGCCTGGCAGGTAGAGCCCCGGTTGGGCGACATGGACATCGGCCATGTGGATGCCTCGCTGTGCTTCCCGTCGTTCCCCCGGTTCTGCGGCCAGGCGTTCGCCGAGGCCTCCGACATGGATCTGGCCCTGCTGTGTGTGCAGGCCTACAACGACTGGATGGTGGAGGAGTGGTGCGGTCCCTCCGCCGGGCGGCTGATCCCGCTGTGCCTCATCCCGCTGTGGGACGTGCAGTTGGCCGCCGCCGAGGTGCGGCGCAACGCCGAGCGGGGCGTTCGGGCGGTGTGCTTCTCGGAGATCCCGCCCAACCTGGGCCTGCCGTCAATCCACTCCGGGTACTGGGACCCGTTCTTCGCCGCCTGCGAGGAGACGGCCACCGTGGTGTGCATGCACATCGGGTCGTCCTCGAAGATGGTGTCCACCTCCCCCGACGCCCCCGGTGCGGTGGGCTCGGCGCTGGTCCACTCCAACGCCACCTACTCGCTGGTGGACTTTCTGATGTCGGGCGTGTTCGTGCGCTTCCCCGGCCTCAAAGTGGCCTACTCGGAGGGGCAGATGGGCTGGCTGCCCTACATCTTGGACCGGGTGGATGTGGTGTGGAAGGAGAACGCCGCCTGGGGCGGGGTGGCCGACAAAGTGCCCGAGCCGCCGTCCACCTACTACCGCGACCATGTGTTCGTGTGCTTCTTCGACGACAAGGTGGGTCTGGCCAATATCGACGCCATCGGCTTGGAGACCATCACCACCGAGACCGACTATCCCCACTCCGACTCCACCTGGCCGCACTCCAAGGAACTGCTGGCGTCGCAGATGGAGCACCTGACCCAGCCCGAGGTGGACGCCATCTGCCGGGACAACGCCATCCGGATGCTGGGCCTCGACCTGCCCACCGCCGCCGAGCTGCGGGACAGAGCAGCGGTTTGACGGCCGCGGCAAGTCCGGAGTTCGAGGAGCTGGCCGCCGATCTGGGCCAACGGATCATTGCTGCCGAATTGCGGGGGCTGGTGCTGAGGTTTGGCGACGAGACCCGGATCGTGGGAGTGGCCGACCGGATGCCTCCGGCCGCAACTCTGGAAGCACCCTTGGAAGAACTCCAGGTGGTGCTGTCTGGCCAGCGCGGTGCCGAGGAGTTGCGGGCTCTGCGCTGGATCGGCAATCCCGAGCCCTACATCGCCCTGCTTGCGTCGAGTTGAACTCAGCTGTCTCCGGACAGTTCGCCCAATAGGGCCTCGGTGCGGGCCCGGGATTGGTCGTCGGTGTCGTAGATGAAGGCGACGAAGTCGGTTGTGCCGGTGTCTCGGATTCGCTCCAACTGGGCGGCAACCGCGGCCTCGTCGCCGGTGATGGCCAGGTCCTCCACACCGGGCTTGCCCTCTCGGTCGAGCATGCCCCGGTAGGAGGGGATGTCCTTGTAGTGGGCAAAGGTGCGGGCCGCAGCCTCATAGCCGGCTTGGGCGTCGTCGGTCACCGAGATCGGGAATCCGGCCGCCACCCTGGGCATGGGCCGTCCGGCGGCCTCGGCGGCGGCGTTGATGGTGGGCACCACGTAGTCGGCCAGCGTATTGAGGCCGGTGGCCCACACGAAGGTGCCGCGGGCCAGTCGTCCGGCGTGGCCCAGCATGATCGGCCCCATGGCGGCCACGATGATCTCCGTGGGAGGGGCATGCGACAGGCCCCGCCACCGGGTGGTGTAGATCTCCCCCTCGTAGTTCATGCCCTCGCCTCGAAGCATGGGGCCGGCGATCTCCAGGTATTCCTTCATTTGCCGGGCGGGGCGGGCGTAGGACAGGCCCATCAGGTTCTCCACCATCCCCTGGTGGCACAGGCCGATGCCCAGGGTGAAACGCCCGTCGCAGGCGGCCTGTGCGGTGGCGGCCTGCTGGGCCAAGGCGAATGGGTGGCGCATGGGGGTGGGGGTCACCCCGGTAGCGATCTCAATGCGGCTGGTGGCGGTGCCCACCACTGCCGATGCGGTAACGGCGTCGATCTCTATGTTGGCAATCCATGCCGTGTCCAGCCCCAGCGCCTCGAACCGCTGAGCGTTCTCGGTGATCTCGTCCAACCCCGGGGGCCCGCTCATCCCCGGCACCGGCGGATCGCCGGTGCCCTCAGCCGCCATCGCCCCGATCCTCATGCCTTGCATCGCCGGTCTCCCTTCACAGCTTGAGCGGGACGATGGTACCCGGAGTATTGGTTTAGGCCGCAGACAGGAAGGGCGGTTGGTTAGGACGACCGAAATGGAGCTCCGCAAACGGGCCAGGGCTGCCATCCCCGCTCCCCGTGAAGGGCGTAGGCCATGCGGTGCTGATCGGCGGGGGAGGCATCTCGGGGGTCTACCCCAACAAGGTGGGGGTAGTGTCGACCGGCCACCCCGTCCCAGGTTGGCTGGTGGAACTGAAAGGCGCCTAGATATGGCCCCGCGGGGTTGTAGGCCCGGTAGTTGCCGCCCGATTCGCACTGGATGAGGCGGTCCCACTGAGCTTGGGTGGTACCCGCGGGGATCGGGGGCAATTCAGTGGGGTCCGTCGACGTGGTGTCCCCTGGCTGGGGCGATGGTCTGCAGCTGGGCCACGGCGCCCAACCCCGCTCCTCGTAGAGGGCGTAGGCCATGCGATCCTGGTCGGCGGGGGCGGCGTCGCGGGGATTGACGCCAACCAGGTGGGGGTAGTGGCGGCGGCCGAGGTCATCCCAGCTGGTTTGTCTGAACTCGTAGGCACCGAAGTGGATTCCATTGGAGTTGGCGTGCTGGTAGTTGCCGTTGGCATTGCACTGGCGGAGTTGCTCCCACTGCTCCTCGGTAGTGCCTGCGGGGATGGTCGGGTCAGGCAGGGTGGTCGGTGCCGGGGTTGGGGTGGCTGTCGGGGTAGGGGACGCAGTCGCTGTCGGCGTAGCTGTTGGTGACGCAGTAGGGGCAGGCGTGGCGGTCGGTGTTGGAGTGGGTCGGGCCTGTTCGGGGCAGCCATTGGGCACCAGCTGGGTGTCGATGGCGAAGCGGCAGCGGTACTCGTTCAGGAGCGCCTCTTGGGCGGTGATCAATGTTTCCTGCTCGTCGATCAGCGCCTGCTGACGGGTAATCAGGGAATCCCGCTCATCGGGGGCCTGCCCGCCAGCCGAGGAACCTGCCATCCCAAAGGCAAGGGCGACCGCCGCGGCCAACGACCCGAAACGGAACCAGCGCTGACGATTGGTCATGGGTCTTGTCCCCTCAGGCGGCTTGGCGGGGGTCGGTGTGGCCCAGGATGTTCACGTGGCGGAGCTCTCGTACCTGGTCGGAGGGGAAAGCCTCGCGCTGGTGCATGGTTTGGGTGTTGAGCCAGAAGACGGACTCTCCGACGGCCCAGTGGTGCTCGTAGACGTAGCGGTCTTGGGTGCAGTGGGCGAACAGCTCTGCCAAAAGAGCAGCACCCTCGTCGGAGTTGTGCCCCTCGACGTCCGCGGCGAAGTCTGGGCCGGTGTTGGGCCACACGCTGCGGCGGCCGTTGCGGGGGTTGGTCTGCACCAAAGATATGCAGGTGCGGTCGGCCAACAGTGCCTCGCCATCGGTGGCCTTGAAGTAGCTGCCGAAGTCCAAGCCGTCGCGCAGCCGATAGACAACCCCGATGTCGTCGATACGGGCCTTGATGTCGTCGTCCAGGTCTTGGTAGGCGGCCACCAGGTTCAACCACTTGGTGGTCCCACCCTCCGATGGAAGCGCCACCGCGTCCAGATACAGGAACTCGATGAGCGGCGGAGTGAAGCTGAGGTCCGAGTGGTAGGTCACCACATCGGTGCCCCCGGTGCCGACCACGCCATCGACGTCCACGTTGGACACCCGGTTGATGCCGGGGAATCCGGGCAGGCGGGACTTGTCGGCCAGGGTGGGTCGCAGAGGGCCAAATGACTCGCAGAAGTCGGTCACCTGGGCGGGAGTGGGGGGCTCGGCGTTGCGGAACAGCAGGAGGAGGTGTTCGTCCACCGCGGCCAGTAGTTCGGCGGCCGTTTCCGAGTCTGGAGGGACGGCGAAGTCGAAGCCGGCAACCTCCGCGCCGAGGGGGGCGTCCAGGGGGGTGATGGTCAAACTCATCGGGGGCTGTCCATCAGCTTGGCCCGCTCAACTTGGGGGTAACCGTCCACCCACGTGGAGGGGTCGTCCCAGCGGCCCAGCGGCGGGGGATGCTCATCGGGGTCGAGCTTGTCGTAAGGGCCGAGGCTGAAAAACAGGTACTCGCAGCCGTCGGGACCCGACCGCTCCGGGCCGTAGGCGAATCCGCCCCGCACCCAGCGCAGGTCGCCCTCCCGGTAGGGCTCCTCGCCCTCCACGATGAACTCGCCCTTGGTCACCAGGTACACCGTATCGGACAGGTGCCAGTGGGCCGCTGCGTTGCGACCTGCCCACGACTTCACGTGCATGACCCGGTTTCCCGACGCCGGGTCCACCAGCCAGCGCACGAACGGCCCCGGCGCCCGATCGGGCTCGTCGGGATCGGCGTAGTCCTCCCACTCGATTTCGGCAATGCGTATCGGCCGCCGCTCGCCAATGGGGTTGTCCTTCACGGCTCCCACGCTAGTGGTCGCCTGTGGCGGGCTCAGAAGTGGGAGCGGTCAGCTCGAGGATGCGGCTGGGTGGTAGGTGCTGCTCGGTGATTTCAACGTCCCAAGGGGCGAGGGCGTCTTCGATGGCGTTGCACACCGCGGCGGGGGAACCGATGGCTCCGCCCTCGCCGACACCCCGCCAGGGGACGTCGCCCTGAGAGGGGCCCTCGATGTGCTCGATGTCGATGTGGGGGATTTCGGCAGCGGTGGGCAGCAGGTAGTCCATGAACGACGACGTGGTGCACTGCCCGCTGTCGTCGTAGACGATGCGCTCGAGCAGCACGCTGCCGATTCCCTGGGCCACCCCGCCCCGGATCTGGCCCTCCACCACTGCGGGGTTGATCATCTCCCCGCAGTCTTCCACCACCAGGTAGCGGGGCACGGTCACCAATCCAGTGCCGGGGTCGAGCTCCACCCAGCACACGTGGGTCGACTGGGTCCAGCCGCCGGCCGGGGTCTCGAAGTCAAACGATGCGTCGAAGCCGTCGCCCAGTGCGTCGTCCAAGGTGAACGGGGCCATGTACGACAGCCGGGCCACCTCGGCTACTGTCTTGGATCGGTTGGGCGATCCCCGCACGGCCACCACCCCGTCGACGATCTCCAGATCATCGGGGTTGGCCTCCAGCAGGGCAGCAACCACCGCCAGCAGCTTGTGGCGTACAATTCGGGCCGCGCCCTGGGCCGCTCCGGCGCCCAGCGTGGCCGCCCGGCTCCCGCCGGTGCCCACCATGTTGAAAGGCACCTGGTCGGTGTCCCCGCACACCACCCGCACGTTGTCGATGGGCACCCCCAGCTCGTCGGCCACCACCTGCGACAGGGTGGTCTCATGGCTCTGGCCGTGGGGCTGCTGGCTGGTGAACGCGGTCACCGAGCCGTCGGGTTCTAGCTTCACCCGGGCCCGCTGCATCGAACGCTGCTCGTAGGTGAAGCCCAGCGCCTCGCCGTAGTTGGTGGGACCGGGACCGGGCTCCAAATAGGTACACAGGCCTATGCCCAGATACCGCCCCTCTGATCGGGCCTCGACCTGGGCGGATCGAAAGCCGTGGTAGTCGGCCAGCTCAACCGCGCGATCCAGCGTCTGGTTGATGGTCATGAAATCCAGGGTGGGGCCGGTGAGCATCGCTCCGGGGAACTGGTCGTCGCCCATGTAGTTGCGGCGGCGTACTTCCAGTGGATCGAGGCCGAGCCGGCGGGCGATGAGGTCCATGAGGCGCTCCCGCACCCAGCACTCGATCTCCCACGGCCCCCGATAGGCCACAAAGGAGGCCTTGTTGGTGGCCACCACCGAACCCCGGAACTGGTAGTGGCGCACCCGGAGGGTGCCGGGCAGCAGCACCTTGATGATGTTGGCGAACAGCGACAGCGGCAGATTCAAGAACGGGTAGGCCCCGTGGTCCATCACCAGATCGGCTCGCAGCCCGATAACCACCCCGTTTTCGTCGAGCGCGGCCTCCACGCTCACCTGCTCCTCTCGGGCGTGGCCGCCGGCCACCAGGTTCTCGGCCCGGTCCTCCACCCACCGCACCGGCTGGCCCAGCAGTCGGGAGGCGGCGCACACCACCACATCCTCCCGGGTGGGGTTGGACTTGAGGCCGAACGATCCGCCGATGCTGTCGCAAATGATGCGAATCTGGGAGGCGGGCAGCCCGAGGATGGCGGCCAAATGAACTCGCAACGCGTGGGGGTTCTGGTGGGAGACCTCGTAGCGAAGGCTGCCGGTGGACGGATCGTATTCGGCCACTCCGCCCCGCGTCTCCAAGGGGACGCAGGTGTGGCGGTGCTGGGTGAGCGTCTCAGAGATGACATGGGCAGCAGAAGCGAAAGCCTCGTCGGGGTTGCCCCACACCTCCTCGCCAGACCACAGCACGTTGTCGGGGGCTTCATCCCACACGGCAGCGGCGTGTTCGCCCATCGCGGCGGCACCGGTCACCGGGGGCAGCGGCTCGATGTCTACCTCCACCGCATCGGCGCCGTCTTCTGCGGCAGCCCGGCTGGTGGCAATCACCACCGCGACCGGATCGCCGGCGAAGCGCACCTTGGAGTCGGCCATGGGGAGATGGGCGGGCACGATCAACGGCCCGGTCATCCCCAATCCCATGGGGGAGCAGCAATCGGCAAGATCCTCGGCGGTGAGAACCGCCACAACACCCTCGGTGGCCCTGGCATTGCCAGCCTCGACCTCGATCAGCCGCCCATGGGCCACCGGGCTCCGCACGAACACCGCCTCCAAGAGGCCAGGCTGGTCGATGTCGTCCACAAATCGCCCGGCGCCGGCCAAGAGGCGCGGGTCCTCCCGTCGGGGGACGCTGGCGCCGGTAAACCGCATGGCCGACGAGCGTACTTTTTCCTCAAGGCCGACCAGCAAAGTTCACTCGATGGACACTTTCCAGCAATTTGGGGTAGCTCGAGCGTTTGGGCAGGCCACGTAGCTTTTCGGGCGTGGCGCAAGCCCGAAAATCAAGACGCTGATGCTAAATCCCTCCGGCACAGCGTCGACCTGAACCTTGGCGGGGTGCATGTGCGACCCCTCCATATGCACCCTGCCGAGGTTCCCAGTTTCTCTATGCCAGTTTCCCTACGACAGGTTCACCCGACCATTCTGGAGCCATGAGGTTCCGGAGGTGCTGACCCGCAAGCTGGTTAGCGAGGCCGTGGGCACGGCGCTGCTGCTTATCGGCGTGGTGGGGTCGGGCATCATGGCCGAGAGGCTGTCGCCCACCGACATGGGATTGCAGCTGTTCCAGAACGCGGCGGCCACCGCGGCGGTGCTGTTTGCCATCATCTTGATGTTCGGCCCGGTGTCGGGCGCCCACTTCAACCCGGCGGTGACCCTGGCCGACTGGGCGCTGGGTGACTTTCCCCGTCGCCACATCGCCCCCTACATCGCGGCCCAAGTGGGGGGTGCGGTGGTCGGGACGATGCTGGCCAACCTGATGTTCGACCTGAACGCAGTGGACTGGTCGACCAAGGACCGCTCCAGCGGTCATCTGTGGCTAGGCGAGGTGATCGCGACCGCCGGGCTGGTGGCTCTGATCTTCGCGCTGGTGCGCACCGGAAGGGTCCGATATGTGGCCGGCGGGGTTGCGGCCTATATCGGCGGGGCCTACTACTTCACGTCGTCCACCAGTTTCGCCAACCCCGCAGTGACCGTTGGGCGCATGTTCTCTGACACCTTCGCCGGCATCGAGCCGTCGTCAGCCCCCATGTTCATCGTGATGCAGATCGCCGGGCTGGTGGCGGCGGTGCTGCTGATTCGGTTTGTGTACCCACAGGACAAACCGACAGGGGATTCCGTCTCCTAACCTCAAGCCGTGGAGATAGTGCTTGACGGCCCGGTGCTAGCCGTGGACATCGGCGGCACCAAGGTGGCCGTCGGCGTGGTCGCCCCTGACGGGCAAGTGCTGTGCCAGCAACGGGGGCCATCCCAGGCTCCTGACGAGGAGGTTCTGTTCGCCCTGGTTGTGGAGTTGGCTCGGGCGGTGCTGGAGGAGCACGGCCAGCCGGTCTCGGTCTGCGGCGTGGGCAGCGGTGGACCGTCACGGGACAACCATCGGCTCCTGTCACCCCTCAACATCGCCGTGTGGCGGGATTTCCCGTTGCGAGAACGGCTGTCAGACGCGCTCCGCCTGCCGGTAGCGGTGGACAATGACGCCAAAGCCCTCGCTCTGGCTGAAGGCTGGGTAGGAGGAGCCGTAGGGGAGGACAACTACCTGGCCATGGTGGTGTCAACCGGGATCGGTGGCGGCATCGTGCTGAACGGCCGGCTGCTCGACGGGGCTGATGGCAACGCAGGCCATATCGGGCACATTTTTGTGGCCGAAGGCGGGCGAGCCGACGCTGCCGGAGCGGTGGGGCTGTTGGAGGGCCAGGCCTCGGGAACCGCCATCGCCGATCTGCTGGAAGGGATCGCCCCCGCCGACGCGCCGACTGAGATGCGCCGCCGGGTGGGGACGCTGGTGGGGCGGGGGGTCGGCTCGGTGTCCAATCTGCTGGATCTACGATTGGCGGTGGTCGGCGGATCGGTGGCGCTGGGCTATGGCGACGACTTCTTCGATGCCGCCCAAGTCGAGATCGACCGCATCTGCCGCCTGGTCCATTCCGAAGGAACCCGCATCATCCCCAGCCCCCTCGGCCCCGACGGCGGCCTTATCGGCGCCGCTGCCGTCGCGAGCCGAATTCTGCTCTGAGTTTGCCTTTGACGATTGGCCGGGTGGTTTCGACCACAGGCTGGGGAGTGGGCGGCTGGTTCGCTTTGCCCGACGCGGCTGGTGTGTATCGTCACCGGCATGGCGACGTTGCCAGCAGGGCTGTTGGCGGTACTGAAGATCGCGCTGCTCGCGGTCGTGGGTATTGCGCTTCGCCAGTACTGGCACCCAGATATCGGGATCATGTATCTGGTACTGGCCTTGTTCCTTTCGACCAACCTCGTGATCTGCTACTGGGAGATCTGCCTCTTCTTCAAGCGGGACTACATCGAGTCTCGCAACACCTATTGGCGTGAGAGGCGACAAGAGACCGGCCGCAGCCCGGCAGCGGAGTTCCTCACCTCGAAGGTGCCGCTGAAGGCCGCTCTCTCACCGACTGTGTGGGCCGACGTATGGGCGACGTACTCGGTGTCCGACGGTTCATTCGCTGATCGTCGTACCTACGGGTTCAACGTGGACGTCGCCAACGGTTTCGTCACGGTCATACCTACGGTGATCCTCTACGCAGCTCTTGCGACAGAATTCCTGTCGCCGATCACGGCAGGAATCGTAGGGATCATGATGTTCTGGCAATGGACCTACGCGACGTCTGCGTATTGGATGAGCTTCTTCGTCGCGAAGCGGCATCGAAACATTCCAAAAGGCGAGTTCTATGTGCTGATCCTGGGTACCAACGCCCCTTGGGTTCTGTGCCCGCTGATAGGCCTGTACGCCTCCATTCGCCTGGTTCTCGACGACAGTTACCGCGTCCTGGGCGGCTGAACGGCCAGAGGGCGTGGGCTGCGCCCTTTCACAGCCACTGTTGCCCTACCACTAGTCGCTGAAGGTCTGAATGCGGAGGTGGCGGGCCATGGCTGAGCCGGCCGGGCCGAGGAGCATTTGCGCCCGCAGATTGCGCTTGTGGAACAGCGTGACCAGGGCTTCGTCGTAGCGGTCGGTGTCGGCGTTGGCCAGCACGAACTGCTCAAGCTCGGCCTCGCCCGCCAACCATGTCGCCGGGCGATGGCCCAGCAGCTCGTGGAGGTCGTCCAAGTCGGCGCTGGAAACCGCGTCGCCGATCTCGTCGATGCGGGATGCGTGGCGGGCCATGCGGAACATGGTGCGCAGCTTGTAGCGCAGGTGTTCGTCTTCGATCTGCACGGTGCGCAGGTTGCGCACCAGGTGGTTGAGCACCACCTCGGCCCGGGATTCCCGGGGATCGGGCATTTCCACGGTGGGCAGCTCCACGTCGAGGATCTCAGCCAGGGCCTCGGTGGCAAACAGGTTGGTCTCGTAGCACCACTGGAGGTTGGTCATCAGGTCGGAGTCGGGCGCCGGCTCCCGCAGCGCTGCGCTGAACGGGAGCTGGTTGGAGAGGGTGAACATGAAGTGGTGGCGCTGGATGGCGTCCAAGTCCACCGGCTCGCCGGCCAGCTCTCCGTAGCGGTCGTACAGCTTGGCGAAGTTGCCGAAGCCGAGCACCGTGTCTCTCTGGCGCCAAGCGGCCAAATCCATCATCGGATCGCCGATGTGGCCGATCTCCACGTCCAGCACGGCCAGCACCCGGCCGTCTTGATGGTGGAACTGCCCGGTGTCCCACACGATGACCGACTCCCGGCCCCGGGAGAACGGGGGATTGCGGTGAAGCCAGCCCAAGGAGAACTCGAGAAACGGGTCGGGGAGCGTCTTCACGCTGCGGTACAACTGCTCGTAGCGCCGCAAACCCAGCAAGCCTGACTCCTCGGGTCGCTCTGCTCGCATGATGCCCCCGTTGACGAAGGGCTCGATGTCGAGGGCGTGCATCCGGGCCAGGATGTGCAGGTAGTCGTCCACCACGGCGTCTCGCTCGGCATCGGTGCAGTTCTCAAAGTGGTTCTCGCCGGGAACCCGGTCCATGACGTAGGCCATCGGGTCGTCGATCCAGCCGTGTACCTGGGCCACGGGAATGCCGTGGTCGCCGAGCAGGGATTGAAGCCGCATCTCGTGATCGAGCGGGAAGACCAGGGGCATATCGGTGCGATCGCCCCGCACGCACAGTTCGAGCCGCTCGCCGTTGCGCTCCAAATCGGCGAACCACACCGGTCGCCACCGGGCCTGACGCTCTATATGGGTGACCGTGCCCCCCAAGTTGTCCTCCAACCAGGCCACGACCTTGTCGGAGGCAGCTTCAAGGTCCATGGGGTCTTTGGTAACGGTCATTGCAAGCTATTCCTTGGCCAGTTTGAGCCGGTTGGAGATGTTATTTCGCTGGATGGCAGAAGAGCCGCCGATGATGGGCATCACCAGCACGTCGCGAACGTAGCGTTCCATGTCGAAATCCTCCACGTAGCCGTAAGCGCCCATCACTTGCTGCATCGACAGCACGATGTCTTTGGCGGTGTCGCACACGAACAGCTTGGCCATGGAGGTCTCCACCGATGCCGGCTTGTCCTCATCCAGCAGTCGGGCGGCGTGGTAGGTCATCAGGCGGGAGGCCAATAGCCGGGTGCGGCCTTCGGAGAGCATGTGGCGGATGGACTGGTGGCTGCTGATGGGCTTGCCGAACTGCACCCGTTCCTGGGCGTAGCTCCAAGCGTCCTCAACCGCTCCGGTGGCGATGCCCAGAGCCATGGCGGCCACCTCGATCTTTTCCACGTCCAAACCCGGGCCGGCCAGCTTGGCCCACCCTTGGTTCCACCCCTCGTCGCCGCCCACGATGTTGTCAGCAGGCACCTCCACATCGGTGAAGGTGACGTCGGTGGTCATCGACCCCTTGAGGCCCATGGCGTGCTGGGGCTCTATGGTCACTCCCGGTGATGAGGGCGGAATCAGCACGAACGTCAGATTGTGGTAGCGCTCGCCATCGGGATTGGTGTTGACCAGGGCGTAGATGTAGTCGGTGTAAGTAGTGCCCGAGCAGAACCGCTTGGCCCCGTTGATCCGCACTACATCGCCGTCGCGCACTGCGGTGGTGGTGACGCTGGCCAGATCGGAGCCCACATCGGGCTCGGTCAGCCCGTAGGAGAACAGCATCTCCCCCTGGGCCACCTTGGGCAGCCACGCTTGGCGTTGGGCCTCGCTGGCGGTCTCCACCAGGTTCATGCCCGCGTAGCAAGCGCCGTAGATGTATCCGCTGCCCAGGGCGGTACTGCGGCGGCACAGCTCCTCGATCACGATCATGGTGGCGGTGATGTCCCGGCCCGATCCGCCGTAGTGCTCGGGAATGGTGATGCCGAACAGCCCCAGGTCGGCCAGCTTGTAGAGCACGCCTCGGTCGATCTCGTTGGTCCGGTCCCATTGGCGGGCCACCTCCCGGGGCACCTCCGTCTCGACGAACCGACGGACGGTCTCCCTCAGCAGTCCGTGGTGCTCGGCTTCGGTGGGGTAGTCCACAGCGTGTCTCCGAATTAGCGGCCGATGAACTTTGGGGGCTCTTTGGCCAGGAAGGCGTCGAGGGCGATCTTGAAGTCCTCGGTCATCATGGTTATGCCCTCAGTGGACGCCGCCCGGTCCACCACTGCATTGGCCACTTGGCGCAGCCCGGCGTTGATGGACGCCTTGGTGTACTTGATGGCAATGCGGGCCCCGTCGCGCATCCGCTCGGCCATGGCCTGCACGGTGTCGTCGAGCTCTTCGCCAGGCACGCACTCGGTGATGAGGCCGATGTCGGCGGCCTCCGGGGCTTTGATGAAGTCGCCGGTCAGCAGGTAGCGCCGGGCCCGGGCGTAGCCCACGAGCTGGGGCCACAGCAGGGCGCCCCCGTCGCCGGCCACCAGGCCCACCGACACGTGGGGGTCGCCGAACACCGACCGCTCGGAGGCGTATACGAAATCGCAGTACAGGGCCAGCGAGCACCCCAGGCCCACCGCAGGGCCGTCCACCTTGGCCAAGATGGGCTTTTCCAGAGTGAGCGCCGACTCGGTGATGCGCCGGTCGGCCCGGATCACCCGTTCCACCTCAGAGACGTTTCCGGCCAGTTGGCGCAGCCAGGGAATATCGCCGCCAGCGCAGAACGAACCGCCTGCTCCGGTAAGGATGGCCACATCGGTGTCGGGGTCTTGGTCCAGATCAGTGAACACCCGGGTCAGGTCGTCGTGCAGTACCGGGTTGATGGCATTACGGGCCTCGGGTCGGTTGAGTACCACCGTGGTGATGCGATCGGCGGTGGACACTTCCAAGGCGCCGTAGTCATCGGGATTCATGAGCTCCTCCTGTAATTGTCAGGATGGGTTCTGGATTTTTGCGCTTCAAGGTGAATCTGCCTGGCAATAGTGCCAGACTTCGTGAGCAGCCAACGTTTTCAGGGAGGAGATGCGCAATGGCGACCTGCCAGCCGGCAATTTTCAACGAAATGGGCAAATACCAGTGGTATGTCCACCTCAGTCGCGGTGACGGCGCCGATTTGGGGGCCATCAAGTCGGCTATTTCCGATTGCCGCAGCAACTGCGACGCCCAGGGAATCAACCTCGTCATCGGGCTCGGCCCCACCCTTTTGGCCGACCTGACCGACGATGTTCCCGGCGACTTCCAGCCGTATCACACGGTGGAGTCCATCGACGGCAGCGGCCGCGAGGCCAAGGGCACCCAAGAGGAACTGCTGCTGTGGATGACCCACGACGAGAAGGACTTGGTGTGGAAGGCCCAGTGGGATGCCCGCATGGCCCTGATCGCCGGCGGGATGAGCGTGGCTCGGGAGACCCCCACCTTCATCTACGGCGAGAGTCTGGACATGACCGGTTTCATCGACGGCACGGGCAACCCAGAGGATGAGGATCAGCCGGCCGTGGCCATCGTCCCCGACGGCGAGGCCGGTGCGGGCGGCAGCTTCATCATCGCCCAGCGCTGGGTTCACGACCTGGTGGCCTGGGAGCAGCTTGATGTGCCCACCCAAGAGGTTAACTTCGGTCGGACCAAGGCCGACTCCACCCGTCTAGACGAGCAGGCCCCGCATTCGCACCTCTCCCACGTGGAGCTGCGCGACGGCGAGACCGCCGATGACTCCAAGCCCAAGCGGGACGAGATCGCTCGCCGGTCCACGCCCTATGCCTTCCACGACGGCACTGTGGGGCTGTACTTCATGGCCTTCTGCAAGACCCAGGCCCCGTTCCGGGAGCGCATGGATGCGATGTACGGCCGCAACGGCCAGGTGCGCGACATGCTCACCGACTTCTCGAACCCGGCTTCGGGCAGCTACTACTTCGCTCCCTCCGTGGAGTGCCTCGACGCCAGCCTGGCGTAAAGGGGGTCAACCACAGTGATTGTGGTTGACGCCATGAATGTGATCGGGTGCCGTCCCGACGGCTGGTGGGCCGACCGCGACGGCGCGCTGATCCGCTTGGTCGAAGACATTGCCGATGCCGGTGTGCCGGCCCTAGTGGTGGCCGACGGCCGACCAGTGCCCAGCCTCCCCTCTGGGCATCACGGCCTTGTCGAGCTGGCCTACGCCTCCCGCCGCGGCCCCAACGCCGCCGACGACCGCATCGCCCAAGAAGTAGCCGACATGGATGATCCATCGGCGGCCACCGTCGTCACCTCCGACCGCGACCTCGCCCGTCGAGTCCGCCACCACGGCGCCGTAGTAGTAGGCGCCCGAGCATTTCGCGATCGACTGGACCGCCGCTTGGGATGAACCTGAGATGAACACCTTCACTTCCTCAGCGGGGCGTTTGGGTTGAGGGGTAGGGTGGCGGGCACAACTGAAGCCCAGGGGAGGAGGGCCTATGTTCCCGTCTCGGTTCGACCTTGTCGTGGCCCAGACCGTCGCGGAGGCGGTGGAGGCCAAGGTGGACGCGGGGGAGGGGGGTCGGTTCCTTGCCGGGGGCCAGAGTCTCATCCCCATGATGAAGATGCGGGTGGCGTTCCCCGAGACGCTCATCGACATCAATCGCATCGCCGGGCTGGATGCCATTGAGCGGGTCAACGGCCATCTTCAGGTTGGGGCGCTGGTGCGTCACGCTGATGTGGTGGCTTCGGATGCCACGTTTGGAGCTGTTGCCGCTGCTGCCCCGTGGGTGGCCGATCCGCTGGTGCGCAACCGGGGGACCATGTGCGGCTCGGTGGCCCACTGCGATCCGGAGGGCGACTGGAACTCGGTGCTGCTGGCTACTGGGGCCGATGTGGTCGCCCAGGGGCCCGGCGGCGAGCGGTCGATCCCCATTGCCGACTTCGTGGATGGGGCATTCACCTCCACGCTGGGCGAAGACGAGTTGGTGGTGGGGCTTCGCATCCCCGTCCCGTCGGGCCGCTCCGGTGGGTCCTACCTCAAGCTGGAGCGCAAGATCGGCGACTATGCCACCGTGGCAGTGGCCTCCCATCTGGAGCTGGATGACTCCGGGGCCATTGCCGCTGCCGGGTTGGCCCTCACCTCGGTGAACCCGATCAACACCAAGGTGGCCGACGCCGAGGCACTGTTGGTGGGCCAGCAGCCCTCCGACGAGCTGTTCGCGGAAGCCGCTGAGGTGGCCGCGGCCGCTGCCGAGCCTCGCGACGACGTCCGGGGTACTGCCGCCTGGAAGCGCCAGGTGGTCCGCACTTACACCAAGCGGGGGCTGGCCGCCGCCGCTCAGCAGGCCGAGGGGAGCTGACATGGAAGTCAACATCACCATCAATGGTTCCGAACACGCCAGCGACGTGGAGCCCCGCACGCTGCTGGTGGACCACATCCGCCGCACGGTCGGGCTCACCGGCACCCATGTGGGCTGCGACACCACCAGTTGCGGGGCCTGCACCGTGCTGATGGACGGCAAGCCGGTCAAGGCCTGCACGGTGCTGGCCGCGCAGGCTGACGGGTCTGAGGTCACCACGGTTGAGGGCCTCAAGGGTGCCGACGGTCTGCACCCCATCCAGTCGGCGTTCACCGATGACCACGGCCTCCAGTGCGGGTTCTGCACCCCAGGAATGATGCTGGTGGGCGCCTCGCTCATCGCCGAGAACACCGACCCGTCCGACGACGAGGTGCGCTGGGCCATTTCGGGGAATCTGTGCCGGTGTACCGGCTACATCAACATCGTCAAGGCCATTCAGACTGCGGCTGCTCGGGTAGCCGAATCGTCCAACGGAAGCTGAGGAGCAATCATGGTTGCACCAACAACACCCGCTGAGATCGGCGGCATCGGCCACAGCGTCCAGCGCAAAGAGGACGCCCGGCTGATCGAGGGGCAGGGCAACTTCCTCGATGACATCGATCTGCCCAACACGCTCCACATGGCCATCCTGCGCTCGCCGCTGGCCCACGCCCGGATCAACGGCATCGACTCAGAGGCGGCCACCGCCCTCGACGGCGTGGTGGCCGTGGTCACCGGCGATCTGATGGACCAGCACGGCCTAGCCTGGATGCCCACCCTGTCGGGCGACACTCAGGCAGTGCTGGCCACCGACAAGGTGCGCTACCAGGGCCAGGAGGTGGCCGCGGTCATCGCCACCGATCCCTACATCGCCACCGACGCCCTCGAGCTCATCGAGGTGGACTACGAGGATCTGCCTCCCATCACCACGCCCCAGCAGTCCCTGGAGGAGGGGGCGGCGCTGATCCGCGACGAGAAGGAGGGCCAGACCGACAACCTGGCCTACACCTGGGAGACCGGGGACAAGGGCGCCACCGAAGAGGCCTTCGCCCAAGCCGACCGGGTGGTCACCCTGGAGACCCACTATCCCCGCTCGCACCCCGCCCCGCTGGAGACGTGCGGCATCGTGGCCGATGTCAACTCGGTGACCGGCCAGGCCACCATCTACATGACCTCGCAAGCCCCCCACGCCCACCGGACGCTGTTCGCCATGGTGGCCGGGCTGCCCGAGCAGAACATCCGCATCGTCAGCCCCGACATCGGCGGTGGCTTCGGCAACAAGGTGCCCATCTACCCCGGCTATGTGGTGGCCACCGCGGCCTCGCTGCTCATCGGCCAGCCGGTGAAGTGGGTGGAGAGCCGCACCGAGAACCTCATCTCCACAGGCTTCGCCCGCGACTACTACATGAAGGGCGAGCTGGCCGTCACCGACCAGGGCCGCATCCTGGGCCTGCGGGTGAACATGCTGTCGGACCAGGGGGCGTTCTACTCCGACGCCCAGCCCACCCAGTTCCGAGCCGGGCTGTTCCACGTGGTCACCGGCAGCTACGACTTCCCCGCCGCGCATATCGACTGCAAGGGGGCGTTCACCAACAAGGCCCCCGGCGGGGTGGCCTACCGGTGCTCGTTCCGCATCACCGAGGCCTCCTATCTCATCGAGCGGCTGGTGCAAAACGCGGCCTACGAGGTGGGCATCGACCCGGCCGAGATGCGGCTGCGCAACTTCATCCAGCCCGAGCAGTTCCCCTACGAGACGGCCACCGGGTTCGTCTACGACTCCGGCGACTACCCGACCGCGCTGCGACAGGCGCTGGACGCCGCCGGGTACGAGGAGCTCCGGGCCGAGCAGGCCGCGGCCCGCGAGGAGGGGCGTCTGGTCGGGATCGGCATAGCCCACTTCACCGAGGCGGTAGGCGCGGGTCCGGCCCACACCTACGACATCGCCGGGCTGAAGATGATCGACTCGGCAGAGCTGCGGGTCCATCCCACCGGCAAGGCCATCCTCAAGCTCGGTGTGAAGACCCAGGGCCAAGGCCATGAGACGACCTTCGCCCAGATCGTGGCCGAGGAGACCGGCATTCCCGCCACCGACATCAAGGTGATCCACGGCGACACCGACGACACCCCCTACGGGCTGGGCACCTACGCGTCGCGGTCCACCCCGGTGGGCGGTGCGGCCACCGCCATGGTGGCCCGCAAGATCGCCGACAAGGCCCGCCACATCGCCGCCCACCTGCTGGAGGCCGCGCCCGAGGACATCGAGCGCACTGCCGACAAGTTCCACGTGGCCGGCTCGCCCGATCAGGCGGTGTCCATCCAGGACGCCGCCTTCGCGGCCTACACCAACCTTCCCGAGGGCATGGAGTACGGCCTCGAGGACGTCACCTACTACAACCCGCCCAACCTCACGTTCCCGTACGGGTCCTACGTGGTGGTGGTGGACGTGGATCCCGACACCGGGGTGTGGAAGGTGCGCCGCATGGTGGCGCTCGACGACTGCGGGGTGCGCATCAACCCCATGATCGTGGAGGGCCAGATCCACGGCGGCCTCACCGAGGGGTTCGCCATGTCGTCGATGCAGTGGATCACCTTCGACGACGACGGCAACTGCATCGGGTCCAACTTCATGGACTACCTGATCCCCACCGCCTGGGAGACGCCCCGCTTCGAGCTGCTGGAGACGGTCACGCCGTCGCCGCACCACCCGATCGGGGCCAAGGGCATCGGCGAGTCGGCCACCGTCGGCTCGCCCGCGGCCTTCGTCAACGCGGTCGTCGACGCGCTGGCCCACCTCGGGGTGCGCAACATCGACATGCCGGTGCTGCCCGACCGGGTATGGGAGGCCATCGACACCGCCACCGCCTGATTCGCATCCTTACGCTCGACAAGAGGAGCTGGAGCCGTGGACAGACGCAGGTTCCTGCGCGTAGGAGTGGCGGGCGCCACCGGCGCCGCCCTGCTTCCGTCGGTGAGAGTGGCCGCGGCCCAGACCGCGTCGGCGGGTGAGTCTCCCTACGGCTCGATCGACGGGCTCGCGCCCAACGCGGATGGCGTCGTCGTCCCCGACGGGTTCACCGCGCGCGTCGTCGCCGTGGCGGGGGAGCCGGTGGCCCGGACCGATTACCGCTGGCACCTGTTTCCGGACGGGGCCGCGACCTTCGATGACGGCAACGGCGGCTGGTACTACGTCTGCAACAGCGAGGTCTTCAACTTCATGGTGCCCGCCAGCGGCCGTGCCAGCGCCATTCACTTCTCTCCGGAGGGCGAGGTGCTCGACGCGTACCCGATCCTCGAGGGCAGCCACTCGAATTGCGCGGGCGGTCCAACCCCATGGGGGACCTGGCTGTCGTGTGAGGAGGCCTTCGTCGGCGATGGGCTGGTCTGGGAGTGTGACCCGACTGGCGCCACCCCCGCCGTCGCGCATCCGGCGATGGGAAACTTCACTCACGAGGCGGTGGCCGTGGATCCGATCGGCCAGTCGCTCTACCTCACCGAGGACCAGCCCGAGGGCGTGCTGTACCGATACACCCCTGCCGCCTACCCGGACTTGTCCGAGGGTCTCCTCGAGGCGGCGACCGTGGCGGGCGACGGCGCGGTGTCGTGGAGGCCGGTGCCCGACCCGTCCGCACAGGATCTCCCGACCCGTGAGCAGGTGGAGGAGGCCACAATTTTCCCGGGCGCGGAGGGGATCTGGTACCACGACGACTGGATCTACTTCACCACCAAGCTCGACCACCGGGTCCACGCCATCAACGTGCGGTTGCAGCGGCATGAGCTGATCTGGTCGCCCGCCCCCGAGACGGTGGAGGACGGCACCGCCGTGCTGACCGGAGTCGACAACATCACCGTCGATGCCGGCTCTGGAGACCTGTTCGTGGCCGAGGACGGCGGCAACATGGAGATCGTGATCATCACGCCCGACGGCCAGGTGGCGCCGTTCGCGCGCGTGGTCGGCCAGGACAGCTCAGAGATCACCGGGCCCGTGTTCAGCCCGGCCCGCGACCGGTTGTACTTCTCGAGTCAGCGAGGGCCGACTCCCAGCGCGATCGGCGAGATCATCGACGGCTTGTCCACAACCGACTTCATCGGCGGAATCACCTACGAGATCACCGGCCCCTTCCGCGGCATCGCCACTGAGGAGCGCGCTCCCGAGCCCGCGGCTGAGTCCGAGTCTGAGCCCGCGGCTGAGTCCGAGCCCGCGGCTGAGTCCGAGCCCGCGGCTGAGTCCGAGCCCGCGGCTGAGTCCGAGTCTGAGCCCGCGGCTGAGTCCGAGCCCGCGGCTGAGTCCGAGCCCGCGGCTGAGTCCGAGCCTGTGGCTGAGTCCGAGCCGGTCCCCGTCCCGACCGAGCCCCAGGCACCGACCGCATCGCCCGTCGAAACGCTGGCGGCTGCTTCCCCCGACAGCGGCGGAGACGGTGGGGGATCAACCACAGCCATCGGCGTCGGCGTGGGGGTCGCCGCAGCCGCCGCAGCGGTCGCGGGCGCGGTCGCGCTGAGACGACGGGGGCAGGCCTCGCAGAGCTCTGACGAAGCCTGACCCCCTTGTCGTAGTCCGGTCCGTGAGGCGCCTCGACCGCCGTCCTGCGGCCGGGCGATGCGAACAATCGGCACCGAGACCTGGCGCTGGCCGTCGACGGTCTTCTCCATCTTGAACTGCGGCCAGGGGGTCGAACATCAGGCGCTGTGACTAGGATCGGCAGGACGGGGAGCGGGAGATATGGATGTATCTGTGCTGGCCGAGGCGGTGGAGCTCAGCGAGCAGCGGGTGCCGTATGTGCTGGCCACGGTGGTGTGGCGGCGGGGGCCGTCGTCGGGCCGGCAGGGCTCCAAGGCCGTGGTCCTGGCCGACGGAACGGTCCGGGGCTGGCTGGGCGGCGCCTGCGCGGAGCCCTCGGTCGTGCGCCACGCCCGGGAGTGCCTGGAAACCGGGCAACCGGCCCTGCTGTTCCTGGGACAGCCCGACGAACTCGACGGCCGATCCCAGGAGGGGGTGCGCTCGATAGCCATGGCCTGTGAGTCCGAGGGGGCCCTTGAGGTTTACCTGGAGCCGCACCGTCCCGAGCCCCAGGTGATCGTCGTGGGTCGGTCCCCGGCGGTGGACGCGCTGGCCGAGATGGCCGTCTCGCTCGGCTGGGGGGCCACCGTCATCGATGACGGCGGCAACCCCGACGAGCACACCCGGCCGGAACTGGTGCGCACCAAGCTCGACCTGTCGGGACTCGGCATCGACGGCGCCACCGCCGTCGTGGTCGCCACCCAGGGCCACTACGACGACCTGGCCCTGGAGGCCGCGCTGGCCTCCGACGCTGGATACGTGGGCCTGATCGCATCCGACCGCCGAGCCGGGACTGTGCTCGACCATATGCGCAGCCGTGGCGCGGCCCCGGCCGAACTTGACCGCGTGCACGCACCCGCGGGCCTGGACTTGGGCGCGGTCGCCAATGCTGAGATCGCGGTGGCGGTCATGGCTGACTTGGTGGCTCGTCGAGCAAGAGGCGAACTGGTGGCAACCGGATCGGACCCGGTTCCGCTCCGGGCCGAGGCCATCGACCCGGTGTGTGGCATGACGGTGCTGGTCGACGACGCCAAGTACCACACCGTGCACGAGGGCGCCGACTACTGGTTCTGCGCCCCCGGCTGCCAGCGGGCCTTCACCGCCGACCCGCAGTCCTTCCTCGCCTAGACCTGAGCCGCGGCCGGCCCCAGAGGCCGAGCGGTGGGTGAGCGAGTCCGATTCATGCGAGCGAGGCCGTGGCCCGAGCGGCCCGTGAGCGCAGCGAACAAGAGCGGGAAACACCGCGCCTCCGGCATCCCTTCGGTCGTCGTGGGCGGCCGTTAGCTTGACCCGGTGAGCGCGGAGCACTCGGACGATCGGCGACCACTGGGGTGGCTGCTGGCAGGCGTCGGCATGCTGAGCGTCTCCACCGACTCGCTGTGGGTGAGGGTGTCGGAGGCCGGTGCGCTGGACGTGGCCTTCCTGGTGTCGTGCTGCGCGTTGGTGGTGCACTCCACCTTCGGGCGGTGGTTCGACCGGCGCCCGGCGTTGGAGTCGCTGCGAACCCACCGGTTGCCGATCTTTGGCGTGGCGGCGCTCGCGTCGGTGAGTCAGATCGCCTTCATCACCGCCATCACCGAGACCCGGGTGGCCAACGTGGTGGCCATCGTGGCCGCGGCTCCACTGATGGCCTCGCTGTGCGCCCGGCTGTTCCTGGGTGAGCCCATCACCCGGCGCGTGGCCGTGGCCATCGCCCTGACCATGGTGGGCATCGGGGTGATCGTGTCGAGTTCGGTGGGAGAGCCGACGCTGAGGGGCGATTTCCTGGCGCTGTTGGCGGTGATGTGCTTCGCCGGGAACATGACCGTCTGGCGGCGCTTCCCGGATGTGAGCCGCCGGGCCGCGCTGTGGGTCAGCGCGGCCGTCGTCGTGGTCATCACGAGCTTCGCGGCGTCTCCGTTCTCGCTCGACG
>JAJDUJ010000005.1 GCA_022826705.1 Acidimicrobiia bacterium | reverse complement strand
CGCTCGTAGGGGGAGAAGTCCGCCAGCCGGGGCGAGCGGTCGGCCAGGGATGCCGGGAAGGCCCTGCGCCCCTTGCCGGCGGGCCGGGTGCCGAGCCCCGCGTCCCAGAGGGCCTCGCGCCGGTTGGGGATGAGGGCGTCGAAGGCCCCGGCCAGCGTCAGCGACAGCACCCCCTGCGGCTTCAGCCCCGTGCGGCGCACCAGGTCGGCGGGACCCGTGTAGGGCCCGTGCCGCTCCCGTTCCTCCACGAGGGCCTGCGCCGACGCCTCGCCCACGTCCTTGATGAAGGCCAGCCCCAGCCGCACCGCACCCTCCTCCGGCACGCACCGGACGCCGCTCCGGTTCACGCACGGGTTGCGGAAGGGCACGCCGAAGCGCCGTGCGTCCTCCTTCAGCGTCTCCACCGGGTAGAAGCCCATGGGCTGGTTGTTCATGAGGCTGACGAAGAACTCCAGCGGGTGGTGGCGCTTCAGCCATGCCGCCTGGTAGGCGGTGACGGCGAAGGCGTGGGAGTGGGACTCCGGGAACATGTAGTGCCCGTTCACCTTGCCGAAGATCCGCTCGGCAGCCTCCTCCGGCACGCCGTTGCGCCGTGCGCCCTCCAGGAACTTCTGGCGGTGCAGGGCGATCAGGTGGGCGCCGTTGGGCTTGGCGAAGGCGCGGCGCACCTCGTCGGCCTGGGCCGCCGTCATCCCCGCCACGTCCATGAGGAGCTGCACCACCTGCTCCTGCCAGACGATGATGCCGTACCCCCGTTCCAGGGCGCGCTTCTCCAACGGGTGGTCGTACTCCCACTCCGCCCCGTGGCGGTAGCGCTCCACGAACTGGGAGACGGCGCTGCCCTGGGTGCCCACGCCGGGACGGATGAGGGCCACCTGATAGGCGAGGTCTAGGAGGTCGCGCGACTTCAGCCGTTGGGCCATCTTCAACTGCGCGGGGGACTGGAGCAAGAACACCCCCTTGCACAGGCCGGCGTTGATCATGTCGTAGACACCGGGATCCTCCAGGTTGATCCGGCCCAGGTCGGGCCGGTGCCCCTCCCGCTCTTCCACGAGGTCGAGAGCCTCCTCAACCTGGTCGAGCACCGGTAGCGAGAGGAGGTCGATCTTGGCGAAGTTGGCGTCGGCCACGCTGTCTTTGTCCCAGTCCATGATGTAGCGGCCCTCGGTGGCCCCGGCCCGTATGGGGACCATCTCCGAGATGGGCGAGCTGCTCAGCACCATGCCGCCCACGTGCTGGCTCAGCCCCCGGGGAGCGCCCATGAGCTGCGGGGCGAGATCGAGCAGGTCGCGCCATCGGGGAGCGTCCACCTTGTCTTTGAAGTCCGCCATCTGGGTCATCTCACTGCGGAGGTCGGCGGCGTGGCGGGAGTGCAGCCGCTTCGACAGCAGCCCGAGGCGCTCTTGGGGCAGTCCCAGGGCCTTGCCCAGGGCTTGGATGATGCCCTTGATCTTGTAGGTGGTGATGGCCCCGGCCAAAACAGCGTGCTCGGGTCCGAAGTGGCGGTGGACCCGCTCGATCAGCTCGTCTCTCAGCTCCCGGGGGAAGTCGAGGTCGATGTCGGGAAGCGTGGTCATGTCCTCAGAGATGAAGCGCTCCAGGGTGAGGTTCCACTTCAGGGGATCGACGTGGCTGATGCCGATGAGGTATCCGACGAGCAGGGAGACCGACGAGCCGCGCCCTCGCCCCGGCGGCCTCTCCTCCACCGGCGTCTCGGGGCTGACTGCACCCCGTTCCACGAGGATCTGCTGGGCCAACAGCGCGATCTGCCGGTACAGCAGCAAAAAGCCGGCGAGGTTGAGGCGCTCGATCAAGCAGAACTCCTCGTATAGGCGCTGCTCCACCTCTGAGGTGATGCCGCCGTAGCGCCGGATGGCCGCCTCGTGGCAGAGCTGTTCCAGGTAGCTCTGAGGCGTGCAGCCGGAGGGCACCGCGGCATCGGGCAGGGCGTAGCCGAGGTCGGTGCTGAGGTCGAAGGAGCACTGCTCGGCGACGCGAAGAGTGTTGGACACGGCCTGCGGGCAATCGCTGAAGAGCCGCTCCATCTCCGCGGGGGGCTTCAGGTGCAGATGGTGGTTGGGCCGCAAGTGCGGCAGAGCCTGATCGATGGTCGTGTTGAGCTTGGCGGCCACCAACGCATGTTGGAGCCGGGCACGGTCGGGGGTGTGGTAGTGGACGTCGTTGGTGGCGACGACCTGGGCGCCGGCTTCGGCGGCGATCCTGACCAGCTTGCGGTTGCGGTCGGTGTCGCCGGGCAAGAAGTTCTGCTGGAGCTCGATATACACCGAGCCAGGCCCGTACCAGTCGAAGTATTGCCGTAACAGGCCGTGGGTCTCATTGGTGCGGTCGTCGGCCGCCAACCGGGACAATGGGCCGTCGCGCCCGCCGGTCAGCAGAACCACGCCTTCACAGTGATCGGGCAGGTATGAGGGGTCGAGCTTCGGATCCCGGCGGTCGCAGGCATTGGCCAGGGTGAGCAGGCGCGAGATGTTGGAGTACCCCGTCCGTGTCTTTGCCAGCAGGGCAATCCTCGAGCCGTCGGTCAGCGTCAGCTCTGCGCCGGTGATGGGCTGAACGCCCAGGCTCTTGGCCAGCCGGGCGAACTCCAGCGCGCCGCACAGGTTGGTGTCGGTCAGGGCCAGAGCCGGATACCCGTACTGCTTGGCCTGCGCCAGCAGCTCGTGGGCATGCGACGCCCCCTCCCCGAAGGAGTAAAAGCTCTTGGCTCGAAGCTCCGCCCAGCTAGTCATCAGAGTCAGCTGTCAGGCGCTTTGTCGGTACCAGCGGCGGTCAACGCAGTCTCGGAACAGGGTGATCAGCCGGCCGTCGCCGGGATCGATCCGGTAGTAGGAGCGGGTGATGGGCTTGGGGAGCCACCACAGGTCGATCGTCCACCGGTCATCGATGCGGGCCACCTCCGTCCAGCGCCGGCCCGCTCGCAGCGACCGCGGCTCGCCCGCCGCGTCCTCGCGCACGTCCACGGGGTTCGGGGCCAGCAATGGCCTGATGGTGTCCTGTCCCGATGGATCGATGGGCGTCTGGAGGAACCGCATCTCCGGGACGGGGTGCCAGGGCGCGACGCCGGCGATTCGGTACAGGGCATGCCTTCCTCCCATCAGCGGCCGCAGCCTGCGGTCGGCCTCGACGAGCCGCTGAAGCCGGTCGCGCCGAGCGTCCTTCAGCAGCGCCAGCTGAGCGATCGACTGGCCGGTGAAGTCCGCCAGGGTGAGCGTCACGTCCTCGATGGGATGGGACGGCGGGTCGGCCTCCAACCGGTCCCGGACGATTTCGGCGGCCCTCTCCCACGCATTGACGGGCTGTTTGAACCGGACACTTCGCTCCCACGTCGGCCAGCCCGGCGCCGCGCCCAGCAGATGTGCCACCCCGGCGTGCCGGCCCTTCACCTCGGGCCGTGCGAATGCCCGTCGCAGAAGGGCGTCCACCGCCACCAGCAGGGCCTCGATGGAGGAGGAGTGCAGCGACAGCGAAATGCGCTCCACCACCGGTTCCTCAGAGGTCAGGGGCACCACGGGGGTGTCGTCGATGCCTTGGCACAGCGACCACGCCCGCTGGCCCTCGGGACCGAACCTGTCGGCCAGCACATGCCTGCTCATCGAGGCGACGGCACCCATGGTGTGCAGGCCGAAGCGGTGCATTTCGCTTCTCGCGCTGGACGAGACCGGAAGCAGGTCGATGCTGTGCGGAGCGAGGAAGGCCCCCACATCGTCGTCGACCTGGGAGGCGCCCGGACCCGAGCGCGCCCGAGCGGCGACGAAGGCGGGAAACTTGGCGTCTGCCACCCCGACGCGGGGGCTCAGAAAAGCGGGGACCGCGTCCAACAGCGCGGAGACAGCGCCCTCTTCACCGCCGTAGAGCCCCTCCAGTCCGTCCAATCGGACGTAGGCCATGCCCAGATCAGCCCCCTCCACGCGGTTGCTGATCTCCTGCAAGGCGGCGAGCACGCGGGCAAAAACCTGGCGATAGTAAGGCTCGTCGGCATCCAGCACGACAGCGTCCGCGTGGTGGGTTATCGCCTCGGCCAAGGTCATGCCCTCCCGCACCTCGCAGGCGGCGGGGAAGCGATCGACGATGAGAGCCCTCGACTTCGACGCATTGCCATCGACAATCAACACAGGGCTGTCTTCCAGGTGGCGATGCCGGCTCATCTCCACCTTCGCCCTCAGATGGGTCACCAGCACGCAGGCAACCCTCATGGGACACCCGTGCGGAGGTCGCTGCAACTACACAGGACAACCTTATTGACGCCGGTGACACATTCGACCGGCCATGCCGTTCAGATGGTTTGGGTGCCGTCTACTCCTAGGGCTATGGCTAGGACTATGGCGATACCGCCGAGGAGGCGGGCGACCACCGAGAGGAGGGGGGTGGGGACGGCGCGGAACCAGAGGAGGGCGGCGGTGAGAGCGGCGGCGAGGACGACGCCGGCCATGGTGCGCAGGGTGCCGTCGTGGGCGGCGGTGGCAAGGACTACGGCTACTAGTTGGGGGGTGAACAGGACGGTGAGGGCGATGAGGGCTACTTGGGTTCCGGCGCGGGGCTCGTCGTGGATTGGGCGGGCGGGCCATAACATCCAGCGGAGTCCGGCTACTGCGAAGGGCACTGCGGTGGCCAAGCGCCACGTACCCGTCGTCACCGACAGGCCGTCGAGGATGGGGTCGGCCAGCGCGGCGATCACCCATAGCGCGGCTACCGCGGCGGCGACGGCCAGCACCACCCGGGGGCGCCACTGATCCCTATTCGATGGCCGCCAGGCCACGCTCAGTGCGCCTGCGGCCGGGTTGGCTGCGGCCAGCACCATCAACATCACCGGTCCGAGCCCGCTCATGGTGTACCTGCTTTCATGGCTTGTTTCCTCCGAGGTTGAAACTGACATCGGCCAGCAATATGCCGGAGACGGCGTGCTGCTGGTCGTCCACCCTGGTTAGGTCGTCGTAGTACCAAGCGCCGTCGGTGGCTTGGGCTTCGGCCAGGCGGGCCGCCCCGCACTCCAGCCGATCCCGTAGCGGAGCGTCGGCGAGCCGGGGCTCGTTGAGCCACAGCCACTCCAGCGCGCCTAGGCCCTCCAGGATGGTCCCGTAGCCGCCGCCGCGGGGCATGGGCAGGTGGGAGAGCTCGGCCACACCCTCCCGCTGAGCGTCCCAGCGGATCATCTGGCCGAATCGCCCGGCCAGGCGCTGGGCGTATTCTAGGTGGTGGTCTTCCAAGCCCCACTCGGCCATCTCGCCCAGGGTGTAGGCCGCCCATTGGTCGGGCCAGGGCGGGGGCCACAGCTCTTCCAGCTCGTCGCGCTCGGTGGACAGGTAGTCCATGATGGCCCACACCGGGGCATCCCAGCCCTCGCCGGGGAAGGCCTCGTGCATCAGGGCCAGGCCCCAGGCGGCCTCCCCGGTGGCGAACCGAGACCGCTCTCCGGGCACCGGTGCGCCGGTCTTGGGATCCCAGAAGTTGAGCATCCCCCCGTCGGGCAGCTGCTGGCCCATCAGGAACCGGCCCAGCGCCCGCATCTCGCCGTCGTAGCGAGGGTCGCCGGTGAGGATCCGCCGATGGGCCAGCGACACCAGCGTCAGCGATGCCGTCCCCGTCTTCACCGGCCCTCGGGGCGACAGCGCCGGTCCCATACCCCCATTGTCGGTGTCCACGGCCCGCTCCAACAGGTAGTTCATGCCCCGGTCGGCGGCCTCCACTACCTGGTGGTTTTGGCCCTGTTGCGCAATGGCCAGCTGGTAGAGCGACATGGTGCCCCCGGCGTGGCGGACCAGGTTGTAGCCCGGCACCGCCGACTCGGTGCGCCTGTCGTATTCGTACAGGTATCGACCGCTGGGCTCCTGGGTGCGGACGATCCAGTCGGCCCCGGCGTCGATGGCGGTTTGTCCGTCGCCGGGGGAGTATTCCGGGCATACCTCGGGTGCGGCCAACGTCACCCGCAACAGAGCGGCGATCACCACCCACGCCACCGCCCAGGCGATGAGCCGACGCGAGGCTTGACCAGACCAAATCCGTCGAACAGACGTCAGAGCGCTCACCGGTACCGCCAGAACCGGGAGAACAGGAAGGTGGCCGGCAGCCGGGTCCGCACGAACTGCCGGGCCTCTCGCCCTTCCAGCACCGTGCCGTCGCGATCCACCATGCACCACGATGCCCCTGGCGCCACGGTGATGTCGAACCGGGCCATCCAGTCCAGCCACCCCACCCAGCGGCTGGGAGTGACCAGGGTGCGGTCGCGGGTGGAAGGAACTGCCCACAAGGCCAAAGCGCCGATGCCGATCACGCTGAACACCTGCACGTGGGAGGTCACCTCGATGCCCACGTGGAAGGCCACCGCCACCCACACTGCCACCAGCCGGGTGCGGCGGAACCAAAGACCGAAGGCGATGAACAGCTCGGTGGCCACCGCGGCGGGCGACAGCACCCAGTGGAACGCCCTAGCAGTCACCACCTCCAGCACCGGGCCAGCCAGCGTGTCGCCTATGGCGTCGCGCACCTCGTTCTGGTAGCGGACAGAGCGGTCGTGGAGCACCCGGCCGCCCACCCAGTCAGGGTCAATCAGCTTGGAGAACCCCGAGGCGAAATAGACGGCGGCAGCCTCGAACCGAAGCAGCCATATCGGCCACACCAAGGCTCGGTCATCGGGCGGAGGTCGGCGAAGGGCGTCCAGCGACATCGCCCGGCCGTTGTCGCACAGGGCCACCCCGGCCAAAAGGATCACCAGGAACGCCCGGTTGTGGTGGAAGTGGGTCTGCGACAAGAAGAGGTTGTAGGCCACCACCGCGAAGGCAGCCCCGGTGGCGATGCGCGACCACCAGCCCACGGTCATCAGCACGGCGGCAGCCACCCCGATCCACAGCAGCGCTACGTACAGCCCTTCGGGCGCATTGGGATACCACGCCCACCACGGCTGCTGGAAGCGGTCGTGGTAGGTGATGCCATCCAGAGCGTCGGCCAGAAACGGCCGCAGGTGCCAGATCACGCACGGACCCAGCACGATGCGCAGCACGGCTGCCCCCCGCACGCTGGCCGGTTCGTCGAACACCTCGCTCAACCACCGGTGGAACCGGTCCCTCCAGTGGGCGGTGGCCGAAGCCGAAGAAACCGTGGCCGTCACGGGTCGCCCACTTCCCGGTCGTGGCTGCGGATCACCGTGACATGGGGGCCGCGGGCGTTGCGGTAGTAGGTGACGGTAGCCTCCCAATAGCGGGTTTCGGTGTCACCGGGGGTGTTGTCGGCCATCCAGTCCAGGGCGTGGTCCAAGAAGTCCACCACCGCGTCTATCCCGGAAAAGGCGTGGCGCTGGTGCCAGGGGGACCGCAGCGGCCCCCAATCGATCAGCTCGTTCCAGTCGTAGCCCTCCCAGCGGCCGTTGGGCACCGGCACTCGCTGGCCGTCGTCCAGCACCCGTACCAACTCCACTGCGTAGGTGCTCGACTCATTGAACGGCTGGAAGGCGAAGTAGTTGTGCGGGTCGCGGTAGCCGTTGGCCACCAGCGCCAGTTGAGCGACCACCACTGCGGCGGCGAACCACCGGGCCCCCCGCCGACGCCACAGGGGCCGATTCGGCCCGGCTTGAGGAGCAGTCGATTCGGCGACAGCGTCAGCCGTCGTCGCCATACCTTCGCTTGTAGGCCTCCAGATCGGGCGGCAGACGGTCGCGCTTGAGCTCGGCGAAGTTGTCGTAGGCGGTGAGCCAGCGCACATGGCGCCACAGCTCCACCGCCTCTTCGGTGGACTCGGGCGGGTTGCTGATCACCGGGCCGAACAGGGCCGGGCCTTGGCCGCCGTCCAGGCGGATGGTGGGCACGCCGAAGCTGCGGGTCTCGTCGCACAAGATGGTGTGCTCGGACTTCAGCGTCTCCCAGGTGCTGTCGTCGGCTAGGGCGTCGTCCACCAGGCTGGCGTCGAATCCGGCGTCCACTGCGGCGGCCCGGATGGTGTCGAGCTCGTCCACCGACTCCACCAAGTCGAACGCCCTACGGCCGATAGCCTGGTAGTAGGCGCCGATGCCGTCATTGCCACCCACCTCGCGGGCCTTAACGGCGGTGCGAAGCGAGCGCACTCCTACGCCCCGGTCGGGGTCGAATTCGTCCATGGGCTTGTCCCAGTTGACGATGGCCAACGAGAACAATCCCCAGGTGACGCTCACCTCACCGGCGTCTTCGATCTGACGAACCCAACGGGCTGTCTGCCAGCACCATGGTCAAAGTGGGTCGAAATAGAAGGTGATGGGTTCGCTCATGAGTTCATTATCCCTAACCGAGGATTACTTCGGCTATTGTGCGCAGTTCCTCAGCGCTTCGGGCGCCCACGTTGATGCCGGTGATCGGGCTCTCCTCCCAGGCGGCCAGCCGGTCGCGTATCCGCTCCGGCGATCCCACCAGCGAGATCTCATCGGCGAACTGATCGGGCACCGCGGCGATGGCCTCCTCCCGCCGACCCTCGAAGAACAGGTCTTGGATGTGGAAGGCCTCCTCCTCGAAGCCCATCCGGGCCATGAGCTTGGTGTGGTAGTTCTGGCCCTTGGCCCCCATCCCGCCGATATAGAAGCCCAGCGAGGCCTTGGTGGGGAACAGTGCCTCGGCCAGCTCTTCGTCGGAGTTGCCGGTGACCTTGATTGTGGTGTGGACGGTGATCTCGAAGTCGTCGGAGCGCCCGGCGATCGACTCGGCGTACACCTCGGGGCGGAAGGGGGAGTAGTACAGCGGCAGCCAGCCGTCGGCGATCTCCACCGTTTGGGCGATGTTCTTGGGACCCTCTGCGCCGATGAAGATGGGGATATCGGGCCGGGGGGGATGGGTCATGATCTTGAGCGGCTTGCCCAAGCCGGTGTCGCCTTCCCCTTGGTAGGGATGGTTGTAGTAGTCGCCCTCGAAGGCGAGGTAGCCCTCTCGGGCGAACACCCGCCGCAGGATCTCCACGTACTCCCGGGTGCGGGCCAGCGGGCGGTTGCCGGGCTGGCCGTACCACCCCTCCACCACTTGGGGGCCGGACACGCCCAATCCCAGAATGAGGCGCTGGTTGGACAGGTGATCGGCGGTCACCGCGTGCATGGCGGTGGCGGTGGGAGTGCGGGCGGCGAGCTGGACGATTCCGGTGCCCAGGCGGATGCGCTCGGTGTGGGCGGCCAGCCACACCAGCGGAGAGAAGGCATCGGAGCCCCACGATTCGGCCGTCCAAACCGAGTCGTAGCCGAGCCGCTCTGCCTCTTGGGTGAGCGGCACGAACCCCTCGGGCATCCCGCGGCTCCAATATCCCCAGACCAGTCCGAGTTTCATGGCGGCGACCCTATCCCGCCTGCTAACAGAGATTGTTGTCGAGATTGGGCGCGTCTGCGGCTATCCGCTTGCCGGTGCCGGTGGCGGGGCCGGTAACATGGTTCCCTATGTCCAAGGTCTGCCAGGTGACCGGTCGTCGCCCGTCGTTCGGCAATAACGTGTCCCACTCGCACCGCAAGACGCGGCGCCGGTGGAACCCGAACGTCCACAAGCACCGCTTCTGGGTGCCGTCGGAGAAGCGGTGGATCACCCTCAACGTGTCGGCAAAAGGCCTCAAGACCATCAACAAGCACGGCATCGACAAAGTGGTGGCCCAAATGCGCCAGCGCGGGGAGAAGTTCTGATTGCGATGGCTATCCAAGGAAGCGACCAATTACCACAGGCGAATCCGGAGAGAGTCTGATTGCGATGGCTAGTGACAAGCGCCCCATCATCAAGCTGAAGTCCACTGCGGGCACCGGCTACACCTACGTGACCACCAAGAACCGCATCAACGACCGGGAGCGGATCGAGCTGAAGAAGTACGACCCGGTGGCTCGCAAGCACGTTGTGTTCAAGGAGGAGCGGTAGCCACCAACGTCGACGAGCGCAGGGAGCTCCTGACGGCCGCACTGTTGGCCGAAGACCCTGCCCCGCCGCTGTGGCATCTGGTTGACTCCGGCCTCGCCGACGAGATCGTTCCCGAACTTCCCGCGCTCCGTTTGGAGCAAGACCCGATCCACCGCCATAAGGACGTGCTGGCCCACACCATCGCGGTTGTGGCCAAGACCCGGGCTGATCTGGTTCTGCGGCTGGCCACTCTGTTCCACGACGTGGGCAAGCCCCGCACCCGCTCTTATGAGCGGGGGACGGTCACCTTCTACCACCACGAGGCGGTGGGGGCCCGGATGACCCGCAAGCGGCTCACCCAGCTGGGCTATCCCGAGGATGTGGTGGACGACGTGAGCGAACTGGTGCGCCTGTCGGGCCGGTTCAAGGGCTACGCCGACGGTTGGAGCGACGCTGCCGTTCGCCGTTATGCCCGGGAGGCCGGATCCCTGCTGGGCTATCTCAACGAGTTGGTGAGGGCCGACTGCACCACCCGGAATCGTCAAAAGGCCGCCGATCTCCAGCACCACGTGGACGATTTGGAGGCCCGAATCGCCCAACTGGCCGAGGAGGAGCGCCGGGCCGCCGAGCGTCCGCTGATCGACGGCAACGAGGTGATGGAGCGCTACGGCATCGGTCCCGGCCCCGAAGTGGGCGCAGCGCTCAGGTTCCTTTTGGAGCTGAAGCGGGCCGAGCCCGAGTTAGACCGGGCCGACACCGAGGCAAGGCTCGATAAATGGTGGGCAGAAAAGAGGTAATTCCCCCGGTCAGAGGCTGACACCACAGAGAGTTGCGGTCGGGCTAGCCTCCGACTGGGAGTTGTCAATTGCCCGGTCGATTCGTTGTTTTCTTGGCCGTCTTGCTGCTGGTGTCGTCCTGCTCTGAAAGCTCGGCGGTGGTGCCGGATTCTCAGCCAACGGGTGCCGTCGTGATGCCAACAACCTCCCGGCCAACACCCTCTCAATCGAACCCCACCCCCACTGTGTCCGCTGCCACGCCGTCGGCCGAGCCGGTGCCGCCTCCAGAGCCCACTGCGACCGCTGAGCCCACTGCGGCTCCCGAACCCACACCGTCTCCTGGGCCCACTGCGGCTCCCGAACCCACGCCGTCTCCTGAGCCCACCGCAACCGCGGTGCCTGCTGAGCATGAGCGCGATTGCTCGCCAGTGATCCCCAACGATCTTCAGATATCCCCCGTGACGACGCCACTGCTTGATTTGTTTGATCCTCCTTTGGCTGCCGATGCCAGCGATCGTCTCTTATCCCCCAGAGCTCTTGCGGTGACCAGTATTGAGATATCGAAAGTCATATACGAATGCGCCCACGAGGTGGGTCTGGCGTTCGCCGACGATCCTGCGGCGATTTCCACGCTGATGTCGCGCGGGATTCGAGGCCCCCTGCTGCTGGTTGCCCCTTGGTTCGATCTCCCATTGATGGGTGAGCTTGGGCGTCTTGCTCCGGAGCTCGTCGTGACAGCCGGATTCGACGCCCCGGTCCTTCGATATGCCCTGTCTGACTTCGCTTTCGAACAGATTGCGGTTGATCAGCAGGCCACCTTTTCCTCTGAAGGGCTGTCCGATGGCCCCGTGTGGCTCGTCGGGAATGCCGAGGAGGGCGTGCCGTTGGCAGCCCTCGGCCACCAAGTCGGAGCTGAGGTGTTCATCGTGTCCGGCGACCTCCGAGCCCTGTCCCCGGAGATTCGCAATGCGATCTCCAGCGCCCCCTATTGGGGATTGTTCTTACAGGAGTCCGGCGGGGATGCCGGCTGGCAGATGGAGGTAATCCGTCGGGGAGATGAACTGCCTGGCGGGGGCCTGCTCATGTTCGATGCGGGCTTCGACCGCCGCCTGGTGGCCATCTACGGCCATCCGTCGGGGTCGGCCCTCGGGGTGCTGGGGGAACAAAGCGCTGAGGAGGGGGTGGAGCGCCTCCGATCCATAGCCGAGGGCTACGACGCCGACGGCTCGGTGGTGCTGCCCACCTTCGAGATCATCGCCACTGTCGCCTCAGCCGGTGCTGGCAGCGACGGCGACTATTCGGCTGAGACCGCCCGGGATGTGATCAGACCCTGGATCGAGACTGCGGCGGCCAACGACATATATGTAGTGCTGGACCTCCAACCAGGGCGAACCGACTTCCTCACCCAGGCCAGGTACTACGAAGAGTTCCTCCGCCTACCCCATGTCGGCCTGGCGCTCGATCCCGAGTGGAGGCTCAAACCCCACCAGGTCCACCTAGAGCAGATAGGCACCGTCGATGCCGCAGAGATCAACCGGGTTGTGGAGTGGCTGGCCGGGATCGTTCGGGAAGAGGCCTTGCCTCAGAAGCTTCTGATCGTCCACCAGTTCCGGCTGGACATGATCTCCAACCGCCACCAGATCAAGACCCCTCCAGAGCTGGCGGTGTTGATCCAGATGGACGGCCAAGGTCCGCTGACTTCCAAGTACAACACGTGGAATGTCTTGACCAGGGAATTTGATGCCTACCAATTCCATTGGGGCTGGAAGAACTTCTACGACGAGGACATCCCCACCCCGACCGCCGAGCAGGTGCTGGAACTCTCCCCCTACCCGGCGTTCGTGTCGTACCAGTAGAGCTGGGGAACCAGTCCTAGAGCTGGTCGACGTAGGTGTCGGTGCCCACCACCGTCTTGTAGAACGGGCCGGCCCAGCAGACGTTGGCCAAACCCGAGCCGTTGATCGCGTCTACATAGCCCTGGAACGAGTCCCAGCAGCCGTCGGGCTGCTCATCGCAGAAGAAGATCTGGAGGGTGCGGGCCTCGGTTCCGGTGCCCGAGCCCAGGTCCATAGGGGAGTTGGAGGTGATCTCATCGCGCTGGCGGGGCTTCCAGGTGGATCCGATGGCCACCGGGGAGCCGGCCATCATCTCGGGCATGGCCTTGTCTCGCAGGAACGCGTGGAGCTCGTCCTCGCTCACACCGTCGGCCCGGTCCATGGCCACCACACCGATGCCGGCGTAGCCGTGGTCGAGGGCCAGCTCCAGTGGCACCGGATCGCCGTCGCGATAGGCGGCCCAGCACACATCGGCCAGGATGGTGTGACGGTGGGTGCGCTCAGCAAATCCCCGCTCGTTGCCGTACAGCCACTGGACCTGATCGATGGCCCACTGCGCGTGCTCGTCATGGTGGTCGGCCAAAATCCAGTACACCGCCAGGAACGAACCGTCACCAGCCTGCGATACCTCGCCGCTTCCGTCGGTGATGCGCATGTCCTTCAGCGCCCGGGGGGCAACCCAGCGGGACCCGGCGAACAACCAGGGTCCGATCATGCACCCGGCGTAGAAATGGTCTCGTTCGTACCAGCGGTTGTACTCCTTCTCGTGGCCCGGATTTGGGTCCACCATGGTGAAGAGCATGCTGCCAACGTGGATGGGATAGTCGTTCACGCCGCTGAACCTAGCGGCTGCGCTCTAGTGTCGTCACAGTGAGCCAGCACCCCTTCCGTGACAAAGCCGCCATCGCGGGCATCGGCATCACCGAGCTGTCGAAAAACTCGGGGGTAAGCACCCTCACGCTGGCGTTGCGGGCCATCATGGCCGCCATCGAAGACGCCGGGCTGCGTCGGGAGGACATCGATGGTGTGGCTTGCCACCAAGTGCAGGACTCCATCACCGCCTCCATTGTGGCCCAGTGCCTGGGGGTGGAAGACCTGTCTTGGTACTGCGACCAGTTCGGGGGCGGTTCCACCTCCCACTCGGTGGTGGGCCACGCGGCCAGTGCCGCCGCTTTGGGCCATGCCCGCCACATCGTGGTGTGGCGATCCATCAACGCCCGCTCCGAGCACCGTATGGGCGGCACGGGCCGCCCGCCGCCGGCCATCGTGGAAACCCAGTACCAGCACCCCATCGGCTGGGTGACCCCGCCGCAGTGGTATGCCATGTTCGCCCGCTCCCACATGAGCCAGTGGGGCACCACCTCTGAGGATCTGGGGCGCATCGCCGTGCAACAGCGGGCCAACGCCATCCACAACGAGCGGGCCATGATGCGGGCCCCCATGACCATGGACGACTACTACGCCTCCCGCTGGATTGTGGAGCCGTTCCGGCTGTTCGACTGCTGTTTGGAGACCGACGCGGCCGCCGCAGTGGTGATCACTACCGCGGAGCGAGCCCGGGATCTGCGCCAGCCCCCGGTGCTGGTCTCGGGAATGACCTGGGGCGGCGGTCACATGATGCACAGCAACCGGGTGCAGGCCGACTGGACCACCTCTGTTGCCGCCAAGATGGCCCGTCGGCTGTACGAGATGGCCGGAGTCGGCCCCGACGATATCCAGTACGCCTCCCTCTACGATGCCTTCACCCACTTGGTGCTGGTGCAGGTGGAGGACTACGGGTTCGCCCCCAAAGGCGGGGCCGCCGCTTTCATTGCCGAGGGGGGAACCGCCCCCGGAGGGCGGGTACCGGTGAACACCCACGGCGGGTTCTTGTCAGAGGGCTACGTCCACGGCCTCAACAACCTGCACGAGGCCGTCCGCCAAGTGAGAGGCACCGCCGGGCGCTTCCAAGTGCCCAACGCCCAGGTGGCCTTGTCCACCGGCCAGCCCGGCTATGTGGCCGGCAATTCCTCGGCCATCATTCTGCGCCGCGATAGCTGACTGAATGCCCGCGAAGGGGGCGGCTACCCAGTGGGAACCGGCTCGGCTCGCTCCTGGCGAGCGGCGTACCAGGCGGCGGCTGCGGCTGCCACCAGCACCAACGCCGCCAGACCGGCCCAGTGGCTCAGCGAGTGAAAGCCGAAGTGTTCCATCGCCACGCCCGAAGACAAACCGGCGATCGCCCCGCCACCGGTCATCAATAGATCGGCGCCTCCCTGCATCTCCACCCGCTGGGCCACCGGGAACGCCGAGGTGAGCAGCGCGCTCCCCGCGATCAACCCGAAACTCCAGCCCAAACCCACCAACAGGAGGCCGGCAAACATCCCGGCGCTGTCCTCAGCGCTGTTGTGGGCCGCAGTCTCCGCGCCGATGCACAGGATCACACCGCCTAGCCCGACCATGAGATAGGGGCCGATGCGGTCGACGAGCCAGCCCACGATGGGGGAGAAGGCGAACATCCCGATGACGTGTACCGAGATCACCCAGCCGATCACCCGGAGATGGTGGTCGCCGTTGTCCATGTGCAGCGGGGTCATGGTCATCACCCCCACCATCACCGCTTGGCCGGTGAGCATGGCGATCACCGCCAGCCGGGCCGCGGGCACGGTGGCGATTCGCCGTCCCACCACCCGCAGCGGTGCCGGCCGGGCCGCGGCTTTGCCCAATGTGCCCAGCACTTCCAGCGGGTCGGGGCGCAGCCACGTATGGGTAACGGTGAGCCCGATGACGAAGAGGACCATGCCCAGCAGATAGGGGCCGGACAGCTCCGGCAGACCGAAGACCCCAGCCACCGCCGACGCGGGACCCAGCGCAATGGTGGGTCCCAGGGCCGCACCGAACGTCGTCGACCACACCAGCATTCCGATGGCTCGGGCCCGCCGGTCGTCGGGGGCCAGGTCGGCGGAGGCGAATCGGGCCGCCAAGTTGGTGGCGTTGCCCGCGCCGATTCCGACAATCCCCACCACCAACAGCGGATAGAAGTCGGCCACCGCGGCCAAAAAGGCAAGGGTGGCTCCAACCGTTCCTATCGACCACCCGGCCACCAAGCCCCGGCGGCGGCCGAGTCGGGCCATTCGACGAGCCAAGGGAACGGTCATCGCCACACTGCCCACCTGCATCATGGCGGCAGCCACCCCGGCCAGGGTCTCGCTGCCGGTGATCTCCTTGGCCAGCACCGCAGCCGCGGCGAATCCCGAAGCCATGGCCGCCGAGGTGGGGACCACCGAGGCCATCAGCGTCCGCGACGCTCGCTGATAGGCCACTGTTCGCTCTACCGTCATGGCTTTGCCGTCATCGCTCTGCCGTCATGTCGGGGCAACTGGTCTGTTCTGGGTCTTTCCTAATAGGTGCTGCCCAGCGATCTTGGCTGGGCTCGGCCCACTCTAGGTCGGGACTGTGGCAGTCTGGGAACGATGACCGCCGTTGACCACCCGGCCGACCAGGCCCCCAAACCCCGCCCCTATCCCGAGCGGGACTCGGCGCCGTGGTGGGAGCGGGTCAACCAGCACCGCTTCGAGTTGCAGCGCTGCGACAGATGCGGGGCATGGCGGTGGCCCCCCCGGGCCATGTGCGGGCGCTGCGCCTCATTCGAGTACACCTGGACGCCGCTCTCAGGCCACGCCACGGTGGAGAGCTGGGTGGTGAACCATCATGCCTTCCTTCCCGGCTTCACCTCCCCCTACACCGTGGTGCTGGGCCGACTGAACGAGCAAGACGACCTGTGCCTGCCCGCCACCTGGCAAGGCGACGATGAGCCCGTCCCCGGCCAGCCCATTGAAGTGGTGTTCGAAGACCACACCGACGACGAAGGTCCCTTCACCCTCCTCGCCTGGCTCCCCGCCTGAGCTGCCTGCGGCCAAAGGTTTGCGGTCCTCAACTTCAGCCCAAGAAGGGGTCAGACAACCCGTCGGGATGTATTGCGGAGGGCGTTCTCGACCTAGTTGATGGCCACCCATGTGCCCGCTCTAAGTGAAGTACGCGAGATCTGGAGTGCTGAGGGTGGGGACGACGGTGGCTCGGTCGAGGTAGCGGTTGCCGTGTTCGCAGGATGTCTCGGGGACGAACATGCAGGCGTGGCAGGCGGCGTGGTGGAGGGTGTCTTGGGTTTCGTCGGCTAGATGGTCGGCGCACATTGGATCGGTAGAGCACAGTCCGGCTCGGTTGAGGGCGTCGCGCAAAGTGGAGGCCAGGCGGTTGGGTTCGGCTAACGCGACTAATCCGCCCAAAGTGCCCTCGCTGTCGGGCGAGGCGGTGTACAGCAGCACGCCGGCCATCGGGTCGCCCTCGTCGGGTGTGCGGCTGTAGAGCCGTTCGCGGAGCGAGGCGGTGGAGTAGCCGCAGTCCAGCGCAACCTGGTGGATCAGTATGTGGGCCAGCGAGTGCAGTAGCAGGAAGCGGGCCCGAGGCTCGGCTAGCTGGGGTTCCAGACCCCGACGAGTCCGCCAGCCCCGGTGAGCCTCCACGATCTGCTGGTAGCGGGGGTCCATCTCAAATCTGGTTTCCCAGGCCTGAACTTGCGGCTCAGATAATCGGATCAGCAGCCCTTCCCCCCTGGTTTCAGCAGCCGGAAGCCATGTCGGAGACTCGGTCCACAGCGGTGCAATGCGAGTTGCCACTCCAGCGTCATCGGGGCCGTCGATCCGGGTAAATCCGCACAAGGCGATCACTTCCCGCAGCCGGTCTACCGCTATTGGCGTGTCCAAGGTGCTCTCAAATCCGTCGGGTACCGGAAGGAGGCGAACCTTGAAATCGTCTGTCTGCAAAGGTTCCGGATTGGCGAATGCCCGCCATTCCGGCCCCCGCAAGTCTGCTTCCTCGGCTTCGTCCTCGTAGTTCTCGTTACCAGGTATACGAATGCGGCGACGCTCAATGGTTTCCCAGATGATGTCGGGGTCGTAGTCCAGCAACCAGCGGCGCTGTTCCTCGCCACGGCCCGCACGGAGGCGGTTCATCACGTAGTCGAGCACTACCCGTTCTTCTATGTCGAGAAGATCGTCCCAGCGCTCCTCCACCTTCTGGTCTATCTCGTCGGTATGACTCGCATCGGTAGGAATGGTTAGTGCGGAGCGAGAAATTGAGAACCACGAGTTGGACGCGCCCAGCAACAGCGCCCGGGGCGATTCCTGGCAGCCGCCCTCAAACTGGTGGAGGTGGGGGTGGCGACCCCGACAGCGGGGAAGGTTCCGCCAGGCTTGGTCTCCGAAGGCCTCGTGGGCCATCCGCTGGGCGTCGCAGGACTTGCAGATAACCCGCACATCGGCGGCACGGTTGGCCTGTCCGGCCTCCCGCAATTCCAACACAGGTGGTCCGTTAGGACACGACCCGCCTTGATGGACGTATTCGACCCAGGGGAAGTCGTCGAGATGCCCATTAGCGCAGGCCACCATGAACCGAGTCGGCACGACATGAGGGCGGCGGCCCTGGCACATGTCGTGGTACCAGTACGAACGGTCGGGCCGGTAGCGGTTCACTTCCAGCGAGAAGAGCCGATAGTCCACCGGGGCCAGTCGGCTGCACCCGGTGCATCGCATCCAGCGGGGGAACGGGAAAGCCGGTACCCCGACCCATGCCCACTGCTGGTAGGGATTCGGCGACTCCTCCATCCACGGCGGGCTTCGCAACTCGCTCACTCGGGCGCACCCCGGCAATGATCGGACGCTGTCCAGTAGCCGGGCTTCGGCGATAAGGGCGGTGTCGTGGATGTTCCAGCCGTCGATTCCGCCAACCACAACGGACATGGAGGGAAGGTCCACCACAGCACCGGGGCCGAAGGTGTGGATCATCTGAGAGGGGCGCAGGCCACCGATCCGAGTGGGTTCCGGTGCACGTCCTGGCGACGAACGGGTTTGGCTCATGGGGAAGCCTCGGCGGATTCGTCGAAGGGTTGCGCCGCAGCTATCGACTCGTCCACTTCATCATCCTCGGCCACTGGGCTGCGGACTTGAAGGTCGCCGGGCTCGGGTTGGCCGAGGATGATCTCCGGCTGGCTTATCGACTCGTAGGTGGGGTCTTCAATTTCGATTTGCAGATTGATCTGGGACTCGGTGTCGCGTAATGAGTTGGGGCAGGTCCAAATAGTCCAACCGCCCGACTCGGGTCCCTTCAGCAGCGACACTTCGTCGCGAAGGCGAGCCTGATAGGCGAGATATGGGCGAAGCGATTTCTCACGTTCCCACTCTTCCAGACGCTGGCTGGCCATCACCCGCACCAACTCGCCGGCGCTTGGGCTGTTGGCCACCGCTTCGGCTCGCTCGGACAGGTCGGCGACATGGGTGGTGATGCGGGGGTCATCTGGTTCGAGCAAGCGAGCGGTGTCGTTGGGATTCCATACCGTGTCGTGTTGGCGGACGGATGCCACCAGCACACCGGTTAGGCCTTTGTCCAAGGCTCGCTCTGAGAATGGGGTCACCGACAGCGGCTCCACATGGCGATAGAAGGTTGCGTGATAGTGGGAGAAGGTCTCGAAGTGGGATAGGTCTCGTGGCCGAGCCCAGTTGTACAGGGTTATGACCAAGCCAGGGCCGTCGTCGCTGCGTCCAACGCGAGAGGTGGCCTGGATGTACTCGGCGGTGGCCTTGGGCTGGCCCACTACCACCATCGATCCCAGCCGGGGCACATCCACGCCGACCGACACCATGTTGGTGGCCAGCAAGAGGTCGAGTGGGCGCTGGGCATACTCTTCGTCCTCCCGCCCGGGATCAAACGTGTTGAACAGTCGGCGGAGGATTTGCTTGATGTCCTCGGACGACACCCGAGAGGTCAGCTCCTCCAAGATGACCCGAGTGCGATCAGCCAGTCCGGGGGTAAATCGGGTTCTCCGCAGCTTCGACCGCAATTCGTCTTCGGCCATTCGGCGCATTCCGGCCAGTTCTCGAACGGCGTTGAAGTAACCGACGGTGGTCATCCACGGATCCACCCGTTCACTCTCATCGTCCAGTTCTTCGTACATGGCCTGGGCTGCGGCCATGAGCGAGGCGAAGACCCGCAACTCCACTTGCTTGAGCCGCTCCCCATGGGCACATACGCCCAGATACAACCGTCCCGGTGCCTCATCGGTGGGGTCGATCTGCTCGGCAAAGAATGACCGCCGGACATCGAGCACCGGAGGTGGGAACACCCGCAGCTTCCGCCAGAACAGCGCCCAGGCTTGTTGGCCGGCCCTTCGGACGGTGGCGGTAGACGCCACCACCTTGGGTCGGACCTGCCGGCCTTTGTATTTCCAAGTAGCCAAACGGTCGATGGCAGCCTCGTACAGCCCGGCCATCGTGCCCAGCGGCCCTGTTACCAGATGCATCTCGTCTTGCAGTATCAAATCCGGGGGTCGCAGACGGGGTGAGACGTCGACGGTCGACGCCGCGGGCAGTTCCCCGCGGGCCACGTGCTTGTTGCTCTCTTGCCACTGGTTCCGGTGGCGCTGGTCGAGATCGGGGTTGCGATAGCCGTGGCGCTCGCACCGCTGCTCCACCCTGCCGAACAGAGTTGCTAAGGCCCCGTTCCAGGGAAGCTGTGCGAACTTGTCGATGGTGGCGATCACGAATGAGGGAAGCAGTCGGTATACCTGGGTGTCCACGGTCACCACCGGGATGCCCTCGCCCGGTGCTTGCTTGGCGGTGAACGAGCATTCCGGATCACCGCAGAACACCAGAAAACGCTGGTGGGGCTCGTCGTAGTGGCAATCTTGGCCGCCACTTAGTGCGTAGCCACACCACGGGCACTCGGTGAGCTGGAGCGGGGTGCTGGCACCGCTAAAGCCCTTTGTTCTGCTGCGCTGTGCCTCTACCCATTCCTTGGCTTCCCCATCCTGGTTGGGCGTGACCCCGCCGCCTACCCACATGCCCAAACGGAACGGCACACCCTCGTATCGGCTGTCGGACACCGCTCGGTGTTGACGCAGCAATTCAGCCGCGCAGATCAGCGTCGCAGCCCGTTGGAACTGCTGGGCGGTGAGCAGCCGCAGCGTGTAGCGCATGATCACGGCAACGCCGTCGCGTCCGTCCACCGCATCTTCCCCTTCGCCCACCACCCCCTGAAGTCGTCGGATGGCCAGGGTGTAGGCCACAAGCCCCAGGTAGGCCTCGGTCTTGCCGCCTCCGGTGGGGAAGAAGAGAAGATCGGCCAGCGCAGTGTCGCCGCTGCGCTCGGGATGGCCAGGGTCGGTGAGCGAAGGCAGGCACAGCAAGACGAATGCGAGCTGGAAGGGCCGCCACGACCGGTTAGCCGGAATGTCCGCGCTAGCCAGCGCCTCCCGCAGCGTCAAGTTGGGGTCGTTGCGCCGCGCGCCGACTGCCACGCTGTGTACTCGTTGACGCGACATCGCCTGATTGGCGAATCGGAATGCGTCCAATGCGTCGGGGTTGTCTTGCAGCAGCGTGATCCCGTTCCGGATGGAGTCGGCCACTCTTGTCGCCTCGGCAATTGCTGCCGCGGCGGCATCATGGTGGCCGTCCAAGTTCTCAGCTCGGTTGATCTCGTCGTCCAGCCAAGCCCGATAGCCGTCGGCCAGCGGCATGAGTCCGTCGGCCAAATCGTCGACATCCAGTTCTGACAGCGTCTTCATGTCGGTGATGAGCCCGGAGAGCTGAGGCGTGCTGTGCGCGGCGGGGGCTTCTGTGCGGCCTACTTCGTGGCGCGGCAGAGTTGCCGTTCCCACACGGGTGCCTCTACGGGTGCCTGGCTCGCGGTGCCAGCCGACGCCCACCCCATGGCCAACAGCCAGCTCCACCTCGTGGCGATAGGCCATGTCAAGCTGGGCGGTCTCCTCCCGCTCGGCCTCCGGCACCGCGGATGCCACGTGCAGAGCCTCCCGCCCGCAGAACACCGCCGAGTTGTCAGGAGCGGTGAGGTCGAGGCTGACCTGAAACAGCCAACGCTCGTCCTTGTTGATGCGGACGGGTTCCTGCTCATTGCACAAGAACACCGTCACCAGCAGCAGTTCTCGGTTGGCAGCAGGAGCGATCCGGCCCCGCAGCACCACCCCGTCGTCGTTCACGGGGATCGGGTCGATACTGCCCTCCTGCATGGAGACCGACACCGTGAGGTCGATTGGCAACCGCTGCCACACCCGGGCGGCGGCGCCATCGTCTCGAAGTTCTTCCTCTCGCGTGTACTGCCCCCACCGACATCGGGCCAACAGTTCATTCGTGTCGGCGGGCACAACCGCGGTGAGCCCAATGGAGGACTGGGCCAGCACTCGCTGGGCCACTCGGCCGTCGTGGCTGCCCCGGGCGGGATCTTCGTCGCCCGTGCCGGGGTCGTCGGTGCGTTCGGGATCGCGGGCCACTGTTCCCTGTGGGGCCAGCTTTCCCACCAAGTAGCGGTCATTCACTCGTCCGACTCGTGCGAAAGTGCCGTCTTCCCGCTGGAAACCGCGGATGATCTCGTCTGCCCCGTCCAGCGGGCCACGGAGGTCGGCGCTGACTCGCCGTACCAACTCGGTGCGGATAGCCGCTGGCTGCTGTGCCCAATCCGGCAGGGCGGTGGCGTTCACCGGGGACTCTGGCAATTGAATTCGGCCCTATGACTAGGACTGAGCCGCGACTCTGGTGCCGTACTTTTGGCGGGCAGCCTGCTTTGAAACCCCCAGCATCTCCCCGATCTGCGACCATGTGACCCCTCGCGTGCGGGCATCGGCAACCGCTCGGGCCAGAGCTTCGTTGACCCCTTCCTGTTGGTTGATCCATGCTGCAACCGCACCCATCGATTCCAAGGGGGCGGGCTTGAGGTCTGCTGGATCGACCTCCTCAGCCCACTTCTCGAGAGCAGTCAGTTTCTCGGCAAGCCATTGCTCGCGATCTTGGCTCATCCGCTCCTCCTTCATTGCAGAAACTTCCGCCGGGCTGGCATGGCATGGATGACCACTGCGCCATCGGCGTCCTGAACCACGACGATCTCGAGGGGCTGAAGACTCATAGAGGGTCCAATATAGATCGCAACTGAAGGGTCGTCGGTGCTGTGTGTCGTCCAGTAGTGCTTCAGTGCATGCCTCATGTCCTCGTCGGCGACACTGTGTTTGCGGGCGCTGGCCGCGATGTCAACTCTGGCAGAGTGGTTGTCCATTGTCCTTTTATCAACCAACATTGACAGTCGGGTTGGTGGGGGTCGCAGGCCGACCGATAGCGCCGATGGCTCTGGGGCATCAACCCGATCACAGATTCGATGCAAGCCACAGGTTGCCCCAGAACGGCAATACCCCGGACGCATGCCATAAGGCATTCGCGGCTCCGGGGAATTGCAGCCACGGTACCGAAGTGCCCCGTCGATTTCAATCGTCTTCTGAATAGATGTGAGCCCAAGCCGCAGATCTGCGATCAATCTGCAAAATCGCAGAGTGAGGTGTCGAACTAGAGGGTCTTGATGAAGCTCGGACCGTCTTGTGGCGCTGGGACACTAGGTGGCAGTCCTTGGAGGAATCTCGTCCTTCGGCGTCGTGCGTTACCCGCTGACCCGATCTTGGCAGTGGCCCCGTGTCGGTAGGTGGCGGTGGTGATGATGCAGCATTCGCTGGCTCGCGTCATCGCCACGTACAGAATCCTGCGTTCCTCGTCCTCGTCGGCCGAGGGGAGCGGGATGGTGTCGTCGTCGACCGCCATCAGGATCGCGGTATTGACAGTCAACCCCTTTGATTGGGCCATTGACATCAGCCGAACGGCGCCGTCCTGATTGTTGGCGAGGTCGAGGGCTAGCGGCTGGAATTGGTTGATGAATCCACCGAGGCCCGCATCCTGCCCACTGGTCGACGAAAGGGCGACTTGTTCTCCCACGCTTTCGAAGATCGTCACAGCATCCTCGGAGAGGCTGTCCTGCCTGGAGTGTGCGACTAACCAACCTCCCCAGCCGCGTTCGTCAAGTAAGGCGCCTTCGTGCTCGCCGCGGAGATCGCTCAGAACAGCATGAATCTCCGCCACCGCTGCGACGACCTTGATACGCGACGCGTTGCTCAAGAATTCGAATCCTGTGGAGCGTCCAATTTCGATTGCCGCGCCGAAGGAGATCACTTCCTCGCAGGCAAAGCCGTAGATCCCCATGAGAGTGACGTCTCCGATTCCCGGCGTTTCATGGAGCAAGCCCATCCACGCGAGAGAGTCCGATGGATCTGCGATGAGGCGGGCAAACGCGACCAGTCTGCGTACTTCGGGCTCTTTGAGTGCATTCTTGATCCAGTCGGAGTTCGTAATCCTGATCCCTTCGGCTTCGAATCTGGCCAGCATTTCCTTACGGAACCTATCTGCGCTGGAGCGAACGAGAATGGCGATGTCGTCTGGCTTGATACCCGCTGCCAATCGCTTCTTGACGATGTCGACCACTCCGTCGAACTCTTGGGCCGAGTTTGTAAATCGAAGCTGAGCGAAGACGCCGGGGCGGTCTGGATCGCTTGCCACGAGCCGGGCTTTTGCTGACCGCCCTGGCATCGCTCCGATGACCTCAATGGCAGGATCAAGGACGGCCGCAGGTGAGCGATAGCACTTTGTGAGATGGAAGGACTCCGCGCTGAATTCGTCGCAATACCGTAATAGAGCGCTGGGAGCGGCATTGCGCCAGGAATATATTGACTGGTCGTCATCGCCAATGGCGATGATCTGGATGTGATCTGCCAGCAGCCTGAGAAGGCGGACTTCCGCGGCATTTAGATCTTGGAACTCGTCGACGACGAGAACATCTAGCTCTAGGTCGTCAATGCCCACGTCTTCGACAAGCTGAACCGCCTTGTAGGGGATCTCGCTGACATGGACGAAGTCCAGTGTCCGCTGCGCTTCCACCCACGCACCTCTGAAACCTTCAGCAAGAACAGGATCCTGGTCAGACAGGAAAATCTGCTCATTGTCCAGGGATTGCCAGCCTGATGCCATCTCACCCGTGAGTTCCTCTACCTCTTTGATGGTCGTAGAGTGGCCAGCGGCCTTCATACGAGCCTTCACCGCTTCCTCAACGAGATGACGCTTCTCCCAGTCGTCAGCCATTCGGAGCTTCTCATGGCTATCGTGCATCAACAGCCACAGAGCGAACGAATGGGCTGTAGAGGGTGGGCGCTCGGTGATGGCAACCTCAGCATTCGAGAACTTCTCCTGAAGTTCCTGGGTGGCGGCACGCGTGAACGTGATCATGTGGCATCTCGGCGGATCGCCCATGACTGCCAGGTTCTCCAGGAACGCGACGCTGGCGAAGCTCTTTCCGGTTCCAGGCCCCGCCAAGAGCCGGGCGTGGCCCTGCCGGGCGTGATCTACGAACGCCCGCTGTTTTCGCGATAGCAACGTCAGCCCATCGTGTCGCACGGGATGGACTCTGCGGGGGAGTGATGCTGCAATTCTTCCCTTTCCCAGGAGGTCTCTTGGAGGTCGCAGGTCGACCGATAGCTGGGTCTACTCTACCGGGAGGGGTGACAGCTGCTGTCGGGGGCCGGTCTCAAAGTTCTCCGTCAGGTAACAGCTAGGCGGTGGCTTGGTCGTTGCTGTGGTCGGGGTCTTGGAAGAGGCCGCCGAGGGGTGCGAGGTCTTTGGTATTGGCCTTACCGTGGAGTCCGGCTTCTACTTCTGCGAGGAAGCGGTCGCGGTTGAGTTCCAGTAGTCGCTCCAGAATCTCGTCGGCGGCTTCGGGGGCGAACGTGAACCGAAGTCCGGCGCCCCGGACATCGTGAAATCCGTGGTCAAGCTCGATGTCGTGCCAGCCGTAGGCATCCCGAACTGTGAAGTCGAGATTGCTGTGCAGTTGGCGCATCTCTCCGATAGCCGGATCCCGGTCTTCAGGGTTGTGGACTCGGTTATATAGAGAGGTCAGACCGATGTCTTCTTGGATCATTAGGGGGCGGCGGTAGTATTCCAGAGCTTGAGCCGCATCAGCGATTGCATCTGAGTAGGTAGGTTGGGGAAAAGTCTCAAATACATCGGAAGGAGTGTACCTTGGCCTAGTTTCCAGAGATGATGCATATCGAATCACCCATCGGAAATGGAAGCCGCTTGAGAGAATTCCGAAATGGAGCCAATCATCATATGCGAATACTATAGCAGTGTGCGAGAAAACTTGTTTAGAATATACAAGAGTAGGCGTAACAGCTTTACTGGTCTGAGCAATTGCAAGAATCCTATCTAGGTTGGCAATAGTCCGGTACAGCTTGGGCCTCTTGTCAGCGTATTGCCACCATCTAGTTGGTAGAGGTGCCCTAAGTGCGTATTCTCCATTGGATTTCCGTCGCTGTCGCTCTGGTCTTACTCTTTGTTCAATGATGCGAAAGCAATCTTTGTACATCCGTGACCGTTCTTCAGACCAATCAAAGAAGTTTATGGCATAGCGGGAAGCAGCATGCGCAGGCGATTGGTTTAGATCTTCTCCGTTCAGATAGGGAAATAGGACCTCTTCATTGCGCGAATCCACTTCAATGAGCGATTGAGCTTCTTCGGGACTCATTGTGAAGCCCATCCCAAGCACGTATGACCCAATAAAAGATCTGTCTTTGTTTTCGACAAGTGGCTGCTTGCGCCAGTTTGATCGACTTGTCGGGTAGAGCATTTCGTCTACCCCTCCGATCCAACGGCCGTCCAAATGTACCTGTTCATGCCAGACTGCTATCGACAGCCAGAGTTTCGCGATCTCAAGCGACGCATGGCCTGGCCATGGAGTTGATGACATCGCTCTGTGAATTGTCCAGCCTTTGTCGATCAATTGGGCGAGTCCAACTTCGCTCGTATCCCCTTGTGCGATGGTGTTTGTGGCCAGATAGCCCAGTGATCTAGCTACCTTGCTGGCGTGCAGAAAGAAGTAGGCCACCAAGTCGGCCGAGCCTTTACTGCCCTCCGCTATCCAGTGGATGAGGCATTCTCGATAATCGCCACCAGCAGCTCCAGAGAGCCTCTTACCGCCGATGAAGGGCGGATTGCCGATCATGGCGTCGAACAGGCCTCCGTCTGCGAACACCTCAGGGAAAGCGATAGGCCAGTGAAGGGGACGTCGATTCGGGGCGTCCCCTGGGCGTCCAGCGTCAAGTCGCGTCATTGACCGCCGCTGGGCGATTTTGAGCGCGGTGTATTCTTCAGCGGTGTCAAGAGTAGTTAGCAGGTCTTGCAGCGCTGACAGGTCGGCTTCGATGATCTGATTCAGCGCATCAGACGGGTTGCGGTCTTGTGATGAAGCCAAGGCCGCTCCGACAACCAGGTCGGCTGCTGCCCCCAAGCTATGGAGCAATCGCTCGCTGCGGGCATTCTGGTCAGCCTTGCGGTCCAAGTCTCCGATTGAGTTGGTGGTACGGCTCTGAAGCTCCATCCGCAGGAGGGCGGCTTCATCTAATCGGTCTTGCAATAGCTCCAACGCATCGCGTTCACCAACCATCCAACTGAAGGCGCGATCCCTCTGGCGGCCGGCGTCAGGGTCCATGTGGAGGTAGCGGAGTTGATCCCAGTCCCAGATTCCCAGAAGGCTGTCGCCAGACTTGATGGCGTGGTCCAAGAAGGTGAATGGACGGTCTTTGGCCAGAGTGGTGAGCCACATGGAGAGCTTGGCCATCTCTACGGCCATCGGGTTGCGGTCCACGCCGTAGCAGCACCGCTCAGCCACCAGTCGTCGGGCATCAACTAGTACCGCTTGGCGGTTGGGGTCGTCGGCGGTGGTTTGCTGAGCCGCCCGGGGGTCACCCTCGATGGCCCACGCCTCCACCACCCGATCGGCCAAGTAGCGGCAAGCAGCCACCAGGATGGCCCCTGATCCCACCGCGGGATCACATACCTTCAGTTTCAGTAGTTCTTGGGAGGAACGCAGCCGCCACTCGTTGGCATCCGCGGTGTCTTGAGGGCCGGGGGAGTAGCACAGCGGTTGAAGGGCGTACTTGGCCACTTCTTCGGCCAGTTCCCTGGTGGTGTAGGCCGTGCCCGAGGCCCGGTTGCTTCCTGTCTCAGTCACGTACACCGCGCCGGGCAGAAATACAACCGGGCGGTCCCGCAGGTCGAGTCGTAACAGGTTGGCGAACGGCTTGATTCGCTCCACCAGATCGGCGTCACCGCCGCAGGCTGCCCGCAACTCGGCCAGCCGAGAGGCGGACACCTCGTCTTCCAGCATTTTCTTGACCCGGGCGCGGGTTCCCACGTAGTGACCGTTGTCGCCCTTCTTGTCGGTGAGGAACGCGAGCAGCGCGTCCTCGCTGTCCATCTGGGCTTCTTCCAAGTCGCGCAGGGGCACCTCTGGTTCGTCGCCCCGCCTGCCCTCGCAGCCCAGCACCGGGCCGTCGGCCACCAGAACGCTGTGGTCCAGCAGCTTTTCGTAGACGTGGCCCACCTGCTCCACCTCCACTTGGCGGTAGGACAGGCGGCGAGTGTCGGTGCCGCCGGAGGCAGAGTGGAACCTCAGCATCAGGAGAGCGTTGAGGATGGCGAGTACATCGGAGTCGGTGACTTCGATGGGGTTGCCGGTGCTCTCGCGCCAGCTCTGGCCAGGAGTTCGACCTTCCAAGAATCCGAATCGGTCGGGGTCGAACAAGGAGCTGCCGTATGCCGGAACCGACAGGTGATGGTGCTGGACTCCGGAATGTACCGCCCGAGCGGTGGACAACAGCCGGTGCCAGGCCGAGTGTCGGGCCTCCATGGCCTCGGGGTTCTCGCTCTGCTCGCGTTGCAAGGTCTCGTGCAGGGTGTGGACGGCGTAGAGCTGGCGGTACTGCTCGTCGTCGGTGGGCAGCAGGTCGTTCTCTTCGGCCACCAGCAAGATCACCAACCGCATCACCACGGTGACCGCGGCCTCGTACACCTGCTCCGGCTCGACATCGGCCAGCAGGGTGCCGTTACGACTGCGGTCGGCTCGGGAGATGGCGCTCACCAGCAGTTCGACAGCTCGGCGGACTTGGAAGCCGAGCTGATCGGTCACCTCCGCTTGCGATCCAACCGATTTGGCCAACAGGGCAGATGGGCTGTCGTCTTCTGTCGCCGCGGTGAAGCGGCGAGCCCCCAGCATTGTTGAGAAGGAGTCCAGCAGCACAGGCTCGGTGGTGAATACCGATGCCCGCCATGTGCCCCAACCGGTGGCATGGTCTGGGCTGGCGTGGATCAGCGTGAGGTGGTCGCCGTCGGTGACCAGGGCCAATGGAACCTTGAAGTGGCGACAGCACTTGGCCGCCCGCTGGATGTGGTTGGCAGGCCAGCCGTCTCTGGGCCGACTGGCAGGGTCGGTGCCCGCGGCGAGGACGAACACCAGCACTTGCGGGGCAGGCTCGGATTGATCGGAGTCGATGTCGCCGAATAGGCCGATGGGTGCTGGATCTGGGGGAACATATGCCCCGGTGGGTGCAACCGTCACGCCCTGCTCGGCGACCCCGGCGGCTAAGCCTGAATCCACTGGTTGGGTGGGGTTGTGGTGGTTGGGGGTCCGTTGGAAAGGCCTCCTGACATGGGAGAATGCCGGTGTAGTCGCCGGGCATTTTCGCCGTGTGAGGAGGCACTTTCTGTGGGCAGTGTATCTGG
>JAJDUJ010000015.1 GCA_022826705.1 Acidimicrobiia bacterium | reverse complement strand
CCCGAAACCCGCGCCCCGAAACCCCGCCCGCACCCACCAACACGCAAAAACCCCCGCAACACACCCAAACCCAACCCCAGCACAACCCACCCGACCACCCACACCACCCGGCGTAATTCAAACCGGTGGATTCAGGCTAAGGGGCACCCGGTGCTCGGACGCGGCCTTCATCCGCTCGGCGGGGATCCTCCATTCGCGTTCTTTGAAGTCGATCTCGTCCCAGGTGGCGTTGCGGGCCTCGCCCGAGCGGGCCGCGGTCAACACTGCGAACCGCAGGCACAGCTTGGCCGACGAAGACGCGCCGGACCCGGCCACAGTTTCAAGAGCCTGTGCGACGTCGGTGTAGGGAAGCGAGCGGAAATGGGACTTGACGCGGGGCATCGGCGGCAAAGCGCCGTCGATCGCCTCGCCGGCCATGTTGAACTGCACGTAGCCGTGCGCCTGGCACCAGCGAAGCACCGTGCGGATCCTCTGGCGGACCTTGCGGGCCGTCTCAGTGCGCGTCGCCCACATCGGCTCCACACACCGCAGCACATCGGACTGCGAGATGCGGTCCACCGCCATATCCCCGATGATGGGCAACGCGTGGTTCTCCAGCGACGCCCACCACAGCACCGCGGTCCGGTCGCTGCGCCACCGCGCCCTGTTCGCGTCGTGCACCTTCTTCGCCGCCTCCCGGAAAGTGGGGACGTCGCCCCGGCGCTTTTCCGCCAAAGGGTCGCGCCCGCCGGCGGCCGCGGCGCGAAGCTCGAACGCCTTGGCGCGGGCGTCGGCCAGGCTCACCACCGGCCAGCCTCCCAACCCGATTTCCCGGCGGCGCCCGTCCACCGTGACGCGCAGAACCCAGCACCTCGCCCCCGATTCGTACACCCGCAGAAATAATCCCTGGCCGTCCTGGTGCTTTCCCACACCGGCGTTCTTGACCCTCGCGGCCGTCAGATGCGCCACCCTATCCCCCAATACATCCCCGAAAATTCGGGGAAAACGCCAACACCACTCGGAACAGCCTACCACCGCCCGACCCCAAAAATGGTCGCTACGCTGGGGATATACGGAACACCACACAAGACTTCGCAACAACAGACCACCACCGGGAAGCGCCCACGGCAGGATTCGAACCTGCGACCTTGGACTTAGGAGGTCCCTGCTCTGTCCTGACTGAGCTACGTGGGCGGGTGTGCGCGTTCTGTAGCCCGTAATCTAGGGGGATCGATCAGGTGTAGTCCTTGAATTTCTCTAGATGGCGGGTGGGGCGCTTTAGGGCGTCTTTGCGGAAGGGGTCGCCGAGTTCCATGGTACACATGGCCTCGACGACGGTGGTGCGGCCGCCGTTCATCTGGGCGTCGATGGCCTTGGTGAGCGCGGGGCCCACCTCTTCGAGCTCGTTTACCCGCACGCCCTCGGCGCCCATGGCCCGGGCCACCTCCGACCAGTCCTCGCCGCCGTCGAGTTCGCCGGCCACGAACCGGCGGCCGTAGAAGTCCACCTGGTTCTTCTTCTCCGCACCCCACTGGCGGTTGTGGAACACCACCGCGGTGACGGGAATGTTGTGGCGCACCGCGGTCATGGTCTCCACCATGCTCATGGCCCACGCCCCGTCACCGGCGTAAGCCACCGCCGGGCGATCCGGCGCAGCTTTTTTGGCCCCGATGATGGTGGGCAGCGCATAGCCGCAGTTGCCCCAGCTCATGGCGGCGAAGAACGACCGGGGCTCCTCGAAGCGCAGGTAGCTGTTGGCCACCGAGTTGATGTTGCCGATGTCGGTGGAAACCATCACCCGCTCGGGCATGGCACTCTCCAGCTCCCGCAGCACCTGGCGAGGATGCATCCAGTTGTAGCGCTCCTCGGTGGCCTGCTTGATCATGTCCACGCTGAAATCGTCGGTCTCGTGGATCCAGTCGTCCAGCTCGGCCTCCCAATCGGCCTTGTCGTCCGCAATCTCCGCGGCCCGCTGGACCCGGGTGGCGTCGCACGCCAGCTCCCGGCCCTCCAGGCGCTGAAGAAGCGCAGTGGCCGCGGCACCGGCGTCGCCGCAGATGCCCACGTCGATGCGCTTGACCAGTCCGAGCATCTTGTTGTCGGCATCCACCTGGATGATCTTGGCCTCATTGGGCCAGTAGTCCATGTCGTGCTGGGGAAGGGTGCCGAACGGGCCGAGCCGGGTGCCCAGCGCCAGCACGACATCGGCCCGCGAGATCAAGCGCATGGCCGCCTTTGAGCCCTGGTAGCCCAGAGGCCCGCACCACTGGGGATGCGACGCCGGGAAGGAGTCGTTGTGCAGATAACTGTTCACCACCGGGCAGCCCAGCCGCTCGGCCAGCGCCACTGTCTCGGCCATGGCGTCGCCCATCACCACCCCGCCTCCGGAGACCATCACCGGGAACGAGGCGTTGGCCAGCAGTTCGGCGGCTTCGTTCAGGGTGCGCTCGCCCCCCGGACCCCGATCGAGCTGTTGCGGTGCCGGGATTTCCACGTCGATGTCGCCGTAGAAGCGGTCGCGAGGGATGTTGAGCTGGGTGGGGCCCATCTCCGACAGGGCTCGGTCAAAGCACCGACCGGTCAGCTCGGCCATGCGGTGCTCGTTGTTGACGTGGCCCTGATACTTGGTGAACTCCTCGAACATCGGGAGCTGGTTGGCCTCTTGGAATCCGCCCAGGCCGATGCCCATGGTTCCAGTCTCGGGGGTGACGATAACCACGGGGCTGTGGGCCCAAAACGCGGCGGCGATGGCGGTCACGCAGTTGGAGATGCCCGGCCCGTTCTGGCCGATCACCACCCCGTGGCGGCCGCTGACCCGGCTGTATCCGTCGGCCATGTGGGCCGCGCCCTGCTCGTGGACCACCGGCACCAGCTCGATACCGGCCGGTTCGAAGATGTCCATGGCATCCATGAACGCGCTGCCCATGATGCCGAAGACGGTGTCGACGCCGTGGGCGACCATCGTCTCCACGAACGCTTCACTGGGTGTCATGCGGGTCATATGTTCATCCTCCGTTGAATGGGAATTCGGGCGCAAGGGGGAGATCAAAGGGCATAAGCAGCAGGGGCGGGTTTGAGCGGGCGGGAGTACCACAGGGGCCGGCGCAGGCCGCCGGGGCCGGGGGCCGGGCGGGTCATGGCCAGCCACTCCTGGTAGGCCTTGCGGGCTTCAGCGGTGTCCACCGCCACGTCGCCCGGGGCGTCTCCGGGCTGGGCGGGCGTGACCCGCACCCGCTGGTGCCAGCACTGCATGCCCGACACCGGGTCGGGCTGCACACTGAACGTCAGGTTCTGGTGGACACCGGTATCGCTCCACCAGATCCGCTCGGTGTCGTCATCGTCGCTCGAATGGCGCTCCGGTTTGCCTCGACGGGTGAGCCGCCACAATGTGCCGTCGTTGGTGATGTCGGCGTCGCCCCCGGTCCACGACCCGCCTTTGCCCGGATCGAGGCGCCAGCGGCCCATGTGATGCGATGCCGCCACCACGCCGGGTCGGATGCCCTCGGTGCGCCACGCCCCGATCACGAAGTGGCCGATGCGGGTGGTGATCCTCACCAGGCCGTTCATCTCGATGCCCAGTGCCTCGGCATCGGAGGGGTGGATCCACAGTGGATGGCGGTGGCTGAGCTCTGACAGCCACTTGCTGTTGGCTGAGCGGGTGTGGATCAAAGTGGGGATGCGAAACGTCGGAATCAGGATGCGCTCGTCGCCGGATAGGTCGAGGTCTTCCCAGTGCACGTGCGATGGAATCCAAGTTGGGGTGGCGTACTCGGGCCAGCCCCAGTCGGCCAGCGTCTCCGAGAAGAGCTCCAGTTTGCGCGACGGAGTGGGAAAGCCCTCCTTGGGAACACCGTCTACCTGCACCGCCGGGGAGCCATCGCCGAGGCCGGCCAGCTCCAGAGCGACCAGGTCTTCCGCCGAGCCCGACCAGGTGCCGGGTGTGCCGGAGCGGCGGTACACGCCGGAGTCATCGAGGTGGCAGCCATCCAGTTCAGCGGGGTCCACCTCCCGCTCGTAGGGCTGGTACATGTCGCCGTCGAGGGCATAGGCCCCCCGGTCGCGCATGAACTCCAACGGACTCTGACCGGCCGATTCGGCGTCTTCGGCCAAGCCGGGCACGCCCGCGAACATGACCCCGTAGTACTCGTCCACGCTCATCGGCGTGCCGGGCTCCGCGGGGCTCTCGAACCAGCGGCGAATGCCCATGGAGCCGTCGGGGTCGATGCGCCACGACAGGTCGATCCAGAACTCGTTCTCCTCCCAAACCTCGCCCGGGTTGAACTCGTGGGTGCGCGATCCGTTGGTCACCCCGGCGCCCCGGATCTCGGCGTAGCGACGCAGCACCGGCTGGCGGAAGCCGATCCAGCGCCCGGCGTGGGTCTCGAAGCTGGCCACATCGTGGCGCTCGGCCCCCACCCCCATGGGCAGCACGTAGTCGGCGAACGTAGCTGTTTCCGACCAGGTGGGTGTGAGCGCCACATGGCAGGCCACCTTGTCTGGGTCTTTGAGCACCTCCAGCCAGCTGAATCCATCGGGGTTAGTCCACACCGGGTTGTACACCCGGCTGAAGTACACCTCGAGACGGCCACGGCCCTCGGCCAGGAAATGGGGCAGCAAGATCGACATCTCGTGATGAGCCAGCGGGTACTCCTGAGGCCAGCTCAGCTCGTTCCACTGCTCGAAGGGCGGCGCTCCCGTGGGGTGGGGTGCCTTGTACTTGTTCCAGCCGTTGCCGGTGGTACCCCCCACGGTGCCCACCGAGCCGGTGAGCACATTGAGGAAGAACAGGCACCGGGCCGTCTGCCAGCCGCCCAGATTCCCCGCGCCGGCGGCCCGCCAGTTGTGGGAGGCGAACTTCGTGGGATGGGCACCGATGATCTGGGCGATCTCGATTATCTGGACCGCGGGCACCCCGCACACCCGCTCGGCCTCCTCAGGGGTATACGCGGCGTAGTCGTCAGCCAGGGCCGGGCCCACCGAATCGAATTCCATCGGCCGGTGCGGGTGGCGCTCGCGCAGATAGACCTCCCAGTTGGTCCATCGCCGTACGAAGTCGCGCTCCCAGCTGCCGTTGAGCATCAGCAGCCGGGCAATGGCCAACAGCAAGAAGGGCTCGGTGCCGGGCCAGGCGGGCAGCCAGTAGTCGGCCTTTGAGCCGGTATTGGAGAGCCGGGGATCGACGCAGATGACGGTTGCCCCGTTTCCCTGGGCTTCGACGATCCGCTGGGCATGGGGGTTGAAGTAGTGGCCCGACTCCAGGTGCGACGAGATGAGGAAGATCACCTCGGCATTGGCGAAGTCCGCCGACGGGCGGTCGTGTCCCATCCAGCTCTGGTAGCCCACCCGGGCGTTGGAGCTGCACACGTTGGTGTGGCTGTTGTGGCCGTCCACCCCCCAGCACTGGAGCACCCGCTCGGCGAAGCCGTCCTCGCCCGGGCGGCCCACGTGGTACATCACCTCGTCGTGGCGGCCCTCGGCAATAGCACCCCGGATACGACCACCGATGTCGTCGAGGGCCTCCTCCCAGCTCACCCGCTCCCACTGGCCCGATCCCCGCTCGCCGGCCCGGCGCAGCGGATGAAGGATGCGCTCGTGATCGTCGATCTGGTTGAGAGTGGCCGGACCCTTGGCGCAGTTGCGGCCCCGGCTGGCGGGATGCAGGGGATTGCCCTCGATGCGGTCGATGCGCCCGGTGGAATGGTTCACATGGCACACCAGCCCACAGGCGGCCTCGCAGTTGAAGCAGGTGGTGGGCACCAGGGTGTGGTGGTGCTCAACCCGACGGGGCCAGGCCTTGGCATCCAGCGACACGGAATCGTGCCACGTCTCGTGGGGCGGATAGCTGTGCAGCTCAGTCATTGGTCGACAGTCACCTACGACAGCGGTACGGACTGGCCCGCCCGCACGAAGCTGTCCTCGTAACACCACATGCCCGCCACCGCGCAGATACCGGCCACCGCGGCCGGCACCGACCCAGAATCTGAGGCCAGGCTGACCGCAACCAGCACGGCCGGCACAACCAGCCCCAACGCCACCCCTCCGATCCAGAATTGCCGGGCGTATCGCCCCCGGGCCATAGCCGCCACTGCTGCCTCAACATGGGGCGTTCCCCGGCCCAAGAGCTCAGCGGCCACCAGCACCGCAGTGGCCAGCACCCCCGCCAGCAGCACCCACTGGACAGCAACAGAATCGGGCCCGTCCACCGCCAGTTCCATCACCGCATACCCCGCACCCCCGGCGACAACCGCCTGGGCCAAGAGCGTGGGCAGCACCAGGGGCGACTGCCAGAGATCGCGGCCCTCGCACTGGGCGAACAAGAGGGCCGTGTAACCCGAGGTGGCCAACCCCAACAGCGCGGCAGGCGCGGCCAACACTTGGAGCGCTCCTACCGACTCCGCCACACCAGCCACAAACCACGCCGCGCTCACCGCGGCAAACACGCCCAACACGGCCGCACCCTTCACCAGCCACGACCGGCGATTACCCCGGGTGATAAGGAAATAGAACCGCTCCGGACGCTTCAGATCCCCCACCAGCAGCAGTCCGGTCAATGCCAGAAACACTCCCGCCACTACTGGGGGCACCACGCCCACCGCGGCCTGCTCGCCGCCATGGCCCAGAAGCACCAGCAGCGCGGCCACCATCATCACCCCTGCGGCCACCGCCTTGGTCACCAGATAGCTGGACACCTTGGCCTTCCACGTCATCTCATGAGCCGTGGTGTAGGCGGTGCGGGCTTCCACGCCATCGCCGCCGGATTCAGCGGTTGGGTGCTGGGGGGTGGTGTCGGCCCAGATCATCCCATCGTCGGCGATGGCGGTGCGTAGCGGATCGAGCGATGCCGGGTCCGCTCCCCGGTAGTACACCTTGGGCAACGTGTTCTGCTCCGGTGCCCGCACCGCGGTGTCGCTGCGGGCGATGATCTGAACAGTGGCATCGGCGGGGTCGTCGAGGTCGGCCACCTTGATGGCGTGGGTGGGGCAAACCACCACGCAGCTCGGCTCAAGACCCTGGTCGATGCGGTGGTTGCAGAAATTGCACTTGTTGGCTGTGTTGGTGACCGGGTTGATGTATATGGCGTCGTAGGGACAGGCGTTCATGCACCCCTTGCAGCCGATGCAGTTGTCGTCGTCGAAGTCCACCACTCCGTTGTCGGCCCGAAACAGGGCGTTGGTGGGGCATATGGAAATGCACGGCGCATCGTCGCAGTGGTTGCAGCGCATAACCGAAAAGTGCCGATTGACATCGGGGAATGTGCCGGTCTCGATGTACTTCACCCAGGTGCGGTTCACGCCGAGGGGCACGTCGTGCTCGGCCTTGCACGCCACCGTGCAGGCGTGGCATCCGATGCAGCTTTCGCTGTCGAGAAGGAACCCGAGTCGGGTCACCCGAGACCCTCGGCACTCATCTGGGGCTTGCGGGAGAGTCGCTGGATTCCGGCGCACAGCAGTTGCACGAGGTGGTCGAAGGTGTCCTCGGGGTCGTGGGGCAGGGGGTGGCCGTCGCCGGATTCGAGATGGCTGAAACCGTGAAAGGCACTGCGCAGGGCGCGGGCTGCATGCACGCGGTCTTCCTCGGTGAGGTCGTAGCCTCGCAGGGTTTGGCCCAATACGGCTAGCACCCATTCCACCGCGGCCTCCAACTCCTCGTCGCCGGCACACGGGTAGCGATCGGTGGCCGCATAGATGCCGGGATGATCCCGAACCATCTGCCGCCAGGCGTGGCCGACCGCCGCCACCGAATCGTCGCCCGAGAGGCCTACCGCGGCGTCGGCCAGCCGCTGGGCCAGGATCTCGCGTCCCCGCAGACTGAGGCTGCGGAGGAGGTCGTCGTACCCGCCGATGTGGCGATACAGGGCCGGCTGGCGCACGCCGAGTTCATCGGCAACCCGGGTGAGGGTCAGCCGGTCGAGTCCCTCGCTGTCGGCAATTCTCGCCGCGGTGGCAATCACCTTGGCGCTGTCCAGCGGCAGCCGCTCTTTGGATGGAGCTCCCTTGCGTTGACTCATTGCTCCCGTCCTTCCTCGCCTGTTCCCAACACCCAGGGGTGGATGGAAGGCAAGTTAGCAGCTATAGCGAATTTGTTAGAGGCCAATGACATCAGGGATGGCCCTTCGCGGCCTGGCAAGCCGCGATAACGGCCACAGTGGCGATGTCGTCGGCGCTGCAACCCCGCGACAGGTCGTGGACCACACCGGCGGTTCCCTGAAGCAGCGGACCGTACGCCCGGGCTCCGGCGAGGCGCTCGGTGATCTTGTAGGCGATGTTTCCCGAGTCGAGATCGGGAAATACGAACACATTGGCTCGACCGGCCACATCTGAGCCTGGTGCCTTGGCCGCTGCCACCTGCCGGTCCCAGGCCGCATCGAATTGCATCTCCCCGTCGACGGCCAGCGAAGGCATCCGCTGGCGCACGATCTCGGTGGCCGTGCGAACCCGCTCCACTCGAGAGCCATCGGCACTCCCCTTGGTGGAGTACGACAGCATGGCCACCCGAGCCTTCTCCCCCGCCAGCTGCTCATGGGTGGTTGCCGTCGAGATGGCGATGGAGGCGAGCTGGTCGGGGTCGGGATCGGGGACCACGCCGCAATCGCCGTAGGTGATCGGGGTCCCGTCGGGCAGCACCAACAGGAAGCAGCTGCTGATGGTGTCGACTCCCGGTGCCAGGCCGATGCAGTTCAAGGCCGCCCTCACTACATCTGGCGTCGGCCGGCTCGCACCGCCCACGCAGGCATCGGCCTCGCCAGCCGCCACCATGAGAGCGGCGACGTGGAGCGGGTCGCCCTGGTCGATCTTCTCGGCCCTCGGTGACGTCGCGGCCTGCGCCTGCACCGCCGGAGAGCAAAAGCTCGCCGGGTCGTCGAGGATCACGGGATCGGCCAGGCCCTCCTGATCCAGATAGCGGGCTGCAGCCTGGGCTCGCTCGTCGTCGCCGTCGGCCAACACCACCCGCTTTTTCGAGGCGCGCGCCTGCTGACGCCACGACTCGGTTATGGGGACGTAGCCCGCGGCCGGTTCGGGGTTGGTCAACCCTTGCCCCGCCAGGGGATGAGCCGCTTCTCAGCCATACGCATGGCCACATCCATGGTCACCCCGAGGATGCTGATGAGAATCACCGCCGACAACATCAAGTCCAAAAGGAAGAACTGGCGGGCCTTGAAAATGGTGAAGCCGAGCCCAGAGCTGGCCCCCAGCAACTCGGCCGCCACCAGCGTGCCCCAGCACACCCCGATGGCCACGCGCAGCCCGGTGAAGATCTCCGGCAGCGCGTTGGGCAGGATCACGTGGCGCAGCACTTGGGCTTTGGACGCCCCTAGCGAGTAGGCGGCGTGCACCTTGGTGGTGTTCACGGCCAGCACCCCGGAGCGGGCGGCGATGATCATGATCCAAACGGCGGCGAACAGGAGCAGGTTCACCTTGCCCTCCTCGCCGATGCCGAACCACACGATGAACAGGGGAATCAGCGCCAGCGGCGGGATGGGCCGCAGCAGCTCCACGACGGGGTCGAAGATGCCCCGCCAGCGGCTGGACAGGCCCATGGCCAAACCAATGGGCACTCCGATGGCCACCCCCCAGAACAAGCCCTTGGCCAGACGGCTGAAACTCAGCCACAGGTGCTGCCACAGCGTGAATCCGCTGTAGCCGTTGCGAGCGAAGTCCCAGGTGGCGTCCCACACTTGGCCGGGACTGGGAAGGGTCGACTCGCTGAGCCACTGCGTGTAGGAGCAGGCGGGTAGCCCGGGGAAGTCCTCGGGACTGTCGGCTGCTCGGTCGCAGTCGCGCAACAGGTCGCGCTGGCCGTAGCTCTCGTCTTCGGAGAGCCCGGCCTTGACCTCGTCGGCGTAGTCGTACCAGGCCTGGGGCAGTCCCCAGACCCGGGTGGATATGAACCACAGCGCCAAGATCACGATCAGGCTGGCGATGGTCCACCGCAGCGCGCCGCTCACCTCGGCGGCGTCACCGAAGGTCACCGTCTTGCGGTTGCTCTGGCCGGTCTTGTCCCCGAACAGCCAGTTGAAGGGCCAGTTCGCGGTGCGGTTCTGTTGTTCGATGTTCTCTTTAACGGCGTGCCCGCCCGGTCCCTCTATCATCAGGCACCTCCTCCCGTACCCATGATCTGTTCTTCCATCTCCCAGATCATCGTGAGGATCTCCTCACGGGTGTCCACGAACTCCTGAGATGTCTTCAGCTCACGAGCGTCCGCGGTTAGCGCCTCCTGGGCGAATGGGAGGCTGTAGGTCCGCTCGATGCGGCCCGGCCGCGGCGCCATCACAAAGAGCTGGTCGCCCAGATACAGCGCCTCCTCCACGCTGTGGGTCACCAGCACGATGGTCTTGCCCGTCTCGTTCCACAGGTTGAGCACAAGACTCTGCATCTTCTCCCGGGTCAGCGCGTCCAGCGCGCCCAGGGGCTCGTCCATCAAGATGATCTTGGGGTCGTTGGCCAGGCACCGGGCTAGCGCCACCCGCTGCTGCATTCCGCCGGAGAGCTCATACACGGCCTTGTCGCCGAAGTCTTGAAGGCCAACGATGTTCAGCAGACCCTGCACGGCCTCTCGGGAGGCGGGCCGGGAGCGCCCGTTCATGCGGGCGCCGAAGCCCACGTTGTCGTTCACGCTCAGCCACTCGAACAGCGCCCCCCGCTGGAACACCATGCCCCGGTCTTGGCCCGGTCCGGTGATCGGATCGCTGCCCAGCTTGACGTCGCCGGAAGTGGGGGCCAGAAATCCGGCGATGATGTTGAGCAGGGTGGTCTTGCCGCACCCCGACGGCCCCAGCAAGGTCAACAGGCGGCCCGGTTCAAGGGTGAACGTGACGTCTTTTAGCGCCTCCACGCTTCCGCCATCGGGCAGTTCGTACACCATGCCAAGCTGCTCCACCACCAGTGGGCTCTCCGTCTTGGACTCCCGGGCCACTTCTACCTTCGACGGATCGAAGTGCACCTCGGGGCGGGCCAGCGTGAACCACGCCCGGGCAATCACCAGCGCTGCCACCAAGAGCCCCATATAGGGAATGGACGAGTCCTCGCGCTGCATGTAGGCCAGCAGCACCGCGATGGTGGCGCTGACCGCCAATGCGAGCCACACATACCACGCGGTGGCGGCTTGCCTATCCTCGTCGGCCCTCCGGTACATCAGCAGCATGGCCAGCAGCGCCGCGCCGCCCACCAGTGCCACCACCGGCTGCCACGGCGAGGCGGTGTCGCGGAACGACAGCACCACGCCGCCGATGATGGCCACCCCAGCCATAATCTGGCCGATCAAAATGATGCCGTCGCGGGGCTGAGCGGCCCGATCCGCGCCCTTGAATCGACGGGCCGGGGTTATGGCCAGATCAACCAGCATCACCACCACCGCCAAGGTGGCTGCGGCCAGTAACGCGACCGAGAGCCAGTACGCACCCCGGGCCACCACATAGGTGAAGCCGTCGTATACATCGGCTAGGCCCTGAACAAACGAATCCATAACGTCCGCCTTTGGCGTAGAGAATCAACCCATAAGGAACATAGCTGTTCCGCGGTAAGCGCCCAGCGGGGGCGGGCCCAGAGGGGGAAGTGCCCGCCCCCGCTGCCGGTGCTCAGTTGACGGCTTCGAGGAAGCTGGTATCGACGAAGCTGCCGTAGCTGGCTAGTGCAGAGGCGATCTCGCCTTGGGCGACGAAGAAGTCCATCTGGTCCTTCATCACCTGCTGCACGGTCCCGCCAAGCCAGGCCTCCGACAACTGCACGTCCTTCTCGGGGAACGAGAAGGCGTCCAACAGCGCAATCGTCGGCGCCCGCTCCATGCCCGCCGCTTCCGCGATGGTGTCGATGAACGGATCCCGGTTTTCGTTGTATGCCCGGTTGGCGTCCTCGGTCACCTGCAAGAAGCCCGTCAACAAGCTGGGATAGGTGTCAGCGAAGTCTCCGGTGGTGGAGATGATGTCGAACACGCGGATGCCGATGGCCTCCTGCTCGGAGCCGGTCATCACCAGATTTCCGCCGTTGGCGATCATCTGGTTGACCGCGCCGCCGAACGCGCACGCCATGGCCACCTCGCCCGAGTCCAAAGCGGCCACCGCAGCCGGGCCACCCTCAGACTGGATCAACTCGACCGAGGCGGTGTCCACGCCCAGGTGCTCGAGCATCTTCAACAGCTTGAAGTGCGTCACGTTGCCCAGCGGCGTGTAGATGCTCTGGCCCGCCAAAGTCTCCGCCGCATTGTCGGCGGTGATCCCGAGGTCGGGGTTGGCCACGCAGTTGTCGGCGTCGGCATAGCTCACCGCCACCCCGATCAGCAGCAGATCCGATCCGCCGGTCACGAAGTTGGCGAACGGCGTCAATCCCTGCGAATAGGAGATGTCGATGTCTCCGGCCTCCATGGCCTGGGCCATATCGCCTCCCGACGCGAACGGAATCCAATTGACCGTCACGCCCAGCACGTCGTCATAGGTCTGCTCGGCTTGGGCTACCTGGTTGGCCGTCGGCCACTCCAAGAAGTACGCCACGTTCAACTCGTCGGGCTTCGCTCGGCCTTCCACGTCTTCAAGGAAGCTGGTGTCCACGAAGGCGTCGTAGCTGGGCAGCGCGGACTCGATCTCGCCTTGGGCCACGAAGAAGTCCATCTGGTCCTTCATCACCTGCTGCACGGTCCCGCCGAGCCACGCCTGCGAAAGCTGCACGTCCTTCTCGGGGAACGAGAAGGCGTCCAACAGCGCGATGGTCGGGGCGCGCTCCATGCCCGCAGCCTCGGCGATGATGTCGATGAACGGATCCCGGTCGTCGTTGTAGGCCACGTTGGCGTCCTCGGTCACCTGCAGGAAGCCGGTGACGATGTCGGGATGCTCGGCTGCAAACGTTCCGGTGGTGGAGATGATGTCGAACACGCGGATGCCGATGGCCTCCTGCTCCGAGCCGGTCATCACCAGATTGCCGCCGTTGGCGATCATCTGGTTCACCGCGCCGCCGAACGCGCACGCCATGGCCACCTCACCCGAGTCCAAAGCGGCCACCGCAGCCGGGCCGCCCTCAGACTGGATCAGCTCCACCGAGCCGGTATCCACGCCCAAGTGCTCGAGCATCTTCAACAGCTTGAAATGGGTCACATTGCCCAGCGGCGTATAGATGCTCTGGCCCGCCAGCGTCTCTGCCGCATTGGCCGCGGTGATGCCTAAATCGGGATTGGCCACACAGTTGTCGGCGTCGGCATAGCTCACCGCCACACCCACCAGCAACAGATCGGAGCCTCCGGTCACGAAGTTGGCGAACGGCGTCAGACCCTGCGAATAGGAGATGTCGATGTCGCCGGCCTCCATGGCCTGGGCCATATCGCCTCCCGACGCGAACGGAATCCAGTTCACCGTCAACCCCAGCGCATCGTCATAGGTCTGGCGGGCCTGTGCTACCTGGTTGGCCGTCGGCCACTCCAAGAAGTAGGCCACGTTCAACTCGTCGAGCATCATCTCCTCGGGAGCCGCAGGGGCCTCCGGAGCCTCAGTGGCCTCGGGAGCAGCAGCTTCGTCGGGGGCAGCATCGTCGTCGTCATTGCCGCAGGCTGCAACAATCAACCCCATCACCATGAGTAATGCCAGTAGTCGCTTCATTTTGGTTCCTCCATCTAGATGGATGTTTCTTGCCTCATTTCAAGGCCTTGAGCCAACCGCCCACGCGGTTGAACACTTGGTCGACCCGGCTCAGCAGGTCGTCGATCACTTCAGCATCGGCCACCAACGGCGGGGAGATCATCAGCATGGCCGCGCCCCGAGAATCTGGTCGCACCAGCACTCGGGCCTCCTTCACAAACCCCTCCAGCACCCTGCCCGCCAATAGAGACGCCAGCTCGTCCTCGGTTAAATCGATGCCCGATGCGCGGTCGCGCATCAACTCCACGGCGTAGAAGTAACCCATTCCCCGCACGTCTTTCACGCAGGAGTGGGCCGCCATCAGGTCGCAAAGCCCGCCAAACAGACGCCCCTCGTGGCCCAGCACGTTGGCGAAAACGCCCTCGTCGCGCAGCGCGGTCATGTTGGCGCTCGCCACCGCCGTGGATACCGGGTGGCCGCCGAACGTGGAGCCGTGGACATACATGGCCAGGGATGAGTCCCACACCCGCTCCACGAGCGGGTTCTTGACAATGAGGCCGCCCAGGGGGGCGTAGGCGCTGGTGACGCCTTTGGCAAAGGTGATCATGTCGGGATCAGCACCGAAGCGCTCGCTGCCGAACCAGTGGCCGAGACGGCCGAACGAGTTGATCACCTCATCAGCGCACAACAGCACGCCGTAGGCATCGCATATGCGGCGCAGTTCCTGCCAGTAACCCTCAGGCGGCACGAGAGCGCCGCGGCCGTTTTGAACCGGCTCGGCCACCACCATGGCCACGGTCTCAGGTCCCTCGGCCACAATCGCCTCTTCAATGGCAGTCACACAGGGCAGTTCGGCGGCTGACTGGCCGGCTTCGAGCTCGCATCCCAATGTGTTGGGAACGTGTCGCACGGTTCCGGCTAGCAAGGGCTGAAACGGGTCCCGCAGGTTGGGGATGCCCGTCAGCATGAGGGCGCCAAGCGTGGTGCCGTGATAGGCCCAGTTCCGGGCGATCACCTTGTGGCGGTGCTCGTCACCGTTGGCCAGGTGGTAGCAGCGGGCGAATTTGAGGGCCGACTCCACCGCCTCCGAGCCGGAGTTCACGAAGAACACCCGGTCGAGTTCGGCGGGGGCGACCGCGGCGATCATCGAGGCCGCTTCCACCGACGACGGGTGGGCGAAGCCCCAGTTGGAGTAGAACGCCAGCTTGTCCATCTGCTTGGCCGCTGCCGCGGTCAAGTCGCTCCGACCGTGGCCGAGGTTGGTGCAGAACAAGCCGGCGAGCCCGTCGAGGTACCGGTTGCCGTCGACATCCCACACATAGCAGCCCTCGCCGCGGTCAATCACCACCAGGTCATCGGCCATCCATGCGTCGCCCCGCGTGAAGTGGGGAACTAGATGGCGTTGAGCCCGCTCGCGATCATCAAGCATCTGCCCCCTCCCTGGATGCCCAGGAGCTACGTGGGTTAGACGCTATACAAATGAGTTAGAGAGTGCAATAGATCTGCAAGTAGTTCTAATGAATTTGTTATGAGCTATGGCTATGGGGCGAGCCGACCTCGTGCCCGACGATCCCGGCGGGCTATTCCATCAGGGCGCGGACCTCGGAGACGATCTTGTCGGCGTTGGGCAAGAGCAGCTTCTCCAGGTCGGCATTGAACGGCATGTGGGTATGAGGCGTGGTCACCCGGGCGATGGGGGCTTGGAGGCTCCAGAACCCGTGCTGGGCCACTATCGCCGAGATCTCCGAGGCCACCGATCCCATCTCATGGGCAGGGTCGGCGATAAGCAATCGACCGGTCTTGGCCACCGAATCCAGGATGGTCTCGGTGTCCATCGGCACGATGGAGCGCAGGTCGACCACTTCAACCGACACCCCTTCGGCAGCGAGCTGTTCGGCGGCGGCGAGCCCAAGGGTGATCGCCCCGGCCACCGTCACCACCGTCACATCGGTACCCTCGCGGCGCACGGCAGCTCGGCCCAAAGGCACGATCAGGTCGTCGTCGGGCACTTCGCCGCTTTGGCCCCACAGGCTCCGGTCCTCAAAGGAGATGACGGGGTTGTCGTCGCGGATCGCGGCCTTGAGCATCCCCTTGGCATCGTGAGGGGTGGCGGGAGCGATCAGCTTGAGCCCCGGAATGGTCATCAGCGTGGCGTAGGGGCGGTCGGAGTGCTGGGCCGCGTTGGACACGCCGTACATCATCGGGGCCCGCAGGGTGATGGGCAGCCGGGCCTGTCCGCCATAGGTGTAGGTGGACTTGGAGATGATGGAGACAATCTGGTCGAAGGCCACGTACATGAAGGGGGCGATCAGCATGTGGACGATCGGCCTCATTCCGACCATGGCCGCGCCGGCACCGGCACCCACGAAGCCCGCCTCGGATATCGGCGTGTTGCGAACCCGCTCGGTGCCGAACTTCTCCACTAGTCCGGTGCAGTCGCCCATCATGTTCCAGGCGACGTCCTCGCCCATGATGAAGACGCTCTCGTCACGCTCCATCTCCTCAGTCATCGCTTCGGTAACCGCTTGGATGTAAGACACGGTGCGCATGGTGGATTCCTCCTGCGATCAGCCCGCGCTGGGGGAGAAGAGATGGGTGAAGGCGGCTTCGGGCGGGGGTGCCGGGCTCTGCCGGGCGAACTCGATGGCGGCCACGATCTCCTCGCTGACCGCGGCGTCGAGATCGTCGATCTGCTGCTCGTCGAAGCCCCGCTCGATTAGCACTTGGCGGAACAGTGCCAGGGGGTCGCGCTCGGTGCGCCAGTACTCCACTTCCTCAGCCGACCGGTAGTGCTCGGGCAGCCGGCCCACGGCGTGGTTCTCAAACCGATAGGTCTTGGTTTCCACCAGGGAGGGGCCGTCGCCCCGGCGAGCCCGATCCACTGCTTCACTGACCGCCTCGAATACGGCCAGCACGTCTTGACCGTCGACGGTCACGCCGGGCATGTCGTAGCCCACGGCCCGGATCGAAATGTCCTCCACCGAGATGGCGTCCTTGGCGGAAGTGAGCTCGCCGTACCCGTTGTTCTCGCACACGTACACCACGGGGAGCTTCCAGATGGCGGCCAGGTTCAGCGACTCGTGGAACGTGCCCTGATTCGATGCACCGTCGCCGAAGAAGCACAAGCTCACGTTGTCGTCGCCCCGCATCTTGTAGGCCAACGCCGCGCCGGTGGCCACCGGGAGTCCGGAACCGACGATTGACGTCTCGCCAAGGCTTCCGATGCTGAAGTCTGACAGGTGCATCGACCCGCCCTTGCCCTGGTTCACGCCGGTCTCCTTGCCCATCAGCTCAGCCAGCAGCCGATCGAGCTGAGCACCCTTGCCGATCGGATGGCCATGGGAACGATGGGTCCCAACCATCGAGTCGTCGATGCGCAGCGCCATGCACGACCCGACTATCGACGCCTCCTGGCCAGTAGAGGTGTGGAACGCGCCATATAACTCCCCGGCCAGCAGCAGTTCCTTGGTGGTGTCCTCGAATTTTCGGATGCGGGACATCCGCCGATACATCTCCCGCAAGAGATCGTCATCGACTGTGATCATCGGCTCACCCTTCTCTGTGGAAACGCCCTGCCGATGGTATTCGGAACCGCGGATGATGATGGCTAGTCTCCACAACAACATGGCTACCGAGGTGCGGCTCCCCCAGTGGAGCATGGGAATGGAAGAGGGCCAAGTGGTCACGTGGCACAAGCAGGTTGGCGATGTGGTGGCCGTCGACGAGCCCCTGGTCGAAATCGAGGCGGAGAAGACCACCGACGACGTGCTCGCCCCCGTGGCCGGAACCATCCTCGAGATCCTCGTCTCCGAAGGAGCAACAGTGCCGGTGCTCACGGTATTGGCGCTGATCGGCGAACCTGACGAAGCGGTGGCCAGCGCGGTGCCGGACAGACCCCCCGTGCAGATCACTCCGGTGGCCCGCCGAACGGCTAAGGAGCTCGGCGTCGACCTGGCCTCAGTCACCGGGACGGGCCCGGGAGGGCGTATCACCGAATACGACGTCCTCAGCCATGCCACCGACACTCCACAAGACGCCGTGGGTGAGCGAACCCCTAGCCCGACAACGGTCCCGCTGACCGGGATGAGGGGGATCATCGCCGCCCGGATGCACGACAGCATCCAATCGATGGCCCAGCTCACCCTGACCCGCCAAATCGACACCACCGAGCTGATCGACCATCAGCAGGCCCTGAAGGCCGAGGGAAGCGGTGTGTCGGTGACCGATCTATTGCTCAAGGCGGTGGCTGCGGCCCTGGCGCGCCACCCGGCACTCAACGCCACCCTTGAAGACGAAGTGATCACCCAGCATGACGACATCGACTTGGGCGTTGCGGTGGCGCTCGACGACGGGCTGATCGTGCCGGTGGTGCGAGACGCCGCCGCCAAGTCCCTCGCCGAGCTCTCTGGCGAGGTGCGCGATCTCGCCGAGAGGGCGCGCACCAAATCCGCCACGCCATCGGAGATCTCCGGCAGCACGTTCACGGTCACGAACCTGGGCGCCTACGGCATCGACGCCTTCACCCCGATAATCAACCCTCCCGAAGTGGCCATCCTCGGCGTGGGGCAGGCGGTAGAGGTGCCCGTCCGCGACGGCGACGATGTGGCCTGGCGCCAGATGATCACCTTCAGCCTCACCATCGACCACCGCGCGGTGGACGGTGCACCGGGAGCCCAATTCCTCCAGACCTTGGCAGAGATCATCGCCGATCCGGCCGCGCTCAACGACTGACTCCACGAGCGGCTTGGCGCCGAAAAAGATGCTCCCTGGAATGGCGAAATTCATCTTGGAATCTGGGGGCGCGTCGGTAGGCTAAGCAGCAGTGGCCGAGAACGCCGTCGGGTGGCTAGAGGATGACGACGGCGGTGTCGTCGGCGGTCCTTGGATTGAGACCGAGCCCAAGGGGCGCGCCCTGGGAGCGGCCCGGGCACTGCTGGCCGGGATGGCGCTCATCATGGCGGGCAACGGCCTCCAAGGAGCGGTGCTGGGAGTGCGAGCGGAGAACGAGGGGTTCGGGCTGGCCGTCAGCGGCGCGGTCATGGCCGGCTACTTCGTGGGCTTTCTGCTCGGGGCCAGGCTGGCCGAGCACTTCCTGGGCGCGGTAGGCCATATTCGAGTGTTCGCGGCATTGGCCTCGGTGGCCTCCGCGGTGTCCATCCTCCATCCGCTGTGGGTGAATCCTCCCGCGTGGGTGGTGCTGCGAGTGATCTTCGGACTGGCCATGGCCGGCATCTACGTGACGGTGGAGTCATGGCTCAATGACATGGGCACCAACACCAACCGCGGCCGCGTGCTGGGCATGTATCTGGTGGTGACCATGGGCGGGTTGTCGGTTGGACAGCTTCTGCTCAACGGCGGTGACCCCGCGGATTTCGACCTCTACATCTTCTCTTCAGCGCTCATCTCGGTTGCGCTGGTTCCCATCGCCCTGTCGGCCACCAGCGCACCCCCCCTGGTTGCGCCCGAACCCCTGCCGCTGCGCCATCTCATCGCGCTGGTGCCTTCCGGAGTGCTGACCAGTTTTTGCGCTGGCATCAGCCACGGCGCCCTACTTGGGGTTGGTGCGATATATGCAGCCAGTGAGGGGCTGCCCGCTTCGCGCATTGCGCTATTCCTGTCGGTGGCCACCATCGGAGCCATCGTGTTGACCTGGCCCATCGGGGCGATTTCTGATCGCATGTCCCGGCGAGTAGTCATCTTTATGGTGGCTGCGGGCGCTGCGGGCATAGCCGCGGTCATGGCCATGATCGAGCCCGGGTCGGGCCTTTCTCTGGCCCTAATGTTCCTTTTCGGGGGCACCACGTTCCCCCTCTACTCCCTGGCCATCAGCCATACCGGCGACTGGGTTCCGTCCAATCAGTTGAACGGGGCCAGCGCGGGACTGGTACGAGTGACCGGAGTGGGTGCGGTGATCGGCCCGGTGGCGGCCGGGCTGGCCATGGCCCTCACCGTCCCGTGGGCCTTCTTCATTGTTCTGGTGGCGCCCCACGCGGTGATCACGATGTTCATCGGGTGGAGGATCGCCGCCCGCAAAGGCATCCTCGTCAATGAGCAGACCAAGTTCGCGCCGTGGCCGGTGCGAGCCTCGGCGATGGCCGTCAATCTGCTGCGCCGCCCCGCCCGGCCCATAAGGAAAAACGGCGGGTCTGGAACAAGGCAATCGGCATAGCAATTCCATATAGCTAATTTCACTTATTTTCGATATCTTTCCTTTATGCCCACCGTGGGAATGGATGCCGAAGCAGCCTTTGAACTGGCCATCGACTACCAGGCCGTAGCTGATGAGATCGACCTGCGGCGCCTGCGGTGGGCCGCGGTGGTGGGTGAGGTTGAGTATTGGCTGGGGGGCGAGCAGTACCCGGTGGAGCAGTCGCTGGGCGGGATCGCCCAGCAGCTACGCATCGACTCCGGGGACATCGCCCAGAGAGCGCAGATGATCCTGCTGGGTCCCGAGGGACTCGATCTGGCCCTGTGGGCCATCGAGGTTCTCCGCGACGCTCCCGAGGCGTGGGGCGGCGACCACATCGTGTCGCGGGGCGACTTGGAAGGCTTCGTAACCCGCACCGACGACTTGGGGGAGGCGGCCCGGATCCTGCTCACCAATCGCAGCCTGTTCACCATGGTGGACACGGCCAAGAACAATCGCGACTACCTGTCCGACCCCACCGAGGGGTTCTCGGCCAGCGGTGGGGATGGGCGCATCAGCCTCGACGACCTGGATGCCTTCGAGGACAAGATGTCGGCCTACACCACGCTGCTGCCCTATCTGGCCGCCATCGACACCGCGGCCCAGGGCGATCCCACCAAGGCCGACCGGTTCTTGTCGAAGGCAGACTTCGAGGCCATCGCCGCCGACGTGAGCCTGCCCCCGGAAGTTCGCGAAGCGGCCGCCGCGGTCATCGCCCATGGGGCCTACCACCGCAAGGACGGCTTCGGCTGGGACGACGTGGGGTTCTGGGCCATGGAGGCCGCCGGAGTGCTGCCGGTAGTGGGCGAGATTGTGGACACCACCCGGGCTCTGTATGCGCTGAGCCAGGGCGATTGGAAGTCGGCGCTGATGTTCGCCGGGCGGGTGGCCATGCCCCTGGGGACGGGTAAGACGCTGAGCGCGGCTAGGGCGCTGGTGGAGATGGGCCGCCGCCGGGCGTTCAAGGAGATGCAGTACTACACCCTCACCCAATCGGCGGAGAAAGCCAAGAAGAAGGTGGCCAAGACCGTCCGCAAGAGAACGACAGCCAAGGCCAAGGACACCTATCAAGATTGGCGGGACGACGCTCCGGCCGGATTCGAGTACCTGCCCCCACCCCATCGCCCGTAGTCTTTGGGCATGGTCTCGGAGCTGTTCGACGCCGAACTGTGGAAGCCGGTGGAGGGGTTCGACCTCACCGACGTGACCTATCACCGCGCCGTCAACCAGGCCACGGTGCGGATTGCCTTCGACCGTCCCGAGGTGCGCAACGCCTTCCGTCCCCACACGGTGGACGAGTTGCACCGCACGCTGGACCACGCTCGCATGACCCCCGATGTGGGCACCGTGCTGCTCACCGGCAATGGGCCGTCGCCCACCGACGGCGGCTGGGCCTTCAGCTCGGGGGGCGACCAACGCATCCGGGGAGCCGACGGCTACCAGTACGCCAGCGGAGAGACCGCCGACACGGTGGACGACGCCCGCACTGGGCGCCTGCACATCTTGGAGGTTCAGCGGCTCATCCGGTTCATGCCCAAGGTGGTGATCGCAGTGGTGCCGGGGTGGGCGGCCGGCGGCGGCCACAGCCTGCATGTGGTGAGCGACATGACCCTGGCGTCAGCCGAGCACGCCATGTTCAAGCAGACCGACGCTGATGTGGCCAGCTTCGACGGTGGCTTCGGCTCGGCCTACCTGGCCCGCCAGGTGGGCCAGAAGCGGGCCCGGGAGGTTTTCTTCGTGGGCAAGGCCTACACCGCGGCTGAGGCCTACGAGATGGGCATGGTCAACGCCGTGGTGCCCCACGCCGAGCTGGAGCAGACGGCGCTGGAGTGGGCCGAGGCGGTGAACGCCAAGAGCCCCACCGCGCAGCGCATGTTGAAGTTCGCCTTCAACCTCATCGACGACGGATTGGTGGGCCAGCAGGTGTTCGCCGGGGAGGCCACCCGCCTGGCCTACGGTTCCGACGAGGCCGCCGAGGGCCGGGACTCGTTCCTGGAGAAGCGACCGGCTGATTTTTCCCAGTTCCCCTATCACTTCTAGGTCGATTCAGTTCTCGCTCTAGGGTGCGGCCATGGCCGACTCCCCCGCCGCTGATCCCACCACCGACCCGAAGTTCGCTCCCCGTCCCGACTCGTCATCGCTGGACGCCGCCCAGATGTTCGACCTTTCGGGGCGGGTGGCGATCGTCACCGGGGGCAGCCGGGGAATCGGGTTGTCCATCGCCCACGGCTTCGCCGCCCAAGGGGCAAAGGTGGTGGTGGCCAGCCGCAAGGCCGAGGCTTGCGACCGGGCCGTGGCCGAGATCGTCGAGGCGGGCGGCGAGGCGCTGGCCATACCCGCCCACATGGGCGACCTCGACAGCGTGAACCAGCTGGCCGATACCACCCTGGAGCACTACGGCCAGATCGACATCCTGGTGAACAACGCCGCCAACCCACTTGGCCTGCCCATGACCGACATCACCCCTGAGGCGTGGGAGAGCTCGTTCACCGTGAACCTGCGGGGACCGTTCTTCTTGTTCCAGCGCTGTTTGCCCTCGCTGCTGGAATCCGACCACGCCTCGGTGATCAACGTGATCTCGGTGGGGGCCTACATACCCGCGGGCAATACCTCCATGTACTCGGCGGCCAAGGCCGGCCTGCTGTCGTTCACCCGGTCGATGGCCGGTGAGTACTCCCCCCACGGCGTGCGGGTGAACGCCATCGCCCCCGGCACCGTCGACACCACAATGACCCGCAACACCGGCCCCGAGGCCATGGCCCGCATGGCCGACCTCAGCCACATCGGCCGCATCGGCCACCCCGACGAGCTAGTAGGCGCCGCCCTCCTCCTCGCCTCCGACGCTGGCAGCTACATCACCGGCCAATGCATAATCATCGACGGCGGCTTCATCCCCCCGAGATAGACCTCAGGCGACTTTGAAGAGGGTGACGGCGTTTTCTCGCATGATTTGGCGTTGTTCTTTTTCGGGGCGGTTGGCGATGAGGGTGATGAAGGAATTGGGGTCGGCGATGCCTTCGGGATGGGGGTGGTCGGAGCCGAATAGGACCTGGGTGGCGCCGATTCTCTCGACTAGGGCCTCAACGTCGTCTTCGGGGTAGGGAGACACGAAGCAGCACTGCTTGAAGATCTCACTCATGCGCCCAGCGGGGCGGCCGGCGGGCCAGGGGCCGAAGCGGGCCATGCCCTTTTTCTTGTCCATCAAGGTGAGCAGGTAGTGGACCCAGTCGGAGCCGTTCTCGATGCTCAAGAAGTTGAGGTTGGGGAATCGCTCGTGCATGTTGCCGTAGAGCAGCGCCCCGAACGTCTCCATGATGGGGCGGTCTCCGTGGAGGAAGGCCCACTGGAAGGCCGACATCTCCCGCACATTGGCCACCGGGTCGTCGCCCATTCGCACAGCCAGGTCGCCATAGCGCAGGTCGGAGATGTGGAACGCCACGGGAATCGGGGCCTCGTTGAGGCGGGCCCAGAACGGGTCGTAGTAGGGGTCGGCGATTGAACGGCCATCGCCGCCCCAGGGACAGGGGCGCAGGTGCACGATGCGGGCTCCGGCTTCGAGCACTCGGTCGAGTTCCTCGATGGCATGTTCTAGATCCAGCAACGACAACAGCGGCGGGGTGAACAGTCGATTCTGGTAGTCGTAGGCCCAGTCGTCCTCTAGCCAACGGTTGAAGGCCCGCAGGTTGGCGTAGGTCTGCTCGATGTCGTCCACCATGTATTCCTCTACAGAAACACCGAAGGTGGGAAGCAAGACGGCCCACTCCACGCCCTGGGAATCGAGCAGTTCGAGGCGAGCATCGGGCTGCTTGTAGGCAGGCAACATGTTCTCTGCGGTGTAGGAGTCGCCCCAGCTCAAGTCGGGGTTGTCGCGCTTAGCTTTGAACATCTCGTACATGGAACCGGGAGCGTTGGTCTTGTCGAACTTCACATGCATGAAGTTGTAAGGCCGGTCGCCCACCTTCACCTCCCACTCCCCGTCGGCTCGCTGGGAAGCAGTTATCGCCTTTTCCGCGTAGCGGGACTCGATGTGGCGGCTGAAGCAGTCGGGCGCCTCGTAGTAGTGGTTGTCGGAGTCAAACGTGCGGTAGCCGAGAGCGGCCATGGGGTTCAGCTTAGGTTGTGGGCGCTAATGGCAGCCCAGGGACTACTGGATGCCTAAGACCAGCAGATCGATGGTGAGGGCTACGGCGAAGTGGAGGGCGGCGCCTAGGTAGACGGAGCCGGTCCTTAGGCTGAGAAATCCGAGGACGGTGCCGGCAACGATGGAGCCGAGGGCTTCGGCCAGGGGTTTGGTGAGGTGGATCATCACGTAGGGGATGAGGGCGATGAACACAGCCATGGCGCCGAATCGGCGGGCCAGGCCGTGGACCAACACGCCGCGGAAGAAGAACTCCAAAGCCAAGAACTGTCCGGCGTATACCGCTTCCCAGATGTAGAAGCGGGGCCAGTAGCCGATGCCGGGAGGCGGCTCGTAGAAGGGGTAGGTGTCTTGGAATTCGCCGTTGAAGCTGGCCGCCACTACGAACGGCAGCAGCACCAGGTAGAGGCCCAGGTAGAGGGGCGCGTGGCGGCGGAGTTCGGGACCGGCCTTGAGGCCGAGGTCCCGCAGGCGGGTGCGCAGCACGTAGCGGGCTACCAGCACGGCGGGCACCACGTACACCACCCAGCGGAACAGGCCCCAGTACATGCGGCGGTTAAACCCGGCGTGCTCGGAAGCACTCAACGCTTCCTCGAAGCGGTCGGCCAGCCCATCGAGGGCCAGGCCGTCGAAGGTGGCGGTGAGCCAGTCGGTGGTGGACGACAGCCCGCCGTAGCGGATGGCGATGACGGTGCCGATAGCCAACAGAATGAGGACCACCGCGTTGCGGTCCACCTCCCCCGGTACTGGAGCGGCGGCCCGAATCCGGTCGCCGATTCCGCTCATCGGCTGGGATTCAGGTTCACGGGGTGAGGTACCACCCGCCGGAGATATTGATCACCTGGCCGGTGATGTGGGCGGACTCGTCGCCGCACAGAAAGGCAATGGTGTTGGCCACGTCCTCGGGCTCGCCATGGCGACGCAGCGGAGTCTCCTCCCGGAACGACTCGTAGTACTCAGCTTGGGCGTCCACCCACTTGGAGCGGATCAGGCCGGGGGCGACCGCATTGACCCGGATGTTGTACGGACCGCCCTCGATGGCCGCTCCTCTTGTCACTTCATTGAGGGCGGCTTTAGCCGCGGCGTACGGCCCTTCCCTGCCGTTGCCCCCCAGGTAGGCAGCCACAGACGAAACGTTCACGATGCGCCCCCACTGGCGATCCCGCATTGCCCCGATGGTGCGCCAGATCAGCCACCAGCAGGCGGTGAGATCCACGCCGATGACCCAGTCCCAGTCCTCGGGCTTGTAGTCGAAGATGCTCCCCTGCACGTTGACCGCCGCGCTGTTCACCAGGATGTCAACCGACCCCATCTCGGCATAGACCTCGTCCATGGTCCTAGCCATGTGCTCCCGGTCGCCGATGTCGGCAACCGCGGCCATCACCGGCACGTCATAGGCCTCCCGCAGGGCCTCGGCGGTCTCATGGGTGCGGCGCTCGTGGTTGTCCAGCACCACGATCCCAGCCCCATACGAGGCCAGCGTCCGGCAAGTGGTCGACCCAATGGCCGCTCCCGCCGCCCCCGTGACCAGCGCCACCCGCCCCTCAAACTCATTCTCCCCAGGCATGGAGCGATGGTAGCTACCCAGCGAGGGCGCGGTTGCGGGCGTGGCGTTTGGCGGCGGCTACGGCGGCCATGGCCTCGGCGAAACGGGTGAAGGTGGGGATGTTGGCGCTTAGGCAGGTTTGCTGGATGCGGGCGGCGATGTCGGAGGGGGCGCAGTCGAGGTTGCGGAGGACGAGGGACAGGCGGGAGTGGGGCCAGGCTCGGGCGGCGGTGGTTTCAATGATGGGGAAGAGGCGCTCGATGCCGTCCCCGGCGTAGCTGAAGAAGGCCTGGACGTTGGAGTGGATCACCACGTCGGGGTAGGGCTGGGTCTCGAGGATGGGATCGAGGGCTTTGACCAGCACGTCGGGGTCGGACACAGGGCCGAAGCCGATCTCGATGGGGTTGCGGATGCTGGTGCCCACCCCATAGCCCAGATCCCGAACCGCCTGCTGGCCCTGGTCGCTGACCGGGGTGGTGACCAGGCCGGCCTGGTCGGCGGCGTCGGTGCCCAGCACCGAGGCACCCCCGCCCACCCCCAGCACCAGGGTGTCGAGGTCGCCGCTGATGTCGGCCTCGGCCCACCGCTGGAGGTAGGCGATGGCCGACAGCAGCTCCTCGAGGGTGCCGACGATGCTGACTCCGGTTGACGCACTGACGGCATCCCAAATGCGGTGATCAGCCACCAGGGCCCCGGTGTGCGACACCGCCGCTCCCCCGCCCTGGGCGGTGCGGCCCCCCACCAGCATCACCACCGGCTTGACCCCTTTGGCGGCATAGAGGGCGTCATACAGGCGGCGACCGTCGCGGGGGTCCTCCAAGTACAGGCCGATGATCCCAGTGTCGGGGTCGCTTACCAGCCACTCCAGCAGCTCCCCGGGGGTGACGTCGATGCTGTTGCCGACGGTACACAGCTTGGTGTAGCGGATGCCCCGGATCGCCCCGCCCTTGACCATGTCTCCGGCCAGACCGCCGCTCTGAGAGATCATGGCCACACGGCCCACATCCATTGGAGCATTGCGCAAGAAGGTCTGACGGCCAGCCGGCGCGTAGGCCCCCAGGCAGTTGGGGCCGAGCACCCGCACCCCTGAATCCCGAGCCACCGCGCCCAGCGCCTCTTCCAGATCGTTGCCCTCGGCACTGGCCTCCCGGAACCCGCCGCTGATGACATGAACGAACTTGGCCTTGCCCGCCGCCCCCCTCACCAAATCAGCGCAGGCCGCAGCGGGCACCGCCCCCACCACGTAGTCCACGTCACCGTCGATGTCGGCCACCGTGGGCACCGCGGGCACCCCGTCGATCTCGGTTGCCTTGGGGTGGACAGCCCACAGAGTGCCCGGCCCCCAGCCCAGCTCCTGGTAGGCAGTGAGAAAGGTGTTGCCGAAGCCGGGCCGGCTGGTCGAGGCCCCGGCTACCGCGATGCCCCGAGGGGCGAATAGCGGTCCGAAGTCGGTGGGCGGTGGCTCGGGGCGCGTCTCGTCCGGCGCATCCCGGGTGATGAGCCGGGCATCTACGGCGATGGCGCCATCGGGCGTGGCAATAACCGGGTTGCACTCCAACTCAACCAAGCGCTGGCCCAGTTGTTCGGCCACTCCATCGGGCCCGGCCACCACCAGCAGCAGCTCGATCAGCGAATCAATGTCCACAGGCGATAGCCCCCGGAATCCGCTCAGCAGCTCCGCGCCCCTGAACCCCAGCACCATCTCCTCGGCGTCGGCTCGAGAGATGGGGGCCAGCCGCAGCACCACCTCGTCGAGCACTTCAGTGAGGGTGCCGCCCAGACCCAAGGCAGCCACCGGGCCGAACGGGGGCCGGTCCACCACACCCACCAAAAGCTCAACCCCGGCCTCGGCCTGCTCCTCAATCAGGAACCCTTCGAGGCGGACGCCTGCCGCCGCGGCCTCCGCAGCCATCGTCGAGGCCTCGTAGTCCAGTTCATAGGGCGCCAGCCCCAGACGCACTGCCCCTACGTCCGATTTGTGGACGAGCCCGCCGCCCCAGCCCTTGAGCACCAACGTCCCAGCTAGTCCCCCGGCTTCCGCGGCCGCGGCCAGCACCGAAGGGTTGGCCACCGCATCGGCAAAGGACACGCTGACCCCCTTCGGAACCATCACACCAGCGTCGGCCAACTGCTCCTTCACCTCGAGCTCAGGAACAATCATCCTGAGCGCCAAAGCAGAATCCACCCGGGTGGAGACATCCCGCGAGGGCGGTGGGTGGCCGGGTTCAGGGCGCCCGCCGCCCGCAGCGCCAGCGAGGACGGTGGGCTGGACCCGGACAGGACCCGCCGCCCGGACACTGCCAGAAACCCGGCGGGGCTTCTCGCCAGCAATGTCATAACAGGCGAGTAAACACCCGGCGGGCGGTGCCGCCAAGCAGGTTGGACCGGGCCTCGTCGCTCAGCTCCACTTCACCAAACTGGCCCAAGCCGTGACGGTGGCCCACGGTGGGGAAGCCGGTGCCCCAGAGGCACTTGCGCCGCCCGGCGCCGTTCATGAACGCCACCAGCTCAGCCGACCAATGCCGGGGCGGGTACACCGACGTGCCCAGGTACACGTTGGGGAACTTGAGAGCCATGGCGATGCACTCGGTCACCCACGGCCAGCCGGTGTGGGAGAGCACGAAGCGCACATCGGGGAAGTAGAGGGCGGGTCGGTCGATGCTGATAGGCACCCCGCATTCGCTGGGCATGAGCCCGCCCGAGGTGCCGGCCTGCATCACGAAGGGCACGTCGCTGGTGGCGCACAGGGCGTAATACGGGTAGTAGTCGGCGTGGTCGAACCGGCGGTCGAAGCTGTGGGTGTGGGTGTGCAGGCCCACACACCACGGCCGGTCCAGCATGGCAGCGGCCTCGTCCACCCCGGCCATGCCGGTGCGAAGATCCACCGACCACTGGCCGAAGAACCGGCCGGGGTGGTCGTTGGCCAGCCGGTCTAAGTCATCGGGCTGGGCGGCCACCAACTCGAAGTCGGTGGCCTCGGGATGGGCGGGCAAATGGGTCACGGGTAGGATCACTGCGGCGATGTCCAGCTCGTCCATGCGGGCCACCATGGTGTTGGCGTCGCAGAAGGAGTCGGTATCGTCGGTGCGGACCTTCACCGCGATGCCGGTGGCCTCCAAGGCCGCGTTCCACACGTCGGCTTGTTCGGGGAAGAACCGGTTGCACCAGTAGTCGATGGCACCCTCGGCCGGCGCGGCAACGCTCATGGCCGCTCGTCCTTGAACCGCACCAGCTTGGCCGCGCCAGAGGCCATGCCAGTGAGCTCGTCTAGCTCGCCGGGACGCACCACCTCAGCGGTCATCCGCACACTCATGACCTCCTTGATCCGGTCCTCCACCTGCTCGGCCACCGTCCCGAACTCATCAGGCGAGGCGTCGCTGGCAACCATCACGATCATCTCGTCGCGGTTGCCGGCCCGTACCGCCCGGCAGAAGAAGTCCTCGGTCACACCCGGCACGTCGCTGATCACATCGCCGATGGCCTCGGGCCACACGTTCACCCCCCGCAGCTTGACCATGTTGTCGCCCCGCCCGGCAAACGGCCCCATGCGCCGCAGCCACGAGCCGCACTCGCACTGGCCCGGCGGATAGAGGAACGACAAGTCCATGATGTTGTAGCGGAACTGGGGCGAGCCGGTCTTGTAGACCTCGGTGATCACCAGCGCCCCCTGGGTGCCGTCGGGCACTTGCTCACCGGTCTCCACATCCACAACCTGCACCACGAAACAGTCCTCGAAGATGTGGAGTTGGCCGTTGCGCAGCGGGCACTCGATGGCCACGTTCTGCACTTCGTGGAATCCGTAGGGCTGGGCCGGGGTCACCCCCCACACCTCCTTGACCCGCTCGGCGTCGCCGATGTGGCCACCGGGCAGGGCCCGGATGTTGAAGTCGGCCTTGGGGTCGAGGCCCATCTCCACCGCGGTCTCGGCCATCTTCAACATGTAGTCGCCGGTGGTCAAGATGGCCGCCGCCCCGTACTCATGCGCCAACTCCACCTGCTTGCGGGTGGAGGTCACGTTGCCGGTTCCGGTGGTGAGCACCACGCAGTTGAGCCACCGGTACAGCGCCTCGTCGAAGGCGTGGGCCCCGTTGTGGGTGGAATAGGCCCAGGCGTTGATCACCACGTCGCCGGGGCGGATCCCCTCGGCGTACAGCGCCCGGGCCATGGTGATGGCCCCCACCTCCCGGTCCCAGGCGGTGTAGAGGGTGGGCCGAGACCGACCGGTGGTGCCTCCCGACACGTACAGCCGCATGGGCTCGCTGCGGGCGTCCTCCAGGCCGATGCTCTGGTAGTCGCCCAGCGGGGGGTTCTCATTGATGGAGGCCCGGATGTCGTCCACGGTGTAGGCCGGGGCCTTCCACAGGTCGTCGAGGGTCTGTAGCTGGTCGGGGTGGAAGCCGGCTGCCTCCCACCGCTTGCGGAAGAAAGGCACCTGCCAGGCCCGCTGGGCCCGGTCTTGGAGGCGCAGGAGCTGCTTGCGGGCGATGGCGTCGGGGTCTTCGAAGAAGGTGGTCTCGAAGTACTCCGGCGGGGGCGGGAACAGGCGCTGGATGGCGTCGTAGTCCAGCTCGTGCGGGCGGCGCATCCCCGTGCTCATAGACCAGCCACGGTACCCGCGCCGGGACCAACGGCAACAGACGACAAGTGCCGCCGCTGCACGAAACCGCAGCCGCCAACTAGCGTTTCGACCGTGAAAGTCATCTCGGCCGATTGCCACATCAACGAGCCGCCCCACGTGTTCGAGCGGGTTCCAGAGGAGTACAAAGACCGCATCCCCCGGATGATGCCCGCCCCCGACGGAGGCGACGGATGGTCGTTTGACGGCGGGCCGCCCAAGCGCAGCTTCGGCATCGAGGCCATGGCCGGGGTGGCCAAGGAGGACTACAAGCTCTCGGGGATGAAGTTCGAGGAGATCATGCCGGGCAACTACGACGGCACCGCCCACTGCGCCGACATGGACATCGACGGCGTGTGGGGCTCGGTGGTGTACCCGGCCAACTCCATCTTCACCTACCTGGAGTCCGACCGAGGCCTGGCGGTGGCCTGTATGCGGAGCTACAACGACTGGGTGCTCGACGAGTTCCAGGGCGCGGCCCCCGACCGGCTGCGGGGCCTGCCCATGCTGCCCACCGAGGACGGCATGGACGTCACCCTGGCCGAGGTCGACCGGGTGATGGAGAAGGGGGCCAAAGGGCTGTTCATCCCCGGCATGCCCACCCGCCCCTACAACGACTCGTACTACGAGCCGCTGTGGAAGGCGTGCTCGGAGCTGGACGTGCCAGTTACCTTCCACCGCACCTTCGGCGGCAAGCCGCCCGACTCCGACTGGGACGAGCTGGTGGAGCAGAACGTGTCGGTGCCCGGCATCGTCAACCGGTTCTTCAGCGCGGTGCGCCCGCTCACCTACATGATCTTCGCCGGCATCTTCGACCGTCACCCCAACCTCAAGGTGGTGGCCGCCGAGGTGAACTACGGCTGGGTGCCGTTCTGGTACCAGACCATGGACGACGAGTACCACACCCAGTCGGCCTGGTCCGACTCGCCCATGGAGCGCGAGCCCAGCAGCTACCTGGGCACCAACGTGTTCGTCACCGGCCTCGACGACCACAACGGCCACATGCAGATGGCCGGCGGGAACCAGACCTTGGTGAACATGTCCATGTGGTCGTCCGACTACCCCCACTCGGTGACCCTGTGGCCCGACAGCCGCAAGATCATCGCCGAGCTCGTCCAAAACATGACCGAGCCCGACAAAGAAAAAGTCCTCTACGCCAACGCCGCCCGCGTCTACAAATACAACTAACCCAAGCCCTCCCAGGGCAGAATCCCGCCGGCCGCGGTGCTACTGGTGGCGGCGGTCTTCGAAGTCTTCGGGGAGGTCTATGGGGGGGTCGGGAAGTTTGGTGATGTTCCTGCTGGCCAGGAGGGCTTCGAAGCCCTCGGGGTCGGCGGCCCAGGAGGCGGCGTCGCCCATCATCACCTCGAAGAGCTCTACGCCGTCGGGGCCTGCGATGAGGGGGCCCAACGCCGCGCCGTGGGGGAGCTCTATGTGGGTGCCGGCCGGGCAGTGGACGTCGCCGCACATCAATTCGCCGCTCAGCACGTACATCACCTGGGGGGAGTGGTGGCCGTGGCGGTGCACGATCATGCCCGGGTCCCAGTGGGCCCACATCGACAGGTACTGCTTGCCGTGGCTGCCAAAGGTGAACCACTTCTCCCACACCGACTTCTGCCCGTCGGGGTGCATTTGGGTGCGGACCTGCTGGATCTTCAAGTCCTCATCGTCTAGGTGGCGGAAGATGGGCTCCACGCCGGGAACTTCATGGGGCGATGCCATTGCTCAGCCCACCCCCGCTGCCACCTTCGGCACGTAGTTCGACGGGTCGTACTCGTAGGTGGTGGCCTCGATGAACTCGTCGGGCAGGTAGCCCTCGGGGAACCGGTACAGGTCGAGGGAGTTGTCCCACAGGATCTTGCGTTTGGACTCGTCTGAGATCTTGGGCAGGTCCAAGAAGGACTGCACCGCCTCCGGGTACTTGGAGTCGGGGTGGGGGTAGTCGCTCTCCCACACGATCTTGTCGTCGCCCAGCTCCTCGATTACGTGGTACACGAGGTATTCGTCGGGCTCCACCGAGATGAAGCAGTTGTCCTGGAAGTACTCCTGGGGCGACTTGGTGAGCCCCGGCTTCTCGTAATCGCCCGACAGCTCGATGTGCTCCTCCATGCGCCACAGCCACCACGGCAGCCAGGCGCAGTTGGCCTCCATGTAGGCCACCCGCAGCCGGGGGAACCGCTCGAACACCCCGTTGCAGATCATCGACAGCATGGCCATCTGGGCCTCGTGGGGGTGGCAGACGGTGTGCCACTCGGTGAACGTCTCGAACCGGTCGGCGCCGGCCGACGACCCGTTGTGGCCCATGAAGTCGTGGGTGGCGAAGGCGCAGTCCAGGTCTTGGAGCAGCTCATACATGGGGTCGTAGTAGGGGTCGCCCAGCATCCGGCGGTTGAACATGTTGGGCCGGGCGAAGAAGCACCGGGTGCCCAGATGGTCGTAGGCGTACTGGATCTCCTCCACCGCCCGATGCACGTCGTTCATCACCACCGGCCCCGAGGCGATGACCCGCCCGCCCGACATCTCCCGCATCTCCTGGCCCCAGCGGTTGTAGGCCCGGCACATGGCGGCCTGGAGCTCGGGGTCCATGCCGTCGGACCACAGGTCGTAGCCGGGGCCGTAGATCACCATGAAGTCCATGCCGTCCAATGGCATGGCCTGGGCCACCGCGTCACCGGGAAAACCGTTGTCCACCACGGCCTGGCCGTATTTTTCCCGCATTACGTCGTAGGTCCAGTTCACCGCTTCCATGAAATCGCCATAGATGGTGACCCGGCTCTGGGTGTACCGGCCGTCCACGGTGGCCGGGCGGAACGCCTCCCGGCCAGGGACCTCCTTCCAGCCCACCCGGTGCTGGAACTTCTGGTCCAAGAACCGTTCCCACAGGTTCTTGGGCTCCACCACGTGCCCGTCGGCGTCAAAAACCTTGTACCCATGCCGCATATCCGGCTCTCCTCCACTGCTGCTGGATGTCAGTTGGTCCGCCCAGAGTAGGGCAACCGGACGACAGGTGGTAGCAGACGGCGAGCCACACCCATCGAACGGGCCAAGACCTACTATTGCCCGTTCGCTATGTTCACCCCATCGGACCAACGGGCGCTGGGAGCGGTCGCCGTCCAGTTCTTCGTAAACGGCGCAATATTTGCCTCGTTCATCCCCCGGCTTCCCGAAATCCGAGACCGAGTGGACATCAGCGTGGCCGAAGTCGGCCTGCTCCTGTCGATTGCCGGCATCAGCGGCCTGGTGGGAAGCGCGGTGGTCGGCCCGGCCGTCAGCCGCTTCGGAACCCGGCAGGTAATGCTGGCCGCCGGCACCCTCACCGCCCTGTCACTCCCGGTCATCGGCATCGCCCGCTCCCCGCTGGTCCTGCTGGTCGGCTTGATCGCCCTGCAAACCTTCGACGTGCTTATGGACGTGGCCATGAACATGCAGGGGTCGTGGTTGAGCGCTCGGCGGCACACCCCGGTAATGACCCGCCTTCACGGCCTCTGGAGCCTCGGAACCGTGATCGGTGGCGTTTCCGCGTCTCGAATCGCTGCCGCGGGCATCTCGATATCCGTCCACTTGGCCTGCGCCGCGGCGATCCTCCTCATGGCCCTCGGTCTCGCCAGCCGAGGTCTGCTCCGGGTCGACGAGCACCCCGCCAGCGACGCTTCGGGCCCTATGGATGGGGGCAGCGCCGCAAAGCGGCGGTTCTCGCCCGTGCTGGCGGCTTTTCTGCTGGTCGGCTTCTTCTCCATTGCCCTTGAGTCCACCGCGATCGACTGGGCTGCGTTCCGGCTCACCGACGACTTCGCAGCCACCACCGGCGTGGCCGCTCTGGGCTATGTGGCCGTGGCCGCAGGGATGACCGGGGGCCGCTTCTCAGGCGACTTCATTGCTGCCCGACTGGGGGGAAACCGACTCCTCAGCATGTCGATCGTCTTGACCGGCGTCGGGCTGGCTGCCGCCACCCTGTCTCCCGGCCAGAACTTCACCCTCGTCGGATACGCCATTGCTGGCCTGGGGGTGGCCAACCTGAGCCCGATCCTCTACGACACCGCAGCCCAGCATCCCGGGCGTCCAGGTGTCGGCCTCGGTGCGCTCACCGGCGGCCTCCGCACCGCCAACCTCACCGTCCCCCTGTTGGTGGGCACGCTGGCCGCCACCCGCCTCTCGGTGGGCAGCGCCATCGCCATCGTCACCCTCCCCAGCGTCATCGGATTCCTGGCCATGTCCGCGGTGATCTCGCGCCTACGCGTCGGTGCGCCGGGCAGCTAGCCAGACGGGGTCAGGTAGCAGACGGCTTCTTGGGCAGAGCGCACCCAGTGAAGGTCTGTGTCTGGGGGGCAGGGAGCGCCCAATGGAACCCACTCCACGAGCTTGCCGTCGTGAGGGTGATCGCAGGGCACAGTGATGAGGGTGGTGGTGCCGATGCGAAAGCAGTCTCCGGACTCGGGGCGGGACTCGGAGACCGGGGCCAACGCCGTGATGGGGGCAGCGGGATCGGAGTCGTCGATGGCCGATGTGGCCAAGAAGATCACCACAACCGCCACCGCGGCCAAGACGACCGCCGCCAGGCTGAGCCATCGCCAGCGGATGCCGACAATCTCGAGGGGCGGACTTGGAGGGGACTCGGAAGATCGAGGGCTGGCCGCGGGACGGGGGGCATTGGGTGGCGGACGCGAACCCGCCGGTCGGGACGGGCTGGGCGGACGGGGCACTCCACGGGCCAGACTCCGGTCGTAGGCAGCGCGGGATCGAATGTCGCCCAAGACTTCCCAGGCCTCGTTGACGGCCCGCATCTGCTCGGCATCGCCCGTCGGGCGGTCGGGGTGCCACCGGCGGGCCTGGCGCAAGTAGGCCCGTCGGATGGCATCGGGCTTCGCGCCGGGGGACACGCCCAGAACGTCGTAGTGCGACCGCTCCGGCATGACCCCTCAGTCAATCATCCAAAACGCTGAGAGAGGAGTAGGGGAACTTGGCACCAACACCGCCGTCCACTAGCAGAGTGCGGCCGCTCACGTAGCTGGCCAGCGGCGACGACAGGAACAGCGCCGCTCCGGCGATGTCGGCGGGCAGACCCATGCGGCCGATCGGCGCGTTGCCGCTGGAGTGGGCGCGCTGGGCATCGCTCAGCATGTCCATGATCCGGGGGGTGGCGATGGCCCCCGGGGCCACCGCATTGGCCCGAACCCCGTGGGGGCCCATCTCCACCGCCATCGACTTCACCCAGGCCATGAGCCCGGCCTTGGCCGCCCCGTAGGCGGCGTGGTTCGGGGCGCCGTCCATCCCCGAAGCCGAGGCGATGAACACCAACGACCCCTCCCCGTTGGCCACCATGTGGCGGCCGAACACCTGGCCCAGCAGATAAGCGTGGCGCAGGTTGATGGCCATCTGGCGATCCCACACCCCGTCGTCCATATCCACGATGAAGCCCCACTCGGCCATGCCGATGATGTCCACCAGCCCGTACACCTGGCCCAGTGCGGCCACCGAGTCTTCTAGCAGTCGCTCCACGTCGGCCCGCGCGGTGGCGTCGCCCGACCACGGTGTGCCGCCCACCTCCTCGGCGATGTCCGCGGCCCGGTCAGCGTCGATATCCACGCAAACCACCCGGGCACCGCACTGCACCAGCGCATGGCTGGTTTGGCGGCCCATGCCCTGCCCCGCGCCGACCACCACGAAGCCCTTGCCGTCAAGGCGCAGCAGATCGGGATAGTGCGGAATCGGGGAGTTGTCAGAGCTGGTCATGCTCTGAAGCTATCCCGCTATCGGCTGAGGGAACTCACCAGGGCGTTCAGAGGCCACAAGTCGGGAAGCTCGACTGGCTCTGGCGGCGAGGGCAGTAGGGCGTAGGCCTCTTCGCCGGGGTACACCAGGTTGTACTCCGACCGGGCCAGACGCTCGATCTCCTCGGGGTTCGACAGCTCATCCAAACGAGACCGGAGGGCGTAGTACTCCTCGTGCAGGGCATCCAACTCCGCCCGGGCGTCATCAATGGCCGAACTCTGGTCCATGAAGGTCCGAGTGGGGAATGCGGCGTAGAACAGCGCTACCAGAAGCACCAGCACAACCACCACCGGGATCACAGAGCGGCGCAGGGCGATCACTGCCCCACCTCCGTGGCTGTGGCGAGCGCCTCGCCTCCCCGGTAGGCGGCGGCCTCGCCCAGCTCCTCTTCGATGCGCAGGAGCTGGTTGTACTTCGACACCCGGTCGCTGCGGGCCGGAGCGCCGGTCTTGATCTGGCCGCAGTTGGTGGCCACGGCCAGATCGGCGATAGTGGCGTCCTCGGTCTCGCCCGAGCGGTGCGACATTACCGAGGTGTAGCCCGACGCGGTGGCCAGCTCCACCGCTTCCAGGGTGCGGGTGAGGGTGCCCACCTGGTTGACCTTCACCAGGATGGAGTTGGCCACGCCCAACTCGACACCCCGGGCCAGCCGCTCGGTGTTGGTCACGAACAAGTCGTCTCCCACCAGCTGCACCCGCCCGCCGAGCGCCTTGGTGAGCAGCGCCCAGCCATCCCAGTCGTCCTCGTCCATCCCATCCTCGATCGACACGATGGGGTAGGCGTCGCACAGCTCGGCCAGATAGGTGGCCATGCCGGCGGAGTTGAGCGACCGGTTCTCCCCGGCCAAGTGGTACTCGCCGTCAGCAAAGAACTCGGTGGAGGCCACATCCAGGGCTAGGGCCATGTCATCGCCCGGCCTCAGCCCGGCGGCCTCAATGGCGTCCACCAACACCGCCACCGCGGCCTCGTTGGAGTCCAAATCGGGGGCGAAGCCGCCCTCGTCGCCGATGCCGGCCGACAGGCCCCGCTCCACCAGCAGGCGGCGCAGATTGTGGTAAGTCTCGACCCCCCAGCGCAGGGCCTCGCGGAATGAGGCCGCCCCCACCGGGACCACCATGAACTCCTGGAGGTCGATGTTGTTGGCGGCGTGGGCCCCGCCGTTGAGCACGTTCATCATGGGCACCGGCAGCACGTGGGCGTTGGCCCCGCCGATGTAGCGGAACAGCGACAGGCCGCTGTCGGCGGCCGCGGCATGAGCCGCAGCCAAAGAAACCCCCAGCACCGCGTTGGCACCCAGACGGCTGAGCCCGTCGGTGCCGTCCAGGTCGATCATCGCCATGTCTAGATCCCGCTGGTCGGCGGCGTCGGTCCCGACCACAGCATCGGCGATCTCGCCGTTGACCGAGGCCACCGCGCTGGCCACTCCCCGGCCCAGATACCGTTCGCCTCCGTCGCGCCGCTCCACTGCCTCATAGCGGCCGGTGGACGCCCCCGAGGGAACCATGGCCCGCCCGGATTTACCAGACTCCAAGACAACCTCAACCTCAACGGTAGGGTTACCTCTTGAGTCCAAGACCTCTCGGCCGACTACCCGTGTGATCGCGCTCAAAATCCAGGTCTTTCAGGGATTCCCTCGCCCATCGCGTGTTATTGATGTGGCTGGAGTTAAAAAAATAGACGATAAAGTCCGGTTTGACTAGGGATTGCCGCAAATTACAAAGAAGAAATTTCACGGGCGCGAATTTGCTCTCCAACGGCATTGGCGAAGGTTCGGAGCTCAGATTCGGCATCCAGACCCGCTGTTTGAGCGGCCAGAACGGCGTCGTAGAGGCGGCCCGCCACCGTGGCGGTGTCCACATCCGGCACCACTCCCACCGAGCGGGCCTTGTGGATCACCTTGTCGGCAAATAGCAGCGCGGGCAACCCCGGCGGGATGCCGTCCATCACCGATGACCGCCCCTTCTGATCCCGCTTGATGGCCTCCCAGTTCGCCAGCACCTCATCGGAGTCCTCCACCTCAACCAGACCGGAATTGGGGGTGCCAAACACATGGGGATGGCGGGACTTGAGCTTGTCGTGAATCCCCCGGGCCACGTCGGCCAAGGTGAACTGGCCGGCCTCGGCAGCGAGCACCGAGTGGAACACGATCTGGTAAAGCAGATCGCCCAGCTCCTCCTCCAGTTCCTCGTATCCCGACAATGTGTCGGGGTCTACCCCGTCCAGCGCCTCTAGCACCTCGTAGGTCTCCTCCAGCAGATGGCCCCGCAGCGACTGGTGGGTCTGCTCCTGGTCCCAGGGACAGCGGCGGCGCAGTTCAATGGCCAGATCGGCAAACCGGGCCACTTCTCCGGCGATGGGCGCGCCGAGCTCGGGCACATAGAGCGATGTGAGATGGTCGGGGTCCACCTCATGGTCCAGATCGGCCCAGGCCACCTCGAAGACCTGTTCATCGGGCAAACCCAGGCGCTGCAACACCACCACCGGCGGGTGGGTCCCGGCGGCGGCCGAACGGTCGAGGGTGTCCAAGGCTGCCAGCTTGACCTCGCTCAGCACATGGGCGGCGTCGCACTGGCCTACGAGCAGCGGCCCTCGCTCCCCGGCGGCGTCCACCGCGAAGCGGCGCCCGTCCACCAGCCGCACCCCAGCGGCCAGCGGGTCGACACCCAGCCGGTCCCACGCCAAGTCGGCAAACGAGAGGCCGGCCAATACCTCCAGCTCCACACCGGACTCCGCCCGCAACAGCTCCACCGTGCGCTCGGCCACCAGCGGGGAGCCGGGCACGGCATAGAGCACGTCTTGGTGGCCGTGCTCGGCCTCCGCGGCCAGCCGATTCACAATGGCCCGATACACCTCCTCGAACGACGAAGCCCGGTCGTAGAGGTCGTCGAACGACTCGGCCGGTTCCACCGCCGCGGCCGCGGGGTGGCGCCGAGTGCGGACGAAGCGCCGGCTGGTCTGGCTGATGGCGTCCACCACCGCCCCGGTGATGAGCTCGGGTCCGGCCGGACCGAGACCGGCAACAATCACCTTGGCCATGTTGCCCTGCCTATCACGACGCCACCGCCGGTCTCGTGTTGCCCATCACGATCATCACGATGCCGCCGCCTCGGCCGGCTCATCGTCGGGAACCAGATCTCGCAAGGTGCCGATGAGGGTGTCCACGGAGGCAGCGGCCGAATCCAGCGGGAGCTTCAGCAGCCCGGGACCCTCCAAGTAGTCCGCTCCCGGGTAGAGGCGCTCCAAGCGCACCCGGCGGCTGGGCCGGAGCCTCACCGGACTGATCCGGGCCAGCCACTTGGGGCCGCCAAAGCCAGGGCCCTTCGCCACCGCCACCTCCCGAACTCCGGTGCGCAGGCACTCGCACCGCAGCCGAGCCGCCCCCAGCAGCACCTGGGCCACCTCCGGGATCGGCCCGTAGCGATCGGCCCACTCCGCAGCCACGTCGTCTACTTGGTCGGGGGTAACGCAGGCGGCCACCCGGCGGTAGGCCTCGAGACGCAGCTCCTCTTTGGGCATGTAGTCGGCGGGAATGCTGGCAGCCTGCGGCAAGTCGATGCTGATCTCCACCGGCTCGGGCGGGGTTTCGCCCTTCAGCTCGGCCACCGCCTCGGTGACCAGTTGGCAGTACAAGTCGTAGCCCACCGCGGCGATGTGGCCCGACTGGCCGGTGCCCAGCATGTTGCCCGCTCCCCGAATCTCCAGGTCGCGCATGGCGATCTTGAACCCCGATCCCAGCTCGGTGGCCTCGCCAATGGTTTTGAGCCGCTCGTAGGCCTCCTCGGTGAGCACCCGCCCCTCGGGGGTGAACAGGTAGGCGTAGGCCCGAGTCCCGGCCCGCCCCACCCGGCCCCGAAGCTGGTGGAGCTGCCCCAAACCCAGCAGGTCGGCCCGATCCACCACCAGGGTGTTCACCGTGGGCATGTCGATGCCCGACTCGATGATAGTGGTACATACCAGCACGTCGTAGGCGTGTTCCCAGAAGTCGATCACCACCTGTTCCAGGGTGCCCTCGTCCATCTGGCCGTGGGCCACCGCGATGCGGGCCTCGGGCACCAGCTCCCGCAGATCGGCGGCCACGTGGTCGATGCTGGCCACCCGGTTGTGCACAAAGAACACTTGACCGTCGCGCAGCAACTCCCGGCGGATGGCCTCGGCCACCGGGCGCTCGTCGTAGGCCCCCACATAGGTCAATATGGGCTGGCGGTCGGCGGGGGGCGTGTGCAGCAGCGTGAGGTCGCGGATGCCGGTCAGGCTCATCTCCAAGGTGCGGGGGATAGGCGTGGCGGTAAGGGTGATCACGTCGACGTCGGCTTTGATCGACTTGATGGCCTCTTTGTGGGTGACCCCGAAGCGCTGCTCCTCGTCCACCACCAACAGGCCCAGGTTCTGAAACGACACGTCGTCGGACAGCAGGCGGTGAGTGCCGATCACCACGTCCACCGACCCGTCGGCCAACCCCGACACCACCTTGCGGGCCTGACCGGGCGACAAGAACCGGCTCAGCACCTCCACCCGGATGGGATAGCCGGCGAACCGCTCGCTGAAAGTCTGGTAGTGCTGTTGGGCCAAAAGGGTGGTGGGCACCAGCACGGCAGCCTGCGATCCGTCTTGAACGGCCTTGAACACCGCCCGTATGGCCACCTCGGTCTTGCCAAAGCCCACATCGCCGCAGATCAGCCGGTCCATGGGCAGGGGCTGCTCCATGTCGCCCTTGACATCGGTGATGGCCTTGTGCTGGTCGGGGGTGAGCTGGTAGCCGAAGGCCGACTCCATCTCCGTCTGCCACGGCGTGTCGGCGGAGAACGCCCGTCCGGGGGTGGTGACACGGCGCTGGTACAGCACCACCAGCTCCTTGGCGATCTCGCTGACCGCGGAGCGCACCCCGCTCTTGGTCCGCTGCCAGTCGGCACCCCCCATCTTGCTGAGGGTGGGGGTCTCGCCCCCGGAATAGCGGCGCACGGCGTCCACCTGATCGGTGGGCACGTACAGCTTGTCGCCACCCCGATACTCCACCAACAGGTAGTCGCGGGTAACCCCGGCAATGGTTCGGGTCACCATGCCGCCATAGCGGCCCACGCCGTGGTGGCGGTGGACGACATGGTCGCCCGCCGCCAGATCGTCCATCTCCTGGGCCAACGACGGCCGGGGGCGGCTGCGCCGGTGGGCCCGGCGCCGGCCAGTGAGGTCGGCCTCGCCCAGCACGGCCAGACGGGAGCCGGGCAGCACGAACCCCCTTTGGAGGGGGGCAACCACCACACAGCCTCCCGAATCGGAAGCGTCGCCGAATCCTGCACCCTCGCCAATTCGAACCGAGAGGTCCACCCCGTGCTCACGCAGCACGGCGGCGGAACGGTTGGCCGACCCTTCTCCATCGGCCGCCAACCGCACTCGGTACCCCTCGCCCAGCAGCCGGGACACCTGCTCCACCGGAGCCGATGGATCACCGATGGCCGAGGCCCAGCCCCCCACCGCCACCACCGGGGTCGTCGGCCCGGGCGGCACTGCGGTCATGGTCCACACCGGCGAGGAGCAGGAGGCCAGCAACCGGTCGTAGTCCACGTGCAGACGGGGGAACTCTTCTCCGGTCGCTCCCCAAGTCTGGGCCAGCGCACCGGCCAAGTCGGCCTCCTCGGCGGCGATGTCAGACGCCCGGTCCCGGAGCCGCCCCGGTTCCAGCAGCACCATCAGGGCATCGGAGCCGAGACGGTCGGTGATGATCTCGTCGGTGTCGATCAGCCATGGCAGCCACGACTCCATCCCGTCGAAGAACTGGCCCTCAGACAGGCGCTCCCACTGCTCTCGTCCCCAGGGGCGGGAGGCCACCAGCCTCTCGGCCGCAGCCCGAACCGCCGGCACTGGCCGCACCTCCCGAGCAGGAAATATCTCAACTTGCTCCCGCGATTCGGTGGAACGCTGATCGGCCACCGAGAACTCGGTGAGGCGGTCCACCTCATCGCCCCACAGGTCGATGCGGATCGGGCTGTCGGCGGTAGACGGGAACACATCCACGATGGAACCCCGCACCGCGAACACGCCCCGGTGCTCCACCTGCACGTCGCGCCGGTAGCCCCGGGCGGCCAGGTCAGCGGCCAACTGGCCCAAATCAACCCGATCGCCCGATGCCACCCTCACCGGCTCGGCATCGTCGGAATCAAACACCAATCGCTGAAGCAGGGCCCGAACCGGGGCCACCAGCACCGCCGGGCACTGCTGAGGGTGGTGGAGCTGCCAGATGGCCTGACAACGCCGGCCCATTGTCTCCACTCCAGGGCTGATCCGCTCGAACGGCAAGGTCTCCCACGCCGGGAACAGGGCAACACTGCCGTTGAGCATCGTCGACAGGTCGCCGGCCAAGCGCTCGGCGTCGGAAGTGGTGGGCGTGGCCACCACCACTGGTCGGCGGCCGTTCAACTCGGCGATGGCGGCCAGCACCGCAGCCTGGCCCGACTCGGCCACGGCCAACGAGGCGTCGCGTCTTCCGAGCACGTCGATCACCGCGGGCTCGGCAGCCAGCAGCCGCCCAAGGCCAGCCAAACCCGGCCCCACACCAGCAACCGCGGTGGCCATCAATTGAGCCTGTCCGTCATCGGCCAAACCTGCTCACCATCAGTTGAACCTGTTCATCACGATCTCAACCGGATGATCGAGCAGGGCCAATGCGGCCTCAGCAGCCCGCTCTACCGCATCGTCCAACAGGTCGCGGTCGGCTCGGCCCGGCCGCTTCAGCACATAGTCGGCGCCGGCTTGGGGATTGGGGGGCTTGCCCACTCCGACGCGAATCCGGGTGAAGTCGGCGGTGCGAAGGTGGCCCTTGATGGACGACAGGCCGTAGTGGCCGGCCAACCCCCCGCCGTGTTTCACCTTGACTCGCCCTGGGGGCAGATCAAGCTCGTCGTGGATCACCACCAGGCGCTCCAGATGCTCGGCGATGCTCCAACGCCGCACCAGCGCCCGCACTGCCTCGCCCGATTTATTCATGAAGGTCTGAGGAAAGGCCAGCACCACCCGGCGACCATCAACCCGGGCCTCGGCTACTAGCGCCGCTTCCCGGCTCTTGCGCAGCGTCTGCCCGTAGCGCTCGGCCAGCAGCTCCACCGCCTCGGCTCCCACGTTATGGCGGGAACCCACGAACTTGTCCCCGGGGTTGCCCAACCCCACGATCACAAGATCGGCCGGGGTGTCGGTGTGCTTCTTACGGGATCGCCAGCGGGAAGGCACGGCGACAGGCGCCGATCAGCTCAGCTCTCGGCGTCTTCGGAGGTGTCGGCGTCGGCGTCGGCCTGCTCGGCGTCTTCGTCGGCGTCCTCGCGGACAATCGGCTGGCCGTCTTCGTCCAGCTCCACCTCAAGCTCTTCATCAACTTCGGGCTCTTCGATCTCGATGACCCGTATCGAAGTGCTGGCCACCAGCTCATCGGGGTCACCCGCCAGATCCACCCCTTCGGGCAGTTCGAGGTCGCCGGCCCTCACCGAGTCGCCCATCACCATCTCGCTGATATCGATCGTCAGCTCGTTGGGAATGGCCTCCGGCTTGGCCAGCACCCGGATGGTGAAGGCGGCCTGGTCTACCACACCGTCTTCGTTGGTCACCGCGGTGGCGTCGCCCTCGAGCACCATCCGGACCTCTACCTCCACGGCAACGTCGGCATCCACCCGGATGAAGTCCACATGGATGACCTCGTTGCGCACGGGATGATGCTGCAACTCTTTGACCAGGCCGAGCTGGCGGTCGCCGTCCACTTCCAAGGTGAGCAGTGCGTTGAGACCGGCATCGGTGGTCAGGGCCGACCGCAGCTCGCTGGCATCCACCGCCACAGAAACCGACTCCCCTCCCAGCCCGTACACCACGCCGGGCACCCGCCCCGTCCGGCGCAGACGACGCGACGGCCGGGTTCCCAGCTCACGCGAGGTGTCGGTCTTCAAGATCAGCTCAGCCATAGCGCAGCTAGAAATGTTATCGGGCCGCAGCCCGAAACCTCTAACGGCTAGGAGAGGTTCTTGCCGCCGAAGATCTCAGAGACGGAGGTGTCTTCGAATACGGCGTCGATGGCGTCGGCGATGATTCGGGCCACCGAGAGCACTTCGATCTTGTCGATCTGCTTGTCGGGCGACAGCGGGAGGGTGTTGGTGATCACCACCTTGGAGATCACCGAGTTCTTGAGCCGGTCGACGGCCGGGCCGGAGAACACGCCATGGGTGGTTGCGGCGACGATGGTGGCCGCTCCCCGGGCGGCCAAGGCGTCGGCCGCGGCCACGATGGTGCCACCGGTATCGATCATGTCGTCGATGAGCACGCAGGTGCGGCCCTCCACGTCCCCCACCACCTCGATGACCTCCACCGCGTGCTTGACATCCATGGCCCGGCGCTTGTGGACGATGGCCAGGTCGGCATCCAGCTCGTTGGTGTAGCGCTCGGCCACCTTCACCCGGCCGGCGTCGGGCGACACGATCACCAGATCGCCGTTGAAGTCCTTGAGATAGTCCACCAGCACCGGCATGGCGGTCAGGTGGTCCCAGGGGCCGTCGAAGAATCCCTGGATCTGCCCGGAGTGGAGATCGACGCTCAGCATGCGGTTGGCCCCGGCGGTGCGGAAGGAGTTGGCCATCAGCTTTGCGGTGATGGGCTCGCGGCCCGCAGCTTTGCGGTCTTGGCGACCGTACCCGTAGAAGGGGCACACCGCGGTGATCCGCTTGGCCGATGCTCGCCGGGCGGCGTCCACCATGATGAGATGCTCCATTACCGCGTCGTTGATGGAGGCGTCGTCGTGGGCGGTATGGCTCTGGACGATGAACACGTCGGTGCCCCTCACCGATTCCTCAAACCGGCAGTGGATCTCGCCGTTGGCAAAGTCGGCGATATTGGGCTCCACCAGCTCTTCATCAAGCACCTCGGCAATCTCAGCGGCCAGATCGTGATTGGCCCGCCCCGAGATGATGGCCAGCTTCTTCTTGGTAACCAGTTCCATCGTTTCAGTCTCCTTGCGTCGAAGCAGGCGGGATCTGGGCGCCGGGCTCCAGTGTGATGTAGGCCCCCACATGGGCATCGGCACCAATCTCGGCATCGGTGGCCGACACCGCCTCCAGCACCGCTCGAGGACCGACCACGCAATCCACCAAATGGGTGTGGGGGCCGATCACCGCACCCTCGCCGATCACTGTCTGTCCTCTGAGCACGACACCGGGGTGAATGACCACATCGGGGGCCAGTTTCACACTGACGTCGATGTAGGCACTGTGGAGCGCCATGATGCGCACCCCGGCCACCATCCAGTTGCGATTGATGCGCTGGCGCATTTCCGCCTCGGCGAAAGCGAGCTGCTCCCGATCGTCCACCCCCTGCGCCTCAGCCTCGTCGATGGCGAACGACCCTGCATCATGTCCGGCAGAGGTGAGCACGGCGACCGCATCAGCAAGGCTGTATTCGCGGCCCGAGTCGCTGGCCGCCAGTCGGCGCAGGGCCGGAGACAGCAGGCCGCGGCGGAAGCAGAAGACCTCAGCGTTCTCCTCGGCCGCAGTAGCCACGGTGGCCGCCGTCCCGGAGAGCCGATGCTGGGCGGCCAGGCCCCGCAGTGTCTGTCCCTGGATGAGCGGCATGTCGGCCGATACCACCAGCACGTCTTCATCATCGACATCGCCGTCCAGAGCCGAAAGGCCCAGGGCGGCGGCATCAGCTGTGCCCCTCTGCACCGGTTGCTCGACGAAGTCGATGCGCAGATCGAAGGCCTCTTCGGTGACGTGCTTGGCCACTTCTTCCGCGCCAAATCCCACCACAACAGTGATTTGGCGGGGATTGACCGCAGCCACCGCGTCGATCACGTGCAGCAGCATGGCCCGACCGCAAACGTCATGGAGAGGCTTGGGCCGCCCCGATCTCATGCGAGCGCCCCGGCCCGCGGCCAACACCACCGCAGACAGGGGCAGAAAGTCAGTCGTCATGGGTTCAGCGGGCCAACCCGCTCTGCACCTTCACGGGTGTATTTCTAGCGCGATTACTCGTGTGGCTGGCGAGGCAGGACTCGAACCTGCAACCTCCTGGTCCAAAGCCAGGCGTTCTGCCACTTGAACTACTCGCCAAAGAGCCCTTTGCTTGGCAGTCATCAGGCACCATTTGCAGGCTACTTCATTGCCGCCGGATGAACGCTCGGGTTATTGCTGGTGATGCTGGCCGGACTAGCGTGGGCGCACCATGGGATCGTTGATCAAAAAGCGCCGCAAGCGGATGCGCAAGAAGAAGCACAAGAAGATGCTGAAGCGCACTCGTTTCCAGCGGCGGGCCCGCGGGAAGTAGTTCTCCCCCTTCTTCAAGCCCGTTGAAATGAGGCGGGCGTGGTGCCAACCACGATGCGGTCGTCGCCGGGGTAGGCGCCTTCCACAAACCAACTCGAGCCGCTGCCCGCCAGCCGCGCCGTCTGACCGGTGGCTTGCTCCAACGCTCGGCGGTACTGGTCGAGACGGGGCTCCACTTCCAGTGCCGCAGGCTCCAAGTCGTTGCCATTCGATCCCTTCGGGCCGCCCATCTCGTCCCAGCGGCGGTACACCGCCGGAGTGGAGCAGCCGAACGGCGGTATGAGCAAGGTGAGCGTTCGGGGGATGTGCTCCAGCGGCTCAATGAGCTCACCAATTCCCTGGACCCGGGCCCGCCCGCCAACCAGGCAAAAGGGGACGTCGGCGCCCAGTTGGGCCGCTCCTTGGGTGTCGGCGTAGCCCGCCCAGCGCAAGATGGCGGCAGCGTCAGCCGACCCTCCCCCCAACCCGGCCCCCGGCGGAATCCGTTTGGCCACCGTGACCCGCGCGGTTCTCCCCACCAGAGCCAGCGCCCGGGTGATGAGGTTGTCGTCGGGGTCAACCTCGCCCGTACCCTCGACCACCACCCCGCGGCCCGACTCGATCTTCAGCGTGTCGGCCAGATCAAGCGACACCATCTCCGCATCGATCAAGTGGTAACCGTCGGCTCGCACGCCGGTGATGCTGAGCGACAGCGTGAGCTTGGCCGGAGCCGTGACCGTGGTCATCAAGACGAGGCTATGGCAGCAAGCTCGGCCCAGTCGGCGAGGCTGAGCTGCTCGGGGCGGGCGGTGGAGGGGATGGCCGCTTGGGCGAATTGGTCAGACGTGACGTGGGCGGCCAGGGAGCGGCGCAGCATTTTGCGGCGCTGGGCGAAGGCGGTGCGGATGAGGAAGAACAGCCGGTCGGGGTCGGCTTCAACAGCCGGCGCCGGCAACCGCACCAGCCGGACCACCGCCGACGACACCCGGGGACGGGGGTAGAAAACCGTGGCGGGCACCGAGCGGACGATGCGAGCCTCGCACCAGTACGCCACCTTGAGGGTGGGAATGCCGTAGGCCTTGGTGCCCACCGGGGCCACCAGCCGCTCGGCCACTTCCCTCTGCACCATGAAGGTGAAGGTCTTGATGCGGGGCTCGTTGTCGAGCAGGTCCAACAGCAGGGGAACGGCGATGTTGTAGGGCAGGTTGGCCACCAGGGCCCACCGCTGGTCGGCGGCCCCGAGCTTGGCTCGCCATTCGGGAGTGGTGGCGTCGGCGTGAACGATCTCCACGTTGAGGGCGTCGGCCGCCTCGGCCAACGGTGCCAGCATGTGGCGGTCGGCCTCAACAGCCAGCACCTGATTCGCTTCGGCAGCCAGCGCCCGAGTGAGCGACCCCAATCCGGGGCCGATCTCCACCACCGAATCATCGGAACACAGCTCTGCGGCCCGGACCATGGCGGCGATGGTGTTGGGATCGACCACGAAGTTCTGGCCCATTGCCCGGCTCGGCGCCAGACCGTGGCGGTCGAGCAGCTCTAGCACTTGGCTGCGGGTGAGGGTCACGGGCCGAGTCGGTAGAAACCGGCCGCGTTGTCCCAGGTGTGCTCGGCCACCACCTCGGGGGCAACACCGTGGACTCGGGCCAACGCCTCCCCCACCAAGGGCAGGTTGGCCGGAACATTGGGCTTGCCTCGCCGTGGAACCGGGGCCAGATACGGCGAGTCGGTCTCCACCAGCAACCGGTCGAAGGGGCACAGCCCAGCCGCCTCACGCACGTCGTCGGCGGAGGGGAAGCTCACGATTCCGCTGAATGACAGATATGCCCCGCGGTCCAGTGCCGCCCTGGCCTCATCGGGGCCACCGGTGAAGCAGTGGAACACGGTGCCCTCGGGCACCCCGCACTCGTCCAGAATGGCGAAGGTGTCGTCCCACGCCTCCCGGGTGTGAATCACCAGGGGCATTCGGTGCCGATGGGCCATCTCGATCTGGGCTGCGAACACCGCCCGCTGGTCGGCGGGGGGCGAATGGTTGTAGTGGTAGTCGAGCCCGCACTCCCCCACCGCCACCACTCGATCCGACCCCAGCAACGCCTCAATGCCGCCGATGCCGCGACGGGCCTCGTGGGGGTGAACCCCCACCGTGGCCCACACCCGGTCGCTGGCCGCGGCCTTGGAAATCGCGGCGATCGAGGTGGCCGCATCGGTGCCTATGTCGATCATGCGCTCCACCCCGGCCGCTGTCGCCTGGGCGACCACTTCAGCTAGCGAGTCCGACTCCAGGTGGCAGTGGTTGTCGATCCAGCGCACCGCTAATCACGCAAGCGGGGGAACAGTGGATCGCCCTCAGCCACCGGCAGGCCACCGGGATACTGCCCCCACACTGCGGCGGCGGGCAGCCGCTGGTCGAGCGGCGACCCGTCCAAGCCCAGACGGGTCCAGGCAGCCTCGCAAGAGGTGGGAATGGCCGGGCTGGCCAGCACGCACACGATGCGCAGAGCCTCCAAGGCGTTGCCGAGCACCGTGTTCACCATGCCACCGGGCTCCATCTTCCACGGCTCGGTGGCCTGGAGGTATTCGTTGGTGTCGCGAATGAGGCGCCAAGTGGCCTCCAACGCCACCGAGGGCTGGAACCGGTCCCAGGCCGCGGCGGCATCGGCGTACACCTGGGCGGCCACGTCGGCCAGCGGGTGGTCGGGGTCGGGGGCGGGTCCGATTCCACCGCACTTGCTGTGAACCAGCGTGGAAGAGCGCTGCAACAGGTTGCCGAAGTTGTTGGCCAGATCGGTGTTGTAGCGGTGCTGGAGAGCCTCATGGCTGACCTCGCTGTCGGGGCCGAACGGTGTATCCCTGAGCAGGGAGTAGCGAAATCCGTCCACGCCGAAGTCGGCGATGAGGTCGGTGGGCGAGATCTGGTTGAAGGCCGACTTGGACATCTTCTCCCCACCCACCAGCAGCCAGCCGTGGACGTGATAGCGGGGCAGATCGGTCACGCCGGCGGCCAACAGCATGGCGGGCCAGTACACGCAGTGGAAGCGGATGATGTCTTTGCCCAGCAGATGGCGGACCGACGGCCACCACGCCGCGAACTGCTCGTCGTCGGCCCCATAGCCCGCGGCGGTGGCGTAGTTGGTGAGCGCGTCGTACCACACGTAGAACACGTGGCCCTCGGCCCAGGGCACCGGGATGCCCCAGTCGATGGAGGTGCGGGTGATGGAAATGTCCCGCAGGCCGCCGCGGATGATGCCCAGAGCCTCGTTGCGGTAGCCCTCGGGAGTGATGTTGGCGGGGTTCGACTCGAACCACTCCAATAGCGGCGCCTCGAATTCGGAGAGCTTGAAGAAGTAGTTCTCCTCGGTCATCCGCTCCACCCGGCCCGACTCGACGTCCTCTTCGGTCACGTCTTCTTCTGACACATAGGCCTCGTCAGACACCGAGTACCAGCCGTCGTAGACCGCCGAGTAGATGTAGCCGTTGTCGTAGGCCCGCTGCATGAGCGTCTGCACGGCCTGGTGATGACGGGGCTCGGTGGTTCGGATGAACTCGTCGTTGGCCACCCCGAGTTCGGCCCACGCTTCCCGGAAGCGCTGGCTGGTTCCGTCGGCCTGGTCCAGCGGGGACAGGCCGTTGGCCTCGGCGGCCCGCTGCACCTTCAGGCCGTGCTCGTCGGTGCCGGTCAGGTAGAAGACGTCCTCGCCCAGGAGCCGGTGCCAGCGGGTGACGGCGTCACCGTTGAGCACGGTGTAGGCGTGGCCGATGTGGGGCGCGTCGTTGACGTAGAAGATCGGGGTCGTCAAGAAATAGCGCGACACCGCTTCACACTACTTTCCTCGGCCTTCTGATCCCGACTGGGAAAGCCCGGTAGAGACCAGGGTCACTCCCCGAACATCTCGGCGGAGCGGCGGGCCATCTCGTCGGGGGACACATCCTCCACATGGGTGGCGACGTGCCAACGGTGGCCGAACGGGTCGACGAACATGCCACCCCGGTCGCCATAGAACTGGGTTTCCACCGGCCGCTCAGCGGTGGCTCCGGCGGCAACAGCCTTGGCGTAAGTGGCATCGGCGTCTTCCACATACACGCTGATGGTGACGGCGGTGCCGCCAATGGATTTTGGTCCGAGCACCCCCATCTCGGGGTACTCGTCGGACACCATGATGAGCCCGTCGCCGATGGCCACTTCGGCGTGGCCGATCATGCCGCCCGGCGCAGAGATCCTCATCCGTTCGGTGGCGCCGAACACCTCGACCATGAAATCGATAGCCGCGGCCGCGCCGCCCACGCACAGATAGGGGGTGATCCGGGGATAGTCGTCGGGAATGGGCTTGACGTCGCTCATGGGGACTCCTTCGTCAACCGGCAGAGATTTACGGGATTTTGAACCCGGTCAGTCTCCCAGACTGAGCTGATACACAGCACGCCGGGAGATGCCGAGATCGGCGGCCACCGCGGCGGCCGCATCCCGACGGGACAGTCCCTCGGCCAGCTTCTCATCAAGGGCCGCTTTGATCTGGGGTGCTGAGGGCGGGAGCGGGTCGGGGCAACCGGCCACCACCAGTACGTGCTCGCCTCGAGGCTCGGTACCGTCGGCTCGGACAACGGCATCGGCCAGCGTGCCCCGCCATACCTCCTCATGCAGCTTGGTCTGCTCCCGCACGATGGCCACTGCCCGGTCGCCCCCCAGGGCCAAGGCCAAATCACCCAGGGTGCGAGCCAGCCGGTGAGGGGCTTCGAACAGCACCATGGTGCGGGACTCTTGGCCCAGCTCGCGGATCCGATCGGCCCGGTGTCGGCCCTTTCGGGGCAGAAACCCCTCAAAGCAGAAGCGCCCGGTGGGAAGGCCGCTCACCACCAGAGCGGCGAGGGCGGCCGACGGGCCCGGCACCGCCTCCACCTCGCCCCCGGTGTCCAGAACCGCTTGGACCACTCTGGACCCCGGATCAGACACGGCTGGTGTGCCGGCATCGGTCACCAACACCACGGTGTTGCCCCCCGCCACCAGCTGGGCGATCTCATCGGCACCCGCGGCCTCGGTGTGCTCGTTCACCACCAGCAGCCGGGGTGCGCTTACCCCCGCATGGGCCAGCAGCTTTCCAGTGCGGCGAGTGTCCTCGCAGGCCACCACGTCAGCGTCGGCCAGCACCTCCACGGCCCTCGGGGATAGGTCGCCCAGGTTGCCGATTGGGGTGGCAACCAAAACCAGCCTTCCAGTCATGCCACCTCCCTCGTGGTCGGTTGACCGCTATCCCCTCTCCCATGCAGTCTGCCGCACTTCCAATCGGTTGCCGGGCTTTAGCCCCCAGCGGGCAAACGAACCGGCCTCGGCCTCCAGCACCGCCCGGGCCCGCCACACTGGCAGACCGATCCGAAACCGGGCCATGGTGGCTGCTTTCAGCACCACCAGATCGCGGTCCAAATAGGCCACGTCGATGGGAAACCGCATCCCCAAGGTGTGCACCGAGAACGCCGGCCGAAGCAGCAGCGCATTGTCGAACTCGTCGCGGCCCAACAGCCCGAGGGCCCGTTCCCGCCATCCGGTGGCGATCTCCACGGTGGCCAGCACCCGGTCGTCACAGACGAGCCACGCCATCACCAGATTTTCCAACTCCAGCGGCGTTTGTTCAAGAGAAAGTTGGACAACCTCTGATTCGACCACCCACCCCTACACGTTGAAGCGGATCTCCATCACGTCGCCGTCGGCCACCGAGTAGTCGCGGCCCTCGGTGCGCATCACGCCCAGTTCCTTGGCTTTGGTCCAGCCGCCTGCGTCCAGCAACTCCTGCCAACCGATCACGTCGGCTCGGATGAACCCTCGTTGGAAGTCGGTGTGGATCCGGCCCGCCGCTTCCGGGGCGGTGGCCCCCAAGCGGAAGGTCCAGGCCCGGGTCTCCTTGTCGCCGGTGGTGAAGAAGGTCCGCAGGCCCAGCAAGTCGTAGGCCGCATGGGTGAACCGGCCCAACGCTCCCTCCCCCAGTCCCAGGCCGTCGAGCATCTCGGCCCGCTCCTGGGCGGAGAGCTGGGCGGCCTCAGCCTCGAGCTGCACGCACACCGCCATGACTCCGGCCCGGCCGTCCAACTCAACGGCCACCGGCTCGATCACCGATTCGGCCTCGTCTAGCTGGTCCTCCCCGATGTTGACCACAGCCAGCACCGGGCGGTTGGTCAGCAGGAAGCTCTCCCGCAGGTCGACCCGCTGGCTAGGGGTCAGATCGCTCCGGTAGATGGGGATGCCCTCGCCCAGCACGTCGGCGGCCGCCTCCAACGCAGCCACTTCCCCGGCTAGCGAGCGGTCTTGGACGGCGGACTTGCGCCGCTTGACCAGCCGATTCTCCACCGACTCCAAGTCGGCCAGCGTCAACTCGATCTCCAGCACCCGCAGGTGCTCCAAGGGGTCGGTGGGCCCGGGCACGTCGGGGTGGACAAAGGCTCGGAGCACGTAAACCACCGCGTCCACCTCGCGGATGCCGGCCAGAAAGCGGTTACCCAGCCCCTCGCCCCGGCTGGCCCCCTCCACCAGACCTCCGATGTCGGTGAATTGCACGCTGGCCGGCGTCACGGTGCGGGAGCCGCTGAGCTGAGCAATGGCATCAAGGCGGGGATCCACCACCTTGGCCACGCCCACGTTGGAGTCGGTGGTGGCGAAGGCATAAGGGGCGGCCAGCACGTCCGACCCGATCAAGGCGTTGTAGAGGGAAGACTTGCCGGAGTTGGGCAAACCGACGAACCCGAAGCGCTCCACGGGTCGTTCACGCTACCTGGAGTCGGTAGTCTTTCTAGAGACGCGGAGGTTCGAATGTCGAAGCGCACCCAAAAACGCAAGGCCAGAGCACGACGCAAGAAGGCCAACCATGGGCGCAAGCCCAATGCCGGGCGCAACAGCTGAGCCCAACCCTTCCTCTCCGCCTATCGCCTCGGGCACTCTGATCTACGACGGCGACTGCGGGTTCTGCACCGCTACCGCTCGCTGGGCACAGCGCCGGCTGAGCGACAACTACCGGGTGGTCCCCTCCCAGCAAGTTGATCTGGAAATTCTCGGCCTCAGCCAAGAAGACGTGGTCCGCTCCGCGTGGTGGATCGACCCCGACGGCACCCGCTGGGACGAACACCACAGCATTGCCAAAGCCCTCGGAGCCATGAAAGCCCCATGGCCTGCGCTGGGCCGCATGCTCACCCTCGGCCCCATCAGCCCGCTCGCTCGCTGGACATACCGTCTGGTAGCCGACAACCGCTACCGAATCCGCCGGCCAGGCAGTCGCCCCACCTGCAACCGATGAGGCCTCAGACCGCGGCGGCCTCTTCGAACTGGAAGTCCTCGTATTCCTCGCCGGTGTCCACCCAGTCTTCGAATTCGATGACGTGGATCTCCTCGAACCGGCGCCGGAGCCAGCCGTCGCCGGCATCCAGCAAACCGAGTTTCTTGCAGTTGGGCACGATCTTGGAGAACAGGATGTTCTGGAACGGCTTCTGATCGGCGGGTAACGACAGGAAATTCTCCACCATGGGCCGCACCGGCACGCCCATGCGCTCCCACACCTCTTGGGACAAGAACCGGTCGCGCATCCGCACCGCGGCCTCAAAGGCGAACTCCTGGCGCTCGCGCAGCTCGGGCGTGGTGAGCTCGCTATAGAACTCCTGGAGGCTGAGCACGCCGAAGGCCACATGGCGGGCCTCGTCGGCCATCACATAGCGGAGGAGCTTCTTGAGCAGGGGCTCGGGGGTTAGCTGGTGCATGAAGCCGAAGGCGGCCAGGGCCAGACCCTCCACCATGATCTGCATGCCCAGATAGGTCATGTCCCAGCGGCTGTCGTTGATGATGTCGTCGAGCAGCATCTTGAGGTGGACGTTGATCGGATAGGAGTCGCCCAGCTTTTCGTCGAGGTACTTGCCGAACACCTCCACGTGCCGGGCCTCGTCCACCACCTGGGTGGCGGCGTAGTACTTGGCGTCGATCCACGGGACGGTCTCGACGATCTTGGCCGTACACAGCAGGGCCCCCTGCTCGCCGTGGAGGAATTGGCTCATCCGCCACTTGAAGGTCTCCAGGGAGAACTCCCGCCACTCGGCCTCGCCCCAGTTGGCGGTGGGCAGATCGGGCCTGTCCTCGCGCTCAAACTCATCGCGGCTCCCGGACTCGGTGAATATGTTGAACGCCTCGTACGGGTCCACCTCGATTGACCAGTCCAGGTCGGTTTGGGCGTTCCACTGCGACGTCTTGGCCTTCTCATAAAGGCGCTCCAACTTGGGCCGGGCCCCCTTGGCGTAGTCCCAGGTGAACAGGGCGTCGCTGTTGTCTTGGACCGCGTGGATTATTGAGGTGACGTCGCTGTTGGTTCGGGAGATGTCGATGATGGTGTCGATGTCGTTGACATCGGAGCGTCCGATGATCTCCTCATCGGTGCGAGTGGGCGGAGCCATGCGTCTCTCCTCTGCCGCCTTTGGTCAGGCGATTGATTGAATGATACTCCCGAAGGCCTCAAATGAGACCTCGCGGCGTTGGCTCACTCCAAGCTGTTCAAGCCCTCGATAACCACTCCGGCCGCCGCTCCGCCGTCCACCGGCAAGTCGGCGCCGGTAATGTGCGACGACTCGTCGGAAGCCAGAAACAGCGCCGCGGCAGCGATGCACTCCAGGGGGACCTCGCCGGGGATGCCCCTATTGGCCGAGTAGGCCGCAGTCTGATCCATGAACGACATCATCTGGTCGAACCACTGGGAGTACATGGCCGGGTTGCCGCCCGCGGGGCACACGTTGTTTACCCGGATGCCGGATCGGCCCAGCTCCAGGGCCGCGCAGCGCATCAGCCCCCCGAGGCCGAACTTGCTGGCCCCGTAAGCGGATATCCCGTTCATGCCGATGAGCCCGTCAATGGAGCTGATATTGACGATGGAACCGCCCCCGGAAGCCCGCATCGGCCCGACCACCGCCCGCATGCCCAAGAACGGCCCCACCAGGTTCACGTCCAGCACCTGGCGGTAGGACTCGGCCGAGGTCCGCTCGATGGGTCCCATGTGCAAGATGGCGGCGTTGTTCACCAGCACATCCACCTGGTCCATCCCGCTCACCACCTCGTCCCAGTGGGCCTCGTTGGTCACGTCTAGCTTGACGATTCCATCCCCGTCGGCAATGTCGGTGGCCACCACCGTCGCTCCCTCGTCCCGGAACATTTGGGCGATGACCGCTCCGGTACCCCGGGCCGCGCCGGTGACAATTGCTGTTTTTCCTGCAAGCCTTGACATGGCCCCAGAGTAGACACTCCAAGCCGCCGGTCCGACACTGTGGTTGTCACCGTGCTGGACTAGCCTCGTGAGTCCTACTACTGGCATCAGACGGAGGGGTTCAGATGCGTAAGAAATTGATGGCTTTGTTGGCTTTGCTGTTTTGCTTGGCCTTGGTAGCGGCAGGCTGCGGCAACGACGACGACACCGAAACGGCCCCGGCGCCCGCGGCCACCGAGGCCCCGGCCCCAGAACCAACCGAGGCCCCGGCACCCGCGCCCACCGAGGCACCCGAGCCTGAGCCCACCGAAGCACCCGCCCCCGAGGCACCTTCTGGGGCTCTCATCAGCTTGGAAGAGGAGTGCGCGGCTTGGGGTGGGATCCAGGCCCCGGACGGATTCCGAGTGAACATGGTCACGGATATCGGCAAGGTGGACGACGGCACCTTCAACCAGTTCGCCTATGAGGGCATGATTGGCGCGGCCGAGTGCTTCGGTATCGAAGACACCAGTGTGATCGAGACTGCGTCGGAGGCCGACTACGACGCCAACCTGAGCACCTCGGCCAGCGAGAACCCCGACGTGCTCATCACCGTGGGCTTCCTGCTCGGCACCGACACCATGGCGGCGGCCGATGAGAACCCCAACATCAACTACATCGGCATCGACCAGTGGCACCCCGAGTACCCATCCAACTACGTGGGCGTGCTGTTCAACGAGCACGAGGGCGGCTTCATCGCCGGTGCCTTGGCCGCCTCGCTCAGCGAGTCGGGCGTGGTCGGAGTGGTGGCCGGACGCGAGGACGTGCCGCCGGTGGTCAAGTTCGTCAACGGCTACGAAGCCGGCGCCAAGTACATCAACCCCGACATCCAGGTGCTGTCGGTGTACAACGAGAGCTTCACCGATCCGGCCAAGGGTGCGTCCGACGCCCAACAGTTCATCGGTGACGGCGCTGATGTGATCTTCGGCGCTGGCGGCCCCACCGGCTCAGGTGGAATCAAGGCCGCTGCTGAGGCTGGAGCCTGGGGCATCGGCGTGGACCAAGACGAGTACTACACCACCTTTAACGGCGGCACGGCGCCTGGTTCGGAGAACCTGGCCAGCTCGGCCATCAAGCGGGTGGACCTGTCGGTGTTCCGCAACATCGCCACCACCATCCAAGGCAGCTTCGCCGGTGGGCCGTTCGTGCTGACCGCCGAGAACCTGGGCATCACCTACGCCCCGTTCCACGACGCGGCGGTGAGCGCTGAGGCCGCCGCTGCTGTGGAGATGGTGCGGGCCGGCCTGGCCGCCGGCACCATCGACACCGGGGTGTGCGGCATCGATGGCCTGTTCATGGGCGAGGGCTCACTCTGCGACTAACCGATCCCGCGATCGACAATTGAAAGGCGGCGGCTGAGCGAGTTTCAGCCGCCGCCTTTCGCGTGCCGCTTCGGTTGTATGGCGTAGCCTGGGCTGCGCATGGCTCAAGCAAGCGGGGGCGCGGCACGTCCGGTGCTGGAGGTTGAGGGAATCACCAAGGCCTTCCCAGGGGTAGTGGCCAACGACGACGTGAGCCTCACCCTCAACCAAGGCGAGATCCACTGCCTGCTGGGAGAGAACGGCGCGGGCAAGAGCACCCTGGTGAACATGGTGTTCGGGCTGTACCGGCCCGACCAGGGCACCATCAAGGTGCGGGGCGAAGAGGTTCACTTCGAAGACTCGGGTGATGCCATTGCCCGGGGCATCGGCATGGTCCACCAGCACTTCCAGCTCATACCGGTGTTCACGGTGGCCGAGAACATCATCTTGGGCAACGAGGTCACCAAAGGGGCGTTTCTCGATCTGGACTCAGCCCGCCGCCAGATCGATAGCCTGGCTGAGCGCTACGGGCTGGCTGTGGATCCGGACGCCACCGTGGGCGACCTGTCGGTGGGGGAACAACAGCGGGTGGAGCTGGTTAAGGCGCTGTTCCGCGATGCCGACATCTTGATTCTCGACGAACCCACCGCAGTGCTGACCCCCGGCGAGGTGGACGACTTCTTCGGGGTGGTGGAAAGCCTCACCGGCCAGGGCAAGTCGATCATCTTCATCACCCACAAGCTGCGCGAGGTGCTGGCGGTGGCCGACCGCATCACCGTGCTGCGAGCTGGACAGGTGGTGGGAACCGCCACAGCCGAAGGCGCCACCCAGCAGTCTCTGGCCAACTTGATGGTGGGCCGCGACGTGGTCTTCCGAGTGGACAAGGCCGAGGCTGATCCAGGGGCACCGGTGCTCCGGACCCAAGACCTGCGGGTTGCCGACGACCGGGGAGTGGAAACGGTCACCGGTTTCGACGTGGAAGTGAGAGCCGGTGAGATCTTCGGAATCGCCGGGGTGGAGGGCAATGGCCAGCGGGAACTGGTGGAGGCCATTTGCGGGATGCGCCCGACCGCCGGGGGGCGGGTGGAGATGCTCGGCCAGGAAACCACCGACTGGAGTCCCCGCAAGATCAACGAGCTCGGCGTGGCCCACGTGCCCGAGAACCGCAGCAAGCACGGAGTGGTGGCCCAGTACACCATCGCCGACAACCTGGTGCTCAACCGCTACCACCACCGCAAGTTCTCCCAGCGTGGGGTGCGCAACACCGGGGCCATCAACGCCGAAGCCCAAGAGCTGGTCGAGCAATTCGACGTCCGCACCCCCGGGGTCGACGCCGTCATCGACACGCTGTCGGGTGGCAACCAGCAGAAGGTGATCGTGGCCCGAGAGCTGACCGGCGACCTCAAGGCCCTGGTGGTGGCCCAGCCCACCCGAGGCCTGGATGTGGGCTCCATCGAGTTCATCCACCGCAAGATCATCGAGCTGCGCGACCGGGGAGTGGCGGTGCTTTTGGTGTCGGCCGAGCTGGACGAGATCTTGTCGCTGTCGGATCGGATTGGCGTGCTCTATCGGGGCCGACTGGCCGGAACGGTAAACGCCGCCGACGCCACCCGGGAAGAGCTTGGCCTGCTCATGGCCACGGGCTCATCGGAAGGCCAGCGGTGAACGGGGTAGACAGCCTGAGCGCTGGAGGCCAGCGGTGAACGGGGCCCGAAACGCCAATGCCGGGGTTGGCCGGGCGGCCAGCCAAATCCACCGCGTGCTCACCGAGGCGTGGCGGCTGCAGCCGCTTTACGTATCGCTCTACGCCATCCTGTTGTCGTTCGTGGTCGGCGGCGTGCTGATCTCCATCATCGGGGTGAACCCCTTCACCGCCTACTGGGCGCTGCTGCGGGGCATGGTGGGCGGGGGCGACGAGATCGCGGGGTCGGTAGCCCGGTCGGTGCCCTTCATCGGATCGGCGCTGGCCTTGGCCTTCGCCTTCCGGGCCGGGCTGTTCAACATCGGCGCCGAGGGACAGCTGCTGGCCGGCGGCATCACCGCTGCTTACGTCGGCGCCCTTTCGTGGATGTCCGACTTGCCCGGCTTCGTGGCCATTCCACTGATCCTCATCGCCGGCACGATGGGGGGCGCCATCTGGGGCGGGATTCCCGGCGTGCTGCGAACCAAGACCGGCGCCCATGAGGTGATCAGCACCATCATGCTCAACTCTTTGGTGCTGTTCGGGGTCCGCTGGATGGTGAACTCCCGCGATCCGGTGGTGCTGCGAGACACCGAGAGCACAGTTCCCCGCACCGATTCCATCTCCGACACCGCGGTGCTGCCCGAACTAGTGGACAGCCAGCCCGTTCTCCACGTCGGGCTGTTCGCCCTGGTCGGGATCTGTTTCGTGGTGGCCTTCGTGCTCAAGCGCACCACGTTCGGTTTTGAGGTGGGCACCGTTGGATTGAACCCCCACGCCTCCCACTACGCCGGCATCAACGTAAACCGGGTGATCGTGGCCTCGATGGCCGCGTCCGGGGCCTTCGCTGGCTTGGCCGCAGCCTCGGAGATCTCGGGCACCAACGGATTCTTCCAGCCGGGCACCTTCTTCCTGATGGGCTTCGACGGCATCGCCATTGCGCTCTTGGCCCGCACCAACCCGGTAGCCATCATCGCTGCCGCCCTGCTGTGGGGATCGATGCTGTCGGGAGCGCCGCTGATGCAGCAGGAGGCCGACGTGTCCATCGACGTGGTGAGGATAATCCAGGCCATGGTGCTGTTGTTCGTGGCCGCTGACGCCATCGTCCGCTACTTGTTCCGGGTGCGCGAGCTCGACCAGAGCCCGTTCAAGGCCACCTCCATCGAGGGGGCAATGTGACCACCGTGGAGCACGCCGTGGGCGCAACCGGGGCCTCAGGGCGGATTGGGCTGAATCGCCAGTCGATCACCGGACTGGTGTTCGGACTGCTGGGCATCGCGCTGCTCGCCGGGGTCGCCCCGGCCATCAGCGGCAACAGTCGGCGGTTCAACTTCGAGCCGCCGCCCGACCCGGCGGGAATCGGGTTCCATCCCCCAACCTGGGTGGTCGCCATCGGCGTGCTGTTCTTGCTCACCGCCGTGCTGGGATTCGCCCCGCCCGAAGCCCGACGATGGGCCAGCCCGGCCCGGCTCTTGAGTGCGCTGGCGGTGATTCCACTACTACTGGTGCTTAGCCTGGCCTTGTCCGACAACCCCAGCACCAACATCGTCAACTTGTTCAACGAGTCACTGGTGCTGGCCACCCCGCTGGCATTGGGAGCAACCACCGGCTTGTGGTGCGAGCGGTCGGGCATCATCAACATCGGCATCGAGGGCACCATGCTGGCCGGTGCGGGCATCGGCTACATGACCTACGCCACAATCGGAGATGCCCAGTCCACCGGGTGGCTGTGGTTCTCCATCCTCATCTCAGTGCTGGCCGGCGGATTAGTGGCCGCCCTCCTCGCCGTGCTGTCCATCCGCTTCGGGGTGAACCAGATCGTGGGCGGCGTGGTGATCAACCTGTTCGCCCTGGGGCTCACCGGTTTCCTGCGTTCAGAGGTGATCGTCAAAACCGGCATCACCACCGGGGTGGGCACCTCCGAGTTCGGCTTGCCCTTGCTGTCGGAGATCCCGGTGATCGGCGACCAGCTGTTCCGGGGCAAGCCCATCTACTGGATGATGTATCTGGTGGTGATCGGCACCTGGTTGGTCATGTTCCGCACGCCGTGGGGGCTGCGGGTGCGATCGTGCGGCGAGAACCCCCATGCAGCAGAGACGCTGGGGGTGAACGTCGTGCGGATCCGCTATCAGTCGGTGATCTTGGGCGGGCTCATCGCCGGTCTGGCCGGGGCCTGGTTCTCCATGGAGTCGCAAACCCGCTTCGAAGACAACATGACCAACGCGGCGGGGTTCATCGCTCTGGCCGCCCTGATCTTCGGGAAGTGGACCCCGTGGGGGGCCTTCGGCGGAGCGCTGCTGTTCGGCTTCTCCCGGGCACTGGGCACCCGGCTCCAGTTCCTGGGGGTCGAGGTGAGCGGATTCGAGATTCCCAGCGAATTCCTCCAAGCCCTCCCGTTCATTGTCACGCTGGTGGTGGTGGCCGGGGCGGTGGGCCGGTCGATCCCACCGGCGGCTGCGGGCCAGCCCTTCCAGCGAAGTAAGTAGTAGAAGCAAGGTCAGATGAGCACTGAACAGGCGATTCCGTGGAGCGAGCTGTGGGCTGCTGCCCATAGAGCCTCCGCGAGCGCCTACGCCCCATACTCGAAGCTGTCGGTGGGCGCGGCCGCGCTGACCGACGACGGCCGGGTGGTAACCGGCTGCAATGTGGAGAACGCCTCTTACGGGCTCACGCTGTGCGCCGAGTGCGGCCTGGTGGGCGACTTGCACCGTACTGGGGGCGGACGGCTGGTAGCGGTGGCGGTGACCGATGGGGACGGCAACCCGCTCACCCCGTGCGGACGCTGCCGCCAACTGCTCTATGAGGCGGGCGGGGCCAGCTGCCAGGTGAACGAGACCCAGACCGTGGGGGATCTGCTGCCCGGTGCCTTCGGCCCCGACGACCTGCCGTGAACGCAAGCGCATGAGGCTTCGAGGCGAGGACGGATCGTGAACGCAGTCGATCTCATCGTCGCCAAGCGAGACGACGGCGAACTGAGCGACCAGCAGATCAACTGGTTCATCGAGGGGGTCACCACGGGAGACATCCCGGCCGAGCAGGCCGCCGCGCTTCTCATGGCCATCGTATGGCGGGGCCTGACCTCCCGGGAGCTGGCCACCTGGACCGCGGCCATGATCAACAGCGGCCAGCGGTTGGACTTGTCGAGCCTGGAACGCCCCACCGTCGACAAGCACTCCACCGGCGGCGTGGGCGACAAGGTGTCGCTGGTGCTTTGCCCGCTGGTGGCGGCCTGCGGCGCGGCGGTGCCACAGCTCTCCGGCCGGGGCTTGGGCCATACCGGGGGCACGCTCGACAAGATGGAGGCCATCGCCGGCTGGCGGGCCGCCCTGAGCGACGACGAGTTCCTCGCCCAACTTCAGGACGTAGGCGCGGTGATCGCCGCGGCTACTGCAGATCTGGCCCCCGCCGACCGAGTGCTGTACGCCCTGAGGGACGTGACCGGGACGGTGGCGTCGATCCCACTGATCGCCAGTTCGATCATGTCCAAGAAGATCGCCGAGGGCACCGCCGGTCTGGTGCTGGATGTGAAATTCGGCTCGGGGGCCTTCCTGCCCGACCCGGCCATGGGTGAGGAGCTGGCCCGAACCATGGTCGGTTTGGGCCACGCCCACGGCGTGAACACCGTGGCCCTCCTCACCGACATGGACCAACCACTGGGCCTGGCTGCGGGCAACGCCCTCGAAGTAGCCGAGGCAATCGAGGCATTGGCCGGAGGTGGCTCCGCCGACTTGGTGGAAGTAACCCTGGCCTTAGCCCAAGAAATGGTGGTTCTGGCTGACTTGGACGCCGATCCCGCCCAAGTGCTGGCTTCCGGCCAGGCCATGGACGCCTGGCAGTCCATGGTGGCCGCCCAAGGCGGCGATCCCGCCGCTCCCCTGCCCACCGCCAAAGTGGTGGACCACTGGACCGCGCCGGCCGATGGGGTGATCAACCGCATTGATGCCCTGGCAGTGGGAGTGGCCGCCTGGCGGCTGGGGGCAGGACGGGCCCGCAAAGAAGACGACGTGTCGGCCTCGGCCGGGGTGCTCCTGCGCCGTGTCCACGGCGACCGGGTGTCTGCCGGCGAGGTGATCGCCGAACTCCACACCGAAGACCCCTCCCTATTGCCCACGGCCCACGACGCCCTGAGTTCGGCCTTGACCATCGCCGACACCGCTCCTGAACCTCGCCGCCTGATTGCCGACCGGGTTGCCTAACCTTAAGCCAGTGATACATCCGACAATCGAAGAAGTAAGAGCCGCCCCCAAGGTGTTGTTGCACGACCACTTGGACGGGGGGCTGCGTCCGCAGACCGTGGTGGAGTTGGCGGAAGAAACCGGTTACGACAATCTGCCCACCACCGATGCCGATGATTTGGCCCGGTGGATGGTGCGGGGGGCCAGCCGACTCGACCTCACCTTGTACTTGGAGACGTTCGCCCACACCGTGGGGGTCATGCAGACCCGCGACGCTGTGGAGCGGGTGGCGGCCGAGTGCGCCGAAGACCTGGACGACGATGGCGTGGTCTACGCCGAGGTCCGCTTCGCTCCTGAATTGCACACTGAGGGCGGGTTGAGCCTGGACGAGGTGGTGGAGGCGGTGGTGGCCGGTTTCGAGGCAGGAAGCGCCAACCGGAACATCCGCATTGGGACGCTGCTCACCGCCATGCGCACCGCGGCCCGTTCGCTGGAGATCGCGCAGCTGGCCATCCGCCACCGCGACCAGGGGGTAGTGGGCTTCGATATCGCCGGGGCCGAGGCCGGCAACCCTCCCACCCGCCACCTGGATGCCTTCCACTTGATCCAGCGGGAGAACTTCCACTTCACCATCCACGCCGGCGAGGCCTACGGCCCGCCGTCCATCTGGGAGGCAGTGCAATACTGCGGCACCGAGCGACTGGGCCACGGGGTCCGCATCGTGGACGACATCGACTTCCATCCCGACGGCACCCCCAAGCTGGGCCGTCTGGCCGCTTTCGTGCGGGACCGGCGCATCCCATTGGAGCTGTGCCCCACCTCCAACGTCCACACCGGGGCGGCTCCGTCCATCGCCGAGCACCCCATCAAGGTGCTGAGCGACCTGCGGTTCCGGGTGACGGTCAACACCGACAACCGCCTCATGAGCGCCACCTCCATGACCCAAGAGGTGATGCAGTTGGTGGACGAGTTCGGCTTTGGCTGGGCCGACATCCAGTGGCTCACCATCAACGCCATGAAGAGCGCCTTCATCCCCTTCGATGAGCGCCTGGAGATCATCAACAAGGTGGTCAAGCCGGCCTACGGATCCCTGGCGCTGTGACCGCAGCCCCCATTCACGCCGTCGGCCTCGATGCCGATGACACCCTGTGGCACAACGAGTCGATCTTCGCCGACTACGAGCAGCGGATGGCCGACCTGGTGGCCCGCTACCTGCCCGATGTGGACTTCCACGAGCGACTCATCGAACTAGAGCGGCACAACGTGGCCATCTTTGGCTACGGGATCAAAGGGTTCGTGCTGTCGATGATCGAGACTGCGATCGAGGCCACCGAAGGACAGATCACCGCGGAGGAGATCCACACCATTGTGGGCTGGGCCAAGGAAATGCACGCCCACCCAGTGGAGCTGCTCGACGGAGTAGCCGAGACCATAGAGGTGTTGGAACACCACTATCGCCTGGTGCTCATCACCAAGGGCGACCTGTGGAATCAGGAGACCAAGATCGCCGCCTCCGGGCTGGCCGATCACTTCGACGCAGTGGAGATCGTGGCCGAGAAAGACCAGTCCACCTACTCCCGACTGCTCCAGCGCCACGACATCGCCATCGACCGATTCGTGATGGTGGGAAATTCGGTGCGCTCCGACATCGAGCCCGTGGTCGCCCTCGGCGGCCGCGGTGTCCACATCCCCTACCACCTCACTTGGGACCTGGAGCACGCCACCATCTCCCCCCACGACAACTGGGTGGAACTATCCGACATCCGCCAACTCCCCCCCTGGCTGGACGGCCAGTAGCGGATCCTTAAGCCTCGGTCACAACAATTCCGGGCATTCCAGCAGGTAGACGGGGATACCCCACAGTTCTTGCAGCCGCAAAGAGTCGTCGGGGCTGAACGTCAGCCACTCTTCGGAATCCAAAGCCCTCACGCCGACTTTCACCCGCGCAACGTCGACCAACCGGGCAGCCCACAGTTGCGTGGCTGAATCGCCGTGCCAAAAGATCGCCAGGAAGCCGTATCCGTCTTCTACCAATACCCCCTCATAGCCAGAGCCAAGCATGGTCGTGCCAACGCGATCCGGCCACGACGTCGACTCCTCCCGGGCAACGGGGTGGCCGGGGCGAGGCGGAAGTTCAAATTCCGCAGGATCCGGCATATGTCCATTGTGCGGGCAGACGGTGACAGTTTGTCGTTGGGTGGAGCTGTCCGACCCCCACCAACTTCACTTCGGGCTCTTCCCTCGTCAGCCATCAGCTGCAATGGAGCTCACCATCGCCCAATGTGTCACAAGGTCATGCCATCATGTCCTCGACAAATTACATCCGTGAAGCCGAGCAGGAGATACAGGCCATGCCAAACAGCTCTATGACGTGGCACCCCTCGGACATAAAGCCACACACTCCCCTCACCTCTCTCGATCGTGATCACATTAAGACACTTGATCATTCCTATCGCCTCGACCATGTGGCCAAGGCCGTTGGAATGTCCCCGCTGTTCGTGCGGAAGGCCACAAGCCAGAAGGACAGACTCAACGCACAGAACGTCCTACAGCTCTTGGATCTCGATGCCTTCCAGGAAACGATCACTCCTCGTTCGCAGGTCATTGCCTATCTCAGTTCACTACAGCAGAATACGATGGAGACCAATTACACCCCGAATCCATCGACATACGATCTACGACTTGGAAATGCACTTGATCTGATTCACACCATCCCTGAATCAACTGTCCAATGTATCGTAACGTCAACCCCATATTGGGGTACTCGCACCTACGAGGACGCTCAAGCCACACCGTGGGCCGACGGGGAAATATGCCCGTATGGCCTAGAACAAACGCCTGAAGGGTTCGTACGCCATACCACAGAAGTAATCGACTCACTCGCCAGAGTTCTTACAGATGACGGATCTATCTGGTGGAACATAATGGACAGTTTCAATACACGCACTCAAATCCGAAACTCAGCCGTTGAAGCACTGAGAGCAATGGAAGGCAAGGATTCGAGAAAGTGGCACGACCACAGTATGCGCCGTTATTCGGCAGGCCATTCCTATCTCAAGGATGGAGAGCAGTGCCTTATTCCTGCTCTCATCGCAGAGCGAGCCAGTAGAGTCGGATTGTATGTCAAGTCCGTCATCACATGGGCGAAACGAAGCACGCTACCTGAACCTCACAACTCGCGTGTAAGTCGAAATTTGGAATATGTACTCCACATTTCAAAAACGCGAACGCCCAAGTTCATTAAGAATGCCTACCTCACTGCTGATCCCCAATTCGGCGGTCGAGACGAGTTCTGCGAAACCGAAAAACTATCTGATGTCTGGGTCCTAAATACCTCCACAGGAGGAAACGGCCATGGTGCCCAATTTCCTACCGCCCTGCCCGGACGATGCATAGCCCTTTCCACTGAGCCAGGCGACCTTGTACTCGACCCCTTCGTAGGGTCCGGTAACTCTGGAGTGGCCGCGCTACATCATGGCTGCAGATTCTTGGGTTTTGATATTTCTCAGACGTATCTTTCGATTGCAAAAGAACGCCTAGAACAAATTGAGAGCCCAGACCATTCGGTCCAATCTTAACTTATCTCTTCAGAGAGGAAGAGAGTAACGACGTCTGATATTCTGGTGGCCGGAGTCGAACCAAGCATGACAGAAAGAGCAAGATAATTCTCCGACGCTACGCTAACTGAAGAAACTAGCTCCTCCGGTCCAACTACAAATGCCCAGACTTCTTCAGCCAAATCATTTTTGACGTCTAATGCATAACTGGAAGCTTGATGAAACCCCTCTCGACCAACGCTTTGCGGATCGACTCTCCACTTGCACTCTAAAATCAAGGCGCGCCGTTCTGGTGATATGAGCAGAATGTCGTAGCTCAGGGACTTCTCTTGATAATCGATACCCTTAACAGCAGACTGATAGGCGGAAGGAGACGCTTCATAATGATCTCGAACCGATCTTGCCTCAAACCACACGTCCCATTCTGTTCCGTCCATTTGAATCGCTTGAATATGAGGATACCGTTGCGACCCCTTCAGAATGGACTTCCAAACTATCTCAAAATTATGATCGCGCAATGAAGCTATCAAATAGCCAAGCACTGCCAGATGAAAGAGATCGTGCTCCATCTTTGGATCTGGCTCAAGAAGTTCATAGGCCAGAAATTCTGGATCCCGTGTAGACCGCACAATCAATTCAACCGCTCTAGAGATACTACTCCAAGGCATACCGGCAGAAGTCAGAGCACGTATTTCAAAGTTGTCGGGAACCGCAAATTCTGAATGCAAAGAGTGCTCTTCTACAACTTGAGATAACACTCGAGTTTGATCGGCAACCCTGTCTACAAGAACGGAACTCAATTCGCGTACATCTCTTTCAATGTCCTTCAGTTGCTTGGACAGCCAACCCATAACAGTTATTGCTACTCCACCAAAATCCCTATTCCTTGTCTTTGTCATATAATGGCTAGGGGGCCATCCGAATTTACGATATGTATGAAGCCAATTGACTGTTCCACGCGGTCTATCCGATATCTGGCTTTCCGAAAGCGCGGTAGCCGGAAGAAATGCCTCCCATTGGCGCAATGTAGATGGCCAATTGAGAATAAACGGCTCCATCTTTTCAAGGAGCACTCGATTGGATCTGCGGACTATATCTTGACGTTTCCACTGTATTGAGTAGCTATCATCTTGTACGTGAGAAAGTAAATCTATCAGATGGCCAGTACCAGACCAGCTCCGCGTCAGTTCAGCTAACCCTGCCCTCGGAACTTCTATGCTTTTCTGCTCCATATTTGGCTATAAGATTGTATTGCGTTGTGCCATGATCCAGTCCCATTGAATTACACCAAACACAGGCCACTCCTCAAGAACTCGATACATAAGCGAGTTCAGCATGTCGTCGTCGTAAGAAGCTAAGTATTTTCCAACATTCATGACATATGCCTCAGCAACCTTATCCTTCATGCTCTTGTCGTCAACCATATCCATGTCACTGCCAAGAGGGTGAAGATAACGTGCCATACGTAGAAATACTGCGGGACCTAATGTCGTATCCTTGTCTTGGAGATGTGCCGAATAAAGTCCTGTTATCATGTTCGAATAGTCATCACCTAGGCTACGGTAATTTGAATTCAATAGTTCTTCAAACTGGCCTGATGATATGGCTGGTATCGGCACTATTACGAACCTCCGAGACAGGGCCTGTCCAAAACGAAACACTCTCAGGGCGTCTTGAGGATTATACGTACCAAACATTCTCCAGTGAGACCCTGCCAAGTACTTTACTGGAATTCCGTCAGTTGTAGAATGAACTCTGTTTTCTGGAGCTTTGGTCCATCCCAACACTATTGACTCTCCGTCATGCGGTCTTGTTCTCCCTATCTCCACATCTTGCTCAGAGAGCCAAGTCAGAAGCGGGCCCATGATTCTGTCCATATCCGCCCGGTTGGCCTCGTCTAGAATCAGCCACTTCTCATCAACAAGTGCGTTCAACAATAGGCCAGGAGACCATTCTAGATTTCCTTCTGAATTGGGTACATAGCCTCCAATGAGTTCAAAAGCCGACCAACTCTCGTCTGGAGTTCGCCACAAGGAAGGCGGCTTAAAGGCCTCTTTGAACCCATATTTTGTCGGATCAATTGAAATATCCTCCATCAACCACTTAATCAAGGTTCCTTTTCCAGTTCCTGGAGGACCAACCAGCATGATAAAGGGATACTTACTGACCGCTTGTTTTAACATTTCCTCTACACGTCTATCGAGTACCACTTCTACTATCTCATCTGCGCTTCGTTCATACTCCGTTATTCCAAGTTGTTTTCGACCTGCTGACTCTCTGGGGGCCAATTTGTCAGGCAGGAGGTCAATACGCCATTCAGAGTCCGCCAATAGGGGGAGATGGTCAATGGGTTGATTCGTTATTAACTCTAAATCGCCGTCAGTAAGGTTAAGCCGTTGTTTCAATAAAGCGCGTACATCATTCCACTCGTCTTCGTCATTGAATTCGTATTCACGCAATATCAAGCAAGCCAGAGAGGTCCATCTGGGGAATCTCTTGTTCTTACTAGTGATTGCTTCCTTTACTTGCCGTGCTGCTGTGCTCTGCAACCCATGTCTGATGTCCTTCTCGTTCCCCTCTCCTCCTTCATTGAAAATCGAAGCAGCGAGTGTGCTCCCCCCTCGTGTTGTATTGTTCCATACTGTTTTTCTTCCTGAACTCTCAGTTGTCGTCCAGTCGTATCTGAATGGATAAAGTCTGCCCAACGTGTGCGCTGGTGAAAGAGCAAAGATTGCATCTACGGCATCATTGGCGTCAGATATTTGCGGTTGCTCAAGTTCATTTGCTTCAAACCACTTCGCCACCAGATAGCTCTCATACAACGATGCCAGTTCTCGGCTATATTGCAACTCATGGAAGTCGACCAACGCATCTTCCATAGCATCTTGAGATATTTTCACTTATGGTCTCCTATTCTCGGTTTCCCTGCAGACCAACCTGGTCTCCTCATTTTCTGTGGAACTTACTGTGACCTACACAAGGCTCTAAGAATCCTGCTCGTGTCCAGAAGGTTCATCCTTTTGTAAAAGGCGGTCGGTGCTGGGGTCGAAGGTGGGGAGTTGGTGTTGGACGGCGCCTTGATGGGCGGCCAGCTCGTCGTACACCATGGCCTCTACTTCTTCCCAAGAGGTGGCCCGGGGCGGGTCTAGGTCTCGGTTGTAGGGCTGGTCGAACACGATCACAGTTCGGCCCTCCGACCTGAGGGCCTCGACATTGTGGGGGGCGTCTTCGATGTAGACGTGGGCGTCCACCGCTGACTTCCCGCCTACGAAGCAGAGGTCGCGGTAGGGAATCTTGGCCTTGTCGAGCCACTCCGCTGTGTCGCCCGCGGCGATGGCGTGGTCCCAGTTGGTGTAGAGCCGGTGGGTGATGATCCGGATCCACACCCCGGCCTCCGACAACCGCCACAGCGCCTTGGAAGCGCCGGGCATAGCCGGCATGTCGGCCAGCATCCGGTGCTCCGCCACCGCCCGGCGGTGGTAGTCCTCGAAATCGCCTTCCCCGAAGCCCCATTCCTCGAAGCCCCAGCTGCACTCCAAGGTCAACGACTCCTCGGGCACACCCTTTTCCTGAGCCACGATCTTGCGGAAGGCCACGGTGTGCTCAGCGCACACCCCGTCGAGATCAACGCCGAAGACAAACGGTCCCGCGCTCATCGGCCCTTGGGGTGCCAGACGGTCTTGGTTTCGCAGAAGGCGTCGATGAGATAGGGGCTCTGGGCGCTCTCATCAGCCCATTGCCGCTCGGCGGCCGATGCGCTCACCACCCTGGTAATGGTGGCCGCTGCTTGACGGGACGCATCGGCGGCCATGTCGGGTTCGCAGCCGGTGAGGTCTAGCGAGTCGACCGCCACATGGCCGGCCAACGGCGGGACGAGCTCGTCTCGATGGCCGGTAATGATGTTGACCACTCCGGAGGGGACGTCGCTCAGTGCCAGGGTCTCAGCCAAGGTGATGGCCACCAGCGGACAGCGCTCGGAGGCCAGAACCACCGCAGTATTTCCCGACACGATTACCGGGGCCAGCCGAGACACCAGCGGAAGCAGGGGCGGCTCGCCGAAGCCCACAATCCCCACCACGCCAACCGGCTCGGGCACGCTGAGGTTGAAGTAAGGACCGGCCACCGGGTTGGCCCCGCCCAGCACGGTGGCGAACTTGTCGGCCCAGCCCGCATACCACACCCAGCGGTCGATGGCTGCGGTTGTCTCCTGGGCTGCGGCCTCGTCGGAGCACCCATCGCCCGCTCGAGCCACCTCGGCGCTGAATTCGTCTCGCCGGGACTCCATAACCTCGGCCACCCGATACAAGATCTGGCCCCGGTTGTAGGCCGTGCGCCCGGCCCAGCCACCTTGAGCCGACCGGGCCGCCGCCACTGCGTCCCGAACGTCTTTGCGCGAACCCTGGACCGCGTTGGCCAAGAGCTCTCCTCCGACCCCGGCAACCGGATACGACCGACCCGACTCGGAGCGCTCGAACGCCCCGCCGATGAACTGCTTGTAGGTCTTGTTGACCACCAGCCGATCGCTCATGCCACTAGCTCCACGTAGGGCAGGAGACCGGCCCGGCCGCCCTCGCGGCCGTAGCCGCTTTCCCGGTAGCCGCCGAAGGGGCTGGCCGGGTCGAACCGGTTGAAGGTGTTGGCCCACACCACGCCGGCCTGCATCTGGTCGGCCATCCACAAGATGCGCGACCCCTTCTCGGTCCAGATGCCGGCCGACAGCCCATAGGGCGTGTTGTTGGCCTTGGCCACTGCCTCCTCGGCGGTGCGGAAAGTGAGCACCGACAGCACCGGCCCGAAGATCTCCTCCTGGGCGATGCGGTGGGCGGTGGACACATTGGTAAACAGCGCCGGGGCGTGGAAGAAACCGCGCTCGGGCAGCACGCAGTCCGGCGTGTACAGCTCGGCCCCCTCGGCCACCCCCGAGGCCACCAACTCGGTGATGCGGTCGAGTTGGGCTTGGGAGTTGATGGCCCCGATGTCGGTGTTCTTGTCCAGCGGATCACCAACCCGCAAGGTGTCCATTCGCCGCTGGAGCTTGCCCACCACGGTGTCGGCCACCGTCTCCTGCACCAGCAGACGGGATCCGGCGCAGCACACTTGGCCGCCGTTGAAGTAGATGCCGTTCACGATGCCCTCGGTCACCTGGTCGAGGGCGGCGTCGTCGAACACAATGTTGGCCGCCTTGCCCCCCAGCTCCAAAGTGAGGCGCTTGCCGGTCCCCGCCATCTCGGCGGCAATGGCCCGGCCCACCTCGGTAGAGCCAGTGAACGCCACTTTGTCCACGCCGGGGTGGGCCACCAGCGCGGCCCCGGCGGCGTCGTCTCCGGTGATGATGTTGACCACTCCGGGGGGAAGTTCGGCATCACGCAGCACCTCGGCCAGCAGCAAAGCGGTCAGCGGAGTGGTGGGCGCCGGCTTGAGAACCGCGGTGTTCCCACAGGCCAGCGCAGGGGCCAGCTTCCAAGCCGCCATCAGCAAGGGGAAGTTCCACGGGATTACCTGGGCAGCCACACCCAGGGGTGCGGCCCGGCGGCCGCTGAAGGCGTAGTCGAGCTTGTCGGCCCAACCGGCGTAGTGGAAGAAGTGGGCCGCGGCCAGCGGGATATCGAGATCGCGGGACTCCCGGATGGGCTTGCCCCCATCCATCGTCTCCAGCACGGCGAACTCCCGAGCCCGTTCCTGCAGCAGCCGGGCCACCCGGTACAGGTACTTGGCCCGCTCCGCACCGGGCAGATCACGCCATCCCCCTTCCCAGGCGGTGCGGGCCGCGGCCACGGCCCGGTCCACGTCGGCGGCATCGGCCACGCTGACTTCGGCCAACGCCTCCCCGGTGGCGGGGTTGACGGTGGGGGCGAGCCGACCGGCAGCCGGCTCCACCATCTCGCCCTCCACGAACAGGCCGTACTGCGAGCCCAAGCGCACCGGGGCGGTGGATTCGAGGGCAGCCGCATACTCGAGATCGAAATCGCCTACCGGCTCCACCTCATGTCCTGGAGACGAGCGGTCAGTCAACGCTGTAGTCCTCCCGCCGCTGATAGCGGCCGTCGCGGAGTTTGGCCCGCTGCATGAGCACATCGTTGAGCAGGCTGGAGGCGCCCAAGCGAAAACGCTCTGGGGTCAGCCACCCCGGTCCCAATGTCTCGCCCACAATCACCAGGTAGTGCCAGGCCTGCTTGGCGGTTCGGATTCCCCCGGCCAGCTTGAGGCCCACGGACCGCCCGGTTTGCTCGGCCATGTCCCGAATGGCCTCAGCCATGCACAAGGCGACAGCCGGGGTGGCCGAAGTGCCGATCTTGCCGGTGGAGGTCTTGATAAAGTCGGCGCCCGCCACCATGGCCAGCATCGACGCCCGCCTGATCTGGTCGTACGACCCCAGCTCGCCGGTCTCCAATATCACCTTTAAGTGGGCCGACCCACAGGCCTGCTTGGCCCCGGCGATCTCGTCATAGGCCTTTTGGTACCGCCCGGACAGAAATGCCGAACGGTTCAGCACGATGTCCACCTCGTCGGCCCCCGCGGCTACCGCCCAGGCGACCTCGGCCAGTCGAGCCTCCAGAGGGGCCAGTCCAGCCGGGAATCCTCCGGCCACGCTGGCCACCGCCACCGGACTGTTGGCCAACGCCTCGGCGGCCACCGGCACCAATTCGGGATATACGCACACCGCAGCCACGGAGGGCACCGACCAGTCGGCCGCGTCGGGATGGTGGGCCCGGGTACACAGGGCCTCAACCCGCTCCGGCGTATCAGCACCCTCGAGGGTGGTCAGGTCCATCACCCGGATGGCCAAGTCGAGCGCCGCCGCCTTGGAGGATGTTTTGATGGACCGAGTACACAGCGCGGCAGCCCGTTGCTCCAGCCCCACCGCGTCCACCGGGGTGATGCGCACCCCGGCCACGGCATCGGCGGCCCCTGCCGGGGTCTCCACGGCGAGCAGATCGGTCACTCGCCCAAGGATAGGGCGGGAGTTCGACAACCAGTCACCCGTGATGAATGCCTAAGGTGAGGCTATGGAGGTTTCGGTTGTCGATCACCCGCTGGCGCAGGCCCGCCTGACCGCCCTACGCGGGGCCGACACCCCCTCACCGGAGTTCCGGCGGGCCCTAGATGAGCTGAGCGGGCTGTTGGTCTACGAAGCCCTGCGGGATCTTCCTGCCGCCGTGGTCAGAGTCGACACGCCGCTGGCGCCGACATCTGGAATCCGAATCGACGACCCCCCACTGCTGGTGCCGGTGCTGCGAGCCGGGCTGGGAATGCTCGAAGCCGCTCGCAAGCTGTTGCCGGAGGCGGCCGTGGGTTTTCTGGGCGTGCGCCGCAACGAGGAGACGTTCCAGCCCGAGCCCTATCTCAACACCGTGCCCGACGATCTCCGCGGTCAGGCCGTGCTGGTATTAGAGCCGATGCTGGCCACCGGAGGGTCGCTGGCCTACGTGTGCGGGCGGATGGCCGCCGCCGGCGCCGGACAGATCACCGCAGTGTGCGTGCTGGCCGCCCCTGAGGGGGTGAAGGCACTAGAAGCCGCCGCCCCTGGCGTGCGCCTGTTCACCGCGTCAGTCGACGAGGGGCTCAACGATCGGGCCTACATCGTGCCCGGCTTGGGAGACGCGGGCGACCGTCAGTTCGGAGAGCTCTGAGCGAACCCGACGGGGGAAGGATCAGCCGGGACCGCCGAGGTCGGTGTCGTATGCGCTGTACACCACGTCGACCGCGTGGTGGTTGAGCTGGTCCACCCGGTGGACGATGTCGGCCATCGACCGTTCCAATGTTGAGTCCGGCTTTTGGGTGTGCAGTCGGTGGATTTGCTCCTGCACCGAGGCCTGAAGCTGAACCTGCTCGGTGCGGATCTTGTTCACTTGGGGCACCAGCCGAGGGGCCAGCTCGATGCAGTCATCGAAAAGCCCGAGGTCGCAGTCCGAGCAAAATCCGGTAAGCGCCCGGCTGAGTTCTCCGAGTTGGTCCTCTAGGCGCTGCACCCACTCGTCGAGATTGTCGGCGGGCATGCCCTCGGACAAGAGCGCTTGCAGGCCAACTCCGGCCCGGTTCAACTCAATGCGCCAGTCTGTGTTTTCCCCCATGGCGATCTCCTCGTCATCATGTGGGAACGACCACGCTGTCGCTCTTGCGTTCAACCTCAGCTTAGGCTCACTCCCCTGGAGCGCGCCAGAGGACTTTGGCGAATTCTGCGGAAACGCTTGGTTGTGCCTAGCGGGCGGAGGGGCGCAGGATGTCGCCGGGATGGGCGCCTACGCCGCTCTCGTCAACCTCGCCATCGCGGCGGATGGGGGTGCCGTTCACCAGCACGTGGGTGATGCCCACGGAGGCGTCGGCGGTGAGCCGCTCGGCGTTGGCGGGGAAGTCCCGCACCCGGCGCAGTGGCCCGGGCGCCACCGTGTCGGGGTCGAACACCACCACATCGGCATAGGCCCCCTCCCGCAGATAGCCCCGGTCCACCAGGTTGAACAAGTCGGCCTGCACTGCGGAGAGCTTCCTCACCGCCTTCTCCATGGGCATGAGCTCGCGGTCACGCACCCAATTGCCCAAGAAGTCGGTGGCCTGCGGTGCATCGCACAACTGGCCCACATGGGCGCCGGCGTCGGACAGGCCCAGCGTGCAGCCGTCCTGCTGCAACAGCATGGCCACCCCGTCGGGGTCGTCGTTGGCGATGATGCAGCTGATCCGAGTGGCCAGGTCGTCGGATACCGCGGTGTCGAGAAGCACGTCGAGGGGGCGCACTCCCAGCTCTTCGGCTACGTCGGTGAGCCGTCGCCCGACCAGTTCCGGGCGAGAAGCCGTCTCAGCGATCTGGAAAGTCTCCCACCGGGGAACCATGGCTTTCTGGTGCTTGAAGGCCTCCGCCGTCCGGTTGCGCCAGTCCTCATCGTCGTAGGCCTTGAGCCGGGCGTCGTGGTCCTCGCTCATCAGCGCGGCGAACTCGGGGTTCACGTTGAGGGTGAACGGATCGGTCATCACCATCTGGAAAGTGAGCGGGCGAGGAGTGACCTGGGGCCACACCTGAATTCCCTTTTCCCACGCCTCCCGGTTCTTGGCCGCGCTCTTCTCGTGGTTCCCATTGGGGAAGGTCAGAAGGGCGCCGTAGGTGAACGGCACGCCCACCTGGGGCTGCAACGCGTACATGTCGTCGATGCCCACCTGCTCGCCGGGGGCAATCGAAACCACGCCCCGGCGCTTTTGGCCGAGCACGCCGATGAGCGCTTCGAACTCGTCCCGGGTGGCGAATCGACTGGGGATGGGCAGTCCATCGGCCCCGCGGTGGGTCATGGCAAAGCTGGTGGCCAGCCCGGCCGCTCCGGCGTCGATGGCCTCAGCCACCACCTCCACCATGCGGGCCACTTCCTCATCGGTTGACGCCCGCTCGTAGGCCTCGTCGCCCACCACAAACAGCCGCAAAGCGGTGTGGCCGATGTAGGCCCCGAAGTTGAGGGCAATGCCCCGGCGAGAAATGGAGTCCAGATACTCAGGGAACGTCTCAAAGTCCCAGGGGATGCCCTCGGCCAGGCTGTCTACGTTCATGTCCTCGACGTTCTCGAGGGTGCGGGCGATGAGATCCTGGTGGCGGGACCGGGTGGGGGCGATGGAGAAGCCGCAGTTGCCCGCGATCACCGAGGTCACCCCGTGGTAGCACGAGGGGCTGAGCGCCGGATCCCAGAACACCTGGGCGTCGTAATGGGTGTGGATGTCGATGAAGCCGGGAGCCACCACCTGGCCGCTGGCATCCAGTTCGACCTTGCCCGACAGCCCCGAACCGATCTCGCTAATGCGGTCCCCGGTGATGGCGACATCGGCCTCCCGTCCTGGCTCTCCTGAGCCGTCCACCACAGTTCCCCCGCGAATTACTACGTCTGCACTCATGCGTCTCAGTCTCCCACGCGGATTTCGAACTTGCCCGTTCGAGCACCGGAGAGCACCACCGAGCCCACATCGATCACCCGGGGCCCACCACGCACCACCCGCAGCGAAGCGGTCTGGCTGGAGTGCAGGCGGCGGCTGCGCTCTCCGTCGAAGGCCAGCAGACATGGCCCGGCCACTTCCACAGAGACGTCGAGTTCCAGATACCGGCTTCGGGCCAAGCCAACCGACGCGAACCACCCCGGTGCCAGCGCCCCCCGCACTAGCCGAGCCGGATTCTGGCTCGGGGGCATGAACTCCAGCACCACTCCCCTTTCTTCATCAGGGGTGCAGGGCAACACCGTGCCTGCCAAGCCGCTGAAGCCGATGGCGGCTGGGTCGGCGCGGGTCAGTACGCCGAGCATCATGGTTTCCGGGTCGAACAGCTCCAGAGAACCCACATAGGGGTCATCCACTGCAATGGCATCGACGAGGGCCATGTCGGTTTCGGTGTCGGAGCCGCCACCGTTAACCTCCACCGCCACCACCTTGGCCCGAGACGAGTGGGCGTCGAGGTCCACTGCTCCGGTGGCGATGAGTCCCGCGGCCATACCGGCCACGGTGGGCTCAACGTGGACGGGAAAGGCGTTGTTGGTACCGGTGGAAACCGGAATCAGCGGGACGTCGGGCCATCCCAGAGCCAGCGCCCGATTGGTACCGTCGCCGCCCAAGCTGATCACCGAGCCGCACCCCGCGTCTCGCATGGCCTGAGCCGCGTCCACCGAATCACGTTCGTTGTGGTGCAGGGGCAGGTCGAGAAACTCCACCTTCAAAGGCAGCTGGAGGTTCTCGGTTGCCCGACGGGAGATGGAGAACGGATCCCGGGTCAGCACCACCTGCTCGGCACCTGTTTCCACCGCACCGTGTATGAGGCGGCGCAGAATGCTCACTTTGTCCTCGATGGTGGAGGAGCCTGCACTAGTGAGGAGACGCCGCACATCGCTGCCCGATCGCGGGTTTACCAGGATGCCGAAAGTGGACACTCCTCCATGTTGTCAGCACCCGTCCAGTGGGCGGTCATCCACAGTCCTTCGCAGTTCTCAGTACACGACGGTGATCCCTCTTTTTTAGGTTTGGGAGCGCGTTGCGTATTGTTGAGGGCCACTGGTTCAGAGGAGGTGTCGCCATGCGCCGGGCCCAATTGTTCTTGATGGTGCTGATGTTGGCCGTGTTGGGCGCGGCCTGCGGCGGCGGAGGGGGAACGACTTCGGAGGATCGCCCGCTCGGCGCGGACTCCGACGAGTTGGCCCCTCCCACCGCTCAGGTCGTTGTTCCGACTCCGCCCTCCACCCCTACGCCAACCTCAACCCCCGAGGCATTCATATACGTGGTTCGAGAGGGCGACACGCTGGGCAGCATCGCCGACGAGTTCGGCATCACCTGGCAGGAGATCGACGCGATCAACGAGTTGGAGAACCCCAACGTCTTGAGCATCGGCCAAGAGATCGAAATCCCCCAAGACGCGCCGGTCGTTCTCAACAGCGACGGCACCGTCCGCCCCGGCGAGCGCACCCATATCGTTGTCCAAGGCGACACACTGCTGGGGATCGCCCTCCAGTACGGCAAGACGCTGGATGAGATCACCGAAGCCAACAACATCGTCGCGGCCGAACTGATCCAGATCGGCCAAGCGTTGATCATCCCCCCCGACGAGGAAGAGCCCGCTCCATAGCGACAGTTATCCACAACTTGGGCTGACCACACCCTCATGGCGGATATCCACAACTTGCGCTAACCGCGCTTCTAGTGTGGGCCATATGGCCGTTCCGGCTCGCGCCTGGTTATTTGCGCCGAGAGCGCGGCGCAAAGCCACCATGTGGTGTCCACGCTGCGATGTCACATGGTGGGGCACGGCGCGCGACACCTGTTGGTCGTGCCGCCAGCACACCGCCACCACTCCGGCCCCGACCGCCAATGTCCGCGTGCTGGCTGCCAGCACGGTCGGCGAGTCGTGAACGTCAGGGTTGTCCTTCCCGCGATTGTCTTCTCGTGAACGCCGGGCTCGCCATTCCCGCGATCATCATCTTGGGGTGCGGTCTGCTGGCCGGCATCGTGGCCATGGCTACCCGCAAGAAACGGGCCCTGTGGGATATCTTCCCGGGCCCGGTCCCGGAGGCAAGCCAGGCCGCCTCAGAAGAGGGGCCGGTCCCTTTCGACGGCGAGCTTGATTTCTCCGATTCCGAGGTCGAATCAGAGGCCTCCAACGGGAAACCGAAACTTGAGCTGGTAGGTGACACCACAGACGAGGTGCCACACGCAGTGGACACCTCTCGGCCCGACCATGAGGGCCTGGCCGAATGGCACCGGCACCACAACCAGACGGTCTCGGCCTGGATCGAGAATCACCAGAAAGTGCTGGGCGAAATCAATGCCTCGGGCCTCCAGGTCGATATGGACAATCGTGACGAACTCTTGGCCGGCCATGAAGAACTGGCCCCGAAGATGCGGGAGGCCATCGCCAGCCATCCTTCGCCGGTCATGAGGGCCGAGCTGAGCGCCATGCACGTGGCCGGGGAGGCGGCGGTGTTCGCGGTGATCAAAAGCGACTACGCCACCGCCCGTCGCCAGCACCTCATCTACGTGCAGTATCGGGACGAGTGGATCGAGCGGCTGCGCCAATTCTCCGAAGAGCCCATGAGCAACCTGCGAGCGGTTATGTCCACCGCCGAATTCGAACTGGAGGAGATACGAACGGCACTGGAGACGGCACTGGTCGAAACCGACGAGCCAGAAGAAGACGAGCCCGATTTCGAGGTCCCGATCATGGTGCGAGATGACTCAGGGTCCGCCTTCGACTTGGAAGACCATCCCGAGGATGCCCTTGAGGTTGCGGTCGGCGTGCCCGAAGACACCACCGAGGACCTTGAAGGCGGTCGCATCCGCCGCCTTCTACGCCGGCGCGGCACCCCCGAAGACGCGGAGTAGAGACAAGCCGCGACATCAATCCAGACCTCTTTAGTCAGGTATTGCCTCAGCGGAGTAGGGTGGGCAGACTTCTTTCATCAACTGCCGCACAAAAGGAGCTGAACATGGCTATTCGACTTGGGGATGCCGCCCCCGATTTCACTGCCGAGACCACTGAGGGAACCATCTCCTTCCACGAGTGGAAAGGGGACTCTTGGGCGGTTCTGTTCTCCCATCCCAAGGACTTCACCCCAGTGTGTACCACCGAGCTTGGCTACACCGCCCAACTGGCCGAAGAGTTCGCAGCCCGAAATGTGAAGGTGATCGGCCTGTCGTGCGACTCGGTGGAAGACCATGTGGCCTGGTCGCAGGACATCGAGGACACTCAGGGCATCCGTCCCAACTTCCCGATGATCGGCGACGCCGACCGCGCCGTGGCCGACCTCTACGACATGATCCACCCCAACGCCAGCGACACCATGACGGTGCGCTCGGTGTTCGTGATCGGCCCCGACAACACGGTCAAGCTCACCATCACCTATCCGGCCAGCACGGGGCGCAACTTCGACGAGGTGCTGCGGGTAATCGACTCGCTCCAGCTCACCGCCTCCAAGAAGGTGGCCACCCCGGTGAACTGGCAGCACGGCGACGACGTGATCATCGTTCCCGCCCTTTCCAATGAAGAGGCCGCGGAGCTGTTCCCGGACGGCTGGGACGAGCAAAAGCCCTACCTTCGTGTAGTCTCCCAGCCATAATTTCCGCCGACAAAAGTCCGGCTCACGTCAACGAAGGGCTATCTACATGAGTGACGCGTCCACGCTGGCCACCGACACCATGGCCGCCGCCCGTGCGGTAAGCGCGGTTAAGATCTACGGGTCGGGCGAGACCGAGGTTCGAGCCCTCGACGGGGTGGACATCACCTTCGAGAAGGGCAAGTTCACTGCCATCATGGGCCCGTCGGGCTCGGGCAAGTCCACCCTCATGCACTGTATGGCCGCGCTCGACAACCTCACCGAGGGCCAGGCATTTATCGGCGACACCGACCTGAGCACCCTCAACGACAAAGAGCTCACCTTGCTGCGCCGCGATCGGCTGGGGTTCATCTTCCAGGCGTTTAACCTGGTACCCACCTTGAACGCAATCGAGAACATCACCCTGCCCATGGATCTAGCCCGGCGCGAGCCCGATCAGGAGTGGGTCGACAGTGTGATCACCACTGTGGGATTGGGTGATCGACTCAGCCACCGGCCCAACGAGCTTTCGGGAGGTCAGCAACAGCGGGTGGCCGTGTCGAGGGCGCTGGCCAGCCAGCCGGAGATCATCTTTGCCGACGAGCCCACCGGCAACCTCGACTCCCGATCGGGCAATGACGTGCTGAAGTTCATGCGCGAAGCGGTGGATGATCTAGGGCAAACCATCGTCATGGTCACCCACGACGCCAAAGCGGCATCCTTCGCCGACCGGACAGTGTTCTTGGCCGACGGCCTGCTCCAGGGCGAGATGCTCAACCCCACCGCCGATCAGATTCTCGACTACATGAAGATTCTGCAAGTGGGCCAGTTCGTCAAGGGCATACCAGAGGGGGCCACTATGGAAGAGGTCTTGGAATACATGAAGGATCTGGACGACTGAGTTTGGGCGCAGCTAGGTAGCCCGACCTCGAAGTTCATGATCAGGTAATCGGCCAATGACTCTCCTGCGATACAGCCTCCGAAGCATCGCCGGCGTCAAGGTCCGGTTCGCGCTCACCACCTTGGCGGTGATCATCGGTGTGGCCCTCACCACCGGCGTGCTGATCGCCACCGACGGTCTCCGGGCCTCTCTCAACGATCTGTCGGGCCAGATTTACGAAAAGTTCGACTTCACCGTGCGCGCCGCCTCCGACGTCGGCGACCGCAACGAGGGCGTGCCACTGGTTCCTGTGTCGCTGAGCGAAGAGCTCACGTCGATCGACGGAGTAGAAGCGGTGGCGGGATTGGCGCAGGAATACAACGTCGTGGCCATCGACGGCGAAGGCAACGCCTTGGACCCCGGGGTAGGACGACAAATCGGATACGGCTGGCCGGAAGTCGAGTCGCTGAGCACGGTCTATGTCTACGACGACGGCATCAGCCGCCGGCCCGTCGGGCCCGACGAATTCGCCATCGACCATTTCACCGGCCGGGAGAACAACTTCGTCATAGGCCAGCGCTACAAGGTGGCCACCCCTGGCGGTACCGACGATTACGAGCTGGTCGGATACTTGTACTTCCTCGACCCTGAGACCCGGATAGCGCTTCAGACCGTGACGTGGGACATGCCCACCGCCCTTCGGCTCTTGCACGATGGCGGCGGCTACGACCATATCCACGGGAAGCTGTCACCGGGAGCATCGTACGAGGAGGTGGCCGCGGCCATCAGGGCCCGCGTGGGCCCCGATATCGAGGTGATCTCCCAGCAGGACAACATCGATGAGAGCAACGCGGAGTTTGCCGGAAACATCGACCGCATCCAGAACCTCTTGCTGGCCTTCGCGGTGATCGTTTTGATCATCTCGGCGTTCATCACTTACAACACGTTCACCCTGGTCATGGGGCAGCGCATAAGAGAATTGGGCCTGCTGCGGGTGCTGGGCGCCGAGCGGCGCCAAGTCGCCCAAGTCGTGGCGGTCGAAGCCTTGATCGTGGGGATCGTGGCCACCATCGCGGGGTTCGGACTCGGCATCTTGGTGGCTCTTGGCATTGCCGGAGCGCTCAACAGCGCCGGCGCTCACCTTCCCGCTATCGACATCATCATCGGCGGGTGGACCGTTGCGGCCGCGCTGATAATCGGCATCGGTGTGACCATGGTCACCGCCATCTGGCCAGCCATGCGGGCCCGCCGGGTGACGCCCATGGTGGCGCTGGCCGACGAGGCCGAGATCGATCCCTTCAACCGGCGGCGCGCCCTCGTCATCGGATCGGCAGCCGGCGGGGTGGGGCTGATACTGATGCTGATCGGCCTGCTGGCCAACCTCCCCACCTCCCAGCTCCTGCTTCCGCTCGGGTTGGGGGCGCTGTTGATGCTTCTGGGGGTCAACATCGCCACGCCGGGGATCGCCCGGTCGATGTCGCTGTTCTTGGGCTGGCCAGCCGACCGGCTGTTTACCATCAACGGGCGATTGGCTCGGCTCAACGCGGCCCGCAATCCACGACGCACCGCCACCACCGCTTCGGCGCTGATGATCGGCCTGGCCATGGTGTCGCTGGTCACCGTGCTCGGGACATCTTTCAAGCAAACCTTGACGGATCAGCTAGAGGGTTCAGTAGAGGCCGATTGGCTCGTCTGCGTCAACGAGTGCAACACCGATCTGAGCACGTTCAGCACTGCTGTGGGCGCGTTCAGCCAAGAGGCCACTCAGCAGATGTCGGAGATGCCCGAGTTGGAATCGGTGATGGCCTTTCGATTCCGCCCCGACGGAGCGCGCGCTCCCGATGGTGAACAGCGCCGCCTGACCGCCACCGACCTCGACTCGTTCTCCCATCACGTCGACCCGGTTGTGGTCGCTGGAACCTTGGACGGCGCAGGCTCCGGCGATGTGCTCGTACACAAGGACTTGGCCGATGATCTGGACATCGCCGTCGGAAACCAGCTGCTCCTCGAGTTCCCCGGCGAGCAACTGTCGACATTTGAAGTCGTGGCCCTCCACGATGAAGATTCTGTGGTCGGTCCGCTGGTGGTTGACTTCAGCGACTGGGACCAATTCATGGGCGGTACCCAAGACAACTTGGCAACGGCCATCACCGCTCCGGGGATCGACCTAGACCAAGCCCGGACGAGCCTGGAGACCAATCTCTCCAACTACCCCCAGGTCATCGTCAAGGACCAGGCCGAATACCGGGAGGGCAGGGCCACTGAGATTGACACGTTCCTGGTGATCATCAACGTGTTCTTGATCCTCGCTTTGCTCATTGCGGTGGTGGGCATCTCCAACACCATGGCCCTGTCGATCTTCGAGCGGACCCGGGAACTGGGGTTGGTGAGGGCCATCGGAATGGCCAAACGGCAAACCTGGGGGACGATCTTCTTGGAGAGCATCATCGTCGCCGTCTTCGGAGGACTAGTAGGCATCGCGACCGGCGTGGTGGCCGGCGCCATCGCGGCGGCCGCCCTTCCCAGCAGCGTCATCTCCACTGTCAGCGTGCCGTGGCTCACGCTGGTGATCTATCTGGTGGTGTCGGCGGTGGCCGGAATGCTGGCCGCCTTCTTCCCGGCCCGCCGAGCCAACCGCCTCAACGTGTTGGAAGCCATCGCTCACCAGTAATACTTACCCATCGGCCTCATCCGCTACGCCCTGAAGAGCATCGCCGGAACTCGCATCCGGTTCATGCTGACCACGCTTGCCGTTGTTGTGAGCGTGGGCTTCACCGTGGGCGTGCTGGTAACCACCTCGGGGCTTCGCTCCACGTTCGACAACCTCTCTGCGGACATCTTCCAGGGGGTTGACCTGTCGGTACGCCCCGAGCTGGTGTTCGGCGACAGGGGCGAGAGCGGAACGCTGGTCAACCCCGAGCTCCTCGATGACGTGCAGTCTGTGGACGGGGTGGCCGCTGCGGTGGGGACGGTGGTCGAATTCAACGTGATTCCCATCACCGCCGACGGTGAGGCATTGGAGCTGTTCGGGCCACCGCAGATCGGCATCGGCTGGCCCTCAGACGATTCCCTCGGAGCGTTGGAAGTGTGGCCCGACGGAGTGAGTCGAGTCCCCGACGGACCCGGCGAGTTCGCCTTGGACGCCGACACCGCCAACGACAACGGCTTCGAGGTGGGCGAACGCTATCGGGTGTCTACCCCCGGCGGGACCGAGTCGTTCACCCTGGTTGGGCTCTTCCGCTACGGCTCCGGCGACAACGCCACCGCGGGCGCGCAGATGACGGCGTGGGACATCGAAACCGCCCGCCAGCTTTTGCACAACGGAGGAGGTTTCGACAGCATCGACATCCGGCTGGAGCCCAACACCTCGCCGGAGGCGGCATCGGCGGCTGTCGCCACCGTGCTTGACGACGGCCTGGAGGTGGTGGCCAACGAAGAGTTGGTGCAAGAGCAGGCCGACCTGTTCGACGAGTTCATCGGGTTCTTCGAGTACTTCATGCTGGGATTCGCGGTGGTGATCCTGGTGGTGTCGGCCTTCATCATCTACAACACCTTTACCATCCTGGTGAGCCAGCGCACTCGGGAGCTGGGGCTGTTGCGGGCCTTGGGGGCCAGCGGACGCCAGGTCACCGCCATCGTCGTCGGCGAGGCCATCGCCGTCGGGGTGGTGGCCAGCGCCGCCGGGCTCGGGTTGGGCGTGCTGATTTCCCTGGGCATCCGAGCGTTGATCGCCAGCTTCGGCGCGGGCTTACCCGACTCGCCCATCATCGTGGGCACCAACTCGATTCTGGCCGCGATCCTGGTGGGGGTGGGCGTGACCGCGGTGTCGGCCATCTGGCCCGCCCTGCGAGCCCGCCGGGTGACTCCGATGGCGGCTCTCACCGGCAACATGCCGCCCCGCCTCACCGAGGAGCGCCGGTCTACGGGGCTGGAGAAGCTGCTCACCGCCTTGAGCGTGATCTTGGTGGCGTTCGGAATCGTCTGGGAGACGGCACTGGTCATCATCGTCACTGCACTGGCCGCCGCGGTGCTGGCCTTTGTCGGCGGGCGCAACCTGCCCCAGCCGGTGGGCCAAGCCCGCGTGCTGGTGTTGGGTTTGGCCATGCTCATCGTGGCCGTGGTTGGAGACTTCACCACCAGCTCGCTTCTGGCCTTGCTGGGCATGAGCGCGCTGTTGGTGTTTGTGGGGATGAACCTAGTCAGCCCGGTATTTGCGGTACCGGTCTCCAGGGTCTTGGGATGGCTGCCGGCGAAGATCTCCGAGGTCAGTGGGCGGCTGGCTCGCCAGAACGCGGAACGCAGTCCCCGGCGAACGGCCAATACCGCCTCGGCGCTCATGATCAGCCTGGCTCTGGTGTCCATGGTCTCGGTGCTGGGCCAGTCGTTCAAGCAGACTCTCGAAGACACCTTGGACCGCTCGGTCAAGTCAGACTGGCTCATCTGCCCAGGAAACTGCGGTGACCCCACGGCAACGTTCAGCCCGCAGGCAACTCGGGGCATCAGCGAGCTTGACGAGGTTTCCTCGGTGCTGGCCTTCCGGTACAAGTTCGAGGGTATCCGCTCCCCGATTGACCAAGATGTCGACGAAGTTGGGGGGGTTGATTTAGATGTCGTCCCCCTGCACTTCGACCTCGACGTGGTGGAGGGGAGCTTTGCCGGTGCCGGGGCGGGCGATGTTGCCCTGCACGCCGACCAGGCTGAGGACTTGTCGGTTGGCGTTGGTGATCCGGTGGAACTGGAGTTCTCCGACGGACAGACGGCAACCTTTGAGGTGGCGGCCGTCTTCGGCGACAACGCGGTGTTCGGCTCTTGGCTGATCGACACCGCCGACTGGGATCGCTACCTCATCGCCCAGGAGGACGCCTTCATCTCCGCCCTCACCGCCCCGGGCTACACCGCCGAGGAGGCCCGGGAGGCGCTCGAGCGGGTGGCCCTGGCCTACCCGCAGCTCAACGTGCGCGACCAAATTGAGTTCCAGGAGACCCAAGAGAGCCAGATCGACACGTTCTTGGGGGTGGTGAACGCCTTCTTGGCCATATCCCTGATCGTCGCCCTCATGGGGGTGGCCAACACGCTGGCCCTCTCGGTGTTCGAGCGGACCCGGGAACTGGGCCTGTTGCGAGCGGTGGGCATGTCCCGGCGCCAAGCCCGGCGGATGATCCGCTGGGAGGGGGGCATCGTGGCCGTGTTCGGCGGGCTCATGGGCATCACCGTCGGGGTGTTGTTCGGCTGGGCCACAGTGGAGATCATCCCCGACAACTTCGTCTCGTCGTTCTCCATCCCGTGGGGCACGCTCTGGGTCTACTTGGTGATCGTGGCGGTTGCCGGTCTGCTGGCTGCTTCGATACCCGCCCGCCGGGCCAGTCGCCTCAACGTGCTGGAAGCCATCTCCTACGAATAGTCGGCCAGCGGCCACCAAAGCCCCGGTTACGCTGCGGGTGATGCACGACACCGTCGAGTGGCAGGCGCTAGGCGCCCACCGAGAGGCGCTCGACGGCGTCCATCTGCGGGAATTGTTCGGCGGCGATTCCAACCGGGGCGAGCGGCTTGTGGCCGAGACCGACGGCCTGCTGCTGGACTACTCCAAGAACCGCCTGACTGAAGAGACGATGGAGTTGCTGGCCGCCTTGGCCGACCGGGCTGGGCTACGGCACCGAGTTGAGGCCATGTTCGGTGGCGAGCCGGTGAACACCACCGAGAACCGCCCCGCCTGGCACGTCGCCCTGCGCCAACCCAACCCGCCCCCCGAAGTCCGCGCTGAATTCGATCACATGGCGGAATTCGCGGCCGAGGCCCGCAGCGGACGCTGGCAATCGGTGGTGAACATAGGCATCGGCGGGTCGGACCTGGGGCCGGCCATGGCCACCGCCGCGCTGGGCGCCTTTGCCGACACTGATTTGGATGTGCGCTTCTTGTCCAACATCGACGGCGCCCACTTCCGGGAGGTCACGCAGGGGCTGGACCCAGCCCGGACCCTGTTCATCGTGGTGTCCAAGACGTTCACCACCACCGAAACTTTGACCAACGCCACCACTGCACGAGCCTGGGTCGCCGACGCGGTGGGCGCAGAGGCCGTCGGCAGCCACTTCGCCGCGGTCACCGCCAGCCCAAACAAGGCCCAGGACTTCGGCATCGACGCCGAATCCACCTTCGCCATGTGGGACTGGGTGGGCGGCCGTTATTCCCTGGCCTCAGCGGCGGGGCTCAGCCTCATGATCGCCGTCGGGCCCGACGCCTTTGACGACGTGCTGGCCGGGATGCACCACATCGACGAGCACTACCGCACCGCACCGTGGGCCGAGAACCTGCCTGCCCTGCTGGGACTCGTCGGCATCTGGAACCGCAACTTCTGGGGCTGGCCCACTTATGCCGTGCTCCCCTATTCCCAAGAGCTGGCCCTGTTTCCGGCTTGCATCCAACAGCTCGACATGGAGAGCAGCGGCAAGTCGGTACAAGCCGATGGCGCCCCAGCGGTTACCGCCACCGGCCCGGTTGTGTGGGGCCAGCCGGGAACCAACGGTCAACACGCCTTCCACCAACTGCTGCACCAGGGCACCGACATCGTCCCAGTGGAGTTCATCGGCTTCTGTCGCCCGAATTACTCCCACATCGAGCACCACGACCAGCTCATGGCCAACCTGTTGGCCCAAGCCGAGGCCTTGGCCTTCGGCGCCCCCGACGCCGGCGACCCCCATCGGAGCTTCCCCGGCAACCGGCCCAGCACCGTCCTTCTTGCCGATCAACTCACCCCCCGCACTCTGGGCCAGCTCGTGGCCCTCTACGAGCACAAGGTGTTCACTCAGGCCACCGTGTGGGGCATCAACCCCTTCGACCAATGGGGAGTCGAACTGGGCAAGACCCTGGCCACCGACATCGCCGCCGAATTGGCCAGAACTGCCGATCCCAACCCGGCCCGCGACTCCTCCACCCAATCCCTCATCAACCGCTTTCTCGCCCACCGCTAGCTGGCAAAGGGGTGGCTTATGTCATCACCGCCGTATAGGGTTCTAAGTGGAGCTAGAGGGGATCGAACCCTCCCGGCCGGGTGTCAAGTCCATTACCGGCCCGACCACGGGTAGCCCCATCGTGGAGAAAGCTCTGCTGTCTCCTAGGGCCGCACCGGGCCCGCACAATGGGCCCGGTGCGGTCTAACTCAGCATACATGGAAATGTACTGAGAGTGAATAGACAACCACGCGGGGGTCCGAGGCTCGTCGGAGCAAGCGTCACCGGTGGTGGGTAGAGTGCTCGGATGCTCGGGGGGCGGCGTTGGGACCAGAATGGCCGATCCTGACCAGCTGGTGAAGGGCGCCCGGGTGTGTTTGCCTGGGGACGATGATGTGGTGACGCTGGTGCAGGTGACCCAGGGGACATTTTGGGAGATTGTGTACCGGGGTGCAGACGGCGGGCTGGGCGAGGTCACACTACCTGAGGCTGAAGTACCAGAGATCAAGCTGATGTCATCGGCGGGACCGGTTCAGTTCAGCGGGGACGCCCGCCGGTTTCGGCTGGGGGTGGAGGCGCTGCGGATTGAGAACATGTTCCGCCACGACATGGCCGCTTTGGCCGTGTCGAATATCTCGCCTCTGCCCCATCAGCTTGACGCGGTGTATGGGTCGCTGCTGCCGGAGCCGGTGCTGCGGTTCTTGTTGGCTGACGATCCAGGCGCTGGCAAGACCATCATGGCTGGGCTTTACATCAAGGAACTGATGCTGCGCCATGCCGCCGATCGGGTGTTGATCGTTACCCCGGCCAACTTGCGCCCGCAGTGGCAGCGTGAGCTGGCAGAGCGGTTCGACATCCACTGCACCCAGTTCGACTCGGCAATGTTGCATGCCCACCCGACACAGAACCCTTGGGATCAGCACGATTTGGTGGTGGTGTCGCGGGATTTGCTCCGGCGAGAGGAGGTGATGGAGGGATTTGCCGGCGCTGAGCGGGAGTGGGATTTGGCCATCATCGACGAGGCTCACGGGTTCACGCTTGATGTCGACAGCAAAGGTCTGATTAAAAGGCGCAGCGAGCGCTACAAGGCGGCTGAGGCAGTAGCCCGCAAGGCTCATCGTCTGATCCTGTTGACGGCCACACCGCACTCAGGCCGTAACGAGTCAATGTGGGGACTGCTTCGTTTGCTCGACCCGGACGCCTATGGCGACCGCTGCCCTTCAGTCGATGTGCCGCTGAATCCCCACCAGTACCGCAAGGTTGCCAAGGAGGAGATGGTGGACATGAGGGGCGAGGCTCTGTTCAAGCCCCGTCACCCGCACACGGTGGCCTACAACCTCGCGGGCGCGGAACGGGACTTGTATGAAGCGGTCACCAGCTTTGTGTCCACCGAACTAGCTCGCATCCGAGGCGAGAGCGGCCCACGGGTTGCCGGTTTTGCGCTCACTACCATGCAGCGGCGGCTGGCGTCGTCGCTGCGGGCCATCAAGCGCACCTTGGAGCGCCGCGTCAATCGCTTGGAACAAGCGCTGGAAGACCCCGCGACCTATCTGCGGAGCCGCCAGGAGTTCATCTCCGACGTCTACGGCGAGCAGCATCCCGACGAGTTGGGCGACCTCAACGAAGACGAGCGCTGGGAGATGGAAGAGAGGGCTCTCGAGGAGTGGCTGCCGGGAACCATCACGGAGCTGGAAAGTGAGCTGGCCGCATTGCGCCCCCTGCTCGTCCAAGCCGAGGAGGCTGAGGCAGCGGGCACGGAGGTGAAGCTGAACGAGTTGCTCGAAGTTGTGCGCCAAGAGGGCCTGAGCGACGATCCGTCGGTCAAGTTGCTGATCTTCACCGAGCACCGCGACACCCTCCACTATCTCGTGGAGAAGTTGTCGCCAGACTTCGATGTGGTTTCCATCCACGGTGGCATGAGGCTGGGAGACCGGATTGCCGCGGAAAGGGACTTTCGGGAACGGGCCCAGGTCATGGTGGCCACCGAGGCCGCCGGAGAGGGCATCAACCTCCAGTTCTGCCATCTGATGGTGAACTACGACATCCCGTGGAACCCGAACCGATTGGAACAGCGCATGGGCCGCATCCACCGCATCGGCCAGACCCGCGACGTGCATATCTACAACATGGTTGCCGCCAACACCCTTGAGGGCCATGTGCTGGCCACCCTTCTGATAGGCAGTCCCTATGACCGATTTGGCACCGTGGATAGATGTCGCCAAGCCTCACGCAGACATCCGCGATGGGTCATTCGACGAATCGCTGTTTGCCGCCGACCTCGGCCTGGTGGCGAACGGGATGGGCCCCGCCGACTATGTGGATGCTGAGTTGTTCGCGGCCAAGACGTACCTGACTGAGAACCTGCAATCCGTGCTGGTGGAAGTGGGCAACCGGCTGGGCGGCGACATGGGGTCGGCAGCTGTGTTCCGAATGCAGACAGAGTTCGGCGGGGGCAAGACCCATACACTGCTGGCCGCGTACCACCTGTTCGGCGCTCCCGAGCGGGTGGCCAATACACAACTGGGAAGAGACCTCGCCGCACTCTTGAGAACTGGAAGCCTGCCGACAGCCCGAGTTGCGGTGCTGGACGGCTCCGCGCTGACCGTCGATCCCGAGACCATGCCCGATGGCTCCGTGGTGCGATCTTTTCTAGGGCATTTGGCCTGGCGGCTCGGTGGTGCCGCAGCGTATGAGTCAGTACGGCCCAAAGATGAGGGGCTGCGCGGCACTTCGACAGTGGAGATGGTCAAGCTGCTCAGCGAGGCGGCACCGTGCTTAATCCTGCTTGACGAGACACTGGAGTATCTCAACAAGGCACTGGAGGTGGGCTCGGTTGACGGCAACCTGGCCGGCACCACGCTCACTGTGATCAAGGAACTCTGCGCCGCGGCCTCCAACGTGCCCGGTGTCGCGGTGGTCGCCACCCTCACCTCGTCGCGCTTGGAGGACTATTCGACTGTTGCCGGACAAGAGATGGCAGAGCGGCTTTCAAAAGTCGTGGGCCGCACCGAGAACATTGTCACTCCGGTGGAGGGCGACGACATCTTCCCCATCCTGCACACTCGTCTGTTCGAGACTATCGGCAGTTTGGAGCAGCGACAGGCAGTAGCCGATGCCTACGGAACCTGGTATGAGCAGATGGGTGATGTATTGCCCCAGTCCTATCGCGACCCCTCATACAGAGGCCGCATCTGCGGTGCCTATCCGTTCCACCCGGAGCTCATTGACCTGCTCACCAACCGCTGGGGGTCGTTGTCGGGATTCCAGCGCACCCGAGGGGCGTTGCGCACGCTGGCTCACACCGTGAAAGCGCTGTCTCATCTCAACCATCAGGGATTGCTCATCAGTCCTGGCGATGTTCCCCTTGCCGACGACGGAGTCCGGGCTGAGGTCATCAGATTCGCCGGCGAATCCTACAAGTCGGCACTCAACGCTGACATCATCCGTGCTGACTCAAAAGCCGTGGTGGAAGACGAACGGAGAGGGGGAGAGATCAAGAAGAACCGGGTGGCGGTAGGCCTAGCCACGACGGCATTCCTCAACAGTTTCGGCTCTGACCGGGTTCTTGGTGCCTCACCTCCGCAGATGCTGGTCGGTGTCGCCCAGCCGATTCCCGGCTTGTCCCGAGGAGTGCTGGACGATGTGCGTGATGCCTTGGCCGGATCGCTGTGGTACATGCGCTACGAGAGCGGCCGCTATCGGTTCACCACCGAGCCCAACCTGAACAAGGTGATCGTGGAGCGGGAGGGCGCTGTTGGCGACGGAGAGATCACCGCGCTGTTACGGGAAACAGTCGGCCAAGTCGCTGGACCGGTAGCCCCGTTCAGAGTGGTTCCCCATGTCGTTGAGCCCAGCGATGTGGTCGACGAACCCCGTCTCACCATCGGTGTGCTTGCCCCACACCGGGCAATCGGCAACCAACCTGGCAGCGCCGCTGCCGAGGCGGAAGAGGTGGCAGGTGTGATCCTCAATACTGGGCGGGGTTCATCTCGATCGAACAAGAACGCATTGGTGCTGGTGGCTGCCGATGCCGGTGGTGTGACCAAGGCCCGCCAAGTCGCTCGCACCGTGGTGGCCATGCGGGATATCACCAAGGACAGCATCCGCCTAAAGAGGTTCAACCAAGATCAGCGAGACCAGTTGGCTAACCGGCTGAAGGCGGTTGAAGAGCGACTACCCCAAGAAGTGGTTATGGCCTTCCGGCACCTCATTCTGCTCGGGTCGGACGGGAATGGCGGCGTCCGAGTCGAGACTGTGGATCTCGGCCCAGCTCGGGTAGGCGATATCATTTGCCAACGGGTGGTTGAGCATCTCAAGGCCACCGACCGGCTGATCGACACCACGCTCGCACCCGCGGCCCTGCTCACCGAACGATTCGGCGTGATTGGCTCGGACGAGTCTGCGGTCGAGCTCGACCGCCTGTTGGACTACTTCTATCGGCTGCCCCGCCTACCGAAGATCGCAAGTCCCGATGTGCTGCGCCGCTGTCTGGCGCAGGGGGTGGATGCCAGCCTGTTCGGCTTGGCATCGGGTGCCTCCTGGGACGCCGCTGATGCCGTGCTGCGCTTCGGGGAGCCGCTGGACCCGAATGAGATCCAGTTCCAACCCGGCACCTGGCTGGTACGCGCCGCCGACATCAAACCCCTGATCTACGCTCGTCGTCAGAGCAAGAAGTCTGAAGAGGCTCAATCAACAGCTGGTTCAGAGCCTGGGGCCGATATCACTCTTACGGAAAGCTCAGAAGATCAGCAGTCTGATCTCAAGGAAGACCAAGATCCGACCAGAGTCACCCTCACCACCCGCCAGATCCCTGCCGACAAAATCCGCGATGTGGTCAAGGTCGCGATTATGCCCCTCGCTGCCACCGGAGCCGACGTGACTATCAACGTCGAAGTCACTGCCACCCACCCTGATGGCATCCCCCGCACCACACTAGACCTGACCGTCGCCGAAGGACTGCGCCAACTCGGCCTCGATCACGATCTCACCAGGTAGGCTAGATCTGGGTATTCGATTATCGGTGTAAGCAACACAAACTGGAATAGGAGAAAGAGATGGCAAAAGGGGAAACAGCACAAGATGGCATTAGGGTCAACGCCCAAAGACAGGGCCAAAAAAAAGTGCAGAATGCTCCAGCACCTCCGGTTGCCAAGAGCAGGCCCAAGCCTCCTGTTTCAAAGAAGAAATAACTGAATGCCAGCAACTGTACTTAGCCTGGCAATTGCCGGACTAGTAGTCTTGCCAGGGCTAAGCTACCTGGCAGGCAGAGAATCTCAGTATCCGACTCAAAAGATCAGAGGCTTTAGAGAGACTGCGACAATAGTATTTGCGGGGATTGTCTCAGTTGTAATTGGCTTGATTGCATTCGCAATTGTCCGTGCATCAATCCCAACGCATACACCCGATATCGGGGCATTGCTTCGCATGCCGGAATCATACGTTCGAGAACACCTACCGTATGTCTCTGGGTGGGCATTAGCTATATTAGCGTTCTCATCTCTTGGCTCATTCCTCTTTGGAAAATTCTCCCCTAGATTGCCAAGCAATATTTCAGTCGAGTCAGCCTGGTGGTCTGCATTTGAGTCCATACCAGACTCAGACAAAGTGCAGGTCTATATTGACTGCTACCTGATAGACGACTCCATACTATCAGGATATCTCTATAGCTACAGCGTGGATATAGAGGAGACAATGGACAGAGAGATCTGCTTAGTCGCTCCCGTAACATACAAGGCATCAAAATCATCTTTAGCAGAAGAATTGGAGGACGCAGGTATTGTGACAGTTAGTGCATCTCGAATAAAGTTTGTTTCAGTCACTTACTTCAATGTGTAGATGAAGGATCAAACACTGATGCAGACTATGTATGAGAAACATCCCTAATTGGTGAGCCCCTGGTACCATCAGACCGACTTGCTCCGATTGATTGCCGGTGGCGAGAACTCGCGCGTGGAGTTCATGCGGGATGACGTGCAGCCGGGGAAGTTTGCCACGGTGCTCGCTGGGCTGCTGAACCTCGACGGCGGACATGTGCTGCTCGGTATTGAGGACGACGGCGGCATCTCCGGGCTATCGCGTGAGACTGCGAGAGCTGAGGCGTGGGTCATGCAGTCCACTTGCGGTCACCTGTCTCCCTCCATCATCCCAACCTGGGAGGTCATCGAGTCTGACGGCGGCATCATGGTCGGCATCGTGACCGTGCCAGCCAACGCACCCGACAAGCCGTACAAGTCCAAACAGGGGTCGCACTGGGTTACCAAGGTCCGTGTCGGCACCACAACACGCGATGCGACTCGCGAGGAAGAACAACGGCTGTACCAGCAGTCGGGCGGACTCCGCTACGGCCTCAAGCCGGTACCAGGAGCCAGTGCTGCTGATCTCGACACACGACGCCTTCAGGATTACTTCGTCCGCATCCGCGGCGATGCGGAGATGCCCAACCCCAGTTCAGAGTCGTGGCGCAGGCTGCTCTGCAACCTCGAGCTTGCAACCGAAACCGGTGGTGAAACGTACGCCACTGTCGACGGGATGCTCCTGTTCGGCCTGAATGCAGGGCGATTCTTGCCGCAATGCGGAATTCGGGCGGTGTGCTTCCCGGGCCATGAGTCCGACTATGCCATGAGATCCGATGAGAGCATCAAGGGCCCGCTAGTGGCTTTGTGCTCGGTCGACGGTGAGCTAGTCGAAACCGGAGTCGTGGAAAGGGCTCTCGACTTCGTCCGCCGCAACACAGGTGCCTCCGCAGCGCTGGAGGACGGCCGCCGTGTCGAGCGCCCCGATTTCCCTGAGTCAGCCGTTCGCGAGGTTGTGGTCAATGCACTTGTACACCGCGACTACAGCATCACTGGGACCGATGTGCTGTTATCGGTCTTCGGCGATCGAATCGAAGTACAGAGTCCTGGGAGCCTGCCGAACACCATCAGCGTCGAGGGTATGCGTGAAGGAGCCCGCTATGCGCGTAACCAGGTGATGATGAGCATCATGCGTGACTACGGCTACGTCGAGGGGTTGGGCATGGGCATCCGCCGACAGGTCATCCCCGCCATGGCGCAGCACAATGGCACCGAACCAGACTTCTCCGAGGAAGAATCCCGCTTCACCGTCTCCCTGAGGAAGTAGAAGTTGCCATAGGAACCGCTAGCCGTCTGTGGCAGACTAAGGGCGACAACCACGCGGGAGCTCGAGGATCGTCGGGCTGAGAGGGTGTCCGCTGGCACCGACCGCTGAACCTGATCCGGATAACGCCGGCGAAGGGAGATGATGATGAGCGAGAGCACCAACGGCAACGCGCCGAACCAGGAGGGCTCCTCACCCAGCGAAAAGCCTGCCCGGGAGAAGGTGTATGTGGCCGGCGAGCGGCCTGATGTACGGGTGCCGTTCACCCAGGTGAACCTGACCGAGCCGGAGCCGCCGTTTTTGCTGTACGACACCAGCGGTCCTGGTTCCAACCCCAGCGTGGGCTTGCCGCCATTGCGGCTGGATTGGATCACCGAGCGGGACGACACCACCGAGATCGTGGGGCGGGCCGCCGACCTGCGTGACGACGGCCGCCGGGCGGTGCGCGACGGCTCCGCCTCCGATCCGTTCCTGGGCGAGCGCCGACCGGTGCTGCGGGCCAAAGGAGCGGCGGTGACCCAGATGGCCTACGCCCGCCGGGGGGAGATCACCCCGGAGATGGAGTTCATTGCCACCCGCGAGCGGCTCGACGCCGAGATGGTGCGCTCCGAGGTGGCCCGGGGCCGGGCCATCATCCCGGCCAACGTGAACCACCCCGAGTCGGAGCCGATGATCATCGGGCGCAAGTTCCTCACCAAGATCAACGCCAACATCGGCAACTCGGCGGTCACGTCGTCGATTGCCGAAGAGGTGGAGAAGATGACCTGGGCCACCAAATGGGGGGCCGACACGGTGATGGACCTGTCCACCGGCTCTGACATCCACACCACCCGGGAGTGGATCATCCGCAACTCGCCGGTGCCCATCGGCACCGTGCCCATTTACCAGGCTCTGGAGAAGACCAACGGCGCGCCCGAGGAGCTCACCTGGGAGATCTACCGCGACACGGTTATAGAACAGGCCGAGCAGGGGGTGGACTACATGACCGTCCACGCTGGGGTGCTGTTGCGCTATGTGCCGCTCACCGCCGAGCGCACCACGGGGATCGTCAGCCGGGGCGGCTCGATTCTGGCCGCCTGGTGCCTGGCCCATCACCAGGAGAACTTCCTCTACACCCACTACGACGAGCTGTGCGAGATCTTCGCGGCCTACGACGTGGCCTTCTCCTTGGGCGACGGACTGCGGCCGGGATCGATCGCCGATGCCAACGACACCGCCCAGATGGCCGAGCTCCAAACCCTGGGCGAACTCACTGGGCGGGCCTGGGAACACGACGTGCAGGTGATGATCGAGGGACCGGGCCACGTGCCGCTCAACAAGATCAAAGAGAACGTGACCTTGGAGCAGGAGTGGTGCCAAGACGCCCCCTTCTACACTCTGGGTCCCCTCACCACCGACGTGGCCCCCGGCTACGACCACATCACCTCGGCCATCGGGGCGGCCAACATCGGCTGGTACGGCACCGCCATGCTCTGTTATGTCACCCCTAAGGAGCACCTGGGGCTGCCCAATCGGGCCGACGTGAAAGACGGGGTGATCGCCTACAAGATCGCCGCCCACGCCGCCGATGTGGCCAAAGGCCATCCGGGGGCCCAAGAGTGGGACAACGCCCTCTCGAAGGCCCGGTTCGAGTTCCGCTGGGCCGACCAGTTCAACCTGTCGCTCGATCCCGAGACGGCGCTCAAATACCACGACGAGACCCTCCCGGCCGAGCCGGCCAAGACCGCCCACTTCTGCTCAATGTGCGGACCCAAGTTCTGCTCCATGAAGATCACCCAGGACGTGCGGGACTTCGCCGCCCGCCAGGGGGTGGACGAGTCGGTGGCCATCGAGCTGGGCATGAAGTCGAAGGCCGACGAGTTCCGGGACCAGGGCGCCGAGATCTACTCGGCCGGGTCGTGACGCTGGGCGAGGGCAACGGCTTCGATGACGCTGATCGACCATGAGCTAGCCGTGAGTGATCCGGTGACCACACATGTTCCCCGGCTGCATGTCATCGTCGACTGCGCCTCATTGGCCGATGCCGCCTTTCGAGGCGGAGCCCCTACGGTGCAGGTGCGGATCAAAGAGGCCCGCGACATCGCAGTGTTGGCAGAGTGCCAGCGCATTGTGGCATCGGCTCAGGCCACAGACGCGATGGTGATCGTGAACGACCGGGCCGACATCGCGCTGGCCGCCGGAGCTCACGGAGTACACGGCGGTGCCGATGACCTGCCGGTGGCCGAGATGCGTCGCCTACTCGGCCCAGACCGAATAGTGGGGAGCACCGCCCGAGATCCCGAGTCCGCACTCCGCCACCAGGACGATGGGGCTTCCTACGTGGGGGTCGGGCCGGTGTACGCCACCGCTACCAAAGACGATCTGCCCGATCCGCTGGGGCCGACTGGGGTGGAGAGGGTGGCCGCCGCGGTGGACATCCCGGTGATCGCCATCGCCGGAATAACCGCCGCCCAAGTGCCGGAATTGCTGGACGCTGGGGCCCACGGTGTGGCGGTGATCGGGGCAGTGGCCCACGCCGCTGACCCGGCCGCGGCCACTGCCGAGCTGCTGGAGGTCCTCGGTGGCTGACGTGCCCTCGTACCCGGACGTCATTATTGTGGGTGGCGGCATCATCGGATTGTCGGCCGCCTGGCGGCTCCTGCAAGACGGCGCCGAGGTGGTGGTGCTTGACCCCGCCCCGGGCACCGGGGCCAGCCACGCGGCGGCGGGGATGCTGGCCCCCATCCACGAGGCGTACTGGGGAGAGAGCCACATCTTGGAGCTGAACCTGGCTGCCAGTCAGGCGTGGCCGGCCTTCGCCGACTCTCTGGGGGCCGATGCCGTGGACTACCGCCGCGACGGGATGCTCATGGCCGCCTACGACGCCGACGACAAGGCACTGCTCGACAACCTGGGCGACCTGCACGAGCAGGAGGGCCTGCCGGTGGAGCGGCTTCGGAGCCGGGAATGCCGAGCCCGAGAGCCGCTGCTCGCCCCCGGCGTGCGGGGCGGGGTGTACTCTCCGCTTGACCATCAGGTGAACCCCCGCCGGGTGGTGGCCGAGCTGTTGAATCGAGTGCCCACCATTCCGGTCTCAGCCACCGAGGTGAGCCGGAACCAAGTGGTGGCCAGCGATGGCCACACGGTGACCGGCCAGCAGGTGGTGGTGGCCGCCGGGGCGTGGAGCGGCCGGTTGCTGGGGGTGCCCATCCGGCCCATCAAGGGGCAGATCCTCCGCCTGAGTGGCCCGGAGGGACTGCTGCAACTGCCGGTGCGGGGGGTGGTGCGGGGGTCGAGCGTGTACGCGGTGCCCCGCAGCGACGGTGAGATAGTGGTGGGTGCCACCCAGGAAGAGCAGGGCTTCGACACCCGGGTGACCGCGGGGGGCGTCTACGAGCTGCTCCGAGATGTGTTGACCCTGCTGCCGGGGCTCAGCGAGATCGACCTGGTGGAAACGTGGGCCGGCCTGCGCCCCGGAGCGCCCGACAATGCCCCCATCATCGGCACCGGCCGCGACGGCATCGTGTACGCCACCGGCCATTACCGCAACGGCATCCTCACCGCGCCTATCACCGCAATCGCAATAGCTGCCCTAGTGCAGGGCCATGAGCCGCCAATGGACTTGTCGCGGTTCAGCCCGGACCGATTCAGGGACGATCCCACCGATGATGCCCTCAGACCTGAGCACCTCAGCGGGGTGACGGCGTGATCGTTGTAGTCAACGGCGAGACATTGGATGTTCCAGCAGACTCCACGGTGGGAACCCTGGCCCCCAACCAACGGGGTGTGGCGGTGGCCGTCAACCGTGAGATAGTGCCCCGCAGCCGGTGGAGCGAAGCTCCGCTGGCCGAGGGCGACCGGGTCGAGATCCTCGAAGCGGCCCAGGGAGGATAAGTGGGCGGCTGGTGCGAACCCCCGGACGGTAGGCCGTAAATGGGCGACTCATGGACCGTGGCCGAACGCAGCTTCACCAGCCGGCTGATCACCGGCACCGGGGGGGCGCCCAACTTGGCTGTGCTAGAGCGGGCACTGGCCGCGTCGGAGTGTGAGCTGGTGACGGTGGCGCTGCGCCGGGTGTCACCCGACGCCACTGGCTCGGTGCTGGATGTGATCGAGCGCCTGGGCCTAGAAGTGCTGCCCAACACCGCCGGCTGCCACACCGCGGCCGATGCCGTGCTCACCGCCAAATTGGCCCGGGAGGCATTCGAAACCGACTGGGTGAAGTTGGAGGTGATCGCCGACGACATCACCCTGTTGCCTGAAGGCATCGAGTTGGTGGAAGCGGCCGAGACGTTGGTGGACGACGGCTTTACCGTGATGGCCTACACCAACGACGACCCGGTGCTGGCCCGCCGCCTCGAAGACCTGGGATGTGCCTCCGTTATGCCGCTGGGGGCGCCCATCGGGTCCGGACTGGGCATCCGCAATCCCCACAACATCGAGATGATCGTGGAGCATTCGGCGGTGCCGGTGGTGCTGGACGCCGGCATCGGCACCGCCTCCGACGCTGCATTGGCCATGGAGCTGGGCTGCGACGCGGTCATGGTGGCGTCGGCCATCACCCGGGCCCGCGACCCCGAGCAGATGGCCACCGCCATACGGCTGGCCACCGATGCCGGGCGGCAGGCCCGCCTGGCCGGCAGGATCCCCAAGCGTTTCGGTGCCGAGGCCTCGACCTCCCCCCAGGGTCGTGCCCAGTTCTGACCACCGACGGCCGTACAGCCCCAAGCGGGCACTGTCGTCAGAGCTGCTCGTGCTCACCGACGTAGTGGTGAAGGCCCCTGCGGTGATCTTTCGGGCCAAAGACCGCCCACCGCAGATCAGGCGGGAGCTGGCCCGGTTGATGAGTGAGCAAACCGACTGCCTGATCCTGGCGTCGATGATTGATCCAGTGGCCGACGGGGTGCATTTGGCCGGGTTCGACCGCTACCCCAAGGTGTACCAGGGCATCGTGGGACGGTCGTGCCACGGACTCGACGAGGTGCGCCAGGCTGAGCTTGAGGGGGTGGACTACGTGACCATCTCCCCGGTGTTCGAAACCGAGTCGAAACCCGGCTACGGGCCACCGTTGGGGCTGGGCGGTCTGGGACGGATCGTTCGGCAGGCCCATGTCCCGGTGTACGCCCTAGGGGGGATCGGCCTGGGCCGAGTGGCCGCCTGTCGAGACGCCGGGGCGGCTGGCGTGGCAGTACAGGGAGCGGTGGCCCGCAGCCCCGACCCCCAAGAGACCATCGCTGCTCTCTTGGACGAATGGCACTCGGGATGAACCCTCCTGTAGCGCTCAGCATTGCTGGGTCGGACTCCTCGGGCGGCGCGGGGATTGCCGCTGATCTGGCCACATTCGCCGCCCTGGGAGTACACGGAACCGCGGTGATCACCGCAGTAACAGCCCAAAACACTGTGGGCGTCCAGGGGATACACCCCATTCCGGCCGACTTCGTGGCCCAGCAACTCGACTCGGTGCTAGACGACCTGCCGGTGGCCGCGGTGAAATCCGGGATGCTGGGCAGTCGGGAGGTGATCGACGTGATCGGCGATTACGCGGCAGCCGGGCGGCTGCCCAACCTAGTGGTTGATCCGGTGATGGTGTCGTCGACCGGAGACCGACTGCTCGATGAAGAGGCCGAGGCCGCATATTTGGAGCTTTTGGGGCATGCGGCTGTCGCAACTCCCAATGCCCGTGAGGCAAGGGTGCTCGGTGAGGCGGGCAGGTGTGACGAGCCAGCTGATCTTGCGGCACTGTGCCTAGGCGTGCTGGTGATTACTGGCGAACACACCGCTACCGATTGGATTTACCACGAAGATAGGTGGTTTGAGCTGGCCGCCGATGTGATCGATTCCTACAACGACCACGGCACTGGCTGCACTTTTTCTGCTGTGGTGGCCGTTGGATTGGCGGTGGGAATTGACCCAATGGAAGCCATCACTGCTGCCAAGGCTTTTGTTCGCGATCGCCTCACTCGTTCGGCAGAATGGGACTTGGGCGCGGGCCGGGGGCCGGTGGCGCACCTTATGGGGCCAGAGTTATGAGCGTTAGCCCGTCGGAGATGGGGAGCATCACTTGGGTTGTCCGGGGGTCGGCAACCACGGAAGCGTTGAACTCCCGAATGTGGGCGGTATCGGGGTTCTCTTCGAGGTCGGCATCGGGGTCGGCCACCCGGCCTGCCCACAACACGTTGTCCACCAGGATGATTCCCTTGGGGCTGAGGCGGCGCAGGATCTCCTCGTAGTAGATCCGGTAAGACCGCTTGTCGGCGTCGATGAAGGCCAGGTCGATGGGCGGATCGCCGGGCAGGGTGGCCAAGGTCTCGGCCGCAGGGGCGATTACCACCTCGATGCGATCGGCCACCCCAGCCCGCTCCCAAAACGGGCGGCCGATGCTCACCCACTCATCGCTCACATCACAGCACAGCAGCCGTCCGCCGGGGGCCAGCCCTCGGGCGACGGACAGGGCCGAGTAGCCGGTGAAGGTGCCCACTTCCACCGCGAACCGCACGTCGAGCAGGCGAGTGAGCATGGTCATGAAGGCACCCTGCTCAGGGGCGACCTGCATTCCAGAAATACGCCCCAGCTCGGCGGTGACGTCGATCAACTCCTGGGCGATGGGGTCGATGCCCGCGCCGTGCGCCACCAGGTACTCGTGCACATTGGCGCTGAGGCCGATGCCCTTAGGGGTCATGCTCGTCCCAGCACTGAATCCACATCAATGATGATGGCCCGCCGGTCGGCGCCCCGGTCTTTGGCGGGGCTGTAACGCTCGCCGTAGCGGGCCACCGCCTCGGCGCACTGGTCGGGATCGGCGGTGACGGTGGCGTGGCCCTCCAGGGTGACCCACCGGCCGCCGTCCACCTGGCACAGTGCGGCTCGACCGCCCCCGGCCGCCTCCAACATGCGCACCTTCTTCGCCCCGGCCCAGGTGATGATGCGGGCCGTGGCGGTGTCGGGATCCCAGGTGAACCCCACCGGGGTCACATGGGGGGTGCCGTCGGGGCGCACAATGGTGAGCGACGCCAGATGGCGATCCCGGAGGAAGTCGTTCATCTCGTGGGTGAGGCTGTGGGGATCGTGGGCCATCGGCTCATGCCTCCTTGGTGAGCAGGGGCTCGGGCAGCGGGCGGGCGTACACAACCACGAGGCGCTGCGTGGCCCGGGTCATGGCCACATACAGAGCTCGCATCCCCTTGGGGAGCTTTTCGCAGATGTCGGCCGGCTCCACCACGATGGCGGTGTCCACCTCAAGCCCCTTCACCAACTCCACCGGCACGATGGTCACCCGGGACTCCAGGCCTCGCTCATACACCAAACCGTGATCGACGTCGGCAACGGTGAGTGCCTCAGAGATGGCATCGGCCAGTGCGTTGTGGCAGATCACCGCCAGGTTCCCGTTGGCCAACGCGCTGAACTCGGCCTTTACCTCCCTGACGACGGCGGCGGTCAGGCTGCTGGGGCTGGGTTCGCCGTCTTGGACACTGCCTTGTCCGTTGCCCTGGCCATTGCCGGAGGCTGGGGTTTGATGGGCGATCACGGGAACGAATCGGGGAGGGCGGCCCTCAATGCGAATCGATTGAGGCGGAACCAGGCCGGACATGGCGGCGTCGAGAACCTTGGCGGCCACGTCCATGATGGGCTCGGGTAGGCGATACCCGATGGTCAACTCGGAAAATCGGGGGTCGACGTGGTCGGGGAGGTGCTCGATCACGCTGTCCCAGGAGTCGTGCCCCCATGCCGAGGTGGCCTGGGCGATGTCGCCCACCACGGTCATAGATCCGTTGAGCGAGCGGCGGCTGATCATCCGGAGCTGCATGGGCGACAGATCTTGGGCCTCATCCACCACGATGTGGCCGTAGGTGCGAATCGAGTCAGACAGCTTGTGGCCGGGCCGGGGGCCCAACAGGGCCAATGCCTCATCCAGCAAGGGGGCGTCGTCGGCCGTCCACACCACTTCGGAGGCATGGGGTTGTCGGGAGCGGTAGAGCAGGTCTGTCTCCTCCGAGGTCAACACCGATCCGGCCGCCGAGCGGAGCAGCGCGGGAGAACCGAAAAGGTCGTGCAGCAGGTGGGATGGGGTGAGCACCGGCCACATCCACTCCAAGGCCTCCCGCAGTTCGATGCTGCCATGGAGTTGCTCGCGCACCGCCTCCATGTCAGGGGCGGGGGAATCGGTGCGGGCACCGCTGTCGGCCAAGTGCTGGTACACCTGTTCTTCCACAAAGCGACGGGCCCGATTGTGGGTGCGGAACCGTTTGCGGGCTTGGCGCACGATCTCGGCGCTCTGGTCCACGGTGAGCCGGAGCCGACGCAGGCCAAACCCCACCGTCACGTCGGTCCGCAGAGGGCGCTGGCGATCCCGGCGAGCCCGGCGCAGCACCGAGATCATGCGCAGATCGCCCTTGATGCGGGAGATACGAGGGTTGTCGAGACCCTTGACCCGGGTGCCGGGCAGCAGGTCGGCGAGCATTGACACCTCCACGCCTGCCTCGCCCAGCGATGGAAGCACCTGCTCGATATAGGTCAAAAACAGGCGGTTGGGGCCAAGCACCAGCATTCCCTGGCCTTCGAGGGGAAAGCGGTGGGTATAGAGCAGATAGGCGGCCCGGTGGAGAGCGGCCACCGTCTTGCCGGTGCCAGGACCGCCTTGCACCACGAGAAGGCCGGACAGCGGGGAGCGGATAATGGCGTCCTGCTCGATCTGGATGGTGGCGGCCGCGTCGGCGAGGCGGCCGGTGCGGCCGGCTTCCAACCCGGCTCGAAGGGCGGCCTCCCCCACCAACGGCATCCGGCCCCGGCCGTTGGTTTCGCCGAAGTACTCGTCTTCCACCCCCAGCAGCTCCTGGCCTCTGGTCACGAAGTGGCGGCGTCGGGACAGGCCCATGGGCTCGCTCCCGGTGGCTCGGTAGAAGGCCTCGGCCGCCGGGGCCCGCCAGTCGATGGTTACCGGTTCCTGGTCGTCATCCCACACCGCCACCCGGCCCACGTAGAGCTGGTCGCCGCCCTGCTCGTCGCTCCAGTCGAGGCGACCGAACACCAGCGAGGCGTCACCGATGTCCAGAACGCTGAGGCGGGTGCTTATCGAATCCCAAATGATCTCCCGCTCATAGCGGGCCTGATGGGTGCCGCCCGCGCCCACCTCAACCATTCCCTTAAGCGACAGCGCCCGCTCCCGGGCCGTCTCAAGGGCTTGGTGGGCCCGATCGATGTATGTCTGTTCCGCGGCGTGATCCGGATGAATCGGAGACTCCTCAGACTGAGTTCAAAATCAGTGAACGTTCAAGTCTAGTACGAAATTGACGGGTTGTGGCGTGGCAGGCTCGCCGATCTCCGTGAGACTCAGGATGGTTCGAAGATGAGCTCGGGCACCACGACCTCCCATGTGTCGCACAGGACCTGATCCTGGTACTGCGGCTCTGAACGGTTGCGGCTCCAAGAGACAACGGCAAACACGGTGGCACGGTGACAGGCCATCCCCTCTGGGGGTTCGAAAGCTTGGGCGAGCTTCCCTACGACTACCCCGTCATAGTTGAGCAGTTCCCACTTTCCCGACCGTTGCCGTACCCGTAGCGGATCATTTGGTGACAACTCAGCAATGGCAGGGTGCAGACGGTGCTGAGGCGGTTTTCGGCCCGCGAAACCCAGATCGACTTCTCTCAGACTGAGCTGTCGATATTGCCGAGACAACTCTGGTGGCGGTGTAGGTATCCCGACAGGTTCTCGCCAAACAACTGCTGCACTGTCCCGCAGCGCTTCCGTCATCGGATTCAGTTCGCCGAGATCCCCGAGGGCAAGGGTCTGGCGGGCCCGGGTCATGGCGACGTAATACAGGCGACGCTCGGCGTCAGGGTCTTGAACTTGCCCGCCGCGACCCCAACCGCCGTCGAGCACGATCACATGGTCGAACTCCAGGCCCTTGGCGCGGTGGGCGGTCGCTAGCAACAGCCCTCGCTGGCGCTTACGCGCCTCTCGACCCCACTCGGCCAGCCATTCGATGAACGAGTCCACCGGGATCTCAGCCGGGCCCGCTTCAACCTCGTGGTCTTCAAAGGCCTCCTGCAAGAGCTCGGTCCATGGGGTGGGCATTTGCCCGCTCAGCCAGGCACGCAGGTCGGCGATTTCTACGAGGGCGGGATCGCGCCGTCGGAGCCAGCCCAACAGGGCCTGCGTCTCTCGGAGATGCCAGACGCTCGGTATTTCCTCGTTGGCCATGTCCACTGGGATGCCCTCGATTTCGCAGAGGCTCCGAAGCGGATGCAGGTAGTTCCATTCCTGGGCTATGACGGCGCAGCGCGACCAGTCCCACCCCGTATCGAGGCTGGCCAGTCGTTGAAGCTCGGCCATGGCCGCCTGGGCTTGGGAGACGGCGTCGAGACCGGTGGGGAGCACTTGCACCTTGCCGTGGCTTACCGGGTCGAGTGCCGCCCATCGACCACCTGCTGGATCCCTCGACCGTCCCCTGTCGATTCTGATGTCATTGTCCACCTTCATCCGCTGGTTCTGGGATGGTTTGATGACCGAGTTCGCAGCATCAATGATGTGGCGGGTAGATCGATAGTTGTCCACCAGGAAAGCGGGTCGGGCCTGGTAGTCCTCTTCGAATTTGCGAATGAACTCTACCGACGATCCTCTGAAGGCATAGATGTTCTGGTCGTCGTCGCCTACTGCGAACATGGTGAGCTTGGCATCGGCGTCCAACGAATTACGGCCAGCCAGGGCCGAGATGAGGTTCTACTCGTCGCGGCCGACATCTTGGTATTCGTCCACCAGAATCCAGCGGAACCCAGCTAGCAGCCTGGCCCGCGACTCCTCTGCCTCCTCCTCTGTTGCCAGCCCTTCGCCATGCAGCAGGGCGGTGGCCTGCCTGAGGATGTCCTGGAACTGCTCACCAACGGGGCGGTCGACTCGCTCTGCGAAACTGGCGCCAACAAGCCTCATGGCCAGGGCATGGCAGGTGAGCACCAGCACCCCTCGCGAGTCGTCTCCAACCAACTCAGCAAGTCGGCGACGTATCTCAACTGCGGCATGCCGGTTGTAAGCCAGGGCAAGAATGCCTCGAGGATCCTCGCGCCTCACTCGAATCAGATAGGCGATTCGATGCACCAAGACCCGGGTCTTGCCCGAACCAGGCCCGGCCAGCACCAGCACATTGGTGGTTTCGCGGTCATCGGCCACTAAATCTCGCTGCGAGCGATTCCTCAGGCTCTCGACGATGTTGTGCCACGACTCTGGCAACGTCTGTCGGGAGAGGTCCTGGTCGCGGTCGGGAAGCCAGCGACGCAGGAACTCGGCTTCTCCCAAAACGAAGTAGTCGACAGACAGGCGAAGAGCATCGGCCATGGTGCCCAGCCCGCGTTGGGCGTATTCGGCCATGACATGGATCTGGCGCACGGACTCCTCATAGTGGACCTGCAACGACTGGAAGTCGGACTGCAAAAAGCCGCGTCGTTCGGGTGACAGGCGAATGGTCATGGCCGGGCGGAATACGGTGAGGCCCCGATTCAGCCTGATGACCTCCTGCTCGTGCAGCCACAGCAGAGAACGGTCTACGAGCTTGCGGAAATCCCTGACCTCCGCTTGCAGCGCGAGATCGCTCTCCACGGCGTGCGCCAGCTTTCCCAGTGTGGTCTCGGCCAACAGGTCGGTGCCGCGCTGCCGACCCGAGGGCAGACACGAGAGCAAATGATCGAGCAGGCGAGCGGCGCCAGCCCGCCGTCGTTTCGCGATGTTCCCCAGCGAACCCCATTCCCGCTTCAGCGTCACCCAAACGCTCTCGGAATCGGGGTGGCTCACCGCGATGCTGCCGGCGGCAGACTCCTCATCACGTCCGTCTTCTGCGATCCCTTGCAGGATTCGCACTATGTGCTCTGGCCTGACCTGTTCGTGGCCTGCGTCTTTGATCCTCTGTGTAACTGCGCGGAGATTGAGCGGGGCACGATCTCCGACTCCCATGTCGGGGGCCAACTCCTGCATGAGCTCCAGCAACTTCTCCTCCACCCCAGCCGCCTCGGTGAGCCGCTGCCGCGAACTCCGGGCAACACCGGCATGGACAAAGGCAGTCAACACCGTGTCGTTGCTGGCGATTCCGCACTTCTCGAGGTCGTAGAGCGCACCCCGCACCTGTCCGGAGCTAAGACCGACGGCGGCCATCAGCATGTCGGTGGAGATGCCTTCGTCGGGGTTGGCTTCGAGCAGCTTCTGCACGATGGCAAGGAGCCTCTCCCTTGCTGGATCGCCCAGCCGTCGGGCCTCAAGCTTCCTCTTCGCTTCCTCGACCGAACTCACGCGCAGCGAAGAGGGGAAGATCTGCACTCGATTCTCTTCACGGGTAAGCAGATCCGACTCCTCCAGCCAGGTGATTGCGGTTCGCGCCCGGGTGTCGTCGGTGGCCGAATCCCGTCTGAAGTCGTATTCCTGGTCGTTGACGAGGATCTCACCGGTGCTGGCCACCACTTCGTCGCTACCGTTTCGCTTACTCAACCGACGAAGTGCCCGAAGAACTCCGTGTATCTCCCGCCGGGTGAGCCGGGAACGAGCCAACATGCCGAATTGCCGTTCTACGTCATCTCTCGTATAGAGCAGCACACAGTGGGCTTGTTGCTGGTCTCTTCCCGCACGGCCCGCCTCTTGCAGATAGTTCTCTAGCGAAGAGGGAACGTCGGCGTGAACCACCAGCCGCACATCGGGTTTGTCTATGCCCATGCCAAACGCGTTCGTGGCGACGATCACCCGCAGCTCACCATCGATGAAGGAGCGTTGGATGGTCTTTTTCTCTTCAGGCTGCAATCCAGCGTGGAATCGATCGGCGGAGACCCCGCGCGCTGTCAAGTAATTGGCCAATTCCTCGGTATGTCGACGCGTCGCGCAATACACGATCGCACCGCCTTCGCGATCAGGCGGCAAGTGGTTTTCCAACATCTCGTAGACATCGTTGGGCTTCCTCGAACTGGTTGTCTCCACCACCACGAACTCGAGATTGGTACGCGTGCTGCCGCCATCGAACTCCTGCATCTCGATATCGAGTCGTTTGCAGAAGTGATCGATGATGTCCCTTTTGACCTCGGGCTTGGCCGTGGCAGTCAGACACAGCAACGGCGGTACGGGGCCACCTTCTGCCTCTGCCCGCTCCCGGATGTACCGAGCCACGTAGCGGTAGTCGGGACGGAAGTCGTGACCCCACTTCGACAGGCAGTGGGCTTCGTCTATCACCCAGCTGCCGATTTCGCGCTGGTCGAGCGCCCGTCGAAATGAGACGCTACGAAGCTGCTCGGGAGAGGTCAGCACGATAGCGGCATTGCCGAGCCTCAGCTTTTCCAATGCATTGGTGCGCTCGGGCATCGACAACATGCCGTTGACGGTGACACAGGAAGCGATGCTTCGGGCCTCGAGTCCTGCGACCTGATCCACCATCAGGGCCACCAAGGGCGAGATGACCACGGTTACTGCCCCGGTCTTCTCGTATCGCGAAAGGGCTGGTATCTGGTAGCACAACGACTTGCCTGTACCCGTGGGCAGAATCCCGAGGACGTGCTGGCCCTCCATCGACGCTTCGACGATGGACTGCTGCAATGAATGTCCTTGCCGTTCCGGGTCTTGCGGTTTGGGTCTGAAGGCGTCGAAGCCGAAGAGTCGTTTGAGTTCCTTGGTGGCATTGTGGCGCTCCCGGCACCAGGGGCATCCCCGGTCGTCACATCGGCGGTCGCGCAGGCGTCTGACCAACGCGCCGGCTTCGGGAAATTGGTGCCGCACCCAAGGCGGCATGACCGAGTTGCCCCCTGCTACCGACAGCCACGCCAGGGCGTAAGCGAGGGGCCAGCCATGCTTATCGGCGGAGGCGATGGCCTGCCGGGCATGGGTGCGGCAGGAGATATCGTGTAGTCGGGCTTGGATCGCCTCGCTCGCTTCGGCATCCGACGGCATCGGGGAGCGACGCAGACACTCAAAAAACAGGTCAAAGCCGGAGTTGGGGTGCCCACCAGTGAGCCAATGCCAGGCTGCCAACAAGTCTGACGGCACCTCCAGAAGACTCGCCTGCTGTTTGGTGAACACTTCTAAGGCGAGTTCTGCATCTTTCTGGGGGTCGTTGACGCGCCCTGAACTGAGCTCGCCGTCTTGATAGTGCTTGACAAGACGGTGGTACGGATTGCGAGGAAAGGCGAGTGGATTGAGCCAGAGCGTGTCTATTGCCGGCAGTCGCAGCAGGCGCAGATTGGGCTTGGCCGCTTGCAGATGGCGCAGGTCGAAGTCGATGAGATTGTGGCCGAGCACGAAATTGGCACCCCTGGCGAGATGGTCTAGCTCGGCCAGCGCCTGTTCAAACCGGCGACCTCCTGAGGGGAATACAACAGACTTCTCGGTATCAGGGCGTACTCCGGCAAAGGCGTGGATGCGCTCGGTTTCCTTCGATACCTCAAGGTCGATGGCAAGGCAGCGAGACAGTCTCATGTGTAGACGCTCGGCTTCGATCTCGCTGCTCAGGCCATCAGAGGTACTCGATCCAGAGCGGTTGGCGACGTCGTGCATGGCTGTGGATCGTTGACCACCCGAAAAAGTGCGACGGTGCGTCCCAACCTGATCAGCAGGCACTGCGTCCGACACGGGGAGGATGCTAGGCGTTGACTGATATGTGTCGGCTATGTGTCGGCTTTCCCCTGCCAACACTCGACTGAAAATTGTCGAGGTTCATATGTTTTGACTGTAAATGGAATGTTTCTCATTGTTCACGAGATATGCCATGGAGATACTGTCACTGGTGTCGGTAGACTGGTGGGCATGGAATCTGGGACATTGACCAGGGGAAACGCTAGCACTGGCGTGCATGTTGAGGCGGTGGAGATCGCCGGGTTGGACGATGCTTCCCTGGATTTGCGGTTGCGTCAGATCGGGCGGGCTCGGAATCAGTTGGACGGGTTCTTGGCGGAGGCGGTGGCGGAGAAGAAGCGGCGCACCAGCCCGTATGACACGGCCAACACACTGAAATCTGAGCTCCGCCAATCGGGCCAGCAGGCCCAGCGCACCATGCGCGACGCTGAACAGTTGGAATCGCTGGCGGCCACTCGGGGAGCGCTCTCTGACAGTCGCATCACCTCAGAGCACGCCCGCATCCTGGGAACTGCGACCCAAGCAGGGCCCTTGGACGAGGACAAGATGCTGGCCGCGGCCGAGCACCAGACCCCTGAGCAATTGCGGCGCACGGTGCGCGAGCACCAAGACGAGCTGTCGGGCGATACAGACGGTGCCAAGCGGCTCGAGCGCCAACGAAGAAAACGCACCGCCAGCTTCACTGAGCAGGACGATGGCATGTGGCGGCTGTTCGCCCTGTTCGACCCGGTCGCCGCGCAGGGCATCCGGGCTGCGCTGAACCACAAGACCGACATGGCCTGGCACGCCACCACCGGCCGCGAGCGGCTCGAAGCCCGCCACCGCCGGGCCGATGCCATCGCTCAGCTGCTGACTCGCACCACAGACGGCGAGTCCGATCAGCCCCAGCCGACCAGCTTGTTGATCCTGGCTGACTACGACGCCATCGACCGCCAACTCGGCAATCCTCGGTTGGCTGATGGCAGCCCGTTGCCTCAAGATGAGTTCCGCAAGCTGGCCTGCGACGCCGAAATCCTCACCGGGATCTTCGATGCCGACCTGCAATGCCTCTCACTGGGTCGCCAACGCCACCCCAGTCCCCAACTCCGGGCCGCCATTACCGCTCGAGACCAAGGCTGCATCGGCTGTCGAGCTGAACCCGAGTGGTGCGTCTCCCACCACATCATCCACTGGGAAGACGACGGCCCCACCCAATCCGACAACCTCGTGCAGCTCTGCCACGACTGCCATCACAAGGTCCACCACCGCAACTGGGACGTCGAACATCACCCCGACACCGGCCGCCCCTACCTACGACCACCCTGGCAACAACCCCCCGAACCACCGCCCAGACGCTGATAATCCTCGTTCAAGCAGTCGCAGCCACGCTGACTTTATTGAGAGACCGGCCGCACACCCCGAGGCTGGCAACATCAACGCTCGGATATCGACGCTCCTAGGAACTCTCAGACTCGCCGATTTCTTTGAGGGCGTCGTTGATGGCGGCCCGGAGGCGACGGGCCAGGTGAGGGGACAGGTGGGCCACTAGGCCATAGCCAGCCTGACCCACCTCCTCAACGGTGAGCACCACCCGCGGGGCGGCATCTTCGTAGTCGTCGGCAATGGCCACCGCCCACGACACCGGGGAGAACTCGTCGTCGTCACTGGGGGGCAGGTCAGCCGGATCGAAGGGGTAGTCGTCAATAGACCGGCGCACCCCGGCGATGGTAGCGGGGTGCCGATACCGGAATGGCGGCGTTGGGCGATAGCACAGCGAGCTTTGGTGATCTTGGCGTGGCCAACCGTGCTGCCATCACCAACGATGCCTTTTCAGATCCGCTGTTCGGATTCCTCGCCCAACGCTGCTATCTCGGACTCAAGCTCGGCCACCAACTGCGGGAGGTTGTCGTTGCTTATGGCTATCCCTATCTCGCACCTGCCCGCGACGGCATCGGCACTGCTGCCTGTGAGCACGCCACTTACCTTCTGCCTGTTGTTCACCGCTATCAACAGGCATGCGCCGCCCTCGCCCGTGCTCTCGGTCATCGAGATCGTCTTGTTCCAAGCGAACTCGCGCGTGTACTTCGGGCCGACGTAGACGGCGCGCACGTCAGTGACGACGAACGCTCCGCCTGTACAGAGCAAGCGGGGCATCTCAGGCTCGCGGTACACGGTCCCTTTGTGCTGGCCCACTCGGAGGGACACGCCTTTGGCAACTCGGATGCTGGTGCCCGCCGACCCGCCGCGGTATTGCGTCTTCCCCGCTTTCACCTCGACTAGGCCAGTCCCTTCAATGATCCCGATGACCTGCTCGTTTTTCTTGAGCACGATGGGGCAGCCGTCGGATTCGTCATACGCACCGCTGATGTCGTTGGCAATGGCGAGCTCCGACTCCAGCCGCTTCCGCTCCTGCTCTCGGGCCTTCTCTCTGGCGGTCCTGTCGCGGGCCTCGCGGGCTGCCTGAGCCTCGCGGGCTTTCCGCGCCCTCTTCTCCTTGCGGTCTCGCAACCAGCCCATCAGGAACCTCCGATACATCCGTGCTTCTGGCTTTGCGGGGATTATGGCAGCGCAAGGGCGCACTCGTAGAACTCGTTGTCGCCGTCGTCGGCAAACAGTCCACGGGCTCGCTGGTACTCACCTCCCTCAAACGGATGTCCATGACTGGCCCTTTCTGTCAATCGGCGGCAATCTGTTTGGCGATAATGCCAAACGTTGCGGCCACTTCCGTAAATGCCTGCTGTAGGGATTCGTAGTCAAAGAGCCCACGACTTTGTGCCCGAGCTTCAGACACGAAATCCATAGCTGCCACTTGGGCTGCCCCCCGCATCCCGGCTATCTGCGTTCTACTGATTGGGAGGAAGATATGCCCCTTGAACGATCCGTCATTCGGGTAAATGCGGCTCACAACCGACGGACCCCAAGGAGGCATTACGTCCCACGAGTCCTTACCAGAAACCAGGAAGTCGTCGATCCCCGAAAGTGGCCAGTTAATTGCAACGGGCTCGGAAACGCTCATTGGTTCTGAGCCGCTGTCAGCGAATATGGCATCCAAGGCCGCTTGGGCTTTCGCTAGCTCGGTGATATCAAGACAGACCACCTGGTTGCTGACTGAATACCCGGGGCGCACGAAGCTCTGATTGACACACCAAATCGGATCGAATGTCCTATACGCCGGAACAGCGGACCCTTGTTCATACCCACCGAGTTCCTGTCTCACCCATTCGCGCAGGGGCGCTGTCCGTGCATCATCACCCAATGTCATACAGAGGAGCAGCGCTTGGCATACATCGTCATCCAGCAAGCTCTGCTCTACGCTGGCCAGTCTCGCTTCAATGTGTCGAGCGAGCTTCCTTTTGGGTTTGGTTCCCAACACCTCATCACCCCTTCCGTTTGGTGACCAACCTGGCGTACTGCGGCTGCCCGCCGATGGCTCCGTCTTTGTCCTTCATCAGCCCGTTGGGCATGGCGGGAACCGAGTCGTTCAAGCGGGTCGTGTTGGCATCAGCGAACTCGCGCTGTTCGGCGGAATGCTTCTCGGGGAACGTTACCGGCGAGCTGCGTGTAAAGCTCGTTCATTGGCTGAACCCACTTGTCGACCCCAGATTATTGAACGATAAAAACCCAACACTGGTAGGATGAAGGCATGTCAAAAGTCGCTGGGTTCCTGTCCCCGCTGGTGGCTGACGAGACCTCCGCTGAAGAGTATCTCGTCGGATTCCGCTGGCCTGCTGGAGTCCTATGCCCCAAGTGCGGTGCAACCGATCCCAGTGTCAGGTCCCAGGATCCGCCGTTGAAGTGGCGGTGCCGATCCTGTCGGAGGGACTTCACCGCGACGACCGACACCGCCATGCACAGATCGAAAATAGGGCTCGCCGAATGGCTGGCCGCGGTCTGGTCCTGGGACACTCGCCCCCCCGTTCTAGCGTGTGAGCTCGGCATCTCCGCTCCAACATCACGCCGTATCGCGGCTGCGTTGGAGATGACAGAGCAGCCGCCGGGAGAAGGCCGCCTAGCGGTCCTGCTCACCCAGCACCACGATCTGACCGAGGCGATGCGTGCCCGCCTGCCGGCCACCCTCCAACCCGAGGACAACCCCATCGCCGATCTGACCAGCGGGCAGCGGACCGTTATGGCTGTGCTGCGAAATAGACCCAGAGGAGCGGAGGCAGAGAAGATCGCCAGCGCTGCCGGGCTCACCGTCGAGCACACGACTAGTTGCCTGGAAGCCCTATCAAGTCGGGGATACGCCCGCTGCGAGGAAGCGAGCGTTGCCTGGGGATACGGCTCGCTGACAGTTCCCCTGTGGTCCCTCGATCTCAATGATGAGTGCATTCTCGCCCTGGCATTTTTGCCAAGGAGGCCTGACCCTGTAGACCGCTCCCTTCCCGAGCAAGTCCCGCCGGAGTTCTGGTGGCTGTTCTGGTCAGGCTCCCATGCAGGCGACCTCAGGCTCCCTGAGGACGCATTCCAAGTGGCTTGCACACTTTTGGACGGACCTGATCGCGTCGCCCGCGAGTGGGCACTTCGATGCCTGCCTGTGGAGTCCCTTCAGCGATGTCGCGGGATGCGCGGATACGACATTGACCCGCTCGCCTCTGCAATCGACGCGGCGATCTTGGAGAGGTCCATTGCCTGAGATTGACGGATGGGCCGACTACATCCCGGAACCGGCAAGGGAGGTGTGGCCCATCCTGGGACGAGCGGTCGAAAAAGTCGACGGATTCCTGGTGGGGGAACAGCGCTCGCCATTCATTTGAGGCATAGAACATCCTTCGACTTGGATTACCTGGCAACCGAGTCGTTCTCGGGGCTCCACCTTGCCAGATCGCTCACGAGGGAAATCGGCAATGTCGAAGTCATCGACTCTGGTTCAGGGATCCTCCATGCCAGAGTCTTAGGCGTAGCCGTCCAGGTGTTCTGCCCGCCCCCCAGAGGATCCAACCCCGGAGTGGAGAACACCTTGCAGGAACCTCTTGAAATCGACGGCATGAGGGTGGCTTCACTGCCGGATCTGCTGGCCACCAAGTTGGACGTGATCATGTACCGGGCCAAACTGCGTGACTACATCGGCCTCAAATCCATAGACGAAGTGGGACCGTATTCCCTCGAAGACGGCTTCCTTTTCCATATGCGCCGCTATGGGACCACGTCGGCGTCGAAGGACTTGGAGAGAATCATCAACCTCCTCGACAGCCCAGGAGAACTGGACCCTGATCGGGTGTTCGACTACCAGTCCTCTGACACGCTCGCCTATCTGAAGGCCAGAACGCCCGCTCTGCGAAGGCATCTGTACCAGATGAGGGTTCAATCCCCCAGTGCTCGTCGACCTAAGCCGTTTGACCCGCCGATGAAGTTCGGCCCCGCTTAGACCTGGCTGCAATGGCGCTGCCAGCCGTGCCGGTCGGTACGGTTTGGGCGTGGCCGCCGGTTCCTCCATCGCCAATGACGCCTTTTTGCGGGCGTGTCGCGGGCTGCCGGTGGAGCGGGTGCCAGTGTGGTTCATGCGCCAGGCTGGGCGGTCGCTTCCCGAGTACCGGGCCATGCGGGGGGAAGGGTCGATGCTGGACACCATCGCCCGCCCGGACGTAGCCACCGAGATCACCCTTCAGCCGGTGCGCCGCTACGGGGTGGACGCGGCCATCTTGTACTCCGACATCGTGGTGCCCACCCACGCCATCGGATTCGGGGTGGACATCGTGCCTGGTGTGGGCCCGGTGGTGGAGCGCCCGTTCCGCGAGGCCCGAGACCTCGATCGGCTCCGCCCGCTTGATCCCGACGCCGACACCCCGTACGTGCTGGAGACTGTCGGCAACCTGGTGGCAGAGCTGGATGTGCCGTTGATCGCTTTCGCCGGGGCGCCGTTCACCATGGCCTCGTATTTGGTGGAGGGAGGGCCGTCTCGCACCCATGCCCTCACCAAACGGTTTATGCATAGCGAACCCGACCTGTGGACCGCCCTGTTGGATCGTCTGGCCGACCTTGCCGTCGCTTCTATCGGCTCGCAGCTCGATGCCGGGGCTTCCGCCTTCCAGCTTTTTGATTCGTGGGCGGGAGCGCTGGCCCCCGATGAGTACAGGCAGTTCGTGCTACCGGCCAGCCAACGGATATTCGCCGAACTGGGCAACCGGGGCGATGGGGCGCCGGGCATCCACTTCGGAGTGGGCACCGGCGAGCTGCTGGAACTGTTGGCCAAGGCCGGGGCCGACGTGGTGGGGGTGGACTGGCGAGTGCATCTGGACGACGCTCGAGAGCGGCTCGGCCCCGATGTGGCCGTGCAGGGCAACTTGGATCCCGCCGCGGTGCTGGCCCCGTGGCCGGTGGTGGCCGACCGGGCCACCGACGTGCTGGATCGCAACGCCGGACAGCCGGGTCACGTGTTCAACCTGGGCCACGGTGTGCTGCCCGAAACCGATCCCGAGACGCTGGAACGGGTGGTGGAGCTGGTACACGGATACAAGGCCGCTCCGTGAGAATCGCCGTTGTCGGGGCGGGGATCACCGGGTTGGCCGCGGGCTACGAGGCGGCCAAAGCTGGTGCTGAGGTGGTGGTGTATGAGGCCGCCGAGCGGGCGGGGGGGCGGATTCTCACCACCGAGTTGGCCGGTCAGCCGGTGGACGAGGGGGCGGATGCGTTCTTGGCCCGGGTGCCGTGGGCAGTGGAACTTTGCCAAGAGCTGGGGTTGGCGGGCGAGCTGGTTTCGCCGGCCCAGCGGGCGGCGTTTGTGTACTCCCGAGGAGCGCTGCGGGCGCTGCCTCAGACCAACGTGCTGGGGGTACCGCTGGATTTCGATGCCTTGGCCGCCTCGGGGATTGTGTCTGATGGTGGGGTGGACCGGGCCCGCCAAGAACCTGACTTGGCCGGGTCGCCGCTGGATGGCGACGAGTCGGTGGGCAGTTTGGTGCGGCGGCGGCTGGGCGACGAAGTGGCCGACAGGCTGGTGGATCCGCTGGTCGGAGGCATCAACGCCTCATCGATTGACGACCTGAGCGTGCGAGCTGCCGTGCCTCAGTTGGCCGAAGCCGCGGCTCGGGGCCCCAGCTTGGTGCGGGAATTGAGCCGTCTGGCCGCGTCGTCGAACGCCGACCCCGAAGCGCCGGTGTTTTACTCCCTGCCCGACGGTGTGGGGCGATTGACCGATGAGTTGGTCAGCCGACTAGGCCAGCAGCTGCGGCTGTCGTCCCCGGTGACTGATCTGGGCGAGCTGGATGCCGACCAAGTGATCGTGACCCTCCCGGCAGATGTGGCCAGCGCGCTGATTGCCCCGGTTTCGTCGGCTGCCGCCGATCTGTTGGGCGAGATTGACTACGCCTCGGTGGTGCTGGTGTCGCTGGCTTTCAGCGCCGCCGACGTAGATCACCCCATGGCGGGATCGGGCTATCTGGTGCCCGCGGTGGAGGGCCGGACCATTACCGCCTGCTCATGGACGTCGAGCAAATGGGGCCATGTGGGCTCGCCCGACACAGTGGTGATGCGAGTGTCGGTTGGCCGTTATGGCGACGACCGGGCGTTGTCCTTCGACGACGATGCTCTGCTGGACGTGGTGCGGACCGATTTGGCGGCGACGATGGGCCTGGAGGCCGAGCCCCACACGGTGCGCATCAGTCGATGGGAGCGGTCGCTGCCCCAGTTCCGGCCCGGCCATCTGGAGTTGGTGGCCGACATTAAACAGGTGCTGGCCCAAGACGCCCCCTGGTTGCAGGTAACCGGCGCGTGGGCACGGGGCCTGGGGGTTCCGGCCTGCATAAACCAAGGCCGACAGGCGGCCCAGGCCGGCCTGACCGAGGGCCCAATCGTCAGATGAAGACCTGCGTCCGCGTGGCCGAAGGCGCAATCACCCGATGAGCCCGCGACTCGCCGTGTGGGCTCGCACCAGTGGGTGGACTGCGGCAGGCTCTTTGGCGGCGGGCGGGCTGGTGGCGCTGTCGATGCCGCCGTGGGGGTGGTGGCCACTGGCCTTAGTCGGGTTGGTGGCTTTCGAACGGCTTCTTGCCGATCAGCCGGTATGGGCTCGGGCGTGGCGGGGGTTTGGATTCGGGGCGGGCTGGCTGTTCCCGGCCACGTTCTGGATGGTCGACTTCACCCTGCCCGGCTATCTGGCGGTGTGCGTGGTGTTCTCCGCGCTCTACGGTCTGGCCGGGGCGGCTTGTCCGCCGGGGCGCAGCCGATGGTTGGCGCTGCCCGGCCTGTTTGTGCTGGTCGGGGCCATCCGATGGCGATGGCCGTTCGGCGGCGTGCCGCTGGCCACCCTGCCGATGAGCCAGGTGGATACTCCGTGGGCCACCACTGTGCGGGTGCTCGGGCCGCTGCTGCTGGTGGGCGTGTGTGTGGCCATCGCCATGGTGTTGGCCGCGGCGCTCGATCGGCGGTGGCAGGCGGCGCTGGCCCTGGCGGTGGTGGTGCTGGGATTCTGGGGCTGGGCGGCGCTGGCCCCCCGGGGCTCAGCCAACGGCACCATCGACGTGGCCATAGTGCAGGGCGGCGGACCGCAGCGGACGCGGGCGGCCAACACCGAGCCGGGTGTGGTGTTCGAACGACATTTGGAAGCCAGCCAACTGGTGCAGCCACCGGTGGACTTGGTGGTGTGGCCCGAAGACGTGGTGGACGTGCATGGGTTGTTCGTCAACAGCGAGGAGCGACTCCGGCTGGCTGAGCTGTCCCAAGAGCTCAACGCCACGGTGGTGGCCGGGGTGGTTGAGGACGTGTCGGCCACCGGGGCGGCCAACTTCGCCGCGGTGTTCTCTCCCGACGGAACGCTGGTCGACCGCTACGACAAGGTGAGGCTGGTGCCGTTCGGGGAGTACGTGCCGCTGCGGTCGTTGATCGAGCCGCTGGCCCCCGACTACCTGCCCGCCCGGGACATGCGCCGAGGCGACACCCCCGCGGTGGTGGACACCCCGGTGGGTCGCCTCGGGGTGTCAATAAGCTGGGAGATCTTCTTCGAGGATCGGGCCCGAGACGCCATCGGCAACGGCGGCGAAGTGCTGTTGAACCCCACCAACGGAGCCAGCTACTGGCTCACCATCGTGCAGACCCAGCAAATCGCCAGCTCCCGGCTGCGAGCCCTAGAAACCGGCCGCTGGGTAGTGCAGTCCGCCCCCACCGGATTCAGCGCCTTCGTCGACCCCAACGGCAACGTCTACCAGCGCACCGCCGTCTCCGAGCGCAAGGTCATCCAAGCCGAAATCGAGCTCCGCACCGGCCAAACCCTCGCCACTCGAGCCGGCCCCTGGCCCATGATCGCCCTCGCCCTAGCTGCCCTAGCCGCCGCCTGGATGGCCCACTCAAGGAACCCCACCCCTACCCGCCGCCAATCCCGCTGATCAGACCTCCACCATCAGGGTGACGGGGCCGTCATTGATCAACTCGACGGCCATCATGGCGCCGAAGGAGCCGGTGGCCACGGTGGCACCGAGGGCGCGGAGTTCGACAACGAGGTCTTCGATCAGGGCGGCGGCTTGGTCGGGGGCGGCGGCACCGAGGAACGAGGGACGGCGGCCCCGGCTGATGTCGCCGTAGAGGGTGAACTGGCTCACCACTAGCAGCTCGCCGCTGGTGTCGGCTACCGACAAGTTCATGTGCCCGTTCTCGTCGGTGAAGATGCGCAAGTTCCACAGCTTGCCGGCCATCTTCTTCACTGTGTCGGCATCGTCATCGTGGGTCACGCCCACCAGACAGCACAGCCCGGGGCCGATCTCCCCGATCACCTCGCCGTCTACCCGAACCCGGGCCTCGGCGGCCCGCTGCACTAGCGCTCGCACGGGGCCAAGATAGCGGTCAGTCAGAGCAGCTGAGCATTTGCCAAACCCACCGAATTCCGAAAGCCTTGTGGGGCTATGGTCTCGGCGGATCGCCCGCTCAAAATCGCCCTTTTGTCGTACCGGGGCAAGCCCCACTGCGGTGGGCAGGGGGTGTACGTCCACCATCTGAGCAAGGCGTTGACCGACCTCGGTCACCACGTGGAGGTGCTGAGCGGACAGCCCTATCCGGTGCTCGACGATCGGGTGCCGCTGCACGAGCTCCCCAGCCTGGACATCTTCAACGACGCCCATCCGGGGCGGATGCCGGGGTTCTGGGAGATCAAGTCGTGGGCCGATGCCGCCGAGGTGGGCTCGTTCATGACCGGCGCCTTCTCGGAGCCGCTGGCCTTCTCCATCCGGGCGTGGCAGATGCTGCGCTCCCGAGTGGGGGATTTCGACCTGGTACACGACAACCAGTCGCTGGGCTACGGGCTGCTGGCCATGGAACGGGATGGCTTACCGGTGCTGGGCACCATCCACCACCCCATCACCGTCGATCGCCAACTGGAGCTCGAGCATGCCCGAAGCCCGATAGAGCGGCTGGGGAAGCGGCGCTGGTATTCCTTTACCCGTATGCAGGCCCGGGTGGCCCGGCGCCTGCGGCGAATCATCACCGTCTCGGAGTCGTCGCGCGACGACATCGTCCGGGACCAAAAGGTGCCCCACCACCTGATGCACGTGGTTCCGGTGGGGGTGGACCCCGAGCAGTTCCGCCCGCTGCCCGACGTAGACCGCCGCCCCGAGCAGATCATCACCACCGCCAGCGCGGATGTGCCCATGAAGGGCCTGCGCTACCTGTTGGAGGCAGTGGCCAAGCTGCGCACCGAGCGGGACGTTCGCCTGATCGTCATCGGCAAGCCCCGCGAAGGGGGCACCTCAGCCGAAGCCATCCACAATCTGGGCCTGAGCCAGGTGGTGGAGTTCATCTCCGGGGTGCCCGACGAGCGCATCGTGGAGCTGTATGCCACCAGCTCGGTGGCGGCGGTGCCATCGCTATACGAGGGGTTCTCCCTGCCGGCCATCGAGGCCATGTGCAGCGGCACGCCGCTAGTGGCCACCACGGGAGGAGCTCTGCCCGAAGTGGCCGGCCCCGACGGTGAAACGTGCGTGTCGGTGCCACCAGGCGACAGCGAGGCGCTGGCCGCGGCGCTGAGCAGAGTGCTGGACAATCCCGAAATGGCCGCCCGCATCGGAGCGGCGGGACGGGAGCGGGTGATCAGCCGGTGGAGCTGGCGTCACACCGCCGACCAGACGGTGGAGCACTACCGGGCACTGCTCGACGAGTGGCGACCCAACCGATAGGCACGAATACTCTCGGCTATTTCCAGTCCGATCATGCTGACCGTTGACTACAACCGCTTGGGCCTGAAGCCGGGCGAAAGGCTGCTCGATTTGGGATGCGGGTTCGGGCGTCATGCTTATGAGGCCGCCCGACGGGGCGCCCATGTGGTGGCCTGTGATCTGGCGTCGGCCGAGTTGGCCGAGGTTCGGGCCACGTTCGCGGCCATGTCGGATGCCGGAGAGCAGTACCACGGAACGTGCCAAGCCGCCCAGGGTGATGCCACCCGGCTTCCGTTCCCCGACCAGTCGTTCGACCGGGTCATCGCCTCTGAGATGCTGGAGCACGTGGACTCCGACGATCAGGCGCTGGCCGAGCTGACCCGCATTCTGCGCCCCGGCGGGGTGCTGGCGGTAACGGTTCCCACCTGGTTCCCCGAAAAGGTGTGCTGGGCGCTCTCGGACGAGTACCACGCTCCCAAGGCGGTGGGCGGCCATGTGCGGATTTACCGGCGCAGCGAACTCCGGCGTCGGCTCCGACAAGCAGGCCTGGCTCCCTATTCGGGCCATCACGCCCACGCGCTGCACAGCCCCTACTGGTGGTTGCGGTGCGCGGTGGGTCCCAACCGCGACGACCATCGGCTGGTGGCGGCTTATCGCCGGCTCTTGGAATGGGATATTGTTCGCCAACCGAGAATCACCCGAATAGCCGAACGGGTCCTGAGTCCAGTGCTGGGCAAGAGCCTGGTTCTTTATAGCCGGAAGCCAGGATCACAGAGTTCAAGGGAGACCGAGCTTGTCGCCGTCTGAATCCCACAACCACAGGGAGACCGAGCTTGCCGATGCTGGCCCCCTCACCCCGAAAGGCGAGGAGATTGCCGGGCCTTGCGTGGCCGGCGTCTTGTCAGCATCCGAATTGGCGCAAACCGCTGACAGCATCGCCGATTGGCAATTGCCCAACGGGATGATCCCCTGGTTCCCCGGCGGCCACGCCGACCCGTGGAACCACGTGGAAGCCGCCATGGCCCTCACCGTCATGGGCCGCCGGACCGACGCTGAGCGGGCCTACCAGTGGCTGGTTGACCATCAACGGCCCGACGGCGCCTGGCATCAGTACTACGTGGCCGACGGCGTGGAGCAGGACAAGCTCGATGCCAACTGCGTGGCCTACGTGGCCACCGGCGTATGGCACCACTACCGGTGTACCGGCGACCGGAGCTTCTTGGAGAGCATGTGGCCGGTGGTGGAGCGAGCGGTGGACTTCGTGCTCGACTTGCAGCTCCCCCGAGGGGAGATCCGCTGGGCCCGCCACGCCGACGGCACGCCGTGGTCGTTCGCCCTGCTGACCGGGTCGTCCAGTATCTGCCACAGCCTGCGAGCCGCCATCGCCACCGGCGAGGAGTTGGGCCACGAGCGGCCCGACTGGGAGCTGAGCGCCGCCCGGCTGGCCGATGTGATCCGAACCCAGCCCGACGCCTTCGCCCCCAAGCACCGCTGGGCCATGGACTGGTACTACCCCGTTCTGGCTGGTGTGGTCACCGGCCAGGAGGGCCGCACCATGCTGGCCTCTCGCTTCGACACCTTCGTGATGGACGGCCTCGGGGTGCGCTGCGTGTCGGACAGGCCCTGGGTCACTGCCGCGGAGACCTGCGAGAGCCTTATGGCTCATCTCGGCGTGGGCCGAAGAGACATCGCCGCCGAGATGTTCGAGTGGGTGCAAAACCTGCGAGCCGACGACGGCTCCTACTTCACCGGCATGGTCCACCCTGAGCGGATCCACTTCCCCGCCGATGAGCGCACCTCTTACACCGCCGCCGCCGTCATCCTGGCCGCCGACGCCCTCTCCGGCGCCTCCCCCGCCTCCACCCTCTTCTCCAACCACCGCACCCTCCCCGAACTAATCACCATCGGCTAGAGGCCCAGGCGACCGGGCAATCAGGCCTGAGTCAGATTCTCGGGAATCTCAACTAGCAGAGATGGATCCGGTTCGGCTGCTCCCACTCTTGCGTTATAGGTATCGAATAGTTGCCGAAGCACCCTGCGAGTTTCAGCTTCTGAGTACCTGGCTATGTCGTCGATGTTCCATGCCACATACTCCTCAACACCGCGAACCGCCACGCGATCCTCAATTCCAATGTTGTCGGCGAGAGATCGGGCAGTTCCTATCCTGTCTTCGAGCGTCAAGATCATTGGCCGGAAGCCCTGCTCAATATTGGCTTGGCATTTGGCGAGCAACGCCTCGGTTGGGCTTATGGTCACATGGATCGCGGTGTCATTGACCATGAAGTCGCCCGCTCGACCTGTCTGCTGGTCAGCAGTTGTGTAGCCCTGGTTCTCTATCTCAAGATCAGGGTGTCTTACCTCCAGCATTGCGCCGACAAGGTGCTGCCCGACCGCCCCCACAGCGTTGCCACCTTTGTCTCGGGCGGTAGCCAACAGCGCGTCGATCGTATGACGAGTTTGCTTGCTGAAATCGACTTCCATGGGCAGGCGTTGACGGTCGTAGAAGTCAGCCCGAATGCGCCCTACCATCCTCGATTGAAGGCGGCCGATGACTGAGAGCTGGCCATCCTCACCCAGTTGACCAAACTCGCCCGCAGCGACGGAGCCGTTGACCACCTCTTGAAAAGAGCGAGCGAGATCTTGACTCCCGCGACTCGTACGACCCCCTTCGCTGGCGAAGGGACGGCCTTCCCCGTGGCGAGCGAGAATCTTCTTGATTCGGTTGCCGCCCAGCAGACTGACTTGAGTACCCGTGAACCACTTGGACTCGTCAAGTGGAAAGTGAGTGCTCATGTGTTCGCACATGATGAGCCCAACGGCCATGACGTTGCGGTTGACAGTGCCATCATTGCGCTGAGCCTCATACCACCGCTCGATGTCAGCATCGAGCACGTCGGCAATGCTCTCTGGGTTCACACAGCGGCCTTTGTAGGAGCTTGACCGCCTATCCCCACCACAGCAGGGACTAGAACATGCTCAGCCAGCCAGGCGACGGCTGGCACACAAACTGCATCACCGAACCCGAACAGCGCTTGAGCATCGGTCACCGCCGAATAGTCGAATTGGTCGGTAACCCCTTGTAGCCGGCCGTACTCACGAGGCGTCATCCATCTGGCCCGAACTTCATCATCGGAGACCTCGACGACAGCCTGCCGAGAAGAGCCGCCGCGTGCCGTCCGCAAGCAACCGGAGATGTTGTCCGACCGGATTTCCCACACGGCCACTCCTTTGCGTGTTCGACGGTAGGCAGTGCGCCACCGTGGGATCCCGTCCTGTCGGAGCGAGTCCAGGCGACGTTGGTGTATGGGAGGAAGTGAGTCCAGGAACTTCCTCAGCCGTTCGCCATCCCACCACCGCTCGTCGCGGGGGTCAAACCGCTCTACTACGTCGCCAAGACGGCGACTATCCTGAATTGGAACAGGCACCGGCAGTTCTTGAAGCATCAGATCCTGATGGGCTCGAACAAACGAGGCCACCGATTCAGAGCGCAGCGGACCCGCCATCCCCAGAGCGGGCCCACCGAGTCGTTCAAGCGTGCCAATGATGAAGAGCCGAGGCCGGGACTGGGGCACGAACCAGCTTGCGTCCACGGTAAGCACATCACATATGTATCCCAGATTGTTGAGCTCTTCGATTGACACACGCAGGTCTTCCCCTCCCCTAGAGGACACGAAAGACGACACATTCTCAATCATCACCACTGGCGGGATTCTTCCCTCCATCTCTCTCAAGACACGGGAGAACTCGAAGAACAGCCCAGACTGCTCCCCATCCAGCCCTCGTCTGTACCCCGCCAGCGACAAGTCAACGCAAGGAAAGCTGGCCGTCGCAATATCCACGCTGGGCACCGACTCGCCCTCCACACCCCGGATGTCTCCCAAGACATAGTGCGCGTCGTCAAAATTGGACGCATACACCGCATGCTTGACCGGCTCGATGTCGTTTGCCCACACCACGTCGATACCCGCCCGTTCCAAACCAGCCCTCACCAGGCCAATCCCGGCGAAGAATTCGGCGGCAACTAGCCCACGGAATGTGTGCATGGGATGACCATACCCCCACCCTGCGACGGTTACGGGGATCAACAGGGCTTACAGCAGTCTGTGTACCATCGGACCATGAGCGGGCTGCCGGAGGGATCTTGGGCTTCGTCGGAGGCGACTCGGAAGTCGATGCAGGGGAACAGGAGTCGCGACACCAAACCGGAATTGGCGGTTCGCTCGGCGGTGCATCGGCGGGGGTTGCGCTACCGGGTGGCGGCACGACCGCTACCGGAGCTGCGGCGGACGGCCGATCTGGTGTTTCGCAGAGCCAAGATCGCGGTGTTTGTGGACGGCTGCTATTGGCACGGCTGCCCTGAACACCACACCCAGCCCGCCACCAACCCCGAATACTGGTCAGCCAAGATCACCGGCAACATCGCCCGCGACCAAGACACCGACGCCCACCTCCAAGAAGCCGGCTGGACCGTGCTGCGTTTCTGGGAGCATGAAGATCCCGAAACTGTGGCCGATGCGGTGGAACGATCGGTACGCGCTGCCTTACGGCTAGGGAATCGCTGAGAACTGCTCGCTGGTTAGCGGATGATGCCGCAACCCACGCGGCCACCGGCACCGCCGATGGGCTGGGTGAGGTGATCGTCGGGGTTCTCGTGGATAACCAACGTGGAGCCGTCGGCATCGAGCAGTGCGGGCATTGACCCGCCGGAAATGGTCACCAGCGAGGTGAAGAACTCGGCTTGGGCAATGCCATCAGCCGCTGCGTACAGGTTGGGCAGGTCGCCGTTGTCGTGGTTGTCCACCGTGCGCTGAGGGTTCTTCAAGCCGTGCTGCGCTTCGTCGGTAGCCGTGAGGTGACCGCCAGCCGCTTTGAAGTCAGGAGTGCAGGCACCAACCTCGTGCAGATGGATGCCGTGCGCGCCGGGAGTGAGGCCGCTCATCGACATCGTAATCAGCACCCCTGTCGGTCCCTGTTCAAAGTCGGCGCTGCCCACGACATCGCCATCGGGGTTGACAATGCTGGCCGAGGCAGCAGCACCAACCTGGTCAGCCTCGTAAGCCTGCCCGTTGTCGTCGCTCCCGCAGGCCGCGGCCATCAAGAAGAGGCAGGCAACAAGAGCAGGGATTCTCCAGATGCTCCAAGTATTCATGGGGGCGAGGCTATATCGCGCTACAGGCTCAACTGCGCCAATGAAGTTCAGCAGCGGAAGCGGTGGGCGCGGGATTGGCGGCGGGCGGCGATTTGGGCGGCGCGTTGGTCGGGGGTGACGCGGGTCACGAAGTCGGGGAGGTGGGAGTCGACCTCCGTGAAGGGAACTACTTGGCCCTCGGGGGTGGGCATAGTGGTGCTGAGGACCCAGCGGAAGGTGATGAGAGCCTCGGGGCGGCCCTCGGTGTCGAGCCAGTTCTGCACGCCGGGATCTTGGTGGGCCACCACAATGCGGAATCGGCCGTCGGGGTCCACTGCGATTTGGGCGTTGTTGAGGCTCACGGTGCGGTTGGCGAAGTCCAGTGACTCGAACCAGGCGTAGCTGTAAAGCATGAACGACCAGTACTGGGCGTCGGGCACGTCGCAACTCACTACCAGGGCCTCGTCGGGCCCCAGTTCGTAGGAGCAGCCGCCGTAGCCGATGGCATCGGCCCCACCGGGCACCGAGCGGGGGCCGTAGAACACATTGGGTGGCGCGGCCCGGCGGCTGCGCTCCATCCACTGGTTCCAGAACACCAGGGCGTCCTCGGCCCAGGCCATGGCCCGATCCAAACCCTCGGCGAAGCCAGCCGGATCAAGCGGCTCCGGGCGCTCCCCCTCGCTGCCCACCCGCTCGATCACAAACCGGCCCGGCTCGTCTACTCCCCAGTCCACGTTGTACTCCCGCACTGAGATGTGGTCGGTGTGCTCGTCGATGGGGAGCCAGTTGCCGTCGTGGGGAGTGGCACTGGCGATGAAGGTGAAACTGCCATCGGGATCCACCGCGAAATCGTCGCTCGAGCGTTCGGCGGTGATGCCCAGACGGTTCTGGTGCATCTCGCCGTGGGCGCTTTGGATCACGAACATCGCCCCTGGCGGCAGCCACCCATTGATCCGATAGGAGTGCTCAACACTCACGTGGGCCCGCCAGTAGGTGTTGTCCACGTTGGGGCCGCCCCAGCGCATCACATCGTCGTTGTGGCGGTACATCACCGGAAAGTCCCGGTCGGCAAACTCAACCTGCTCGATCCACCCCTGCATCAGCAGCCGGCCTAGATGTCGATAACCCTCGGCCAGATCAGCCGCCTCCGCCGGAAAGTCGTCTTCCAGCAGCCGGTTACCTGCGGCTTTCAATCGATCGCAGAACTCCCGCCACGCTTCACCTGATTCCAGCCTCTGTTCTTGATTCACGCCGCAACGGTAGTTAGGCGGCGGGAGGCCTGCTCGGTACGGAGCAGGTCAGATGCCGGGGGCGTGGCGGGTGAGGACCCTCAGGGAGCCGGTGATGGAGAGCTCTGTGAAGGCACCGGAATCCATGGCCCGGCAGTAGATCTCATAGGGCGGGCGACCGCCATCTGCGGGGTTTGGAAACACGTCGTGAATGGCCAGACGGCCCCCCGTCGCCAAGTGGGGCACCCAGTGCTCGTAATCGGCGTGGGCTGGCTCGGTGCCGTGGCCGCCGTCGATGAACAAGAAGGCCAACGGGGTGGACCAGTTTTGGGCAATGGCCACCGAATCGCCCACTAAAGCCACCACGCTTCCCTCCAACCCGGCCTCATACACCGTGCGGCGGAAATGGGGCAGGGTGTCGATCAGCCCGACGGCGGGATCGACGAGATCGGGCTCGTGCCACTCCCAGCCCGGCTGGTTCTCCTCCGATCCCCGGTGATGGTCGAGAGCGAACAGCATTCGGCCTTGGGCTTGGGCGGCGTCGCCCAGATACACCGACGACTTGCCGCAATAGCTGCCCACTTCCAGCAGCGGCCCGGCCACCTCCAAGTCGCAGGCGGCCTGGTGAAGCGCCATTCCCTCATCGGGGGGCATGAACCCCCGGGCGGCCTCAGCGAACGCCCGCCGACTGGGTTCCATCGTCTTGGGTCTCTAGGCCCTTGTCAGCAGACTCTCCGTCGAGCGCTGGACCGAACAAGTACTGGTCGCACACCGCGTACTTCACCAGCCATACCGTGCCGAATGCCCCAACCGACGCCGCGGTGATGAACCAGCCGTTGTCGGTGGCGGCGTCCACCAAGCCCACGGCCAGCGACGACAGGGCCAGCCCAGCCAGCGAGACCAGCCAGAAGGGCAGCACCACCCGACCCCATTGCGTTGGGCCGCTGCTGTCCCACACCCACCCCCGGTACAGGAAGTAGACGGGGATGTTGGCGATCATAAAAGCCACCAAGTTGGACAACAGCCCCGACCAGCCAAGCAAGTCGTAGCACACCCGCAGAATGGTCTGACCCAGCACCACTCCCACCGCCGATGTGCCGCAGTAGCGCAGCAGGCGGCGCCAGTTTTCCAAGACGTGAGCGCGGGCAGAGACAAGAAGCGTCATGGGGAGAAACAAGCGTACCCCAGCCCCTCTCAAATCCGACTACTAGGCCATAAGGTTTGCCTAACTCTGACGGTAGGATCAGTCGGTCATGCAAGCAGAGGTAGATGCGCTCATCGAACTGCTGGATCTGGAACCCATCGAGGAGGACATCTTCAGGGGAGTCAGCCCCCAAGAGGACCGCCAACGGGTGTTCGGCGGCCAAGTAGCCGGCCAAGCCCTCGTAGCGGCCACCCGCACAGTGGAAGACCGCTCGGTTCACAGCCTTCAGGCTTACTTCATACGACCCGGCGACGTGTCGGCCCCCCTGGTGTATCTGGTTGAGCGGGTGCGCGACGGCCGCTCGTTCACCACCCGCCGGGTGACCGCCATCCAGCACGGCCAGCCCATCTTCACCATGTCGGCCTCCTTCCACAAACAAGAAGAGGGCTTCGAGCGCCAAACCAACCTTCCCGCAGGAATCCCCGATCCCGAGGAGTTGGAACCGCACGTTTGGCCCGGTTTCCCGGTGGACGACCAAGGCCGGATGATCCGCCCCATCGAGCTGCGTTACGTGACCGGCTCGCCCGCAGAACGGGGCCAGAGCCGAGAGCCACGCTTGCAGGTGTGGCTGCGGGCCACCGGCACGCTGCCCAACGATCCAGTGCTGCACACTTGCATGTTCACCTACGCCAGCGACATGACAGTGCTGGACACTGCCACCAAGGCCCTTCCAGTACAAGGGAACGAGATCGACATCCAGGCAGCCAGCCTGGACCACGCCATGTGGTTCCACCGCCCGCTGCGCATGGATGACTGGATCTTCTTGGACCAGGTGTCCCACTCGGCATCCAATGCCCGGGGCCTGGCGTGGGGCACGGCATGGAACCGCACCGGCGAGATGGTGGCCTCAGTGGTGCAAGAGGGATTGATCCGGCCCCTGCGGAAGAAGCCATGAGCCGTAACTGGCAAATGGTGGCGATAGTCGCCGCGATTTGCCTGCTGGTTAGCGCATGCGGCGAGAGCGACGAAGACCGACGCGACGCCCAGCCACAAATCGCAGCCACGATAGCGGCTACCGCTGGTGCAGCAGCACCGACAGGCCCTGCTCCCGGTTCGGCCCTGGACGCCCCCACCGTTGCCGGAAACCAGCCAGTTGACTCACCCGCGACCGACCCGGCTCCCGACCAAGGCGAGGACGAACAAGCCGCGGGGACCAACCAGCCTGAAGAGGCAATCTTGGTGTTGACCCCAGTGGCGTCATTGCCCGACCCCATGGCGCTGGTCGCCCGACCGGGCACCGGCGGCACCAGTGGAGACCTCTACGTGGCCACCCGGGAGGGCCAGGTGTGGCTCATAAGCGCAGACGGGGATGAACCACCCGAGATGGTGTTGGATATCAGCGACCAGACCAATCCAGAGTGCGAAGAAGGACTGTTGGGCATCGCCTTCTCCCCCGACGGATCGAAGCTCTACGTGAGCTCCACCGACTTGAGGGGCGACAGCTTGATCGTGGAGTACCCCATGAGCGGGCAGTGGGTTCAGGGCGACCAGGGCCGGACGGTGCTGGACGCCTACCAGCCAGCCTGCAACCACAATGGCGGCCATATCGCCTTCGGTCCCGACGGCTATCTGTGGATCGGATTTGGCGACGGCGGCGGCCGAGATGACATGTTCAACCAGGGCCAGAATCTGGACACCCTGCTAGCCGCCATGCTCCGTATCGATCCCGAGGCCAGCGGCGACTCGGCTTACTCCATTCCCGCCGACAACCCGTTTGCCGACGGCGGGGGGCGAGCTGAGATCTGGCACTACGGGGCTCGCAACCCGTGGCGATTCTCCTTCGACCGGACCACCGGCGATCTGTGGATCGCAGATGTGGGCCAAAACGAGTGGGAGGAAGTCCACGTACTGCGGGCCGCCGACGGCTGGAAGCCAGGGGCCAACTTGGGATGGCCGCTATTCGAAGGCCACGTCCGGTTCTCCGGCGTCGAAACTCCCGAAGATTTGGACTTCCCCATTCACGTGTACGACCACGACACGGGCTGCTCCATAACCGGCGGCCACGTGTACCGGGGCTCGGCCATACCCAGCCTGGTGGGCACCTACGTATTCGGCGATTTCTGCCAAGGTCGCCTGTGGGGTCTCACGCTCGATGACCAAGGGCAGGCTACCCAAATAGAACTCGGCCTCTCCGTCGATCCGGTCACGCTGGTCTCCTTCGGCGAGGACGCGGCGGGCGAGTTGTACGTGTTGAGCTTCGACGACACCGTGTACCGGCTGGAACCGGAGGAATAGCCGCTTCCATCCGACCTGACATCTTCCCGCTCTGACAAGATCAGCATCGTGAAAATGAGCGGCGGAGAGGCGCTGGTCAAGTCGTTGGCCCGAGAGGGAGTCGAGATCGTTTTCGGTATTCCCGGCATCCAGGTATACGGAATCGTCGCTGCGCTGCGTGACGAACCCGGCATCCAGTTGGTCGTCACCCGCCACGAACAAGCCGCTACCTACATGGCCTACGGATACGCCCGAGCGTCGGGCAAGCCGGGGGTAGCCCTAGTGGTTCCCGGTGTCGGCGTATACAACGCAGCTGCGGGATTGGCCACGGCCTACGCCCGCTCTAGTCCGTTGTTGCTCATCGCCGGACAAATCCCCCGGGGTCAGATGGGCAAGAATCTCGGCGCCGTCCATGAGGTCGACGACCAAATCGACATTGTGCGACCCATCACCAAATGGCGCCAGCAAGCCCTTGCGCCAATGGAAATTCCCGCGGCCGTATCCGAGGCATTTCGACAAATGCGCACCGACCGCCCCCGTCCGACCTACATCGAATGCCCACCGGATGCCCTGGTGGAACGAGATGAAGTCGAACTGATGGGTCCCACCCCCATCTCGCGAATCATTCCCAGCCGTGAACAACTGCAAGAAGCGGCTTCGACCATCGCACACTCTCGTCTACCCCTGATCGTCGCCGGAGGCGGAGTAGCTCTGTCGGGCGCAGAGCAGGCTCTTCTCGACCTCGTCGAAACCACAAACATCCCAGTAATCACGTCGGGAGGCGGAAAGGGGGCTATACCGGATAGTCACCCGCTGTGCTACGGCTCCTGCGTCGGCCCCGGTGGAGAGCGGCATGAACTGAACCAGCTGCTAGACGTGATGAAGTCCGCCGATGTGGTCATCGGCATTGGAACACGCTTTTCGTTGGGCAACCCCGCCGGGGAGTCGTCGACGCTGGTGAACATCAACATTGACGACTTCGACCTCACCCGGATTCAAGCAAACACAATTCCCCTGCACGGCGACGCCCAAGCAACCATTGATGCGCTCTTGCCACTTCTCATTGATACTGGATGCCACGAGCGCCCGTCGCCTGCTGAGGCAGTGACCGCCGCCCGCCAACTCATCGCCTACTACGACATCCGATCCAGAGAACCGCAGTACCCCATTTTGGAGGCGCTGCAAAAGGGCACACCTGAAAATGCCCTAACTGTCTGGGATGTCACGCAATTCGGCTTCTACGCTCGCACCCACTGGCAGGTGAACCAGCCGAGTACTTTCATCGACTCCGGGTACTCCTTCAACCTGGGATACGCGTTCCCAACTGCGCTGGGAGCAAAGCTGGCCCAACCGGATCGCCCCGTGGTGTGCGTCACCGGGGACGGAGGCTTCTCGTTCGGCTCATCTGAGTTGTCGACCGCGATCAAGTACGGCATCAATGTCACCACCGTCATCTTCAGAGACGACGCTTTCGGCAACGTTGCCCGCGACCTAGACGATTTCTTCGACGGCACCTACGGAACCGACCTCGCCAATCCTGATTTCGTGAAACTCGCTGAATCGTTCGGCGCCATCGGAATGAGGGCCGACGATCCCATGGATCTCGAAGCGATGATCCTGGCCGCGCTCGAACAGCAGGCACCAGTAGTCATCGATGTCCCTATCGGCCACATACCGCTGGCTCGGCCCAAACAGATCGAGCACGTTCCCCGGCTTCCGTGGGCCCATCCGCAGGAGGGGCTGATCGCGTTCTAGTTGTGGCCTGGACGGGGCTTGGCGTATGGGAGAAACCGGCTGTCATAGTAAACGCACTCAAGCCGGTCCAATGAGCCCGTCTTGATGACTGCCGTCTTTCCTGAATCACCGGGAGTATTGGAAAGACTGAAATCCTCTGCTGACAACTCCCCCAGCCGAACCTCCCAGACCCAAACTACGTTGCCCCGCTCTTTCCTGGTGTAGTTCCCTGCGCGGTCAGCTAGGACATATCGACAAGCGAGGTGTGGGCCGGGCTTTGGGAGGTGGCCCTTCGGCTTGTTTGTCTCCAGAGCAACCTTGATTTCAAGACCTCCAGCGTCACCTGACGGCGATATGAGGTCGGGGTAGGTGTGCGGCTCGTTGCTCTCGAATCGACCGTTTGAGCCCCTTGCCAAGGCTGCCCGCAACAGATTTCCGATGATCGCCGAGAGGTTTGCTAGTTCGACCACTTCAGCGAGAGGCAGTGACCCCGTGTTCATCAACTGCTCGTCGATTCGATCCAAAGTTCGGTAAGTCGCTTCTACGGCCTTTGGCACCCATGTCTCTCCCAGACCAGTAAACTCTCGGACAGCATCTAGTCCACGGGCCGCACCGGGAGGAACTGCCCTAGGCTCAAAGTGGACGCTAGGACTGGCAACAGGGCTCTCTGCCTCTGCCATATGAATCAAGTCAGAGAGCGAGACCCCGAGCGCCTCCGCGGCGCGATAGGCCGAAGCGACACTTAGATACCGCTCACCGCGTTCGACCAACCCAAAATGGGTACGGTGCCGACCTGCCTCATCAGCGAGGTCCTCGAGTGACCACCCTCGTTGACGCCGAAGCTCGGCTATGAGCCTGCCCAACGAACGGGCAACAGCCTTTGCAGCTTCCTCGGCTGGATCGCCATTCGTTGTCACTGCCACGGCATATCATCGTATGAAACCCGCTACATGCCGTTGGGAGACTATAGTCTCCCAAGCAATCCTAGGAGAGGAGGAACCTCAAGTGGCCAAGCTGGAGGTAATGGACCTGTTCTGCGGAACAGGGGGATTCTCAAAGGGGTTCGAGAACTCCGGTGCCTTCAGAGTGGATTATGGAGTCGACCTCCTTCCGGTAGCGGTGGAAACCTTCCAGATGAACCATCCCCAAGCAGTCGCGCTCGCAGCCGATATCCGCGAAATCCGACTATCCACCGTCGCCGACCGAACGGGTTTTTCACCTGGAGGGCCCTCCGTAATCGTGGGCGGCCCCCCATGCCAAGGATTTTCATCCATTCGGCCGTTTCGTTCCACATACGAAGACGATCCTCGCAATTCCCTCTTCGAAGAGTTTGCTAGCTATGTGAACTACTTTCGACCTCCTGTCTTTGTGATGGAGAACGTGGTCGGCTTAGCTACGCATAAGAAGGGCTCCACTATTGAGCAGATACAGGAGTGTTTTGACTCTCTGGGATATGTGTCGGACTGGCGTATCGTGAATGCCGCACATTTTGGCGTTCCACAAAAGCGTGAGAGACTCGTGATGATCGGTGCACAATCTGGCATAGACATCCTATTCCCTTCGCCAACTCACGCCGGTGAATTCAAAACTATTGGGACAAAAGACCGTTCGCGTCTGCTATTACCACCGCTCATCTCAGACGCACCTTCGTTGTTCACAAGTGAAGAATCAAAACTTCCAGAAGCACTCACCGTTATGGAAGCCATCGGTGATTTACCGCCCGTAGCCGCAGGAGAGTGCATCTCCGACTACGACCTTCCACCTCAGAATGACTACCAGGCAGCACGTCGAATGAATGCAACTCGCCTCGATTGGCATGTAGCAACGGGGCACACCAAACGCATGTTGGACATCATCCGTCATGCGGGTTCAAATATCACGGCGATTCCACAACACATGATCTCTTCAGGATTTTCTTCAAGCTACTCGCGTCTCGATCCTGATTGCCCAGCGGTAACGCTAACGGTCAACTTCGTACATCCAGCATCCAACAAGTGCATACACCCGTACCAAGATCGAGCATTGACACTTCGAGAAGGTGCTCGGCTCCAATCCTTTGACGACGACTTTCATTTCGCGGGGTCCAGAACACAAATTTCAAAGCAAATTGGAAATGCTGTCCCGCCACTCCTCGGGCAAGCGATTGCCGAATCCGTGATTGATATGCTATCTCACAGGGTTCAGTAATGGTCGAATGGCCCAGTGCGGCACTTTTCACTCTTCTCGGAGCCATCTTGGGAGTGGCAGCACCCCATTGGTGGCGAAATATCCAGAATTTGACGCGATTCTGGGTGTGTTGGGCGGGTAGCGACGAAATGTTGAAGATGCTCGGAGTTCACAGGCAAAGGGACGGCAAGCTCTATTGGTGGACAAGCTCTATTGGTGGTTGCAGCTGAGGGCATTGTAGATGGTTTGGGCTGATTACCATCGGTGGAGTTTGTGGGGCATTGACATCGTTCGACACCTTCGACGTGCCAGAGACGATTACGACTGCGCGCTCACTTCTTTCGGAAGACGCAACGCCCTAGCACCCGTCCCGGATTTGCACAAACGCTTGCAAGCACTCTCCTGAGACGGCTGACGCACAGGACAAGGGCAACACGGGCGTCTAGCCGGATTCGTACCAGCCGGAGGCGATGTGGATGTCGTCTCGTTTGACGATCCAAGTGTGCTTGGTCTCCCAATCTCCGCTTTGGGGGTTGAGATAGGTGTAATCAACCCACTTGCCGGTCTCGGTGGCCGTCACCATCTCATCAGCGGCAGCCAGGCCCTCGGGGGTGCCACCGAGAATCTCGTGGAGCGTCTGGCCCACATTGTCGGGAACCGTGGGGTGGGCCAGCACCATGCCGTCGAGGTCAAAGGCGAACCCGTACCATTGACCGTCCACGCTGGGGGGGTCGGTGCTGTCGGGAGAATGCAAGTGCTCGATCAGGGCGCTGCGTCCGTTGGACTCATAAAACCAAATGGCGTCTTCGACGAAGGCTCTGGTGTAAGAGCCGGGCTCGGCTTTGGTGGGGGGAGGAACGGGATGGGAGTCCTCGTACCAGCCGGAAGCGAAGATCAGGTCGTCCTGTCGGATGGCCCAGGTGTGCTTGGTACCGCCGGTGTCGGTTTGGGGGTTGTAGAACACGTAGTCCACCCAGTGGCCTGAATCGGGCGCCGCAAACAGCAGCGGACCGTAAGCGTGACCGGTGATGTCCACTCGCTGGCTTGAATTTTGGCCTACCCGCGAGGGAATGGTGGCGTGGGCCAAGGTGATGCCCGTGTTGACGTCGGCGATGAAGACGTACCACTGGTCGTCGGCGCCGGCCTCGTTGTTGTAGTAGTCGATGGTGGCTTGCCGGCCGGTCTCCTGGTATCGATCCACGGCCTTCTGCACATACCACTTGGTGTACGCGTCCCGCTCGGTCTTGGGCGGCGGGCCAGCCGTGGCTCCGTCGTCGTCATCGTTGCCGCACCCCGCGGCCACCAGACCGAAAACCAGCAACAGCGCCAGCACAGTGAGGCTCACGCGTCCGTAGCTGTCGCTCATGCGCTTGGTCATATTCTTCCTTTCCAAAATGGCTGATTCAGGCTACCAGTGAGGTTCTCAGCACCAACGCGGGAGAGGTTAGTGGGCGTGAAGGCGGAGATTTAGCCAGGCGTCGTCGGCGAGGTTGAGGAGGGGCTCGGGGTAGATGCCGAAGGCCAGGGTGAACAGCACCACGATGACAACAGCCACCGCCGGGCCGCGGGGAATACTGAGGCGGGGAGCATCAGCATCGGGGGACTCCAGGAACATGGTTACCACGATGCGCAAGTACAAGAAGGCGGCCACCACCGCGGCCAGCATGGCGATCACCGCCAGCCAGAAGGAGCGGGCGTCCACCGCGGCGGTAATCACCTCGAACTTGGCCCAGAACCCGACGGTGAAAGGGATGCCAGCCTGCGAGAGCAACAGCACCGTGAAGGCGGCGGCCAGAAGCGGGCGACGGGCGGCCAATCCCCGCAGGCTGTCGAGGCCGGTGCCCTCGTCGCCCGGGCCGCTCACCACGGTGATCACTGCGAAACTGCCGATGGCCATGGCGGCGTAGGCGGCCAGGTAGAACAGCACGCTGGCCACGCCGTCATCAGTGGCGGCCTGCACGCCAACGAGAATGAACCCGGCGTGGCTGATCGAGGAGTAGGCCAGAATACGCTTGACGTCGGTCTGGACAATGGCCAACATCGAGCCCACCGCCAAGCTGGCGATGGCCAAGCCAAACATCACCGGCTGCCAGTCATCGGCCACTCCCAAGAACCCGCCAAAGAACACCCGGAGCAGAGCGGCGAATCCGGCGGCCTTCACCCCGGCAGCCATGTACGACACCACCGGTGACGGCGCCCCCTGGTACACGTCGGGGGTCCAGGCATGGAACGGCACCGCGGCCACCTTGAAGCCGAACCCCACCAGGAGCATGGCCATCCCGGCCAACAACAGGCCGTTGTCGGCAGACAGCATGGCAACGCCTTCAGGCACGCCTTGCATCCCCGCATCTGTCGACGACGACTCCGATCCTGCATAGGCAAACCATCCGCCTTGTCGCAACCGGATGTCCGCCAAATTCAAAGACCCAGTCGCCCCGTAAACCAGAGCAATGCCGTAGAGCAGGAATGCCGAGGCGAACGCCCCCAGCACGAAGTATTTGATTCCCGCCTCCTGCGACTCCGCCCTCCGCAGGTGCATGGCCACCAGCACGTACACCGCCAGCGACAGAATCTCCAGGCCCAAGAACAGCACGATGAGGTTGTTGGCCGAGGCCATGGTGATGCCACCGGCGGCCGACAGCATCAACAACACGTAGAAGGCGGGGCCGTCGAGGCTCTCCCGGTGCAAGAAGCCGTCGGCCACCAGCGCGGTCAGCACCACGGAGCAGGCCAGCAGCACGATGATGAACACCGAGAACTGGTCCACGCCGATCGACCCGGCGATAGTCGAGGATTCTCCCTCCTGGTCAACCCGTATCCACACCGGAATGGCGGTGGCCAGCACTGCGAGCCCGGCAGCCGCTGTCCAGGCCGATGCGAACCACCCTGGCAGCCAGCGACCGGCCACCGACACGATGGTCAACAGCACCACCGCGGCCCCCGCCATCACTATGTGGGGGATGAGCGGCAGCCACTGGATGTCGGGGATGTTCGCTTGGGGGAGCGAATTGGCTTCAGCGAGGACGGGGAGCATCAGTGGCCCTCCCCCTCGTCGCCGTAGTCGGCCTTGAGCTTGCGGAGTTCTTCAAAGCTGCCCTCGGGCCGATCACCCACGGTGGGCGATTCGATTCCCTCGACTTCCTCCATGTGTTCGATCAACGCGTTGACGGAGGGCTCCATGCGCTCGATCACCGGCTTGGGATACACCCCCAAGAACACGATGAGCCCCACCAGCGGCACCATGACCAGCTTTTCCTGCCAGTTGAGGTCGGGCATCGAACGGTTGGCATCGTCGGGGGTGCCGTGGAACACCCGCTGGTAGGCCCACAGCAGATACAGCGCGGCCAGGATGACCCCGGCGGCGGCCACCACCGCCCACCAGCGGTGGGCCACGAACGCCCCGGCCAGGATCAAGAACTCGCCCACAAAGCCGTTGAGGCCGGGCAGGCCCACCGACGACAGCATCACCACGGTGAACACCGCGGCCAGCACTGGGGCGGCCTTCTGGAGTCCGATCATCTCGGAGATCTGGCGGGTGTGGCGGCGCTCGTAGATGAACCCCACCAGCAAGAACAGCGCCCCGGTGGACAGGCCGTGGTTCACCATCTGGAGCAGCCCGCCCTCGATGCCCTCGGTGTTGATGGAGAAGATGCCCAACACGATGAACCCGAGGTGGGCCACCGAGGAGTAGGCCACCAGGCGTTTCAGGTCGCGCTGCATGGTGGCCACCACCGCGCCGTAGAGAATGCCGATCACCCCCAGTGTGAACAGCAGCGGGGCGAAGTACTGGGACGCCTCGGGAAACAGATACAGGCCGAAGCGGACCAGCCCGTAGGTGCCCAGCTTGAGCAGCACCCCGGCCAGGATCACCGAGCCGGCGGTGGGGGCCTCGGTGTGGGCGTCGGGCAGCCAGGTATGCACCGGGAAGAGCGGTACCTTCACGGCGAAGGCCAGCACAAACGACAGGAAGATCCAGCGGGCGGTGATGGTGGGCAGCTCGCCAGCACTGTTGGCCAATTCGATGAGGTTGAACGTGACCGCCCCGCCGGTTTCCCGAGCGGTGAGAAGCGCCAGGGTCAGCATTCCCACCAGCATGAGGGCCGAGCCCAGCATGGTGAACAGGAAGAACTTGGTGGCCGCGTACTTGCGGTTTTCGTGGCCCCATTTGCCGATGAGGAAGTACATGGGAATCAGCACGACCTCGAAGAACAGGAAGAACAGCACCAGATCCAGGGCCAGGAACACCCCGAGGCAGCCGGTTTCCAGCACCAGCATCCAGATGTAATAGGCCTTGGCGTCGTGGGGCGGGTCGCAGGCCACGATGGCAATGGGGAACAGCAAACCGGTGAGCACCACCAGGAACAGCGAGATGCCGTCCACCCCAACGTGCCAGGAGATTCCGGCTGAGCCGATCCACTCGGTGAGCTGGGTGAACTGGAAGTCGCCATCGTTCTTGTCGAAGGCGCCCATGAGCCAAAGGGTGAGCGCTCCGGTGGCCGCGGAGGTGGCCACCGCCACCGGCTTGAGCACCGTCGCGCGGGAAGGGGCGATGAGCGCGATTGCCGCCGCCCCCACCAAGGGGAGGAAGATGATGACCGGAAGAACGGTGGAGCCGCCCATCAGAACCCCGCCCTCGAGATGAACCAGGCCAGCAGCGCCACCGCGCCGATGGCGATGCCCAGGGCGTAGCTGCGCACCAGGCCGGATTGCGACACCCTCAGCCGGGAACCGGCCCGGCGGATCAGAGTGCCGGTACCGTTGACTGCGCCGTCCACCACCCGCTCATCGAACTGGGTGGTGCGCTCGAACGCCCGGCGGCCGGGGCCGCCCATGAAATCGGTGACGGTCTCGTCGATGCGCCACGCCCGGGCCAAGAAGGGGTGCTCAATGCGGGCTGGGTCGATCCGGCGGCGGATGTACACCGCGGCCCCGGCCGACACCCCGCCCAGGCTGCCCACGATGGCCACGATGGCCAGCACCCACTGGGTGCCCCCGCCGAAGGGGAGATGGCCTTCGTTGCCGAACAGCGACGGCTTGAGCCAGTTGCCCAGGAAGTGGACATCGGAGGCGAACGGCAGGTTGATCACCCCGGCCACCATGGCCAACCCGGCCAGCAGCACCAGCGGAACGGTCATGGTCCAAGGGGACTCGTGGGGATGACGGCGAGGTGGACCGGTTTCGACCGCGGATTCGGCCGCATTTTCAGCTTCCTCATCAGCCTCAGCTTCAACCTGAGCCCCAGCCTCAACCCAGCGGGGCGGGCCGAAGAAGGTCATGAGCACCAGCCGGGTCATGTAGAAGGCGGTGAGGATGGCGGTGGCCAACAGCAGCAGCCACAGCACCTTGTTCTCGCCGTAGGCGTAGGCCAGGATCTCGTCTTTCGACCAGAAACCCGAGAACGGCGGCACCCCGGCAATGGCCAGCCAGCCGGCCACAAAGGTCATCGAGGTGATGGGCAGCAGCCGGGCCAGCCCGCCGTAGCGGCGGATGTCCTGGTCGCCGTCCATGCCGTGGATCACCGACCCGGCCCCCAGGAACAAGAGCGCCTTGAAGAAGGCGTGGGTGACCATGTGGAAGATGGCGGCCACGTAGGCCCCCGAGCCCACGGCCACGAACATGAAGCCGAGCTGGCTGACGGTGGAGTAGGCCAGCACCTTCTTGATGTCGTTTTGGGCCACCGCGATGGTGGCGGCCATCAGCGCGGTGCCCAGGCCCACCCACATGATGAGGTCGGGCACCCAGCCGTGGGCTTCGGCGATGATCGGGCTCATGCGGGTGAGCAGGTACACCCCGGCGGTGACCATGGTGGCGGCGTGAATGAGGGCCGATACCGGGGTGGGGCCGGCCATGGCGTCGGGCAGCCAGATGTGCAGCGGGAACTGGGCCGACTTGCCGGCCGCGCCCACCAGCAGCAGCACCACGATGGCCGACGCGGTGCCGGCGGCCACGCCATGCGATTCGACCTCGAAGAAGATCTCCCCGTACTGAAGCGACCCGAAGGTCAAGAAGGCCAGGAACATGGCCACCAGAAAGCCCCAGTCGCCCACCCGGTTGGTGACGAATGCCTTCTTCCCGGCCGAGGCGTTGGCCTCGTCGGTGAACCAGAACGAGATCAGCAGGTAGGAGCAGGCCCCCACTCCCTCCCAGCCCAAGAAGGTGAGCAGCAGGTTGTCGCCCAGCACCAGCATGAGCATGGAGAAGGCGAACAGGTTGAGATAGATGAAGAACTTGGAGAAGCCCTCGTCGCCGTGCATGTAGCCGATGGAGTACAGGTGGATGAGGGCCCCCACCCCGGTCACGAACAGGGCCATGGTGATGGACAGCGGGTCGGCTAGAAAGCCGATGTCCACCGCCAGCTTCCCGGCGGGCACCCACTCGAACAGGGTGACCACCGTCTCCCGCTCATCGCCCTCGTGGCCAATGAGCCCGATGAACACCAGCAAGGTGGCCACGAACGATCCGCCCATCATGGCGGTGGCCAGCCAGCCGGCCCGGGGCTCGCCCAAGCGGCGGCCCAGCGCCATCAGAATCAGCACCCCGGCCAGCGGGAAGGCGGGGATCAACCAGACGAGATCGACAAGAGTGCTCATGACGGCGCTATCCCCTCAGCGCCGATAGGTCGTCGGCGGTGGCCTGGGGGCGGCGGCGGTTGATGGCCACCACGATGGCCAAGCCCACCACCACCTCGGCGGCCGCCACCACCAGCACAAAGAACACCGACACCTGCCCGCCGATGTCGTTGAGCTCCCGCCCGAAGGTGATGAAGGTGAGGTTTACGGCGTTGAGCATCAGCTCCACGCACATGAACATGATCAGCGGGTTGCGCCGCACCAAGAGGCCCACCGCGCCGATGGTGAACAGCGCGGCGGCCAGGATCAGATACCAGGAGGCGGTGACCATCAGTCGTCCCCCGCGCTCTCTTGGGCCTCGTCGCTTCGGGCCATGCGGCGGGACATGACCACCGCGCCCACCACCGAGATGGTGAGCAGGGCGGCGGTGGCCTCAAAGGCGTACACGTAGTCGGTGAACAAAACGTCGGCGATCTGGCGGAGATTGGAGTACTGGTCGGTGATGTCCAGCGTCAAGACCTGGATGTGGCCCACCGCGCCGATGTCGCTGCTCAAGATAAAGGCCACCGCCAGCCCGAAGGTGCCCAAGCCCACCAAAGCGGCCAGGGTGCGCTGGCCGGTGATGGGCTCCACAGACAGGTCTTCCAGCCGGTCGACACCCAACAGCATGATCACGAACAAGAACAGCACCACGATGGCGCCGGCGTACACGATGATCTGCACCGCGGCCAGGAAGTGGGCCTCCAGGTTCAAGAACAGCACGGCCATGCCGAACAGGGTTCCCACCAGGCTCAACGCGGCGTGTACCGGGTTGCGGGCCAACACCACGCCCAGCGCCCCGGCCAACACTATGGCCGCGCACACTATGAAGACCGCGGTCTCCATCAGTGGTGTCTTCCGTGGTCGTCGTCATGGTGCTGGCTATGGTCCTCGGTGGCTTCGTCGGCTTCGTCTTCAGCCGACTGGCCCCGCTCCGGTGAGCGGATGCCATAGCCCAGTTCGCCCGACCAGGCCACCTGACCCTCGTAGGCGGCTTGGCCCGACGGCGATGTGGCCCGCACCCACGCCGAGGTGTGCTCATCGTCACCGGGTTCCCAGTGTTCCCAGGGAAGCTGCTGGGGCCGGCCGTCGTCGTCCACCACTAGCTCGTCTTTGGTGTAGATGGCGTCGGATCGGTTGGTGAACGAGAACTCGAACAGCTTCGACTCGGTGATGGCCTCGGTGGGACAGGCCTCCACGCACAAGTCGCAGTGGATACACCGCAGGTAGTTGATCTCGTACACGTACCCGAAGCGCTCACCGGGGGACACCGGATCGTCGGGCGGGTTGTCGGCCCCCCGCACGTAGATGCAGCGGGCTGGGCACACGCCAGCGCACAGCTCGCACCCGATGCACTTCTCCATGCCGTCCTCGTAGCGGTTGAGCACGTGGCGGCCGTGGAAACGCTCGGGCTTGGGGCGCTTCTCATCGGGGTACTGAGTGGTGACCACCCGGCCCGTTTCGGTGCCCTTGAACAGCTTGCGCAGAGTGACGGCGAATCCTCGGAGGTATCCCATCAGGCGAATCCTCCTTGGGGGTCGAGTTCTCGGCGTTGGCGGGCGGCTCGCAGGGCCAAGGCCAGCAGCCCGGCCAGCGCAGCCATGATGGCCAACATCACGATCACTGCGGCGGCTCGGTTCCAGCCCCGGTCGCCAGCCACGTCATAGGAGGCCAGCACCAGCAGCCAGCCCAGCGACAGGGGGATGAGCAGCTTCCAGCCCAAGTCCATGAGCTGGTCGTAGCGGAAGCGGGGCAGGGTGGCCCGCAGCCACACGAAGGAGAACAGGAACAGCATCAGCTTTATGAAGAACCACAACAGGCCCGACAGCCAGCCCACCGTGGTGAAGTCGGGGCCATTGGGGCCGCCCAAGAACAGCGTCACCACGATGGCCGACATGGTGATGGTGTTCATGAACTCGGCCAAATAGAACAGGGCGAACCGGATGGAGCTGTATTCGGTGTGGAAGCCGCCCACCAACTCCTGCTCGGCCTCCACTAAATCGAACGGGGGCCGGTTCAGCTCGGCGGTGGCCGCGATCAAGAAGATCACCATGGGCACCACCCAGGTAACCCACAGGTTCCAGTTCCACACCGACTGCTCGGCCACGATCTGGTTGGTAGACAAGCTGCCCGACTTCAACAACACCGCGGCCAGCGACAGGCCCAGGGCGGCCTCATACGACACCATCTGGGCCGAGGCCCGCACCGACGCCAGCAGCGGGTATTTGGAGCCCGACGACCAGCCGGCCAGCATCACTCCGTACACGGCCACCGACGACATGGCCAGCACCAGCAGGATCCCCACCGGCGGGTCGGACACTTGGAGGAAAGTCTCGTGGCCGAACAAGGAGATTCCGCCGTTGCCACCGCTGAAGTCGCCCCCTACGGGGACCACGGCGAACACCAAGAAGGCGGGCACCAGCGACAGGTAGGGGGCCAGCTTGAAGACCAACCGGTCGGACTGCTCGGGGATGAGGTCTTCTTTGAAGAACAGCTTGATGCCGTCGGCCAGCGTCTGGAAGATGCCGAACGGCCCGGCCAGGTTGGGGCCGATGCGGTTCTGCATGTCGCTGATGAGCTTGCGCTCAAACCAGATCATTAGCATCACGGCCACCAGCAGCACTGCGAAGGCCACTCCCACCTTGAGCAGGGTGATGAGAACCTCGGCCAGGCCCACTCCCCCGTCGTACAGCGGGTCGAGGCCGAATACGCTCGGGCCCAAAGCCGCGGTCATCGGGTTTGGATCCTCAGATCGGTAACCATGGCATCGGGATCGACGAGATCCCGTACATCCAGATCGGGATAGTTGTAGCCGAAGGCCGCGGTGCCCCGGGGCACGCCGGGGTCGGCTACCACCGGCATGGCCACCTCGCCCGCGTTGGAGATCACCTGCACGTCGGCACCCGGTTCAACGCCGACGCGGTCAAAGTCGTAGGGGTTCACGGCCAATATAGCGGTGGGGGCCAACCCGGCCAGCGAGGGAGCGTGCTGGAGCAGCGTGCCCCGGTCGTACATGCGCCGCGCCGACACCAGCCGCAGGGAATAAGCATCCACATGGGGCACCGGCGTGGCGTGTTCGGGCGGGGTGAAGGCGATGGAGCTGTCGGCTGCCACCACCCCGTCGTCGGATGCGTCGATGGCCTCCATGGACAGGTTCCGGTGCGACGGGGCCACCCGGGTGATCTCGTCCCACACGTCCTCGGGGGCGCCGAAGCCGAAAACGGCGCCCAGTTGTCGGGCCAACTCGGTGGCGATGGCCCAATCGGCCCGGGCAGTGCCTGGCGGGGTGACGATCTGGCGCTGGCCCGTGATCCGCCCCTCCAGGTTGGTGTGAGTGCCCCGCCGCTCGGCGAACCCGGCGGCGGGGAACACGATGTGGGCCCGGACGGTGGACGGATTCAAGAACAGATCGGAGGCCACAATGGTGCCCACCCGGCTGAGGGCTTCATCGGCCAGCTCTCGATGGGGGAAATCGCCCAGCGGATCGGCGCCCAGCAGGATCAGCACCTCGATTTGGCCGTTTGCGGCGGCTTGCAGGATGCCGCGGGCGTCGGCTCCGGGGTTGGAGGGCACCGAGCCCCACGCCTCGGCCAGCGCCGGTCCGCCGTCGGCCAGGGTGATTCGTCCCGGCAGCAGCCCGGGCGCCAAGCCCATGTCGAGCGCTCCCAGCACGTTGCCCCGCTGCAGCGCGGGCAAAAAGGCGATGCCTGGTCGTCCGCCCGCGCTCAGCAGATTGGCAAACCGAACCAGCTCGGCCACGGCATCCATGGTGAAGTCGGCCGGCTCGGCCAGCGAGGGCCGACCCAACACCACGGTAAGGGGCTGGTCGGCCCGGTCGGCGATAGCCGCCGCGGCGGCGGCCACGGCGGAAACGGGTGTACCGCCGATGTCACCGTCGGGTCCGGCTTCGATGTCGCCGCCCATCAAGGCGGCAGCCACGGCAGCGGCCTCGCCGGGGCGATGGTGCAGCCGGAATGCGGCCAGATGGCTCAGCCCGGTGGCCCGGGGGGTGAGCTCGATGAGCTGCACGCCGTCGTTCACGATGGCGTGACGAAGCCGCAGATACAGAGTGCCCTGCTCCTCTTTGGGGTCGGGGGCCATCAGGATGACGGTGCCGCCGGGGGTGCAGGCCCGGTTGATGGTGGCTCGAGGCAGGCTGAGCACGCCTTCGGCCGGCAGGCCGTCGTCGAGTTGGGCGTCGACGTGGTCGGTGCCGATGACTCCTTTGGCCAGCCGCGCCCAGGCGTACTGGTCTTCGTTGGTCAGGCGGGCCCCACCCAACACCGCCACCGACTGGGGTCCCTTGTCGGCCACTGCTGCCTTGATGGCATCGGCAGTCAGGCTGAGGGCTTGGCCCCAAGAGGTTTCCACCAGCTCGGAGCCGCCGGGGTCGAGTCGGCCCAGCGGCGTGCCCCGCACCAGCGGCGTGTGCAGCCGCAGTTCGCTGGCGGTGGCCTCAAAGGCGAATCGGTCTTTGTCGGTTAGCCAGCCCCAGTTCACCGCGTCGCTGTCCACCCCCTGATAACGCAGCACCTGGTCGCGGGAGGCCTGCACCACCACCCGGTCGCCCATCGGGTTGGGATAGGTGGACTCCACCTCGGTGAGGTCCCAAGGGCGGGCCTTGAACCGATAGGGCACCGCGGTGAGGGCGCCCACCGGGCAGATCTGCACGGTGTTACCACTGAAGTAGGAGGAGAAGGGCAGGTCGGGGAAGGTGTTCACCTGGGTTTGGTCGCCCCGATCTTGGAAGGTGATGAGCGGGTCGCCGGCCACCTCGTCGGCGAACCGGGTGCAGCGGTCACACAGGATGCAGCGCTCCCGATCCAGGTACACCAGATCGTTCACCGGGATGGGCTTCTCGAAGTGACGCTTCTCCTCGACAAACCGGCTCTCGCCGGGGCCGTAGGCCATGGTCTGGTCTTGGAGGGGGCACTCGCCGCCTTTGTCGCACACCGGGCAATCGAGGGGGTGGTTCAGCAGCAGGAACTCCAGTACCCCGTCTTGGGCCTTGCGGGTTTGCTCGGAGGTGGTGTCCACCACCATGCCCTCGCTCACCTCCACCATGCAGGACGGTTGCAGGGCGGGACCGCGCCCGGCGTCGATGTCCACGATGCACATGCGGCACATGCCCACCGAGTTCATGCGGGGGTGGTAGCAGAAGTGGGGGATGTACACCCCAGCCCGCTCGGCGGCGGCGATCACCCACTCACCGGGTTTGGCCTCCACCGGCTGGCCGTTGACGGTGATATTCACCACGACTTCGTTCTCGCTCACGACGCCACCCCCGTAACGGTCACCGCAGTGGCAGGCAGGTAGGCCTCGAACTCGGCGCGGAACCGCTCCAAAGCCGAGGCGATGGGCGACACGGCCGACGGACCCAGCGGGCAAATGGTGGTCTGGCGGGGGGGCCAGTTGATGCCGGGGCTGATGTTGTCGCACACGTCCATGAGCAGGTCCAGATCCTGGGGGCGGCCCTGGCCGGCCAGGAGGCGGCTAAGGATCTTCTCCAGCCAGGAGGTTCCCTCCCGGCAGGGGGTGCACTTGCCGCAGGACTCCCGGGCGAAGAACCGCACCACGTTGTGGCAGGCCTTAACCACGTCGGTGGTGTCGTCCATAACCACGATGGCCCCCGAGCCCAGCATGGAGCCGGCCTGGTCCACCGTGGTCTTCTCCAGGGGCAGATCGAGGTGCTCCTCGAAGAACCACGGGGCCGATGCGCCGCCGGGGATGAAGGTCTTGAGGGTGCGGCCGGGGCGCATGCCGCCGGCGTAGCGGGGGTCGAAGATGATGTCGCGGAAAGTGGTGGTGCCGAAGGGAACCTCGAACACCCCGGGCGAGGCCACGTGGCCCGATACCGCGAACACCCGGGTGCCGGTGGAATTGTCGGCCCCCATGGCAGCGAAGGCCTCCCCGCCGTTCGACACGATCCACGGCAGGTTGGCCAGGGTTTCTACGTTGTTGACGATGGTGGGCTTGCCGTACAGACCGATGGATGCCGGGAAATAGGGCGGCTTCAGCCGGGGCATCCCCCGGTTGCCCTCCAGGCTCTCGATGAGGGCGGTCTCCTCTCCCACGATGTAGGCCCCGGCCCCCCAATGGAGGGTGATGTCCACCGAGAAATCGGGAGCCCCAAGCACACTGCGGCCCACGAAGCCGGCCTCATAGGCCTCGTTGAGGGCGGCGGCCAGCCGCTCTTGGGCGTGGGCCATCTCGCCCCGCACATATAAGAAACACTGCGACAGACCGAGGGCGTAGCAGGCGATCAGGCAGCCCTCGATGAGCTGGTGGGGATCGCGCTCCATGAGCAGTCGGTCTTTGTAGGTGCCGGGCTCGGACTCGTCGCCGTTTACCACCAGATAGCGGGGCCACACCCCCGGCGGGCAGAACCCCCACTTGACCCCAGCGGGGAACCCGGCGCCGCCCCGGCCCAGCAGGCTGGCGGTGCGAACCTCGCTGTGGACGTCGGCGGGGGCCATCTCCAGTGCCCGCCCCAACCCGGCATAACCCCCGGTGCGCTCGTAGCCGGCCAGGGTGTGGCCGTCTTCGATGTCGAAGCGGGAGGTGATGATCCGCAGGTCTGGGGGGGCGGGCGCGCTCACGAGCCGTCTCCGTTGTCGGAGGGGTTGCGGGCCATCCAGGCCGGCTCGCCTTGGCCGTCGGGGGGTGACACCCCGGCCCGGCGGTCGTCGCCGATGTGCTGGCGGACCCTGGCCAGCTGGCCATGGGAGGCCACCTTGGCGGTGTCGTCCCGCAGCTCCGACACCAGCTGGTCGAAGTCCTCGGCAGTGACCCGGTTGCGGTAGCGGTAGTTGACCTGGAGACAGGGAGCCTCGGTGCAGGCCGCGATGCACTCCACGGCCTCAAGGGTGATCTTGCCATCGTCGGTGGTCCCGCCCGGCCTCACCCCCAAGGTGGCCTCGGCGTGGTGGATCAGATCAGATGAGCCCAGGAGGTGGCAGGAGATGCCGTTGCAGATGTTGACCATGTAATCGCCCACTGGCTCCCGTTTGAGCATCTCGTAGAAGCTGCATGTGCCCATCACCTCGGCGGGGGTCACGCCCACCAGCTCGGCGATGTGAGCCATGGCGTCCTCGGTGACGTAGCCGTCTTGTTCTTGGGCCAAGTGCAGTAGGGGAATGAGCGCAGAGCGAGGAACCGGATACCGGGCGATGATCTCCTGGGCCACCCCGAGGCTGTTGGCGTTGAGGCGGGCCATGGCTAGCGGTCCACCTCCCCCATAATGGGGTCGACCGAGGAGATGATGGCCACCGCGTCGGCCACCATGCCGCCTCGCATCAGGTGGGGCAGGGTTTGCAGGTTCACAAAGCTGGGGCCGCGGATGTGCATGCGATAGGGCACCGCGGAGCCGTCCGACACCATGTAGCAGCCCAGCTCGCCCCGAGGGGACTCCACCGCGGCGTACACCTCACCGGCGGGCACCTTGAACCCCTCGGTGAAGATCTTGAAGTGGTGGATGAGGGCCTCCATCGACTCGTCGATGCGGGCTCGGGGCGGCGGAGTGACTTTCTTGTCCTGCACCCGGTAGTCGCCCGACGGCATCTGGTCGAGGATTTGGGCCAGGATCCGGATCGATTCCCTGATCTCGTTCAGCCGGATGTCGTAGCGGTCGAAGCAGTCGCCGTAGGTGCCCACCACGACGTCGAAGTCCACCTCGTCGTAGGCCAGATAGGGCATGTCCCGGCGCAGGTCCCAGGCGTAGCCGGTGGAGCGGAGGATGGGCCCGGTCACCCCCAGCGCCAGGCACTCGGCGGTGTTGATAACGCCGACGCCCTGGAGCCGCTCCCGGTAGATGGGCTGGCCGGTGAGCAGGGTGTCGAACTCCTTGAGCCGGGCGGGCAGGGCGTCGATCAGGGTGAGCACCTCGTCGCGCCAGCCGTCGGGCAGGTCGGCGGCCACCCCGCCGGGCCGGATGTAGTTGTGGTTCATCCGCAGGCCGGTGATGGTTTCCAGCAGGCGAAGGGCCTCTTCCCGCTCCCGCCAGCCGTAGAGCATCATCGACACCGCACCGATGTCCATGCCGTTGGTGGCCTGGAACAGCAGATGGGAGCTGATGCGGTTCAACTCGCACATCAGCATCCTGATCCAAGTGGCCCGGGGAGGAAGCTCCAAGCCCAGCAGCGCCTCGGTGGCCATGGAGAAGGCCAGCTCGCTGAACAGCGGGGCGGCATAGTCCATGCGGGTCACGTTGGTGGGGCCTTGGAGGTAGGTGAGGGTTTCGGCAGTCTTCTCCATGCCGGTGTGGAGGTAGCCGATGACCGGCTTGGAGCGCATCACCGTCTCGCCCTCCATCTCCAGCATGAGCCGCAGCACGCCGTGGGTGCTGGGGTGCTGGGGCCCCATGTTCATGATCATGCTGGTGTCGCTGGCGTTGGATTCGGCTTCGAGGCGCTCGCCGTCGTCTTCGCCGATGCGAAGCACCGCGCTGTCCTCCCGGCGGCGGACGGCCTCGTCGGTGGCGGTTTCCACCGTGGTCTCCGGTGCGCTCATCGGGTGGCCTTGAACTGGACGGGAATGCGGCCCACCGCGAAGTCTTTTCGCAGCGGGTGGCCTTCCCAGTCGGGGGGCATGAGGATGCGGGTGGGATCGGGATGGCCTTCGAAGACGATGCCGTACATGTCGGCCACCTCCCGCTCCAAGGCCTCGGTGCCGGGAAAGAGGTCGAACAGGGTGGGCACGGTGGGATCGTCAGCGGGCACCTGCACCCGCAGCCGGATGCGGCCCGGCGTGGTGTGGGAGATGAGGGTCACCACCAGCTCGAACCGCTCTGGTTCCACCTCGGGGGGCAGGTCGGTGCGGCCGGGGTGCTCCATGTAGTCCACCGCGGTCACGTCGAGCGCCGACACATAGCCCTCGTCGCGCAAACCCGCCACCGTCTCGATGAGCTGGTCGCGGGATACGTGCAATACCGGCGTTTCGACGACGTCGCTCATGTACGAATCGCCACGCCAGTCGAGCTTTGGCCGTCGCGCTGATCGACAGTGAGGTTGGCCCCGGCCCCGGTCTCTTCTCGGCGGCGGGTGATCTCGCCGCTGGTGATCTTGTCGTGAAGGGTCAAGATGGCGTGCATGAGGGTTTCCGGGCCGGGGGGACAGCCGGGGGCATAAACGTCCACCGGCACGATCTGGTCCACTCCCTGCACGATGGCGTAGTTGTTGAACATGCCGCCGCTGGAGGCGCACACCCCCATGGAGATCACCCACTTGGGCTCCATCATCTGGTCGTAGATGCGGCGCAGGATGGGGGCCATCTTCTGGGACACCCGGCCGGCCACAATCATCAGGTCGGCTTGGCGGGGAGAGGCCCGGAACACCTCCATGCCGTAGCGGGCCAAGTCGTAGTGGGCACCGCCGGTGGCCATCATCTCGATGGCGCAACAGGCCAAGCCGAAGGTGGCCGGCCAGCAGCTCCGGGCCCGGGACCACTTGACCAGATCCTCGAGCTTTCCGGTGACGAAGTTGTGGTCGACTCCCTCCAGCCCTTGATCGAGAACGACCTTGGGATCACCCAATAGTGGCAACTTCATGCTGCTTCCTTCGGGGCGCTTCGTCCGTCCAAGCCCACCCGGCGGATGGTGCTATCGCTGGTGCGGCGGGCCGACACCTGGGGATCACGCCGCCAGGTGGGGCGCGACGGCCCCCAGTCGAGAGCGCCGTTGCCGATGAGGTAGACGAACGACTCGAACACCGCCAGGGCGAATATCCCCATGGCCACCAGGCCGAACAGGCCCAGCCCCCGGTAGGACACCGCCCAGGGGTACAAGAAGATGATCTCGATGTCGAAGACGATGAAGATCATGGCGATGAGGAAGAATCGAACCCCGAACCGCTCCGGGGCGTCGGTGCTCTCTCCCACACCGCACTCGTAGGGAGCCAGCTTGGCCTTGGTCTGACGCCGGGGCGCCAATAGCCGGGAAGCGCCGAAACTCAAGGCGGCAAACAGCACGGCCAAAACCCCGAGGGCGAAGATCGGCAGGTATTGGCCGGTCATCGCGGTCTACCCCGAACCCTCGCCTTCCAGGCGACGGCGGACTTCCAGATCGCGGGTGTGGAGCATCAAAAGAGAGGCCAAGAACAACAGACCGGAGCCGATGGTCACCAGAATACCGGGCAGACGGAACCGGCCCAGGTTGCGCCGCAATAGCACGGAGATGACGGGCTCGTCGGGATCCACCTGGGCCGGGGACGGCGCCTGGCCGGCCACCGGGGTTTCGTAGATCGACCGCTGCACTTGCACCACGGTGTAGTTGGTGGGATGGCGGGGCATGGCGCTGGTGATGACCTTGTTGCTGACCCGTTCCCACACCCCGTTATTGAGCCGCTTCGGTTTGCCCCCCTGCTGGAAGGCATCCAGCACCACGAAGGTGTTGCTCTGCTCGTCGGTCGAGGCAAAACCCAGATCGGCTTCGGCCAGATAATCGCTGGCCGCGGTGATGGCCTCGCCGGCGGCCTGGGTGGTCTGGAGGTTCCAATCGCCCAACTCCAGCCAGCCCAGCTGCTCGGCCTCTTCGGTGAGCTCGGGAGCGACACCCTTCAGCTCGCTCAGGGTGAGGTCTTCGTTGCGGATGCGCTGCTCTTCGGCCAAGCGCTGCACCTCGCACTCCAAATGCAGTTCCTTCACCGAGGTTCCGTTCAGACCCTTCTCAAACTCGCACTCCGAAGCTTCCCCAGAACTGGCGGTCGAGAGCTTCCGAGGGTCGCCGTCGGCCAAACCGTCATTGAAGACGGTCAGCTCGGCGCGGATGGCACCGGCGTCAATGGAGTCGAGTTCGGCTTTTTGGCTGCTGTCGCCCAAGACACGGACCACCTGGATGGCCTTGGGCAGGCAGTCTGGATCGCCCAAGGTGACGCAGGTGATCGGATTGGGCAGGTCGTCGAGAATCTCCGGGGGCGGGTTGGCCTCGTTGTCGGTCACCGACGGGTTGCCGATATGGATGGCCTGCACCTCCCAGGTGGGCCGGGCCCCTTGGAGGCCGATGCCGTACAACGACCAGATGAACGCCATCATCACCGTCCATCCGAAGATGGCCGAGATGGCGATGAGGGTGCCGAGGCGGAAGCCGGTGTTGGTGGAGATGATGAGCCATACCGATCCCATGAGGATGGCCGAGCCCAGTAGCACCGTCAGCAGGCCGCGGATCTCGTTGTCGAACGAGATAGCCCCTAGGGCGCTCACTGCCGAAAGAACCGAGCCCATGCTCACTGCCCCTGCTCCGCTTCGGCTAATGGCTGGTTGAAGCGTTTCGACCGCTCGTAGGCCACGATGTCGGCGATCTGCTGATCGCTCAGCATGCCCGGTCGGGAACTGCCGTCCTCCAGGGTGCAGAACCCGTGGATGGGGCTGCGCTCACCGGAGTCCCGGTCGCCCACGCACACGCCGAAGGCCGGCATCTGGCCCCCGCCATCGCCCTGGCCGAAGTTGCCGTAGCCCACACCCTCTTGAGAGCCGATGGTGATAAAGCCCTCGTGGCCATCGGCGGTATCGAACTGCCGGAGGGTGGCCTCGTTGGTGAGATTGGGCCCGAACGCCCCACCGCCGGGGATGTCGGCGGGAATCAAGCTACCCAACCGGGCAATTATTTCGGCTTCTTCCGGCGAACCCTCCGGCAGAACCTTCGGACCTGCACCTGGTTTTTCTTCGGGTCCGGTGAACCGCCAGGAATCCCTGGGGGTGTGGCACCGGGCGCAGCCGTATTCCCCGTTGTTGAACAGCAGCTCACCCCGATCGGCCGATGCCCCATCTACTTCGGGTAAGGCGCGGATGTGCTGCTCGCTGGTCTCTCGGATCTCCTGCTCCACCGCGGCCAGGTTCCGGGCCGCGGCCTCCGCAGCGGCCTCGTCGGCCCCCGCGGCACTCACGGCATCGTTGGCATCGCTGAGCCGGGTATCCAGATCAGGGTTGGCCGCCAACACGTCGTCGCGCACTTGGAGGACAAGGCCGTCGAGCACCTCGCCCTGTACCTGGTCGGGATCGAGTTGGATGCTCTGGATGTACTGGATCAGCTCGTCCACCTGCTGGGTGGTGAGCGGACCGCCGCCGGGGGAACCCCAAGCCTGCATGGGAGTGGGAGGGCGGCCGTAATTCAGGATGTGGCGCACCTCTTCCTCGGAGAATCGGTACAGCACGGTGGTGAGGGCGGGAACTTCCCACTCGATGGCAGCGATGAAGTTGCCGCTGTCATCGGTGACCGACGTGGCGGTGGTGCCGCCCAAGCCGCCCCCGCCGTGACAACTAGCGCACCGCTCCTCGAACTGCTCGCTCCCCCGGCTGGTGAACTGCCGACGGGAGTCCTCCAAATATCCCTGTTGGCGTCCGGGCTCGCCCAGCCAGTACAGGGGCAAGGCCACTCCGATGATGACCAGGGTTACCAGGCCGCTTACCAAAGCAAGGTCGAGCTTGGAGGTCTCCAGTTCCTCGTCGCTCAGGTAGGGCTTGCGGTTAGGGGCCAGCTCCACCTCCGAGCCCCTTTCGCCACGGCCGGCCCACAACACGTTGTAGATGAGGTAGATGGCAAAACCCACGATGGCCACCACCGCGATGGCCATGCCCAGGTTGCGCTGGGTTGAGGCGGCAATGAGGTGCATCAGTGCGATGCTCCCCCAAGACAGCTCGGCCCTTCAGGCTCCTGGCCAGTGGTGTTCACCCCGATGGGCGGCCCTTGAATGACGGTGCCGGTGCGGATGATGAACTCGCCCTTGGCGTTCACCGACATGGCGAACCGGTCCATGCCCCGGGGGGCGGGTCCGCCCCGCTTCTCGCCCACCTGGTTGTAGCGGGAACCGTGACAGGGACACTCGAACCACTGCGAGGTCAAACAATTCGGCACCCGACAGCCCAGGTGGGGACACTTCTGAAACAGGGCAACCAGGCCAGACTCCATTCCGGTCAACTCCGGGGCGCTATAGGTGGCTTGTGCCTTAGGCAGGGCCGCGGCGGGGTACTCGGTAACCCAGGCGCGAGCATTGGGCAGATACAAGAAGCCGTTCTCGTCTCTGATCTTCGACTTCACGTCGTCCACCAGCCCGGCGTTCACATCGGCGCCGAAACCGGTGACGAACGGGGGCCACAGAAACGCCACGCAGGCCGCGCCGAAGCCGGTGAGGCTGAAGCCCATCATGGCCACGGTGCTGCGGTTTAGGAACTGGCGGCGGCTCACGCCGACAGCCTCGGGGTCGGGCGGAGTCCACTCCTCCACCGACGCATCGGCCGCCTCCACCAACTCGGTGCCTGCGGTCTGCCGGGCCAGTACCGCGGCTCGCTCCACCTCTCGCCCGGTGGGGGCATCGGCTGCTCCGGAAGGATCGTCGATATCCACCCGGCCTTGGTCTCGCCGGCGGGTCTCCCGAGTGAGTCGCCCTTCGGCTGCCATGGTCTCCCGACGACGGGCCGCGCCGATCAGCACGATCACTGCGGCCACCACGATGATCGGTATGGCGATGGAGAGTGCGACGCCCATAGTCAGTTCCTACAGATCGAAGAAGAGGCCGACTTCCCACGGGAAGACGAAGTTGAAACCGGGGCCTCGGAAGAACGAGCCGATCAGCACCAAGATCGCCCAGAACATCAGGTGGATGGTCATGAGCGAGATGGCGAACTTGCGATCTTCGGGCTTCTTGTTGGGGTTGCGGTCGACGTAGGGGGCCAGGATCAGCAGGAATAGCGCAATTCCGGGGATGGTCACCCCGGCCACCATCGGGTGGAACATGGTGAGCAGTTCCTGGAGGCCGAGGAAATACCACGGGGCCTTGGACGGGTTGGGCGTCTCGTTGAAGTTGGCCAACTCCAGCAGAGGGGCGTTCACGAAGATCGAGAAGATCAGCGTGAAGGCGGTGAAGATAAGGGCGGCCACAAACTCCACCACCAGCAAGTGGGGCCAGACGTGGACCTTGTCGGTGGGGGTGGCCTTAACGTCTTGGATGGAGCCCGACTTCACCACGGTGAGCAGCCGCTGGGTGCCTCCGCCGGGACCGGTGGGCTCGGGCTGGGCCGGACCGGCGGGCATGGGCGCAGTGGCCACCGCGGCGGCTGCTTGGGCACCGCCGCCGGCCGCGGCTTGGTCCCGGGCCGACTTCGACCGGTCGAGCAGGTGGTCGGGGATCTTGGGACCGCCCGCGTCCCCTTCCCCGGCGGGTTCGGACGACGCCGCTTCGGAGGATTCGGGCGCGGCCCCGCCCCCGCCGCCCTGTTGGGCTTCGGCGCGCTCACGGGCCTCTTGGGCTCGCTTCAGGAGGTGTTCGGGGACTTCCGCCATGGGCTTTCGGATCGGGCCAGAAACGTCGGTGCGACGTCGTTTCTAGAGCGGCCCGGAAATACCTCCGTCCTTTCTTACTCGCCAGAAGTGGATGGCCATGAATATGACGATCACAAAGGGCAGCATCAGCACGTGAAGCACATACCATCGCAGCAGCGTGTCGGTGCCGATCTCCACGCTGCCCAGGAGCACGAAGCGCACTTGATCGCCGAAAACCGGGGTGAACCCCATCATGTTGGTTCCCACCGTCACCGCCCATAGGGCCAGCTGGTCCCAGGGGAGCAGATAGCCGGTGAACGACAGCAGCAGGGTGAGGGTCAACAAGATGACGCCGATGACCCAGTTGAACTCTCGAGGTGGCTTGTAGGCCCCGTGGTAGAAGACCCGGGCCATGTGCAAGAACACGGTGATGACCATGAGGTGGGCGGCCCATCGGTGCATGTTGCGCACCAACAGCCCGAAGGCCACCGAGGTTTGGAGGACGTAGATGTCATCCCAGGCCTGCGTCGCGGTGGGTCGGTAGAAGAACATCAAGAAGATGCCGGTCACGGTGAGCAGGATGAACAAAAAGAAGCTGAGACCGCCTAGGCACAGGGTGTAGCTGACCTTCACCGCGTGGCGCTTCACCTTCACCGGGTGAAGGTGGTACAGCACGCTGTTCATGATCACGTAGCTGCGGTTCCGGGGGCTGTCGCTGTAGCCCTTGCGGAAGATGGAGCCGGGTCGGAAGATGGACGACCAGGCTTGCGACCCCTGCATGTCGCTCATCATTTGGCTCGCGGCCTGCTTGGCTCGCTCGCTCGCCGGTGGTTTGGGCTGCTTTGCCACGTTACTCCTGAGTCCTCTTATCCGTTCCGGGCCTAAGTTCTAGGTCAACCGCATGCCGTAGCCGTAGCCGTAGCTGGTCATTCGCTGGTGGGGGTCGCCATCGCCTCCGGGGTCGCCCAGTCGGCCCAGGGTGATCACTCCGGTGGGGCACCGGTCCACGCACAGGGCGCACCGGGTGCAGGCGTCCTCGTCGATGGTGAAGATCACATGGTCGCTGGGATCAACGCCGGGCTGCTCGGCGCCCACTGCCACGTCGACCGCCTCGGGAGTGACCATGTGGATGCACTTCCACGGACAGATGTCCACGCATCCCTCGCACATGATGCACTCGGACTGGTCGATGTGGATGAACTGCTTGGGCTTGACCTTGCTCTGGAGGTAGTCGTTGTCCACCTCCACCAACACATAGTCGTCGCGGAACTCCGGCATGGGGGGGTTGGCGTCGCTGCTAGCCATCAGACTGGTGCCCCCTCTCTCACGATCGGTCGTCCATACTCAGACTTCTCCACCTCGACCGGAGCGGTCTTGCCCCGGTTCTGCCACACCATCCAGCCGGCGATGTTCCCGGCCAGAGCCAAACCGTAGATCAACACCGCGATCACATCGCGCAATACCAGGTAAGGCAGGTCGAAGGGCAGAGCCCAGGAGATGATGCCCTGGTTGCCCACGTAGTAGCCCTCGATCAAACGGTCTTTGCGCCAGCCCAACTCGCTGTCGGCGTACACCAGCCACTGATGGGGCACCACGCCGTAGATCCAGAACAACAGGAAGAAGACCAAAGCGGCGCCAAACATGGCCTCGCCCCAGGTGTGGTACTTGCCCACCGGACGGCGACGTGCGTATTCCAAGAAGGCGACGATGCCCAGCACCGACACCACCAAAGAGGCGGTGAATGCCACGTTGAAGTACGGCGCACCCAAGCCCTCGTCGTACTGGTGGACGGCGATGAAAGCCCACAGCGCCAAGTAGAGGACGAAGCATCCTCCGAGGGCCATGTAGAACTTGGTGACGGCGATGTCTATGGGCCTACGAGCGGCCACGGTCCTCCCCTTGTGGGTGCGTTCGCGATTGATAGTAGTAGCCCCACCCTGCACTTCTACACATCAAAGTGACCGCTCCCCCGCCACCTCCAATGCGGTTGCCACAGTGCCGGATGGCACCTCCGCATGTCGTGCTCAGGTCTGCCCCGCCAGCAGGCTGTTGAGTGTCTCGAGCGCCTCGCCACGAACCAAATCGTCGTGGTGAACTTGGTTGCGACAGGTGCGCAGGCAGCCGTAGCAACTTGCGTCTTTAGCACACATACAACCATCGACAAGTGAGCTGGGTTCTCGCGGGCTATCTGGGAGCAGATGCCGTAGATCGACGACCTCGGCCCGGCAGTTGCTTAGCCTGAATCCACCGGTTTGAATTACGCCGGGTGGTGTGGGTGGTCGGGTGGGTTGTGCTGGGGTTGGGTTTGGGTGTGTTGCGGGGGTTTTTGCGTGTGGGTGGGTGCGGGGGGGGTTTCGGGGCGGGGGTTTCGGGTTTTGGGCGTGTTGGGTCGGGGGGTTGTGTTGGGCGGGTTCGGGGGCGGTGAGG
>JAJDUJ010000024.1 GCA_022826705.1 Acidimicrobiia bacterium | reverse complement strand
AGGGGCCTAGCGGATTGGTGGTTGGTCAGGGGTTCCACCGGTTTTTGTGGTCGATGAGTTTTGCGGTGATCAAGATGGTGGTGGCGAGGCATAGGGCGGCGTGGCGGCAGTCGGGTTTTCGGTCGGTGTTGCGTCGGAGTTGCCCGTAGTTGGAGAGCCAGGAGTTGGTGGATTCGACGATCCAGCGCAGGCCGAGTGTCAGTGGGCGGGGGGTGCCTGTGCTGTTGGCTCGTCGCTGGATGCAGGTGTCGGCGATGCCGATGTCGGCGAGCTGGCGGCGCACGGCGGGGTAGTCGTAGCCGCGGTCTAGGTGCAGGGTCTCGATGTCTTCGAGCAGCCCGGCGTCGGCGACGGCCGCGAGGGTGGGTTTGAGCAGGCGGATGTCGTTGCGGTTGGCGCCGTCGATCGCCCAGCCGACCGGCACGCCGTGGCGCTCTGCGGCCACGGACCACTTCCACCCGAGTTTTCCCCGGTCAACAGGGCTTTTGCCGGTGCCCTCGCCGCCGCAGGGCGCCTTGTGCAGTGACCCGTCCACTGAGACCTCCGACAGATCGAGGCCCACGATGCGGTCGAACGCGGCGACCGCCTCTGAGCAGAGCCGGTCGAACACCCCCGCGCCGATCCACTCGTCGCGGCGCGCCCGAAGCGTCGTGTCCGACACCCGGCGCTCCAAGATGGCCTCGATGTCAACCCACGACGCCCCCGTCACAAGACGGATCAACAACCCCCAAAAACACAGCCGGTCGCAAACCCGCGGCCGGTGGCAGCCCAAAGGATGGGACCGATCCCGGCGCGGCAACAAACCCCTGACCGCCCCCCACACAGCATCTACCACCTCCGGTTCCAGCGCGCGCATAATGACAGATACCTCCACCGAGTCGTTGGGTTGGTGCTACCCGACATCAAAGCCGGGACAACACAACGACCGGTGGATGGTCACCTATCCGCGCGGCCCCTTATCGCGGCCCGGTCGTCAGGGCGCCTTCGCAATTTGCACTCTGGGGAGAAAAGCAAGATGGCGCCGATTCTTGTGGCGATTCAGGTCGTCTGCTTTGGGCTTTCGATGTTCATGTTGGGGTTGATGTACCCCTACCTGAGGAACAAGTGGTACCGGCGGAAACTGGCGAAGGTGCGGGCTGTTGGGCCTGACGGGACCGTGGTCACCAAGGACGATATTCGGCGTGAGCTGATGCGGGACCCGGTGGCGAGCGATCTGTTTGCCAGCGACGACACTCCTGATGACGTGGCCCGGTATCTGTTCTTGGAGGCCGAGCGGCGGGCCATGCTGCGTAAGTGCAATCGGCTCGACGACGATGAGAACGACTTCTTTGCTCCACCTCGACGCTCCGGCCCCGACCCGGGCTTCCGGGGCTGCAATGAACTGTAAGGACTGTGTTCTTGTTGCCAGCCGTCCAGCCATTTCTCAGTATGTGTATAGTTAGACACATCCGACTACACATTCAGCTTGAGGATGAACTGGTCGCAGACTTGGACCGCCGGGCTGGGCCTCGCCGCAGGAGCGCGTTCATTGCGGCTCTGATCCGCCGAAGCCTCGAGGATGAACAGCGGTGGGACGAAATCGAAGAGTCATTGGGATCTATATCCGACACTGGCCACGAATGGGATGACGACCCGGCCGAGTGGGTTCGTCAGCAACGCCGTAGCGACCCGAGACGTTCGGGCTGAGGATGTCCCGACTCCTTCTGGACACATCGGTACTGATTGACGCGCTCAGAGGAAGGCCTGCGGCAGAGCGTTTACGCGCGTTGAGACGACAAGGAGTGGAGCCCTGGTTATCCGCGATATCGATTGAGGAAGTTTGGCGGGGTTTGCGGCCTGAGGAGGAGATGGCGGCACGCCGAATGGTCGAGGCGATGAGGCTCGCCCCGCTAGGGGTTGCCGAAGCCCGACGTTCGGGTCGGTGGCGGCGCGAGTACGCAGCAGATGGCATCACTCTTCACCAAGCAGATTGTTTGATAGCCGCCGCGGCAATTGGTGTGGGAGCGGCACTGGCCACCGCAAACGTCAGGGACTTTCCGATGCCTGAGGTAGATGTGCAAGATTGGCCTTCCACCATCTAGGAGCAAGGCACGCATGTATCCGGGACAGCACGCTCGCACTACGCCGGACAAGGCGGCGCAGATTATGGCTGGTACGGGGGAGGTCACTACTTATCGGGAGCTGGATGAGGCGGCTAACCGGCTGGCGCAACTGCTGCACGAGCGGGGGTTGCGGGAGGGGGACCACATCTGCATCTTGGCGGAGAACAATCGCCGGTATTACGAGGTGTTCTGGGCGGCGATGACGTCGGGGCTGTACTTCACCACCATCAACCGCTATCTGTCGCCCGAGGAGGCGGCTTATGTGGTGAACGACAGCGGGTCGACCGCGCTGATAACCACGCAGGCGATGGCCAATACTGCATCGCAGATGCTCGACCTCATTCCCGACTGCCGGCACAAGCTGATGATGGACGGTGCCGTGGACGGCTTTGAGTCGTATGAAGATGCCGTTGCCCCCATGTCGTCTGAGCCGCTGTCCCGGCTGCCCAAAGGCGAGGTGATGCTGTACTCGTCGGGCACCACCGGCAGGCCCAAGGGAATCAAGCGCCCCCTGACCGGCCTGGAGGTACACGATGCCAGCCTGTCGGGCATCGGCATGCTCGAGCACCACCTGCTCGGCATGGACGAGAACTCGGTGTACCTGAGCCCGGCGCCGCTCTATCACTCCGCCCCGCTGATGTACAGCGCCGGAGTTCACGAGCTAGGCGGCACGCTCGTGATCATGGACCGCTTCGACGCCGAGCGCTTCTTGGCCTATGTCGAGCAGTACTCGGTGACCGACACCCAGATGGTGCCCACCATGTTCATCCGCCTGCTCAAGCAGCCCGAGGAGGTTCGCAACCGCTACGACCTCTCGTCGCTGAAGATGGCGGTCCACGCCGCGGCGCCCTGCCCGGTGCCGGTCAAAGAGCAGATGATCGAGTGGTGGGGTCCGATCATTCAGGAGTACTACGCCGCCACTGAAGGTAACGGGCTGTGCTTCATCGGCGCCGAAGACTGGCTCGAGCACAAGGGGTCGGTGGGCAAGGCGATGATGGGAGTCCCCCACATCTGCGACGATGACGGCCGCGAGCTCGGCACCGGGGAGCCGGGGGTGGTCTATTTCGAGCAGGAAACCCCAACCTTCGAATATCACGACGACCCGGAGAAGACAAGGGAATCCCGCCATCCCCAGCACGACAACTGGTCCACGGTGGGCGACGTCGGATACCTCGACGCCGACGGCTACCTCTACCTCACCGACCGGGCGACGTTCATGATCATCAGCGGCGGGGTCAACATCTACCCCCAGGAGATCGAGGCCTGTTTCGCCTTGCACCCCCAGGTGGCTGATGTGGCGGTGTTCGGCCTTCCTGACGACGAGATGGGGGAGTACGTCCACGCGGTGGTGCAGCTGGAAGAAGGCGTAGAGCCTTCCGACGAGCTGGCCGAGGAGTTGCGGGCCTTCGCCCGCCAGAACTTGGCCGGCTTCAAGGTGCCCCGGGTGGTGGATTTCCGGGCCGAGTTTCCCCGGCTGCCCACCGGCAAGCTCTATAAGAAGCCCCTGCGCGAGGAATACCTGGCCCGCCAGTCGTAGCCGCCCGGCCTCTCCCGCCGCCACACTCCCGGTTCCAGGCGGTATTACCCCGAAAGTTAGAGTAGGCAGATGGCCTACACCGACGACGCGATCCGGGACTTGACCCGCCGGGTCTTCGATCTGTGGCAGGACAACACCACCGATCTGGCCCCTGATGTGATGCGCCAGTCGGTAGACGCCTACCTCGACCAGGAGCGCTTCGAGTACGAGGTGGAGCGCATCTTCAAGCATCTGCCCCTGGCGCTGGCCCTCAGCTCGGAGCTTCCCGCCCCCGACACCTATAAGGCCATGGACGTCATGGGGGTACCTGTGCTGCTCACCCGTGGCGCCGACGGCGCGGCCCGGGCATTCCTGAACGTGTGCCGCCACCGGGGGTCGCCGCTGTGCGAGGCCGGGTCGGCCGGGTCGGCTCAACGGCTGAGCTGCCCCTACCACGCCTGGTCGTACGACACCGCCGGCGACCTGGTGGGCATGTTCGGCGCCCACACCTTCGGCGACGTCGACCGCGACCACCTCTCGCTCACCCCACTGGCCTGCGCCGAGAAGGCCGGCTTCGTGTTCGCCAGCCTCACCCCCGGTATCACTTTCGACATCGACGCCTTTCTGGGCGACTTCACCCCCTACGTCGCCGCCCTCGACCTCGACCAGTGGCACATCTTCGAGCAGCGCACCCTCGACGGCCCGGGCTGGAAGGTGGCCTGGGACGGCTACCTGGAGGGCTACCACCAGGAGCGGCTGCACCCCAAGACCGTGGGGCTGAACACCATCGGCAACCTCATGGCCCATGACACCTGGGGTCCGCACCAGCGCATCGTGTTCGGTCGAAAGTCGCTGCCCAAGCTGGTCGGCCAGCCTGAGGAGGAGTGGGATCTCGACGAGCACATCCGCCTGATCCACTCGATCTTCCCCAACTTGTCGATCTCCGGGATCCTGGGCGACTACTGCCTGGTGAGCCAGCTGTTCCCCGGTTCAACGGTTGACACCAGCCTCACCATCCAGACCGTGCTGTGCCGCCACGAACCGTCCACCGATGAGGAGCGCGAAACAGCCGAGCAGTTCAGCGCCCTAGTGCTTCAAGCGGTGCGCGACGAGGACTACTGGGTGGGCTTCCAGATCCAGAACGCCCTCAAGAGCGGGGCCACCGCCGAGGTGTTATTCGGGCGCAACGAACCGAGCTTGCAGCACTACCACCACGCGGTGGAGCGCTACGCCGAGCTGAGCGTCGACCGAGAGAGCTAAGCGCGCCGGGCGGCAAGCTCCCGCCGCCCAACAACAACCAACTAGGTAATACTCAGCATCCGGTCGAGGGCGATACGGGCGTCGGCCGCAATATCCGGCTCCACAGTGATGCGGTTGCGGACCCTGTCCTCAACCAGTCCCTCCAGCGTCCAGGCCAGATGGGCGGCGTCGATGCGGAACATGGTGGAGCACGGGCAGATCAGCGGGTCGAGCGACACCACCGTCTTGTCCGGAGTCTCGTCGTTCAGCCGGTTCACCAAGTGGATCTCAGTGCCCACCCCGATCACCGAGCCGGCCGGAGCGGCGGCCACCGCTTTGATGATGTAGTCGGTGGAGCCCACCTGGTCGGCCACCGCGCACACCTCCCGGCTGCATTCGGGGTGCACAACCACGATCCCATCAGGATGCTCCGCCCGAAACGCAGAAACGTGGTCGGGCTGGAACCGCTGGTGTACCGAGCAGTGCCCTCGCCACAGCAACAGCACCGATTCCTTGCACTCGGCCTCGGTCAGCCCGCCCAGCTCGAAGCGGGGATTCCACACCGCCATGTCGGTCTCGTCGTAACCCATGTCGAACCCGGTATTGCGCCCCAGGTGCTGGTCGGGGAAAAACAGAACCTGATCGCCCCGATCCAGCGCCCACGTCAATACCGCCTTGGCATTAGACGACGTACAGACTGCCCCGCCATGACGGGCCACGAACGCCTTCAGATTGGCGGCCGAGTTCATGTAGGTGATGGGCACCACCCGGTCGATGTCGGTCACCCGGGCCAGCTCCTCCCAGGCCTCTTCCACCTGGTCGATATCAGCCATGTCGGCCATCGAGCAGCCCGCGTTCAGGTCGGGCAGCACCACCTGCTGGTGGTCGCCGGTCAAGATGTCGGCCGACTCGGCCATGAAGTGAACGCCGCAGAACACGATGTACTCGGCCTCGGGGCGCTGCTGGGCCAGCACCGACAGCCGGAAGGAGTCGCCGCGGGCATCGGCCCAGGCCATCACCTCGTCGCGTTGGTAGTGATGCCCGAGAATGAACAGCCGATCGCCCAGGGTTCTCTTGGCGTCGCCAATCCACTCCGCCAACTGCGGGGGCGATGCCGTTGTGTACCGCTCGGGGAGCGGTCGCTGAACGCGCAACATGTTTTGGGAACCTCCATGAGGTACGGGAACTCCAATTAGCAGCCGGTGGGGACAGCCGGGTCGCCTCGCCACGGGGATGTCGGCCTTAGAGTTCGATATGTCGCTGGATACCCGGCCAGCGTGAATTGAAATCATATCCGCCTTGATGGGGCAATGAAAGGAGGTGGATTGGGTGTCTTGAACCAAGGCAAACCGGTCGCCGCTTGACTCGTAGGATGGGCAGGGCATGTTGAACCGCCCGCCCCCCGGCACCATCCCCGACGCCGCGGGGTCGTACCAGTTCAAAGACCGCCACGGACGGCTCATCTACGTGGGCAAGGCCAAGAGCCTGCGGTCCCGGCTGGGCAGCTATTTCCAGAACCCGGCCTACCTGCCGCCTCGCACCGCTCAGATGGTGGCCGAGGCCGAGTCAGTGGAGTGGATTCAGGTGGACACGGAGGTAGAGGCGCTGATGCTGGAGTACAGCCTCATCCAGCAGCATCAGCCTCGGTACAACGTCCGCTACCGCGACGACAAGAGCTACCCGTTTCTCTGCGTGACCATGGTGGACGAGTGGCCCCGGGCCATGGTCATCCGGGGTCGCAAGCGCAAGGGAAACCGCTATTTCGGCCCCTACGGCCACGCCTACGCCATTCGGGAGACCCTCGACCAGCTGCTGCGCACCTTCCCCATCCGCACATGCAGCGACAACAAGTTCAACCACCACGCTCGCCTCGGCCGGCCGTGCCTGCTGTACCACATCGAGAAGTGCGCCGGACCGTGCGTGGGCGAGGTGGAGCGGGGGCGCTACGACGAGATGGTGGACGACCTCCTGGCCTTTTTGGGCGGTGACACCGACGAAGTGGTGAAGCGGCTGGAGGACGACATGGCCCAGGCTTCGGCCGCTTTGGAGTTCGAGCAGGCCGCTCGGTGCCGAGACCGGCTAGCCACCGTGCGCAAGGCCATTGAGGGCCAAGAGATGGTGGGGGGCCGCTCCGAGGACTACGACGTGGTCGGCCTGGTGGACGACGAGTTGGAGGCGGCCTGCCAGGTGTTCTACGTGCGCAAGGGCCGGGTGATGGGCCGTCGGGGGTTCATCGTGGACAAAGCCGGTGACCTGGGCCGCGACGAGTTGGTGAGCCGGGTGCTGGAGCGGCTGTATTTCGAGGAGAACCCGCTGGGCAGCCCCAAGCAGGTGCTGGTTCCCGATCTGCCCCATAACCAGGAGCTGTACGAGGAGTGGCTGCGGGAGCAGCGGGGGTCCAGGGTGGCCATTGCCGTGCCCCAGCGGGGGACCAAGCGCAAGCTCCAGGAGACGGTGGCGCGCAACGCGGCCGACGCCTTCGCCCGCCACCGGCTCAAGCGGAGCACCGACCACAACAGCCGGGCCCGGGCCCTCAACGACCTCCAAGAGTGCCTGGGCCTGCCCGAGGCCCCTCTGCGGATCGAGTGCTACGACATGAGCCACCTTCAGGGGTCCGATTACGTGGGCTCGATGGTGGTGATGGAGGACGGCTTGCCCCGCAAGTCGGAGTACCGCCGGTTCAAGGTGCGAACCGTGGGGGGCAACGACGACTACGCCGCCATGGAAGAGGTGCTCACCCGGCGGCTCACCAACTACCTGGACGAGCGGGACCGCCCGGTGGAGGAGAAGGGCAAGTTCGCCTACCCGCCGCAACTCCTGGTGGTGGACGGTGGCAAGGGGCAACTGGGCGTGGCCGAGCGGGTGCTGGCCGAGTTAGGCCTCGACGGGGAGATCTTCCCCGCGGGGCTGGCCAAAGAGTTCGAGCAGGTCTATGTGCCCGGCCGGGTTGCTCCGGTGGAGATCCCGAGGCCGTCGGAGAGCCTGTACTTGCTCCAGCGCATCCGCGACGAGAGCCACCGGTTTGCCAACGACTACCACCGCCAGCTTCGGGGCAAGCGGATGACGAAATCCTCGCTAGACGGCATTGCCGGCCTCGGTCCCACCCGCCGAGCCCGGCTGGTGAAAGAGATGGGCGGAGTGCGGGCGGTGGAGCGGGCCTCGCTAAACGACCTGCTGGACCTCAGCTGGCTCCCTGATGCGGTGGCCCATTCGATCTACGAGAAGCTCCACGGCCCACAAGCGGATCGGTAGCCTGAGGTCGTGGCCGAGTTCGTGGTGATCACCGGAATGTCGGGAGCGGGCCGGTCGCAGGCTGCCAACCATTTTGAAGACCTGGGCTGGTATGTGGTGGACAACCTGCCCCCCGCACTAGTGCCCAAGGTCCAGGAGTTTGCCGATGCCCCCGACAGCGGCGTCACCCGAGTGGGCCTGGTGCTGGGGCTGAACCTCTACTACGAGGATGTGGCCCCCGCGCTGGTCGAGCTCAAGGAATCAGCCCAAGGAACGGTGCGCATCCTCTTTCTCGACGCTTCAACTCCGGAGCTGGTGAAGAGATTCGAGAGCACCAAGCGCCGGCATCCGTTCTCCAGCGTCCCACCGATGGGAGTGTCCGACGCCATCGAGGCTGAGCGGGAGGCTCTGGTCAACTTGCGCAGCGAGGCCGACGTGGTGGTGGACACCTCCGAGTACAGCATCTACCAGCTCAACCACTTCATCGACGAGGTGTTCGAACTGGACGCCGGACCGGAATCGATGACCACCCGGATTATGTCGTTCGGCTTCAAGCACGGCATCCCGCTCGACGCTGACCTGGTGTTGGATTGCCGTTTCCTGCCCAATCCCCACTGGGTGGAGGAGCTTCGCCCGCTCACCGGTCAAGACGAGGCAGTGAGAGACTTCCTGCTCAATGGCCAGCCTATGGCTGAGACCTTCCTGCAAAAGACCGAGGACCTGTTGACAATGTTGGTACCCGCCTATGTGCGGGAGGGCAAGTCGTATCTCACCATCGCCTTCGGCTGCACCGGGGGCCACCACCGCTCAGTATTTGTGGCCGAAGACATCAACCGCCGACTCTTCGAGAACGCAGATCTCGGCGTCCGCCCCCTCGTCGTGCACCGAGACATCGACAAATAGCCCGGAGAGGCAGCAGCACTGGGTTCAGGTAGCGTCCCCGTTCCCATATTTCGCCACCATTGCTTCGCTGGCGTCCCACAGCCTGGCTCCGTTTTCGGGGTCGGCGGCGCTGTCCGACACCGCCTTGCGATTCATCAAGTGGAGGTACATCCCGGTGGACGTTCCTGCTTCTGGTGCACAGCAGAGATAGACGATGGGTGCGATGGCCTTCTCGGGGGACCGGAAGAACAGTCGCAGGGCCGGGTTGACGATCGGCTTCAGCAGTGCGGGCGCGTCTCGGGCGATTCTGGTGGACACGCCTCCAGGGCACAGCGCATGTACGGCCACCTCCGTGTTCTCGTGCGGGTTCAGGCGGCGTGACAACTCGGTGGCGTAGGTGCTCAACACCAGCTTGCTGAGCCCGTAGTGCCGCATGCTCTCCTTGATCCCGTATTCGGCGTATCCGCCGAGGTTGTCGAATTCGATTGTCTCATAAGACCGGTGCGATTCCGACGAGACGAACACGATTCTCGGTAGCTCTTCGCCAGGGCCCGCGGGTCGAATGACGCCGTCCTTCAGCCACCGGTCGATCATCACCCGCTTGGACAGGAAGTGAACGGCGAACATGGTGTCGTACCCCTGTGGGGTCTCCCTCGCAGTGGGAGTCATCAAACCGGCGTTCATGAGAGCGATGTCGATCCGGGTGCCCCTCCGTTGCAGCTCGTCGCAGCAGTGATGCACCGAGCGGACATCGGCCAGGTCCACCTCGACCATCTCCACGGTCTCCGAACCCGACGCCTCCTTGATCTCATCGCAGGTCTCGTTGTGGCCAGGGCGGCAGGCCAGGATCATGTTGCCGCCCCGCCGGGCCAGCTCGATGGCCGCCGCCCGCCCCAACCCGCTGTTGGCCCCGGTCACCAAGCACGTCTTGCCGTCGATGCGCACCTCGTCGGGAACCGGTTCGAGATCAGGCGTCTTCAGATTGCGGAAGTCGCGAACCGCCCCGGCGATAGAGCTGACCACGGTTCGCTTCTTTGGTGCTTGGCTCATGGCCAACGGTACATCGTTGCTCGACGCCCGCTTCGCGCTGGTTGGGCCTTGCTTGGCCTATTCGAAGGGGATCGCATAGGCCTCACGGTAGGCCGCGAAGGTCTTGTCCATTACCGGCTCGCTCAGTCCGAAGTGCTCGAGCCGGTAGTGGTGCTTTCCGAAGCGGTTCTGGGGGTTCGCGGCCACGTACTGCTCGGCCAGCGCCCCGGCCTCGTCGTTGAAGTCGATTCCCGCCACCTCGTAGATCCGTTGGAGCTGGGCAATTGGGTCGCGCACTAAGTCGTAGTAGGAGACATCCACGAATCGCTCGCTTGGCGCCTCGGCTCGGGTCTTCATGGCCCACTCAACCATCCGGTGCGTCTTGTTGCCCCAGTGCCGCCCGATTTCGATGGGGTCCACCTCATCGCTGAACATGCCCCGGCCGTGGGCCACCATGCTGCAAAAGGAGGTGACTGCGATGCGGGGATCGCGGTGGGTCTGCACCACCGTGGCACTGTCGAACACCTTGAGGAAGACGTCCAGGTACTCTAGGTGGTGCGGGGTCTTGAGCACCCAAGCACGGGCCGGTCGCGGCCAGGTAAGCACCTTCAGGACCCGGCGGAAGTACTCGTAGGTGGCTGTATGGTCCTGCTCCATTAGCCAGCGGGAATAGCTGGGCACGTGCAAGATGGCCTCGGCTGACTGGCTCATGAAATTGAGATCGAGGAGCAGTACGTCTTCTTCGGGCTGCTCTCGGTCGATGGGATGGACCGCCATGAAGTCGGGAGCCAGGTAGGAGATGGTCCGCTCGGCCAGCACCGCCCGCCGTTTGCGAGATCGCTCGGCGCGTTCGGCTGTTTCGGCCGCTGTCACTGGCAACAGCGCTTCGTTGCCGGAGACGCCCCGGATCTCCGGGTGGGAATACAGCAGGCGGTGCAGCAGCGTCGTCCCGGTGCGCTGCAAGCCAGTGATCATGACGACGGCGCCGAGGTCGATGTCGTCGATCTCAGGATGCCGCTTGAGCAGGTCTTGGATCCGAAGTCGCTGAACCAGCGCGCCGGCCAGCCTGGACTTCTGAACCAGCAGGCCGGTGGGAGTCAGTTGAGCCTCGTCGTTGATCGAATCCACGAGCACTTGCAAGGCCTCCAAGTGCCCGTTGTCACCGAAATCGGAGAGCCCGGTCTTGCGCTTCGCGTACTTGACAAGTCTGTTGACCTCTAGGTGGCCTGGGAGTCCGAGGCGCTGGCCAGCGCGACCGAGCCGATTGAAGGCCCGGATCGGGATCGGCCGATGGGGATTCTCGTAGTCCGTGGACGTCAAACCGCTAACCCCGCAGGCTGCTCAACGGCACGACACGACACTGGGGCTGAGGGTGTTCGGAGGCTCGCACCCAGCGAAACGACATAGTGCCGAGCGAGTGGCCTGCGGTTTCGATCCAGTTGGGCAGGCCGGGATTCTCATGGGCCACGATCAGGCGCACCGACCCATTGGCTTCGTAGTGGGCCAGATGGCTGTTGGTGTGGATGGTGAAGTGGCGGTAGTCCAGCGATTCCATCCAGTAGTTGCTGAGCTGGAAGTTCCAGTACTCGCATTCCGGGGGTGTGGCTTCGATCACCAGCGCCTCGTCGGGTCCGAGCGCCCAGTGGCTGTGGTAGTAGGTGATGTTGGGATCGCCGCCCGCGTTCAGAGACACGTCTGGGTCGAACTGGGGAAGCTCGTTGCTGTGCTTGGAGAAATCGCGGGCCCACTTGGTGAACAGCAACGGCGCGCCCATCACCAGCGCTCCCACGTTTTTCAACCCGTCATCCAAGGCCTTTGGCGTCAGGTGTGAGGGCTGGCGCTCTTCGGGGGCGCAGTTGATGCGTTCGATGCTCAGCTCGGCGGGGATCTCCGTACTGCGGTCGGCAAAGGTCTGACGCACCACCAGCGTGCCGGTCTCGGGGGTCATCGGCAGCCAGTTGCCCTCTTGGGGCGTGCTGCTCAGGATCAGCTCGAAGCACCCGTCAGCGTCCATCTCGATCTGATCGGCTTCGATGTGCCCCGTGGGGGGCAGGCCGCCGCCCTGGCCGTAGTTGCCCGATTGGGTGCCGATGCTCAGGTAGGCGATGTTGTTGCGCCGCCCGGCGATCTTGTAGTCGTAGCTGCCGTCCAGCGCCGCGGTGTAGTAGTAGTTGTCGGGGTTGTCGGCACCCAGCTTGGTGGTCTCGTTGGCCACCCGGTGCATCACCGGCGCCTTGGGGTCGGCGTGTTCGATGAATGCCATCAGACCGGCCCGGGCGAGACGGCTCAGGTGCCGGTAGCCCTCGGCTTGGTTAAAGGGATCGCGCGGCGCGCCGGGGAAGTTCATCGCCGCTCCGGCCGCTTTCAAGGAATCGCAGAACTCCTCCCACGCCTTGCCACTCACCACCCGCTGTTCGGCCACATCATCGAGCGTCTTGCCTCGCATCTTCCGGATCAGAAGGGATATCCGTCGAAAGGCACCGAGCACTCGAATGGCAAGCCGTCGCATGGCGAATGTCTAGTGACGGCCTCGGCTCGACGGCAACATGGGTCCGGCACTCAGCCACCCCGTTGAACCATGATGGACCGGTGAGATTCGGCCTGCTCCTGACCTCGGTTCACGGCCGGTCGGTGCCCGCCCACCAGCAGATCGCCGAGCACCACGAGCTGATCTCCGTGGCCGTGGATCACGGGTTAGACCTGGTGGTGGCGGGCCAGCACTTCGCGGCCCCGACCCTGCGCTACCTCCAGCCCATCCCGTATCTGACCTCGATCGCCATGCGCTTCCCCTCGGTCAGCGTCGCCACCGGCATCCTGCTGCTGCCCCTGCACCATCCCCTGACCATCGCCGAGGAGATGGCCACCATGGACGCGGTGACCGGTGGGCGGGCGATTATGGGCGTGGGCATCGGCTATAGCCAAGACGAGTTCGACGCCTTCGGCATCGACCGCACCACCCGGACCGAGCGGTTCGAGGAGGCGGTGGAGATCATCCGAGCACTGTGGACCGGCCAGCCTGTAACCCACCAGGGCCGGTTCTTCCAGCTCGACAGCGTGGAGGTGTCCACGCTGCCCGTCCAGCGGCCTCATCCCCCGATCTGGGTCGGGGCCCAGGTGGAGGCATCGGTGCGGCGGGCCGCCCGAGTGGGCGAGGCCTGGTATGCCGCGCCGTTCCCCACCCACCGAGAGCTCATCGACCTCTACCAGGCCTATCTGGAGGAGCGTGCGGCCCACGGCAACCGAGCGCGGGCTGCCATCCCGGTCCGCCGGGAGGTATACATCGCCGACAGCCCCGCCGAGGCCGAAGCAGCTGTTGCCGCGGGAGCGTCGTCGCGCTATGGCACGTATCGCTCGTGGGGTCTCGACATCGACGACGGCCTCGGGCGCAGCGATTGGCTGGACAACCGTTTCGTGCTCGGCAGCCCATCCGATGTGGCGGAGGGGCTCTCCCATCTCATGGCTCAGGTGGAGCACTCCCACTTCGTCTACAAGCCGCAATGGCCCGGATACGACCATGCCCACGCCCTCGCCCAGCTCGAGCGGTTCGGCTCCGAAGTGATCCCGCTATTGTCCGGCTGACACCGAGAGCCTCTACCACCGAAGGCAGGATCTATGGGATCGGACAACATGCCCTACAGCGGTCCAAAGATCGGTCTCTGCTTGCCCTACGAGGGCTCGGCCACTGCTCAGGACATCGTGGATGTGGCTCAAGCGGCCGAGTCGGCCGGTTTGGACTCGGTATGGGTGGGCGACCACATCGCCTTCCCGGTGGAGTTCACCTCGCAGAACCCGACGATGGCCGACGGGAAATATCCCTATCCCACTGACAATCCCCGCCTCGAAGCCCTCACCACATTGGCCTTTGTGGCCGGGGCGACGTCCACCATCAGGCTGGCGGTCAACGCTTGCGTGCTTCCCCAGCGCAATCCAGTGGTCGTCGGCAAAGCCGTGGCCACGCTCGACTACCTGTCAGGGGGACGAGTGATCTTCGGGGTGACCCTCGGATGGCTTCGCGAGGAGTTCGACGCCCTCGGTGCCGACTACAGCCGCCGAAGGGAACTGCTGGAGGACGGCATCGAGATCCTGCGCGCCCTGTGGGAGCAGGAACAGCCCTCCTATGAGGGGGAAACCCATTCGTTTTTGCCCCTGAACATGAAGCCCAAGCCGGTGCAGTCGCCGGTTCCCATCTTTGTGGGCGGCCACTCTCGCCCTGCGCTCCGCCGGGCCGCGGCGGTGGGCGACGGTTGGTCGGCCTCCCGGATGACTCCGGACGACCTGCCGCAATACGTGGCCTTTCTACAAGAGGAGCGAAAGCGGTCGCCTCGGGCTGATCAACCCTTCACCGTGGCCACCACCTGCCCGGCCGCAGTAGGCGCCGGCCCGCCAGGAGTGCTCGACCTCACCGATGGCGATACCACGCGGAGCACGCTGGTGGCGCTGGGGGAGGCAGGGGCCGATGTCGTCAACATGGTCGTCGGCTCTTATGACCCTGGCGAGACCCTAGAGGCGGCCCACGCCCTGGGCCAGCACTGCAATTCAGTTCAGTAAGGGCTCTCAGGCCGTTCCCGCCACTCCGGCTTTGATCATGGCGGCGATTTCCTCAGGGCTGTAGCCCGCTTCGGCCAGGATCTCCTCGCTGTGCTGGCCCAGCACCGGGGGAGGCCCGGCAATCGCGCCGGGGGTGTCGTGGAGCCCGATCACCGGGCCCAATTGGGGGATCTCGCCCAAAGTGGCGTGTTCCACCGTCTGCACCAGTCCGGCCTGCTTCACCTGGGGGTGGTTGAGGATCTGCGAGAACGTGTGGACCGGCCCGAACAGCGCCCGGTGCTGGTTGAACGACTCCTCCCACTCCGCGCTGGTCCGGGTGATGAAGATGCTTTCCAGGTATTCGGTGAGCTCGGCGCGGGCGTCCACCCGCTGCTGGTTGGTCAGATAGCGCTCGTCGGTGGCCAACTCAGGCTCGCCGATGGCCCGGCAGAATCGCTCCCACCCGTCGGCGCCGCCCCACACGCCGGTCACCACGTAGCCGTCAGCGGTCTGGAACGCCTCATAGGGCACCACCACGCTGTGGGCACTGCCATGGCGCTCGGGATCCTCACCGTCCACCCAGTGCGAGGCCAGCCGGGTGGTGAGCGACGACATCAGGGCGAAGAGCATCGACACGTCGATGAGCTGGCCCTTGCCGGTTTGCTGTCGGGCGAACAGGCCGAGCATGGCGGCCTGGGCGGTGACCAATGCACCGGTGAAATCGGCCATCGGTACCCCCACCAGATTGGGGCCCTGATCAGGCTCCCCGGTCACCGACATGACCCCCGAGACCGCCTGGACCACCGGGTCGGTTCCCGGATAGGGGGCCAGCGGACCGTCCGGTCCGAAGGCAGTGAGGGAGATGTACACGATCTGGTCGTTGATGGCCGACAGGGCGTCGTAGCCGATGCCGATCTCGTCGGCCACGCCGGGCCGGTAGCTGGTGACCACCACGTCGACCGTGGCGGCCAGGCGATGGACCACCTCGAGCCCCTCGGGTTTGCGCATGTCCAATGCGAGGCTGCGCTTGCCTCGATTCCAGATGAGGAACAGGGCGCTCTCGCCGTCGATAAACGCGGTGCCCACGCCGCGGGCGCCGTCGCCATAGGGGAGGCTCTCCACCTTGATGATGTCGGCCCCGTAGTCGCCCAGGATCATGGTGCCGTAGGGGCCGGCCATGTGGCGGGTGAAGTCGAGCACGCGGATTCCGTCGAGAGGCTTGGTCATGCCCGGCCTCCGGAGAGGTCTTCTCCGATGAGCTTGTCCAGTCCGATTTCGGCGAGGATCTCGGCGGTGTCGGCGCCCAGGTCGGGAGGGGGCGGCAAGTCGGTCAGGTCGGGTTGGGCGGCCTCGTTGGGGTTCGATGAGAGCTGCACCGGTGAAGCGGCCATTTGAACCCGCCCTCCGGGAAGCTCGGTTCCCCGGAGCACCCGGTTGACGGCGGCGTGGTCGCTACCGACCGCCTCGTCGAGGGTGAGTATGGGGGCGAACGGTATCTCGGCTTCGTCGAGAAGGCGGTTCCAGTCGTCGAAGGTGCGCTGGCTGATGGCCTCGGCGATCAGCGGGAACTCATCGTCGTATCCGAAGTCCATGCTGTGGGTCCACTCTCCCCGCGCCCGGAGCTGGTGCAGGTTGGTGAGGTCGCAGAACCGCTCCCAGGCCACCTTCTCCAGCGGGCAGATGAGCAGGGCGCGGTGGTCGGAGGTGGCGTACATGGCATAGCGCGACCCCAACGAGCGGTACTCATGCCAGGGCTCGTCGTTGTTGACCCAGGTGTTCACGTCGCGCCAGTTCCACCACACTGCGGTGTTCCAGATGGAGGTGTGTACGAACTGGGGTCCGCCGCCCCGGTCTCGTTTGACGATGGCGGCCAATACCCCCAAGGCGCCGAAAACCCCGGCCAGCAGCACCCCAGCCGAGCGCCACCCGACCCTGGTTTGTGGCTGGCCCTCGTTCCACTCCACCTCAACCCGGCCGGCCAGGGCGTCCATGTTCTGGCCGTGGGCCTTGTACTCGGCCCACGGTCCGGCCAGCCCGTAGCCCGAGATCACGCAGTACACCAGCTGTGGGTTGGCCTCGAGGAGGGTGTGGAAGTCGAGTCCCCGGCGGACGGCGTCCTTGGGGCGGGCACCGACGATCACCGCATCGGCCCAGGCGGTGACCCCGGCCACCACGTCGGCCCAGTGGGGCGAGCGGGTGCTGACCGCGATGCTGCGGGTGCCGGGGTTGAGGGCCAGGTGCAGGTCGCTGATCCCGGCGATTTTGGGCTCGTTGCCCCGGTTGCCGTCGCCCTGGGTGGGATGTTCGACCTTGATGACGTCGGCGCCCATTTCCACCAGTAGGTGCGAGGCCAGCGGCCCCGACATGTGGGTGGAGAAGTCCACGATGCGGATTGGCGCCGGCTGGGTCATTGTCCGGTCACCCCAGAATGGCCAGTATCTGGCGGGACTGGCACAACAGGGTCCCGTCCGGGGCCCAGATGTCGAGGTCCCAATCCAGGTAGCCGCCGCGCACCAGCCCAGTGCGCGACCTCAGCAGCACCATGTCGTCGGCCTTTGCCTGGGACAGGTCGGCTCTGAAATAGGTGGTGTGGTCCAGGGTGGCAGTGGTGTACATGCGGTCGAGGCGCACCCACCAGCCCATCATTCCGATATCGCCGATCATCAACAGACCGGGGGCGTCGATGGGGCGGGCCTGGGCGAAGCCGGCCCATCCCACCCGCTCCATGGGGCCGTCGGGCGCGGTGAACGGTTTCGGTCCGAGGCGGTCTTGCATGACCACGTTGTCGCCATAGGGAAATGCGAACTCGGGCACGTAGCCGTCGGTCTCCCGTCCCGGGGTGGGCGGGGCCACTTCGGGCATGGGCAGCTCGTCGAACTCGGGGCTGGGCCGGTCGGTGGCGAAGCTGGCCAACGCGGTGGCGATCAGCTTGTCGCCTTGCACCACCCGGGCCGCGGTGCTCACCAGCGTTCGGCCCGTGCGGAGCACCTCGGTCTGCACCTCGTAGTCGCCCTCGCCCGGGGCCCGCAGCAGATGGGCGGTGAACGACAGCGGCCGGTACTGGGGGTCGGTGACCGTGGCCGCCAGTCCGGCCATCAACTGCGCTTCCACCAGCCCGGCGGGAACGCGGCCCGAGGCCATCCACGACGGGGGAGTGGAGGCTCGATAGCGCCCGTCGCCCAACGGCGTGTGGGCGATGGCCTCGTCGAATGATGCTGCGGTCACATGGCCTCCAGTGCTTCGGCCACCTCGTCGGCCACGGGGGCCAATGAGGCGGGGATGTCCTCGACGGGCATGGGTGGGACTTCGGCCAGCGCGGGGATGACCTCTCGCCCCATTGTGTCGAGGTAGTCGATCACCTCGTCGATGTGCATCTCGGGCCATTGGGGCTTCACCACGAACGGGTCTATCGGGAGCTCGCGGGCCACTTCGGTGAAGTGGTCGATCACCTGCTGGGCCGTGCCCACCGCCACCGAGTCCTTAACCTCCTCGAAGAAGTTGCCCATGAGCGCCTCCTCGTCCAATATGTCGAGCTCTTTTCGGGCATACGCGAGGTAGCGCTCCTTGCTGACATCGACGAATCTGGCTCGTGCCTCCTCGTTGGTGGCGCCGACGAAGGCGTTGCGCCGCAGAGGCTGGTGGCCCATCGGCTTGCCCCGCTCGGCAAATCCGGCGGCCATGATGCCCAAGCGGACCCGCATCTCATGGATGTCGTACTCCGGCGGGATGATGAACCGGTCGCCCACTCGGCCCGCCCGTCGTGCACCCTTGCGGGAGTGCGCTCCCAACCAGATGGGGGGATGGGGCTGCTGCACGCATCGGATGTGGGGCGTAGCTCCCTGAATCTGCCAGTGCTGGCCGTGGTAGTCGAAGTCCTCCATGGCCCAGCACAACTTCATGATGTCGAGGCACTCGTCGAACAGGCTCACCCGCTTGCCGATCGGGACATTCATCAAGTCGAACTCTTCGCTCCGGTATCCGAGCCCGAGACCGATGTCGAGGCGGCCCCGGGTGACGATGTCGAGGGTGGCAAGCTCCTCGGCCAGGATCACCGGGTGATACTTGGGGGCCAGGAGCACGGTGGTGGCCAGCCGCACGTGGTCGTCGATCTCTGCCGCCAGGCGGGCGAGGAGGGGAACCGGCTGGAGCCAGCGCAGGTCGCCGTACAAGAAGTGCTGGCCGATGACGAAATGGGTGAGGCCGTTGCGCTGCCCGGCCTCCACTTGGCGCAGGATGCCGTCGAACTGCTCGATGGGGTCCACGTCACGCGGCACGTCGCTGATGATCATGCCGAACTGCATGGGCGCCCTTAGACGTCGATGCCGTAAAGCCCGGCGGCGTTGTCTTGGAGCACTCGGCGCCGGACATGGGGATCAACGTCGGCCAGCACCCGGGCGAAGTGCTCCCGGGCGCCCGGGAACAGGCACGTCGGATGGGGGACGTCGGTCTCCACCAGCACGTTGTTTACTCCGACGTCTTCGATGAGCTTGGCCGGGGCCGACCGCTCGAACCAGAACATGACCCAGATGTGGTCGTTGAAATACTCCCGGGGACGGCGGGAGTTGAGGGCTAGCTCGTGGGCTTCGGTGACCATCTCGTCGTACTGGTACTCGAGGGCTTCGAGGATGAAGGGAACCCAGCCGATGCCGCTCTCGGCCGAGACGATCTTGAGGTTGGGGTAGCGGTCGAACAGGTTGCTCATGCACAGGTTGACGATGATGCGCACGTTGCTCATGTACATCTGGGTGGCGTGGATGGCGAGGCGACGCTGGTGGTCGAACTGCCCCCACCAGGTGCTGGGGGCCACGGGAATGGGCCGGGGCAGGTCGTCGGGGCCGGCCTCGCCGCCCACCCGGGCCTGCTGGAAGCGGGCGCCTCGGATGCTCTCCATCTCGGCGCGGCTCATGCCGGCGCCGATGTGGAAGTTGGCCACCGCTCCCGACTGGTTGAACAGATCCCACATGGGGGCGAAGTAGGGCTCCCAGAGCTCGGGTAGGCCCACCATCTCGGGCTTGTCGGAGAGGGTGAACCCGGTTATGCCCTTGTCCAGCAGCCGGTTCATCTCGGCCACGGTGAACTCCATATCCCAGATCGGGAGCATGGCCTGGGGGAACAGCCGGCCGTTGGACTCGTGCTGCACGTCTACGAAGAAGTCGTTGTAGATCTCCAGCACCATCCGCCGCTGGGCCAGATCCTCGATGGCGAAGACGTGGTTGGAGGAGAAGCCGACGCCATTGGGGTAGAGGATCTGGGCGTGGACCCCGATCTTGTCGCACAACTCGAGACGTTCCTTCACAGCCCAGGCGCTGGTGTCGATGACATCGAAGGGCTGGACCACGTGGCTGCCCAGAATCTTCTCGTGCCCGGTTTGGATGGTGTTCCCGCCGGTGCTGGCCCACAACTCGCCGTCCAGATACCACGCGGTGATGCCGTCGACCGTCTTCTGCACGGGCACTCGGTTGTGCATGGCGGCGGGGACCCGGGCCGTCCACAGCTCGGGCGGCTCGGTGAAGTGGGAATCGCAGTCGATAATCTTCAGGCCGTCAAGCGGGTCATGTGCGTTCATGGCGTTCTTTCTTTGCTGCGACGGCTAAATCGGTCATCGCAAATGTAAGAGTTCTTGCTCACGGGGGTTTCAATGGGAGTGCTCGATGGAAGAGTAGCGGTCATAACCGCTTCCGGTTCAGGAATGGGTCGGGCCGCGGCCAGGCGCATGGCCTCCGAGGGCGCTCATGTGGTGGTGGCCGATCTTCGCGCCGATGCCGCCGCTGAGACCGTGGATTTGATCGCCGATGCGGAGGGCGCGGCGAGCGCCTTCGCCGTTGATGTCAGCGATGTGGCTCAGATTGAAGGGCTGATGGCCGAGGTTGGCTCGACTCACGGCAAGATCGACGTTCTCTACGCCCACGCCGGCATACCCGGACCGGCCGGGCTCGACATGAGCGAGGCCGACTACGAAGAGACTGCGGCCATCAACATGAAATCGGCCTTCTTCACCGTTGCCCGGGCGGTGCCCTTGTTGGAGGCGTCGGGCAACGCGTCAATCATTCTCACCGCTTCCACATCCGGGGTGGTGGGCTCCCCGTTCTCGCCGCTGTACTCGATGACCAAGGGAGCAATCGTGACGTTCGGCAAGTCGCTGGCTCTGGCCCTAGCCCCCAAGGTTCGGGCCAACGTCATCTGCCCCGGCCCAGTGGACACACCCATGCTTCCGCTGTTCTTCGGGCGGGAGCCCGGCACCGACGTCAAACCCCTGATGAAGGAGTTTCTGGAGACTTCGGTGCCCTTGCTGCGCCCATCGCAGCCCGAGGAGATCGCCGAAGTTGCGCTGTTCTTGGCCAGCGATGCCAGCAGTTTCGTGACCGGTGTCGCACTCCCGGTTGACGGCGGCTACTTGGCCCGATGACCCGCAAGAGCATCTCCATCGGCAGCGGGTCGGCGTATTCCACCGATCGGCTGGACTGGGCCCAGGAACTGGCCGACAGCGGCCTGGTGGATTACATGGGCTTCGACTGCCTGGCCGAGCGGACCATGGCGCTGGCCCAAGTGCGTCGCCTCGATGACGAGACCGCGGGCCACGATCAGCGCATCCCCGAGCTCATGCGCCGTTTCGCCGGCTTTCTGCGCCGCGGCGGAAAGATGGTGGGCAACTTCGGCGCGGCCAATCCGGCCGCTGCGGCCGACGACGTGCTGCGGGGGCTGAAGCTCAACGGCGTCACCGGGGTGAGGGTCGGGGTGATCCACGGCGACGACGTGCTCGACCATGTGCTCGACCAGGATCTGGAGTTGCCCGAAATGGGGGTGACCGCCCAGGCCATTGCCGCCCAAGTGGTATCGGCCAACGCCTACATCGGCGCCGATCCCATCGTGGAGCTCCTAGACGAGGGCGCGCAGTTCATCCTCGGCGGCCGCATCGCCGACCCTTCTCTCTATGTGGGGCCGATCGCCTATGAGATGGGCTGGGCGCTGGACGACTGGGAGAAGATGGGCACCGCAACCCTGGTGGCCCATCTTCTGGAGTGCGGCACCCACGCCACCGGTGGAAACTACGTGGACCCGCCCTACCGGGTGCTGGACGACATCGTCCACCTCGGCTTTCCCCTGGCCCACGTGAACGAGGACGAGTTGATCATCACCAAGCTGGAGGGCACCGGCGGGGCAGTGGACATCGGCACCATGAAGACGCAGTTGGCCTACGAGATCCATGATCCGGCGGCCTATCTCACCCCCGACAGCACCGCGGACTTCTCCCATGTGTGGGTGGAGGAGGTGGGCTCCGACCGAGTGCGAGTGGGCGGTGCCTCGGGCCGCCCCCGCCCTGACTCCCTCAAGGTGCTGGTGGGGGTGGACCAGGGGTGGAAGGTGGTGACCGAGATCTCTTACGGCGGCGCGGGCTGCGTGGAACGGGCACAGCTGGCCGCGGAGGTGGTGGCCAAGCGCCTGGAGCCGTACCAGTCGGGCATCGACGAGATCCGCTATGACCTCCATGGTATGAGCGCACTGTTCGACGGCCAGCTTCCTGGCGGCGACCCAGCCGAGGTGCGGCTTCGCATTGCGGCCCGTTGCGACGATCGGGAGACGGCGGACGCGGTGGCTTTCGAGGGGCAATTCCTGTGGATGGGGCCGGCCGGGGGTGGTGGGGTCACCACCCAGATGGCGCCGGCCATCGGGGTCACCCCGGCGCTGTTGCCCCGCGAGGATGTGAAGCTGATCACCGAGGTCATCGAGGCATGAAGCTGCGGGAGTTCGCCTACAGCCGCTCCGGCGACAAGGGCGACATCGTGAACCTGTGCGTGTTCGTGTACGACGACGACAACTGGGATGTGCTGCGGCGCGAGCTCACCGTGGAGAAAGTGCGGGACAAATTCGGCAGCCTCGTCAAGGGCGAGATCACACGCTACGAGCTACCCGGCACCAAGGGCCTGAACTTCGTGATGACCGAAGCCCTCGGCGGAGGAGTATCCATGAGCCTCCGAACCGACCCCCACGGCAAGTCCTACCAATCCCTAATCCTAGAAATCGACATCGACGCCGACACCGAGATCAAGCCCCGCCCCGGCTAGCCGTTTAGGCCGGCCAGCTTGTCCAGTCAGCCGGCGGCGAGGTGCTCTCGGAGTTCTACTTTGCGGATTTTGCCGGTGACGGTGCGGGGGAAGCTGTCGACGGCGATGAATTCGTCGGGGACCTTGATCTTGGCCAGGCGCTGGCGGCACCAATCCGCTAGTCCGTCGAGCGACTCTTCGGGTCGGAGCTCGACGAAGGCCACCGGGCGCTCGCCCCATTCGGGGTCGGGGCGCCCGACTACTGCTGCTTCGGCGACGGCTGGGTGGTCGTAGAGCACGGCCTCGATCTCGCTGGGGTAGATGTTGACGCCGCCGCTGATGAGCATGTCTTTGGACCGGCCGACGATATAGAGATAGCCATCACCGTCCATGCGGCCCAGATCCCCGGTTCGCAGCCACCCGTCGACCAGAGCTTCAGCCGTCTGGTCGGGGTTGCGCCAGTAGCCGGCCATCACCTTTTCGCTCTTCACCCAGATCTCGCCCACCTCTCCGGGAGCGACCTCGGCGCCGTTCTCGTCATGGAGTTCGATCCGGACCCCGGGCACGACACGCCCGCATGAGTCGAGCAGCTCGGGGCGTCCGGCCATGGCGAGGTCGTGGTCTTTGGGAAGCAGCCCGGTGAGGTTGGTGACGCACTCGGAGATGCCGTAGCCCTGGTACAGCCCGCACCCGAAGCGCTCATAGGCCTGTTTGATGAGGGGCCCGGCAGTGGGGGCGGCGCCATAGACGATGAGCCGCAGGCTGGATAGATCGGCCTCCGCAAAGCCGGGATGGTCGAGAATGCGGCGCAGCTGCGCGGGAACCAGGATCGAGATGGTCACCCGGTGCTCGGCGACCGCGGCGAAGAACGACTCCGGCGAGAAGGAGCGCAGCACCACGTGGGTCTGGCCGTCGGCCAGCATGGAGCACACCCGGGTGCCGGTGGCCGCGTGGTAAAGCGGCGTGGTGGACAAGAACACATCATCGGGTTGGAACCGCTGCACCAGGGCCATGGTCAGCCCGTTGAACGCCAAGCCCCGCTGGGTGAGGCAAACCCCTTTCGGCTGTCCAGTGGTCCCGCTGGTGTAGATGATCAGCGCGGTGTCGTGTTCGGTAGGGCGGTCCAAATCGGCGAAGGGCTCCGAAGCCAGCAGGCTTGCGTAAGAATCGCCGTCGGCATCGATCACTGGGCTAGTGGCGCCGATGGCCTTCAGCCGCTCGACATGTGGTCTGGTCGCCACGGTGAGGATGGGCTCGGCGTTCGACAGGATGAATGACAGTTCGGGATCGGTGAGCTGGGTATTCAGCGGAACGGCCGCCGCGCCCAGGTAAGCCACCGCCAGATAAACGTCGAAAAAGACCAGCCCATTGTCGGCCATGAGCGCCACTCGGTCGCCAGTCCCCACCCCCGCAGTCTCCAGACCGCTAACCAGCCGGCGCACTCGGTCGTGCAGCTCTCCAAAGGAAGCAGATGGCCCTCCGGCAACCGCTACCGCAGTCCGCTCGGGGTAAAGCGCCGCATCCCGCTCCAACAGGTCAACGATCCGCATTATGCAAGATTCCGGTTGCCGTCAGACGGGCACGATGTCGACGATTTCATTCAAGCCTGCAAAGTCATTGGGGTTGCGAGTGTAGAGGGGCAAGTCGGCCGCTAGAGCGGTCGCAGCGATCATCAGATCGACTGCCCTTGCCCCCCGGGGTTTCCGCTCGGCGCTGAGGACAGCGGAGAAGACTCGTCCGTAGGCCCGGGCGGCATCGACATCGAATGGCAGAGGATCGAACACAGCCTCTGTCCGCTGGAGACGATCTTGCCTCCGGCCTCGCTCCACTCGGTCATTCGTGGCATGCGGACCAGCTGCCAGCTCAGCCAAAGTCATGGCGCTGATGGCGACCTCATGGGGGAGGGCCGATGCCTCGATGTGCTCAAGATCGATGATCACTGAAGTGTCCAGCAGCCCGCGGGGCGGTCGGGGCCTCTCAGGCACGGGGAGATGGATCTTGGTCGGCAACGGCGTCGAGGTCAGCCCGAAGATCCCAGTAGTCAACACAGGGGGCAGTCCGGAAGAGCTCCACAGCAGCTTCAGCGGAAATGAAGCGGTGGCGGCGCAGCGGGCTCAACTCGCCTACCGGAACGCCATTGCGGGTCACCGTGAACGTCTTGCCTTCGTCCAGTTCGAGCATGATCTTCCCACTGTTGTTCCGCAACTCCCGCTGGCTGATCTCACGGCTCACAGTCCCACCGTAGCACTCTGTGCGACACCTATTCGGCTTGTTTGCATCAAGCCAGGTTCGTAAGAAGGCAAGGGGGGTTCAGACTTCGACGAGTTGGAGGGGGGTGTGCTCGGCGATGTGGCCGTAGTCGCGGTCGTGGTGGAGAACGGGCACGTTGAGGCGGATGGCGACGGCCGCGATGAGGGCATCGGTTTGCGAGCGAATAGTGATTCCCCTCCACCTGAGTTCCCGGTAGATCGTTGCGGCGTCGAGCCAATCGAGCTTGGGGGAGAGCGCCTCGTGTTGCTGGGCCTCCAGCAACCGTTGGGTTCGGGCGACAGCATCTCGGCGGGCACCTGCCATGACCTCCAGCAGGATCGGGTCGAGGGTGACCACTTCTTGATCGGAAATCGCCTGGCGCATTCTCTGGGCCTGAGGCGAGCCAGTCGCAGACAAGAAGTCGACCCAGGCGGAGGTATCAGCTATCAGCACTGCTGCCCCAATCGGCGAACCGGTTGGCGCGCATGGCGTCAAGGTCGCCGTCCCAGCCGACCCCTTCCATTTCCAGTTGCTCTTCAACGGTCATCGGTCCGCCACCCAGAAGGCGCTCCAGGGCGAGATGCACCGCCTGGCGCTTTGTGCGGAGCCCGAATGTCTGCATGGCGCGCTCGATGAGTTCATCGTCGATGTCGATGTTGGTCCGACTCACGACACCATCATACATAGCAATGTGTAAACTGCGCTGCGAGCCATAGGGAGGACACTGTGGAGTTGAACGGCAAGAGGATCATCGTCACGGGGTGTGCGAGTGGGATGGGGGCGGCGACGGTGCGGGCTTATGTGAAGGCTGGGGCTCGGGTAGTGGGGATGGACATTGCCGATGACGCGGGGCGGGCGGTTTGCGCTGAGGCGGGGGCAGATGGGCCTGACGAAGTCATGTACGTGTCGGTTGATGTTGCTGAAGAAGAGCAAGTGGATGCGGCGTTTGCGGAGGCAGACAACGCTTTGGGCGGGCTAGATGCGCTGGCGCACCCGGCGGCTATTCACGCACCGTCCGCAGCGGAAGACGTGACCATAGGTGAGTGGGACCGGATGTTCGCAGTGAATGTGCGGGGCACGGTGCTGACCAATCAGGCCGCGTACCAGCGGCTCAAGGCTGGCGGGGGAGGTGCCATCATCAATTTCGGGTCGATTTCCGGCCAGCGGGCTGAGCCGGGAGCGGCGGCCTATTCGGCGTCCAAAGGAGCGGTACATGCCTGGACGCGCACTGCGGCCGGGGCTTGGGGGGCCGACGGCGTTCGGGTCAACGCTGTTCTACCGGCCATCAGAACTCCTATGTTCCAAGCATCCTGGGATCGGGCTACCGATGAGGAGCGCACCGAGAAGTTCTGGCGGAACATCCACAGCATCGCGCTGGGCCAGGACTACGGCGACCCGGATCGGGACCTGGGGCCGGTGATGGTGTTTCTGGCCTCGGATGCGTCCCGGTTCATCACCGGCCAGCTCATCCCCGTCGATGGCGGACAGGGGAACGTGCGCTAGTCCAGGCGGTAGACGCGGGTTGCAGTGCCTGAGAACAGATAGTCCTGCTCGGCGTTGGAGTAGCCGTCGGCCATGATCTGGAATGCGTTCCACAAGACCGGATAGGTGAGTGTCTCGCGGTCGACTGGGTAATTCGACTCGAACATGCATCGGTCCGGACCGAAGGCATCGATGCAGAAGCGCACCGCGTCGGACCAATGGGCAGCCACTTCCTCGGAGCCGGGGGGCACGGGCAGGTCGGCCCACCCCATCCCAAACAGGAAGTCCATTCCGATCCCGCCCACTTTGACCACGGCATTCGGTTGGGCGGTCACAGCCTGCATCGATGACCGCCAGTCGGCCCACACCTGATCGCGAATGTCGCGGTAGGGTCCCACACCTAGGGGAGCGCCGAGGTGGCCGACCACCACCCTCAGCTCTGGCATAGCTGCCGCCAATTCGGCCACCTCAAGCAACTGCGGATGGTAGAGCCAGGCGTCGAAGGACAAATCCCGCTCGACGAGCGTGCGCAGCCCGGCCCGGAACTGGTTTGTACCCATCATCTGGTGGGAGGGGTTGCCGTGGCCTTGGGGGACTTCGGGGCTGCTATCTATACCCGTTGTGTGGCGGATGCCGCGCAAGCGACCGCTGCTGGTCGCATCGTGGGCGTCGAGCACCTCTTCGAGGGCGTCGCCCAGCGTCAAGTCGGCGAAGGCGACAATGCCGGCTAGGGGCGGTCCGTCGCTCGCATCAATGACGTCGGCCTGCGACACGGCGAAGGCGGTCTCGCCGACCGGCTGCATGTGCTCGGGAAGCGCCATGTCGTAGCACGCCGCCGTCTCAACAAACACCGTTTTCGTGACGTTGTGCGAGCCCGTGATGTTGTCCAGGTGATCGGCGGCGAGATAGGTGAGAAACCCCCCGTCGTAGAAGTGGTGATGGGGATCCACGATCTCCCTATGGGGATCGATAGCCTCCTCGACCCGTTGGGCCAGCCAGTCAAAGCGATTGAAGTCCATCGGATTGAGCTCCCCTTTGCTCAGGAGTTTTAGGGCTAGGTGCGCATTGCCACAACGGGCCTAAGTTAGTCTCAGCCGCATGAGCATTCGCGTGGGAATCAATGGGTTCGGCCGCATCGGGCGGAACTTCTTCAGAGCGGCCCGGCAGGCTGGCGCCGACCTGGAATTCGTGGCTGTAAACGACTTGGGCAGCCTGGAGACCATGGCCCATCTGTTGCAATACGACTCGGTGATGGGCCGGTTCTCCGACCCGGTGGCCGTGGTCGACGGCGCACTGGAGATCGGGGGCAGCACCCTGCAAGTGCTGTCGGAGCGCAATCCGGCCGACCTGCCTTGGGGCGACTTGGGTGTGGACGTGGTGGTGGAATCCACCGGGTTCTTCACTGCTCGGGACAAGGCGGCCGCCCACCTTGAAGCTGGGGCTCCGAGGGTCATCGTGTCCGCGCCAGCGTCGGGGGCCGACGCCACCTTCGTGGTGGGGGTGAACGACGGCGACTTCGATCCCGACAACCATCTGGTGGTGTCCAATGCCTCGTGTACTACCAACTGCTTTGTGCCCATGGTCAAGGTGCTCGACGACGCCTTCGGGGTGGAGCGGGGCCTGATGACCACCGTCCACGCCTACACCGGCGACCAAGCACTAGTGGACGGTCCCCATTCCGACCTGCGGAGAGCGCGAGCCGCCGCGGTGAACATCGTGCCCACATCTACCGGAGCCGCCCGAGCCACTGGGCTGGTGCTCCAGGCCATGAACGGATTGCTCGACGGCATCGCGCTGCGGGTGCCGATTCCCAACGGCTCCCTCACCGATTTCACCGCCGTTGTGCAGGGTGAGCCTTCGGCCGACGACGTCAACGCCGCCTTTGCCGCCGCAGCGGCCGACGGGCCGCTGGCCGGGGTACTTGACTACAGCGAAGCCCCGCTGGTGTCGGCTGACATCTGCGGCTCGCCCGCTTCCTGCACGCTCGACTCCGGATTGACAATGGCCCTGGGAAATCTGGTCAAGGTGTCCGGTTGGTACGACAACGAGTGGGGCTACTCCAACCGGCTGGTGGATCTGGTCTCGATCGTGGGCGCGGCGGGCGGCTGAGCACCGGGGTGCTTCCCACACTCGAAACGCTAGGCGAGGCTCTCGGCGGCCTGGACGGCCGCAGGATCCTGCTGCGGGCCGATTTCAACGTTCCGCTTGACGCTGACGGCCAGATTGCCGACGACTTCCGCATAAAGGCCGCGCTGCCCACCATCCGCTGGCTCACCGGCCAGGGGGCCGCGGTTGTGGCGTGCAGCCACTTGGGACGACCCGACGGCAGGCCCGACCCCCAGTATTCGCTGGCTCCGGTGCAGGTCCGGCTGGGGGAACTGGCCCCCGGAGTCGAACTGCTGGAGAACCTGCGCTTCGACCCGGGCGAGACCGGCGATGACGATGATTTCGTGCAGCGGTTGGTGGAAGGCTGTCACGGCTACGTGAACGACGCCTTCGGAGCGTCTCATCGAGCCCATGCCTCCATTGTGGGACCTCCCCGCTATGTGCCCAGCGCGGCGGGTCGCCTGCTGGCCCAAGAAGCCGAGGTGCTGTTGGGGCTGCGGGCCAAGCCCAAGCGGCCGTTTGTCGCCATGTTGGGCGGGGCCAAGGTGAGCGACAAGCTGGGGGTGATCGACGCCCTGCTGGAGACCGCCGACGAGGTGGTGATCGGGGGCGGCATGTGCTTTACGTTCCTGGCCGCCCAAGGCCACAGCGTGGGTGACTCGTTGTTCCAGCCCGACCAGATAGAAGCGTGCGGCCGTTTGTTGAGTTCAGGCGCGCCCATTCGGCTCCCATCCGACATCACCGCGCTGGCGCCAGGGGAGCGGGTGGTGCAGGCCGGAGTGGACCTGCATCCCGACTGGAAGGGTTTGGACATCGGCCCGGGCACCGCGGCCGAGTTCAGCGACCTCATTGCCGAGGCCGGCACTGTGCTGTGGAACGGCCCCATGGGTCTGTTCGAAGACCCGAGGTTTGCGGCAGGAACCAAGGTGGTGGCCCAGGCGCTGGCCGACAGCCGGGCGTTCACGGTGGTGGGCGGAGGCGATAGCGCGGCCGCGGTCCGCCAATTCGGCTTGGATCGAGAGATGGACCACGTGTCCACCGGTGGTGGGGCGTCGTTGGAATTGATCGAGCAGGGCGACCTGCCCGGCCTGAGAGCACTGAGAGAATCAGTTGGAACTCCCGAGGAGGGACACGATGGCTGAGCGCAAGCCGCTGATCAGCGGCAACTGGAAGATGCACATGAACCATCTGGAGGCCATTCAGCTCATCCAGAAGCTGTCGTATGCGCTCGACCATGCCGATTACGGGTCGGCCGACGTGTCCATCCACCCGCCGTTCACCAACCTGCGGTCGGCCCAGACGGTACTGGATGCCGACAATATTCCCATCGCTCTGGGCGCACAGCACTGCCACTGGGAGGAGAGCGGGGCCTTTACCGGAGAAGTGTCGCCCGCCATGTTGGCCAAGCTGGCGGTGAGCTACGTGATCGCCGGGCACTCCGAGCGCCGCCAGCTCTTCGGCGAGACCGACGAGAACGTGAACCGCCGCCTCAAGGCCATCCTGGGTGCGGGCATGACCCCGATCATGTGCTGCGGAGAGACCCTGGAGGAACGGGAGGCCGACCAGACCGAGGCCCGCATAACCACCCAGGTGGATGCTGGTCTGGCCGGACTCAAGCGTGACCAGGTGGGGGCCATGGTGATCGCCTACGAGCCCGTGTGGGCTATCGGCACCGGTCACACCGCTACTCCCGCTGACGCCCAGGCGGGCTGCTCCCTCATCCGCGACCGAGTCCGAGCCAACTTTGGCCCCGACGCCGCCGCAAGCGTTCGAGTCCAATACGGCGGCTCGGTCAAACCCGTCAACGTCGCCGAGCTCATGGCCCAACGCGACATCGATGGCGCCCTCGTAGGGGGCGCCTCCCTAGAAGCCGAAAGCTTCTCCCGCATCGTCCGTTTCCGACTCCAGTAGGGGGAAGCAGACCCCCGCCGATTGGGGCTAGGTCCCGATGGCCGAGTTGCTGAGAATGATCAGGTGATCTCTAGGTCGTCCCACTCGACCTCGGTGCAGAGGCGGTGGTACTCGGGGCCGTACCAGGGGGCGCTCATCTGAAGCCGGTTGTGGGTTGAGTTGACGTAGTAGTTGTTGCCCGGAGACCCCATCTCGTGCATCAGCAGGAGCTTGGAGGCCTCCTTGTCCAGCGCCTCGTTGTAGCGCTCGTAGGCGTCCATGGTGACCTCGACGCTGGACTTGCCCTCTTCCAGCATCCGCACGATCAACTGGCCCGCGTAGCCCGACCACACCTGATACCAGATGGGAAGGCCCGTGCCGCCCGACAGGGGCTGGGAGTTGGGGCCGTAGAGCATGAACATGTTGGGGAACTTGGGCACCATCATGCTGATGTAGGCGCGGGGGCCGTCCTTGGCCCAGAAGTCGTGCACGTTGAGGCCGTCTCGGCCGATGTAGTCGGCCGGGTACAGGAATTGGACGATCTCGAAGCCGATGGCGGTGATGGCGGTGTCCACCTCGTAAACGGTTCCATCCTCGGTCTCGATGCCCTCGGGGGTGAACCGGACGATCGGGTCGGTGATCAGCTCCACGTTGTCGCGGGTGAGGGCCCGATACCAGCCGTTGTCCACCACAGGGCGCCGGGAGAAGGGCGCGTAGTCGGGTATCAGCCGGTCGACGAGGTCGGGGTCGTTGTCGGTCTGCTCGTGGATGTAGTTGGTGAGGAAGGAGCGAAGCTGGTCGTTCACCTCGTTCCAATAGCCCCCTTGGGCCTGCCACTCCTCGTCGGGAATCAGCTGGTCGTGGGTCTTGAACAGCGCCGCGATGGCCATGTAGCGCCACCAATTCCAGTAGCCCGGGAAGTTGTCGAGGAGCCAGCGCACTTCCGGCTCGATGGGCTGGCCGTACTTGGGCCGAGGGCTGATCCACTGCTTGGAGCGCTGGAAGACGTACACCTGCTCGGCTTCCTCGGCGATGGGAGAGAGCAGCTGCACCCCGGTCGAGCCGTTGCCGACCACGGCGATCCGCTCGCCGCGGTAGTCGTAGTCCTCGGGCCATTGCGATGGGTGGATGGTCCGACCGGGGAAGTCCTCGAAGCCCTCGAAATTGGGGGTTCTCTGGTTGGCGAAGGCGCCGACCGCGTTGATCACCACGTTGGCCTCGATGGTCTCGATGCCGTCGGGAGTGCCGGCCTCGAGTACCCAGACATCGCGGCTCTCGTCGTAGGTGGCCCGCTTCAGATCGTGGTCGAACCGGGTGTTGTCGTACATGCCGTACTTGCGCGAGATGTGGAGCAAGTACTCCCGAACGAACTGGCCCTTCCCGAAGTACTCGGGCCACGGGTAATTCTTCTCGAAGGCGAACTCGTAGGTGATCGAGATGGTGTCCACCCGGATATCCGGGTAGCGGTGCCGGCTCCAGGTGCCTCCGGGCTCGGAGCGGCGCTCCAGGATCACATAGGGGATTCCCAGCAGTTCCATCTGGATGCCCGCGGCCAGCCCGCTGAACCCGCTGCCGATGATCGCCACCTGGAAGCCCTCGGGCAGTTCGGGCTTGCCGTTGGTCCAGTCCACTGTCCAGGGGAAAGGCTTGAAGGCCATCAGCTCGCGCCGGGACTCGAACTCCAGATCGCCCATCTCCTCCTTGGTGGCGAAATCCATCAGCTGGCGCAGGCGGGGCATCGGCGGTTCTTCGGGCATCCCCGGAGAAGCGTTCTCCAGAAGCCAGTCAACGGCCTTGGTGACGAGCAGCTCGCGCTGGTCGTCGTCGAGCTCCAGCATCCTCGGCAGTGCCTCGATCTCCGGATCGTCGGTGTGGTGGAACAGCGCCACCCGTACCGCATCCAAATCGGCCAACTCCACGGCGCGGCGGATGAACTCGGGGGTCACCGATTCCGCGGTCGTCTCAGGGGAAGATTCCACAGTCACGCCCTAAAGGTTCTCAGAATCGGCGAGGTAGTGCTGAGTCCTAGAGGCACCTCGCCGAAACGAGCCTGCCTGGCTCAGGCAGCGGGGTCGACGGAGAGGGGAACCGACTTGTATCCCCGAACGGTGGAGGTGTGGATCCACTCCAGGTGTTCGTCTTCGACCTCCCAGTCGCGGTAGCGCCGGAGCATCTGCTCGAGGCCGATGCGGCCTTCCAGGCGGGCCAGCGCGGCACCGATGCAGAAGTGGGCGCCGTAGCCGAACGACAGGTGGCGGTCGATGTTGCGGTGGATGTCGAAACGGTCGGCATCGGGGAAATGGCGCTCGTCGCGGTTGCCGCTGCCGTTTATCAGCAGCAAGTTGGCCCCCGCAGGGACCACTTGGCCGTACAACTCCACATCTTGCATGACCCGCCTTCCCTGCACTGGGGAGGGGGCCTCGTAGCGAAGGATCTCCTCCAGGGCATCTGGTACCAGCGAGAAGTCATCGCGAAGCTCGGCGTGCTGATCGGGATGCTCAGCCAGCAGTACCACTGCCCAAGCCAGGAAGCGGGCCACCGTTTCGGCTCCAGCCCCGCCGATCAAGGCAACGTAGGAGGTGATCTCGTCCAGGGTGAGGGGGCGAGTGGATCCGTCCAGCAGCTCTCGCTCGTGAGTGGCCAGGATGGTCAGCAGATCGTCGGCCGGCTCCTTCCGCTTCTGCTCGCACAACTCGGGAACCAGGGCGTACACCTCGTGGGAGAGGTTTCCGGTCTGGTCGACCAGCTCCCGGCTGCTGCCCGCGGTGGCAGTTTCTTCGATGTGCAGCCCTTTGTCCATCGATTGCCGCAAGTCCTGTTCGAGCCCTTCGGGAAATCCCAGCAGGGCCAAGATCACGGTGGGAGGCATCAGCGCGGAGAAGCGGTCGACGAAGTCGAAAACAGTCAGACCCTCCAGAGGATCCAGCAAGTTGTCGCAGATGGACTCGATCCGGCTTTCCAAGCCGTTGATGGCCTTGGGGGTGAAGGCCCGGCTCACCAGTTTGCGCAACAGCGTCTGCTCCGGTGGGTCTCGGAATATGAACAGCGGTCCAGTCCACTCCTCATCGCCCATGAGGTCGAGCGATGTGGCGTAGCGAGAAGAGTAGGTCTCGGTATCGAGCAGTCCGGCGAGCACATCGTCGTAGCGGGTCAGCGCCCAGAAGTTGTGCTCGTCGTTGTGATAGAGCGGGGCCTCGTCGCGCATCCGCCGCCAAACACCATGGGCTCGAATATCGATGTCGTAGTCGAATGGGTTGTAGTCGATCGAACTCATGACGACGTTCTAGCCGGGATAGCCAGCAGACCGCTAGGAAGCCTCGGCGAACAGGGTGGTGTAGACGAAACGCGTTTCCGCCGCGGTTAGGCCAGCGCCCAGATACTGGTTGTCGATGTGCAACTCCCAATGCAGATGGGGGTCGGTGTAGAAGTCGCCGTTAGCGGCCGCGTGGGTTCCTCGATTGCCGATTTCTCCCACCCTCTGTCCGGCTTGAATTGCTTCGCCGACTCGGATGTCGGGGTCGACACTTTCCAGGTGGGCGTAGACGGTGACCACATGGCCGACATCGGGGACGACGCCGTGGTCGATGACCACGTAGTTCCCGTACAGCGTCAACAGTGTGTAGGGGGGAGTGGCGTCGAGTTGCGCGGCGACATCCAACAACAGATCCCTCTTGTCGGAATCCGGGTCCTCGTAGTTGCCCACCACCAGCACTGCCCGCCCGTCCAGAGCGGCTACTGCGGGATGCCCCCGGGCAAAGCACCGGAAGTCAACCCCCTGGTGTGTTCCCGAGCGATAGGTCCGGGGCGCATTGGGAAGCAGGTCGGGGTGGGGGAGGGGCGACATGCAGGCGCTGGGCCAGACAATGTCAAGCGACAAACGGGCGGCGTCTTCCAGCGCTTCTTGGTACGTCTGCGGCTCTTGGTCCAGCACCAAGAAAACCGGGGTGGGGGTGGGAACGGGGTCGGCATCGGTGTTATCGGGGGGATTGCTGGGCGATGATCTGTCGCCCGGGTCTGAAACGGGTGTTGCTTCCGGGGTGGTCGGCGGGTCGGTGGATGATGACTCGTCATCGGGTTCTGAAGGGTAGGAAGTCGGCTCGGAGTCAACCTCGGATGGGCCAGCAGATGACGCCGGGGTGTCATCGGAACTGTCCGATGACCATGCCTGGGAGACCACGATTCCGATCACGAAGGCCACCGCCAAGGCTGCAATCGAAAGCAGGACTCGACCCGACTTGAGGCTGCTTAGGATCTTGCCAGCCCACCTCCCCAACCAGCGGAATGACACGGCCAAGCCGCGCCCGATTGCTCTCAGTCCGTGACGAATCTTCTTCATTGCAGATCAGCACACTACACGGGTATTCGGTGGGCTAGTGGAGCGGGTAGAATGAGCCGCTGTGACTATTGCGCTTGTGGTGATCGACGTGTTTTCCGCGTTGGCACTGCTGTTCCTAGTGCTACTCCACAGCGGCCGGGGCGGCGGCCTCTCCGACATGTTCGGCGGTGGCCTCGGCACTCAGGCCGCCGGGTCGACCGTCATCGAGAAGAACCTTGACCGGCTCACCATCGTGGCCGCGTTGATCTTCTCCTTCTCCACTCTGGCGCTGGCCCTGCTGCTGGATTCCAGCTAGCAGCTGACCACTTACCGTCGGTTGGACTTCGCGCTCAGCCCCGAGTTGCTGGAACTGCGCGACCGGGCGCGGATCGTGGCCGCAGAGGGCGTGGCCCGATTCGGGCGGCACAACGACTCGTGGATCAACGGCTACTCCAAGGAGTTCGCCCGGGTTATGGCCGACGAGGGTTGGATCGGCATGGGATGGCCCACGGAGTACGGAGGAAGGGCCCGACCGCCCATCGAGCGGTTGATCGTGGCCGAGGAGATGATCAGCGCCGGTGCTCCGGTGGCGGCCATGTGGTTCGCCGACCGCCAAATGGGGCCAACACTTATCGCTTACGGCACCGAGCAGCAGAAAGCCGAGTTCCTGCCCCAGATGCTGGCGGGGGAGAGCACTTGGTGCATCGGCATGAGCGAGCCCGACGCCGGCTCCGACCTGGCTTCCATCGGCACTCGGGCGGCTCGCGACGGCGACCACTTCGTAATCGACGGCCAGAAGATCTGGACCAGCTTCGGCAACTTGGCCGACTACTGCTATCTGATCTGCCGCACCAGCGACGATGGTCCGCCCCACCGGGGGGTCAGCGAGATCATCGTGGCGATGGATACCCCCGGCATCGAGGTGCGCCCCATCACCGACATGATCGCCAACCGGCACTTCTGCGAGATCTACTTCACCGGCGTGCGGGTGCCAGCCGAGAACCTGGTGGGTGCCGAGGGCGACGCCTTCAAGCAGACCATGGCGCAGTTGGCCCACGAGCGGGGCGGGATCGACCGATTGGTGTCCAACCGAGCGCTGTTCCTCCACGCTCAGTCAAATGCCGACCGCGACGACCCCCGGGTTCGCCAGGAGATCGCCCAGCTGGAGAGCGAGTACCGGGTGGGCCGCCTGCTGGTGTACCGGGAGGCTCTGGGCCAGGCCCCTGCCGGTTTCAGCGCGGCCACTAAGGCCTTCTGCACCGAGCACGAGCAGCGGGTGGCCCAGTTCGCCGCTTCCACCCTCGGCCCGACGGCCCTGCTCGACGACCAGTGGACCAAGGCGATCTGCTACGCACCCTCGTACACAATCGCCGGCGGCACCTCAAACGTGATGCGCAACATCCTCGGCGAGCGCGTCTTAGGCCTGCCTCGGGAGCCCCGCTGAACTCCTCACGATCGAGTGGAATTCGGCGTTAGCTCGTCGTGCTCCTTCTGCGACGGCGCTGGGGGCCGCGGTCGTGGGTTTCGGCGTCCACTCCCTGCTCGCGCAGCACCATCTTGCGGACCTTTTCCGACGGTGTCTTCGGCAGTTCGTCGACCACGCGGAGATATCGGGGCACCGCGAATGCCGGTAGCTGCTTGTCGGCGTAAGCCCAGACCTCCTTGGCGCTGATCTCGGCGCCCGGTTCGGGTACCAAAAAGACCATCACCTCGTCTTCTCCGGCCTCCTGGTCGGCGGGGACGCCGATGGCGGCGACCTCGGCAAGGGCTGGATGGGAAACCAGACCCTGTTCGACCTCGTACGAGGAGATGTTCTCGCCCCGCCGCCGGATTGCGTCCTTCAGGCGATCCACAAAGTAGTACCAGCCGTCGGCGTCGCGGCGGAGCCCGTCGCCGGTGTGGAACCACAGGTTTCTAAAGGCTTCGGTCGTTTTGTCGGGCATGCCGAAGTACCCCTGGCAGGTTGTCCACGGATAGCGGCCTCGGACGACGAGCTCTCCCACCTCGCCGACCGGCACCTCTTCGTCAGTGTCGGAGTCCACCAGGCGGATATCGAACCAGTCGGCGTTGAGAAGACCGGCGGCGCCCGGTGGGCGGTCGACGCCATAGGGCGTGAGGATCGGCATGCAAGTCTCGGTGAGGCCGAATACCTCCACGAAGGCCTCGACGCCGAAACGCTCCTTGAACTGGTCGAGGATGGAACTGGCCGTGGGCGCCGCGAAGATGCAGCGCAAGTGGTTGTCGGCATCGTCGGGCCGGGGCTCTTGCTGCCAGACGAAGTCCATCATCACGCCGACGAAGTTGGTCACCGTCGCGTTCGCTGCTCGGATCTGGTCGATCCATTCCGACGCGCTGAAGCGCTCGTGCAACACGTAGCGGGCACCGGCGATCAGTGCCGGGTAGGCCGCCAGGAACTGCGAGTTCCCATGGAACAGCGGGCCCACCGACATATAGGTGTCAGCGTCCGTTAGCCGGGTCAGCGACACGCACTCGTCTGCGAACAGGTACATGTGGGCGTGCGGCATCATGACGCCCTTTGAGAGCCCGGTGGTGCCCGAGGTGAAGAAAACCGACGCGAGGTCGCGAGCCTCCACATCGGGCAACTCGGCTCGTGCGGCGTTGAGAAGCGAGTTCCACGGGCTGGCCTCGTAGCCGGCGGCCGTCAGTTGGGAGATTGCGGCGGCAACCGCAGCATCGTCTCCGACGACGAAGTAGTGGCGGATGGACGTCACCGCGTCGGGAATATCAACGATGCGCTCCACGAACTCGGGCGCGATAACGGCCAGCACTGGCTCTGTAGTGCGGACCTGATGGGCCAAGAACGATCCTCGATAGGCCGTATTGATCGGCACCTCTACGAGACCGGCGACCGAGGATCCCAGCCACGCGAGAATGTACGCGGAGCAGTTCGGGATCATGATCAGGACCCGGTCGCCCGGCTGGGCCCCAGAAGCCAGCATTCCCGAGCCGACCCGCTCGGCCAGATCGAGAGTTTCGGCAAACGTATAAGACTCGCCGGACCACGGCACGTCGAGATAGGTGCGGTGCGGATGCCGAGCGGCGCGGTCCCGAAGCACCCGGGGAGAGTTCCACGACACCCGATCCGGATACGAAGGCGTGTACTCGTCGTAATACTGAGTCATAAGAGGCGGCCCACTCGTTTACGACTGTACGAGGGCACCAGGTTGGAGCACATAATTGCCGCATGCTCCAGCGGATCAAGCGGCGGCCGGTTCTATGGTCGGTGGTGGCGATTGCACTCGTTCTGGCCGTACTGCTGGCTATCGGCCTGTGGTGGTGGTTGAGGGACGATGCCCCCGCCAAGGTTGACCTCGGAGCGGCCGTTTCCACGCTCGAGGATGACGCAGTCCAAGCAACCGCGACACCCGCAGCGGCTCCCACAGCAATGCCAACCGCCTCAGAGGATGGCGCAGAATTGGCCGCGGCGCCGGATCCCACTGCGGCACCGACTGTAGCGGCGTCGACTCCCGATGAGCCTCAGGCCCAGCCCACCGAGGAAATGTTCAGCGAGGGAGTCGATGGCCAATGGACTGTTGACACTTCCATCGCCGAGTTCAACTACGACGAGTCCGCCGGCACATTTGTCGGATTTCGAGTCGAGGAAGAGCTGGCCAGCATCGGTTCCACAACGGCGGTAGGACGCACGCCCCTAGTCAGCGGCTCATTGACCATTGACGGCGAAACCGTGACTTCGGTCACGGTTGAGGCCGACATGACCGGCATCATCACCGACGACAGCCGCCGGGATCGCGCTATCCAGTCGGCGCTCGGCACCGGCAGATTCCCCACAGCGCTCTTCACGCTCACCGAGCCCATCGACTTGGGCACCGATCCCGGCTCCGGCGGCCCCGTCAATACCACCGCAGTCGGCGAGCTCACCGTCAAGGACATCACCCACCGCGTGGAGATTCAACTGGAAGCACAGCTGGTGGACGACACCGTCGTGGTGGTGGGCACCACTGAGGTGGTCTTCGCCGACTACGACGTGACCGTGCCCCAGGTCCCCATCGTGTTGTCAGCCGAAGACCACGGCATCGTCGAACTCCAGCTGTTCTTCACCCGGGGACCCTGACATGACGAGTCCCATGATCGTGCCACCGATCGAGGTTGCGTAATGGCTGTGTCCGCCTCGTGGTCGTATCCCACTGCGATACGCATCGGCCCTGGGTGCATCACTGAGCTCGCCTCTAGATGCGCCGGTCACGGCATTAGTCGCCCGCTGATCGTGACAGACCCGGACCTTGCCCAGCTTCCGGTCATGGACGCTGTGCAGGCCTCGTTTAACGCTCCGGTTGCCGTGTACAGCGGCATTCAACCGAATCCTGTAGGCGCCAACATCGAGGCCGGCGTCGAAGCCTTTCTCAGCGGTGGTCACGATGGTGTAATCGCGGTTGGTGGCGGGTCGGCACTCGATTGCGGCAAAGTCATCGCCTTTCACGCAGGACAGACCAGGCCGCTTTGGGATTTCGAAGACGTAGGCGACAACTGGACTCGAGCCGATGCCAAGGCCATCGCGCCGGTCGTGGCCGTTCCGACAACGGCTGGAACGGGAAGCGAAGTCGGCCGAGCTGGCCTAATCATCCAGGAGTCATCGCAGCGCAAGGTCATCGTGTTTCACCCGAAGATGATGCCGGTAGCGGTGCTGTGCGATCCCGAGCTGACGGTGGGGCTACCTCGGGTGGTGACCGTCGGCACGGGCATGGACGCGCTATCGCATTCGCTGGAGGCGTTGTGTGCTAACTCGTACCATCCGATGTCCCATGGGGTGGGTCTCGAAGGGGTGCGTCTCGTATTTGAACATCTGCCCCGGGTTGCCGCAGACCCAGGGGATCTCGAGAGTCGAACGCACATGATGACGGCCGCGGCGATGGGCGCAGTCGCGTTTCAGAAGGGTCTTGGTGGCATGCACGCCTTGTCGCACCCCATTGGGGCGCGTTTCAATTCCCCCCACGGGATGACCAACGCAGTGCTCATGCCCTACGTGCTTCTGGCGAATCGCTCGGCGATCGAGGCGGTGATCGACAGGCTGGCCGAATACGCGGGCATTGGCGGAGGCTTCGACGGCTTCCTCGAGCACATTGTCTCGATGCGGGCGGCACTAGATGTCCCTGACAATCTCGCTGGAGTGGGTGTCGATCCCGCCGAAGCAGCCACCATCGCGGGCGCGGCTGTTCTCGACCCGTCAGCGGCAGGCAACCCGGTCAAGTTCACCGAGGAGTTCGCCGCAGGGATCTTCTCCAACGCCTGCGAGGGTCGACTCGAGGCGCCATCGTGACTCCTGACGAGCTAAGGGGAGAGGTCAGCGCCGGTGTCATCGACACCGTGGTCGTTGCGTTCACTGATCTCTACGGTCGCCTGCTGGGGAAGCGTTTCGATGCTGAGTTCTTTATCGACAGCCTCGAGGTGGGGAGCCATGCCTGCGACTATCTGCTCGCCTGTGACATGGAGATGGCCCCCGTCGACGGCTTCGAGTTTTCGAGCTGGGAGGGCGGCTACGGCGACTTTCACCTCGTTCCCGATATCGACACCCTCCGTCGATGCGGCTGGGCGCCCAATTCGGCCATTGTCTTGTGCGATGTCGTCGACGATGACACCCACGAGAACATTCCAGTAGCGCCTAGGGCGATTCTGCGCAGACAACTCGATCGACTCGCAACGGCGGGTTTCGCCGCGAAGTCAGCGAGCGAACTGGAGTTTTTCGTGTACCGCGACTCGTACCGGGAGGCCCATGAGAAGGGCTATGCCAACCTCACCTCGACAGGCTGGTACAACGAGGACTACCACCTGCTGCAAGGAGCGCGGGTGGAGGACTATGTCGGGGCCGCCCGGAGGATCCTGCGGGAATCGGAAATCCCGGTGGAGAACTCCAAGGGCGAGGCCGCGGTGGGCCAGCACGAGCTGAACATTCGATATGCCGATGCCCTGTCTATGGCAGATCGCCATGTCCTGCTCAAGCACGCAATGAAGGAACTGGCCGATCAACAGGGTGTGGCCGTCACCTTTATGGCCAAGCCGGAAGCGGATCAGTCGGGCAGTAGCTGCCACATCCACATGAGCTTGTGGGCCGATGACGCCGACGGCCCGCGCAACATGTTCGACGGCGCCGAGGTGCCGACCGACGAGTTCCGCTGGTTCCTCGGAGGGTGGATGAAGCACACGAGCGACCTCATGGTCTGCTATGCCCCGACTGTCAACTCGTACAAGCGTTATCGGAGCAAATCATGGGCACCAACGTCGATCGCCTGGAGCCATGACAACCGCACCGCGGGGTTCCGGATTGTGGGCTCGGGTCCGGGGACGCGGATCGAGTGCCGAATCCCCGGTGCCGACGTCAACCCGTATATGGCCTATGCAGCCGCTGTCGCCAGCGGCCTCGACGGAATCGAGAACAAGATCGAGCCGCCGCCCGAGTTCCGGGGCGATGCCTATGCGTCGACCGAGGTTCCGATGATTCCCACCACGCTTGGCGAAGCCGTCGATGGCTTCCGCACCAGCGAGTTGGCGCGCCGGTTGCTGGGGGACGTTGTCGTCGACCACTACAGCCATTTGCTGTCCACAGAGCTCGACGCCTACCACGCGTCGGTCACCGATTGGGAGCGGTACCGCTACTTCGAGCGGATCTAGAGGTCTTCGGATTCACCCGATCCCTTAGGTCGCGAAAGCTCCTGCCGGGACCTATGGGGCGCAGTTCTGGAATACTCGGGGGGTGTTTCGCGTCACTCAGTTTTCAGACACCCACTTCAGCACCAACCCAGAAGGGGAGTCGCGCAATACCGACGACACCTGGGATGCCGTGTTTGCCGACGCATTCGATGAGGCTCGGCCGCTTCCCGATCTGGTGGTGATCACCGGCGACATCGCGAACGATGGCACAGAAGCCGAGTACATGAAGATTGCTGAAAAGTTCGACCGCATCCCGGTTCCTGCCGTGGTGTGTCCGGGAAATCACGACCGGCAGGTGCCCTTCGACGCCATTTTGCCCCGCCCGGGGCTGAGCAACGGGCGCACTTGGAGGGTCGAGAACTGGCTGTTCCTTTTCGCCGACTCCAATGCAGCTGGGCGAGAGCGTCGCCTAGATGGCTCTCTGGTAGACACCGAGGATCGGACCATGCAGCACGGTCTCTTCGGAGACCCCGAGGTTGTGTGGATGGCAGAGACCGTCGGTCGGAGTGATGCCGACCACGCTTTCGTTTGGACCCATCACCCACCAGGGGTTGCCGGCTTCTTCAAGAGCGAAGCTCAAGATGCCGAATTCGCTCAGCTGATCGACAAGGCCCCCACCATCCGCGGGGTAGGAGCTGGCCACACCCACACCAACACGATTCTGGAATGTGCGGGACGCCCCATCCACCAGTGCCCGTCTCTCTCGGTCAACTTGAACATGAAGGAGTACACCACGCTCCCGCCCGGATACCGCACCTACGAGTTCTCCGAAGACGGCTCGATCGCCAGCGAAGCGCACTTGGTGGGCGAAGAACGGTGGCCAAGGAGTTCCCTAAACGAACCCGCTCGCCGCATGCTCCGCGGCGAGATCAGCTATGCGGAGATGAAAGCTGAACTGGCTGGCGAGAAATTCTTATAGTCCCGCATACATCGGACCCCTTAGCCGCAAAACGAACTGTGCTGTTTAAACATATGCATTCTTAGATTTTGATTAACACAATTTTAGAATAAGTCCAAAGTCGTGTTACAGTTGCTGCATGGCGTCAAGCGAGACTCCGGCCCCCGCCGATCTGTTGCGGCAGCACGGCCTTCAGGTAACTGCTCAGCGGATTGCCGTCATCCGTGCCGTTTCGGCCTGTCCTCACGGTACCGTTGAGGATGTGGCCGAAGCGGTCCACAACGACATCGGCGCCATCTCCCGCCAGGCGGTATACGACTCGTTGGGGATGCTGGCCGACAAGGGCCTGATTCGCCGGATCCAGCCCGCCGGGTCGCCCGCTCGCTACGAAGACCGGGTAGGCGACAACCACCACCACCTGATCTGCCGCTCCTGCAATCAGATGGTCGATGTCGACTGCGCGGTGGGCTACACCCCGTGCCTCACCGCGGCCGACGACTCCGGATACGAGATCGACGAGGCCGAGGTCATCTACTGGGGCCGCTGCCCCGAGTGCCTTGCCGCTGACAAGGAGCCAGTGGCCCAATGAACCAACCAACAATCCACACAACTCAAAGGAGATTCCAATGACCGAGAGCGCGAGCCAGTGCCCGTTTTCTGGGGCCAATACCGCCAAAGGAACCTCGGCCACCGAGCAGTGGTGGCCCGAGCAGCTGAACCTCAAGATCCTGCATCAGCACTCACCGGATGCCGACCCGATGGGGGAGGGCTTCGACTACGCCGCCGAGTTCGAATCTCTCGACCTGGCCGCGGTCAAACAGGACATCGCTGATGTGCTGGTCGATTCCAAAGACTGGTGGCCTGCCGACTATGGCCATTACGGACCGTTGATGATCCGCCTCACCTGGCATGCCGCCGGCACCTACCGGATCGGCGACGGCCGCGGTGGGGGCGGCACCGGGGCGCAACGGTTCGCCCCGTTGAACAGCTGGCCCGACAACGCCAGTTTGGACAAGGCCCGCCGCCTGCTGTGGCCCGTCAAGCAGAAGTACGGCCGCAAGCTCTCCTGGGCCGACCTGTTGATCCTGGCCGGCAACGTGGCCCTGGAGTCGATGGGACTTGAGACCTTCGGCTTCGGCGGCGGCCGCCCTGACATCTGGGCCCCCGAGGAAGACGTCTACTGGGGCTCGGAGAACGAGTGGCTGGGCGATGAGCGCTACTCAGGTGAGCGCGAGCTGGAGACCCCGCTTGGGGCAGTGCAGATGGGCCTGATCTACGTCAACCCCGAAGGCCCCAATGCCAATCCCGACCCCATTGCGGCCGGAATCGATATCCGGGAGACGTTCGGACGCATGGCTATGGACGATGAGGAGACGGTGGCACTGATTGCGGGCGGCCACACCTTCGGGAAGGCCCACGGGGCAGCCCCCGACACCTACGTCGGCGATGACCCCGAAGCAGCCAGCCTCGAAGAGCAGGGTCTGGGCTGGAAGAACACCTTTGGCACAGGTGTGGGCGCCGATGCCATCACCAGCGGACTCGAAGGCGCATGGACCAACGATCCCGCCCGGTGGGACAACGGTTTCTTCGACAACCTGTTCGGCTACGAGTGGGAGCTAACCCAGAGCCCCGCTGGCGCCCACCAGTGGCGTCCAACCGACCGGGCCGCCGATGACACCGTGCCCGACGCCCATGATCCGGCCAAGCGGGTGGCGCCGATGATGCTGACCACCGACCTGGCCCTACGGTTCGACCCAATCTACGAACCGATCTCACGGCGGTTCCATGAGAACCCCGACGAGCTAGCCGACGCCTTCGCCCGGGCCTGGTTCAAGCTCACCCACCGCGACATGGGCCCAGTGGCCCGCTACCTCGGTCCCGAGGTTCCCGGCGAGGAGCTGATCTGGCAAGACCCAGTGCCCGCCCCCCAAGGCGAGCCCATCGGGGCTGACGAGATCGCCGACCTCAAGGCCCGGATCCTGAGCTCGGGGTTGTCGGTGTCCCAGTTGGTGTCCACCGCCTGGGCCTCGGCCTCGACGTTCCGGGGAACCGATATGCGAGGCGGGGCCAACGGGGCCCGCATCCGGCTCGCACCGCAAAACGGATGGGACGTCAACGTTGAGTCCGGCACAGCCGAGGTGGTGGGTGCCCTCGAGCAGGTGCAGGCCGACTTCAACGCGCAAGCCGGCAAGCAGGTCTCACTGGCCGACGTCATCGTGCTAGGCGGTTGTGCCGCCGTGGAGCAGGCGGCCCGCGACGCTGGCCACGACGTGGTGGTTCCGTTCTCGCCGGGGCGCACCGACGCCACCGCCGAGCAGACCGACGTCGACAGCTTCGCCGTGCTCGAGCCTACTGCCGACGGCTTCCGCAATTACCTGGCCGACTTCCACAAGCGGCCCGCCGAGGAGCTGCTGGTGGACAAGGCGTTCCTGCTCAACCTGACCGCCCCCGAGATGACGGTGCTGGTGGGCGGGATGCGGGCGCTCAACGCCAACGCCGGCCAGTCCCAGCACGGTGTGCTCACCGACCGGCCGGGCACCCTCACCAACGACTTCTTCACCAACCTCCTCACCATGGACACCGAGTGGCAGGCCTCAATCGACCAGCCCGGCGTCTACGAGGGCCGGGACTGCGCCACCGGCGAGCTCCGCTGGACGGCCACTGCGGCTGACCTGGTGTTCGGCTCCAACTCGCAACTCCGGGCCATCGCCGAGGTGTACGGCTGCGACGACGGCGAGGAGAAGTTCGCCAGTGATTTCGCCTCAGCCTGGGCCAAGGTCATGAACCTGGATCGGTTCGACCTGACCTGAGCCCAGCGACGGCCAGCCGGCCAGCGGGATCCCCCTCTCCCGCTGGCCGGCAGCCGCATAGGCCCGCTGGCAATCTCATAGAGCCCAGGGCAACCGGCGCGATAGGGTGCCCTCTGCGCCGGTTTTCCGGCGTCCACGTCGGAGTGGCGGAATTGGCAGACGCGCTAGCTTGAGGGGCTAGTGCCCAATACGGGCGTGGGGGTTCAAGTCCCCCCTCCGACACCACCACTAACACTCGGTGCGACCGAGAGCTGGGCACGCTGGTTCTCGTGGTCGTACAGCACTTCGAGCTGAGCGGCCTCGTAGACACGGCGGCGGTCTTCAGGTGAAGCCGCCGATAGCAGCGAGATCGCATCAGCAAGGCTTCCAGCAGCCTCTCGGACCTCGGCCTCGGTGAGACCCGTGCCTGTGGTTGCTTGACGGAGCCGTAGTTCAGCGGTCTTGCGTTCGGCGCGGGTCCGCTCGATCCGCCGAGTGAAGCCGGCAAGCGCGTCGGGGTCCTCGCTCAGCCCGAGAACGGTCTCGAAGTTGGCGATCCGCTTGTCGATCTCTCGGATCTCTCGTCGGGCGGCAAGCTCCTCAGTTGGCCCGGCATCGTTGAGGTCCACTGCGGCGAGGGTCTCGATGGTCTGTTCGATCGTGGGGTCATTGCTCCCGGGTACCGTGCCGAAGTCGATACCCCAGCAAGATTTGATTCATCGGCATACTGCGCTGCCATTCGAAGGGTCTTCTTCTCCCCAGCGCCGCCGATCAGAATCGGCACCCGTGAAACCGGTGCCGGGGAGTTGTACGCCTCGCTCACGCTGAAGTGCTTCCCCGCCTTTCTGCGATGCGTCAGTTGGCGGGGTGCTACGGGGTAGTGGCTGCGTAGCGACGTTCGGTTTCGGCCTTGAACTGCTTGTTGAAGCCGGCGTAGATGTTCTTCGCTGTTCGTGTGCCGAGGCGGCCCAACAGCCAGGTCAGCCCGCCCTTGGAGCGATCGGTGTGGACGAACCTACTCGTCGTTTCGGAGACAGGTTCGATCCGATAGACGTGGTGGTCGACCATGCCAAGCGCGACGGGTGCGGACCAGCCGAACTGAGAGCCCTCGATGAAGTCGATCAGGACGTGGTTGAAGGTCATCGTGCGACGAAAGGCGTGGACCGTGACCACGACTTTGCCACCGTCTCGGAAGTCACCCGTGATGCTCTGAAGCTGCGAGCTCCACTGCGACATCGTGTCGAAGTCGGTCAGCGTGGCCCACGCCAACTCAGCCGGAGCGTTGATGTCCACCTCCGTGTGCACCCGGTAGTCGCCCCACCCCTCACGCCACGTCCGGTCCTTGCTCTCAGCCATTGTCGACAGTCCTCCCGATCGCGACACCGCAACATTCACTTCCGACACTAAGCTACCAACCCGTTGGTTGGGTAGCAACGCGGCGCCCTTCCCTGCGAAAATGGTCCGCACTGTGAATGCCGTGAACCAGGGATCTCCGTCTACACGACAACGGCTGCTCGACGTTGCGACCGCCGAGTTTGCAACCCATGGCTTCTCCGGGGGCCGCGTCAACCGGATCGCCGACCTTGCGTCGGCGAACAAGGAACGGATCTACGACTACTTCGGTAGCAAGTCGGATCTCTTCGACGCCGTGATCGCGGAGATGGTTCAGCGGGTCAACGATGAAGTTCCGTTCGATCCCTACGAGCTTCCGAGCTACGCCGCTGCGCTGCACCAGTACTTCGCAAGAAACCCGCGAGACCTTCGCCTCGACTCGTGGCGCCGACTGGAGAGGCCGGCCCCGAGCGACGCGGAAATCGAGATGCTCGAAGCCAAGCTCGTGAGCATCGCTGAGGCTCGCGCCATATCGATGACCGCCGCCGCGGACGTGCTGCTTCAGACGTACTCGATCGCAGCGAAGTGGCTCACGGGGCTACCTGCCCTCGTTCCTCTCGCAGAGAAACACACTCCCGAGGCCGGACACGCCGACGACATCGCCGCAGCCGTGGCCGTAGTACTTCAGGGGCGCTGAGAAACCCCGCCGGCTGCAGCGACCCGCTCGGGGATCCCGCAGCTGAGGTCACGCGGTGTTGAGCTGGAGGTACGCGCGAGTCGACATGAGGGTCTCGTCGAGGAACCCGCGGTCCGTCGTCAGCCCCGCCATCACGCCAACCCCGTCTGTGAAACTGAGGTACGGCCATTTGGATTTTGGCCTCAAACTCCTTACTCGAAAAAGAAATGTGCTCGCTCCCTCCTTACGGTGATGGCAGGCGGCCGAAGTGGGTGAGCCGGGGGTATCGCCTGCGTTGTTGAACCGCATGGCCTCGCGGGCGAAGGCATCGGATGGAGGATCACGCGAGTGTGGGCGGGGAGAGGTGGGCGGGGATGTCTCGTCGGGCGTGCAGGATGCGCCAGATATCGATGCGGTTGTCGGTGGCCACGTAGAAGATGAGGTAGGGGAATTTCTGTAGGGGCCAGTTCCGAAGCTCTGGGATCTCTAGTTCGAATGCGAATCGGAGCGACCCGGTGAATGGATGCTGCTGAAGGTGGTTTATCGCGGCTTCTAGCGCGTCTACGAAATTGAGTGCGGCGTCAGGACCGGCTTCCTCGCGGTAGTAGGCCACCGCGGCCTCGACGTCGTTGGCAGCGAGGGCGCGGAGGTGGACTTGCACGGGCTAGGTGTTGGCCTGTGCTTGGTCTCGGAGTGATTCTAAGTATGCAGTGTCGGCTTCGGTGGTGATGGGGGAGCGGGCACCATCGAGGAGCGCGTCTCGAAGTTGGCCGCGGTCGTAGTCGTGGCGGATCAGATCCCGTATGTACTCGCTGGTTGATCCGTAGTTGCCGTGGTTGACCTGAGAATCGACAAAGCTCTTGAGGTCGTCGGGAAGCGACACGTTCATCGTGGCCATACCCCAGAGTCTAGCGTCTTGGCAAAGTTTGCCAACACGCTCCTGGTCAGAATCCGATTGGAGCTTCTTGGGGTGTCGCCCCAACGGGTCGGGGATTAGTTTGAGCCCATCAGGCTGCAAAGGAGCCCATTGTGGAGTTGCGGAACAAGACCATTGTGGTGACGGGGCCGACGGGGATGGTGGGGCCGCCGCTGTGCAAGACCCTGGCCGCCGACAATCGTGTGATCGCGCTGGCCCGGTTCTCAGACCCTGCTGCCTGGGCTGATCTCGAGGCCGGGGGAGTGGAGTGCATCGCGGTCGACTTTGTGAACGCAGACTTCTCAGGCGTGCCTCGCGACGTGGATGCGGTGGTGAACCTGGCGGTGATCAAGACCGGCGACTGGAAGACCGACTTGGCGGTGTGCTCGGAGGCCACCGGTCACCTGATGAGCCATTTCCGTGACGCGGAGGCGTTTCTGCACTGCTCTTCGGGGGCGGTTTATCAGCCCAGCGGCGGCGAGCCGTTCACCGAGGACAGCCCCCATGGGAACCATCACGCCCACATGATGCCGACGTATTCGATCTCCAAGATTGCCTCGGAGTCGGTGGCCCGATTCGCGGCCCGGGAATTCAACCTGCCCACGGTGATCGCTCGGCTGAACGTGCCCTACGGCGACACCAATGGATGGCCGCTGTTCCACCTGCTGATGATGCGGGCGGGCATGGCCATAGAAGTCCATACCGATGGCGCCCGCTACAACCTCAACCACGACGAAGACATCGTTGCCGACATCCCGGTGCTGCTCGATCAGGCCTCGGTTCCCGCCACCACTTTGAACTGGGCCAGCCCCGGACTGGTGTCGGTGGCCGAGTGGTGCGAGTTCATGGCTGAGATTGACGGCTGCGGCCCGCCCCAGATCGTCGAGTCTGAGAACGCCATCCCCAGCACCGTCATGGACACCAGCCGCATCGAGGCTTTGCGCCCCGATCGCCTGGTGAGCTGGCAAGACGGCATCCGGCGTCTAGTTCTGAACAACCCCGCCTGATCGACAGCCCCTCGGAGTTCCCTAGCTGGCTCCGTCGATGACGGCTTCCAGCAGGAATTGGTTCAGCTCACGATCGGAATTCAGGGGATGACTCCCGCGGCCTTAAGTGTCTGGATGTCGTCCCAGCTGCGGCCCAACTCCAACAAGACGGCTTCGGTGTGCTCCCCATGCTCTGGTGCCCGCCGCAAAGGTGGGGGCTGCTCGTCGAATTGCACCGGTACGGCGGGCAGCGTGTACGACTCGCCGCTGTCAACCCGGACCTCGCCGACATAGTCGTTGGCCAAAACCTGTGGATCGTCGACCAGTTCCTCGACGGACTGGACTGGGGCCCAAGGCGCATCAATGCGGCTCAGGAGCGCTTTGCATTCTCCAAAGCTCCGCTTGCCGAACTCGGCGTCAAGTTCCGCCAGGCATGCTTCGCAATTCTCTGCTCGGACCCTTATATCTGCGAAACGGGGATCGTCAGCAAGGTCGGGGCGATCTAAGGCATGACAGAGATCGGCCCAATGGCGGTCGGGTTGAAGGAACACCAGTGACACGTGGCGGTTGTCTTTGGTGCGGTAGGTGCCGGTCAGCGGGTTGAAGAAGGCGCCGCGGGTGGCCTCCCGAGACACTTCACCGCCGTTCAGGGCCGCCAACAAATCCGATGACAGCGTCCACATTGCGGTGGCGAGAAGACTCACGTCGACCACCGACCCATCTCCGGTGCGGTGGCGGCGCAGCAGAGCGCCAGCGATGCCAAAGGCCAGCGCCATTGCGCCGCTGCGGTCGCCCATGGCGCCCCTCTGGGTGACCGGATAGTCCAGATCTGGGGGCGACAAGACGTGGGCGAGTCCGCCTCGGGCGAAGTAGGCGGAAGAGTCGTAGCCGGGCAGGTCTGCGTCGGGACCCCTTACGCCGAAGCCGTGGCCGCGGCCATAAACCAGGTGGGGAAATCGCTCCCGCACGGTGCCGGCATCAAGCCCGAGGCGTTCCAGCGCACTGGGCCGGAGGTTGGTGAGGAAGACGTCGGCGTCTTCAAGAAGCTCGAGCAAAACGGCCATGCCCTCTGCTTGCTGTACATCGATGGCAATGGAGCGCTTGCCCCGATTGGCCAGTGCGATCGATAGGTTCACTCCGGCCCGCTCGGTTCCGATTCCCTGTGTGGCCAGGCCCCGATAGGCATCGCCCTCAAGCCGCTCGACCCGCACCACATCGGCCCCCCAGTCGGCCAGAATCGCTCCCGCCACTGGCACGAACACCCACTGGGCCAATTCCACGACCTTGACTCCTGCGAACACATCGTCGTTCATCTGGCCTCCTGACCGGCAGGCCCCTCCAGCAACTAGCCCGGCCCACCCACTCGCCGACCGTGATGATTCCACATGGACAATGATCGAGTCTCACCTCGGGCGTCGATTGAGGCAGTTGGGCCAAGCCACTACCCTTCGGGCGCATCCAACAGGTACCGGCGTTGAAGGAGGACCTGTGGCTGCCATCGAACCCGACATCTTGTCGCCGACGTTTTTTGAGGACCCCAATGCCGTGCTGGAGGTCATGCGGGAGGAATACCCGGTGGTGTACCACGAGGCGACTGAAGCCTGGCTGATCTCGCGCTATGACGACGTCGAACGGGCCTTCAAGGACAAGGCGTTCACCTCCAAAAACTATGAGTGGCAACTGGAGCCCGTTCACGGCCGGACAATCCTCCAGATGGAGGGCCGCGATCACTCAGCGCACCGGAATCTGATCGCGCCCGCGTTCCGGGGCAGCGAGTTGACGGCCAAGTTCGTCCCGGTCATCGAGGCCAACGCCCGCGAACTCATCGACGGCTTCCGCCACGACGGCAAGGTCGACCTCGTCGACCAGTTCTCCATCCGCTTCCCAATCAACGTGATCGTCGACATGCTGGGCTTGGACAAGTCGGACCACGAGCGCTTCCAGAAGTGGTACCACTCGATCATGATGTTCCTGAGCAACCTCACCGGGGACGAGGAGGTCATGGCCCAGGGGCTACAGACCAAAGACGAGCTCGAGGCCTACATGATGCCGATCATCGCCGAGCGTCGGGCCAACCCCGGCGACGACCTGCTCAGCACCCTGTGTACTGCCATCATCGACGGCGAGCAGATGACCGATCTGGAGATCAAGGCGTTCGTGTCGCTGCTGCTGGTGGCCGGGGGAGAGACCACCGACAAAGCCATGGCCAACATGATGATGAACCTGATCGCCAACCCCGACCAGCTCCAGGCCGTTCGTGAAGATCGCAGCCTCATCGACAACGCCTTCGCCGAGACGCTGCGGCACTCGCCGCCGGTGCAGATGATCATGCGCCAGCCCGAAGTAGACGTGGAGATGCACGGGGTGACCATCCCGGCCGGTTCGACGGTGACTTGCCTCATCGCCGGTGCCAACCGCGATCCCCGCCACTACGCCGATCCCGACACCTTCGACATCTTCCGAGACGACTTGGACGTGTCCAAAGCGTTCTCTGGGGCGGCCAATCACACCGGCTTCTGCTTGGGCCGGCACTTCTGCATCGGAGCGATGCTGGCCAAGACCGAAGTAGACATCGCCACCAACCAACTGCTCGACGCCATGGATGACGTTGCATTCGACGGCGTGGCGCCCACGCCTGAGGGGGTGTTCACCCGGGCGCCCAAGTCCATGCCGCTTACCTTCACCCCGACTGGTCGCTAGAGAGCTACACCGGCGACGGCTTCAGAAGGTTCAATCAGCCCTTCAGCCGCTGTTGTCGGCGATGGGCTCAAGCTCGAACAGGCGTAACTCGCGTTCGGTCACGGCGTCGTATTCGGTCCAAAGCGGATACCAGGCCACCGCGGTTTCCCATCTTGAGTCACGCTCGGTGCCGGTGAGGAGCCGAGCTCTTACGGGTATCCGCTGACCGCGGAACAGGATCTGGGCATCGGGGTTGGCCAACAGGTTTGCCGTCCACGCGGGATGATCTCCGCGGGCGAAGTTGCTGCCTACCACCAAGAAGCGACCTTCCTCCAGGGGCACCGCGCCGAGCGGCGTCTCCCTGGTCAGGCCAGACTTGGCGCCTGTGGTGAAGAGCATGAGCATCGGCTGAGCGGCGGAATCGAGCAGAGTACGGCCTCGGGTGAGGCGGTTGATCGCTCGGTGGACCCGCGGGACAACGAGGGGGCCGAGGGTCCTGAAGGGCCGCGACAGCACCACGCGGGGCGGCATCCGGAACCCCTTGGGCGGTGCTGGAGCCGCGCTGGGGTCAGGGGAGGGGAGTGCCTTGCCTATCTGGCGGTTGGAGAGGAGGCCGGCTTTGTGCCAGGCAGCCAGGCTGTCGGCGAACGTCTCTTCAATATCGCGGCACTCAATCCCGTACACGGAGAGATCGCTGTCTTCTGATCCCTCCCATTGGGTGAGCACGCTCATGCTGAATCGGTTCATCGCCGCATTGATCGGCACGACACGCCGGATTGAATCAGCCACTCGGCCAATCCCTCGGAGCGCCGAAGGAGGAAGCGGCATCATGGGGAATCTTCGACCCGTGATGTCGCGGTGGATGCGGGCAAAGTCGTTCATGTCAACCAAATGACCGCCACACATGATTCGGCGGGGCCCATGGCCCGGTTCGAGCAGCGCCACGAGGAGCGAGGCCATGTCTCGGACATCGGAGATCGCCACCGCGGCCCTTCGGGTGGGAATGATGCCGGTTGCCGTGAATCGGGCCATGTCTTCGCTGGCCTCGCCGAAGGCCGAGCCCGCGGGCGGCCCGATCACTGCGCTCGGATACACAATCGCCAAAGGAGCACCATCGGCCTGGAGCTTCCGGGCCACCATCTCCGCGTCGGCTTTGGCTTGGCCGTACGTGTATCCGGCTGAAGAAGGCGGGTGGTCAACCGTGAGGGAGCCAGCACCGGGCTCAAACAGGGCGGCCACACTGGAGAGGTGGATGATCGGGTCTAGGTCCATTTCGTGGGCCTTGTGGAGCACAAGCCGGGCTCCGGCGATGCTGTTCTCGATACCTGGGGCGTTGCCCCGCGCGTCGAGTGACACGACTGCGGCGCAGTGAATCACCGCATCGGCGCCCTCGAGAGCCGCTGCCACCGCATCTGGGTCGGTCATATCGCCCACGACGTAGTCGATGGCGGGCAGATCGAATGACTTCTGGAGGCTCTCTAGCTTCTCGGGCGACCTCACTAGGGCACAAACCTCGTGACCAGCGGCAATGGCGCGCGCTGCGGTGTGTCCGCCGATAAACCCTGTTGCCCCCGTCACCATCACGCGCACAGAAATCCACCCTAGTAGCCAGTGGGTTAGATTCCGCTGGTGGACCAAGACACGCGGCGAGCGGCCAATCTCAATCGGATTAGGGCGTATTTCGAGCTGATTGCCACGGGCGATGTGGATGCGCTGGCGCAGTACTGGCACGACGAGATTGTCTTCGAGGCGCCTTTCTCGTTCACCGGCAAGCCGTCACGCACCGCTGGCAAGCAGGAGGTGTACGACCGGCTGTCCACCTCTTACGGCCTGGTGAGCATGGCCTTCCACATCACAGAGATCTACGAGCTCATCGACCCTGATCGCTTCCTGGTTGAGTACGACAGCGATGGCCACATGCTCGGCTCAGGGGAGCAGTATCAGAACAGCTACATCACGCTGGTGGAGATACAGGACGGCCTCATCAGCCGCTTCCGGGAGTTCTACGACTCCCAAAGGTGCGCCGCCGCCTTCGGCCCGCTGCTGGACCCCGACCATTGATCGATTATGAATAGCTGGAACCAACTGCCAAGAGAAGGAGACTCAAGTGACTGACCGATCGGGACAGGTGTGGGAAGAGCTCGTGGAGTTGATGGCTGAGATCGAACAGGATTGGTGGCGCGAAGACAGAATGATGCCCAGTCCGGACGAAAGGGCCGAAGCGCGGATATTCGCGCTCAACTCACTGCAGCACGCCCTGGAGTTCTGGTCGCAGGCTGATCCGGCCCGGCCGTGGTTCTACCGGTGGTTCTCGCCCACCAAGAAGCTCTTGGGCGACAATCCAGATGCCATCTACTACGGCTCGGTGATCGATCCCGAGCGCGACTACGTGATCAGGGGAAACCTGGCTGGAGCGGTTTATACATCCTTTACTGTCGAGGTCGGGACAGCCGGTGGGGGCATGTCGAAGGCGCTGGGGGCCACGCTCAACGACGATGAGATAAAGGTGGGTTCGGATGGGAGCTACGAGCTGCACCTGAGTCAGAACCCCCAGCCCGACAACTGGCTGGCGCTCACCCCAGAATCAGGCAGCGTTACCACCCGGCACTACTTCGAGTGGGATCGTCCGGCGGCAACCGACCCGAACATGCACGTTCCCCTGTCCATTGAGCCGAGGGTCGATCCCGGACCTCCAGCCATCCCCGACGACGAGGCCTGCGCCCTGGGTCTTCAGAGGGTTATCACGTTTCTTCGCAGCGTGACCGTGGACTGGCCCGCTGGTCCTCGCGACATCCCGCTGGACTGGGTGTCCCCCGAGCCCAATCGGTTTACCAACCCGCCACTCGACGAGGGCAACCGCGCTATCGGATACGCCGCGGCCGACAATGCCTACCGTTCGACCCGCTATGAGCTGGGGCCCGATGAAGCGCTTGAGATCCGCGGTCGGTTTCCGAACTGCCGGTTCGCCAACGTTGTGCTCAACAACCGGTTCATCCAGACCCCTCCGTACCGGCAGCGCCGGGTCTCGCTCAATCGACGTCAAACCGTGTTGGAGCCAGACGGCTCGTTCCGCATGATCCTCTCCCATCGCGATCCCGGCGTACCCAACTGGCTGGACACCGCTGGCGCACCCACCGGCACCGTCTTCTGGCGCTATTTGCTCCCCGACGAACAGCCCACCCAACTCGAAACCCAGGTGCTGTCACTCGACGGGGTTTGATCTGCCGTGTCTCTTCCCTAGTCGGCGAGTGCCCTAAGGCGGGCTACCCGCTGGTCCTCGCCGCCTAGGTAGCGAACGAGCACGCCCAGTACCGCTTCGTGGTCGAGGGTGCCGGCTGCGTTCATTTCTTCGAGATCGGCCCAGTCTCGAGTGCGGTTGTAGAACGCCTTGAATACGGCCAGATCCCGACAGGCGAGGAAGGGAATGTCGGCACCGGCAAACGATTCGATCCGGGCCCGGGCGGCGGCGGCTTCGTGGAACGGGGTGGTGTTGAGGAATATGTCGACTGGGGTTGTGTCCCACCTGAGTCGACTTTGCCCGTCGGTCTCCAACTGATCTCGGTTGTCCGTGGTCACCTCTATTTCAGGGGGGAGGGCAGTCAGCACCTGGTCGATGCGGTCGAGGCCGACAAAGAGGTTGACGTCGATGTCGATGGTGGCCCGCGCCTGCTGGGTGCACCATGCCAGGGCCAGTGCGCCTCCGAAGGCGTGGGGGATGTCGGCGTCGTCCAGAGCGTGATGGAGGGCGACAATGCGTTCGGCCAGGTTCATTTTCCAAATGCGGGAAATTCGAGGGTTGGGGAGTGCCGGGCCGGAAATTCTGCGGCCAACTCGAGCAGGGCAGCTAATTCGTCGCCTCGGTTAAGACGGTCGTCTCCCCGCACGCGTAGACACAATTCCCGGTCAAGGGCGAAGCCCGCGGCACGAACGATGCGATCGACGGTAGCGGCGGACGGAATCTTGGCTCCCGCCTCGTAGGCGGCGATCGCCGAGTGGGAGGTGTTGGCTGCCGCAGCAAGGCCCCGCAGTGTAAGGCCAGCACGGCACCGAGCAGTGCGGATCACCTCAGCAGCGTCCATGCCCCAAATGGTATCCGATCAGATACCATTTGGCCACAAAAGCCCGGCTAAAGGTCGCGCCCTAGGAGGCTGAAGCACTGACCGGTTGGGCCATCTTGTGGTGAACGGGTAACGAGAAATGCTACGTATTCAGCGACTTCGCTGGGTTCTTTGACCCGATCCCCGCCGAGTGCCGGCTCAAGCTCCGCGAGACGGTCCATCGGCAGCCCAACCGTCCAGCTCAGGAGCTCGGTGGCAACCGCGCCGGGCACAATCTCGTTGACCGTGATTCCCCGGGGCCGAAGCTCCTTCGCCAGCGTGCGGACGTACATCGAGACGGCGGCCTTGGATGAGCAATAGGCGGCGGCTCCTGGTGAGGGTGAATGCCCCTGACCCGAGCCGATCACGATGATGTGGCCGCCGTCGCCCGCGGCAAGTAGCTCGAGTGCGGTGTCGCAGCAGAAGTGCACCCCATGCACATTGACATCGAAGCAGCGGTCCCAATCTTCGTCGGCGAGTTCCCCGACAGGGGTGAGAGGCTGCATCGCGCCGGCATTGTTCACCAGGATGTCCAGCCGGCCAAAGACCTCTTCGGTTCGGTCGAAAAGACGGCGGATCTCAGAGCGCGAGGTCACATTCGTCGCAACCACTTCGGCCCGCCCGCCAGCTTCCTCAATTCCGGCCGCGGTCTCGTCAAGTTCATGCGTGGAGCGGGCCGCCAGCACGACCGAGGCACCTTCATGGGCCAATCGCTCAGCCGCGGCCCGTCCTATCCCACGTCCCGCGCCGGTTACGACTGCGACTTTTCCTGTGAGCGGTTTTGTCGACATTAGACCTCCTGTGCGGCCCACCCCATCATGTCCGGTATCGCCAGGCGATGTGGGAGGAGCGGCGGGCGATTTGAGCTTGACGGTCTACCGGGGGGAGGTCGAGCTCGTTGAGGGGGATGACCTGGGCCTCGACAATGGGGGTGTCGGGCGGGTTCCACCATCGGAAGGTGCAGAGCACTGAATCCCGCCCTTCGGTGTCGAGCCAGTTGGCGCCGCCGGGGTCGGTGCCGGCGATCACGATTGGTCCGGACTCGATGAGAGCGTGGTTGAGGCAGGTGAGCCGGTTGGTGAAGTCGAGGGCCTCGTACCACGGCCGGTTGTAGAGCTGGACATCCCACATAGTGGTGCCCCCGTGGTCGACTTTCACCACTAGTGCTTCCTCGGGATCCAGGGCCACGCCAGCGTGGCTGTAGATCAAGGTCTTCACACCGCGGCCCATGCCAGCGGGGGGCAGGAAGGTGTTGGAGGGCTGGTTGCCGAGCATGCGCTCCTGGTAGCCGTTCCAGAATTCGAAGGAATGTTCGATCTCGCCCAGGGCGGTGCTGAGGATTGCGGCAGCATCGATCTTCGGCTTGGGCTCGCCCACGGTGTCGAGGCGCTCGATGACGAACGTGGCTGGCACGGCGGGCTGCCAGTCGAAGTAGTAGTCGCGGATGTGCACAAACGACCCCTGGGGGTCAAGCGGCAGCCAGCTCTGGGCCTCGTCGTCGGGAGTCTCGCCGCCGAGCAGGATGTCGATATCGTCGCCCGGACCCAGCCCGAGGCTGGAACCGGTCACTTCCAGGCCTACTCCTGCACCGCCGCTCTGGGTGGCGCCGAGCTTGATCTGGAGCACGAACTCTTCACAGGCGCCCATGTGGCCCGAGATCCGATACACCCCGTCGCCGTCGATCGCGGTCCGACGGGCCACTTGATCGGCGTTGGGCCCACCCCACTGGTACACGGGATCGCTGCTCCGGAAGAAGGCAGGATGACGGGGATCGTCGTGGCCGATCGCATAGGTCAGCCAGCAAGCCACCTGATTGGCCAAGTGCCTTTGCCCCTCGTCATCCAGGCCTTCGCCAAGGGCCTCTATCCGTTTGCAGAACTCGCTCCATGTCGTCATAGACGACCTGCAAAATAGACGACCCTTGATCCCTCAGCGACCTCTGGAGCAGTCGTAATTCTGCTGAAGATTCCCGACTTACTGTGGAAGTGTTGGCAGGTGAGTGTTTTCCCGGAGGTCGTTGTCGGCCCCCGCCTGGTCTTGCGGCGTTGGCGGGTCAGTGATATGGAGATTCTGCGTGACGCCATCCAAGACAGCATCGAACATCTGCGACCGTGGATGTCTTGGATCGAGTTCGAGCCTCTGAGCGACCGCGACCGGATAGCGCTTATTCGCCGCTGGGAGGATGACTGGAAAGCCGGTCAAGAGGTCGTGTTCGGGGCCTTCCTGGAAGACCAAGTCGTCGGTGGTTGCGGATTCCACCGGCGCGCCAGCCCTCAGACATTGGAAATCGGCTACTGGGTACACGTAGATCACCTCCGACGGGGTTACGCCAGCGAGATGGCTCGCATCCTCACGTCTGCTGCGTTCAAGGTCCCCGAAATCGAACGGGTCGAAATCCACCACGACAAGGCCAACACCAGGAGTGGGGCCATTCCCGATGCTCTCGGTTACCACCTTGACGGAGAGTCAAAGGTAGATCCCCATGCCCCGGCCACAATCGGAATCGACGTTGCTTGGTTCATAACCAAGATCGGGTGGCAAGCCCTTGTTGCTCCCAGTTCTAGCCAGCAGAACGCTGCCATCGGGTTCTCAGTACGTGAGGCCATCGACGCTGACATCCCGGGCATCCGCGAGTGTTACTTGCGGTCTTGGCGCGCCGCCTATGCCGATTCATTGGCCCCAGATGTCCTCGATGAGGCAGCGCGGAAGCGACAAGGATACGACTGGGCTCATGGAATCAATACCCCAACAATCGCGGTGTGGGTCGCGGTGGATCCTGGCAATCGTGTCCTCGGCGTTGTGCTGGCTGACGAGGATCTACCTACGCCACGAGACCTGCCCGAAATAGACATGCTCTACGTCGACCCCGAAGTGTGGGGGTCGCCAGTTGCAACTCAGCTTCTCGACGCTGGCTTGGCGTGGATATCTGATCAAGGTCACACGGAAGCTCGATTGCGAGTGGTGGAGGAGCACCTTCGGGCCCGTCGCTTCTATGAGCGAGAGGGGTGGCAGTTGGATCCCACCTTCGAACCAGCCAGCAATGAATTCTTCCGGCTCCTCTACTACCGACACGAGCTTTAGCCGGTGAGCTCGCCTCCGCTGCGACCAGCAAACACGCGCATTGTCTCATCATCAGCAACGCTGGCCGGATGGTTAGCGGGCTTGAGGGGTGCTAAGCCATTTGCCTAAGGGTGTCAGGTTTCGGGAGGCCATCTGCATGAGAATCGAACCGCTTACGGCGGCACTTGGGGCGGAGCTATCGGATATAGACCTGCGAGAACTCGATGCTGACACGACGGCGGAACTGCGGAGAGCGCTCTTGGACTACAAGGTGGTGGGTGTCCGCGACCAGTTCTTGGACGATGCTGGCCATATCCGTCTGGCTGAGTCGCTGGGTGAACCGTGGATCCATCCGATGGATCGTCTCGCCGGGGTCGACAAGGCCGAGCCGTCGGAGTTGCGGGTCAAGAGCGACCACCAGCTGCTGACCGACCGGTGGCATTTGGATGTGCTCTATGCGCCCAACCCGCCTGCTTTCGGCATCTTGAGAGCGATCGATGTTCCACCGGTAGGCGGCGACACCATGTGGGCCAACCTGGTGCTGGCCGCCTCGTGGCTGCCCGACGAGCTGCGGGAGCAGATGCGGGAGCGCTCCACAGTGCACAGCGTGCCCGACACGCTTATTGGACTGAAGCAGCAGTTGTTCCCAGATTTCGATCCGCAGATCTGGCGGGACAATCTCCAAGGGGTGCGCCAGCCCCTGTTGCGTCGGCACCCTGAAACGGGGGAAGAGGCGATCTTCTGCGTTGGGGATGCCTCCATCGAAGGGCTGGATGACCATGCCAGCCACAGCTTCATGGCTGCCGTCACAGAACACGCCACCAATCCCAGCGTGACCTGCCGCTGGCGCTGGCGCAACGGAGACGTGGTGATCTGGGACGAGCGTTGCACCGCTCACTTTGCCGTGCGCGACCCCTGGGAAGGGGAGCGCGTGCTGCGGCGGCTGCTCGTGGAGGGCGATTGCCCAGTGGCGGCCGAATAGCTATCCGGGGTGGCGATGACAGATTCACTAGATGACAGGATTCAGCGGCTGCTAGATCGCGACGAAGACCTGCTGGCTTCGCCTTGGCAGCTCTTCGACGACGTGCGGGAGGCCTCGGAGCCGGCCTTCTATAGCGAGGCAATGGGGGCCTGGGTCATAACCAGCTACAAGCTGCTGCACGACATCGTTGTCGACCCTGAAACGTGGTCGAACCGGTCACCAACCGCGACCTATGACTTCCGGAATCCGGTGGCAGATCACACCGCCGCTATTGCTATGGAGCCGGAAATGGCTGAGGCGGTCAGCCGTTTCCGAAGCCGCAATCGGGGGCGGGTGCTAAACACCGCCGATCCGCCCGAGCATGTTCGACAGCGCCGCGCGCTAAATAGGGCGTTCCGTCCTGCCCGCCTCCGGGCGCTGGAGCCCGAGGTCATGTCGGTATCTGATCAGCTGGTTGCTGAGTTCGCCCATCGGGATCAGGCTGACCTGTTTCGCGAGTACGCCGTCTTGTTGCCCATGGTGATGATCTCCCGAATGCTTGGCGTCCCCGAGGAAGAACTCGGGAAGTTCAAAGGATGGTCGGATGACTTCGCCATTCCCATCGGACGGGCCAACCCAAGCCGGGACGAAGTACGCAGCTACATCAGATCTGAGTCCGAGTTCGAGGACTATTTCTCGGCCATGATCGAACAGCGCCAGGCCGAGCCGCGAAGCGATCTGATTTCGGATGTGGCCAACGCCGAGGTCGACGGCGAGCCCTTGACCCACGAAGAGCGGATAACCGCGTTGAGACAGTTTCTGCTGGCAGGCAATGAGACGACTACCACGCTATTGGCCAACATCGGCCATCGACTGGCCACCGATCACGAGTTGCGCGACCGGCTGGCAGAGGATCGGGATCTGGTGCCCGCCTTCGTGGAGGAGGCCCTCCGCCACGAAGCACCGGTGACCGGGTTGTTTCGAGTTGCCACCCGAGACACCCAATTGGGCGATAAGCCAGTGGCCAAAGGCGAGTTCGCATGGGTGGCATTCGCGGCGGCCAATCGAGACCCCGAGTTGTGCCCAATGCCCGGTGAGTTCGACATTGACCGCGACCCCAATGACCACGTTGCCTTCGGCTATGGCGAGCATTACTGCATCGGCCAGGGCCTGGCCCGCCTTGAGGGCAAAGTGGGTACCAACGCCATGTTGGACTTGCCTAACCTGACCCTCGCCGACGATCACATCTACAACTACATGGACAGCTATATCCTCCGCGGCCTCACCCAGTTGTTGGTCACCTTCGATTCCCCAAAGGAGCATGAAACATGAGCACTCGCAGCGACAGCAGGGTTGCCATCGTCACCGGGGCACGGCCCTGGGGAGTTGGTGGGGTAACGGCGCGAGCCCTTGCCCAACGTGGCTACGACATCGCACTGGTGGACATTCGCCAGGACTGGGGGAAACAGAGCGTCGAGGCAGTCATGGGAGAGACCGGCCAGCGGGCGATCTGGGTGCGCGCCGACGTGTCGAATCGAGATGATGTCGCCGACATGGCCGAATCCGTGCTCGGGGAGTTCGGCCGCATTGACGCCCTGGTCAACAACGCGGCAATCGGTGGGGCCAGCAGCACCGAGAACTTTGAGGTAGAGGAATTCAACCGAGTGATCGGCGTCAACTTGCTCGGTCCGATGCTGTGTACTCAGGCAGTGGTTCCGGCCATGAAGGAGGCCAACTACGGCCGGGTGGTGAGCGTGGCCTCGACGGCACCGTTCAACCCGCCGCCCGCCGACATGAGCCCGGTATCCCTCTACAACGCCGCCAAAGGGGGGTTGATTGCCTGGACCAAGTCGGCCGCCGCTGAGCTCGCCCCCTACGGCATCGTGGTCAATGTCGTCGCCCTCGGTGGCATCTCGACCGGGGGCATGGGCAGCGAGAATCCTCCAACTCCCGAACAAGACGAGCACATGTTGAATGTCGTGCACCGCGGCTTGCTGCCCTGGGGCCGGGTACTGAGGGTCGACGAGGCAGCCGATGTGATCGCCTATGCCGCCTCCGCGCCGAGCCATGCCATGCTCGGGGCCACAATCCATGCCAGCGGCGGACGGGTAATGCCGCTCTGAGTTCGGCTACAGAAGAACCCCAACAACAAGGAACGAGGCAGAAGATGGACAACGCCCACACGATCCGCCGCGTGGTCACAGGACACGATGCCGACGGCAAGTCGGTTGTCGTCTTCGACGATGTCCACGACTACAAGCGCCGAGTGCAGATCTGGACAACGGAGGGTTCTCCGGCAGACAACTCTGGGGAGGTGACCGATGCCGCGTTGCGGGAGACTCGCCTTGAGGCTCCGCCCCAGGGCTCGTTGTTCTGGATGGTGGAGCTTCCCCCCAGTCGGGAACTCGCCCCGGGAGCAGCCGCCGAGACCGCGGAACGGCTCGCCGCAGAGGGAGCCGTCACCCACCGTGATGGCCGCCCAGGGATGCACACGACCAGGACGATCGACTACATGGTGGTTCTCGACGGTGAAGTCACCCTGCTACTGGACGAGGGCGAGGTGACCCTGCACAAGTACGACACGGTGGTCCAGCGCGGGACCGCCCATCACTGGGAGAATCGAGGCACCGAGCCGGCCCGCCTGGCCTTCGTTCTGCTCGATGCCCAGCCGTTGCCGTGAGCAGCTTCGCCTCATCTATCGCCCGCTCAAGCCCTTCAGGGAGACCATCAGATGAGATCCCCGGAGTGTTGGCGCTGGGGCGCGGCGACGTTGCGGAGATGTTCGTGTCGATATCGGCCCGCCACCCAGAGGGCCGCGATGCCGAGTACTTGGCATGGCATACGCTCGACCATCGGGCCGAGCAGCATCGGCTGCCTGAGGTCCGCGGATCGCTTCGCTTCGTGTCCACGCCGGAATGCCGATCGGCACGCGCTGCGGCTGACCCCCGCTATGAGGTCACCGACCACGTCATGGTGTACCTGTTTACCGACCAAACGGCAATGGACTCGTTTTACGGTCTCGGGGAACAACTCTTCAAAGCAGGCCGAATGCCGCATCGGCTGCCCGCCGTGGAGGGAGACCTCTACACCGTGATCGGCAAGTTCGCAGCCCAACGCGCTGTTGCCGGAGCAGACGTCCTCCCTTGGCGCTCTGCACTCGGGGCGTATCTGCTCATCGAGCTTGGAGCCGCCGCCGCTGACCGTCTGGTCGACATCGAAGGCGTTGCCGGGGTGTGGTGGGCCGTCTCCGACCCGGAGAGATCCATGGGCTATGACTGGTTCCTCACTCCGACATCGCCCGACGAGGGTCCGAAGCAGGTCAGCCTCTGCTTCATTGACGGCGATCCGATCGACGTGGCCCGCCGACTCCAGCCGATATTGGAGGACCGATGGGCTGAGGAAACAGTGACACCGCTCCTAGCGGCGCCCTTCTTCGCCGTTATCCCCTACGAGTGGGACCGCCACCTGCCCTAAGCCCTCACATGCTGATCTCGGCCGTGGTGGCGATGATGGAACGCCGGTCGTAGCGAGCGATGTTGCCGGCGAGGTTGACCGGGATCTCTCTCATGGCGGAGTCGTATGGTGAGCCCCCCACTCGGAAAGTGAATGTTCCGGGCTCGGCGACCAGAGCCATGTCGAGGCTGTGGAAGGCCAGCCGACTGGGGTGGACTGTGAAGGTGACTGTGCGGGACTCTCCTGCGGGGATGGTCACCCGGGTGAAGCCGATGAGCTCGCGGATCGGCCGGGCTACCGAGGCGACCTCGTCGGTCGCATAGAGCTGCACGACCTCATCACCATCGCTTGACCCGGTGTTGGCAACCGGCACTGCAATCGTGGTGGCCTCTGTAGTCGACCCGGGTGTCACTGAGGGCTCGCCATATTCAAACGCGGTGTACGACAGGCCGTGCCCGAACCAATAGAGCGCGTCAGATTCGCAATCGACGTAGCTGCCGTAGAACTCCGACCGGTCGCCCCGTCGCCGCATGTCGTAGTGCAGCGGAATCTGGCCGACGTGTTTGGGCAGAGAGACCGGCAGACGTCCCGCAGGGTTAACGGCACCGACCAGCACATCGGCGATAGCGGCGCCTCCTTCCTCGCCGGGAAGGATCGACCAGAGCAGGGCGTCGGCTGCCGCCGACTCATCTTCGAGGGTGTGGACTCGGCCACTGATCAAGACGACGACGGTCGGGGTGCCGGTGGCCGCTACCTCGGCTACCAGTTGCGACTGCACCCCGGGAAGGCCCAGTTCGGTGGCGTCGCGGGCTTCTCCCACGGTGGCGTCGGCAACCAGCCCCGAGCGGGCGCCCACGCACACGATGGCAACGTCGGCTGACGACGCGGCCTGAACGGCATCCTCGATGCCCGATGCATCGTCGCCAGTATCGGCGCATCCCACTGCATGGATGATGTCGGTGTTGGGCAGCGCGGTCCGCAGTCCTTCGAGCGGTGTCACGTGAGGTGTGTAGTGCGGTCCCGGGGAAAAAGTGCCACCGGCCTCAGGCAACTGGTCGAGCCCCTCTTCGATCCCGAGCGCTTCCATGGCTTCGAGCATCTCTGCACTGCGGTTCTGGTAGATGATCTCCAGATGGGCGGGATAGTGGTAGTCGCCCTGGAGAAGACGAGGATCGTCGGCGTGAGGACCGATGACCGCCACCTTGGAGATTGAGGGGCTGAGAGGCAGGACGCCGTCGTTCTTGAGCAGGATCACCCCTTCGGCGGCAGCTCGCCGGGCGAGCGCCCGCTGGTCCGGAGTGTCGAATACGCGGGGCGCAGAATCGGCGTCCACATAGGGGTTTTCGAACAGTCCAAGTTGGAACTTCTGGGTCAGCACCCGAGCACAGGATTCGTCGATGATTGACTCCTGGATTCGACCTTCATGAACTGCGGTTGGCAGGTGCTTGTAGCAGTCGAGCGCCGGCAATTCGATGTCGAGTCCCGCGCCTAGAGCTTGGATAGCCGACTCGGTGGGATCTGCCGCGGTCATGTGGTTGAAGTGGAGCTGCATAACCGCGAAGTAGTCGGCCACCACCGTGCCGGCAAAGCCCAGTTCACCCCGCAAGAGGTCGGTGAGCATTGCCCGGCTGGCCGCCACCGGTACACCGTCGATCGACGAATAGCTGTTCATGATCGAGGCCAGGCCCGCCTCGCGGATGGCGGCTGCGAACGGCTCGGCGTAAACCTCGCGTAGCTCTCGATCGCCGAGGTGGACGGGGGCTTGATTCCGGCCCCCGAGGGAGTACCCGTAGCCCAGGAAATGCTTGCCAGTGCACACCACGCCGTTGGCCAGATCGTCGGTTTGGAGAGCCCCGACGTAGGCAACACCCATCCGAGCGCACAACTCCGGTGACTCCCCGTAGGTCTCCTCGACCCGGCCCCATCGGGGATCCCGGGCGACGTCCAAGACCGGGGAGAGGTTGTGGCGGGCGCCAACGGCGGTCATCTGGGTGCGAATCACCCCTGCCACTTCGGCCATGAGGTCCACATTCCAGGTAGCCGCCAGACCCAACCCTTGGGGAAACGTGGTGGCCCCGCGGTGGAGGAAGCCGCCGACGCCCTCCTCATGGATCACCGTGGGAATCCCCAACCGGGTGCGTTCTACCAGCACTCGTTGAATGGCATTGCCGAGCTCGGCCGATTCGCTGGCCAGCAGTCCAGTGCTCGCTCCGATGCGGGTGACTTGGCCGATGCCGTTGACCAGCGCCTCGGCCACATGGTCGGCGTCGAAGTTCTCGTCTTGAACCAGAGCAGTGAGCCAGATCGCTCCGAGTTGGGCCACCTTCTCTTCCAAGGTCATGCGCCCTAGGAGATCGGCAACTCGGTCGTCGATGGACGCGTTCGGATCGCGATAGATCTCAGTCATGGTGTCTCCTCTTGGTGGCTTTCACTGCTTAGCACTCCCATGAGTGGAGCTGATGCCCTGGTGCGGGTGCTGAAAACTGCGCTCACAGGATCTGGCGGAGGATGAGGGCGATGCCGCCGGCGAGGGCGACGAGGAGCACAGCGGGGCGGAACCAGGCTCGATCGAGCAATGGGCGTACAAAGCGGGCCAAGAACAGCCCCAGAATGATGCCGGGGATGAGCCAGCCGATGAGTTCGATCTCGTACAGGCCGAACTCGCCGGTGGCGAGGAGCCCGATCAAGGCGGCAACCGCCACCATCAGGAATACCGTGCCAACTGTGCCTCGCAGTGTCGCCGGCTTCATATCGCTGAAAGTGAGCACAAATGCAGGGCCTGGCAGGGCGGCAGTCATGCTTGAAAATCCAACCCCCATTCCGGTGGCAACCTCCACCTTTGGCGTCCGGGCAATCCGAAATCCGCAGAGAAGCGATAGGGCACCGGCCGCGGCGAGGCTTCCGACCAGGAGCGCGATGATCTCGTCGCTAACCATGGAGAGCACGACCAGTCCACCAGCCAAGCCGAACGGCAGTCCGAATGCACAACGTCGGACAGCCTGACGGTCGGTGTGGTTGCGTTCGACGATGACGTTGCGAATGCCGACAACTTGGCCGACGACAATGAGCGGTCCGGGAGCAAAGCCCGGGTCGATGGCCACGAGGGCTGGTCCGGCCACGAGAGCCAGGCCGATGCCCAGGCAGCCCTGGGAAATGGCTCCGGCGGCCGAGAAGCAGATGATTATGAGTATCTCAAGCGGGCTCAGGGCAGTATTCCCGAACTAGTGGAGTCGCTCATACCTTCTTCGGGTCGGGGATGCCGGGGCGGGTGCCTTCTTTGTGCTCGACGAACTCGATGAGATAGCCGTCGAAGTCCTTCACGTAGGCCATGATCACCGGCCATCGATCGAGATGGGTGGGCTCCATTACCGACTCACAGCCGGCGTCCATGGCCCGCTGGTAAAGCCGATGGCAGTCCGACGTGTTGATGTAGATCTTCCACATGGCGGTGCCCATATCGATAGGGCCCTCATTGTCGAGGTGCTGCGCCAGCTGGAGGCGTGATCCGCCGTGGGGCGACTGGATCACTGCCTCCAGCGCACCGGGAATCTCGAGGCGGTGCTGGAGTTCGAGCTCGCACACATCCACCCAAAACTCCAGAGCCCGGTCCATGTCTTCCACGTTGATGCAGTACTGGGCAAGGATCTGAGTCATACGTCCTCCTTGAGAGCGCCATTGGCGAGCTGTTGCCGGTGTGACAGTACAGTGTGATCAGCGATCTAGCTGTTGTACTCGCCCAATATTCGAGAGGGAGCTGACCAATGCCCAGCCCTGTCGCCGGTGTTGACCAAAGCAACGCCCCATACATAATCGTCTCGTCCGATACTCACGCCGGGTTGTTCGTCGAGGACTACCGCGAGTATTTGGAGTCATCGCTGCATTCTGAGTTCGACGAATGGTTGGTCACCCGCCACCAGCATCGGGCCATGGTCGAAGAGATCAACGGCGAATACGTCGAACAGTGGGAGAGCGAGAACGAGATCGGGTTGAAGGGGGCCTACGACCCGGAAATCCGCGACAAGACTCTCGATGCCGATGGCGTGGCCGGCGAGATCATCTTCGCTGACGGCGACGCCGTCACCGGAATGGAGGCTCCGCCGTTCGGGGCTGGTCTGTCAGCCGGGCAGATCACCGACTCCCGCCAGGCCTGGGCCGGTGCCCGGGCCCACAACCGCTGGCTCGAGGAGTTCTGCGCCACCAACCCGCCTCGCCGCGGCGGGGTGGCTTTGGTGCCGATCACTCACGGTGTCGAAGAGTCGGTGAAGGAGATTGAGGCGCTGGCCGGCAAGCCCGGCGTGAAGGGCATCATGATCCCGACCATGTGGCATGAGCATCCGTCATACGGCCACGAGAGCTACGACCCGATATGGGCGGCCTGTGCCGAGGCTGGACTGGTTGTACACACTCACTCGGGCGAGGCCGACAGGCCGTCGTACAACGAGAACATGGCCCAGTACATGCTCGAGGTGGCGTTCTGGACCCATCGGCCCCTGTGGCAGCTCCTCTTCTCCGGGGCCTTTGATCGCCATCCCGGCCTCCGCTATGTGCCGGTGGAGTGCGGTTCATGGTGGCTGGGCGACCTGCTGTTCAAGGCCGACGCCATGTTCGGCGGGCGCAATTGGAAGGTGAAGAAGATGAGCTCGCAGACGAAGGGCCTCATTCAGCGTCTGCCGTCGGAGTACATCGGCACCAACGTGTTCATCGGCGCCTCCACCATGAGCAAAGTCGAGTTGCGGCGCCGCTACATGAATGGTGTCGACGCTCTGATGTGGGGCACCGACTATCCCCACCCCGAGGGAAGCTGGCCCAACACAGTTGAGCGCCTAGAGACCGACTTCCAGCAGATTCCCGTGGAGGAGACTCGCCTTTTGCTCGGGCTCAACGCCGTGCGGTGCTACGACCTCGACATCGACGGGCTGTCGAACATCGCCAGCCAAATCGGGCCCACCCCAGAACAGCTCAACCAGGACCTCGGCCTGCGAACCGACCCGAACGCCATCCGCGAGGCCCGGTTCTGGTTCGACGACTACAACATCGAGTGGCCTGAGTAACCCGCCAGATTGGGATCCCATGAGCGACAACTACGTCTTGTACAGCACTGCTGGAACTACTGCGACGATCACACTGAATCGTCCTGACTATCTGAACGCCATTGTCCGGCCCATGTGGACGCAACTCGACAACTTCATAGCGGAGGCGAACCGCGATCCGGAGGTGAAGGTGATCGTGTTGCGGGGTGCCGGTCGGGCCTTTTGCGCCGGGTTCGACTTCGGCGCTGACGGCGACATCGCTGCAGTGCGGAGCGAGGGCCGGACTTGGGATCCGGGACGAGATGCCATCGGGGTCACCAATCGCTGGGATGCACCGGTCCCAAATTTCATGGGCCTCTGGTCGAGCCCGAAGCCGACCATTGCCCAGGTGCACGGATGGTGTGTGGGCGGCGGTTCCGACATGGCCCTCTCAGCCGATCTTGTTGTCGCGGCTGAAGATGCGCAGATCGGCACGCCTTATTCCCGGATGTGGGGCTGCTACCTGACCGCAATGTGGGTGTACCGGCTTGGGCTCGCCAAGGCCAAGGAGTACGCCCTGACCGGCAAGCCGCTCTCCGGTACTGAGGCAGCTCGGGTGGAGCTCATCAACCAGGCAGTTCCGCCCGACCAACTCGATGACGCGGTACAGGAGTTGGCCGAACAGTTATCGAGCATCCCATCGTCGCAGCTGGCCGCCATGAAGTTGGTCGTCAATCAGGCTTACGAGGGGATGGGGCTGCGCAATTCCCAGGTGCTCGGATCGATCCTCGACGGTGCGATGCGCAACACCCCCGAAGCGCTCGCGTTCATTGAGACGGCCATGACCGAGGGTGTCCCAGCAGCAGTTGCCCAACGCGACGGCCCCTTCAGCGACTACAGCCAGCGCAAGGCTTGACCGGGGGCGGATCTTAGGGATCAGCGCTGGTGTCGAGATCGAGGATGCTCTGGTAGGCGTCCACGGTTTCCTGGTTGAAGGCGACGAGCCGAACTTCGTTCACCTGGGTAGGAGTGGTGCGGAGAGTCTCCACCGCGACGGAGGCCGCGGCGTCAATCGGATACCCAAAGACCCCAGTAGAAATGGCCGGGAAGGCAACCGACTCCGCCCCAACCTCGTCGGCCCGAGCCAGGGACTCCCGATAGCAGGAAGCCAGCAGTTCCGGTTCACCGCGCCCGCCGCCGTGCCACACCGGCCCCACCGTGTGTATGACCCAGCGAGCCGCAAGGTTGAACCCTGGTGTGATCTTTGCTTGCCCTGTCTCACACCCACCCAAAGTCCGGCAGTACTCGACCAACTCCGGCCCCGCCGCCCGATGAATCGCCCCATCCACCCCGCCACCCCCCAAAAGCGTGTGATTGGCTGCATTCACAATGGCGTCCACGTCCTCAGCCGTTATATCCCCAAGCACCAGCTCCAGGCGGGAAGTCACACGCTGTATCCAGGGTCGCTCTGGACGTTCACTCGACGGATGGTAATGGCTGTAGGTTGAGGCTCCTATGGCGGGGGAGAGGCATTACTACATCGAGGCGTTTGACACGGTCGAGTTCAGTTCTTTTCGGCAGCATCAGTCGCCGTTTGCCCATCGATATGCCACTGAGTCCACGATCTTCGGCCTGTACTGCGGTCGCCTGTATCCGCTGAAGGCGTCCCACGACGAGGATCCGATTCCCAATTATTGGAAATTGCGCAGAGGCGTCTTGTTGTACGACGTTCCTGAGCAACCCATTGAGATCGTTGGTCCCGATGCCGTTCGGGTGCTGGAGAAGGTTCTCGTTTGCAAGGCGGAGACGCTTGGAGTGGGACGGTGTCGGTACGCCCTCGCTTGCTATGAGGACGGCAAAATCGTGATGGACGGCGTGATCATGCGGTTGGAGGCGGATCGCTTCTGGTACGTCAAGGCCAATGGCGAGTTCATCAGCTGGCTCAAGGCCGCCGCCATCGGGCTTGATGCCCAGGTCTCCGATCCCGACTCACGGGTGCTGCAAATCCAGGGGCCGAAGTCGCTCGATGTGCTGAATGCTGCGATCGGCGGCGGGCTGCCAGCCGACTTCAAGTACTTCCGGGCCGGGTTCTTCAACATCGGCGGCCAGACACTGTGGGTGTCTCGAACCGGTTGGACCGGAGAAGTGGGAATCGAGATCTACTGCAACAGCGGCCCAGAGCCCACCGACCACGATGCCCTCTGGGACTACTTACTCACTAGCGGTGAGCAGTTCGGCATGGAGTTCAGCACGTCGTCTTCGATGGGGATTCGCCGTATAGAGGCTGGCATCTTGGACAACGGCAGCGACATAGAGCCGGATCTGACCCCGTTCAGCGCCGGCCTCGGGCACTTTGTCAACTTCGACAAGGGAGACTTCATTGGGCGAGCCGCGTTGGATGCCGCCGACCGCAGTCAGCTCTTGCTCGGGCTGGTTTGCCCGACCGCGACTCCAGAGACCTTTATGGCCGTGCACTCTGAGAACACTCCGGTAGGGCACATAACCATCGGCACATGGTCGCCCACGCGGGACGAGGGAGTCGGCTACGTGCGTTTCGATCGGCCGCTGCCCGGGGACGAGTGGACGGACAAAAGGGTTCAGTTGCAGGACCATGACGGCGAGTTGCACGAGGCGACCGTAGAGTTGCTGCCCTTCATCGACAAGGAGAAGCAACTGCCACGAGCCCCATGGCACCCGTGAGCGCCGGAACAAGGGAGTAGCTGCTTTGCGACTAGGAATCCACCTGCCCCAGTACGGTCGAGCCGCCTCCCCAGAAGCCATCACCAAGGTCGCGGTTCGGGCTGAGGAGATTGGTTTGGCTGACGTGTGGGTCAGCGATCACCTCGTCTTCCCGGCTGACCAGGGATACCCAGCTTCGTACTTGTTCGATCCATTGCTCACCCTGGGATGGGCCGCAGCGGCTACTGAGCGAATCGGACTGGGCACCAGCGTGATGGTGGTTCCCCAATACCATCCGCTCCACCTGGCCAACAGCCTGGCCAGCCTCGACCAGCTGAGCGGCGGGCGGCTTACCGTTGGCGCCGGGGTGGGGTGGTCGGCGGCTGAGTTTTCGGCCCTCGGGCAGGACTTCCATACCCGGGGGGCGCGCATGGACGAGGCGTTGGAGATCATGCGCTTGGTATGGACGGAGTCCCCTGCCTCCTACCAGGGGAATCACTATCAGTTTGAAGACATCAAGGTGCTGCCCCAACCGGCCCACCCGATCCCCATCTGGGTCGGTGGGAGCAGCCAGCCGGGATATGACCGGGCTGCCGTGGTGGGGGATGGCTACCAGGGACTGAGCAAACCCCCCGAAGAGATGGCAAACATCGTGTCCGATATCCGGGCCCAACTGGCCAAGAGCCGCCCGGAGGCTGGATTCACCTTCTCATACCGCACTGGCTGGGATCCCCAGGGCATGGATCCCGCCCAAATCCGCGATGAGCGGGACCGCTATGCCGAGGCTGGAGTGGAGCACGTGGTATCGGCACCGTGGAGAACCGACGCCGACGCTTGGACCCGATCGATGGAGATGCTGGTAAATGTCGTCGAGCCAGAACTCGTCACTCCGTAACTGCCACTTGAATCCCGCTCACGTCGAAATCGCATCGGCAGCAAGGTCGAAGAGCGGTTCGGGCCGGCCCTGCACTCCAACATCGAGGGCCAGCAGGTCTCCGGGCTCGAATCCATCGCGACCGGGTTCAGAAGGTGTTGTGCCCCCCATTCCGATAGTGGTGACGAACAGCGTCGAGAGGTCGGAGCCTCCAAAGGCGGGCATCGATGGCTTCTGTACCGGGAATTCGATTCGGCGGTCAACAGCCCCTTCAGGGGTGACCCGGATGACAGCCCACCCGTAGACGGAGGCGGACCAATAGCAGCCGTCGGCATCGACGCACCCGCCATCGGGCTTGCCGGGCAAGTCCGTATAGTCCAGAAAGACCCGCTCATTGGAAATGTGGCCAGTGTCTAGGTCGTAGTCGAACACCAGGACCCGGTCGGTGGGAGTATCGGCAAAGTACATGCGCCGGCGGTCGGTATCGAAGGCCAATCCGTTGGTGACGCCGATTCCCGTGCGGAGACCGGTCAACTCTCCGCTGCTTTCAATCCGATAGAGGGAGCCAGTGGATCTCCCGGCGTTGGTGTCGGCGTACATCGAGCCCACCACGTATCGGCCCATGGGATCGCAACGGCCATCGTTGAGTCGATTGCCGGTTCCCGCCTCCTCGATCTGGAGCCAGCTTGCCACTGCGCCCGCGTCCCAATCGAGGACCACCAGCTCGTGCTCGCAGGCCACGAGCAGGCGGTTGGGATCGGTGGTGAGGACAAAAGATCCCGGTCGCCCAGCCATCGCTCTCGAAGCGGTCGCCCCGGTGGTTGGATCCAGGCGATGGATGGCCCGTCCGTCGATATCGGCCCAATAAAGCACCTGCTGGCGGCCATCCCACACCGGGCACTCTCCCAATGTCGAGGGTGCGTGGCTCACCGCCTCAATGGTTGTCATGGCGTTCTCCGACGTTGACAAATTGACCACGTATTCATAACCTCCGATCCGACCTGCCAGCAAGCGCCGGAGCACGTGTGAAGGGATTTGATCCGAAGTTCAGCAACCTGCCCGACTACATCCTCGGGATCACCAAGGAGATCTGGGAAGAGCGCGGCGTCGACTCGCTGTATCGCTACTACGCGCCGAAGATCGCGGTGCGGTCACCCGACGGAGTAGTCGTTGGCAACGAGGGGGTGGTCAAGGCCACTATTGCCACCCTGGCTGAGTTTCCGGATCGCCAGCTCCTCGGGGAGGACGTGATCTGGAGCGGAGACGAGGAAAGCGGTTTCTTGTCGTCACATCGCATCTTGTCTACGGCGACCCATCTTGGCGATGGCGTGTACGGAAAGGCGAGCGGAACCAGCTTGAGATACCGAATCATCGCCGACTGCGCTTGTCGGGAGAATCAGGTTTACGACGAGTGGCTCATAAGAGATCAGGGGGCGGTAGTTCGCCAGCTCGGGATAGATCCCAAGCGCTATGCGTCAGACCGGATTATCGAAGAAGGCGGCTTTGAGAAAGCCAATAAACCGTTCAGTCCGGCGGTTGATGTAGATGCCATCTACCAGGGAACTGGGAATGGTCACGAGGTGGGCATCCAGTATGCCGAGGCCATAAGTCAAGTGATCGACGGCAAACTGGCGGTGATACCCAAGGTGTATGACCGGGCCGCGCAACTGGAATTGCCCGGTGGTCAGACTGGGCACGGCTGGAGCGATGCCGACGGCTTCTGGCTCGCGTTGCGGAGCGCGTTCCCCGATGCGGAGTTCCGCATCCACCACGTCATCGGTCGTAGCGATCCCGAAATGTCACCGCGGGCGGCACTGCGCTGGTCGCTCGATGGCAGGCACGATGGGTGGGGAATGCTCGGAAGGCCGACAGGAGCGCCTGTTCATGTCATGGGATTGAGCCATGCCGAATTCGGTCCGTGGGGACTGCGGCGCGAGTACGTGCTGTTCGACGAGACCGCCATATGGAAGCAGATCCTGCTGCACTCTGGCTGAGCGGAAGCAGATGATGCTGATGGCGAGTGCGGTTTGACAGAATGACTACGTATTCATAGTGTCGCATCCGTGGGGGGCAAAGCCGGGGCGGCATCCTCTTCTCTAACGCGGAACCAATCGCAGGCCAACCATCGCGTTACCTCTGTCGATGTGGCGGCTGAAAGCGGTGTTTCGCAGACAACGGTTGCCCGGGTGTTCTCATCGCCCGACAAGGTTTCACCGGCCACGCGAGAGAGAGTGCGGGTAGCCGCGGAACGGCTGGGATACGTGCCCAACGCCATTGCGAGGAGCCTCAAGTCGCAAAGGACCAACATCGTGGGTGCCGTGGTGCCTGCCTACGGTGAGTATTGGCAGAGCGTTCTGGCCGAGTTCTCCCGCCAGTTGGCCGAACGCTCATACCAGCTGCTGGTGTTTAGTTTTGGCACGCCGAGAGATGTCGATGGGGCGTTGGCCTCTGTTGCGCAGTACCGCCTTGACGGTGTCGTACTGGCATCAGCCACCATTGGTCAGGCCCAACTGGTCGGGATGCGCTCCTCGGAGCGGCCTTCGGTTGCCTTCAACCAGCCGGCCGCAGAAGGCGTGGTGCCTTCAGTGTCGGTTGACAACGAGGCGGGGATGGCCGAGCTGGCCGAGCATCTTGTCAAGCTGGGAATAGAGACTGCGGCGTACATCGGCGGGGTGTCATCGGCCTCCACCGACCAGGTGCGGTATCGAGGAGCTGTGCAGACCCTGGCTGAGCACGGGGTTGCTTGTCCCTATATCGAAGCAGGTGCCTATACCTACGATGCCGGCTACAAGGCCGCCGCCCAATTGGCGCAGCGAGACCGATTGCCTGATGCAGTGATGGTGGGCAGCGATGAAGTGGCCTTTGGCGTTCTCGACGGGCTTGCCAATGCGGGTATCTCTGTACCAGGTGACCTGTTGCTCACTGGCTTTGACGGGCTCCCTCAAGCAAGTTGGGCCGGATACGACTTGACCACGCTGGTGCAGACCACCGACGTCCTCGTGGCTCGGGCAATTGACGTGTTGATGGGCTCTGGGGCCGGCCCGCAGGAAAAGCCGGTTTCAATCGTCGTTCCCGGAGCCATCCGCATTGGCAAGACAACGAGGAAGTCCAGTGCCTGAGGTCCTCAAAGCCGCGGCGGCCAAAGCCTCTCACGGCTCCGACCCGGAGCTCTCTGAGCGGGTCCGTTCCTTGATCGCTGAGGTTGAGGCCCGGGGCGAAGCCGCGGTGCGGGAGATGTCGAGCCAATTCGACAATTGGTCCCCGGAGCAGTTCCGACTGAGCCCAGGGGAAATCGACAGGATCGTCTCTGGAGTCGATGCCAGCACGGTAAAAGACATCAAGTTCGCCCAGTCCCAGATTCGGTACTTCGCCCAAGCCCAGCTTGACTCCATCAGCGACACCGAGGTTGAGACCATGCCCGGGGTTGTCCTGGGGCACAAGAACATCCCAGTCGAGTCTGTGGGGGCGTATGTCCCGGGCGGACGCTACCCAATGGTGGCCTCGGCCCACATGAGCGTGCTCACTGCCAAGGTGGCCGGCGTGTCACGTGTGGCAGCCTGCACCCCGCCGATCGGCGGAGCGGTACCCGCTGAGACGGTGGCGGCCATGCACTTTGCCGGAGCAGATGAGATATATCTGCTGGGCGGGGTTCAAGCAGTGGCCTCACTGGCACTGGGAACCGAGTTCGTCGATCCCGTCGACGTACTGGTCGGACCAGGGAATGCCTACGTGGCCGAAGCCAAGCGCCAACTCTACGGACGAGTCGGCATCGACCTTCCGGCCGGACCCACCGAGACTCTCTTGCTGGCCGACGACACGGTGGACGGAGAGATCTGCGCCACCGACCTGCTTGGGCAAGCCGAACACGGTCCAACCTCGCCCGCGGTGTTGCTCACCACATCCCGCCAACTCGGTTTGGACACCATTGAAGAGGTCGAGCGCCAGCTGAAGACCCTTCCCACCGCGGATGTTGCTTCGACGGCTTGGGCTGACTACGGCCGAGTGGTGGTCTGTAAAGACAAGGAAGAGATGCTGGAGATGGCCAATGAGCTGGCCTTCGAGCATGTCCAGGTCATGACCTCGGATGACGACTACTTCTTGGAGCGTTTGACCAACTACGGCGCCCTGTTCCTGGGCCCGATGACGAACGTGTCCTACGGCGACAAGGTGATCGGGACGAACCACACCCTTCCCACCCAGGGCGCAGCCCGCTACACCGGTGGCCTCTGGGTGGGGAAGTTCATTAAGACAGTGACCTACCAGCGAGTCACTGAGCCGAGTTCCAGCGCTCTGATTGGGGAATACTGCAGCCGGCTGTGCGCCATTGAGAATTTCGCCGGACACCAGGCTCAAGCCGATATCCGCGTCAAGCGGTACGGGGGAGTCCGAGCATGAAGACGGCGGTTGTCACCGGGGCAAGCGGCGGAATCGGATCAGCCATTGCTCATCGCCTGGCCGCCGACGGCTTCTCCGTGGTGGCTGGATACCACCGCTCTGCCGAGCGGGCTGAATCTCTGGTGGCCCAACTACCCGGCCACGGCCATCAGGCAATGAGGATCGCGGTGCTCGAACCGGAGTCGCTCGTCAGTCTTGCCCACACGCTGGCGGAATCGCCGGGCTCGCTGGACGTGCTCGTCAACTGCGCCGGCGTGACTCGACCAGTGCCCCACGACGACCTCGACGCGCTGGACGACTCGACAATCGACGAGATCTTCGCGACCAACTGGCGCGGTTCATTCGCCGCCATCCGGGTCCTGCGTCCTCTGCTGGACAAGGCCGACGGAGCGGTCGTGGTCAACATCTCATCGGTGGCCGCCGTCACCGGTCAGGGGTCAAACGTCGCCTACTGCGCATCCAAAGCGGCGCTCGACAGCATGACCCGATCGCTGGCGCGGGCATTGGCCCCTTCGGTGCGCGTGGTGTCGGTGTCCCCCGGGTGGGTTCTGGGGGAGTACGCCGACAAGATGCCCCCAGAATTCATTGATGCCCAGCGTGTGGCCACACCCCTGGATCGCCTGGCCACTGTCGAAGATGTGGCTCGTGCGGTGAGCGCGGTGGTCAGCGATCTGCCATTTACTACCGGCGCGATCATCAGCGTCGACGGTGGTCGGCCCCTGGGGGTGGCATGAGCGACCATCGCACCTCCGAGGCGGTGATCGAGCCGCAAGACTTCGCCCGTCGGGTGATCCAACCGGCTGATTTCATGGCCGACACCGAGGCATTCGTCGACGTTCGGCTTCCCCGGTCCAGAGGCAAGGCTAGCTACTCCTTCATTGGTCCGGGCGTTTCGCAAAACACCGACCAGACGGTCAATCTCACTGAGCCACACGGCTTCCAAGTCGGCGCGGCCAGCATGGGCCACGGGGTGGTCAACAACCAGCACCTGCATTTCACCGCTGAGGTCCTGATCTGCACTAGAGGCCAATGGCGGGTGAACATCGGCGAACACGCTGAGCAGCAATTGGAGATCTCACCCGGCACCGTGTTCTCCGCTCCGAATTGGGTATTCCGAGGATTTGAGAACATCGGCCCCGACGACGGCTGGCTCTTCACCGTGCTAGGCGGTGACGACACGGGCGGCATCATTTGGGCGCCCGACGTGCTTCGCGATGCGGCTCAGACCGGCCTGTATTTGAAGGCCGACTACTCGCTGCTCGATGCCAGCAACGGGGAGCCTCCAGAGGACGTCATACTTCCTCTGGATCCCGAACTGCTCAGCGGTGTGGATGACTACTCCGATGACGAGCTCGCGGCCCGAACTGTGGCGAAGGAAGACCTCCAATGGTCAGCTAGCGCGTTGTTGTCAAGCGTGCTGTCGGGTCACGACACTGCTCTGGCGCCGGTAATCGGCTACGGCTTGACCGAGGATCGTCACCATAGGGCACCCATCGCCACCCCCCATGGCTTCTCCGTGGAGTGGCTCCGCGTCGAGCCCGGCGCCTCCACCGGAATCCATCGCCATGGGCACAGCCAGGTAGTGCTGATCGACGAGGGCCATTGGGAGATTGCTGTTAATCGCGGCGATGACGCCATTAGCGCCTCACCGGCAGAGGGTTCAGTGGTTTCCATTCCCGCCGGTGTGTGGCGAGATCTGAAGAACTCCGGAACCTCCCAAGCGCTCGCCCTTGTGGTCTGTGCCACCGACCAGAGGGCTGGCATCGAATGGGATCCAGACATTGTGACCGCGGCCGAACTCTGCGGCTGGAGTCACGACGCCGCGGGCTATTTGGCGCCAACGGCGCTGCTTGGAAGGCCGCCGAAGTGACCACGTCAAAGATCTACCTACGTAGAAAAACAACAACCAAGGAGGGGTTACACCCATGAGTACACAACATCGCAGGTGGTGGCGGATCTTCGCCATCTTCCTTGCCTTCACCCTCGTTGTCGCGGCCTGCGGCAACGACGACGATGATGATACGGGCACGGCATCTGGTGATACCGGCACTGAGGAGCAGGCACCTGCCCCGGAACCAGAGCCGGAGCAGGAAGAGGCGCCCGAGCAAGAAGAAGCACCGGCCCCTGAACCCGAGGATGAGCCCGAGCCTGAAGAGCAGGCCCCGGAGCCGGAGATGATGATCATCTCCGACGAATGCGCCATTCCGGACCCGAGTGATTCCATCGAAATCGACGTCATGGGCTGGGAGTTCCCAATCATCACCCAGTATGCCGACGAGCTCGACGACTGTGAAGAGGGCAACTATTCCTTCAACTATCAGTTCCTCGACTCGGTTGAGGCCCGCAACGCCATGACTCAGGATGCGGCATCGGGCTCGCCGAGCTTCGAGCTCTACCAGGGTTCGAACGCATTCATCAGCGAACTGGCCAACCAGGGATTCGTCCGGCCGCTGAACGACCTGGTGGACAAGTACCGGGACGAGTACAACCTCGACCAGATCGATGAGGCCTTCTGGAATATGGCGTCGCTCGACGGCAACATCTACGCCATTCCCATGGTGTCCAACACCATGCACGTGTTCTACAACGAGCCGGCTCTCTCCGAGCTGGGCCTCGATGTGCCGACCACATTCGACGAGGCGTTCCAGACCTGCGCTGCCATCCAAGACGCCGGATACGACATCGGCTTCTTGTACATGCTGTCTGCGGGCTGGGCCTGGCAGATCGAGTTCGACAGCGTTCTCGGATCACTGGGCCAGACCTCAATCGATCCCGTGACCGGCCAGCCGAACTTCAATAGCCCCGAGGGCATCGAGGCGGCAACCCTCTTGCAGCGCATGTGGCAAGAGTGCGCGCCAGACGCAGCCGGCTCCTACAGCACCGATGACGTACAGGCTGCGTTCCAGACTGGCGAGGCCATCCTGGGCCATACCTGGGCTTCCCGAGCTGGTGCCATGGACGATCCCGAGGCCTCAACAGTGGTCGGCGAGATCCAGTTCGCCCCCGCGCTCGGCACCGGTGGCAGCACTCTGGCCGCTCCGGCCTACATCGACGGTTGGATGATCCCCGCCAATACTCCTGAGGACAGGGTCGAGGCGATTTTCCTGGCCATGCTGGCCGCCACCGACCTGGAGAGCCAGGAAGCTGCTGCTCAGTTCGGACTGGTAACCCGCACAGGTGTGAGCCACCCCGAAGGCCCGCGCGACGCTGCCGCCGCCGAGGCCAGCCTTGTGAATGGCCGGGGTGCTGATCTCACCCACCCGGCTGCGGGCATCGCCCGAGCCAAGCTGGGTGAGGCTCTGGTCACCATCCTCGACGGCGCTTCTGTCGAAGAGGCATTGGCGGCTGCTGAAGAGGCTTACCTCGCCGAGGCCGCAGAGCAGGGTCTGCTCTAAACCTCGCAGCGTTGTCCTAACGGGCAACCTCAATTCCCCCTCCTGCGGGGCGGCGTCCATGAGGCGCCGCCCCGTACGGGGGTGGGGGATCATCTGCCGTACCATCGGCAAGAAACTGGGGGAAGATGAATAGACGCACCTTCTGGGGATTCACGGTACCCAGCGTGATCGTGATGCTGGCCTTGATGGTCTTTCCGCTCATCACGACGGTGTGGCTGGGCTTCCAGAAGCTGCTCTTACGCGACCTGAACAACCCCCAATGGATTGGTTTCGACAACTACACGGACGTGTTGACCGATCCGGAGTTCTGGGCCGCGTTCCGGTTCACGATGGTGTTTGTGGCCGTCGTGGTGCCGGTCACAATGGTGATGGGCTTGGGCGTCGCTTTGCTTCTCGACCGGGTCGGCAGAGGCCGCAGCCTGTATATGGCGGCCCTTCTCCTCCCGTTCATCGTCACACCTGTGGTGGGATCGCTCGTCTACAAGGATTTGTTCGAACGAGGCGGTTTGATTGCCTGGCTTTGGGAGGTGATCACCGACGATCCCTTCGCGGTTGACGCCAGCAATGTGAAGTGGCTGATCATCATCCAGTCGATCTGGTACGTCATGCCGTTCGCCATGATCACCTTCTTTGCCGGGCTCCAGACGCTCCCCGAAGAGCGGGTGGAAGCCGCCGCCATTGACGGGGCCAACTTTCTGCGGAATTTGTGGCATGTGATCTTGCCCCACTTGAGAGTGCTTATCTTGTTCGTGGGGCTGATCACCATCATGGACGCCTATCGGGTGTACGACCAGGTGTTTGTCTGGACCGGGAACCGTTTTACCGATGCCCACACCCTGTCGGTATACAACGTGCGCGTGGCCACGGCCTACGACATCGGGAGGCTGGGGAAAGGTAATGCCATCGCGGTGTTGAATGTGATCGGCATCTTCGTGGTTCTCATCCCGTTCTTGTGGCGCAGCTATAAGGACCAGATTGAGGAGAGGACCTGATCGGAATGCGCCGGTCAACGCGCCTCTCCCGAGTCGGCCTCCACGCCACGATGTTGGTGCTAGTGGCGTGGAGCGTCCTCCCGTTCTTGTGGACCTTCCAGACTTCCATCAAGTTCACCCGCGACGTAGCCGCCAAAAAGCCCGTGCTTTGGGGCTACGAAACCACCGCCAACGCCTACCGGGCATTTTGGCTGGACGAAGACGACATCAACATGTGGAGCGTCTTGGTCTACATATTGGCGGTTGCGGCGATCTGCCTCATCCTGGGCCAAATCGGCAAGCGCGTTCGGCACAGTTGGCCCTGGTTCAGCGCGGCGGTGGGCGTGATTTTTGTCGCCCTCTGGCGATTTCCGAGGATCTGGGAAGTCAACGACGAATACGACTTCTTGATCAACAGCATCGTGGTCACCGTGCTCACCATGCTCATCTCCCTGTCTATCGGGCTACTGGCCGGCTATGGGTTGGCTCGGTACACCGGTATCTCGGGAGCAGTGATTCTGATCGTGGCCCTAGGATTTCGCGCCCTGCCTCGCACTGCGTTCGTCCTTCCGTACTTCTTCGGCGCCAAAGAGATCGACGACTGGCTGGCCAGCAGCGGCGTCGGTTCATGGGACTTTCCCTTCATTGACTTCCCCGGGATCGACACCCTCCAGATACTCGATACTCGCCTCGCCATCGTGTTAGCCCTGGTTGCGGTCAACCAGCCGTTCACCATTTGGATGTTCCGCAGCTTTTTCATGGAGGTACCGAAGGAGATCGAGGAAGCGGCGATGATGGACGGGGCCACCCGGCTCCAGGCGTTTCGCAGAGTGATCATCCCGATGATGTGGCCGGCGATCATCGCCACTGGCCTGTTCACCATGCTCTTGGCCTACAACGAATACTTGTTTGTACGGGTGCTGGCCCCAACAGAATGGACTTTGCCCGTGGCGATCGTGTCGCTCACCGGTGGCGAGAGCTCTCGCACTATCACCGAGGCCGCCGCGGCCTCGGTGTCAATCACGCTGCCCATCGTGGTGGTCATCATCTTGTTCCAGAAACATCTCGTGAAAGGGCTCGGCGCGGGCGCCGTGAAGGGCTGATGTCGGAGAACTTCCAGCAGGCCAAACGCGTCGTGCTCGACTACTACGACGCTCTCGATGGCGCCGGCGAGAAGGAAATCGAAGAGGTGCTGCGCGCGCACACCGCCGAGGGCTACCACTGGCGGGGTATGCACCCGTTCAATGAGATAGCGGGTGCCGAAGAAGTGGCCGAACGCTTTCATATTCCGCTGCGCCAGTCGTTCGCACCCATCCAGCGGCGACCCGATGTCTTCCTGGCCGGTGCCAATACCCGGGGGGAAGTGGGAGATACCTGGGTCTGTCAGATGGGTCACCTGCTTGGACTGTTCGACCAGCCTTGGTTGGATATTCCGCCAACCAGGAAGATGTGCTTCATCCGCTATGCCGAATTCCACCGGGTGGAGGACGGGCAAATAGCTGAGACCGCATTCTTCACCGACATCATCAGCGTGATGCGGCAGGCTGGCCACTACCCACTGCCGCCCCAGACCGGCTCGTCGCACATCTATCCCGGCCCCCGTACCCACGACGGGCTGCTGTTCGATGCCCAAGACCCAGCTGAGGGCAAGGCCACCATGGCGCTGGTTGACCGGATGATCGACGACCTCATCTGGGCAAACGAAGTGGGCAACGCCAGAGGTGAGAACATCATGCCCCGATCGGTGCTGGCCGAATGCTGGCACGAGGACATGATCTGGTCGGGATCGGAGGGCATCGGCGCGGCCTACACCATTGACCGCTACCAGCAACAGCATCAGCACCCGTTCCGGGTGAATCTCTCAGAAAAGACCTTCAACGGTCACGTGGCCCGTTTCGCCGAAGGGAACTACGCCTGCTTCTTCGGCTGGCCCAACCTCACCGTCACCGCCGATGGGGGGTTTATGGGTCTGCCCGGCTCAGGAATGCCAGCCGACATGCGGGTGGTGGACGTCTACCGTCGCGACGGCGACAAACTGGCCGAGAATTGGGTGTTCCTCGACCTGCTGAACTGGCTCAACATGCAGGGGCTCGACCCGCTAGCCCGGATGCGCCAGCTCTTGGGTATCGAAGAATTTCGAAGCGGGGATGCAGAAGGACTTGCATGGATCCGACCGGAGTCGCCGGGCTCTGTCGGAGGGGAGTGAAAATGTCAACCGTCACTCTTGACAAGATCACCAAGATCTATCCCAACGGGTTTCAAGCCATTACCGAGCTGAGCCTTACGCTGGAGGAGGGGGAGTTCCTGGTACTGGTGGGGCCGTCGGGCTGTGGCAAATCAACCGCGCTGCGGATGATCGCGGGATTGGAGGACATCAGCTCGGGAGATCTGTACGTGGGGGACCGCTGGCTCAACGATGTCCAGCCCAAAGATCGGGACATTGCGATGGTGTTCCAGAGCTACGCGCTCTACCCCCAGATGACGGTCGCGGAGAACATCGGGTTTCCCCTGAAGCTTCGCAAGATCAGCAGGAGGGAGCGCCAAGAGCAGGTGTGGCAGGCGGCCGAGATACTGGAGCTCACCGAGCAGCTCGAGAAGAAGCCGGCCCAGCTGTCGGGCGGGCAGCGCCAGCGGGTGGCGATGGGCCGGGCCATTGTCCGCCGTCCGGCGCTGTTCCTCATGGACGAGCCGCTTTCAAACCTCGATGCCAAGTTGAGGGTTCAGATGCGAGCCGACATTGCCGGGATTCAGCGGGAGCTGGGCGTCACCACCTTCTACGTGACCCACGACCAAGTCGAGGCCATGACCATGGGGGATCGAGTGGCAGTCATCAAAGACGGGATCCTCCAACAGGCTGCGGCGCCAGAGGCTCTCTATGACAATCCCGACAACGTGTTTGTGGCCGCTTTCATCGGCTCCCCGTCGATGAACCTCTACGAAGCGACCTTGTCGGAGGTTGACGGCCACTATCAGTTGCAGCTGGGCGACCAGTCTCTCGCAGTCCCTGAGCAGATTCTGGCAAGTCGTCCGGCGCTGCGGGACTACTTGGATCAGCCTGTTGTCGTCGGTATCCGCCCCGAGGATCTTGAGGATGCCGCCGTTGCTTCCGACCACCCGAACGATCAGCGCCTGGACGCGGAGGTTGCGGTGAGGGAGGCACTCGGCGCTGAGACTTTGGTTCACTTCTCCATCGCCGCGCCCAGCGTGGACAGCGGAGACCCCGATGCCCTCGATGAGCTGGGCGACGAGGACGTCAGTCGGTGCACGGCCCGCTTCAGTGCCGCCACAAGAACCCGAGTCGGTGATCGCATCAGAGTCAATGTGTCAACCGAGAAGCTGCACTTCTTCGACCGCAGAACCCATTTGGCGATCCGCACATGAACACAAGAGTCCGTGCCGCCTCCGGTGGCGGTGTATCCGCCAGGATCCGTGCACGATGAGGACCAGCATCGACCGCATTCTCACAACCCATGTCGGCAGCTTGCCCCGGTCCGAGGCCGTTACGCGAGGGGTGTTTGCGGTCGAGAGAGGCGAGCCCATTGATGTCGACGAGCACAATGCCGTCGTCGCAGCCGCGGTGGAGGCAATTGTGGCCCGACAAGTGTCGGCTGGGGTGGACGTAGTGAGCGATGGCGAGATGAGCAAGCTCAGCTATGCCACCTACATCAGATACCGCGTCACTGGATTTGAGGGCGACAGTCCCCGGCGGGCGCCTGCTGATCTGGAGGACTTCCCCTCGTTCCTCGAGCGCCAGGCCGCTACCGGAGGCACGCCGACCTATACCCGGCCCCAGTGCGTCGGCCCCGTGGAGGTGATGGACATGGGGCCTTGTCAGACAGACATCGCCAACTTCCGAGCGGCCACCGAGGGGCACACTCCGGTCGAGGGTTTCATCAACGCCGCTTCTCCAGGGGTAATCGCCCTCTTCCAACCTGACGCCTACTACGGAGACCACGAGGCCTACCTCTATGCCCTTGCCGATGCCATGAGAGCCGAGTACGAGGCCATCGTGAATGCCGGCTTCCTGCTGCAACTCGACTCGCCCGACCTTGGGCTGGGTCGGCACATGATGTTCAAGGGCAGGCCCGATGACGAGTACGAGCGGCTGGCAACCGTCCATGTTGAGGCGTTGAACCATGCGGTGAGGAATATCGATCCCAGCAGGATGAGGCTCCACATCTGCTGGGGCAATTACGAGGGTCCCCACACCCACGATGCGCCGATGTCTCAAGTGCTGCCGATAGCGCTCAAGGCCAAACCCCAAGCCCTGCTGTTTGAGTCGGCCAACCCAAGGCATGCCCACGAGTGGAGAACCTTTGCGGAGGCGACCATTCCTGAAGACAAGGTGCTGGTTCCCGGCGTTGTTGACACCACGACCCACTTTGTCGAACACCCGGAGTTGATCGCTCAGCGCATCGAGCGGTTCGCGGAGATCGTGGGCCGCGAGCGGGTGATGGCCGGCACTGATTGCGGGTTCTCGTCGTTTGCCGGATTTGAGGGGATCGATCCTGAGATTGCGTTCGCCAAGCTCGAAGCGCTCGCCCAGGGAGCGGAGTTGGCTTCGGAGAAATTGTGGCGAGCCGCTTGACGTCTACATCTGGTTGAGGAGCATGGCATGACCACTCACGATGACAACAAGGTTGCGCTCGCCCCGCTTCGAGAGGCGCTGTACCACTGGACGGATGCGGATGTGCGGTCGGTGCTGAGGGATGCCTTCACCCCCGAGGCTCAGGTGCATCTGGCATTTCCATTCGAAGATCTCGACGGTCCTGAGGGCCTCTGGGATCAGGCTTTGAGCAAGTTGGCCTTGGCGATACCCGATGTCGAACGTCGCGACTTCATCGTGATGGCCGGAGACGATGATCAGGGGGACAGCTGGGTAGGGTGCTGCGGCCATTACACCGGTACCTGGCAGGGGCCGTTTCTCGACATTCCCCCAACCGGGCACCAGGCGGCAATGCGCTACCACGAGTTCTTCCACATGGTTGAAGGACGCGTGGTTGAGATGCAGGCCCTTTGGGATATCCCCGAAATGATGATGCAGGCTGGTGTGTGGCCAATGGGCCCGAGCCTTGGCCGCTATTGGCATGCCCCAGCCCCCGCCACCCAAGACGGCGTTCACCGCGGTTTGAGGGATGCCGCGGTATCGCAGGCCAGCGTGGACTGGGTCACTGGGATGCTGACAGACATGGGCCGTCATCCCGCCGAGCCTGAGGAAGTGATGCGCCTGGCGCACTGGTGGCATCCGAAGTTCAGTTGGTATGGCCCCGCCGGTATCGGGACAGGACGAGGGGTGAACGGTTTCCGCAACTGGCACCAGATCCCGTTTCTTGCCGCCATGCCTGACCGCCGGGTCGACTTCAGCAGCGTGAGCCATTTCTTCGGCGACAACAACTACGTCGGCGTCACCGCCTGGCCGGGAATGGCGATGACGGTGACTGGCGACGGCTGGCTTGGAATCGCTCCTTCAGACCGGGAGATCACCATGCGCAGCCTCGATTTCTGGCGACTGGAAACCGACCCGGCCACGGGCCGGCGGTCGATACGTGAGAACTGGGTGCTCGTCGATCTGCTCCACGTGTGGAACCAACTGGGGGTGGATGTCTTTCGCCGAATGAGAGAGCTGATGGGCCCGCAAAAGCTCGCCCCATGAGGCGGATGGCTACATAGCTGAGGTGAAGCCGCCGATGTGGTTGGGGTCGGTGTCGAATGACCTCACCATGGCATGACAGGAATAGGAGGCGACGAGGCGTCCGTCTTGGGCGAAAATTCGGCCTTGGCCCTGCACTTGGCCTTGGCCGGCGTAGACGGCGGGATTTTCGTAGAGGTGCCAGTCAGATACGTTGGCCTCGTCGTGGAAGGCGATGTCGACCGCCATAGGACCAGTTGACAGGGTGACGTGGGCCAAAGCCTCGGTGATGCCCTGATGGGGCCGCATCGACGCCCCGATGGTGTAGTGCGTGGTGGCCTGGGCCAACAGAGCAGCCTGCATCGCCGGGCCTTCGGGCCGGTCTCGATAGCGCATCCACACGAACAACTCCGGAGGACCCACATCATCAGGATCGAAGTTGTAGGCACCGTCCACCACCCGGATGTCGCGCCCAATCACCTGGAAGTCCCGCAGCGGGCAATCCAGCGGATCGGGAACCTCGGGCATTTCAGCTGTCACCCGGTAGACGTCCTCAGCACCGCCGTCGAGCAGGACCAAGCCAACCGAGCACAACTTGTCGTGTTGGACGATACGGGTCTCCACGGTGGAGTAGGTCCGGCCCTGACGCAGCAGGTCCACTTCGACGGCCAAGGGAGAGTCGAACCGGGCCGCTCTGGTGAAGACCATCGAGGCCGACACCACCCGCTGGTCGGGGACGGTCTTGGATGCCGCCACAATGGCCTGGCCCAAGAGCTGGCCGCCCTCAATCACTTGGCGGGGTCGCCGGTCATTAGGGAGGTCGATGAAAGTGCCCAGGGGCGGGTCGGGGAACGACGGACTGGTGAATCGCCGGTCGCCATCGGGCACCACGTCGATCAATCGCGCCAAATCGGCGGCGGTGCCCCAAACCGGAAAGCGGTAGGCCACGATGTCGCCGCCATCCTCTGCCACCTCTTCAAGAAGCTCGACTTGGACCCGATCGGTGTAGAAGGCCACGTGGCCCTCGAGGCCGGCGACTTCTGGGAAGGGCCGGCGGTAGGCCCACATCACGTTCTCCTCGGTGTCGCCGCCGACCGCCAGCGTCCAATAGTCGGCCTCACCTTTGAACGGGCACACCGTGTGCAACTCGGTCTCGGTGAAGTGCTCCCAGGCCACGTCGTCCATAGGGAAGTAGAGCTGGTCCTGGTGGTCCGACTCCTTGACAATCAGGCATGAGTCGCTTTCGGCCACGGTGGCTCCGTTGAACGTCGACCGACCCCGACCCGACCACGGGATCAGATCAATGGCATAGCCGGGGTACCGGCCCCACGCAGACTCAATCTCGCTCACGCTGAGATCGTATTGGTAGCGTCGCCTCGACGGGGGAGCAGGAGGAAGAGGAGCTCATGATTCAACCGATGGAGGGCATCCGCATCCTGGATGTCTGCGATCACACCTTTGTGCCTGCGGCTTCAGCGGTGCTGGCCGACTGGGGTGCTGATGTCATCAAGATCGAGCACGCCCAGCGAGGCGACGCCGCTCGGGGCCTGGCGTCGAGTGGGGCCCTCGACCTCAAGGGGGAAGTCCACGCCATCATGGAACACGCCAACCGGGGCAAGCGCAGCCTTGGCTTGGACCTCCAAACAGACGAGGGGATGTCGATACTGCACCGGCTCATCGCCATTTCTGATGTCTTCCTCACCAACAAACCGCCGAATGTGCGAGAGCGGCTGCACATCACTGAGGAGGAGGTGCGGCCCCACAACGAGAGCATCGTGTACGCGGCGGGCACGGCGTGGGGTCCCAAGGGGCCGGAGGGTAATCGGGGCGGCTATGACATGACCTCGTTCTGGGTGCGGTCGGGAGCGGCCATGGGCACCTGGTACACCGACGATGAGCGCATGCCCTCTCAGCCGGGTCCGGCCTTCGGCGACTCGATCGGGGCGATGACCATCGCCGGAGGGATTGCCACTGCGTTGTTCCACCGAGAGCGGACCGGAGAGGCCGTCGCACTGGAGGTGTCCCTGCTGGGCACCGGACTGTGGGCTATGGGAGCGGGCGTGGCGATGTCGCACGTCAACAACACGCCGTGGCGGCCGGTCGATCTGAGCGGGCTCACTCAGCCGCTCCTCGGCAACTATGTCACCGCCGACGGCTACACCATCAACATCACCTGCCTTCAGCCTCTCCCGTATTGGCAGGAGTTCTGCCGGGTGATCGGGCGTCCAGAGTTGATCGAAGATGAGCGATTCGCCACCTATGAGACGCTGATGGCCAACGCTGCGCCCGCTCGGAATGTCGTCGAGGAGGTGGTGGCGAGCCGCACCCTGGAAGAAGTGAGGGAGCTGTTTGCCGACTTCTCCGGCCAGTGGACTCCGGCGCTCGACACTCTTGAGATAATCGACGACCCACAAGTGGAGGCCAATGGCTACGTCCAGGAGGCGGTGAGCGAAGACGGGATTCCGTTCAAGTTGGTGGCGGTTCCGGTTCAGTTCAACGGGGAGCCGGCCCCACCGGGCCGCGCTCCGGGGTTCAATGAACACGGTGATGAGATCCTCACCGAGAACCTGGGCATGGACTGGGACGAGGTAATCGACTTGAAGGTCAAAGGGGTGGTTGCGTAATGAAGGCCGCGGTCGTATATGAGGCCGGCGTTCCTATCGACGTCGTGGAGTTCACCTCCGGCGCTGTCGGTCCGAATGATGTGCGGGTCAAGGTGGGAGCCAGTGGCCTGTGCCACTCGGATGTCGCGGTGCAAACCGGTGATCTGCCGTTCCCTCTCCCCATGATCCTCGGCCATGAAGGCGCTGGAGTGGTGGAGGAAATTGGGCGCGAGGTCACTACTTGCCAGGTGGGCGACCATGTGGTGCTCTCAGCCCTGATCCACTGCGGGGTGTGCCGGAACTGCCTCAAGGGCCGGCCCAACCTGTGCTCTGCGAATCTGGATCTGACTTTCACCGGCACCGATTCCGCCGAAGGTGGGCCGCGGATGGCCGATTCCGAGGGCCGCGGTCTCTACCAGTTCTCGGCGATCGGCACCCTCTCGGAGGAGCTCGTCTGCAATGAGAGGCGAGCCATACCGATTCCTAAAGACGTGCCGCTGGAGATCGCGGCCATGACTGGTTGCGGCGTGTTGACGGGAACGTCGGCAGTCTTCAATCGGGCCAAGGTGCAGCCGGGTTCCTCTGTGGTGGTGATCGGCTGCGGCGGCGTGGGGCTCAACGTGATCCAAGGGGCTGTGCTCGCCGGGGCCAGCGGGATCATCGGCGTCGACCTCCACGACGACAAGCTGGCCATGGCGCAGGGTTTTGGAGCTACCCATCTCATCAAGAACGAAGACCCCGAAGCCACAGTCGAGCAGGTTTTCGAGTTCACCGGGGGAGAAGGGGCCGACTACGCGTTTGAAGTGGTTGGCATCCCCGCCCTGGTACGCCTGGCCTGGGACTGCCTCCGTCAGGACGGCACGGTTGTGGCCATCGGAGTCCAAGCCGCCGGCGCTTTGACCGAGCTGCCCGGCCTGGAGTTCTGCATGACAGAGAAGACTCTCATGGGTTGCGTGTACGGCACTTCTAGGCCCACCACTGACATTCCGATGCTGGTTGAGATGTACCGGCAAGGCCAGCTCGAGATCGAGAAGCTCATCACCCACCGATTCGATCTCGATGAGATCAACGGCGCCGTGGAGAAGATGGAAGACGGCCACAACGCCCGCGGGGTAGTCGTATTCTGAGAGCAGATGTCGGACTCGATGGGCCGCATGGCGGCCAGTGTCAGCGTTGTCGCTCTGGTTGCAGCTTTGCTGATGGCATGCGGATCATCTGCGGATCAATCGGATGAGGCTCCGAACGATGCCCGGCAGCCCGACGCCGCCACGCAGCCAACTCCTTCGTTGGAGACGACTCCGGTTGAACCGACTGGTGATGGTCCGGCTGGAACCCCAGCCGTAGACGTTCCCTCGGTACCTGTTGAAGCTGCCACAAGTGAGCCCGACCCCGTTGCCTCTGGGATTGGCTACATCGAAGAGGTGTACACCGATTATGAGCGTGTGACACCACCGAGCGGAGACGATCCCGGTAGGGATAGCCGGACGCTTCGGACCCTGATCGTCTACCCGGCCGCGGTCAATGGCGCGTCCGCCCCGGTCGAGAACGCTTCACCGGCCGGTGGCCCCTATCCGCTGGTGCTATTCGCCCATGGTCTGGGCGGCTATCCGGAGGGGTATGGAGAGTTTCTGGCTGCGGTGGCTTCAGGGGGATACGTGGTTGTTGCCCCCGAATTCCCCCGCAGCTCGCGTTTCAACCCTGGTGGCCCCGATGCGGGCGACACAGGTTCCCAACCGGGGGACCTGAGCTTTCTGATCGACACCGTTGTCGAACGGGCCGCCGATCCCCAATGGCTGTTGGCGGGCACGGTGGACAACAGCCAAATCGCGGCAATAGGGCATTCCAACGGGGCAATCACCGTGCTGGGAATCAGCGCCAACAGTTGTTGCCGCGACGAGCGGGTAGATGCGGTGGTGGCCATGGCGGGTCCACCGGCCCCGTTTGAGGGGGAATACGACTTCGCCGCCACTCCGCCCATCTTGATAGTCCACGGCACCAAGGACCCCTTGATCCTCTATGCAACCTCTCCGAAGCTGTTCAATGACATCTCGGCGATAAAGGGCCTCTTGACCCTAGAAGGCGCGGACCACGGTTCTTGGCTAGGTCAATCCAGTGATCTCTTCGACGACGTGATCACCACCATCTTGGACTTTTTGGCCGTGGCTTTCGTAGGAGATGAAGAGGCCGCCACCCGCTTGCAGCAGCCCCGCTCATCTCCCGAAGCCGAGTTGGTGTTTGCAGCCGAAGCGGATTCCGGCTTGACGGTTGAGTTCGAGGTGCCCGAGCTCAGCCGTCAGGCATCGGCCGAGCCGACAACTGGGCTAGTGGACGGTCAAACAGTGGTGGTCACGTGGAGCGGCTTCCTTCCTGAACAAACTGTGAACATCCTCCAATGCTCCCAGGGGGGCACGGAGGGTTCGGGGGTCTGCGACTTCACCAACGCCAGGATCTTGCATCCCAATCCCACTGGCGAGGGCTCGGTGGAGTTGACGGTCATCGTCGGCGCGGTAGGCAGCGGTATCTGTGATGCCACTGTCAACGATTGCGTGATCGCGGTCAACGACTCCGGCCTCCAAGAACCCGAGGCCACCATCCGAATCCCCCTCAGCTTTGCCCCTTAACCCCGAACTTTGATGGACGGTGGACATAGGATTTCAGGCGCGCAAGAGGTGGTTGTATGAGACTTGAAGGCAAAGTTGCGATAGTCACTGGTGCGGGCGGCGCCGGTGTCGGAGGGTTGGGGGTTGTGTATGCCCGGGCGCTCGCCTCAGAGGGTGCCGCAGTGGTCGTCTCTGATGTCGACGGCGAAGCAGCAGTTCGCACCGCCGAGAGCATCGCCTCAACCGGGGCCCAGGCCATCGGAGTCCGCTGTGACGTGACGTCCGACGAAGACATCAAGGCAATGGTGAAGACTTCCGACGATGCATTTGGCGGCGTCGACATCCTGGTCAACAACGCCGGGCTGGCTCGGGGGAAGTGGAGCGAGGCGTTGATCCTCTCCGCCGATGAATGGATGGAGATCCTGGCTGTGAACACCGTCGCCCCCATCATGTGCGCCAAGGCCTGTGCCGAGTCGATGCGCGGCCGGGGCGGTGGCGTCATCGTCAATCAGTCATCCAACGGCGCATTGATCGATGCCGGTGCCTACACGGTTTCGAAGTTGGCCCTCAACGGTGTCACGAAGGTGCTCGCCGATGAGCTTTCTGCCGACAACATCAGGGTCAATGGCATTGCTCCAGGTGTGATGACCGCAAAGCTCCCTGAGGACCAGGTTCAGAGGCTGCTGGCCCGCCAAACCATCAGACGACCAGGCCAACCCGAAGACCTTGTCGGTTTACTGCTGTATTTGTGCTCGGACGATTCAAGCTTCATGAACGGCCAGACCGTGGTGATAGATGGAGGCATGGCCCGCATTACAAAATAGGGGTCAAGTACCTCTGCCCGACATCAGTGGGGCAGACTGGAGGCATGCCCACCACTGAGCTCGTCATCGACGTCGACACCCATGTCACCGAGCCCCCCGACACGTTTGTATCCCGGGTTCCCGCCAAGTTGAAAGACCGTGTACCCCGGGTAGAGCGCTCCGAGGAGGGAAAGGATCATTGGTTCGTGGGAGGCGAGGTGTTCTCCTCTGTGGGAATGACCGCGGTGGCCGGATGGCCGGAGCCCTTTCCTGCTGGGCCCTCAGTGTTCGAGGAGATCCACCCGGCGGCCTACGACTCCAGCGAGCGGCTAAAGCTCATGGACGAGCAGGGAATCTGGGCTCAGGTGCTCTATCCCAATGTTGGAGGGTTCGGAGCCCAGCATTTCTTGAAGCTGAAAGACCGCGAGCTGATGCTGGCCTGTGTTCAGGCGTACAACAACTTCCAGCTCGACTGGATATCTCCCGATCCGCGGCGATTCGTGGCCGTTATCTCGACCCCCTTCTGGGACATCGATGACACCGTGGCTGAGGTCGCTCGGTGCGCCGAACTCGGCCACCGCGCGGTCCTGTTCACTGGCGAGCCGCAGCGGTTCGGGCTGCCCCTCCTCGGTGACCCCCACTGGGATCCACTGTGGTCGGTGGCCCAAGAGGCCGGTCTTCCCATCAGCTTCCACATCGGCAGCGGTGACACCACCACTGGGTTCACTCCAGAGCGGATGGCAGCCCACGGCAAGCCTTCCACCTACGCCTACGCGTCTCTGGAGATGTTCCTCAAGAACGGCATCCAGCTCACCGATCTGCTGGGGTCCGGCGTGCTTCCTCGCTACCCCGACCTCAAGTTCGTGTCGGTGGAGAGCGGCATCGGGTTCATCCCCTTTGTGCTCGAGGCTGTCGACCACTCCTTCAATGAATGCGGAGGACTTGAGCAGGCCGCCAACTTCGAGATGATGCCCAGCGAGTACTTCCGCCGCCAGGTGTACGCCTGTTACTGGTTCGAGGAGACGGCACCGCAGCGGCTGCTCGACAAGATCGGCGTCGACAACGTGTTGTTCGAGACCGACTTTCCCCACCCGACCTGTCTCTATGGCAATGTGCGGGAGCGGATCGAGGCTTCGCTCGCTGGCCATTCCGAGGAAGTCCGCCGCAAGCTGCTGTGGGAGAACGCAGCCGCCCTCTACCGAATCGAGGGACCCGAAGACTAGAGATGCTCGAGGTGTCCCAAGATCATCTCTTGGAGATGGCGGAGCCGGGCTTCGACATTTGTTCGGTTCTGTGGAGATCCGGCTACTGCCAGGCCGCACAATCCGCTGACGGCGGCATCGGTGAGCGCCATCAGACGGCCAGCCGTCTCCTGGTCGAGATGGGCGCCAAAGAACTGCCCGCAAGCCTCGGGTAATCCATGGAACTCGCGAGCGTCGTACCACTCTGCCAGTTCGTCGGAGCGTTCCTCGATGGCATGGTAGGAGCTGTATGCCGCGCAAAAGCGAAATGCTGATTCCTGGGCGGGATACACCGTGAAGAGGGCATTGAGACAGTGGTGGGCTGCGTCAAGTCCGCTGACTCCGGCGGGTACCTCTGCTCTAACCGCCTCGAGGACAGATTCGAGCATTCGGCAGTACACCTCGAGAGCAATTGCGCCGCACTCGGGGAAGTGACGGTACACGGTAACCCGGCTCACTCCGGCCTGCTCGGCGATCTCCCCCATCGTCGTAGAGGCGATTCCTTGCTTCAAGAACAACACTTGTCCCGCTTCGATGATCGCTGAACGGCTTTGAGTGTTCAGGTCTTCGTGGTCGGAGCGGTATTTTCTGAGCTTGCTGGAGGCACCCATTTGGGCCACCCTACACTGGGTAGAAGCGATGTGTCACATGATGGTTTTGGTGGACTTATGTTCGAACGACGGGCTTACATGCTGGATGTCTCGAGGGACCGAGTACCGACCCAGGAGACCCTGGAGTGGCTGGTAGAGGTCTTGGCAGAGCTCGGATTCAACGAGCTCCAACTCTATGTCGAGCACGCATTCGCCTATTCCGGACATCGTGAAGTGTGGGAGGGGGCATCACCCTTGACCACGGAAGAACTGCGGTGGCTCGATGGTGTTTGCCAGGCCCGCGGCATGGACCTTGTCGGGAACATGAACTGTTTTGGCCATATGGAGCGATGGTTGGCCCACGAGCGCTATCGAGGTCTGGCTGAGTGCCCTGATGGAGCGCCCGCCCTTTTCGGCTCTGGCACTATGCGACCGGGGTGCCTGGCTCCCACGGCACAGAATGCCGCGTTTGGCGTTGCCCTGGCTCGGGAGTTGGGTGGGGCTGTCCGCAGCAGCCGCATCCATATTGGCGGTGACGAGCCATTCGAATTGGGGGAAGGCGTTTCCGCGCCGGACGTGGCCGCGCGGGGCCGGGAAACCGTGTATATCGAGCATCTGACCCGGATCATCGAGCCTCTGGTTGGCGACGGCTACCAAGTGATGTTCTGGGCCGATCAATTCCGCCGGGATTTCTCCCTGCTGGACAGGATTCCCGACGGAGCGGTGCCGGTTGTCTGGAACTACGAGGCTCCATCCGAAGGAGGGTGGGAGGCCATGCTCCCGCCCGACCTTCTCGATCGTCTAGCGCTTCCAGAGGATCCCCATCTGGGCTTTCAATCCCACGCTCGTCTCTTCATAGAAGCTGGAATGCCGTTCTGGGTGGCTCCCGGAACCGGCAGCTGGAACACCTTTATCGGCCGAAACCTCAACGCGGCTGCCAACATCGCCGACGCTGCCGCGATTGGTGCAGCTCATGAGTCACCCGGGTTCCTGCTGACCGACTGGGGCGACAACGGGCATTTCCAGCCCCTGCCGGTGTCGCTCCCTTCCATGGTGCGTGCCGGTGCGGCCGCTAACGGGCAGCCAGTTCCCGACCATGCCGAGGTTGGCGAGCGAATCGACGAGATTCTCTGTTGCCAAGAAGGCATCGGTGCGCTGATCGATCACCTGGGTGGAATCGGCGAGAGCCTTGGGCTGGTGTCGATAAACGGCAGCCCGATCTTCTATGGGCTGTGCGCAACGGCATTTGGGAGTTTCGGCGCGCTCGACCAGGAGAGAACCACCAGCGGACTGGCTCTTCTCGCCGAGGCACATGAGCGGTTCTCCGAACCAATAGGAGGCACTCGAGGGGCCGTAGTAGCGGCGGAAATGCGCTCGGCTTGCCGACTGGCAGAATTGGGCCTGCGCCGACTCGCGGCCGAAAACGGACTCGACTTCCGGGCACCTAGTCCCGATGAATTGGCCGATGCGGCGCATCGTCAGCGGGCTGCCTGGCTGCTCTCCAGCCGGCCGGGTGGCCTCGAAGACTCCCTCAGCAAGCTGATCCTCTAGGTCTTCGAGCGGGATACGCTGGCCGTAGGAGACCTGCTGATGAGAATCGGCTTCATTGGACTTGGAAACATCGGCGGCCCTTGTGCCCGCCACATCCTGGCGGCCGGACATGAGCTGACCGTGGCTGATCTTGATCCCGCGGCCTGCCGGCGACTGGGGGACGCCGGTGCCCGCGAAGCTCGCAATCCGGCGAGTGTCTCCCAAGCCAGTGAGGCCATCTTCTTGTCGTTGCCTACGCCTGAGGTGTCGCGCGCCGTGGTGACCGGCCCTGATGGCATCCTCTCAGCGGGGTCGCCAGGCTTGGCGGTCGTCGATCTGTCGACCAACAGCGTCGGGGTGACCGCCGAGCTATTCGATGCCTGCGCGGCAGAGGGGGTGGACTATCTCGATTGCCCGGTTTCCGGGGGGAGCATGGGAGCCGAAGCAGGGACCCTCACCCTGATGCCCTCCGGCAATGAGGCGGCATTCGACCGGGTCAGAGACGCGCTGACTTGTTTCGGCAAGGACGACACTGAGTGGTTGGGCCCTTCGGGTACCGGCACCTTGGTGAAGCTCATCAATAACCAGATCTTCCTGGTTGGAACCCAGGTATTCGAAGAGGGCTACCTCATGGCCGCCAAGGCGGGCTTGGATCTGCCGAAGTTTTTGGAAGTGCTGCGGGCTAGCTCGGCCGGGTTCTACATGGTGCTTTCGGAAATGGTCGTGAACCGACAATGGGAAGACTCAACTTATGATCTGGCACTGGCCGAGAAAGACCTTCGCCTCGCCATCGAATCCGCGTCGGAGATCGACACCCCGCTGCCACTGACTACAGCAGCTCACAATGTGCTTGTCCGCTCGGTGGAGATGGGGCTTGGAGACAAGTTCTTTATCGGTGCTTTGGAAGCGCTCGAAGACGAGGCGGGCTTCACCGTCCCACCACCGCCCAAGGAGGACTGATGGTCGCGCTCGACGTTCCCGACCTCAGCAGCTACCAGACCTTTGTTCATGGATTTCCCCACGAGGCCTTTGTCCAGCTGCGCGAGCATGCTCCGGTGTGGTGGCACGAGCCGACCGCCCGCACGCCTGATGGCGAGGGCTTTTGGTGCGTGAGTACTCATGAGTTGGTGGTGGAGGTGTTTCGCAGCCCCAAGATCTACTCCAGCCACACCGGAGGGGATCGTCCTTACGGCGGCACAACCATCAACGACATGGAGATGAGCGGGAAGCTCCTCAACATGATGGACGACCCGCGCCACCAACGGATCCGACAGTTGGTGAACAAGGGATTCACTCCCAAGATGATCGGTCGGATCCGCGATGACCTCATGGCCAGATCTCACCAGATCCTCGACAGCGTGGCTCCCGCTTTCGGTAAGCGAGGCGCCTGCGACCTCGTTGTCGATGTGGCTGCGGAGCTTCCCCTTCAGGCCATTTGCATGCTGCTGGGCGTGCCCAACGAGGATCGACGCATGCTGTGCGAGTGGGTGGACATCACCTCGGAGACCCTTACGCAAGAGGAGATGTCCAGCGAACCCAGTGAGGCCGGAGTCAACATGTTCTTATACGGCCAGCGCCTCATCCAAGAGCGCATTGAGAACCCGGGAGACGACCTGCTTTCGGTGGTCATCCACGGCGAACTCCCCGACCAGGATCCTTCTCGGCTGGACAGCGACGAAGTGGCAATGTTCTGGTCGCTGCTGTTCACCGCTGGATCGGAGACCACTCGGAAGGCCATCGCCGGGGGCCTGTGGGAGTTGGTGAAGTCGCCGGAGCAGTTGATTCGCCTCACCGCCGATCGGTCCCTCATGGGCACGGCCATCGAAGAGATCGTCCGGTGGACGACACCGTCGGTCTACAAGCGGCGCACGGCCACACAGGACACGGTTCTGGGTGGCCAGAACATCCAGGCGGGAGAGAAGGTCGTGGTGTGGGAGATGTCGGCCAATCGGGACGATGCAGTGTTCGATGATCCGTTTGAGTTTCGCATCGACCGAAGTCCTAACAACCATATGGGTTTTGGTCACGGCCCCCATTTCTGCCTGGGCGCCAATCTGGCCCGGCTCGAGATCGATGTGATGCTCAACACGATCTTGGATCGCTGGACCAATATCGAGATCGTCGGTGAGGCCACATGGACCCGCACCAACCGATTGAGCGGGCTCAAGACGCTGCCCATCGAGTTCATCGACCTCGCCGTTGGCCATACGGCCGCTGGCTAGAGTTCTTCGACTATGGAGATCCGGCAGCTGGCAGGTGCCCTCGGCGCGGAGGTGCTCGGGCTGGATCTGACCGGTGAGATCTCCGACACCGAATTCGCGTCGGTGCGCGATGCCCTTCATGGGAACGGCGTCATCTGCATCCGCGGCCAGGAAGCGATGACCCCTGAAGACCAGCTGGCCTTTGCCGCCAAGTGGGGGGAGATCTCCATCCACCCCTATGTCCCGTCGATCGAGGGGTACTCGGGGATCATGAAGATCTACGACCCGAACCCCATCACCCAGACCTGGCACTCCGACTCGACCCACATGCGCGAGCCACATGCCTACACTTTGCTGCTGGCCAGGGTTTTGCCCGAGGTGGGTGGTGACACGATGTTTGCCAGCGCAACCAAGGCGTTCGAGTCGCTGTCATCCGGTCTCCAGGAGTTGCTCCGCTCCCTCTCAGCGGTCCATGAGGGCACCAGCCTGGCTGCCGACGCCGGCTTGGACCATGAGGCGGTGGTTGCCGTGCACCCGATGGTGAGGGTCCATCCTGACAACGGAGCAGAGGCATTGTTCGTCAACGGCAACTACGTGACTCGAATCGATGGGTGGACTCCTGAGGAGAGCCGCCCTCTCCTGGAATACCTCTACGGGGTGATCGGGCGCTACGAGAACACGTATCGACATCGGTGGCGCAGCGGCGACCTGGTGATCTGGGACAACCGCTCGACTCAGCACGCTGTTGTCGGGGACGTGGCCGGTGAGGAGCGCGTGCTCCACCGGGTCACCATTGCCGGGAGCGCCCTCGTCTAGTCGGTGAGGCGAGCCAGCTGCTCCAGATGTTCGGCGGTGCTTCCCCCTTCAGTCTGGACGGCCCAGGCTCGACGGGTGAGCGGCGCGAGATATTGGTCGTCGTAGTAGCCGTCGGCCCCGTGCAACTGATGGGCACCGGCCATCACATCCAGCAGGCACTCGTTCCCAGTCACCTTGGCAGCTGACACCAGGTAGTCGCGTTGTGGCCCCGAAGGGACGAGGGCGGCTTCCGCAGTGGTCAGCTCCATGGCCTCAACCGCGATAGCCATGTCCACGAAACGATGACGGGCCGCCTGGAAATCTCCCACCGGCTTCCCGTACAGCGGGCGCTGAAGAGCGTGTTGAGCAGTCAGGGCCAAGACTCGGCGGGCCTGCTCTGCCTGCTTGGCACAGGTGGAGAGAACAGGGTTATGGGACGCCGCGGCTGGGGGAGTGGCCACAGTCAGGTCGCGGCTCAACAGGTCGGCCGCAATCATGTCCCGGTGGGTCTCGTTCGCTCCGACCGACACGGTGGGGTGAATGGCCTCCAACGCGTTATAGGCATACGACGGGCCGTCCTCAAACATCGGAGTCCAGTCGGTTTCGCCCTGTCCCGCTCCCGATCGGGCCGTGCGGGCGATGTCTTGGAGAAGCTCGGTGGAGGCCACCTTCACCACCGATGCCTCGTAACCCACAGGCAGGCCAGACTCCTCGTAGTCGATCAGGCGCTGGCCGAAGCCCCGGACTTGGGCCGCGACCGCGTGCAACCTGGCTCGCTCCAGCCGAGGGACACCTGCTGGCAGCCGCTGTAACCACTGCTCGGCCCATCCGTAGTGAGCCAATGAGCCTCGTTCCGCGGCCACCGCGGCCATTACCTGCGACCATCCTTGGCCAACTTCGCCCAGTACGCAATCGTCATCGATTCGCGCCTGGCGAAGATCGATTTCACCGAGAGTCCAACCGTTGATGGTGGGCCTTCGCTCTATTTCCACTCCGGGAGTGTCCAAGGGAACCAAGAACATGGTCATCGAAGAGCGAGCGATCTTCTTGGGGTCAGTCACGGCCAACACCACAGCTATGTCGGCCTTGTGGGCCCCCGTAACGTGCGACTTGGTTCCCGCCAGTACCCACCCGCCGGAGTCTCGGACCCCCGTGGTGGAAATGGCCGCCAGGTTGTTGCCAGCCCCGGCCTCGCTATAGGCGATGGCTCCCAACATCTCCCCGGAGACCATGGGTGCCAGCCAACGAGCCTTTTGGGCTCGGGTCCCGAAGCGAGAGAGCACGAATCCGCACAACGTCACGCCGGTGTCGACGGAGGGTGCACCGTGGAAGGCGGCCTCCAAGTCGTACAGGTGCTTCCAAGCCCTAGACCGGCCCTGGCCGCCGTCGGCCACGGGCAATGAGATGGCCAGCATGTCCCGGCGAGCAGCCTCTTTCTGGTGATGCCGCTCGAAATCCTGGTTGAGGCCCGTCAGATCAGTCGAGTCGATATGGCCAGCAACCTTCTCAGGCGCCATCTCTGCGTTCAGAAACTCCCTAACCTCATCGCGCCACGGGAGCAGTTCTGGACTTAGCCGGAGTTCGGTCAGCCGCATAGCCCGAGGCGAAGGCTCGGCAAACAGTTCAGCAATGCGCGCAATGCCCGTGAAGGTCGAGGCTGTGATGGGTAGGAGTGAAGCCGGTTCGGTCTGCGATCTCGCTCAGGCTCTTGTCCACCAAGTGTTCTATATCACCGTCAAGATGAACATCTTCAATGCTGCCGCAGCTGATGCAGATCAGGTGGTGGTGGTGGCCGAGCAATGGTTCGGCCAATTCAAAGTGGGCGTATTCACCCCCCGAGTTGATTCGCCGTATGGCACCGCAGCGAAACAGCACGTCTAGGTTGCGGTAAGCGGAGCTCCGAGCCATTTTGGGATCTGCTGCCACAATGTCGGGCAACGTCATGGGTTGCCCGGCTTGAGCCAAGACCTCTACCAGTTGCTTTCGACCCCTGGTATATCGGAGGTCTTGCTGGGCCAGCTTGTTGCTGATTTGGGTGTGCAGCTCGGAGAGGAAGTTTCTGTCGTCGGAGTCCGGTAGTGGTTGCCCAGTCATTTGTGTTCTGTATTTTAGGTGCTTACATCCGACGAAATCGACGCGCTCAATGAACAGCCGGTCGGGGAGGACGTGGACCCAGTCGCCGCAGTAATAGGCGCTGAGCACTGCTCCCGGCGGGCGCACCGGCATTTCCACCAGTACCGGCAGCATTCGCACATCACCAAGGGGAGGGCGAATACCACCCCCATGATCGCAATGAGCTGGCCGATGATGTACAGCGCGTGGACTACAGCCGCCATGATTTTTCCATTCCGCCGAAGCGCCTCTCGAATGTTCTGTTTGGCATTTGTGCTTACCCAAGAATAGGTTTGCAGGAATGGGACTCATTATCAATTCAAGAAGAATTGCATTGCGCACGGGCCTTTTGCTGGCCGCACTGGCATTGGTTGCGTGGGGGTGTGGGAACGACGATGACGCGGCTGAGTCCGATGGCGTCCCGACGGTAGTGGTCACAACATCGATATGGGGTGACGTGGTGGCGAACGTGGTCTGCGATGGCCTAGCCGACGTGGTCACCCTCATACCGACTGGAGGAGACCCCCACGCCTATCAGCCCTCGCTGCAAGCCCGGGGATTGATGGAAGACGCCCCGCTAGTTGTGGCCAACGGTCTCCATCTAGAAGAAGGGCTCGTGGATACTCTCGAAGCGGTGGAGCAAGCCGGGACGCCGGTATTCCACATGGCAGACCACGTCTCGACCATCGAATACGGTTCGACGACGGTTCAAATGGGCCACGATGACCACGACGACGAGCACGGCCATGAGGACGAACACGAGGACGAGCACGACGACCATGAGGACGAACACGGCCACGCCCACGCGCACGGTGGCGCCGACCCTCATGTGTGGTTTGATCCCATTCGGGTTTCCGATGCGCTGCCCGCGCTCAGCCAAGCTCTGGCCACGCACGCGGGCCTAGATGCTGGGGCCCTGGATGAGTGCGTTGCGACATACCGCAGCGAGTTGATTGCTGTGGACGACGAAGTCGATGGGATCTTGGCCCCGCTGCATCCTGAGGATCGCCTGTTAGTCACCAATCACGATGCCCTCGGCTACTTCGCTGATCGGTATGGGTTCCAACTGATAGGGACCGTCATTCCGAGTGGCTCCACCCTGGCTGAGGCCAACCCCGCGGGGCTCCAGGAACTGGTTCATCTGATCGAAGACACCGGTGTGGCCGCCATCTTCTCGGAAACGACGCACAGCTCCGATGATGCCGAGGCCCTCGGCCGAGCAGCCGGCGTCAAGGTGCTTTCCTTGAATACCGGATCGCTGGGTCCCCCTGATGGCAGCGCTGGCACCTACATCGGTTTCATTCGCACCAACGCCCAGGTGATCGTCGAAGGGCTCGGTTGATCTATCCGATTAACTAAATTGGGCTAGTGGAGTTTCTGACCAGTCCACTCGACTGGTGGATCGAGCCCTTTCTCGACAACGTCTTCATGCAAAAGGCCCTATGGTCGGGGCTGCTGGCTGTGCTGGCCACCTCACCGATCGGAACTTGGGTGGTACTCCGGGGGATGAGCTTCTTCGGCGAGGCCTTGGCCCATGGAGTGCTGCCCGGCCTGGCCATCGCCTTCATTGTCGGGGGCGACCCAACGTTGGGTGCGCTGGTCGCCGCGCTAATCATGATTTCCGGCGTCAACTTGATCCGCAATCATTCTCCGCTTCCTGACGACAGCTCAATCGTATTGCTATACGTGGGTTTCTTGGCCTTGGCAGTGGTGATCATGTCCAGCAGCTCGGGGGCTTACTCCGGTGATCTAAGCCGGTTCTTGTTCGGCTCCATTACCGGCGTCACCGACAGTGACCTTCTTCGCCAGCTGATCATCGCCGGGATCACGTTGTTGGGAGTCATGTTCTTTCACCGCGCCTTCCTGGTAATGACCTTCGATGAGGTCCAGGCTCGGCTCATGGGGCTTCGACCCCGCCTGGCCCACGCCGCCCTACTGGCGCTGTTGGCCATTTCCATCGTGGCATCGTTTCAGGCGGTGGGGAACTTGCTGGTCTTTGCCTTCTTGGTGGCGCCGCCATCCACTGCGGCCATGTTGGTCCGCCGCATTCCAGCCATCATGATCGCCGCGGTCATCATTGGCGCCGCCTCCGTGGTAGTCGGCTTGCTCATCAGCTACCACCACGACACTGCGGCTGGCGCCACCATGGTGCTGGGCACTGTCGTGCTGTTCTTGTTTGCTCTGCTGATCCGGTCGTTTTCCAGCAACTACAACGTGAGGTTGGCCGCCTAGTCGAGCCTCACCTCAATATCAGGGAGGCCGTTCCAGCCAGCACTGGGTGTGTGCCGTCTCTTGCCAGCCAGACATCGCATTCGACGGTGCCGTCATCACTGATTGCGGTGACAGTGCCACCGGCCTCCAAGCAGTCACCAGCGAAGACGTTGTCCAGAAAACGCACACGGATCTCTTGGATGCGCTCTGCACCCCCGGCCCATCCGCCCAACATATTCATCACGTACCCCAGATTGTTGGGACCTTGATTCACCGGCTGGTCGCCCATGCCCAGTTCTCTTACGGTGGCAACGTCCCAGTGGATGGGGTTTGAGTCGCCTAGCAAAGCGGCCATCGTTTTCATCTTCTCGGCGTCAACTGCCTCGATGACCAGACGGGGTAGCTCGTCACCTATTGATGGATCAGGGACCGTGCTCACTGGGGCCTCCTGGGAAAGATGAAAGAGTTGGAGACAATGGAGGACACTTCGCCATCGGGGGCAATGACTTCCAGTTGAAAGGCCACAATATCGAAGGTCCCCGTGCGCGTTCCTTGCTTGCGGACTGCGCTGGTTATCTCTCCCCGTACGGTGTAGGTGGCACCGATCTCCAAGGGACGTAACTGTTGGATGTCGCATTCGCCGAACATTGGGCCATCGTCGGCCGACGCATAGCAGAGGGTGAACATCTCGTCGATGGAGATGCCCAAACCGGCCATGGCTGCGTAGTAGCAGAACATGGGATGGGCGACGCCGTCGGTTCGCTGTGGCGCGCCGATGACGTCATTGGTCAACCAGACTCGCCACGGCTCCACGGCGTAGGTTCCGCCGGGAAACTGTCTCCCCACCAGGGATTCGAGTTCGTCGGTGGTTGGAGTCAATGTCATCGAGGTCATCGGTTCACCACCGACAGGCTTCAGGGATGGCCGGATGGTCGGGGGCGGGATACTTGCGGTGCAGGGGCTGCACCACCTCTTCTCCAAAGCGTTGGATCTGTTCCCGGGTGGCCTCGAACGAGGGGCCGGTGACCATGCGGAACTGCACGGTGAAATACTGCACGCCCAACTCTTCGTAATACTGCTCCAAGCGCTCTCGGCACTGGGCAGGGGAGCCCACCACGATGTGCTCGCGGGCCGATTCGGTGGTGATCTTCTCGGGAGAGTCGAATTCGGGGTGGTGGGCCAGGATTCCTTGCTCGCAGTAGAACCTCATCTCGGGTACGTAGTGGGTGCCGTATTGCTCGGCGGCCTCTTCGAAGGTGTCGGCCACCCAGGCCTTTCTCATCAAGACGATGAACGGTTCTTTGCCGTTTTCGATGGCTTTGGCCCGGTAGGCGCCGGCCTGCACATCCCAGGTCTCCTTGAGGATGGGGAAGTCGTCACAGGTCCACGATTCGGCGTAGACCCCGCACCGTTCGATAGCTGCGGGGAGCTGGCCGCCGCCCCAGAACGGGAACCGGGGCTGTTGGTAGGAGTTGGGAGAGAGCAGGCCGTCATTCACCTGGTAGAAATCACCCTCCCAGCTGAACCGCTCTCCTTTGGATTGCAATGCTTTGTCAATGATGGCCACGTTCTCCAGGTAGCGGCCCAGCATCCGCTCGGGTGGAACGCCGAATTGGCCCCAGTAGCCGGCGTGGAATCCCCGACCCCAGGTCATGTACAGCCGGCCTCGGGAGATGTTGTCGATGATGGCGCACTGCTCGGCGATTTCCATGGGATGGTAGAGGGTATTGACCAGGCAATACGACCCGATGGCCACTCGACTCGTCTCTCGGGCCAAGATCATCAACAGGTTCAGTGGAGAGCCGAAGTACGACTCCGTGCGGCCATGGCGGTCGGGTACCTGAATGGAGTGAAATCCGGACTGCTCAGCCAGGATGCCTTCTTCGATCATGGCGTCGAGGGCTTCGGCCGCATTGTCCGGTTCGGGCAGGGGCTGGTCGTAGTACCCGTGGTTGGTGTCGATCAGGTAGCCGATGCGCAAGATGAACTCGCTTTCTGGGGAAGTTGCTTCGCCTAGAAGGTAGTAGCTGAGGCGTGGCGAGCCTACGCTGACAGTCGAGAGGCAAAGGAGCGCACAGTGGCTATCCACACTGAGATTGATGAGCAGGGCATCGCGGTCGTCACCATGGACAATCCCCCCGTGAACGCCCTCAACATCGCCGACACCTATCGGCTGGCCGAGATCTTCCGCAGCTACAAGCACGACTCCAACGTGCGGGTTGCCATCCTCACCGCGGTGGGCCGGGGATTCAACGCCGGGGTGGACATCAAGGAGATGCAGGCCATGGAGGGCTTTGAGGGGGTCCTGGGCACGGGAGATGCCTGCTATGAGGCCTTCGGGGCGGTGTACGACTGCGCGGTCCCTGTGATTGCCGCCGTTCAGGACTTTTGTCTGGGGTTGGGCATCGGCCTCGCGGGGAATTGCGACTTGGTAGTGGCCGCAGAAGGAGTGAAGTTCTCCATGCCCGAGGTGGACAATGGGGCTCTAGGTGCTGCCACCCACACCGCTCGGCTGGTTCCCGAGAAGGTGATGCGCTGGATGATGTACAGCTGCGAGCCCGTGGCGGCTGAAGACCTCCAGCGGTGGGGGACTGTGCTTAGCGTTGTCCCGGGAGATGAGCTCATGGACGAAGCCCGAAGGCTGGCCGGGGTGATCGCGTCCAAGCCGCCCGGAGTGATCCGCAAGGCGAAGTGGTCGATCAACGGGATCGATCCGGTGGACGTGCACCGTAGCTATCGCTTCGAGCAGGGGTTCACCTACGAGCTGAACCTCATGGGTGAGGGCGACAAGGCTCGGGAGGCCTTCGTCCGAGGCGAGCGGGAGTCGAACAAAGCCGCCCAATAGTGGGCGGGATCATCCGCGCAATCGGTTGGGGTCGATGTCGTCGGGCTGCCAGCCAAGGTGAAGCTCGGTACCGTCAAGGGTGCAAACCGGGCGGTTGAGCTCGCAGATCAAAGACAATGAGTAGGTAATCCTACCGGTGAGTTCTTGGGGCTTGGCCGTGCTCAGGGCCAAGATGGCCTCGCACATGGTTTCCATGGGCTCAAGGCTCTCCGGCGGCAGGTTCACGTAATCCCCGGCGCCGGGAGTCATCACCGCAGCCTCTGGCGACACGGCGTTGACGGTGATCCCGTCGTCCCATGTCTCAGCGGCCAACCCCACCGTCCAGCGGTTGAGAGCGGCTTTGGTCGATCCGTACAGGCACCCGGTCATGGTGGGTCCGCTGGCCCGGTTGGGAGGCAGCGACGGAGGCTCGGCTACTCCGGATGAGATGTTTACGATTGCCCCCCGGCCCAGTTCCCGCATTCCGGGCAGAACCAGTCGGGCCAGATCCCATGGGGCCCACACGTTCAGCTCGTAAGCGATACGCCATCGCTTCTCGGTTAACTCGGTAAACGGCTGGTAGAAGGCCCGGGCCGCGTTGTTGATGAGGATATCCACCTTGCCACCCAGCGCTTCTTCGGCCTGAGCCACGACCTTCGACCGGTCCAGCGATGGATCCGACAGGTCAGCCGGTATGCCCACCGCCCGACCTCCCAGCTCTGCAATGTCGGCCACCAATCGTTCCAATGAGCCGGGCAGTCGGTGGTCGCCGTCGGCGCGGGTGCGGGCCACCGCGGCTACTGCTGCCCCCTCGGCAGCCAGACGCCGCGCCGCCCCTTCTCCGATCCCTCGACTCGCTCCGGTGACCAGCGCCACTCGTCCCTCACAAGATCTGCCCATGGAGCCAACCTAGTGGCCGCCCGTTTGGTCGCTACTGTGAGCCAGTGGTGCAGGCTGAACGTTCGTTTGACAGGGTCATCGTGGGTGGGGGCTCGGCAGGGTCGGTCTTGGCCGCCCGGTTGTCGGAAGATCCGGCGTGCCGAGTGCTGCTGCTCGAGGCCGGTCCGGACCACGGAGCCCACTTGCCCCCTGAATTGGCCGACATCACGATCTCGTCGCATCCGGATCATGACTGGGGCGATGAGGTGCGTCTTCCCGGAGGCAGAACTCAGCCCTACCCCCGAGGAAGAGTGCTCGGCGGCAGTTCTGCGGTCAATGGCGGTATCGCCATACGGGCAATGCCCGCAGACTTCGACGCCTGGGGGTTTCCCGAGTGGCGGTGGGAAGCGATGCTGGACAGTTTCCGACGACTGGAGTCGGATCCAGACGGTGAGGAGCGCTGGCATGGCCGCGACGGCCCGCTGCCCATCATGCGTACCCCAGAGGCAGAACTGCTCCCGGTCCACGCCGCGTTCTATGAGGCGTGCAAGACAGCGGGCTTCGACTACACCGCGGATCACAACGCTCCCAATTCCCACGGCGTAGGCCCGCTGCCTCGTAATCGCCGTGGATTGCAGCGTGTGTCCGCTGCTGATGTCTACTTGACCACCCAGGTCAGGAAACGGCCCAACCTTGAGGTGAGGGGCGGCTGCCTGGCGCTAACGGTGCGGTGGAACGGCAACCGAGCCGTTGGAGTGGACGCTGTTTGTGACGGCCGGGCAGAAGCCATCCCTGCCCAGGAGGTCATCCTGGCCGCTGGGGTCGTCCAATCGCCGATGTTGCTGTGGCGATCGGGGATTGGCCCGGCATCTGAGCTGGCTGGTTTGGGAATCGACGTGGTTGCCGACCGTCCCGGGGTAGGGGCCAACTTTTCCGATCACCCTGCCATCTATCTTTTTGCCGCACCCAAACCGAAAATGGTGACCCCGGAAGATGTGACCATTCAGACCCTGCTGCGGTTCACCAGCTCGACGGGACCCGCCAACGATCTCCAGTTGTTCCCCGTGGGGAGGATTGATCTCACTAGCAGTCCCCGACGCCAGGTTGAGGCTGGCGGCCAGGACACCGTCTTCGCCTTCAACGCGGCGCTGCAACAGGTGGAGGCCCGAGGATCGGTGCGCCCGGTGTCAACTGATCCGGCTGATCCACCAGCCATCACCTATCCGTTCCTGGCTCATAAGCCCGATCTTGAGCGGCTGGTGGAAGCGGTAGAGCTGAGCTTGGAGCTACTGGCGACGACCCCATACCGAAGGGTGGCCCGAGGTCCGCTGTTTCTACCCGATCGACTGACCCGCGACGACCTCTTGGCCTACGTCTTCGCCCGTCATGTGGCCTTTTACCACGGCGCAGGCACCTGTGCGATGGGTCCAGCCGATGACCCGGCTGCGGTGGTCGGCCCCGACGGCCGGATTTGGGGGACCGAAGGGCTCCGGGTGTGCGACGCGTCAATCATGCCGGAGACCCCGAGAGCCAACACGAACTTGAATGTGATCGCGGTAGCAGAGCGGATGGCTGAACTGATCTAGCAGCGAGTTCGATCAGGCCGCGGTGAGGCTAAGTCCCAGTACCTCTTCCGGGGCAGTGAAGCTGAGACCGAGCGATTCCGCCACCGCCGGTTCGGTGACCTGCCCTTGGCATATCGAGAGCCCGGCTCGAAGTCCGGGATTTGAGCGCATGGCCTCTCTCGGTCCCAGGTCGGCCAGCATGGCGATATAGGGGAGGGTGGCGTGCTCCAACGCGAACGTCGAGGTGCGGGGTACGGCTCCGGGCATGTTGGCGACGCAGTAGTGGACCACGTCGTAGGCCAGATAGGTGGGATTGGCATGGGTTGTGGGTCGGGAGGTTTCGATACAGCCACCCTGGTCGATGGCCACGTCCACTACAGCTGATCGGGGCCGCATCTGCTTGACCATCTCAGTTGTGACCAGATGCGGAGCTCGGGCCCCTCGCACGAGGACGGCGCCGATCACCAGATCGGCCCCGAGGACTGCCTCCTCCAGGGCGCCTCCGCTGGAATGAAGGGTGTGCAAGGCCGAGCCGAAGCGCGAGTTCAAGTCCTCCAAAACGGAGACATCTCGGTCGATCACCGTGACGTCGGCACCAAGGCCGACAGCCATCTGTACCGCGTTGCGGCCGACCACGCCTCCGCCGAGGATGACCACTCTGGCAGGAGCAACGCCCGGTACGCCGCCGAGGAGCACTCCTCGACCCCCTTGCGATGACTCCAAACAGTGCGCCCCGGCTTGAATCGACATGCGCCCCGCGACTTGCGACATGGGGGCCAGCAAAGGCAGACCACCGTTGGGACCGACAACCGATTCGTAGGCGATGGCCGTGACACCCCGTTCGACCAGCTCGGCAGTCTGGACTGCATCTGCCGCCAGATGCAGGTATGTGAAGAGAACCTGGTCTTCGCTCAAGCGGGCTCGTTCTTCGGCTTGGGGCTCTTTGACCTTGACGATCAGATCGGCCTGATCGAACACCGATTGGGCAGAATCCGCGATTGCCGCGCCATGGGTGATGTACTCCTCATCGGTGAAACCCGCTCCGTCACCGCAGCCACGCTCGACAAGAACTTGATGGCCGCGACCGACGAGGTCGGCTGCGCCTCCCGGCGTCAACGCCACCCGTCGTTCTTCGCTTTTGATTTCCTTCGGGATCCCAATGCGCATCTCATGCCTCCGCCGCAAACCGATCGCTATGTTGATATTTTATCCGCGATAGGGGTGAATAATTCTTGAAAAGATGCGGGATATAGGCCTATAGGCGAATAATCTCTCCGCATAGATTCAATCTATCGGTTATTTTATGTTCTACAAGGTTTGAGTGTTTATCTCGTCGCAAGGAGGCAGACCAGTGTCGGACTTGGACTCAATCGATCGATCAATCCTCAACGAACTCCAGAGCGATGCACGGATGTCGAACGCGGAACTCGCCGACCGGGTGGGGCTGTCGCCGTCGGCTTGTTATCGGCGGGTCCGGCGCCTCGAAACCGACGGTGTGATTGCCGGGTACGTGATGATCCTCGATCCCGAAGCCATCAACCGCTCTCTCGATGTCTTCGTTGAAATCTCCTTGGTGAGCCAGAGCGAGGCGAATCTCCGCCAGTTTGAGAAGGAAGTGGTGGAGTGCCCCGAGGTCATGTCCTGCCACTTGATGGCCGGTGACGCCGACTACCTCCTCCACCTTGCTGTGGCCGACCAACGCGACTTTGAGCGAATCCACAATCAATATCTGTCCCGCTTCAGTGGTGTAGGCCGACTCAGATCCAGTTTCGCTATCCGTTCTGTATGGGAGACCACCCGCCACGAGCTTTAGCATCAGAGCATGACGACGGCCGCCCAGCACGCCTATGACTCCTATGAAGCCTTGGTGGAGGACTATTTCGAAAAGGGATGGACTGATGGGCTGCCCATCATGCCTCCGACGCCGGAAAAGGTGGCCGCCTTTCTGGAGCGCGCCGGCCTCTCCGGGGACGAGGTGCTTGGCACCGTGCCGACCCGAGAGGTGACGTGCACCGCGCAACAGGCCGCGGCGAACGCGGTCATGGCCGGTTGCTTGCCCGAGTACTTCCCCACCGTGGTGGCCGCGGTTCGGGCGCATCTCCATCCCAAGGGCAACTGCCACTCGACCACCGGCACACTGTCGGGCGCAGCTCAGGCTGTCATCATCAACGGACCAATCCGCAATGAACTGGGTGTGGCCTCGGGGGCAGGCTGCTTCGGACCTGGATTTCGGGCCAACGCCACCATCGGCCGGGCCCTCCGCCTCGTGATCCGCAACGTGTGCCGTGGCATCCCCGGCTTTTTGGACCGGGCCAGCTACTCCACCCCAGCTCGCTATTCCTTCTGCTTCGGAGAGAACGAAGAGGCATCCGAATGGGAGCCGCTGCACGTCCAGCGGGGTTTAGCCCCTGAGCAGAGCGCGGTCACCGTCCACTCCCTGATGAAGATGGTCGAGGCCACCGATTTCACCAGTCGCAATGCCGAGGGGGTCTGCGACACGCTGGTCACCAATATCCGGGCCAATGGAATCGCTGGGGACTCTTGGCTGGGAGAAGACGGCAACGTCGTGATCGTGGTCGGCCACGAGCACCATCGGTTCTTCAATGAGGAAGGGTGGTCGAAAGCAGATATCCAGCAGTATCTGTGGCCCCGGCTCAACGCGCCGGCCACCAGCGCCACCGACCGGATGGCCCGCATCGGAAAACCCGAGGGCATTTTGATCGTGGCCGCCGGGGGAGCGGGCATGGGGGCCAGCTGGCTCCTGCTACCCCACCTCGCCCTCGCCATCACCGAGCCCATCTCCTAGCCGCTGCCCGGACGCGCGCTCGTCGGCTAGTCTGAAGCCATGACGACCCTCATCGGCCTCGATCCCACCTCGGGCCCGTTCGACCGCACCGACGACCATGATTTTTCTCCCCGGCCGGCCAGCTTGGACGGGGCGGTCGTCGCTTTGGTGGCCAACGGCCTCGGCGAGGGGGAGATCTTCCTGGATGCGCTCTATGACGAGCTGAACAAGTTGAGCGATCTACAAGCCCCGCTCAAGGTGGTCAAGAGCTCGGTGTCCATTCCCCCTGATCCGGGAGACTGGAGTCGGTTGACCGAGGAGGCAACCGTCGCCATCACTGGCTTCGGCGGTTGAGGCAGCTGTAGTGCCCGCAGTTTGCGGGACGCAGTGGAGTTGGAGTGGGCCGGTGTTCCCAGCATCGCCATCGTCCATGAGGAGATGAGGGGATCGGCCCAGGCCATCGCCCGAGTCAGCGGATGCCCCGACTACGAGTTTCTAACCGTCGACTATCCGTGGGTTCCCATCGCCATCTGGTCCAAAGAGGAGTGCTTGGATCTAGCGGAGATCATGGCTCCCAAAGTCTTGGCCGCGCTGACGGGCCAGAGCTGACCATTACTTCATTGAAGCAGAGTTGGTTGAAGAAATAGCCAACGCACCAAAGACGCCAACGGCGGCAACCGCTGCGCCCAACCAGAAAGCGTTGGCGAATGCCGCACCGGTGGCTTCATCTCCTACGGCCAACACCAGCACCTGGATGCCGGCGGCTGTGCCCAAACTGGTGAGTGTCTGGAACATGCCAGTTGCGGCTCCCAGATTTGCCATGGGAACGGCCCCCACTACCGACACCTGATAGGCAGGTCCGGCCACCCCCAGCCCTCCTCCGGCCAGAGCCAGGCCAAGTACGACCAGCACAACCGCGTCGGCCAGGGATCCCGCCGCAAAGGACACCATGGCCAGTACCACCAACACGCTGCCCAGACAAGAGGTCCAGCGCTCACCCTGGACGGCGGTCAGCCTGCCGCCTACCGGAGAGCTGATGCTGTAGGAGATCAAACGGATTACCAAGAACACAGTGGCAGCGGTCAGGGTGTACCCGTAACGCTCCTGAAGGAGTTGGGGCGCGAGTATGAACCCGCCCATGTAGGCCGCATTAGCCGTGGCCGAAGCCACGACCGGCCCCGCGTAGTTGCGGCGACGGAACCACTCTAGAGGGATCATCGGATGGGCTGTCCGCTGCTCGATAGCCACGAAAGCCCCAATAGCCATTGGGACGAGAACCAAGAGTGCCAATGCCACCGGGTGGTCGAAACCCAGCGTGGCGCCTCGGTCCAATGCAACCATCAACACCACCACGGTGGCCACCAGGCTGATCGCTCCTGCAATATCGACTGGTTTGGCCTCGCCCTTGCGGGTTGGGCGGACAACCAAGACCGAGGCAAGCAGTCCGATCGCGGTGACGGGGGTGTACACCGCGAAGATCGCCCGCCAGCCCAGCGCATCCACCAATGCACCGCCGGTAACCAGGCCGATGGCCGGTCCTCCGACGGCCCCGAACTGGAACCAGCCCATGGCCCGAGCCCGCTGGTTAACGGGGAATGCGGCCATCATGATGGCCATCCCATTAGGGATCATCATGGCGCCTCCCAGCCCGACCAGCGCTCGAAAGGCGATGAAGCTGAAGGCATCCCAAGCGAGCCCGCATACCCCGGTGGCCGCGGTGAACACTGTCAGGCCGAGAATCAGCATCCGCCGGTGGCCCCATAGATCTCCCAGGGTTCCGAAAATGGTGGTCCCCGCGGCCAAACCGAGGAATGGGGCGGTGACTGCCCATGACAAAGTGGCATTGGTGGTGCCGAGATCCTCCGCAATGTCCGAAAGCGAGGCCCCAATGATGGTCATGGTGGAGCCAAACACCACCTGACCAGCGAGCAGGGTTATGAGCAACCGCCAGGCGTAGCTCGGGTCATCCCGGTGGACAGGATCATGCATGGTTGGCACTGAAGTAAACGGGGGTTGCCTCTAGGGAATAAGGAGCCTATGGCCGAATGTGCTCAACGCCGTCTGGGATCGGAGAGAGCCGAGGTAGGTATCCCCAGCACTGCATGACGTTGCCTGCCAATATCCCGCAGGTGTAGCGGGGACCTACTTCAACAGCGAGAACTCGGCCATCAGCGTGGCTTGGTCCTTGCGACTGGTAGCCCCCCCAACACTCTCCGATTCCGTCAGATCGCAGACCGCACGAGCGTGACCCACCCGCGGAGATTGCAAGAAATCGGCCTTTGGGTGGATCGGTTTCACCGAAGTAGTCAACTCCCCAGCACGCTGCGCTTCCGTCGGTTCGCAGGGCACACGTATGCTGCTCGCCAGCATCTATGGCCGTGAATTGTCCAGAAGGTGGATCGAATTCGCCGGCGTTGCTCGTGCCCCAGCAGGCAATGGTCTGGTCAATTCGTATTCCACATGAATGCCAGCCGCCGGCTGCCATTGATGCGAACTGGCCGTCGGGCGGATCAGATTGTCCGTAGTTGTTGCCACCCCAGCACGTTGCAGTGCTGTCTTCCCGAATACCGCAGAAGTGAAATCCGCCCGCGGCTATCGACCGGAATTCGCCTGACGGAGCGTCCAGCGATCCCCAGCAGGTGATACTCCTGTCCGGTCTGATTCCACACGCGGCGTACTTGCTGGCAGCAACTGCTGTGAACTGCCCATCTGGAACGTCTAGCTGACCAGATGAGTTGTCTCCCCAACACGAGACCGTGCCATCAGTGCGCAACCCGCAGAAGTACCCTTCGCTGACTCCACCGTCCACCGATACCGAAAGCGACTCAAACAAGCCTTGGGGTTCTATGGCCGAGCCAGAGTTGTCTCGTCCCCAACAGGTGATTGTGCCTTCAGGCCGTACCCCACACGATCTCGCCTCAGATGTGGTCACAGAAAGGAATTCGCCGTCTGGCTGGCTGATTCTCTCGTTGAAACGCCTGCCCCAACACATGATGGCGTTGTCCAAGCGCAGTCCGCATGTGTGCCACCCGCTCGCTGCCATGTGGGTGAATTGTGTATAAGGCGCATTCAAGGCCCCCGTATGGGAGCGGCCCCAACAGTTCATGTAGCCGTCAGGGTTGATACCGCATGAATGGTCTCGACTGGTCTCTACAGCAACGAACTGACCTCTCGGCGCGTTGAGTTCCCCAAAGTCGTTGCGACCCCAACAAATGATCCTCCCATCAGAACGCACTGCACAGGTGTGTTCATCGTCAGCTGAAACGGCAGTGAACTCGCCCTCGGGCGCATCAGACAGCAATTGCTCATAATCCAACTCACCTACGTCCCAGCCATCGTCTCCCCAGCAGGCCAGCGTGTTGTCAGTGCGGATGCCACAGGTGTGGTGTCCGCCGGCCGAAATGGTTAGGAATTGATCGTTTGGAGGGCTTGACTGTCCTTGTTGGTCGTATCCCCAACAGGCGACAGTACCGTCTGTCCGAATTGCACAGGCATGCTCTTCTCCGACGGATATCGCAGTGAATTCTCCGTTCGGCGCATCCGTTTGTCCGAAGCGGTTCAAACCCCAGCATGCGATGTGCCCATTTCCTCGGAGCCCACATGTCTGCCAATCACCAGTTGAAACAGCGACAAAGCGTTCGTCGTCAAATTGGGGAGTTGGCGGGTCGACGGAAATCCCAGAAGGTTCGGATGTCTGGAGGGGGGAAGGTTGAGATTCTGTGAATGTGGGTGGCGCATCGTGCCCAACGACCACGACGTCGTCCGGGGGCGCTGTGAATCCAGGTGGTCTTCCCCAGCAAAGGATGATTCCATCCATGCGGATTCCGCATGCGTAACTTGCCCCTGCTGTTATCGCGGTGAACTGCCCCTCAGGGGGTTCCATGTCCAAGTGCCCATAGGGATGCCAGCAGTCAGCTGTGTTGTCCAGGAGCACTCCACAAATCAAGGAGCCACCCCCAACTGAAATTGAGCGGAATCGTTTACCAGGCTGTTCGGCGATGAACTCCCCCCGCTGGTTCCAGCAGAGAATTGTCGAATCTTGGAGAAGCCCACAGGCGCGGTGAGTGCTCAAGGAAATCTCAGCAAAAGAAATTTCAGGCGGATCAAGCAGGTCTTGAGCATCATCAATGTTCCACGTGTCTGTCCCCCAGCATTCCGCCTTGCCGTCTAGGCGCAAGCCGCAGGTGAACCCATCTTGTGCCCTTATGGCGGCAAACTGGCCATCGGGGACGTTGAGCTGCCCGTAGCTACTGCCACCCCAGCACTTCACCTCTCCACTGCGCTCAAGGGCGCAGACGTGGTAATCACCGGCGGTGATGGAAGTGAATCTGCCATCGGGAATCGAATGATCGTCCCAGTAGCTGGTTCCCCAGCAAACAACGCTTCCATCCACCCTGATGGCACATGAGTGCTCAAAACTTGTGGCAACGGCGATGAACTGGCCGTCTGGCGGTTCGGATTGTCTCTCACCGTTGTCGCCCCAGCAGGCAATGGTCTGATCTGTTCGCAAGGCACACAAATGCCCGTGGGACTCGCCGCCTACAGGGATTGCTCTCGATATGGCCGTGTACGTCCCCTCAGGGATGTCCGAGAATCCGTAATTCATGCGACCCCAGCATTCCAGCGTCTCATCGGCCCGTAGACCGCAAGCCTCCCAGTCGGATGCGACAATCTGCGAGAACGCCCCTTCGGGCGGGTCGGTAACTTCGAACCAGCTGTCCCCCCAACACTCGACGGAGTCGTCAGGGCGGAGGCCGCAGGTAAATCCATTGGCGCCAGAGATAGTCTTAAATGCTCCGGTGGGCGGCTGGGTAGCTCCATCCCGGTTGCTGCCCCAACAATCTACGGAATGATCGGGCCGAAGGCCGCAAACATGGAATGACCCAAGGGATATCGTGGCAAACGGCCCGTCTAGAGCTGCGGTTTGACCTATGTCGTTACGACCCCAGCAAGCGACTGTGTCATCGATTCGAATCGCACATACAAATCCAGCTCCGCCTTCAGCTGTCAAATACCGGAATCGGCCCTCGGGTGGGTTCAGCAAGCCTTGCTCAAATATGTCTTCTCCCCAACAGACAATTGTCTGGTCTTCTCGCAGGCCGCAGACTCCATGGCGGGTTGTCGTCAGCTGGGTGAACTTCGCATACGGAGGGTTCAAGGATCCAGGCACCTCCCACGAATCCCCCCAACACCTGGCCTTTCCATGGATATCCAATGCGCAGACGTGATCGTCGCCGGCCGTGATTTGGATAAAGGACCCAGAGGGAACGTTGACCAAGCCACTTGAAAAGCGCTGATCACCCCAGCATTCAAGGGACTGGTCGAGTCGAATTCCGCACGAGAAGTCGATGCCCCCGACGAGAGCTGTGAACTGGCTGTCGGGCCCATCTGTTGCGCCACCTTCCGTCGATCCCCAGCAGGCAACCGGGCCGTTCGGTCGTGACCAGCATGTATGTGAGAGGTTCAAGGCAACGGTCTTCAGTTCCTCAACGAGCGGTGGGCTGGCCTCGGCCACTGGTGGTGGCGTGGGTTCAGGGGTGGGCGTGGGTGCTTCCTCTGGTTCTGGAGTGGGACTAGGAGATGGTTCTGGAACGGCCTCTAGGGGTGGGGATGGGGTTGGGGCTGGCGTGCCTGTCTGCTCGATGGGGTCAGAGACGGGCTGATCGCCGGAGTCGCCGCCACAAGCAGCCGCAACGAAAGCCAGCACAATGATGAGCCTGGCCGTTGTCGCACGCATGACGTGCTAATCCTTCAGTTCAATCAAGACCTCGTAATAGGGCTTGGTGCCAGTGTTTACTGCGGTTTCGATGCCGCCTTTGGAGATGAACATGGATTGGCCGGGGATCACGTCGCCCTCAACCAGGCCAGAGAACTCCCCAGCGGTGTCTGGCTCGAAATCTCCCGCGATCTTGTCGCCCGACACCTGGACCAGCACGTAGTCATGATCGTGCCGGTGAAGGTCAGACCGCTCGCCAGGGTCCAAGCGCATCTCCCAGATCCGCACGCGGTCGTTCTCCATCAGCAGTTTGGTGGCCACATCGCCGAATGCCCGCTCTTCGCTCATACCCGCATCGTAGGCTCACAACATGACCGGTGCAGAACGCCCTGGAGTGCGATATGCCATGTCGGAGATCGACGAGGCGGGAGAAGGGCCGCGTCTGGCACTGTTGGAGGCCATTCTCGACGGGCCCACCTTTGCCCGGCTGGAGCGAATCGGGGTGGGGAGCGGCTGGCGGTGTGCCGATGTGGGGGCGGGCAGAGGCTCGGTGTCGAATTGGCTGAGAGATCGGGGTGCCGAGGTGATTTCGGCAGACATAATGCCCAGGTTCTTAAGCGGACCCGACGTTCGCACCCACGACATCTGCGACGGCCCGGTGGAGGATTCAGCCTTCGACTTGGTGCATTGTCGGGCCCTGTTGGCCCACGTTTCCGATTTTGATGCTGCCGTAGGCAATTTGGTGTCCTCAGCTCGCCCTGGAGGATGGGTAGCTGTCGCCGAGCCGGACTACGGAACCATGATGGAGTGCGATCCTGACCATCCCCGAGCCGAAGTGTTCCGCCGTTTCCGGGAGCGATCGGCCTCTGGTACCCGCATGGATGCGTTTGTCGGCCGGCGTGTGCACGACGTGCTGGGAGGCAGCCTGGAAGAGGTGTCCTCGGAGGGGCTGACCGACATTGTGAGTGGCGGGTCACTGCGGGCCCGATACCGCCGCTTCACAATGGAGGTGGCGAGGCCGCTGAGCGTCCGTCGAGAGGACTACGACGAATCCGAGTACGACGGGTTGCTCGACTGCTTCGATGATCCCACCTTCCGCTACATCGACTGCCTCTGGGTTGCTGTTTGGGGAAGGCGACCTGGGGGCTAGCGGCGTGCTAAGCCATCGGGATGGCTGAAGAGCTCAAGCACGACCTGCCCGATGGGATGACCGACTGGATCGCCGAGGCGGGAGGCGGTCGCATCACCCATCTGAAGCGTCACATCGCCCGAAGGGAGGCGTGGGTGGTGGACGTGACCCGTCCCGATGGGTCGGTGGCGGAATACTTCCTGCGGCTGGACCGCGAGGGGGATGGCAGCGGCACACACTCGGTGAAGAGCGAAGCCAAGGTGCAGACCGCGTTGGTCGAGACTGGCATGAAGGTTCCCGCCATCTGCGCTTGGAGCGAGGACCTCCAAGCCGCGTTGCACCAACGTATGCCAGGTCGGGCCGACCTGGACAACGCCGACCCCGAAGAGCAGGCCGCGGTGCTCGAGGACTTCATCCAGCAGCTAGTGCTGCTTCACTCGCTGGACCCCGACTCGCTCGGGCTCGACCACATGCCCATTCCCACCACCTCGGCCGAGTGCGCGTTGGGTGAGATCGACTTCGTAGAGCAGTTCCTCGGCGGCATGGTGACCGATCCGCTGTACACGTATTCGCTCCAGTGGATCCGCAACCATATTCCCGAGCCCCTCGACCGGGTGAGCCTCTTGCAGGGCGACACCGGGCCGGCCAACTTCATGTTCCATGAAGGACAGGTAAGCGCCATCGTGGACTGGGAATGGGCTCACTTTGGCGATCCCATGGAGGACTTCGGCAACATCTGCACCCGGGAGTTCTTCTGCCCCTCGACTCCCGATGAGGGCCTCGGCCCGATCTTTCGCCGATATGAGGAGCTGTCGGGGTTTCCGGTTCACCTCGACTCGGTTCGGTACTACCGAGTGCAGCAGTTTGTGCGGTCCATCGTCTCACTGGCTCGCATTACCGTGATCAACGACCCCCAGATGCCCAACGGCATGAACTGGGCCTATCGCTATATCTGCGAGAGGGCCACCTGCGAGGCGCTAGCCGATGCCATGGGCATCGAGTTGGAGCGTCCAGAACTTCCCCAGGTTGAAATGGGCTCCTCGCTGGAAGGAGTGGTGATCCAGAACCTGCGCGATGAGGTACTGCCCGCCGTAGACGGCGATTTTCCCCGCCATCGCCTCGAGCACGCCGCCTTGTTAGTTGAATGCCTGGATCGCCAGAAGCAACTCGGCCCCCATCTCGCAGACATCGAATTGGACGAGATCGCTGCGCTGACTGGCCGACGGGCGGACAAGCTCGAGGAGGGATTGATGGACCTCGAGCAGGCCATTCAAGGATGGGGTACACAGAACGAGGCCGAGGTGCTCTGCTATCTGGCTCGCCGCGCTTGGCGACTGGAGTATCTGTGGAAGCCAGTTGTGGACCTGTTCCCCGGCCGCACCTTCTCAAGAATCGATTAGCGGCCCAGCATCTCCAGTATCTCTACCAGATATCCGTTGGTATCGGCTCGTTTTGTCTGAGCGGTGTCTTTTAGGGCTGGTGCGGCGAAACCCTCGAAGTCTCTGCTGCCCAGCTTGGCGATCAGCGCCTTAGCCACATCGGTCGGGTCCATGGCCGAGCCCGGCGGTTGGGGGAACGGGTCGTCATTTCCCGGCTTGGGGGTCGAGAACTCGGTTGCGGTAGACCCCGGAGTGAACAGATGGGCCCGAACACCGGTACCGGCGAGATCCAGATAGAGAGCTTCGGTGAAGAGATTGAGAGCGGCTTTGGCCGCGCCGTAAGCACCGGTTCGAAAGGCCATCGACTGGGTGCCCATGGAGGAGACATTCACGATGGCCCCCGAGTCCCGCTCCAGCATGTAGGGCAGCAGGGCCAGAGTGAGCCGGGCCGACCCGGTGAAGTTCACCGCCATTGTTTCGTCTAGTTCCACTGGAGTGAGACGCTTCATGGACCGCCGCCGCGGGGCGCCGGCGTTGTTCACCAGCACGTCGATAGGACCCATTTCGGCCCAGGCCCGATCGGCAAATGGCGCCACGCCTTCCAAGTCAGCCAAGTCCAGCGTCCACAAGGAGCCATCGCCGCCAGCATCTCGTACTGCTTCGAGAACTTGCTCGAGACGATCACCCCGACGGGCGGCCAAGCCCACGAACGCCCCCCTCTGGCCCAGCTCAACCGCCAGAGCAGCTCCGATGCCCGACGAGGTGCCGGTGACCAGTACTCGTTGTCCGACTGGGTCCCAGCTCATCCTGCTGTCATGCCTCCGTCGATGCTCAGCACCGAGCCGTGGATTCGGTGGCCATCATCGGAGGCGATGTACGCCACCAGAGAAGCGATGTCGTCGGCTTGGGCCATTCCCCGCATCCCCATATACCGCCCCATCAGCTCCATGTCGGGATTTTCGGGAAAGCCGAAGGAGGCGGTCAGATTGGTTTCCACCCCGCCCGGGGCAATGGCGTTGATCCGCATGCCGGTCTTCATTGTCTCCATGGCCATGGCCTTGGTCATCAGCACTACCGCCCCCTTGCTGGTGCAATAGGGCACGGTGTAGGCCTGTCCCATCAATCCTGCATTGGAGGCGATGTTCACGATGCACCCCTCCGATGACTCCAAGTGGGGGAGCGCGGCCTGTGACATCCAGAACATTCCCTCAACATTCACACCCATGATCAGATCCCAGGCTTCCTGATCGACATCGCCCACGCGATGGCCCCGGGCCACTCCCGCTACATTGCACAGCACATCGAGGCGACCGTGATCGGCGACCACCGAGGCCACCAGTTCATGGCAGGCATCTCGAGAGCGCACATCTGATACAGCGGGATGGAATGCGCCATCGCCGGTGACCATCCCAGCGGTTTCCTCGAGACCGGCCTCGCTGATGTCGCTGCCGACCACCGCGGCCCCCTCGCTGGCCAGCCGTATCGCGGTGGCCTGGCCGATGCCCGACCCAGCTCCGGTTACCAATGCAACCTTTCCAGAGAATCTCATGATTGAAGCTCCTTGATCCTTTAGGGAAGCCCGACACCGGGAATTTCCACCGGCACCGACTCAATGCGCCCCTGCCCAGCTCCCTGAACTTCATCAGGGTGAGAGCCCGGGGCGGTGACAAGGAAGAGCGTGCGGCGGTCGTCGCCTCCCAGCATCACCGCGAAACAGTTGAGCTCTGTCTCCACTCGGTGGGTGATCTCGCCTCCTTCGACCACGCGTAGAGCGGCTCGGCCTATGGCGTCGGCGTACCAAATGCCTCCTTCGGCGTCGAAACAACAGCCATCGGGAATGGTTCCCGGTACCGCGGCCCACAGCCGGCGATTCTCCAGCCGTCCCTCGGGCCCGAAATCGAACGCGGTGAACTGGCTGGCAAAGCTCTCTCCCACGATGAAGGTAGCGCCGTCCGGAGCAATGACCGCACCGTTGGGGAACGCCAGGCCGTCGGCCGCGGCTTCCGTTGTGCCGTCTGTCTGCACGAGCCCGAGAGTGGCGGGAGCAAAGTCCTCTCCACCGTGCAGGTCGAACCCGAAGTTGCCCACGTAGGCGCGCCCCTCGGCGTCTACTGTCATGTCGTTGCAGAGCGAGGTG
>JAJDUJ010000013.1 GCA_022826705.1 Acidimicrobiia bacterium | reverse complement strand
CCTGAATCCACTGGTTGGGTGGGGTTGTGGTGGTTGGGGGTCCGTTGGAAAGGCCTCCTGACATGGGAGAATGCCGGTGTAGTCGCCGGGCATTTTCGCCGTGTGAGGAGGCACTTTCTGTGGGCAGTGTATCTGGTGGGGTCGATGGGGTGGAGGCGGTGTTCGATGATGGCCGGCTGGTGGCCGATGCGGGGCTGTTGTTGGCGGGGTCGCTGATGGGCCGGTTGGGTTTGGAGTCTTTGCTGGACGGGGCGGTGCGCCCGGCTGGGGCTGGTCGGGGGTCGGGGGCCAAGGTGCTCACGGCGGTGGCGTCGATGCTTGCGGGCGGGTCGTTCATCGAGGACGCGGGCCGGCTGCGGTCGGGGTCGGCTCAGGCGGTGCTTGGCTTCAAGGTGGCGGCGCCTTCGACCCTGGGCACGTTTTTGCGGTCGTTCACCTGGGGCCATGTGCGCCAGATGGACCGGGTGCTGGAGCTGGCGATGGGCCGGGCGCAGGCGGCGGGCGCGTCGGCGCGTGTGCCCGGTGCGGTCACCGTCGACATCGACTCGACGGTGTGCGAGGTGCAGGGCATCGCCAAGCAGGGCGCCGCGTACGGCCATACCGGGGTGTTGGGCTATCACCCGCTGGTGGCGGTGCGCGACGACACCGGCGAGGTGCTGCACACGCGGATGCGGTCCGGGTCCTCCCAGCGCGGCCACACCCGGTTCTGCGCAGAGGCCCTGGCCCGGGTCCGGCGCCTGGCGCCCGGCGCGGCTGTGACGGTGCGGGCCGACGCCGGGTTCTTCTCCTTCGAGCTGATCGGCGCGATCGAGGCCGCCGGCGCGTCCTGGTCCATCGCGGTCCCCCAGAACACCAAGGTCAAAGCAGCCATCGCGGCCATCGGCGAAGCCGGCTGGCAGACCATCGAATACACCCGCGGCGGCCAGGCCCAGGTGGCCGAGACGACCATCACCACGGGCCCGAGGTCCCGCAGCGAAAAGCCCCGCACGCTCCGCCTGGTGGTGCGCCGCACCCGCCTGGGCGGCGCCCAGGCCAAGCTGTGGCCCGACTGGCGATACCACTGCCTCGCCACCAGCCGCGACGACCTCGACGCCCAAGCCGCCGACGCCTACCACCGCGCCCACGCCCGGGTCGAGCTCGCCATCCGCGACCTCAAGGCCAACGGCCTCGCCCACCTGCCCTCCGGCCGGTTCTGCGCCAACGCCGCCTGGCTGGCCTGCGCCGCTTTGGCCCACAACCTCGCCCGCTGGACCGCCAACCTCGCCCGAACCCCCAACCCCCAACAGCTCGCCACAGCCGCCACCGTCCGCCACCGCCTCATCAGCCTGCCCGGACGCCTCGTCAACCGCAGCGGCAAACACACCCTCAGGCTCCCCGCCCACTGGCCCTGGGCCCACACCTTCACCCGAGCCCTCACCCGCACCCGCAACCTCCCCCAACACTGCTGACCCGACCCCCCTCACCGCCCCCGAACCCGCCCAACACAACCCCCCGACCCAACACGCCCAAAACCCGAAACCCGCGCCCCGAAACCCCGCCCGCACCCACCAACACGCAAAAACCCCCGCAACACACCCAAACCCAACCCCAGCACAACCCCCCCGAACACCCACACCACCCGGCGTAATTAAAACCGGTGGATTCAGGCTAAGTCGTCTGGGAGGTCGTCGCCGGTGCGGTAGTGACCTACCCAACCCAGCACGTTCCGCAGCAGCCAGCCGACATACTCAGTGCGGTCGTCGGTGTCGTAAACCTCGTCCCACCGGACCTTCTGCTCGGCTCTGATGGCGCTGGACACCGGGTGCAGCCCCTCTGGGAATGCCTGCTTCATCACCGGCAGGGTGAACCAGGGTGGTTCGGGGTCGCACAGGTTCAGCCAGTCTTCGTGGGTGATGGCGACTTGCCGGGAAACAGCCATCACACCTCTCCGAGCGGGACGACGACCTCGACCGCCACCGGAAACCAGTGGATGTCCCGCACTCTGTAGCGTTCCTCAAGGTTCTTGATCTCTGTAGCAATGTCGTCGTCGATCTGGTCGACCCGTCGGCGAAGCGCGGCGATGTCGGCTTCGAACTGCTCTCGCTCCTCAGCGTCGAAGGAATCGAACAGGCGGAGTTGGTCTTCATCAAGGCCGGATTCCAATTCGTCCAAACGCCTTTGGATGGAGGTCTTGAGGTCGGTCAACGTGCCTTGGAGCCGAGCGGCCTCCCGGTCGCGCTTGGCATCCAGGCGCCGTTCTCGCTGGTCGCGGACTTCGTTGGCGCGAGCGGCGAGGGCCTGTTCCAATGCAGGCCTCACTCGTTCCCACTGATCAATGTACTTATTGGAGATATATCCAGGGGGTGGGGTGTCGCTTCGGCCCGCGGCCACCACCGCCTGGGTCTCGCCTACGTTGAGCCGGCCTTGGCGACCGCTCACCCGAACAGCGGCCGGTTCGATGACCTCGTCCAGAGTCGAGCCGTCAGCGCCGTTGACCACGATACGGATATGGGCCACGGCTACTGCCTCGTCTACGTCGGCGTAGCGGATAGCGGCACGATTGATGGAGCGGTCTACGGATGCCCCCCATACCTGAGATCGCAGAGTCCGCAGGCATCGGGCCACCAGTGGATGCCCCAAGTGGAGATAGGCGATGTCGTCACGTCCAGAGGCAATTTCGGCGTCAAACGTGACTGGAAGACGCCGGTCGGCTACCTCATCGTGGAGGCCGACCAGCGTCTCAGGCCATGTGCCTGATAGGTCGGGTATCTTGAATACCGTTGCGGGGCCATTGGGCCTCTGTATGACTTTCGGAATGGGCTGGGGCTGATTCGATATCCGCAGTCCCACCCGCACGGCCCGCTCCACACTCTCAGGTGAAAGCTCCAGTTCGGCCACGCTGTCGCGGTAGCGCTGCCGGACTTGGCCGAGTTGCTCGGTGAAATCCCGCTTGAGCTTGGCCAGATCGGTCAAGGCCTTGTCCCGGCGGGCAGCTAAGACGGCATCCAAGTCGAGGCTGTCATCACCGGAGCGCAGCATCCGGGCCTCAATCCGCTCGGCTAGCACCGATGACACTGTGCCCAGGTCGTCGCGTATCTCGTCCACCTTCTGGGCTACCCGGAGCAAGAAAGCGTGGTCGTAACCGATTGAGTCATCGTCGTCGGTAGGGGAGGTGAAGTGGAAGATGTCCACATGGGGAGACTTCTGGCCGTGGCGGTCCACCCGTCCGTTGCGCTGTTCCATTCGATTGGGGTTGAACGGGACCTCGACATGGACCAGCCGATGGCAGGCTCCGTGAAGGTCGATCCCCTCGGAGGCGGCGTCGGTGGCCAGCAGCACCCGCACTTTGGTGACGTCGGGGTCGTAGTTGAATTCTCGGATGATCCGATCCCGGTCGTCCAGGTCGGTTCCGCCGTGGAACACCTCCACCCGGTCGCGCATGGGCGGCCGGTCGGTGTGTGGGGTGGTCAGCATCTCGTGGAGATAGTTGAGCGTGGCCCGGTACTCGGTGAAAACGATGACCCGCTCGTTGTTCCAGGTGCCGTCGGGGAAGCAGGTCTCTGCGATCCAGTCGATCAAAGTCTGAGTTTTGGCATCGGGACGCCGCCAGTTGCGGTCGGCGTGCTGGCTCAGCTTGTCCAGTATCTGCCTTGGCGATCCGTAAGGGAGCGTTCGAGCCCGCAGCCGGGCCAGTAGCTCCTGGTCGCGAATCTCGGTATCGGGCAGGGCGGTTGCGGCAATATCAAGCGCCTCCTGCTCCAATTCCTCCAGCGTGGCATCGTCGTCCACCTCGGCGTCCAGTGTGGCGGCGGCCTCTTCCACCGCCTCGACTGAGGCGGCTCGCGGGGAGGCCTCGTCCAGGGTCTTGATGTGCCGGTCGAGAGTGAGCTTGAACGCCGCGGGCGACGACAGCAGCCGCTTCTTCAGCAGAAGGGTGATGAACCGGGCAGCGGCTTGCTCGGCGGGAGTGGAAGCGGTGGACCGACGGGCGGCGGCATACTCGTCCAACAGCTGGAACATCTCCCGCTCAGCGTCGCCGAAGGCGACTTCGATGGCTTGGATATTCCGAGTAGGGAATTCGGCCTGGTCTTTGTCGAGCAGTTCTCGCAGGTGTGACTTCAGTCGCCGCACCATTACCGCATCGCGGTCCCCGTCCGACACTGGCACCCCGGTGGCGAAGCGGTTGGGGTCGAGTGTCTCCATCAGCGACTCGAACGAGTTGCGGTAGCCGTTGTGCGGGGTGGCAGTGAGGAACAGCCGATGCTCGAAGTGGGGGGCCAGTTTCCGCAGCGCCGCAGTGCGTAGGGACGGTTGGGCGTAGTTGCCCACCGCAGCGGGGGCGATCAGGTGGGCCTCGTCCACGATGAGCAGGTCGAAGGCTCGGGGGTAGGTATTGGAGTCGGGCGGGAGGAACTCGTCGAATCGGCGGAGTTGAGGTTCTAGCTTCAGCCACTCCAGCGACACGATGAGCCGGGGATGCGACCGGAACGGATTGACGCCGACGCCTCGCTCCCGGCGGAGTTTGCTGACGTACTCCCTGTTGACTACCTCAAATGCCAGGCCAAACTTGTCTCGCATCTCCCGCTGCCACTTCCCGCAAAGGCTGGGCGGGCAAACCACCATGATCTTGCGGGCTTGGCCACGCAACACGAGCTCCTCAGCGATGAGGCCGGCTTCGATGGTTTTGCCCAGCCCCACATCGTCGGCGATCAGCAAGCTGACCCGGGGCATGGCCAACGCCTTGACCAGCGGCAGCAACTGGTAGTCCTTGATGTCGATTCCAGCTCGGAAAGGCGACTGGAACGCGGTCGGGTCAGCAGCGGCCACCGCGCCCCAGCGGGCCGCATCTAGGAACGCGCCAAAGGTCTCGCTGTTGTCGAGGCCATCGGCAGGATCTGGCAGTGAGGCTTGGGGTCGGATCTCGGTGCCGGGCTCGAGTTCCCAGTACACAGTTAGCGGATCGGGGCTGCCCTTGTCGTCCACTGGCACCAACCGCACTGCGTTGTGCGCTGCCGTGCTGTCTCCGTTTCCGGTAGTGGGGAGCAGCCGGGACGGAATTACCGACTCCACCACCCAAAACCGGTCGCGTACTCGGACCAGGTTGCCCTGCTCTGGCAGTCCTACTCCCCTCTGTTGTTCAATCACCGTCATGGCGGGCCACAGACTCCTGTGTTTTGGTGGTCTGACTCGTAATGTTCTAGTGCGTGATCTAGACCGCGTGTTCGGTCATCAAGTAGTTGCAGGCATGGCTTGGCTTCCGGGGTGACCTGAGGGGGGGTGGGTGTACTAGATTTCCTCGCGGACCCGGATGACGAATAGGGAGGTGCCGTGGAAGTAACGGTAACGATTAACGGGGGCAGCCACTCGCATGACGTGGAGCCGCGCACGCTGCTGGTTCACTACATCCGCGACGTGGTTGGCCTCACCGGCACCAACATCGGGTGCGACACCTCCTCGTGCGGCGCCTGCACCATCCATGTGAACGGCGAGTCGGTGAAATCCTGCACCATGCTGGCTGTGCAGGCCGACGGGCAAGACCTCTTGACCATCGAGGGCTTGGCCGACGGCGACGTGCTCCACCCCATGCAGGAGTCGTTCCGCCAGTGCCACGCCCTACAGTGCGGTTACTGCACGCCGGGCATGGTCATGGCCGCTGTCTCGCTGCTGGATGAGAATCCCGACCCCACCGAGCGAGAAGTTCGCATCGGCCTCGAGGGCAACCTTTGTCGCTGCACCGGGTACCACAACATCGTCAAAGCGGTTTTGCACTGTGCGGAGGCCTCGTCATGATTCCTGCGGCATTCGACTACATCCGGGCCGGATCGGCTGAAGAGGCGCTTGCTGCGCTCGCCGAGCACGGCGACGAGGCCAAGCTGCTGGCCGGCGGCCACTCCCTGCTGCCGCTCATGAAGCTGCGGCTGGCCACCCCCGCAGTGCTGGTGGACATCGGCCGCCTCGACGACCTCAGCTACATCAACGACGCCGGCGACCACTTGGCCATCGGCGCCCTCACCCGCCACCGCGACGTGGAGACCAGCGCGCTGGTGCAGTCGCAAGCCGGGCTCTTGGCCGAGGCCACCAGCCACGTGGGCGATCCCCAAGTGCGCCACCGCGGCACCATCGGCGGATCCATCGCCCACGGCGATCCCGCGTCCGACCTGCCGTCGGTGATGCTGGCCATGCGGGCCACCCTGGTAGCCCGGGGACCGGGCGGCGAGCGGGAGATCGCCATCGACGACTTCTTCACCGGTTTCCTGGAGACCGCTCTGGGGGACGACGAGCTGCTCACCGAGATCCGGGTTCCCAAGATGCCCGACGCCACGTGGGGCTTCCAGAAGTTCAACCGCCGGGCCCAAGACTGGGCCATCGTGGGCGTTTCGGCCATCGTGAACAACGGCAACTCCGGCGTGGGGCTGGTGAACATGGACAGCACCCCTGTCCGGGCCGCCGGTGTGGAAGCCGCCCTTTCCGGGGGCGCTTCGGCCTCCGACGCGGCCGAAGCAGCGGCCGAGGGCACCAATCCGCCATCTGACCTGAACGCCGGGCCCGAGTACCGCGAGCACCTCGCCCGGGTGCTCACCCGCCGGGCGCTCGAAGCCGCTGGACGCTAACGCCCAGCCTTTGGGCCCCCCAGCCTTCTTCGGCCGCCGAGGTGGGCTATGAGTTCTGAGCCCGTAACGGCTGCCGAAGTGGCCGACGGGCTGGCGGGCTGTGACTACCTGGCCGACGAGGGGTTGGCCACCGCCGTGTTCTTGGCCATGACCCTGAACCGCCCTCTGCTTCTAGAGGGCGAGCCCGGCGTGGGCAAGACCGAGACGGCCAATGCCCTGGCCGCCTGGACCGGCGGGGAGCTGATCCGCCTCCAGTGCTACGAGGGAATCGACGTTGCCCAGGCGGTGTACGAGTGGGACTACTCCCGCCAGCTCCTGCACCTGCGCACGGCAGAGGCCACCGGCGGCGCCACCCGGGAGACCGCCGATGCCCTGGAAGATGAGCTGTACTCGGAGCGCTTTCTCATCAGACGCCCCCTGCTGCGGGCCATCGCCGGTGTCGAGGGCCCGCCCCCGGTGCTGTTGATCGACGAGGTAGACCGGGCTGACGACGAGTTTGAGGCGTTCCTGCTGGAGATCCTGTCGGACTACGCGGTGACCGTGCCCGAGATCGGCCGGTTCGCGGCCACCACGCCCCCCCGGGTCATCATCACCTCCAACCGCACCCGCGACGTGCACGACGCGCTCAAGCGGCGGTGCCTGTACCACTGGGTGGAGCATCCCGGCTTCGAGCGGGAGGTGGCCATTATTGGCCGGAGGGCGCCCGGGGTGAGCGAGCTCTTGGCCCGGCAGGTGGCCGCTGCGGTGGCCACCTTCCGAGAGCTGGGCCTGTACAAGCCTCCTGGCGTAGCCGAGAGCATCGATTGGAGTCTGGCGCTGGGCCGACTCGGCGCCGCCGAGCTGACCCCTGAGATCACCCAGGCCAGCCTGGGATCGGTACTCAAGTACCGGGAAGACCAGCAGCGGGTAGTCGACCAGGGTATCGCCGGCCTGATCGACCAGGCCATTGCCCGTGCAGGCTGACGAAGTCGCGGTTGGTTTCGTAAACGCCCTTCGAGGCGCGGGTATCGATGTGGCCGTGGGGTCGTCGGTCAACTACTACCAGGCCCTCGGCGCGGTAGGACTAGAGCAGCGCAGCTCGGTGTACTGGGCCGGCCGGGCCACCCTGGTGACCGAGCCTGACGACATCGAGCTCTACGACAAGATCTTCGATGCCTACTACGGCGGACAACAGCTGGTGGCCACTCCGGTAGTTGAGGTCACCCAGCCCATCACCCTGGTGGTGGACGACGACGGTGACGACGAGGCCGAAGACGACGGGGGCGACGAAGACCCCGGTGATCCCACCCTCACCCTGCGCTGGAGCCGCCACGAGGTGCTACGCGACAAGGACTTCGCCGATTTCACCGACGACGAGCTCGACGAGGCCCACCGGCTCATGGCGGCCATGGCCCGCATCGGCGGCACCCGCCGATCCCGTCGCCGCCGCCGCACCCACCGCACCGCCGGGCATCCCGAGCTGCGCCGCACGGTGCGGGCCGCCATCCGAAGCGGGGGGGAGCCGGTGCGGCGCTGGTACACCGAGCCTGGGGAGCGACTTCGCCGGGTGGTGCTGTTGCTGGACATCTCCGGGTCGATGGAGTCGTATGCCCGTGCCCTCATCCGCTTTGTCCACGCCGCGGTGGTGGGCCGGCGCCGTGTGGAGGTGTTCACCATCGGCACTCGGCTGACCCGCATCACCCGGGAGTTGTCATCACGGGATCCCGACCGGGCGCTGAGTGAGGCAGCCGATGCGGTAAGCGACTGGTCGGGCGGCACCCGCCTGGGCGACACCCTGGCCGAATTCAACGATCTGTGGGGCATCCGGGGCATGGCCCGGGGTGCCACCGTGGTCATCTTGAGCGACGGCTGGGATCGGGGGAGCCCCGAGGTGATGGCCGAGCAGATGGCCCGATTGCACCGGGTGACCCATAGACTCGTGTGGGTGAATCCGCTGAAGGCCACCCCCGGATACCAGCCCTTGGCCCAGGGTATGGCCGCCGCCCTGCCCCACATCGACGACTTCATCGAGGGCCATTCGCTGCATTCGTTGGAGCGCCTCGCCGCGGTGCTGGCCGACGACCAGGCCCCGGCGGAACCATCTCTTCTGATCGGAGCATCTGGATGAAAGAGATCTTGGCCGACTTGAACACTTGGCGGGCCGAAGGCCGGCAAGTGGCGTTGGCCCGGGTGGTCAACGTGGAGGGCTCCGGCCCCCGAGACCCCGGCGCGGCCATGGCAGTCAGCGACAACGGCGACGTGATCGGGTCGGTATCGGGCGGTTGCGTGGAAGGCGCGGTAGTGGCCGAGGCCCTCGACATCCTTGAAACCGGTGAGCGGCGGATGGTCAGCTTCGGCTACAGCGACGACGAGGCCTTCGCGGTAGGGCTCACCTGCGGGGGCACCATCCACCTGTTCATCGAGCCGCTGGACTGGTAGCCGTGTCCGAACTCTACGACCGGCTTCGGGAGGCCATTGTCGACGAGCGGCCGGTGGCGCTGGCCACGGTCATCGAGGGCCACAACGCCGGGGCCAAGCTGGTGGTGGAGCCCGACGGCGACATCCTCGGCACGCTGGGCCATCCCGAGCTCGATCGGATCGTGAGCCGGGACGCGGTAGGGGAGCTGGCCGCCGGACGCACCGGCGTGCGCCACTACGGCGCCGAAGGTCAGGCCCGCGAGACCGATGTGTCGGTGTTCATCGAATCGTTCTCGCCTCCGCCGATCATGCTCGTCTTCGGGGCGGTGGACTTCACCGCCGCTCTGGCCCGGGCCGGCAAGCTGCTGGGGTTCAACGTGATCGTGGCCGACGCCCGCTCGGTGTTCGCCACCGTCAAGCGGTTCCCCATGGCCGACCGGGTGATGGTGGCCTGGCCCGACGAGGTGTTCGACCACTACGGCGACCGGCTCGGCCCCCACGACGCGGTGTGCATCCTCACCCACGACCCCAAATTCGACGTGCCTGCCGTGCAGCGGGCTGTGGCCACCGACGTGGGCTACATCGGGGTCATGGGCAGCCGCCGCACTCACGCCACCCGCTTGGAGCGGTTGCACGAGGTGGGGGTAGACCAGAAGGGAATCGACCGGCTGATGGCCCCGATCGGGCTGGACATCGGCTCCCGCACCCCCGAGGAGACCGCCATCTCGGTGTGCGCCGAGATCATCGCCAACCGCACTGGCCACGTCGCTCCGTCGCTGCGCGACAGCGAAGGCCCCATCCACCGCCAACCGGCTGAGGGATGAAGCATCTCGCCCCGCTGGTAGCGGCGGCGCTGGTGCTCTCGGCCTGTGGCAGCTCTGATCCGACCGCCGACCCCACCGCCGCTCCGCAATCGCCCACTGCCACCGCAGTAGTCGACGCAACCCAGGTGCCCGACCCCACCGCGGGGTCCACGGCGACGGCTGTTACCGATATCTCCCCCACATCTGCACCGATTCCTGCCCTTCCTACCCCTCAGGTGATCACCGGCGGCGACGGTCCTACCGGGGATCTGGCCTACGTGTCGGGTGGCTGGGCCACCGACTGGTCCACCCGCACCATCGACCTCGACGAACTGCGCATCGGCATCCAGGTGATCCCCATCCGCGACCGCATCCCGCCCATCGACGATCCCGAATTCGCCGCGGCATCGGAGGCCGGGTGGTCAGACCCCGAACCTGGCCTGCTGCTGGTTGTGGGGGACACCGCCCGCTTCTATCCGCTCGCCATGCTCATCGTCCATGAGATTGTCAACGACGAGATCGATGGCCGACCGGTGCTGGTCACCTACTGCCCGCTGTGTAACAGCGCTTTGGTGTTCGATCCGGTGGTAAACGGTCAGCGCCTGCGGTTCGGCACCTCGGGGCTGCTGCGCCACAGCGACCTGGTGATGTGGGACGACGCCACCGAGTCGCTGTGGCAGCAGATCGGCGGGGAGGGGTTGGTGGGAGCCTTCGCCGGCCGCCGCCTGGACGTGATTCCATCGGCCATCGTGTCTTGGGGAGACTTCAAGGCCGGCTATCCCGATGGGGTGGTGCTGGCGCCGCCCGACCGTCCCGCCAGCAGCTATGGCCGCAATCCCTATGTGCAGTACACCTCCCGGTCGGCCCCGATTCCCGGGTTCTTCGACTCCACCATCCTGGATGATCGCTACCCCGCGCTGGAGCGCACCGTCGGGGTGACGGTGAACGACCATGACAAGGCCTACCCGTTCAGCGTGGTGCAGGCCAACGAAGCGGTCAACGACACCGTGGCCGGGGTTCCAGTGGTGGTGCTGTGGTCGCCGGGCACCGCCGACGCGCTGGATTCCCCCGTCACTGCGGGCGGCGCGGACGTGGGGGCGGCTCTGGCCTTCGACCGGCGGGTCGACGGTGAGCCGCTTGAGTTCTCACCCTTAGGCAACGGACGCTTTGCCGACAACCGCACCGGCTCGATCTGGAACGTGCTCGGCCAAGCGGTCGAAGGGGAGTTGGAGGGGGCCAGCCTCGTCCCGGTAGTACACACCAACGAGTTCTGGTTCGCCTGGTCGGCGTTCCACCCCAATGGCGAGGTTTTCGGACCATGACCATCGAAACCGATCTGATTGATGGGGCGCGGCCATGACCGCCGCCGCCATTGTGCTGGCCGCAGGTGCTGGCACCCGTTTCGGGGGAGACACCCACAAGCTGCGAGCCCCGTTTCGAGGCAAGACCGTGGTGCAACACGCCCTCGATGCCGCGCTGGAGGCCGGGCTCGACGCGGTGTACATCGTGACCGGGGCGGTGGAGTTGCGCGACCTGATCCCCGATGGGGTGGTGCTGGTGGAGAACCACTCATGGGAGCTGGGCCAAGCCACCTCGCTGCGGGCTGGGGTGTTCACCGCCGAGAATGACGGTCACGACGCGGTGGTGATCGGGCTGGGCGACCAGCCCCTCGTGGGGGCTGAGTCGTGGCAGGCGGTGGCTGAGGCCGAGGGCGATCTGGTAACCGCCGTTTATGAGGGGCGCCGCAGCCCCCCGGTGAAGCTGGGGGCGGCGGTTTGGCCGCTGCTGCCCACTAGCGGGGATGTGGGGGCCAGAATGCTCATGCAAATGAGGCCCGAGCAGGTTACGGAAGTATCCTGTGCTGGAGAACCGGTGGATTTTGACACTGTTCAAGACTTGCAAGCATGGTCTTGAAGTGTTCGGAATCGATGTGACTGTGGAGGACTTGCAAGCATGGAAATGAGCAACGAGATCGAGGTCAACGCCTCGGCCAGCGATGTTTGGGCCGCATTCAATGACGTGGAGCGAATTGCCCCCTGTTTGCCCGGTGCCCAGCTCACCGAGATCGAGGGTGAGGAGTACCGGGGCGTGGTCAAGGTCAAGGTCGGGCCGGTCAACGCCCAGTACAAGGGGAAGGCCACGTTCACCGAACGCAATCAAGACGCCATGCAGGTGGTCATTCTGGCCGAGGGCCGCGAGACCCGGGGACAGGGGAATGCCAGCGCAACAATCACCGCCACGGTGGAGGCGCTGGGTGACGATCGGACCAAAGTCGGGGTTACCACCGACCTCAAAATCACCGGCAAGGTGGCTCAGATCGGCCGCAACCTGATCCCTGATGTGAGCGCCAAGATCATGGATCAGTTTGCCGATAATCTGGAGACCATGCTTTCAGACTCCTCATCCGATGATGCCTCCTCCGAGCCGGACGCTTCCGCCGACGACTCCGGCGTTAGGCCCGTGTCCAGTCCCGAGCCCGAAGCAGTAGACCTGCTGGATGTCGCTGGCCCGCCGGCGGCCAAGAAGTTCGGGCCCATCGCCGGGCTCATCGCCGTGCTGTGGATCATCAGGAAGCTGTTCAAGAGAAGGAAGAAGAAAAAGGGCTGACCCTGAACCGAAGCGACGCCGAGCAAGTCGAGGCCCTGCTGGGCCGTGCCCCCCGGGGTCCCTGCGAGATAGTGGTCAGAGCCGACGACGGCACCCCCCGGGTGCTGCGGAACGCTCCTTTTTTGGACGACGGTACCCCCATGCCCACCCGATATTGGCTGGTTGGCCCCAATGATGTGCTGCGGGTAAGCCGGCTGGAGTCGGCCGGCGGAGTGGGCCGGGCCGAAGTAGCTGTCGATCCCGACGAGCTTGCCGATGCCCATCGCCGCTACGCCGCCGAGCGGGACGCCGCCATCCCCGACGGCTATACCGGACACCGTCCCTCGGCTGGGGTGGGAGGCACCCGCCGGGGAGTCAAGTGCCTCCACGCCCACTACGCCTGGCATCTGGCCGGGGGCGACGACCCGGTAGGGCGCTGGGTAGCCAACCACTTGGAAGCCGAGGATTCAGCGTGAGATCCCCGGTGGTGGCGGCCATCGACTGCGGCACAAACTCCACCCGCCTGCTGGTCAGCCGGGGCGGCACCGAGTCGCTAGAACGGCTCATGACCATCACCCGCTTGGGGGAGGGGGTGGATGAGACCGGCCGTTTGGCCCCGGGGGCCATCGAACGCACGTTGGACTGCTTGCGTCGCTATCGAGATGTGATGGATCGACACGAGGTGGAAGCGGTGCGGATCACCGCCACGTCTGCGGCCCGGGATGCCGCCAACCGCGATGATTTTTTCGACGTCGCCGAGGCGGTGATCGGTACCCGCCCCGAGCTGTTGAGCGGATTGGCTGAGGGGCAGCTTTCGTTTCGGGGTGCCACCGCCGAACTGGACCCCGACTTGGGGCCGTTCTTGGTGGTGGACTTGGGAGGCGGGTCCACCGAACTGAGCGTGGGCACCACCGCTTGCGAGGCGGCCATTTCATTGGATGTGGGCTGCGTGCGGCTCACCGAGAAATACCTGCACGGCGACCCGCCGCTTCCTGAGGAGCTGCATGCCTGTATATCGGTGGCCGGTGCTCATCTCGACGACGTCGACCGGGAGATGCCCGCCGCCCGACAGGCCCGGACGTTCGTGGGGTTGGCCGGCACCATTTCCACCGCCGCGGCGGTGGAACAGGGGTTGCATACCTACGACCGGGACAAGATCCACCACTTCGAGCTGACCAAGGCGGCGGCTGAGGACGTGTTCCGGACGCTGGCCACTGAGTCTCGGGATGATCGGGCTTTTAATCCGGGGTTGGAGCCGGGGCGGGTGGATGTGATTGTGGGGGGGATGGCGGTGCTGGTGAAGATCATGCGGCATTTTGGGTTTGAATCTTGTTTGGTGTCGGAGGCTGACATCTTGGATGGGATGGTTTTGAGCTTGTTGGACTGACTGTCTGGTTAGCGAACCGGCGGGGCGGCGGGCTGTTTTTTCGGGGTCGTGGTGGCGGGTCCGGTCCCGGCCCAGCCCGCGGTCCTCGCTGGGCTGCGGGCGGCGGGCGCCCTGAGCCGGGCCACCCACCACCACGACCCATTTTGTGGCCCGCCGCCCCGCCTACCCCTTTTGCCCCCCCACTTTGTTTTGAGAGAAGGAGTAGGTTTGCGGGTTGTGCGGGCTTGGGGGAGGTTGCGGGGGGTTCGGGAGGGGGATGTGCTTCGCGGGGCTCGGGTGGAGTTGCGTCCGCTGGTGGAGAGCGACTTCGCCGAATGGCAGGCGGTGCGCCGAGCCAACCGGGAGTGGCTCACCCCGTGGGAACCAAAGCCCCCCAGCACCCAGCCCGACGTGGTGGAAGACCGCTTGGCCTTCGCCGCCCGGTGCAGCGCTCGCGACCGGGAGCGCCAGATGGATGCTGGCTATGGCTTCGGAGTGTTCGCCGAGGGTCGGCTGGTGGGGGAGATGAACCTGTCGAGCGTTCAGCGGGGGCCCTTCCAGAGCGGTCATGTGGGGTATTGGATCGACCATCGCCACGCCGGGCGGGAGTACGCCCCCGAGGCTCTGGTGGTGGTGCTCGACTACGCCTTCGAGACGCTGGGATTGCACCGGGTGCAGATCAACATCATCCCCCGCAACCAGGCCAGTCGTCGGGTGGTGGAGAAGCTGGGCATCCGAAACGAGGGCATCGCTCTGCGCTACCTGGAGATCAACGGCTGTTGGGAAGACCACGTCCGCTACGGCATCACCGCCGAGGAGTGGCAGGTGCGGGGACCGGAGCTGGTGGCTGGCTGGATGAGCTAGCCGGCTAGTCCGACTTGCTGATGGCGTCCTTGAGGGCCGCCACCCGCTCTTTGAATTCGGGCTGGGTCATCGACCACGCCTGGGGATCGACTTCGCGGGCTACCGCCGCCGCACTGTCGGTGATCCCACCCATATCGAGGATGGTCTGCTTCATGGCCTTGGTGAGCCCTCGGGGGGCCCGGGCCGGACGTCGGGCCATGCGACGAGCCTCATCCAGCAGGGCATCGTCGTCCACGCATTTCCAGGCCAGTCCGATCTCGGCGGCCCGCAGTCCGTCGAGCCGCTCGCCGAACAGCACCATGGCCATGGCCGTCTGGCGGTCGCAGATGTTGCGCAAACGCCAGGTGTGGCCGCCGCCAGGGTGGATGGCGATCTGGAGGAACCGGCTTTCGAACATCGCACTGTGTCCGGCCAGGATCACATCGCAGGCCAGGGCGAAGTTCATCCCCGCCCCCACCGCCGGGCCGTTGACCGCGGCCACCGTGGGCAGCGGGGTGTGGGCTACCCGCAGGAACCCGGCATAGATGGAGCTCAGGCGCTTGGGGTCGTCAGCGGCCAGCAGTTCGTCGAGGTTGGCGCCCGCTGAGAACGCCGGGGGCGTGCCGGTGAGTACCACCGCTCCCACCGACTCATCGGCCTCCAAGTTGTCGAACACGGCGTCGAGCTCCCCGTTCATCTCCAAGCTGACTGCATTTCGCACTTCGGGATGGTTAAGGGTCACGGTGGCAACGCCGTCGTCGATCTCGCAGAGCACAAGGGCCATGCCATGACAATAGGGGTGCAGCGAATAAGTTGGCGCAGTGACCGATTCCCGGCCTCCTCGACGCGCGCGGCAAGCGCTGTCGTACCGGAATTATCGCCTCTTCATTTCCGGGGCTCTCATCTCAAACTCTGGTGTATGGGTGCAGATGCTCGCGCTGGCCTTTGTGATCGAACGCCTCACCGAGAGCGGAACCTGGGTGGGCTTGGCTGCCATGATGCAGACCTTGCCGGCGGTGTTTCTGGGGATGGTTGGCGGGGCGCTGGCCGACCGCTTCCCCCGGCGGATCATGCTGACGTTCACCAACTCGGCCCAAGCGCTTATAGCGCTGGGATTCTCGGCCATGTGGGCCGCAGGCGTCGACCGGCCGCTGGCCTACATCGCCCTCGGTGTGGTGAACGGGTGTGTGAACGGCATCCAGCTCCCCGCCTGGCAGGCGTTCGTGAGCGAACTGGTGCCCCGCGGCGCTCTCTTGAACGCCGTCACCTTGAACTCGGCTCAGTTCAACGCCTCTCGGGCGGTCGGGCCCATGATCGGCGGGATCGTGTTGGCGGTGGGCGGTCCTGGCTGGTGCTTCTTTACCAATTCGCTGACGTATGTGCCCGCGATCTTCGCTCTAGTGCTCATCCGGGTGCCCCGACTGGCTCCGGCGGACGGCGACAGGCCGAATGTGTTCAAAGATGCCGCCGCTGCGGTGCGCTACGCCGCCGATAATCCCGGCATTCGCTTGTCCATCCTGATTGCCGGGGTGATCGCCTTTTTCGGCCAGCCGATCATCCACCTGGTGGTGATCTTCGCCAATGACGTGTTCGAGGTGGGCGAAACCCAATACGGCATTTTGGCTGCGGCCACCGGAGTGGGAGCGATGCTCAACACTCCGTTTGTGGCCGGCAGGGGAAGTCGCGTGCCCCGCAGCCGTCTCGTGGGATTCGGCTGGCCGGTTTACGGCATCGCGCTATTGGGATTCGCGCTTTCTCCCTACTACTGGTTGGCGGTGGTGGCTCTGGCTGTATTGGGAGCATCGCACATAGCTACTGCCGCCACTCTCAACACCGTGATCCAGCTTCAGGTGGAGGAGGCTCTCCGGGCCAAGGTGTTGGCCCTTTACCTCATCACCCTCCTGGCCGGGCTTCCCCTCGGCGCTCAGCTTCAGGGTTTTCTGGCCGATGTGATCGGGCCCCGGATTGCCGTAGGCGGGGCCGGTGTTCTCTTGGCCGCCACTGCTCTGTGGTGGGTGATCAGCGGCCGAACCAAGGTCCTCGATCTGAATTAGGGCTCAAAGCAGAAACTGTCACTCCTATCGGGATACTGGGTGTATGAGAGAAATCAATGAGAAAAGCCAGGAGGGCCAGGAGGGAGAGCCCCAGGGAATGCGGGTCATTCACGGCGACAACCGGCCGCAAGAGAGCAGAACCGGCCGGTGCCTGGCCTTTGCCGAGGCAGCCCGCCAATTGGGGATGGCGGTGCGAGGACAGGAGCTGGTTGTGCCCAGCTTTCGCAGCCCGCCCCGGGAGGTTGGTCGCCGCCGCACGCTGGCCCGCCATGGCGACGGCTCAGTGACGGTTTCGGTCATGGTCCGGAACCGCATCTGGGAAGCAGTGCTGGCCGACATGATCGAGGGCGTGGTTGCGGCCAACCAGTTGGACGGCATTGACGCCGAAGTTCTGCGCGACCAGCTCTGGGAGTCGTTGGAAGGCGAATCAGCCCGGCGAGAAGCGGCTTAAGGGCCGGTCTGACTAGCGGGACGCTGCGAACAATACGGCGGGGCCCGCGGGGGTTGGGCTCACACCGCGCGAATCGATACGGGCAAACCCGTTGTCGGTAAAGCAGCGGATCAAGTCATCGTGGTAGAGCCAGACGGCTTCTTGGGCTGTGCCTCCGCAGTAGTTCCGAAACTCGTTGCGAGCATCGCCATAGTCCATGCGACGGCTCTTGTATCCGCTTACTTCAGTGGGTACTCCGTTGGGCGGGTAGTCGTCGTCCGCCACATGGGTCCAAACCATAACCGTATCGGTGAGGCTGCTGAGCTTTGCGATCAGCGTTACAGGGTCGAATTGGTGGTAGAGCATCCCGCAGGCCAGCACGGCATCGAAGGGGGGTCCGTCGTAGTCGGCGACGTAATGATTGAAGTCCCCGTAAATGAATCGCGCCCGATCGAGGTGGAAGATCTCCTTTATGACCAGGCAATGAAGCCATAGCGCCCTGGACCCCTCCACCGCGACCACCGATGCCGCGTCGGCATCGCAGAGCATTTTGGTATGGGCACCTTCAAGCGGCCCGAGTTCAAGCAGCCTCTTGCCCGCCACTCCTCCGATGGAGTTCATTAGCCACTCAATGCGCTCGTCGGTGGACAGGCCAACGGCCCCTCCCACCTTCTCCCCGTCAATCTCAAACTGGCTGATCCATCCATCTAGAACATTGAAGGAGGCGAGCGGTGAAGGCGCCGGAGTGGGGGGTTCAACATATTCGTGGCCCTCTCCGCCTAGTCGAGGGGTCAAGTGGAGTTGCTTCGGTATCTCAGGTCCAAAGCGGTCGTCGCTTTCCACATCGACCCCAAGAAGTTGGAGTTCCTGACGAGCCCGGTCAAGTGCCTCTTGCAGACGCTGGGTTTCGTTGGATGGCTTGGTGGCGTCAATTTGGCGCAGCAGCGAGGAATAGGTCCGGTCGCGGATCACGTGAATGGCCCCAAACTTCATCGCCCAAACGTAGATGATGGTCTTGTCCTTGTGATGGAGCTAAACGGCAACCTCATTCAGAGTTCCCCTTCGGCTCTCGACAGCGCCTTTGGCTGGATGTCGGCCTACGATAGCAAGGCCATGCTTCTCACTGAGATCGACCATGTCGCCATCGCAGTCCACGACTTGGAGCAGGCCATTTCGTTCTACGAGAAGGCCTTTGGCGCCTCGGTGGCGCATCGCGAGATCGTAGAAAACGACGGGGTGGAAGAGGCCCTGATCAAGGTGGCCGACTCGTATGTGCAGCTCACTACGGCTACCCGAGAGGATTCGCCCATCGCCAAGTTCCTGGCCAAGCGGGGCGAGGGCATCCACCACGTCGGCTATCGGGTGGCCGACTGCGCCGCCGCGCTGGAGGCCATGGTTGCTGCCGGGGCCACTCCCATCGATGCCGAGCCCCGCCCCGGCTCTCGGGGAACCACCGTCGCCTTCATCCACCCCAACGGCGCCTTCGGCACCCTCATCGAACTGGTTCAGGAATAGTCTTCTCTCCCATTCCGTAGACTGAGCCCATGGCGATGCGTCGGACGACGCTGCTGGTAGACGGCATGACTTGCTCGGCGTGCGTCGCGCAGATTGAGCGCAGCCTGAACGCGGTCGATGGTGTTGTCGAAGCCCGAGTGAACTACGCCTCAGGCCGGGCTTCGGTGGCTTGTCGTGACAGCGTCGACGATGCCGAATTGCAAGGCGCGGTCATTGCCGCCGGATACGGTGCCCGCTTGCCCGAGGGCTTCAGCGATGGGCACTCAGCGGAGCCCACCCGGATGCACCGGCTGATTCTCGCGGCAGTGATTGGCGCCCTCGTGGCACTGCTGACGATGGTGGATGCCTTGGCCTTCGACCTGGGTTTTCAGGCGTCGGACTGGCTGGCCGCGGTGTTGGCGGCCGGAGTGGTGTTCGGGTCGGGCTGGGGGTTCCACCGACGGGCGTGGGCCCAGCTCAAGCACCGGACCGCCACCATGGACACGTTGGTGGCGTTGGGCACCGCCGCAGCGTGGATCTGGTCGACGGTGGTGCTGGCCGCCCAGATCGGCGACGGCCACCTCTATTTCGAGACCGGCGCGGTGATCGTGGTGCTGATCCTGCTCGGCCGCTATCTGGAAGAACGGGCCCGGCGCCGGTCGGGAGACGCCCTGCGGGCATTGGCCGTGCTGGTGGCACCGGTGGCCCGGCTGGAGGATGGATCCGATGTGCCGGTGGCCAGCCTCCAAGTGGGAACCAGATTTGTGGTGCGACCAGGCGAGAGGATCGCCACCGACGGAGTAGTGGTTGACGGTGCTTCGGCGGTGGATATCTCTATGGTCACCGGCGAGCCGGTTCCCGAAGAGGTCGGGCCGGGTGATGCCGTGCTGGGGGCCTCGGTCAATTCCAACGGATCGCTGGTGGTAGAGGCCACCAGCGTGGGGGCCGACACCGTTCTGGCCCGGATCATGCGGCTGGTGGAGCAGGCCCAGACCAACCGCACCCGCATCCAGCGGTTGGCCGACCGGATCTCGGCGGTGTTCGTGCCCACCGCGGTGGCGATCGCGGTAGGGACGCTTATCGGCTGGTTGGCCGCCGGACAGCCGGCATCGGAGGCGTTCACCGCAGCGGTGGCGGTGTTGATCGTGGCCTGTCCCTGCGCGTTGGGGCTGGCCACGCCATTGGCGGTGATGGTGGGCACCGGGCGGGGATCGCAGCTCGGGATCATCGTCAAAGGCGGCGAGATGCTGGAAGACACCCGACAGCTCGACACCGTGGTGTTCGACAAGACGGGAACAGTCACCGAGGCCCGCATGGAGGTGGTGGAGATTGTCGCCCCCGGCCGCGACCCCGATGCGCTGCTGGCTTTGGCCGCCGCGGTGGAGTCCCGCTCGGAGCACCCCATCGGTCGGGCCATCGCCTCGGCGGCAGAAAACGGAAAGGCTGTGACCGGCTTTGAGAATCACCCCGGCACCGGGGCGGTCGCCACGGTGGACGGCAGCGAGGTCCGGGTGGGCAAGCGGGCGCTCTTCGATCAGGTGCCCGAGGCCGTGGACGGAGCCGCCTCCGAGGTCGAGGCCATGGGCCGGGTGGCGGTGCTGGTGGGCCGGGATTCGGTGGCCGAAGCGGTGATCACCGTGGACGACCGACTGCGGGCCACCGCTCCGCCGGCGGTGGCCGCGCTCAAGGCCCTGGGACTCGACACGGTGCTTTTGACCGGCGATCATCCCCGCCGGGCCCAGGCCGCGGGCGATGAGCTGGGCATCGACCGGGTGGTGGCCGGCGTGGGACCCGACGGCAAGGCCGCCGAGATTGCCCGGCTCCAAGCCGAGGGCCGCCGGGTGGCCATGGTGGGTGACGGCATCAACGACGCTCCTGCCCTCAGCCAAGCCGACATCGGCATCGCCATCGGCACCGGGGCCGATGTGGCCGCCGAGGCCGCCGACATCACCATCATGTCGTCCGATCTGAGCGCGGTGGCCGACGCCATCGCTCTGAGCCGCCGGACCATGAACACCATCCGGGGCAACTACTTCTGGGCCTTCGTCTACAACACCGCGGCCATACCCCTGGCCGTCGCCGGGGTGCTGGAGCCCATTGTCGCCGCCGCAGCCATGGTTGGCTCCTCGTTGTTCGTGGTCACCAACAGCCTGCGCCTGCGCCGATTCAATCGGACCTAGCGCCGGCTTCGTCAGATCTCGCCAGCCAAAAAGGCTAGGAGCACTTCGTTCGTGCGTTCTGGGTCTTCTTCGGGGATGAAGTGGCCGCTGGCGGCGGGGCGGGCCCGGTAGTCGGGGAAGTGGTCGATGAAGGAGTCGGCGTAGGGGTTGCCGTGGGGGATGTGGTCGTCGGCAGGGAATCCGTCTTCGAAGGCCTGGGGCATCAGGAACGCCGAATACAAGTACAGCGCGGGATGGGGGTAGGTGCGGCCCAGGTCTTCGGGGCCGTACACCGGGAAGATGCCGAAGTCGGGGTGGCTGAAGAGCAGGCCGGGATGGTTCCACATCTCGGCCACCTGGGCCGGAGTTCGATACACCAGGTTGCCGTCGTCGTCGGGGAAGTGGAACGGCAGGGCGTCCCGGTAGTACGACACGGCGTGGAAGTGCGCTCCGGGCTGGTCGAACGCCGTTCGGTAGTGCTCCACGTCGTCGGCGTTCCAATGCTTGGAAGGGTCCCAGTCGGACATGGCCCCGCCGGGGTCTTGGGCCTCGCTGTCGGCCACCGGGGCCTTCCACGGGGAGTGGGGAGGCGGGCCGTAGCTGCCTTCGATGCCGCCGAAGATCGAGTTGATGAACTCGCCGGCGTAGCGCTCCCAGAACTGCTCGGCTTCGGGCTCGCACTTGAACCAGTAGCCGTGGATGCCCCACGGGATCCACACCGTACACAGCGTGTCCACCAGCCCCAGCCGCGTGAAACGGTCGGGGTACTCCAAGGCCGCCTTGAAGGCGATCACCCCGCCCCAGTCGTGGCCCACGAGCGAGCACTGCTCAATGCCCAGGGCGTCGATGAAGTCCACGATGTCGCGGGCCAAAAGATCGCGGGTGACCCGGACACGGGGCTTGTCGGTGCCGCCGTAGCCCCGGGTGTCGGGGGCATAGACCCGGTAGCGCTCGGCCAGCACCGGGATCTGGTGGCGCCACATATGGGATGTCTGGGGGAAGCCGTGCAACAGCACCACCGGCGGAGCCTCCTCGTCGCCCGCGGCCAGATAGTGGAACCGCAGACCGGCGGTGTCGATGTGGTGGGACTCGATACTGGTTTGCTCAGCCATAGGTGCTCCGCGGGTTGGGGGACGCCAACAGTGACAATAGAACCAGGGACCCTAGAGCCGAGCCCGGCAGCGCACCGCATCTTCCGATGGGCGAGACTAGGGAAATGGACTACCAGTACCTGACCTACGAGACGCTGGACGAGGGCAAGATTGCCCGCATCATGCTGAACCGGCCTGACGCCCGCAACGCCCAGAACCGGGGAATGCTGGTGGAGCTCAACGAGGCGTTCCTGGTGGCCGAAGCCGACGACGACGTGCGGGTGGTGATCCTGGGCGGGGTGGGACCCATGTTCTCGGCCGGCCACGACATGGGCACCAGAGAGAGCATCGAGGAGCGCATGCCCGGCCCCAACCAGCACCCCACTTGGCAGATCAACGGCGGGCAGCGCCGGGGCTCGGAGAAGCTCATGCTCCAGGAGTGGCACTACTTCTTCGAAAACACCAAGCGGTGGCGCAACCTCCGCAAGATCACCATCGCCCAGGTGCAAGGGCCGGTGCTGGCCGCCGGGCTGATGCTCATGTGGAGTTGTGATCTGATCGTGGGCGCCGAGGACGCCGCTTTCGCCGATGTGGTGGGCACCCGGCTGGGTATGATGGGCGTGGAGTACTTCGCCCATCCCTGGGAGTTCGGCCCCCGCAAGACCAAGGAGCTACTGCTCACCGGCGACTCCATCGACGTCCACGAGGCCCATGCCATGGGCATGGTGTCCAAGGTGTTCCCCAACGAGACGCTCTCCGAGCAGACCCTGGAGTTCGCCCAGCGCATCGCAGCGGTGCCCACCATGGCCGCGCTGTTGATCAAGGAGGCGGTTAACCAGACCATGGACGCCCAAGGCTTCAATACCGCCTTGTCGGCGTGCTTCACCCTCCATCAGCTCAACCACTCCCACTGGGCCTCCATCACCAACGGCGAGTGGTGGATCGCAACCGAGGAGCATGGCGTGCCCCACTGGAAAAACGCTCCCAAAGTCCAACCGGCGGCCAAGACCTCGCCCGGCGGCGGCTGACCGGGCAATCAGGAGATAATACGACTGTGATCCCAGAGCGCTATTCCCCCTACGAGACCCGGCTGCGGGCGGGTGCGGTGGACTTCACACCGGTGCCCGGCAATGTGGCCGCCAACCTGGACAAGATCACCGGTTGGATTGCCGAGGCCGCCGTGGCGGGGGTGGGCTTGCTGGTCTTCCCTGAAGAGGCGCTGACCGGGGCGATCCATTGCGACGAATGCGAACGTCTGGGCGGGCCGTGTGGCCTGCACCGGTCACTGGCTGAGACCGTGCCCGGGCTGTCGACTGAAGCCCTCGCCCGTTTGGCTGACGACCACGACATGTACCTGGTGGTGGGAATGATCGAGCAGGATCCCGACGATCCCGACGCCCTCTACAACGCCGCCGCAGTGATCGGCCCCGAGGGAATCCTCGGGACCTATCGCAAACTGCACCTGGGCTCGCTCCCGTTCGTGACTGAGGGGGTGTCGTTTCGGCCCGGAACCAGCCTGGACGTCTTCGAGACCCGCTACGGCCCCATCGGGGTTCAGATCTGCTACGACTTCTGGCTTAACCCCGAGGGCAGCCGCCTTCTGGCCCTCCAAGGGGCCAGGATCATCGTCAATCCCACCGCGGCGTTCGCGGGCGGGCCGGACAAGGTGGAATCCATGCGTCGGGTGGCCGCCACCCGGGGGCAGGAGAACTTCGTCTTCACCATCTCGGCGAACCAGGTAGGCGGCATCGACCTCGGCGAGAGCCTGGAGGACAGCTTTGAGGGGGCGCTGCCCGCCAACTACGCCGGGCACAGCCTCATCTGCGGTCCCGACTTCCCCGATTTCAGCCACATCTACGCCGAGGGGAGCGACACTGAGGGGCTGGTGGTCGCCGACTTGGACTTCGAGGTGTTGCACCGCTGGGACGACGTGTGCCCGTGGCGCCAGTGGCGGGCCACCCACCAGTCGGGCACATCTGAGCTATTCGCCACCGAGTTCGCCAAGCTCGTCCACGGGCCCCCAGCCCAGTAACGGAGGAAGAAAATGAGCACAGAGCCAAGGGTGCTGATATTCGACGACATCGAGTGGGTTGATGAGTCCAAGAACCCCAACGCCCCCAAAGAGCTGATCGAGAAGGCCAAGGAGCTCGGCGCCGGGCGCAAACACGTAGCCCGGGGAGAGGGTGGGTTTTGGTGCCAGTACACCACCATGCCCGCTGGCTACCACGTCCCTCCCCACAGCCACGATCAGAATGAGCTGCTGATCGTGGTGTCGGGTGGGTGCGAGGTGTGGCCCAGCGGCGCCGACGGGCCATCTATGGAGCTGGGGGCCAAGGACTCGGTCATCTTGGCCGCCAACCACGAGTACTCCTTCACCTGCGGACCCGACGGCATGGAGTTTTTCGTGCTGCGCCCCGGCGACGCGGCAGCATCGTTCAACCAGTCCTGAAGGCGGCTCGTTGGCGCCACTAGACGTTGCGGTCGTCGGAGCGGGCCCGGCCGGCCTCATCCTGGCCCGGCGCCTTGCCCAGACATCGGCCGCCTTCGAGCTATTCGAGCGCCATGACGATGTGGGCGGCATCTGGAACATCGACGCCCCAGGCTCGCCTATGTACGAGACGGCCCATTTCATCTCGTCGCGCACGTTGTCGGGATTCGACGGCTTTCCCATGCCCGACCACTACCCGGACTACCCCGATTACCAGCAGCTACTGGCCTACATTCGATCTTTCGCCGACGAGTTCGACCTCCGCCGCAATATCCGGTTCAACACATCGGTGGACCGGGCCGATCTCACCCCCGACGGGCTGTGGGAGCTTCGGCTCGGCACCGGCGAGACCCGCCACAGCCGGTATCTGGTCTGCGCCAACGGGGTGAACTGGGCACCACACGACGCGAGCTGGCCGGGGCAGTTCAACGGAGAGGTGCGCCATTCGGTCACCTATCGGTCGCCGGACGAGTTCACCGGCAAGCGGGTGTTGGTTGTGGGTGCGGGCAACTCGGGTGCCGACATCGCCTGCGACGCGTCGGTCAGCGCCGATCAGGCTTTCTTCAGCGTGCGTCGGGGCTATCACTTCATCCCCAAATACATCGCCGGGACGCCTTCTGACGTATTCGGCGAGCAAGGTCCCAGCCTGCCCCACTGGCTGGAAGTGCGGTTCTTCCAGGTCCTGTTGCGGATGATCAACGGCGATCTTCGCCGCTACGGGCTCCCCAAGCCCGACCACAAGCTCTTCAAGACCCACCCGCTGATGAACTCCCTGATCCTGCACCACTTGGGCCACGGCGACTGCATCGCCAAGCCCGATGTCGAGCGGCTGGACGGCGACCATGTGGTGTTCGTGGACGGGAGCCGGGAGCAGATCGACCTGGTGATCACCGCCACCGGCTTCCAGCGCTTGATCCCCTTTCTTGAAGAAGGGCTGTTGGAGTTCAAGCGGGGTCGTCCCCAGCTCTATCTGGGTATATTCGCCCGCAACTGCCCCAATCTCGCCGCGTTGGGCTATGTGGAATTCGCCTCGGCCGCCTATTCCCATTTCGACAAGATGGCTGAGCTGATTGTGGCCGACGCCACCGCGCCCGCCGGATCAGCCATGGCGCAGGCATTCCAAGACTTGAAAGCCAATCACCATCCCGACCTGAAGGGCGGCCGTCGGTATATCGATACCGATCGCCACGCCGACTATGTCGAGATCAAGGCCTACCGAAAGGTCCTCGAAAAGGTGGGAAAGAAAGTCGGCCTTCTAAGAGGAGGAAAGCCATGACCAGATCCTCTGTCCTCATCTCCGGTGCGGCCTCGGGCATAGGTGCGGCCGTGGCCCGCCGATTCGCGCAGCGCGACTATCACGTCATCGCGGTGGACCGCACCGAGGAACTGGCCGAACAGGCCGCCGCCGATATCGGCCCGGATTCCACTGCGGTGGGCTGCGATCTGGCCGACGGGCAGAGCCTCGCTGAGCTGTGCGAGCGGGTAGGCGGAGAGTGGCGCCAAGAACTCGACGTTCTGGTCTGCAATGCCGGGGTCATCATCCCCGACCACGTTGTGGGGCTCACGCCCGACGAGCTCGATCTCCACATCGATGTCATGCTGCGCTGTCCGATCCAGCTCATCCGGGCCGCCCTGCCCGAATTCCTGGCCCGCAATAGCGGTCACCTGATGGCCACGGTGTCGCTGGGCGGCATTTGCCCGTTGCCGGCGTCGGCCGCCTACTCCGGAGCCAAAGCCGGGCTGCGGGCGTTTCTGGCCGCGCTCAACACCGAGTTGTGGGACACCGACGTGCACGTCTGCGGCATCTATCCCACCGCGGTGGACACCCCGATGCTCCAGCATGAGGCCCGGGCCGGGGGCAGCGCCCTCAACTTCCTCAGTGCGGTAAGAACGGTCGAAGACGTGGCCGACGCCTACGAGCGGGCTCTGGACAAGCCCAAGCTGGAGACCTACGTGCCGTTTCACGAAAGCTTGTCGGCACGCGCCGCGCAGTGGACCCCGGCGATCATTCCCCGTATCTATCCCGCCTTCCGCCGTATCGGCGAGCGCGGTCGGCAGAAGTATCTGAAGCGCATCGGAGGCTGACCGCCGCGCCTCGATACGAGGGGGGCCGCCGACCCTAGGGTGGGGGCATGGCAAATCGCTTAGAAGGCAAAGTGGCAATCGTGACCGGGGCGGGGGGTGGCATCGGGCGGGAGCACGCCCATCTGCTGGCCTCCGAGGGGGCCAGAGTGCTGGTCAACGACCTGGGCATACGCAAGACCCCCGAAGGGGTTGCAGCCAACGCCGAGCGGGTGGCTGGTGAGATCAACGACGCCGGAGGCGAGGCGGTGGCCAGCAGCACCTCGGCCACCTGGGACGGTGCAGCCGAGATCGTGCAGCAGGCGGTGGACGCCTTCGGCCGCCTCGACATCTTGATCAACAACGCCACCGCCGGGCGCAACAACGACATCTGGCGCTTCACCGAGGAGGAGTGGGATCTCACCGTGAACGTCAACCTCAAGGGCTATTTCGCCATGATCAAGCACGCGGCGCCCCATCTGGTGCAACAAGACACCAGCGTGATCGTCAACACCAGCTCGGGGTCCGGCTTCGGTCACCCGTCGCACTGCGCCTACTCCGCGGCCAAAGAGGGCGTGATCGGCTTGACCCGCACTGCGGCGCGGGAATTGGGCCGCTTCGGGGTGCGGTGCAACGCCATCCGACCCCGGGCAGTGGGGGCGTCCACCGCGGAGTACGCCATCCGCACCGCCCGGTGGACCGATCTCATGGCCATCACCATGGCCCCCCGGGGAGGAGCTGCCCCGGTTCCCGACGACACCGATGAGGCGTACGCCCCCCGCAAGATCGCCCCAATGGTGGTGTGGCTGTGTACCGACGCCGCCCGCCACGTGACCGGGCGCACCTTCCACATCTCCGGCGACATCGTGAGCCGCCTGAGCGAGCCAGAACGGGAGCTGGCCGTCTACCAGGAAGACGGCCTGACCCTGGACGCCCTTGACGCCTACCACGGCCGCCACCTCACCGAAGACCTGACCAACGACTACCTCCTCGAAGACCGCCCCGACCTCCAGGTGTTCGAGCCGTAGTCACCGCTCGCCGCCGGGAATCTCCGACTAGGAGTGCAATAGGCTGGGGCATGGCCCAAAACCAGACCGGCGATCGGTACATGATCCTGTCGTCGGACACCCACGCCGGGGCCCAGACCCGAACCTACAAGGAATTCCTGGATTCCGCTTGGCACGACGAGTTCGACGCCTGGGAAGCGGCCATCACCAACCCATGGATCGATCTGCGGGACATGGAGGCGGCCAAGGTCAACTGGGACAGCGATGCCCGCACCGCGGCCTGCGACTCTGAGGGCATCACCGGCGAGGTGCTGTTCCCCAATACGCTGACCCCGTTTTACGACATCCTGGTCCACCTCTCCGGCGTGCCCGACACCGCGTCGGCCTACGCCCGCCGGTGGGCCGGGCTGCAAGCCCACAACCGCTGGTTGGTGGAGTTCTGCGGCTATGAGCCCAAGCGGCGCAAGGGTCTCATCCAGCTATTGCCCAACGACCTGGACGACGCCATTGCCGAGGTGCGGTGGGCGGCCGAGACCGGGGTGATCGGCGGGGTTATGATCCCGGCCATCCCGCCCAACCACACCGTTGAGCCGTTCTTCCATCCCCGCTACTACCCGCTCTGGGACGTGTGCAGCTCACTGGCCATGCCCGTCCACCAGCACATGGGCTCGGGCTGCCCCGACTTAGGCGACGATCCGGTGGCCTGGGGAGTGACGTTCACGGAGTACGAACTGTGGCCCAAGCGCACCCTCATCCACCTCATCTTGGGCGGGGTGTTCGAGCGCTTCCCCGACCTGCGGGTGGTATGGACCGAGATGTGGGGAATGCGTTGGATCCTCGAGGAGTTGAACCGCATCGATCAGCGGCTCCGCAACATCCAGAGCAAGTACGCCGGCGACCCCCGCACCCTCAACTACGCTCCGACCTTCGGGTCCGACACGGTGGACAGCCTGTCGCTGTCGCCTATCGAGTACTGGCAGCGCAACTGCCGCATCGGCGCCTCCATGCTGCCCCGCTCCGAGGTCCAATACCGCCACGCCGTGGGGCTGGACACCATCATGTGGGGGGCCGACTTCCCCCACGACGAGGGCTCCATCGGCTGCACCACCGAAGCTCTGGCCGCCACCATGTGGGACGTGCCCACGGACGAGTGCCAAAAGATGCTCACCGACGTGGCCGCCGAGCTCTACAACTTTGACACCGACGCCCTCGCCCCCATCGCGGCCCGCATTGGCCCCAAGGTTGCCGAAGTCCACACCCCACTGGACGAACTCCCTGAGTCCAAGAGCCTCTCCTTCAACACCGACCCCGCCCTTGAATCGGTGATCACCTGATGATCACCGGGATGAACCATGCGGTGCTGTATGTGCGGGATGCCCGGCGTCAACAGCAGTTCTATGCCGATGTGCTGGGGTTCACCACAATCATCGATGAGCCGGGGCAGTTCGTGTTCATGAGGGCGCCGGCGTCGGAGAACCACCACGACATCGCCTTCTTCTCCATCGGTGACGGAGCAGAACCATCCGCGGCCGGCCGACGATCAGTGGGGATGTACCACATTGCCTGGGAGGTACCCACCCTTGAGGAGTTGGCCGCCATCCGCCAGCGGCTGGTGGAGGCGGGGGCCCTACACGGCGAGAGCGACCACGGGGCCAACAAGAGCCTGTACGCCAAAGATCCCGACGGCCTGGAGTTCGAGGTGATGTGGCTGGTGCCCGCTGAGCACTGGGGCGATGAGGAGAACCAGGCCATCATCCGCCCGTTAGATCTCGCCCAGGAGCAGCAACGTTTTGCCGCCCTGGCCGCTGACGACTGACCGGGGTCACCGCCATGAACCTGACCAACCAGTACTGCTACTTCTACGACGACGACCTATTCACCGACACCGATCGGGAAGGTTTCCGCCGCCGGGTTATCACCGGCGACGGGCTCCAGCTCTGCTTCTGGCGCATCGCGGGGGGTGCCACCGGGTCGTTCCTGCACCGCCACGAGCACCACGAGCAGCTCGGTATCATCGTGCGGGGCAAGCTCGACTTCCGTATCAACGACGACCCGGACAGCGAGGAGCGGGTGGTGTTGGGCGAGGGTGAGGCCTACATCGCGCCCAAAGGAGTGTGGCATGGCGACTCGGTGTTCATCGGCGACGACGAATACGGGGAATGCTGGATCCTCGACGTGTTCACCCCGCCCCGCGACGACCTGCTCGCCGGGTAAGCCATGTCCGACTGGCGGCTGGCGGTTGACATCGGGGGCACGTTCACCGATGCGGTGCTGTTGGACGCCGCCAGCGGGGAGGTAACCGTCAATAAGGCCCTCACCACTCCGGCCGCCCCTCTCGAAGGGGTGCAGGCGGCGGTCGGCCAGCTCTTGCGGCGAGCCGATGTGGCCCCCGGCGAGATCACCGCTCCCATCGTGCATGCCACCACGCTCATCACCAACGCCCTCATTGAAAACAAGACTGGTCGGGCCGCCCTGGTCACCACCACCGGTTTCGGCGACACCCTGTTGATCCGCGACGAGCACCGCTACGACATGTACGACCTCCAGATCGAGTTTCCCGATCCGCCCATCAGCCGGGAACTCACCTTCGAGATCGACGAGCGCACCGCGGCCACCGGGGAGGTGCTGGTGGTGCCGTCGGCGGCCAGCATGGCCGCGCTGGTGCGAGAGCTGGAGGCGGCGGGCGTCGAATCGGTAGCGGTTTGCCTGCTCAACTCCTACGTCAACCCGGCCAACGAGCGGCTGCTGGCAAGCGAGCTGCGCCGGGAGCTCGGAGTGCCGGTGTGCGCCTCGGCCGACATCTCGCCGCAGATCAGGGAGTACCCCCGCATGATCACCGCGGCCTGCAACGCGGCCACCATGCCCATCATTGGGCCGTACCTCGACGAGCTCCAGAAGTGGCTGTCGGCCGAGGGATTCGGCGGGTCGGTGCTGATGATGCTGTCCAACGGCGGGGTCGTGTCGGCCGACGACGCGGCCGCCGCCCCGATCCGGCTGGTGGAATCAGGACCGGCCGCTGGCGCCCTAGCTGCCCGGTGGTTCGCCCGCCGCATGGGGGAGGAAAGATTGCTGGCCTTCGACATGGGGGGCACCACCGCCAAGGCCACCCTGGTGGAGGAAGGCGAGCCGGCGCTCACCAACACCTTCGAGGTGGCCCGACGGTACCGGTTCAAGAAGGGGTCGGGCTTTCCGGTGTCGGTGCCCTCGGTCGACTTGGTGGAGATCGGCGCCGGCGGTGGCAGCCTGGCCCACCTTGACCAGTTCGGCCTGCTCAAGGTGGGTCCTGAGTCGTCGGGGGCCGATCCTGGTCCCGCGTGCTACGGCCAGGGCGGCGATCAACCGGCGGTGACCGACGCCGACGTGGTGCTTGGGTTGCTCGATCCCGCAGCCTTCCTGGGCGGCGATATGCCCTTGGATGCCGGGCTGGCGCAGTCCGCCGTCGAGCCCTTGGCCGACGGTCTGGGCCTCTCGATCACCGACACCGCGGCGGGGATGTACGAGGTGGTCAGCCAGAACATGGCCGCCGCTGCCCGCATGCACGCGGTGGAGCGGGGGGTGGATCTGCGGGGGGTCACCGTGCTGGCTTTCGGAGGGGCCGGGCCGCCCCACGCCTGCCGGGTAGCCGAGCTGCTGGACTCGGATCGGGTGGTGTTCCCGGTCAACGCCAGCGTGCTGTCGGCGTTCGGGACCCTGGTGTCGCCGGTGCGCATCGACCTGGCTCGCTCCATGCCGGTGAAGCTGGCCGAGGTGGCAGCCTCGGAGCGGGACGGTCTGCTGGACGAGCTCCGGGAAGAAGGCCGCCGGGTGCTGCTCAGCGCTGGGGTGCCCGAGGCCGACATCAGATTCCGCTACGGCATCGATGCCCGCTACACCGGCCAAGGCAATGAGATCACCGTCTGGGTAGGAGAAGGGGATGCCTGGGAGGCCGCTGACACCGACGTGGTGGGGGCGTTCGAGGCTGAGTACCGCCGTATCTACGGCATGACCATCGACGATGTGGCCATCGAGGTGGTCACCTGGCGCCTGTCGGCCAGAGCCGACCCGGCCGAGATCGCTGATTCCGAATCGCCGCCCACCGCCGCCGACCTCTCTCCCCAGCCAGCATCCACCCGCACCGCGGTATTCGGCCGAGAGGAAGACGCGATCGAAGTCCCGGTTTACCACCGGGCCGATCTGGCGGTCGGCATGTCCTTTGCCGGCCCGGCCCTGGTGGAGGAGCGGGAGACCACGTCGATTATTCGCCCTGGTTGGCAAGTGACGGTTGCCGATGATGCCAGCCTTGTTGCCGTTCGGGAGGAGCAGTGACCCAAACCACCTACGACCCCATTCAACTGGAAATCCTGTGGCAGTCACTCATCTCGGTGGTGAACGAGCAGGCCCGAGCGCTCCAGCGGGCTGCGTTCAGCCCCATCGTGCGAGAGGCCGGCGACCTGGCCAACGCCGTGTTCGACAAGCGGGGTCGCATGGTGGCCCAAGCGGTGACCGGCACCCCCGGTCACATCAACTCCCTGGCCATTGGGGCGGCCAACATGCTCGACGAATTCCCCCCCGAGGCCCTCGAGCCCGGCGATGTGTTGGTCACAAACGACCCCTACCTCACTGCGGGCCAGTTGCTGGACGTCACCGTGCTGGTGCCGGTGTGGCGCGCCCCCGCGGCCGGGGGCGACCCCGTGCCCATCGCTTATTTCGGCTCCACCATCCACCACACCGACGTGGGCGGCTACGGCATCGGGGCCGGGGCCCGGGACTGCTTTGAAGAGGGCCTGTGGATCCCCATCTGCAAGCTCATGAAGTGCGGCGAGCGCAACGAGGACGTGTGGAAGTTCATCTTGTCCAACGTCCGCCAGCCCGACCACATGGCCGGCGACCTGCATGCCCAGATGGCGTCGGGCGAGGTGGGCGCCCAGCGGCTGGCCTCCCTCTGCGACGCCTACGACCTCGACGACATTGAGGAGTTGGCCGACGAGATCATCGACCGTTCCGAGGCAGCCACCCGGGCCAGCATTGCCGAACTGCCCGCCGGCGAATACCAGGCCGATGCGGTGCTGGACCTGGCCGACGGAAGCCGCATCGACATCGTGTGCTCTCTGCGGGTCGATCCCGATGCCGGAGAGATCATGGTGGACTACGCCGGCACGTCGGAGGCCAGCCCTTGGGGCATCAACGTGGTCCGCAACTACACCCACGCCTACACCACATTTACCGTGCGCTCGGTGCTGAACCCGGAGATACCCAACAACCACGGCAGCTTGGCCCCGATCAAGATGGCCGCCCCCGAGGGGTCCATCGTGAACGCGGTGCTGCCCCAGCCGGGAACCGCCCGCCACGTGGTGGGGATGTTCTTGCCCAACGCCCTGCTCAAAGCCCTGGCTCAGGTCAAGCCGGAGGAGTCCATGGCCGAAGGGGCAGGCGCAGTCTGGACCATGCAGGTGAGCGGGAACCACGACGACGGCACCCCGTTCATCACCGCCATGTTCACCTACGCCGGAGGGGTGGGCGCCCGGGCATCCAAGCCGGGCTTGGACGCCTGCTCCTATCCCACCGGGGTGAGCGCGGTGCCCATCGAGGTAGTGGAAGCCTCTGCGCCGGTGCGCTTCACCCGCAAGGCGTTGCGCCCCGGCTCGGAGGGGCCGGGGGCCCAGCCAGGCGGCAAGGGCCAGACCATCGAGTTCAGCGTGGACACCTCCCGCCCCTGGCTGCTCAACGCGGTGACCAGCCGATTGTCCGACCCGCCCCAGGGTATTTTCGGCGGCGGCCCCGGTGAGGCGGGCTCGTTCCAAGTCAACGGCGAACCGGTTACCACCCAGAGCCGTGTCACCCTCAACCCCGATGATGTGGTGCGCCTCGACCTTCCCGGCGGCGGAGGCTACGGGGCACTTGAAGAGCCTGATGGCTGATTCGGTCGCGTTCTCGTCCGCTTGGGAACGGACGGTCGAACGTGGTGGCGAGGCCGTCTTCTTGATCTTCGAGCGACCCGACGGTTCTACCGCAACCTGGACATACGAGCAGTTCAATGCCGCCATCAGCGATGTCGCCGCCGGGTTGATCCAGCGAGGCGTGGCCCCGGGCGATTCGGTTCATGTGGCGCTGACAAACACCCCGGCATTCGTGGCCCTGTGGCTGGCCGCCAACCGGCTGGGGGCGTGGATCGTGCCGTCCGACCCCATGGGCAAGGTGCCAGAGCTGGCTGATCACATCGAGCGCACGACGCCACAGGCGGGCTTTTGCGCCACCGACCGGGCTGAGGTCTACCGCCAGGCTGCCGAGGCCAACCCCGATCTGGCCATCACCGAGGTGGATGAAGCCACCGGCGACCTCAACGCGCTGGTGGGAACCGCCCGGGTGGACTGGCCCGCAGTGGATTCTGGGGACCGGGCGGCGGTGATGTTCACCTCGGGAACCACAGGTCGGCCCAAGGGAGTGGAGATCACCCAGGCCAACTACGCCTTCTGCGGCCAGGTCATGGCCGAGCGAGCCGACTTGACCCCGGACGACCGCCAACTGGTGGTGCTGCCCCTGTTCCATGCCAACGCCCAGTACTACTCCTTCGCCTCGGCCATCTGGACCGGGGCCTCGGTGGCGCTGATGCCCGCCTTTTCCGCCAGCGGATTCTTGGCCCAGGCTGCTCGCCACCAGGCCACCTGCGCCAGCCTGTTCGCCGCCCCGATGCGGATGATCCTGGCCCGGGGCGCTCCGGTCGAGGGCGTGGGATTGCGCCACTGCTGGTACGCCCAGAACATTGCCGACGACCAATACGAAACTCTGGCCGGCTGGCTCGGGTGTCGGCCTCGCCAGCTCTACGGCATGACCGAGACCATTCCCGCGGTGCTCACCGAGCCGGCCGACAACCCTGTGCCGTCGTCCATGGGCCAGGTCACCCCCGGCTGCCAGGTCATCGTGCGCGACGGCGAGGTGCTGGTGGGGGGAGAGCCCGGGCTGACGCTATTCGCCGGCTACCTGGACGATCCTGCCACCACCGCGGCCTCGTTCACCGACGACGGCTGGTTCCGCACCGGCGACCGGGCTCGACTCGACGAAGACGGTCGCCACTACTTCGATGGCCGCCACTCCGATGTGCTCAAGGTGGCGGGTGAGAACGTGTCCATCGTGGAGGTGGAGTCGGTGCTGGCCAGCCACCCCGCGGTGTTGGAAGCCGCGGTGGTGGGGGCGCCCGATCCGATTCGAGACGAGGTTCCGGTTGCCTTTGTGGTCCCGGCCGACTCCGCTGCGCCTCCGGCCGAGGAAGAGTTGTCGGCGTGGTGCCTAGAGCGGCTGGCCAAGGCCAAGCTGCCCCGGTCGTTTACGCTGATGGAAGAGCTGCCTCGCACCAGCGTCGGCAAGATTCGTAAATTCCTGCTACGACAAGAGGCAGAGGCAACACAGGAGGCGACAGGGAGGTGACCACATGACCATGCTGACCGGCGATTTGCTGGCGTCGTTCGACGACTCCATCACCGATGTCGCCACGGCGGTCACCCTTCCCCCCGAGATCTACACCTCCGAGGAGTTCCTGGCCTTCGAGCGCCAGGCGCTGTTCGAGCACGAGTGGTGCTGCGTGGGGGTGGCCAGCCGCATTCCCGAGACCGGCGACTGGTTCACCGCCACGGTCAGCACCGAGCCCATCATCGTGGCCCGCCAGAGGGACGGCAGCATCGGGGCGTTCTCGGCCATCTGCCGGCATCGGGGCATGCAGGTGGTGGAGGGGGAGGGCAACAGCCGCTCTTTCCGGTGCCCCTACCACCATTGGAGCTACCGGCTAGACGGCCGACTGATGGGCGCTCCGGCCATGGAGCAAACCGAGGGCTTCGACAATGACGACTGGGGCCTGCCCAATCTGGCGGTGGAGCTCTGGCACGGGTTCATCTTCGTCAACTTCAATCCCCACGCCCCGCCCCTGGCCCCCACCCTGGATCGGTACGAGTCGTACCTCACCAACTATGAACTCGACAACTGTGTGTGCCCGGGCACCTTCACGCTCGAAGACCTGCCCTGGAACTGGAAGGTGATGTTCGAGAACTTCAACGACGGATACCACGCCAACCGCCTCCACCAGGTGATCCAAGACTTCTGCCCCTCAGAGATGGCCCGGTTCCCGGTGCCGTGGTCGGACGACTCCAACGTGATTTTTAGGGAGAACGGCTACACCCACATCGACGGTGGGTTCAACGCCACCCGCAAGGCCCTGCTGCCGGTGTTCCCCCAGCTCACTGAGGAGGAGCGGTGGCGGTCGACGTTCGCCCTGATCCCGCCCTCCCTGTGCTTCGGCACCGCCCCCGACCAGGCATTCTTCTTCATCGTGCGACCCACATCGGCCGAGACTATCGACGTGGAGATCGGCTACCTACTGCATCCCAGCGCGCTGGAGCACCCCATGTTCGACCACCTCTTCCAAGCCAGCGACGAGGGCGTGCAGGTGTTCGTGGCCCAAGACCAAGACGCCACCACCAAGGTTCAGCGAGGTCTGCGGTCTCGATTCGCGGTGCGGGGCCGCTACTCCTGGCAGGAGGAAACCCACGTTCAATTCAACCGCTGGCTCGTGCAGCGATACCGACAGCACTGGCCTTCCAGCAGCTAGCCAGCCGGCCTCGAGCGATCAGTTAAACCTGAATCCACTGGTTGGGTGGGGTTGTGGTGGTTGGGGGTCCGTTGGAAAGGCCTCCTGACATGGGAGAATGCCGGTGTAGTCGCCGGGCATTTTCGCCGTGTGAGGAGGCACTTTCTGTGGGCAGTGTATCTGGTGGGG
>JAJDUJ010000008.1 GCA_022826705.1 Acidimicrobiia bacterium | reverse complement strand
GCAGCCCGAAGGTGTAGTCGTCCGCGACCGTCGCGCCCTGCACAACCAGCGGCACCGTCACCGTCTCCGCGCCGGTCAACGCCCGGCCCAGCGTGACCGTGATCGTCCGGTAGCCGGTCGTCCCCGCGCCGTTCTCCACCGCGTTGCCGTCCGAGTCGCCGTCAGAGGCCGACATCGTCACGGTCACCGCGGGCGCGTCGTCGTCGACGATGGTCACGGTCGTCGTGGCCGGTGAGCCCAGGGTGTAGCTGCTGTCGGACGCGGCGGTCAGCGTCAGCGTGAACGTCTCATCCGCGCTCTCGTCGGCGTTGTCGTCGATGATCGCCACGTTGAAGGTGTGCGACGTCTGCCCGGCAGGGAAGGTGAAAGACGCCGCCGGCGCGGTGTAGTCGTCGCCTGCGGTCGCGGAGCCATCCGCCGAAGACAGGTTGACGGTCAGATTGCCGCTGGGCGCGGGGTTGGCGTTCACCCGGATCAAGACGCCGCCTAGGCTATGGTCCTCATCCAACCGGTAGGTCGCCGCATTGAAGGACAGCACCGGCGTCGCCTGCGCCGCTACCTCGAACACGGGCGAGACGCCGAACATGGGGTACGTGCCAGTGTTTGAAAGGACACTGCCGTCATCTAGAGGGTTGGTACCCCCCGGGTTGGCGTGGCCGACCCTCACACTGGAAGTCCCCAGCTCAAGAGCGGCTGCCTTGAGCCCAGTGTGGAGTGAGCCGGTCCAGATACTTCCCCCCGCCGTCCTGAGCGCCCCCGACTCGGTCCTGTCCACGGTCGAGTGATTGGCTCCGCCCTCGGTTCCTCCGCTCCATCCGCCCGCGTCATAGAAATCCCAGTAGTTGTTCGCCACCTGTTCACTGGACGGCGCGGCGAGCCAGTAGACCGCGACCCCGGAGTCGCCGGCGCTCGTGGAGCCGTCCGCCCAGCCGCCGCTGCCCGAGTTGAGGCTCGGGTCCCACATGCCCGTGTTCTCGCGGGCGTCCACGGCCGCGGTCGAGCCGACCACCCTCACGAGGCCCCCGTAGCGCAGCAGATCCGCGTGGCCGCCCCGCGCCACGACGCCCTGCACCCACCTGTTGTAGTCGCCGATGTCCGCCGACTCCGCCGTGCGCGTCTGCGAGGTGACGAAGATCAGGCGGAAGCGGTCGCCCGCGCCCAGACCCGACGGCGCGAGCCCGAATGTCGCCGGATCCACCGTGATCGCGCCCGACTCGTCGTCCACGATGGAAAAGACGATCGGGCCGCCCGTGACCTCGCCGGCGGTGACGCCGTTGACGACCGGGGCTCCCGCGCTGATCGAGACGGCCGGCTGCGAGCGCCTGTTGTTCTGCACGGGCGTGAGGCGCAGCGTCGCCGTCCGCGCGCCGCTGGCGAGTTGCACACCCGGGGTCTGCGTGCTGCCCCTCAGCAGGGTCACGCCCGGCTGCGACAACGGATGCAGTCTGAAGGTGTAGTCATCGGTGACCGTCGCGCCCTGCACGGTCAGCGGCACCTGCATCCACTGGCCGGAGGCCAGCGCGCGACTCAGCGTGATCGTGATCGTCTTGTAGCCCTCCGCGCCGCTGCCCCCCTCCACCGCGTTCCCGTCGCTGTCGCCGTCCGACGCTGTCATGGTCACATTCACCGTGGAATCGCCGTCGTCGTCGTTGACGGTCACGGTCGCCTCGGACGCGCTGCCGATCTGCGCGTCTGAGGGTTGGCTGAGTTGTGCTTTGAAGATCTCTGTGCTCTCGGCGGTGCTGTCGTCGACGAGGTCGATGGTGATGGTCTTGGAGGTGTCGCCGGGGGCGAACTGGAGGTAGCCGGCATCCGCGGTGTAGTCGTCGGGGTGGGTGGCGGCGTTGTTGGCGGTGCCGTCGGCGGTGGTCCAGTACACCGACGCAGGCACCAGGGCGGTGCCGGTCTTGGTGACGGTGAGCGTGGCGGTGCCGTCGCCCTCGCCGGCAGTTGCCGTCGCGGGGCTGAACTGGAACGAAGGCGCATCCGCGTCGTCTTCGATGACGCCGGTGGCGGCGCTGTTGGCGCCCAGCGGCGGCGGGGTTCCGGTGCTGGTGGGGGTGCCGAGGGTGACGGTGAAGTAGTGGTCTGACTCGTAGGTGCTGTCCTGTGTGGTGGCGACGGTGAACGTTGCGCTGGAGCTGTTCGCGGGGATGGTCACGCTGCCGGAGTCGTTGTCGAAGTCCGCGCCCGTTCCGCCCGACGCGCCGGTGGCGACGGCGTAGGCGGGGTCGCCGGTGATGCCGCGGCCGTCGGTGAGGGTGTAGGGGACGTTGACGCCGGCGGTGTTGGTGTAGCCGTTGGGGAGGGTGACGGTGAAGGTGACGGGGCTGCCTTCTGCGGCGGAGGCGTCGGCGATCTCGGCGCCGGGCGCGCCTTCCACCCTGAACAGCCCCGACAGCGCGTACATGGGCCGCTGCTCGCTTGTGGGGTGGTCGTCTCGGCACACTCCATATGTGGTCAACCCTGAGCCGGTGTTGTTCGGGCCCAGAGCGTTGGCCTGTGCGACGTTGCTGTTCAGGTATCCGACCCAGGCCCTGTTCCCGCCGCCCGATCCGAGCCGGTACTTATATGGGGTCGTGTGCGGCCAACTGCCGACGGAGCAATGGCCATTGATGGTGGAGCCGTTATGGAGGGTGCCGGTCCAGTAGCCACCGGCGTTGATGGTGGCGGCAGTGCCGTCGGCGTGTTTGGGGTTGGCCTCGTCGTCCCAGGCGCCGTCGACGAAGCCGCCGCTGCTGTTGGCGACGAGAGCGCCGTTGACCCAGTAGATGGGGGCGTTGGGGTGGTCTTGGTCGCCGGGGTTGAACTGGGCGTGGTCTCTGGCTGCGACAGTGACGGTCTCGCCGATGGCTTTGAACAGCGAGGCGTGGGAGGCCAGGTCGGCGACGCCGCCGTTTTGGAGGTGGTTGCCGGTGATCTCGGCTTGGACGAACGCGTCGTAGTCGGCGAGGTCGCTGCTGGTGGCGGCGGTGGTCTGGCTGGTGACGTAGATGAGGCGGAACTGGGCACCCGACCCGAGCCCGCTGGGCAGCAGCGGCCAGTCAACCGCGACGGGGGTGCCGGCAACGGCTGCGGAGTCTTTGTCTTTGATCGCGAACCACGCCTGGGAGCCAGTGCTCTGTTCTTGGATGCCGCCGCCGAGGTTGGTCACCGGCGGAAGGAAATCGCCGTCGGCGATGTCGGAGTTGTTGGGGTCGCCGGTGAGTTGGTTCTGGAAGCCGAGGAAGAACTCCTCGTCGTGGCTGTCGCCGTCGTCGAAGCCTTCGCGCGAGTGCAGCGCGAACGAAGCGGTGCGGGCGCCCGCGCCGGAGAACTCGAGGTAGCCGTAGCCCACGTGCGCGGGCGTGTACCGGTTGAACGCCTCATAGGACGCGCCGGTGCCCGACACCTCGAGAACGAAGTCGTTGTGGTGCGGCGGCCACGCCACGTTCGCGCTGTACCGGGGGCCGCGCACCGACGACACCACCGCGCAGTTCGCGGGAACCTCGCCGAAGTCCTCCCACTCGTCGTCGCCGGGCCGCGCGTCGCCTAGGCAGTCCTCGCTGCCCGTCTCGGTGTGCCCTGTCGCCCGCCAGTACACCGGCACCCGCACGAATTCGCCTTCGGCCAGCGCCCTGCTCAAAGACACCGTCAGCGACCGGTCCACCCGGCTGGCGTCGCCCTCTGCCATGACCCGCGAGATGGCGCCCCCCGCGCCTGAGCGGCGCACGCCCGCGCCGGCCATGGACACCAGCGTGGGGGAGTCGTCCACCACGCCCACCACATAGGTGACGTCGGCGAGGCTGCTGTAGCGGCTGTCGGCGGCGCTGTCGACGCTGTGGGTGACGGTGAACTCCCCGTCGGCTGCGTCGGCGCGGTCTGATGTGGTATCGATGCTGACCATCTGGAGCGTGGCCCAGTTGGCGGTCGTGAACGTGAGCGAAGCACCGGAGATCACCAGCGCCGAGGCGTCGCCGCTGACCGTGGTGGCGACCACGACGGTACCCGACGACGGCGGCGCGCTGAGCCGGATCCCGTAGCCGTAGATTTGGCCTTCGGTCACCCACCCGGCGCGGTCGTCGAAGATCGTGATGCCCGCGGCGGCCTCGTCGAGGTCCATGAAGTAGCTGCGGTTGGTGGGCGTCGTGCTGTCGCAGGCCCTCGCCGAGCACGCCCCGCCCGCCAGCGTCTCCGCGCCGCCGCTGTCGTACGTCACGAAGTAGAACGGCTTGGCCGGGTCCGAGGTCTCCGGGACCAGCGCCTCGAGCCGGTGGCTGACCGTGTCGCTGTCGGCCAGCGCGGTGACCTCCAACGTCGCCGTCTGCGCTCCCACGCCGGCAAATGTCACCGCGCCCTGCGAATTCTTCTGCGCCGTGTCGGGCGTGTCCACATAGGACACGCCCGAGTCGCTGTTCGCCGAGTCCAAAGCCACAGAGAAGTTCGTGCCGAGGGTTGCGCCGATGAAACGGAGCGGCACTGTGACCTCCTCGCCGGCGGCCAGCGCCCGCTCCAGGCGCACACGGAACTTCGCCGTGTTGCTCGTGTCGCCCTCGACCGCGGAAGCGTCCTCGGTGGCCGCAGCCAGCACCCGCACCCGCGTCGGCTCGTCGTCGCCGGTCACCCGCACCGGCAGGTTCGGGATCGAGATGCCCGACACCGTCGCCGCGTTGTTCGGTGTGCCGTCGTTGTAGGCCGTCCCGTCGCTGGAGTTCGCCGAGCCCTGCAAGACCCTGAACACCAGATTGCCCTCGATCGTACCGCCCGGCGTGTCCACCTTGTTATCGGTGGAGACCACCGTGAACTCCCGGGACAGGTTCGTGGTACCGCTTGGCCAGTACCCCACCACGTACTCCGCCTGCACCGGGTCGTGGCCGTTGGCGCCGTAGGCCGGGTAGTCGCGCGATAAAGAGCTGTTGATCCGAGCGAACGGCCCCATCGACGACGAGCCCGTAGCCACGCCCGTCGTGGTGGAGGCCACCACCACGATGTCCTGGGTGGGCGCCGAGGCAAGGGTGATCTCGAACGTCGCCCGCCGGTCGCGGCTGTCGCGATTGGCGGAGTCCTCCATCACCGACACCGCGCTGCCCCCGTGAACAGTCAGCGTCGCGCCCGTGCCGCTCAGCGTGGTGTCCGCGGCCGGCTCGGTGATCGTCACCGTCCACTCGCCCAACACCGTGCCGCTCGTGCAATCAGCAGTCGTACACAACCGCACCCCGAACGTCTCATCGCCGGTCCCGTCGCTGTCGGCGTTCGCGGTGACCTCGAAGGCGACAGTGCCGTAAGTGCTGTGGCGATAGGCGCGCGGCGCGTCGGCGTCAGGGGTGATCACCTGCGCTTGGCCGCGCTGATTCTCAGTGGTGATCCTCACATCGCCCGCCTCGGCGGTGAACGCCCCCGACACGCTCGCATGCACGTAATAGCGGGGACGCGACGTCACGTTCGAGATCACAAAATTACGGGTCTGCCCCTCCACAATCGAAACCCGGTTCAAAACCGCCTGAGAGGTGACCTGCTGCGCCGAAGCCCCCGACGCCCCCAACCCCAACGGCAAACCCGCCGGAACCGCCGCCAACACCGACGCCAACAGAACCAGCGCCAACCCGACGCCCAGCCAACGCCTCACCGAACACACCACCCCGCAGGCAGAACCCCCCCGCGAGGAATCCAACCGTACCGCAGGCGCGCCAACAAATTCAGAAAAATCCGAACCGCCATAACTCAATATTATCTACCCCCCCCCCCCACGTCAACCCCTCACCGCTTGACAAGTGACCGGACAACGGGGGGAACCTCACTTGTCTGGTGATCTCGGTTCTGGTCAGATCGTGGGCGCTGGCCGCTGAGAGGCCGAGAATGGGGGGATTTGGGGTCGATCTGGGCCGGCGAGCCCTCAGCGGCCCGTTAGCCGGCGAGGCCCTGGGCGAGTGTGCGGGCCGGTGGCGGGGGGTCAGCGCACCGGGCAGGCGGTCAAGTCAGCTCGGCCTGTTGTGGTCTCTGGCGTGGGGGGCTACCGAGTCGATGCGGCGGCGAGCGCCCCGGGTGTCAGCGCTTGTCGTAGGTGTGGGGGCCGCGGTGACCGAGGGGCCGGTTGCAGCGCCGCCGCGACCGCCGCCCTATGTGCGGGCATCGGGTGGGCCGCCGGCCTGCGGGGAGGACGGGAACGACTGCTGAGGGCGTGCCGGTCCGGCTGGGAGCGGGCGATTGCGGTCTGGTGTGCCGTCCCCACATGCCGTCGGGGCGGGGTTCTGTGAGGGCGGCGAGCGCGGCGATGCGCTGGCTGTCGGCGAGCGGGCCGGGGAGACTGTCGATGGCTGCGGCGAGCGCGGCGGGAAGGCGGGAGGCGAGGTCGGAGACGCGTTCGGCGGCCCGGTCGGGATCGATTCCGGCTTCGGCGGCACAGTCTCGCCACGCTTGGGGCAGGTCTGCTTCGGACACCGACCAGGCGGTGCCGATCTGCATGGCCAGTGTGATGCCGCCCTCGCCTATCTCAGGTGGCGCCCACGGGGCTTTGGAGCACACGTCGTAGAGGGGGGCGAGCGCGGTTTCGCCTGCGCCCAGCAGGATGCTGTAGTTCTTGGCGTGGGCGTCGTCGGCGGCGAGCAGCCAGTTGCACGCCAGAGCGTCATAGAAGCGCTCTGTGTCGCCGGGAGAGCCGGCCCGGTTGAGCAGGCCGGCTATGTCGAACACAGCCGGACCGCCGTTGCGCTGGAATTTGAACCGGGACGGGAAGCCGAGCGCCTGACACAAGTCCTCTTGGTGGACTCGCTCCACAACAACACCGCCGCCGGCAGTGCGGTCGTATCGCTCCACGGCGATGGCCCGCTGCCGCCCGGCGACAACGATCTCGGTTCGGGCGGCGGGCATCCCAGTCCGGCGCAACGCGTCCATGCAGACGTGCTCGACGAGATCGGTGTCGGGGTAGCCGGGCAGGGCGATTTTCAAGATGTGGGTGGACGGCGCGCCGCCGACGGGCGCGGCCCATGATCCGTCGCCGGTTTTGCACAGCACGGTTTTGGCCTGCGCTCCGGCGAGGCTGAACGGGGCCATAGGCCCTGCCTCAGCGGGCGGCGGCATGCCCGCTCGGAGCTGTTCCAAGCGCCGCTCGAGTTCTTGCTCGGACAAGGGGACGGAGCCGGGTGTGCGGGAGGCCATCTCGTCTAGCCGTTCCGGCGGGCAGAACTGGACGGCGCCGGCGCAGTCCCAGCCGATCTTGGTGGCGAGCAGGTCCATGGGGTCGTCGGAGAACGCCCCGTAGCGCGCCGCCCAGTATTCGCGGGCTTCGAGCCGGGCGGGGAGCAGCCCGTCCATCCAGTCGGCGATGTCGTGCTCGCCTTCTCCGAGGGGGATCGACAGCGACAGGGGTGCGGCGGCCCGATCTGTGGCGTAGTCGGAAGCGTAGGAGAACCAGCAGGCACCCTCCCGGCCCGCTCTGACCGTCCCGGCGACACGGCCGCCGAGGAGCACGACGAGGCCGCCTCGGTTTGTTTGCGCTGCTGTCATGGGCCGGCGAAGGAGGCGGCGTAGGCGGCGAGGCGCCCTGTTGGCGGAGCGGGGCACAGGTCGATCTCGTAGCCGAGCGCTGAGAGAACGGCGAGCACCGTTGCGGTGCTGGTGCCCCTAGAGGCCCCCTCGATCTCGCTGATGCGGCCGCGGGGCACACCGGCGGCGGCGGCGAGGTCGGCCTGGGTCATCTTCTGGGCGCGGCGCAACTCGCGCACGGCATCCCCCAGCCGTTCAGCGTCTACGATGCGGGCGATCCGCCCCTCATGATCCACACCCACAGTATAACTGTGCCGCACGACATATCGTGCAACTGGGTTATATGTCGGGTTGGTGGGCCCCGCCGCCGGCACGCGCACTGAACCGATGCGGGCGGTGTTCGCCCGGCACTGGCATCGCTGCTGTGGGTGCGGAGCAGGGGTAAACGTCGAGGGGCGGTGCCTGTTGAGCGTGCTGTCGGTGGAGATGACAGTGAACTCCCGAGACAGGTTCGTGGTACCGTTTGGCCAGTACCCCACCACGTACTCCGCCTGCACCGCGTTGTGACTGCCGTGGCCCGCGGCCGGGTAATCACGAGACAAAGAGCTGTTGATCCGAGCGAACGGCCCCATAGACGACGAGCCGGTGCGCACCCCCGTCGTGGTGGAGGCCACCACCACGATGTCCTGGGTGGGCGCCGAGGCAAGGGCGATCTCGAACGTGGCGCGCCGGTCGCGGCTGTCGCGATTGGCGGAGTCCTCCATCACCGACACCGCGCTGCCCCCGCGAACAGTCAGCGTCGCGCCCGTGCCGCTCAGCGTGGTGTCCGCGGCCGGCTCGGTGATCGTCACCGTCCACTCACCCAACACCGTGCCGCTCGTGCAATCAGCAGTCGTACACAACCGCACCCCGAACGTCTCATCACCGGAACCGTCGCTGTCGGAGTTCGCCGTCACCTCGAAACGGATCCTCTTGTACACCGCATCCGGATACGCCCGCGGGCCGTCGCTGTCAGGAGCGATCTCCAACGCCCGCCCCAACAGATCATTCGTCGAGGCCGTGACGTCGCCCGCCTCAGCAGAAAACGACCCCGCCACGCTCACATGCACGTAATAGCGGGGACGCGACGCTATGCCCGAAATCTCAAAATCCCGAGTCTGCCCCTCGACAATCGAAGTCCGATGCAAAACCGCCGAGCCAGCCGAAAACAAGGTCCTGAGAGTCCCCTGACGGTCCCCTAGCGGTTTGGAGGGTGGTGTGAGGGTGGTGTGATGCCCAGAACCCGTCCAATCGGTAGCGTAGAACCCGTCTAATCGGATGCGCCACCACACGCCGTCCGGTCAAAGGGGCCCCACACCTACTGGCATGGGTGGGTGTCGCCCTCGCTGAGTAATCTGCCGGGCGATGCCCTGTGCCGACCGCCCCCGCTCCCGATGATTCTCCAGCACCTGCGAGTGGTCGAAGTGGGCGGGGGCATCTCGGGCCCCTATGCGGGAAAGCTGTTGGCCGACGCCGGAGCCGACGTAATCAAGGTGGAGCCCGTTGGCGGGGAGCCATTGCGGCGTTGGTCGGCTTCTGGCGCAGAGTTGGGCGACAAAGACGGGCCGCTGTTCCAGTTTCTGAATACCTCCAAGCGCTCGGTGATTGGCGACCCGAGCGACCCGGAAGTCGCTGACTTGCTGGCCAGCGCCGACATCCTCATCGACTCCATCGAAGAGGGACTGCCCCCGGCAATCATCAGAGCCGCACGCAAGGCCAACCCCGCACTGGTGCTGGTGTCGATCTCTCCGTGGGGACGCACCGGTCCGTATGCCCACCGGCCAGCCACCGAGTTCACCTTGCAGGCGGAGTGCGGCGGCATCGGCAAACGGGGCAACCCCGAGCGGCCGCCGGTTCAGGCCGGCGGCGCCATCGGCGAGTGGACCGCAGCGATCTACGCCGGGGTGGGGGCGCTGGCCGCGGCCCGAGCCGCCGGTCGCAGCGGCCAGGGCGACCACGTGGACGTGTCCATGTTCGAGACCATGGTCATGACAATGAATACCTACGCATGGATTGCGGCCGAGTTGAGCGGCGACACCAACTCCCAGAGACCCGGGCGCAACGTGGAACTGCCCTCCATCGAGCCCACCGCCGACGGCCATGTGGGCTTCTGCACGGTGGCCCGCCAGCAGTTCTTGGACTTCCTGGTGATGATCGGCCGCTCCGATTGGCTCGAAGATGAGGAGATGTGCGGCTACGGCGGCCGCTGGAAGCGACGAGACGAGTTCCGAGCGGCCATGCACGCATGGACCACCCAGCGGACCACCGCCGAGGTGATCGCCGAGGCATCAGCCCGGCGCATCCCGGTGGCTCCCATCGGCAATGGGGCTACCGTGCCAACGCTGGAGGCGTTCTCCGGGCGGGATGCCTTTGCTGTCAACCCCTCGGGCGGTTTCACCCAGCCCGCCGTCCCCTACGATCTGCACGGCGCCAGCCCCAGGCCATTTGAGCCAGTCCCCGCCGCGGGTGAGCACACCGGACAGATCGAGGCCCGCACCCTCCAGCCCAACCGCGGCGAACCCGCTGCACTCCCCCTGGCCGGCGTGCGGGTGATCGACTTCACCGCCTGGTGGGCCGGGCCCATCGCCAGCCACTCGCTGGCCCTGCTCGGCGCCGACGTGGTCAAGATCGAGTCCGTGCAGCGGGCCGACGGCATGCGCTTCGCCTCCGCCCAACCGCCGTCGGAAGACCAGTGGTGGGAATGGGGCATGGTCTTCCACGGGGCCAACACCAACAAGCGAGGCATCACCCTCGACCTCCGCTCCCCCGAAGGGGTGGAAATCGCCGAGCGGCTAATCGCCGACGCCGACGTGGTGATCGAGAATTTCACACCCCGGGTGATGGAGGGCTTCGGACTCACCTGGGAGCGGCTCTCGGCCCTTAATCCAAGGCTGATCATGACCCGGATGCCCGCCTTCGGCCTCAGCGGCGCCTGGCGCAATAACACCGGGTTCGCCCAGACCATGGAACAGCTCACCGGAATGGCCAACATCACCGGCTATCCCGACGAGGATCCCCAAATTCCCCGGGGACCGTGCGATCCGCTGGCCGGCATGCATGCGGTGTTCGCCACCCTCACCGCCCTCGAGGAGCGAGATCGCACCGGCCAAGGCCGGCTGGTAGAGGTCACCATGGTGGCCGCCGCCCTCAACGCTGCCGCCGAGCAACTGGTGGAGTACTCGGCCCTCGGCCGCCCGCTTCCCCGAGAGGGCAATCGGGGGCCGCGGGCCGCTCCCCAAGGGGTGTACCCCGCGGCCGGCTTTGAGCGCTGGGTAGCCGTGGCGGTGGCGAACGACCTCCAGTGGAAGGCCCTCTGCAACCTGCTCAACCGCCCCGACTGGGCCGAATACGACACCGCCGACAAGCGGCGGGCTGCCGCCGACGCTATCGACGCCGGGCTCGGCGAATGGATCGCCCCCCAAACCGACGCCGACGCGGTGGCGCAGCTGAACGCGGCCGGGGTCCCGGCCAGCGTGGTGGTACTGCCCGCCGAGGTCGGCGACCATCCCCAGCTTCGGACCCGCTCGTTCATCGAACCGATAGACCACCCGGTGTGCGGCGAGGTTTCCGCCGCCAGCCTCCCGTTCCGGTTCGAAACATCACCCGGCCCCTGGACCAAGACCCCGGCCCCCACCCTCGGCCAGCACAATCGAGAGGTACTAGGCGGCGAGCTTGGCATGTCCGACGACGAGTTGGCCGAATTGGAGGCCAAGGGCGTTATCGGCACCCGACCTGCCGGGCTCTAGCGGACTACCCTTTTCCAAGAAAATCTCGAGGGGAAACGAATATGCGGCGATGGATTCTGGCTCTGCTCTTGACATTGGCGCTGGTGGCGGCGGCCTGCGGGGGCAATGACGATGCCGAGTCGGGGGGCGATGCCCCATCGGTGAGCACCGAAGAAGCTGAGCCCGAGGTGCCCACAGTCCAAGACGCTGAACCGGCTGAAGCCGAAACCGAGACCGAGCCTCAGGCCACAGAACCAGAGGAGGGCGAGCCCGAACCCGCGGAACCGGAAGAGGCTGGGCCTGAAGAGACCGCACCTGAAGATGCAGCTCCCGAGGAGCCCGAACCGGTGGTGCTCACCGCCTCGTTCCGCGGGGTCACCGAGACCGAGATCAAGATTGGCGTCGGGTTCGTCGACGCCAGCGAGTTCGGGATCGACAGCGGCGACATTGAGGCCCAGTGGAAGGCCGCGATCGACAGGGCCAATGATGCCGGAGGCGTCAATGGGCGACTTCTGGCTCCGGTATTCGCCAGCTATTCGCCGGTCGACGACGCCGCCATCGAGGCGGTATGCGTGCAGTTCACCGAAGATGAGGAAGTCTTCGCGTTTGTGGGCTTCGTCCTCTGGGATGGAGTGCTCTGCTACACCGAGCTGTACGGGTTCTTGGCAGTGAACACAGCAGATATGGCGCCCGATGTCCTTGAGCGGAGCGGCGGGCTGCTCTTCACGGCGCAAGCGGGCCTCATAGAGAAGGTCTCCGGTCTCATCAACGCCGCTGCTGCCGATGGGCTGATCGACGGCAAGAAGATCCAGATTCAAGCGGCGGGTGATGACCAAACCTTGCTTGGGCCGGTGCAGGAATTGGTTGAAGCCGCTGGCGGCATCGTGACCCGTGCGGTGTTCGGAACTGCTTCCCCCGGTGATCTCCCGGCCGGGGAGGCAGAAGCCGGCGTCTGGGTCGAACGCGCCGAAGCCGATGGTACCGACGCCATCTTGGCCTTCAACACCGCCGGCTATATAGCGACTGGAGCCGTAGAGCGGGCTGGCAGCGATCTGGTGGTCATCACCGACTCAATCGCTCGCGCCGGCTATGTCGACCTCGGCTACGACCCGGGCAGAGTCAACATATATGCATACGGCGTCCCCACACTCCAAGACCTTTACAACGCCGGCCAGGCTGGCGTGGCAGAGTGCGTCGAGAACTACGAATCCCGCAGCGGAAACGTGGTCAACGTCAATGTTCCCAGCCCGAGGCCCAACAATCTCCCCGCGACAGTCCGGGCGTGTCGCGGCGTTGATCTCTTCGTCGCAATCGCCACTGCCGCGGGGCCGGTGCTCACCCAGGATTCGTTCCTCGAGGCGGCCCGAGGACTGGGATCATTCGACCTCACCGGCACCACCTCCGCCTCGCTCGGCGACGGCAAGTACAGCGCCGACAACGCGCCACTCGTTCGGCTCGTCTGGGACTCCGAGACCAGCAACTTCGTCAGCGGGAACTGATCTCGATCTAAACCAGAGACGAGTCGGCAGCCCCTATTGCGAGGCCGCCGAATCAGTTCGACTGGGATCGATGCCCAGTTTGGCGGATTCGACGAGTTCCACCAGGTTGTCGGGGTCGCAGTCCATGGTGCCCTGGGTGGCGGGGTGGCGGCGGATCCAACCGCTGGGGGTGGGGCTCATCAGCAGGAAGCACGACGACGGGATTCCCTCGGCGGGGTTGGTCGGTCCGTGAAGGCCCCGGCCGTCCCACTCGGTAATGGTGCGCGCCGACTCGATCACCTGCTCTCGGCTCAGCCCCCCTCCACTGGTAAACATCGCCCGATTGACCGCTTCCTCGAACAGCAGCGCGGATGCCCAACTCGACAGGCCGATCAAGTCCACTTCGGCCTCCTCGTCCACTTCTTCTCTCAAAAAGAGCACGTATCTCACTAATTCGACGTTGTCGCCCGGTTCCTCAAAGGGCAGCATCCCGATGCTCACCCAGAGGTCCGATCCCAATTCGGCCACTTCGCCTACCCAGCTCTGGGTGTAGCAGTCTGCCCCGCAGAGGACGAATGTCAGCCCGTCCTCAGGCTCCTCTTCAATTGCTCCCTCATCTTGAGATCCCCCCTGGGTATCGCCAGCGGGCTCTTGCTCAGAGCCCACCCCGTCCGTCCCAGCAGGGGCCTCTTCAGGTGCCGCGGTGGGATCCTCCACAGGCTCTGGGAACGCAAAGGTCGGAAGTTGTGCGAAGAGGCTGGCTCGAGCCTTGAGCAATTCCATCAGCCGGCCGCTGTCCGCCGACCAGGTGATTCCCAGAACTCCGGCTTCCAGCATGGCGGAGACCACCGCGTCGTAGTCCTCGCCGGTCACGTCGGCGGTCGCCTCAAAGGCGAAGTTGAATCCTCCCGCAGTGGCGGCCTCTATATCCCGTTGCGCCTGGTAGAAGGCCACGGGAAGGTCCAGCACCACCGTGCCCACTGCCCCCGCGGCCAGCGGAAGACGCTCGCTCAAGTACTGGGCCGGGCCGGCCTGCCCCACAGTGTTGGAAGTTGGATTGGAGACGAACGTCACTGGCGACGCCCGCCGGTCTGGGCTCAGAGCAGCGGCCGGGAAATCGGGCAGGCGGCAGGACTCATCATTCAAGATGTCAACCCCGTCGCCGTCGAACAACGCGTAAGACCCCACCAGGGCGAAGATGTCGCTCTCGCAGGCCTCCTGAATGGCGGCCCGGTGGTCGTACACGTTGGCGTCAAAGAGCACAACCTCCACATCCCGCCCGCCGAGGCCGCCGGTGCTGTTCACCGCTTGGGCCCAGGCCCGCATCGCCAGCCACGCCGACTCGCTCCCGCCGCTCACCGCGTTGCCTGAACTGGTGTCGGCGATCACTCCGATTCGGATCACCTCATCGCTGACCCCGGTGCGTGTCGGTGCAACGGTCGGCCCCGGGACCACCGTGTCCACGGCCTGCGGGGTGGGGGTAGGGGTGGCCAATTCAGGCGATGACACCACCGGTCCCCGGAGATCGGGGGTCTTGCAGCCCGCGACCACCAAGGCCAGCGCGACCGCTAGCGCGACGGACGCGGCTGCAATCTTGAAGAAGCGGGCGAGCCGCACCCCTTTATCGTCGCACGTCGCTGCCGCCGCGCGGGCAGCAGGTTCAGGCTCGGGCCGCGGCGAAGCCCTGCTCCAGGTCGGCGATGATGTCGTCCACCGACTCCAAGCCAACCGACAGCCGCACCAGGCCGGGATACACGCCGGTGCTCACCTGCTCCTCTTCGGTGAGCTGGGAGTGGGTGGTGGAGGCCGGGTGGATCACCAGGCTGCGCACGTCGCCGATGTTGGCCACATGGCTGTGCAGGGTGAGCGCGTTCACGAACTTCTCACCGGCGTCGCGTCCGCCCTTGATGTGGAAGGCGGGCACCGAGCCATAGCCCTTGCCGTCGGTGTAGTGGTTCATCCGCTCGTGCCAGGGGCTCGACGACAGTCCGCCGAACTGCACCGACTCCACCTGGTCGTGGCCCTCGAGGTACTCCGACACAGTCTGGGCATTGGAGCAGTGCCGCTCCATACGCAGGCTGAGCGTCTCCAACCCTTGGAGGAAGTAGAAGGCGTTCTGCGGGGAGATGGCCGCGCCGATGTCCCGAAGCAGCTGCACCCGGGCCTTGATGATGAAGGAGCCGTTGCCCAAAGCCGGCCAGAAGGCCAGGCCGTGGTAGCTGGGGTCTGGCTCGGTGAAGTTGGGGAAGCGGCCGCTGGCCCCGTAGTCGAAAGTGCCACCGTCGATGATGACCCCGCCGATGGAGTTGCCGTGGCCGCCGATGAACTTGGTCATGGAGTGGACCACGATGTCTGCCCCGTGCTCCAGCGGGCGGATCAGATAGGGAGACGGCACCGTGTTGTCCACCATCAGCGGGATGCCCTCGGCATGTCCCACCGCGGCGACGCCCTCGATGTCGAGGCAGTCGTTCTTGGGGTTGCCGATGGTCTCGGCGTACAGCACCTTGGTGTTCTCCTGGATGGCGTTCTTCCACGCGCCCAGGTCGTCGGGGTCCTCGATGAACGACACCTCGATGCCCATCTTGGGCAGGGTGTAGTGCAAAAGGTTGTAGGTGCCCCCGTAGAGCGATGCAGACGACACCACGTGATCGCCCGACTCGGCCAGGTTCAAGATGGCCAGCGTTTCGGCGGCCTGTCCCGAGGCCATGGCCAGCGCCCCCGGAATCCCGATGGCGGTCTCGGTGCCACCCTCCAGCGCGGAGAGCCGGGCCTCCAGCACCATCTGGGTGGGATTCATGATCCGGGTGTAGATGTTGCCCACCTCGGCCAGCCCGAACAGGGCGGCAGCGTGCTCGGTGTCGCGGAACACATAGGAGGTGGTCTGGTATATGGGCACAGCCCGTGATCCGGTGGCCGGATCGGGCTCCTGCCCAGAGTGGATCTGCTTGGTCTCGAAACCCCAGTTTTCGCTCACGGCTCTTCTCTCTTCCTTCCGGAGTTGCCGGATAGATACTAATGAATTGCTGCCGTTTGGCAGCTATCGAAGGCGGGCCCGGGAACTAATCCTTCCCTTGGCCCCCGGATGCTGCCTGGACGCTCTGGCGGCCCTCGGAGATCCACGGCATCATGGCTCGCAGCTCCGCCCCTACCTGTTCGATGGGGTGCTCTTGGCCCTCGGCTTCCAGGCGCAGGAAGTTGGGCCGGCCACTGCGACTCTCGCTCATCCACTCATCGGCGAACGATCCGTTCTGGATCTCGCTCAGGATCCTCTTCATCTCGGCCCGGGTGTCCTCGTTGATGATGCGGTCTCCCCGGCTCAGGTCGCCGTACTCGGCGGTGTCGGAGATGGAGTAGCGCATCCCGCCGATTCCCTCCTCGTACATGAGGTCGACGATGAGCTTCAGCTCGTGGAGGCACTCGAAGTAGGCCACCTCGGGCTGGTATCCGGCCTCACACAGGGTCTCGAACGCCGCAGTCACCAGCGAGGTGAGCCCGCCGCACAGCACCACCTGCTCGCCGAACAGGTCGGTCTCGCACTCCTCGGCGAAGGTGGTCTCGATCACCCCGGCCCGGGCCCCTCCGATGGCGTCGGCGTAGGCCAACGCCAGCTCTCGGGCGCTGCCGGAGGCATCCTGGCCCACCGCGATCAAGCAGGGAACCCCGCCGCCCTCCACATAGGTGCGCCGCACCAGGTGTCCGGGACCCTTGGGGGCAACCATGGCCACGTCTACGCCCTCGGGGGCCGAGATCAGGTCGAACCGCACGTTGAAGCCGTGGGCGAAGAACAGGGCATCGCCTGCCTGGAGATGGGGCTCGATGTGGGCCTGGTAGATATCGGCCTGCTCGGTGTCGGGCAACAGCAGCATGATGATGTCGGCTTCGGCCGACGCCTCGGCCATAGACATCACCCGCAGCCCGGCCTCGGCGGCCTTGGCCGCCGACGACGACCCGTCTCGCAGCCCCACCCGCACGTCGATACCCGACTCCTTCAGGTTCAGGGCATGGGCGTGGCCTTGCGACCCGTACCCCAGGATCGCCACCTTGCGGTCGGCGATGTGGGAGCGGTCGACGTCTTTCTCATACAACACGGTTGCCATTGGTTGTCCTTACAGTCGGTTTTGGCTTTCGATCTCGTTCTGATCAGGGGGCCAGGGGGTCGGGGGCGGCTTTGACCAGCTTGGGCAGCGCCACCTTGCCGGTGCGCTGCACGTCCACGATCCCATAGGGTCGCAGAAGGCCTTCGAAGTCATCCACTCGGCTGGGGGATCCGGTTAGCGACACCATGATCTCGTCGTAGCCGACATTGAGCACCGTGGCCTGGAATATCCGCACCAGATCCAGAATCTGGCCCCGGATCTCGGGATCGGCCCTCACGGTGACCATCATCAGCTCCCGCTCAACGCTGGCGGCGGGGTTCAGCTCCCGGATGTCCACCACGTTGACCAGCTTGTCGAGCTGCTTCACCACCTGCTCCATGGGGGCGGCGTCCACCCCCACCACGATGGTGAGGCGGCTGAACCGCTCGTCGTCGGTGGGGGCCACGGCCAGCGACTCGATGTTGAACCCCCGCCGGGCGAACAGTCCGGCCACTCGGGCCAGCACGCCGGCCTTGTTCTCCACCCGCACCACCAGCGTGGTGGTGCCCCCTCCGTCGGCGGCGCTCATCGGGGCTGGTCCCGCTGGGAGGGGTCAACCACCACATCGCTGTTGGACATACCGGCTGGGACCATGGGGAAGACGTTCTCCTCAGCTTCGCAGCGGAACTCCACCACCACCGGCTGATCGTCGATCTCATTGGCCTGGGCGATGGCCGGGCCGACCTCCTCGGGCGACTCCACCCGAAGCCCGACGCAGCCCAGCGCCTCGGCCCACATCTTGTAGTCGGGCACGTCGCGGGTGAGGTACACCTCGGAATAGCGCTCCTCGTAGAACATCTCCTGCCACTGGCGGACCATGCCCAGGTAGGCGTTGTTGATGAGGGCCACCTTGATGGGGAACCCCTCGGTGGCCGCGGTGACCAGCTCTTGGGCGGTCATCTGGAAGCAGCCGTCGCCGTCCACTGCCCACACCATGCGGTCGGGCCGGCCCGCCTTGGCCCCGATGGCGGCGGGGATGGCGAACCCCATGGTGCCCAGGCCGCCCGAGTTCACCCACGTGTAGGGGTGGTTGAACTTCCAGTACTGGCTGGTCCACATCTGATGCTGGCCCACTCCCGAGGCCACGATGGTGTCGGAGGGGGTGGAGTCCCGAAGCTGCTCCAGCACGTACTGGGGCTTCAGCAGCTCGTCGCCCTTCGACTGCTCATAGGTAAGCGGGAACCGCTCCTGCCATCCGCTGATCCGGGACCGCCACTGGTTCCGGTCGGGCTGCGCCTCGCTGCCCCCCATCTCCTTCAGCGCCTTCACCAGCTCCTCGATGACCACACGGCAGTCGCCCTGGATGGCCACGTCCGGGCGGCGCACCTTGCCCAGCTCGGCGCTGTCGATGTCCACGTGGACGATCTTGGCCAGGGGGGCGAACTCGCCCACCTTGCCGGTGACCCGGTCGTCGAAGCGGGCGCCCAGCGCGATGAGCAGGTCGGCCTCCTGCATGGCGGTGACCGCGGTGTAGTTGCCGTGCATGCCGGGCATGCCCAAGCACAGCGGGTGGTCGTCAGGGAAGCCTCCCCGGTTCATCAGCGTGGTGACCACGTGGATGCCGGTCATTTCGGCCAGCTCCAAGAGGGCTTCCGCCCCCCGGGACTTCAAGATGCCGCCCCCGGTGTAGAGAACCGGGCGCTCGGCCTCGCAGATGAGCTTGGCCGCTTGGCGGATCAGCTCGGCGTCGCCCGCCTGGTTGGGGAGGTAGCCGGGCAGGTCGTGGCTGTCAGGGGTGTACCACTCCATGGCCGAGCGGGGGTTGTTGGGGTCGACGATGTCTTTGGGGATGTCCACCAGCACCGGACCGGGGCGGCCGGTGGTGGCGATGTAGAAGGCGTCGTGGATCACCTGGGGGATGTCGGCCGCCTCGGTCACCAGGTAGTTGTGCTTGGTCACCGACATGGTGATGCCGGTGGTGTCGCACTCCTGGAAGGCGTCGGTGCCGATGGCCGCGTAGGGCACCTGGCCGGTGACCACCACCATGGGGATCGAGTCCATATAGGCATCGCACAGGGGGGTGACGATGTTGGTGGCCGCCGGACCCGAGGTGACCATGGCCACGCCGGGGCGGCCGGTGGCGTGGGCGTACCCCTCGGCCATGTGGCCGGCGCCCTGCTCGTGGCGCACCAGCACGTGGCGGATGGACGAGTCGATCAGCGGGTCGTACACCGGCAGGATGGCCCCGCCGGGCAGCCCGAACAGGATGTCCACGCCCTCGTTCTCAAGGGCCTTCATCAGGGCTTGTCCGCCGTTCATATTCATGTTTGCAAACCGTTCATCTTGAAATCCACTGGTGAGATTCTGTTTTGGATCAACCTTTCGGGCTTGTCCTAAAAGGAAAGACCTCCCGGTGTGGGAGGTCGGAAGCGCTCGGTCTCAGGGTCGGCCGGGACCGTGCGCTATAGGCGTACTACGAGAATCGCTCCAGTGTGGGGATGGCGCTTCATAGGATGCCACCAGTATGAACGCTAGGGCCTGCCTGTGACAAGACGATTAGGGGTGTACCCCGGCTCGTTCAACCCGCCCACCATCGGCCATCTGGCCATCGCCGAGGCGGCCAGGGACCAGCGGGGGCTCCACCGGGTGGATTTGACGGTGTCGCGGGTGGCGCTGGGCAAGGAGTCGGTGGAGCGGCCCTCCTTCGATGATCGCATCGCCGTGCTGGAGGCGTCGGTGGCCGACATCGACGGTCTGGCTGTGGCGGTGACCGACCATCAGCTCCTCGTCGACATCGCCCAGGGATACGACGTGGTGGTGATGGGCGCCGACAAGTGGGCCCAAGTGCTGGATCCGGCGTTCTATGGGGATTCGGTCGAGGACCGCGACCGGGCGGTAGAGGCCCTGCTCGAGTTGGACCTGGCCATCGCTCCCCGGCCACCGTTCCCGATGCCGGCCGGCGCGGCGCTGGACGTCAGCTCTGAGATGATCGCGGTGTCGTCCACCGGCGCCCGCCAGGGCCGGTTGGAGTGGATGACCGCCGCGGCCCGAGCCTTCGACGACGCCACCGGCGCCTGGTCGAACCCCGATCCCTAAGGGGACTCGGCTAGGCCTCGGTGATGGCGCCCTTTTCGGCGCCTTGGGCCAATCGAGCGTATTTGGCCAGCACGCCCTTGGTGTAGCGGGGCTCAGGCGGCTTCCAGTTGGCCCGGCGTTCGGCCAGGGTGGCCTGGTCCACCAACAAGTCGATTGAGTGGTCCCGCACGTCGATGCGGATGGTGTCGCCCTCGGCTACGAGCGCAATTGGCCCGCCCTCGGTGGCCTCGGGGGCCACGTGGCCTACGCAGAACCCGTGGGTGCCCCCCGAGAACCGGCCGTCGGTAACCAGCGCGGCGTCTCCTCCGCGGCCCGCGCCCTTCATCGCCCCGGTGATGGCCAGCATCTCCCTCATGCCGGGGCCGCCCTTGGGCCCCTCATAGCGGATCACCACGATGTCGCCGGCTTCGATGCGGCCGTTCAGCACCGCGTCCATGGCCGCGTCCTCCCCGTCGAAAACCCGGGCCCGGCCCTCGAAGTGGTCGAAGTCGATGCCCGCCACCTTCAACACCGCGCCGTTGGGCGCTAGCGAACCGGTGAGCACGGCGATGCCGCCGATGTCGTGGAGCGGATCGTCCAAGCCGTGGATCACGTCTCCGTCGGGGCCGGGCGGGTCGAGCAGGGCCAGGTTCTCGGCCATGGTCTTGCCGGTGACGGTGATCTCGTCGCCGTGCAGCAGGCCCTCGTCCAGCAGCATCTGCATCACCACCGGAACCCCGCCGATGCGGTCGATGTCGGCCATGTGGTATTTCCCATGGGGCTTGGTGTCGGCGAGATGGGGAACCCGGGCCGCCACCTTGTTGAAGTCATCCAGCTCCAGTTCCACCCCGGCTTCCCAGGCGATGGCCAGCAGGTGCAGCACTGCGTTGGTGGACCCGCCCAGGGCCATGGTCACCGCGATGGCGTTCTCAAAGGCGCCCTTGGACATGATGGTGCGGGGCCGGATGTTCTCCCGCAGGAGCCCGATCACCGCGGTGCCGCTGGCGTAGCTGTAGTCGTCGCGGCGGCGGTCCACCGCGGCGGCCGAAGCGCTTCCCGGCAGCGACATCCCCAGTGCCTCTCCGATCGAGGCCATGGTGTTGGCGGTGAACATCCCCGCACACGAGCCCTCGGTGGGACAGGCGTTGCGTTCAATGGCGTCGAGCTCCTCGTCGTCGATGTCGCCCACCGCGTGGGCGCCGACGGCTTCGAACACGCTCACGATGTCGAGCACCTGACCGTTGTGCTGGCCGGGGAGGATGGATCCGCCATAGACGAACACTGACGGCAGGTTGAGCCGGGCCGCGGCCATCAGCATGCCGGGGAGCGACTTGTCGCAGCCCGCGAAGCTGACGAAAGCGTCTAACCGCTCGGCGTGCATCACTGCCTCTACTGAGTCGGCGATGACCTCCCGGCTCACCAGCGAGGCCCGCATTCCCTCGTGGCCCATGGAGATCCCGTCGGACACCGCAATGGTGTTGAACTCGATGGGGAAGCCGCCGGCGTCGCGAACGCCCTGCTTGGCCCGCTTGGCCAGCCGGTCCAGCGGCAGATTGCACGGCGTCACCTCGTTCCACGACGACGCCACCCCCACCTGGGGCTTGTCCCAGTCGTCATCGGTCATGCCCACCGCCCGCAGCATGGCCCTGGCTGGCGCCCGCTCGGCCCCTGTTGTCACCTCGTGAGAACGTGGCTTCATATCGCTCATAGAGACAGGCTATCTAGCAACATGGCGCAAACTGGCATGGCAACAACTGGTATCGCGACGACCCGGTAGGAGCAGAACGGGGCATGGCGCGAATTAGAGGGCTAATGGGATTGCACAAGTCGCCCTTTGACCGGGAGATCGCCCGCCTGGCCGTTCCAGCCCTCGGCGCGCTGATTGCCGAGCCGCTCTACACCCTGGCCGACACCGCGGTGGTGGGTCATCTGGGCACGCCCCACTTGGGCGGCCTGGCGGTGGCCTCACAGGTGCTGCTGGGGGCGCTGTCGCTGTTCATCTTCCTGGCCTACGGGACCACCGCGGCGGTGGGACGGCTCATCGGTGCGGGTGACCATCGCCGGGCCGCCCAGCAGGCGGTGCAGGGGCTGTGGTTGGCCGGGGCGGTCGGCGCGGTGCTGGCCGCGGCGGCCTATGTGTTCGCCGACCCCCTGCTCAGAGTCCTCGGGGCCGACGGCGAGGTACTGGCCCAGGGCCGGATCTACTTGCGGATCAGCCTCTTCGGCCTGCCGGGCATGCTCATCACCTTGGCCGGGGTGGGCTACCTGAGAGGTCTGCAAGACACACTGCGACCGCTGAAGGTGGCCGTGTTCACTGCCGGGCTGAACCTTGCCCTGGAGCTGGTGCTGATCTACGGACTCGGCTTCGGTATCGGCGCCTCGGCGCTGTCAACCGTGGTGGCCCAATGGCTCGCTGCGGGGGCCTACGTGTGGTGGATTCGGGAGGCCGTGAAAGTCCACGGGGTGACCATGGCCCCCGACCGCTCGATGATTGCGCGTTTGGCGGTAGTGGGATTGGACCTGTTCTTGCGCACCGCGGCGTTGCGGGCTTCGTTCACCATGTCGGTGGCGGTAGCCGCCCGCTTGGGAGACATCGAATTGGCCGCCCACGAGGTGATCTACCAGCTCATGTTCTTCTTGGCCCTGGTTCTGGATGCGGTGGCCATCGCCGGGCAGGCCATAATCGGCCGCTTCCTCGGTGCCAACGAGCTGGACCACGCTCGGGCCGCCGGTCGCCGCATGATCGAGTGGGGACTGGCCACCGGATTGGCGGCCACCATTGTGCTGCTGGCGACCAGACCGTGGCTCCCCCTGGTGTTCTCCAGCGATGAGGCGGTGCTATCCCTGGTGGGATTTTTGATGCTGCACCTAGCATTCATTCAGCCAGTAAACGGCGTGGTATTCGCCCTCGACGGCGTGCTGATCGGTGCCGGAGACATGCGCTTCCTCGCCGTGGCCATGGCCGGCGCCGCCGCGGTCTTCATTCCCCTGGCAGTGTGGGTGATGGCCGCCGGCGCCGGCATCGGCTGGCTGTGGGGCGCCATGTGGGCCCTCATGGCCACCCGGCTAATCACCCTCCTCTGGCGCTTCGCCGGATCACGCTGGCTAGTCCCTGGCGCCGTCCGCTGAGCTGCCTCGGCTTAGGAGGCTCCTGCCTCCACGTGGGCTTTGATGCCGTTTAACACTGCCTGCATGTTGGCGCGGTGGACACGGAGGCGGTTGGCGATGATTCGGGGTTCTTTTTCGGGGTTCTGCTCGATGAACATGTTGAGGCCGGAGGGGCCGGGGCCGAGAAGGAGGCGGTAGATAAGGCGGGTGCCGCCGCCCATGAGAGGCTGGAGCTCGAAACGCCACCGGGCCCCCGGGTTGTCGGGATCGGAGGTACACCACCCGAAGGCCGTGGGCTCGTCGCACACGTCCACGAAGCAGGGAACCTCCCAGTCCCCCATCACCTCTAGGTGATTGCGGCCGGTGAACACAGCCCCCAGTGCGGGGCCGTCGAAGCCTTCATCCCAGGTAGCCCCGGTGAACTCGTCGGAGAACTGGGCGGGGAGGTCGATGTCGGTGACTGCGGCCCACACTTCATCGATCTCGGCCGCAATGTCGGTTTCCACCATCGTGCCGGGACCATCGGCCATCGTCACGGTGGTTCCAGGACCGGACTCGTAAGTGCGGCCGTAGCCGTCGAAGAAAGTGATGTTTCGGGCTGGATCGCGGCGGGCGGGACGGAAATCGGTGCCCTTGGTCCACGCCACCGGGAACATGGCGATCTCAGTGATCTCCTCGGGGATGCCGAGCAGCTCCTTCAACTCGGGTGCCTTGGCCAACACGGCCGTGGTCCAGGCAGTACCCAGTCCCCGGGCTCGCAGGGCCACACAGAAGCTCCACCCGCTCTGGATCACCGAGTCGAACAGGCCGGGAGCGCCACTGCCGTCGTGGCGGCCCACAATCGTGGGTATGACGATCGCCGGAACCTCGGCCAAGTTCTCCACCAAGTAGGCCGACGAGCTCACTGTCCGAGCCCGGGGGTGGTCGGTGCCCTCCAAGCGGTCGCGAGCCTCCAGCATGAAGCCGCCCACCACCTCGCGGTACAGCCGGGCCAGCTCCTGTTTGATCTCGGGATCGCGCACCACGATCCACCGCCGGCTGGTCTGGTTGCCACCGGTGGGGGCCTGCTCGGCGATGTCGATGCAGTCGAGGATGATCTGATCGTCCACCGGCCGCTCCAAATCCAGCCGCTTCCGCACCGCCCTCGTAGTGGTCAACGCCAGATCCACCGCTTCAGTGTCGATACTCATGTCTTGCTCGCGTCGTTGTAGATGCCGCGGGACATCAGGGATTGCTCTTGGTCTCTCCGCTTCTGGTACACCGCGGCACGCTGTTCGAGCACGCCAGGGGAATCGGGCGCGGCTTGGGCGGCCCATTCAGCGAGATGGCAGGCAAGACGCAGGTCGCCGGCTTCGGAGAGCTCGATGGCCCGGCTTGCCAGTTCGGAAGCCCCTCCGGCCAGCCGGGCGACTTCCGCAGCCACCGCCTGATCCGGGGCGGGCTTGAGGCGGGCGGGGTTGCCGTCGTACCAGCCGCCGTAGAGGCGCCAGATGTTGCGAACCACGAACTCGGGCTCGTCGTAGCCGGCCCGCAGGTAGGGCTTGGCCATCAGGTCGTCGGGAACCCGCACCTGGTGGATGATGTCGTCGAGGCGGGCCCCGGCGTTCATCATCTCCAGCGTGTCGGCCACCAAGCCCTCCAGAGCGGTGGCCACATCGTCGAGGACCCTGGCGATGCGCTCCTCCCCCTCGATGGGCAGGCCGTGGGCCGGCAGCAACAACGCAGGGCGCAGGTCGATTATCCGGCGAAGGGCCGCGGCCCACTCCGCGGGATACCGCTGCACCTTCTGGGGATTGCCCGCGTTGGGGAAGTACCAGATGAACAGGTCGCCGGCGAACAGCGCCCGCTGGTGGGGCAGCCACACCAGGGTGTGGTCGTCGGTCTCCCCTTGGGCATGCCAAAGCCGCAGCGACGTACCGCCCACCTCCAACTCCAGTTCGGCGGCATAAGCGGTGTCGGGGCGCACCCAGTCGTCGGCGAACATGTCCATCACCCCGCTTCGCCCGAACTGGCGGCGGTTGATGAGCCGGTTGTAGTCCTGGGTGAGGGTGTAGCGGTCGAACCGGCGATCCACAGCCTCGTGGGCCACAACCTGGGGAGCGGCCCTCCCCTGCTCCAAGGCGTCCTCGACGAAGGCGGGGGCTCCGCCCACGTGATCCATGTGGCCATGGGTGTAGACGATGGTGTGGACCGGCAGGCCCTTCCACCGCCGTAGGTGGTCTAGCGCGATGGGAGCGAACGCCGGGAGCGAGGTATCGATGGCCACCAACCCCTCTTCGGTGGCCACCGACCACACATGGGAAAACGCGCACACTATGGATACGTCATCGGCAATCTCGTGGAACGATCCGTCCATAGGGTGGATCGCCTGCTGCCCTTCATCAACGCCCTCGTCGATGATTCGGGCCGACCGTTCCAGCAGCGTCATACCGCCCTGCACCCTATCCAATCCCCTGAAAACCAGCCCTCTAGCCGCGGCGGGAATTGAGGAGCTGGGTAACGGCCTTTCCGTCGGCTCGGCCCTGGGTGGCCTTCATCACCTGGCCGACGAAGAAACCGGTGAGCTTGCCGTCGCCATCGCAGAAACGGGACCACTCCTCGGCGTGCTCGGCAATGAGGCTGTCGACCAAAGACTCCAGCTCGCCGGTGTCCATGGCCTCGAATCCCAGTGTCTGGGCCGCGTCTTGAGGCGACCCCCCGCCCTCCACCAGCACAGCCAGCACCTTCTTGGCCTGGGTAGCGGTCAACTCGCCCGCCTGCTCCATGCCAACCAGTTCGGCGAGCGCCTCAGAGGTCAACTGGCCAGACCCATCAGCCAGATTCTGGACGATGTGGGTCATCACCCTCTCCGCCGCTCCTCCCCCGCTGATGGCCGCCAACGCCAGCTCGTCCATCGAGCGCTCGACGGCCAGCGCAATGTGGTCGATGTCCACCGACGGGGCGGCTGCGGTTAGCCGAAGGCGGCGGTCCCGGGGCAAGGCAGGCAGCGCCTGGCGAATCTGTTCCACCCACTCGGTGCTGGGGTTGAGCGGCAGCAGATCAGGCTCGGGGAAATAGCGGTAGTCGTAGTCCTCCTCCTTGGAGCGCAGAGCATGGGTGCGCCCGTCATCCTCGTTCCAGTGCCGGGTTTGCTGCTCTATGGCCTGCCCGCTGGTCAACTGGTCGATTTGGCGACGAGCCTCATATTCGACAGCCCGGCCCAACGAGCGCAGCGAGTTCACATTCTTGATCTCGCACCGGGTGCCCAGCCGGTCGCTTCCCACCGGCCTAACCGAAACATTGCAGTCCACCCGCAGGGAACCCTCCTCCATCTTGCCATCCGACGCCCCCACCGCCACCAGGATGGACCGCAATTCAGAAACGTACTGGCGGGCCTCCTCGGCTGAACGCAGCTCGGGATGGCCCACGATCTCGATGAGCGGCACCCCGGCCCGGTTGTAGTCCACCAGCGAGTACCCGGCCTCGTGGATGCGCCCTCCCCCGCCGATGTGGACGGTCTTGCCAGTGTCCTCCTCCAGATGGGCCCGCTCTATGCCGACCCGCTTGCCCGAGGGAAGCTCCAGCCAGCCGTCCACGTTGATCGGCTGGTCGTATTGGCTGATCTGAAAGTCCTTGGGCATGTCGGGGTAGAAGTAGTTCTTGCGTGCGAACACCGATGGCTGGATCCGGCAGTTGAGAGCCAGGCCCACCCGAATGGCCAGTTCCACCGCTTTCTCGTTGAGCACGGGAAGCGAACCGGGCAAGCCGAGCGACACCGGGTCGATGTGGGTGTTGGGCTCGCCGCCGAACCGGTTGGGGCTGGCGCTGAACAGCTTGGTGGCAGTGGCCAACTCGGCGTGGACTTCCAGGCCCACCACTGTCTCCCACTCGGTGTCGGCCGGGGCGCCGAGTCCGGGGATGGTCTGGGCTTCGTCGCTCATCACAAGCTCGCTTCCAGCACCGCGGCGGCCCGGAACATGACCGGTTCGCCCAGAGCGGGGGCCATGATCTGCACGCCCACCGGCAGGCCGTCGTCGCCCACCCCGTAGGGCACCGACATGGCGGCCTGCCCGGTGAGGTTCACCGGCACGGTACACACGTCGCTCATGTACATGGCCATGGGGTCGGCGGTGCGCTCTCCCAACGGGAAAGCGGTGGTGGGCGACGTGGGGCTCACCAGCAGGTCGAACTGCTCCCATACCGAGGCAAAGTCGTTGATGATGAGCGTGCGCACCTTTTGGGCCTTGCCGTAGTAGGCGTCGTAGTACCCGGCCGACAGGGCGTAGGTGCCGATCATGATGCGGCGCTTGACCTCATCGCCGAAGCCAGCCGAGCGGGTGGCGGTGTTCATGTCGGGAGTGCTGGGGCCATCCACCCGCAACCCGTAGCGGACACCGTCGTAGCGGGCCAGGTTGCTGGACGCCTCGGCCGGTGCGATCAGGTAGTAGGCCGACAGTCCGTAGACCGCAGCCGGCGCGCTGGCCTCGGCAACGCTGGCCCCGGCCGATTCCAGCGCTCTCACCGCAGCCTGCAATTGTGCGGCCACATCGGGGGCGATGCCGTTGCCGCTCAACTCAGCCAGCACTCCCACCCGGAGCCCATCCACCCCGTCGGCCAGCGTGTGCGACACCGGGGGCTGGGGTTCGCTGATGCTGGTGGAGTCGCGGGCATCGGGGCCGCTGATCACGTCCAATACGGCCGCCGCATCGGCCACCGTGGTGGTGAACGGACCGATCTGGTCCAGCGACGATGCGAACGCCACCAGGCCGTAGCGGGACACCAATCCGTAGGTGGGCTTGACGCCGACCACCCCGCACAGCGCGGCGGGCTGGCGGATTGACCCTCCGGTGTCGCTGCCCAGCGCCACCGGGGCGAACCCGGCGGCCACCGCAGCGGCGCTGCCCCCCGACGAGCCCCCCGGCACGCGGCTGGTGTCGCACGGGTTGCAGGTGGGGCCGAACCCCGAGTTCTCGGTGGAGCTGCCCATGGCGAACTCGTCCATGTTGGTCTTGCCCACCACCACGGCACCGGCATTGTGGAGCTGCTCCACCACGGTGGCGTCATAGGGCGGTGCCCAGCCCTCCAAGATCCGAGAGGAGCAGGTGGTGGCCAGCCCTCGGGTACACAGGTTGTCCTTGAGGGCGACGGGGACGCCGGCCAAGGGGCCGGGATCGCGGCCGGAAGCCACTGCGCCGTCGATCTCGTCGGCCCGGGCCCGGGCCTGGGCTGCGGCCACCAGGTTGAAGGCATGGATGTCAGCGTCACCGCCGGCGATCACATCCAAGTGCTCATCGACCACCGAGCGGGCCGACCGCTGCCCTGATCGCACGGCGGCGGCAATCTCGACTGCGGTCACGGTGCCTCCCCCAGAACCGGGGGAACCCGAAATTGACCGTCCTCGGCAAACGGCGCCTGCGCCAGAACTTCGTCGCGGTCCAGTACCTCGCCGGGAGTATCGGGACGAAGCAAGTTGGCGATGGGAAGGGCGTGCATCGTCGGGGGAAGGGCCTCCAGGTCCAGCGCCTCCACCTCCGCCACGTGGTCCAAGAGCTCGTCTAGCTGACCGGTGAAGCGATCCAGTTCCTCTTCGGTCAGCTCCAAGCGGGCCAAAGCGGCCACATGGGCGCACTCGGCCCGGGTGATGCGTTGCTGGCCCATACCGAAGCGAATGGTACCGCCCCAATTGCCGGTTTCCCGCGCCGGAGTCGCTCGGTGGCCTACGTTGCCGGGGTGGGGTCGCACCCATTTCTCAGCCCTGAGTGGATCGAAGCGGCCATGGCGCTGCGAGAAGAGCTGGCCTCAGCCGCGCCCGATCCCGTTCACACCGCCAGAGTCAATCTTGTGGTTACCGACACCCCCTTCGGCGATGGCCAGTTCCGGGCCTACATCGACACCGAGGCCGGAGGGCCGCTGCCGGTTCCGGGCCGCCTGGACGACCCCGACGCCACCGTGATCCTCGACTACCCCGCAGCCCTGGCCGCATTCGTGACCGACGACCCCGACATCGTGGCCCATGGCTTTCTGACCGGCGCCCTGCGGGTGGACGGCGACTTGGCCCTGGTCCTCATTCTGTTCGGAGAGGGCATGACCGATGAGCAGGCCGCTTTCGCCCGCCATGCCCAATCTCGGCTTCGGGCCCTCACCGCACTCGAATCAGCTTGAGCCCGACTCTCTCAGCCCTCTTGCGGGCTCTGCTCCGCTCCCTCTTCAGGCCTGGTTATCACGCTCACGCACGTCCCAAAGTCCACAACGGTGTCGGCGAGCGGGTTGGACGCCAGGATCTCAGAATCCAGTGGGCCGTCCACCTCGCCCAGGCAGAGGCCGGCTTGCTCAAGAACGTTCGAAGCCTCTCCCACTCCCAGGGTGGCAAGGAACGGCACCCGCACCTTCTCAGGCCCGTCGGAGACCACCACGGTGACTACCGAGTCGGCCGCCACCTCGGTTCCCGGCAACGGCTCCACCCTCACCACCCGGCCTGCTGCCACCACATTGTCGGGCACCTGCCACTCGATCACGCCCAAGCCGAGAGCCTCCAGCCGCTCACGAGCCACGGCGAGAGATGAGCCGGTAGCGATGTCGGGCACCACGCGGGGCGCTGGCCCGAGCGAGACCACCAAATCCACGCTGCTGCCCGGCTCGACCTCGGAGAACAGCTCGTCCACTTCGATTACCACTCCCTCAATCGCGGTCTCGTCGTAGCGCTCGTTGACATCCCCCACCGACAAGCCCACCGCGGCCAGAGATGCTTCGGCGTCTTCCACCGCAAGGCCGGCGAGGTTGCCGGGAATCACAACCAGCTCAGGGCCCAAGGACACCCACACAGTGACGGTCTCTCCCCGTTCGAGACCAGTTCCCTCCAGCGGCGCCTGGCCGAGTATCTGACCGGCCACGGTGCCGTCTTGGCGCCGTTCGAGGCGTTCGAGCACCCAGCCGGATTCGCCCACAATGCGGGACAGGTGGGCCTCGTCAACCTCGGCCAGATCGGGCACCGGCAGGGTATCGGAGCCGAACTGGCTGTCCCAAAGGGCGTAGGCTCCGAATCCCGCAGCCCCCAGCACCACAAGCGCCACCACCGCCGCCAGCAGCCTTCGGAGCGCCGAACGGCCCTCCCGGGGTGCCGAACTGCCTTCCCGAAATGCCATACGGCGTTTCGCCTTCGGGGGAGTCTCCTCTGAGCGCTTGTCGGGTACCGCCGCGGCCGCGGATTCACCGGTGTCGGGGATCTCCGGCCCCGGCTTGATCAGAGGAAGCAGCGCCGGGCGGGGCAGGGTCTCGGCCGCGGCCAGCAGCCCATGGCCCAGTTCGCGAGCAGAAGGACGGTCGTCCCGCTCCGGTCGTCCCGCCTGCTCCAACACCCGACCCAGGCGGGAGAATTGGCCGGCCAGGTCGAGCTGTCGGCTCATCTTGGCCATCTGGGTGTACTCGGGGTCGTCAGACTCGAACGGCACCCGGCCCGACAGCGCCTCGGTGAGCACCAACACCAGGGAATAGACGTCGCTCTTGTGGTCGGGGGTCAGGCCCTGGGCCTGCTCCGGGGAGGCGTAGCGCACCGCGTCGATGGCTGAAAATACCGACCTCGCCATCAGTGCTCCCCCGGTCTCCGACGAAGTCAAGGCCCATGATGTACCCAGATCAGCCAGCCGAGCTCGGCCGCGGTGGGAAAACAGAATATTGGAGGGCCGAATGTCGCCGTGGATGATCCCCTGGTCGTGGATGTGCTCCAATCCTCGAGCCGCGTCAAGGCCGACCATGAGCACCTGCGATGGAGACAGCAGGTGCCCGGCATCCATCATCCCCAGCAGACTCCCGCCCTCCATGTAGTCGCTCACCACGTAGAGACCGAGGTCGGAGTCTCCCCAATTGTGAGCGGCCACCACATGGGGATGGCTTACTGCGGCGGCTTCCTCGGCGGCCTCCAGGAAACGGCCGACAAAGGCCCCTTCCCCAATCCATCCGTCGGGCAGGACATCCTCGGAGAGCAATTTGACCGCTACTCGACGCGACTGGGACAGGTCGTAGGCGAGGTACACGTTGGTGAACCGCCCGGTGCCAATGTGGGTTACGAGCCGATAACGCCCGCCCAGAACTCGGCCGATCTCGCCGCGGTCATTGGCCACGCATTGAGGGTACTTGCCAGGTCACGCCTTTCCGCGCCACTCAGGGTGTCTCCGGCCTCGGCCAGCGGGCACACTGGGTAGGTGCTGGAGTCGGTTGTTCTGCGCCGGGTGCTGTTGGGCCTCGCCGCCCTGGCGGGGGCCGTGGCCATCGTGCTGGCCCTACTGCTGGCCGACACCGACAACAACGACGTGACGGTTACCGGCAATGCCGCGGTAGACGAGCTCATACCTCCTCGCAGCGCTGAAGTCCTCGCCCAAGAAACCGTCGGCATCGACCTCGCCCCCGGCTACGACGCCCGGCTGACCATCAACGGAGTGGACATCCCCCCCGACCAATTACGCCACCTGCCCAACCTCAACCGCTTCACCTTCCGTCCTGATCAGGGCAAGGTGATCGAGCGACTCCAAGCCGAGCAGAACTGCGCCCTAGTGACCTATTGGCGCCAAGAAGTGGGACCCGCAGAGGCCGACACCATCTCCTGGTGCTTTACCGCGTCCTAATCGACTCGGCCTTCTCCCTGCATCTGCCCATCGAGGGAGCGAAGTGACGCCTCCAGCCGGCGCAGATAGCCGGCGAAATCCTCCGACTCTCCGTCGTGCAACCACTCCAGCCGGGTGCGCTCGCGCTCTAGGTGCTCGCCCATGAGCTGATCGATCAACTCTCTGCCTTCCGGGCTGAGTTGGGCCATCATGACCCGGCGATCATCGGGATCAGGCACCCGACGGACCAGATTCAGATTCTCGAGTTGGTCCACTCGCCCGGTCATGCCCCCGGAAGTGAGCATGGTCATGGCCGCCAGCTCACTCGGCTTGGCTTGAAACGGCTCGCCGTTCCGCCGCAACGCCGCCAACACGTCGAATAACCCCAAAGTGAGGCCATGGGGACGGAGGAACTCCGCCATAGACTGTTCGAACAAACGGTCGATGCGAGAGATCCGTCCGAAGATCCCGATAGGCGACGCATCCAGATCAGGGCGTTCGCCAGCCCACTGCTTCAAAATCGAGTCAACTCGGTCGTAGGTCACGACATCTCCTCCAGCACAGTTCCAATCGTTTCGACCACTCGGTCCACCTCTGCGGCTGTGAACGTGAATGGCGGGTAGATGCCCAGGTGGTCGGCTTGAGCCCGCACCAGCACCCCGGCCGATTGGATGCGCCGCTGGGCCTCAGCCACCAGGGGCTCCGGGCTGTCGCCCGACAGCTCAACGGCGGCCAGCATCCCCTCGCCCCTAGCCTCAGCCACCGCGGGCAAGGCGCCCAGCGTGGCGACTCGCTCTTGAAGGTATTTTCCAGTCTGGCAACTGTGGTCGACCAGGCCTTCCCGCTCGAGAATCTCGATTACCTTCAGCCCAGCGACACAGGCCGCGGGGTGCCCGCTGTACGTGTAGCCGTGCATCAGCTCGATGGCCCCCCCGGGGTCGACGAACGTCTCGTGAATATGGCTGCCAGCGATGGCCGCCCCCATCGGGATATAGGCAGACGTGAGGCCCTTGGCCACGGTCATGATGTCGGGAACCACCCCATAGCGGTGACCGCCGAACCAGTGGCCCAGGCGTCCGAATCCGCACACCACCTCGTCCAGCACCAGCAGCACATCGAAGCGGTTGCACACCTCCCTGACCTGGGACAGGTAATCCTCCGGAGGCGGGTAGACACCGCCAGCCGCTTGCACCGGCTCCATGATCACGGCGGCGACAGTGCTGGGGTCGCGGTAGGCCAGCTCTTGCTCCAAAGCGTCAATGTCATGAGCTGGTACCTGGGTGCATCCTTCCAGCAGCGGACCGAATCCCGACCGGTTCTCGGTGAGGCCGCCCACCGAGATTCCGCCCAGGTTCATGCCGTGGTACCCGCGGTGCAGCGACACGAAACCGGTCTTGGAGGCCTGACCGACCCGGCGCCAGTAGCCTCGGGCGATCTTGAGGGCGGTCTCCACCGCCTCAGAGCCGGAATTTGTGAAAAAGACGTGGTTCAGATCGCCGGGGGTTCGGGCGGACACCGCTTCTGCCAGCTCCTCAGCCCGAGGATGGCTGTAACCGAACAGGCAGTGATATTCGAGGGTGCGGAGCTGGTCGGCCACCGCGTCGGCGATCTCGGTTCGGCCATGGCCCAGGATCACGCAGGCCACCCCGCCGGCCGTAGCGTCGAGCAGTTGGGAGCCGTCTTCGGTCTCCACATAGTTCCCGTCTCCGGCCACCACCACCGCCGGTTTGCCGCCACCAGCTGAGGTGAACGGCATCCACAATGGTCCGGTCGCGCTGCTCACGGCCCGCTCCGAGCATCCCGCCAGGCCAAGAGAGACCCCATCTCTTCGATCCGATAGTCAGGGCCTGACCGCACCAAGATGAGGTGCTCGGCCCCTGCGGCCGCGTAGTCATCATAAGTGGCATCACTGGCGGTCTCGAACAATGCCACCGTCCGCTCCACTTGGGACGGATCGCGTTCGGCCCGCTCGCACCAGCTGTCCAGCACCCCGTTGAGGTGGGCGATCTCATCAGGCGTGCCCCAACCGTTCCAGGCATCGGCCAATCGAGCGCACACGTCCAAGGTCATCCGCTCCCCCAACCCGCCGATCAGAATGGGAAGCGGGCCCACCGGGCCAGGCCGGAGCTGTGCCAGCCGATGGCGGATGCGGTGGATGGCCACCTCCATCTCCCGGATTCGATCGGCGTCTCGGGACATGGCGAAGCCGTAAGACTGGTAGTCGCGCTCCAACCATCCCGAACCCAGGCCGAGCACCAACCGGCCCCCGGATGCGTGGTCCACCGTGCGGGCCATGTCGGCCAGCAGATCGGGATTGCGGAATCCGGTGCAGGTGACCAGCGGGCCGATCTGGGCCCTCTTGGTGACCGACGCCATGGCGGCCAGCGTGGACCAACACTCAAAGGCGGTGCCCTCGGGATCGCCGTCGATGGGGAAGAAGTGGTCGAATGTCCAGATGCTGTCGGCACCGGCCTCGTCGGCGTATCGCCAAGCAGCTGCCATCTCGTCCCAGCTCACATGATTGGGGCGGATCTGCACTCCCACTTTCGGCGCCATCTCACGCCCCTTCATGGGACGCGGCCAAACCGGTGATGAGTGACACCAACTTCTGGGCGTCGGTGCTGTGGGCATCCAGCAGCTCGATGAGCTGCCCCCGGCGCATCACCGCTATCCGGTCGGCAAGCCGGAACACCTGGTCGAGGTTGTGGCTCACCACCACGATGGTCAGATTGCGCTCTCGTAGCGTGGTGATGAGGTCTTCCACCCGTGCGGTCTCGGCGATGCCGAGCGCGGCGGTGGGCTCATCCATGATGATCACCTCGTTGCCCCAGTTCATGGCCCGGGCGATGGCCACGCCCTGGCGCTGGCCTCCGGAGAAGTGCTGGACCGGGATGCGGACCGAGGGGATCTTGATGTTGAGCCGACGGATGATCTGCTCGGTGTCGCGGCGCATGGCCCGGCGCCGCAGGAAGGTGAGCGGCCCCCAGCCCACCTTGAGCTCCCGCCCCATGAACAGGTTCTGGGCGGCATCGAGGTTGTCGGCCAGGGCCAGGTCTTGGTACACGGTTTCGATGCCGGCCGTGCGGGCGTCCAGCGGCGACCGGAAACGACGGACCTCGCCGTGCAGCACCACCTGTCCCGCGTCGGGCTGCTCCGCTCCGGAGATCACCTTCAACAGGGTGCTCTTGCCAGCCCCGTTGTCGCCCACAATGGCGGTGAGCGTGCCGGTGGGGAAATCCAGCGAAACGTCCCGAAGCGCGACCACCCCGCCGTAGCGCTTGTGGATCCCCGACACGCTCAGCGCGACGTCCGACGACGGGGAGCCCTCAGGGCGGGGGGCGTCGACGACTGATCCAGGTTGGCTTGCGGTCATGATCCTGCTCCCTGCAATTGGTCGAACAAGTACTCAGGCGCCACCGGCACCCGGTTTACTTGGACACCCAACTCGGACAGGGCGTCCTCAATGGCGTTGGCCACCGCGGCCGGCGGCGAAATAGCTCCAGCCTCCCCCACACCCTTGATGCCCAGAGGGTTGAGCGGCGACGGAGTCTCCAAATGGGCGACGGCCAATTCGGGCACCCCGGCGGCATCGGGCACCAGATAGTCGGCCAGGCTGGGATTCTGGGGTTGGCCGTCGGCGTCGTACGCCACCTGCTCAAACAGCGCCGCTCCGATCCCCTGGGCCACTCCCCCGGCGATCTGGCCGTCGACGATCATGGGAGAAAGCAGCGGTCCGCAGTCATGGGCCACCACGTAGTCCAAAACCTCCGTCGCGCCCGTGGACGGATCGACGGCCACCCGGGCCACATGCACCCCAGCGGCAAAGGTGACCGTAGGCGGCTCGAAGCAGACCACCTCGTCCAAGCCAGCGTTGCTGCCGTTGGCAAATACGCCTCCGGGGGCAAAGCCCGCAGCCACTTCGGCCAGCCCCATGCGCCGAGTGGGTGTTCCCACTACCTCTACCACGCCGTTTCGGATGCACAGGTCGGCGGGGGCCAGCTCCCATTGCTCCGCCACCGCGTCCACAATCCGGTTGCGCAACACGTTGGCCGCTTCGTGGATCGCACTGCCTGCTACCACCGCGCTGCGGCTGGCCAGCGTGCCCCAACCATGCTCTACCGCAGCGGTGTCACCCCCGATCACCGTCACCTGCTCGGGATCGACGCCCAGCGCCTGCGCGCACACTTCGGCGAACACAGTCTCATGTCCCTGACCCTGCGAACACGCGCCGGTGGCCACTTCAACCCAGCCGGTCTCGTCCACCCGCACACGGGCGCTCTCGAAGGGTCCGACACCGGTGCCCTCCACATAAGTGGACATACCGACGCCGACTAGCCGGCCGTTGTCGTCCTGCGCCCCTCCCCGCAATCCATCGTCGATTTCGCCCAACTCCACGGCCTCCTCGAAGCATGCGTAGAAGTCACCGCTGTCGTAGGTCATGGGAGTGCCATCCCGGTAGTTGAGACCCACCGAATAGGGCATCTCGTCGGCGGTGATGAGATTGAGGCGGCGAAGCTCCACCGGATCGATGCCCACCTCCCGGGCGGCCACGTCGATAATGCGGTCCATGGCGAAGACTGCTTCGGGCCTCCCTGCTCCCCGGTAGGGGGAGACCGGGGCTTTGTTGGTGACCACCGCAGTAGCCTCCACATCCAGCGCCGGCACCCGGTAGCACCCGCACAGATGGGCCAACGTGTTGTAGGGCTGGACCACCCCGAGGGGATTGGCCGCCCCGTTGTCCACCACGAAGCGGTCGCGTACTCCCAGGATGCGGGCGTCGACATCGAGAGCGATCTCGATGTCGTGGATCTGGTCGCGTGACTGAATGGCGGCCAATCCGTGTTCGCTTCGCTGCTCCACCCATTTCAGCGGGACACCTGTCTCCAGGGCGAGGTAGGCCATGATCAGCTCCTCGGCGTAGGGAATGGCCTTGACGCCGAAGCCGCCACCCACATCGGGAGCCACCACCCGTATCCGGTGGGCAGGCCGACCCAAAGCCTTGGCTAGGGCGGTGCGCAGCGGGTGGGGAATCTGCGTGCTGCTCCACACGGTGAGCAGGTCGGTGCGGGGATCGTGTGCCGCCACCACACCCCTGGGCTCCATGGGGTGACAGGCCAGCCGGCCCGAGTGCAGCCGGCGGCGACTCACATGGGCGGCTTCGGCGAAGGCAGCGTCGATGTCGCCGAAGCCGGCGGCAACAAGCAGCGAGCGGTTGTCGGGCCAATGGTCGTATAGCCGGGGAGCGTCGGCGGCCAGCGCGGCGAAGGGATCCACCACCGCCGGGCGGGGGGCCAGGTCGAGGAGCACTCGGTCGGCCGCGTCGGCGGCCGCGTAGAGAGAGTCGGCGACGACCACTGCGATCGGATCGCCCACGTGCCGTACCCGGTCTACTGCCAGAAGCGGGCGGCCCTCGTGGCGCACAAAGAGCCGGTCGTCGCCCAAGGATTCCAGCAGTTTGTCTTGGTAAACCCCGCCATCAGCCTCGTTGGGGGCCATCGTGTCTATGCGCCCGATCAGGTCTTTCCCTGTCCACCCGACAACGCCGGGGGGAAGCTCCACCCCGTTCAGGTCGGCATGAGCCACCGGGCTGCGCACGAACGCGGCGTAGCGCATCGACGGCAGTTCGATGTCGGCCACATAGTGGCCGTTGCCCCTCAGCAGTCGGGGATCCTCGCGGCGCAGGGTTCTCACCGGGCCAACTCCACGGCCCAGTAGTCCCACTGGGTATGGGTGTACTCCTCCAGGGTCAGGCCGTCGGTGAGCAGTTCGTCGGTGAGCTCCGAACGATCGATGGCCTCCACCGAGCCGATGCCCTGGGCCATGATCTGCAACCGGGCGGAACGCTCGAGGTTGACGGCGCTCACGGTTGCCTCCTCGATGGTCGACCCCACCACGGTCAGCCCGTGGCCCTTCAACAGGATGCCCTTCCGGTCGGCCAGGGCCGCGGCCACCGCTCGGCCGCGCTCGGTGTTGTCGATCTGCACCGCGGAGTCGTACACCGGCACGCCGTCGGCGAACAGCGTGCACAGGTGCCAGACCGGGGCGAGGGGGACATCGGTCATCGAGAACGCGATGCAGTGCATGGGGTGGGCATGGATCACCGCCCCCACATCAGGACGGGCCCGGTAGATCTCGGTGTGCATGAACCGCTCACCAGGAGCATCCATCGATCCCTCGACCACTTCGCCCTCCAGGTCCATCACCACTACGTCGCTGGGCTCGGTCTCGGCCAGGTCCTTCACGTCGTCATGGGTGTGGCCCAGCACCGCCACCAAGTCGGTGCCCGGAATCCGGGCCGAGGGATGGCCGAAGGGGCCGATCAGCCGCTCGCGGACCAATATCCGGGTCGAGGTGGCGATCTTCTCTTTGAGAACCGCGATGGCCTCGGTGTTGTTGCTCATTGGCGTGCTCCGATGTCGAGAACGTGAACGACCTTGGTTCGGGTATAACTGAGCAGCGACTCCATCGACCCCTCTGACCCCAGCCCAGAGTCCTTGTATCCCCCGAACGGTGTTTCCAGGAAGTGCTGGCCTCGCCCGTTGATCCACACACACCCGGCCTGCACGCGGCGGGCGGCGTCCATGGCCCAGTCCAAGTCGTTGGTGATGATGTTGGCGGTCAGCCCGTAGCGGGTGGCATTGGCCTGGGCAATGAGGTCATCCCGATCCCGCCACTCCAGCACCGACAGCACCGGCCCGAAGATCTCCTCGGCGGCGATGGTGTGGCCTGGCTCTACCCGGTCGAACAGCGTCGGAGCCAGGTAGTACCCGCCCTTGGGAGCGCCCTCGGGAGCGCCCCCTCCCCTGATCATCCGGGCACCCTCGGTCTGCCCAGACTCCACGTAGCCTTGCACTCGGCTGAGCTGGGGCTCAGAGACCAGCGGGCCCATGGTGGTGGCCGTATCGAGGGGATCGCCCACCCTGATCTGGTCGAGCCGGGCGGCCACTGCGTCCACGATCTCGTCGTGCAGGTGAGCAGGGGCGTAGAGCCGGGAAGTCGATCCGCAAGACTGCCCCTGGGAAGACTCGAAGTTCATCCCCCCCACGGCCTGCTCAGCCACGAATGCGGGGTCGGCGTCAGGTGCCACCAATAGGGGGTTTTTGCCCCCCAGTTCCACGGTCACGTGCTTCACCCGCCCGGATGCGGCGGCGGCCTCCATGACCCGCAGTCCAGTGATCCCTCGCCCGGTGAAGCCGATGCGGATGATGCCCGGGTGGGCCACCAGGGCCTCGCCAGTGGTGGCTCCATCACCGGTGAGCACGGTGAGTACGCCGGGAGGCAGAATCTCTGCGGCCAGATAGGCCACCTCAAGGGGGGAGACGGGGGTTTGGTCGGGGGCTTTCACAATGACGGTGTTGCCCGCAGCCAAGGGGGCGGCTGAGT
>JAJDUJ010000019.1 GCA_022826705.1 Acidimicrobiia bacterium | reverse complement strand
CCGACGCAACACCGACCGAAAACCCGACTGCCGCCACGCCGCCCTATGCCTCGCCACCACCATCTTGATCACCGCAAAACTCATCGACCACAAAAACCGGTGGAACCCCTGACCAACCACCAATCCGCTAGGCCCCTTAGCGAGCCGCTCATTTGGCCAGCTCTACGAGAACATGATCAGCAGCGGGGGAGAGCGGTTTGCCGCTGCAATCGAAGTGGTGGCCGATCCCGATCAGTGGCCGACTGCCTTTTTCTGTATGGCCGGCAAAGATCGCACTGGCTGTCTGGCCGCGATGATTCTGGGATTAGCCGGGGTGAATCGTCAAGACATCGTGGGCGACTACGCGGCCACCGCTCCTGCCGTGCCGGCAATCCGAGAACGGTCCCTGGCCGAGTTGCCCGATATGGCCAAAGTGTGGGCGAAGCTGCCCGACGACATAACCAATGCCCCCATCAGCGCCATTACCGAGCTACTGGACATCGTCGACGACCGGTGGGGCGGTCTTGAGGGTTACGCCCTCGAGTTTGGAGTCAAGCCCCAAACCATCGAGCGCTTGCGGGCCTCTTTCCTGGCCTGATCCCAATCAGGGCTCCACGACCACCTTGAGAGTGGGTGTGTCGCTAGCGGCCAAGGTGAAGGCCTCGCCGGCGGCATCGAGGGGGAAGCGTTGTGTGATCATGGCCTCGGCGATCTCGGGGCGATGGGCCAGCAGGGCGGCCGCGGAGTCGAAAGCCCGGCCCGCGCCGTGGTGGCCGTAGAACGTGCCCCATACCGCGGTCAGCTCTTTGAGCACCCAGGGCAGCACTTCGAACAACTTGTTCTGGTAGTAGCCGGCCACCAACAGCACCGTTCCGCCAGGGCGGGCCACCTCGGCGGAACGGGTGATGGAGCGTTCAGAGCCGTCGCCCTCGATGACCACGTCGTAGGTGCCCGACAAACCCACCCCCAGGTCCATCTGCTCGGCGGCTTCGGCGTGCAAGTCGTGGTCCGGCTCTACATCCACCACACAGCCCCGCCAGCGGGCCGCCGCCCCGCCCAGCAAACCGAATCCGGTGATGCCGGGGCCCACGACGGCCACTCGGTGGCGGCTCTCCAATCGGCCCAGCATCAGGCTATGGATGTTCACCGCCAGCGGCTCGCACAAGCAGGCGTTGGCCACGTCCAACCCGTGGGGCAGTCGCACCAGGCACCGCTCGGGTAGGAGGATCTCGTCGGCCATGCCGCCATCGAAGGCCACTCCGGCGATCATCTCGTGCGACTTCTCGCACCAGTGGTAGTCGCCCATCTCGCAGAACTCGCAGACGCCGCAGGGCACCATCGGCTCGATCGCCACCGGCGTGCCGTCGTCCAGCACACCGGCGAACTCGTGGCCGAAGGTCATCTCCCTCGGTCCGAAGCCCACCATGTTCAGGTCGGTCTGGCAGATGCCCACCGAGCGAGGCCGGATCCGCACTCCCTCGGCGCCGCCCACCGCCACCCTGGTGGGCACCGGCACCTCCACCGGGCGGATGCCCTCGGGCGTGTGGCGCACCGCCCTCACGCTGTCAAGCTCCGCTTCTTGAACTCGCTCTGGGCGTACACGATGCCGCCCAAGTGCTCGTCGGCGTCGGAGGAAGTAGCCAGCCAGGCCACCACTGCGCCGATGGTGGCTGGCTCTCCGCCGGGGTAGGGGAACGATCCGGCGGTGTTGCGGGCCCGGGCGGCCTCGGTGATCACATAGCCGGGGTCGATGCTGAAGCACCGGATGCCGTCGGGGCCGTGCTCCACGTGGATGTGCGGGGTCATGCGGGTGAACGCCCCCTTGCTCATGGCGTAGGCCATGCCCCAGCCCCCTTTGCCGATGGGGCCGGGCGGGTCGGTGTAGGCCGAGGCCGAGATCATGTTCACGATGGTTCCGGAGCCCTGCTCCACCATCGCGGCCAGCACCCGCTCGGTGATCGCCATCTGAGCGAAAACGTTCCCCTCGAACAGCTTGTGAACCTCGGGTTCTTCCAGGTCCAGAAACGGGGTCATGCTCACTTTGCCCTGGTAGATGGCGTTGTTCACCAACACGTCGAGATGGCCGAAGTGCTCCAACGCCCCATCGATGCATTCCGTGACGCTTTCTCGGTCCAACAAGTCCATAGTGAACGCCACTCCTTGTTGGCCCTCGGCTTCGATGGCGGCCACGGTGGTGTCGAGTCCGCCGGGAATGGTGAGGTTGGGGTCGTACATGTCCCGGCCTGCGCCGTCTACCAGGGTCCGAGCCGACACAGCCACGTCGAAGCCGGCCCGAGCCAATGCGATGGCGCTGCCCTTTCCGATTCCCCGGCTGGCTCCGGTTACCAAGGCGGTCTTTCGATCATTGGCGCTCATCTGGGTCTCTGCCTTTCGATTGCTCCGACTCGCAGGCATACCGTAGGGCCATGGGTCCGCTAAAGGGAATGCGCATCATTGAACTGGCCGGTATCGGGCCGACCCCGTTTGCCGGCATGATGCTGTCGGACATGGGCGCCGAGGTCATCCGGGTTGACCGGGTGGGCGGCTCGGGCAACCCAGTGGCCTCGCAGTCGGGTCCCATGGAGCGGGGCAAGCGCACCGTGGCCTTCAACCTCAAGCAGCCCGAAGGAGTGGAAGCAGTGCTCCGCCTAGTCGAGTCGTCCGACGGGCTCTTCGAAGGTTTTCGGGCCGGTGTGGCCGAGCGCCTCGGCGTCGGCCCCGATGCGTGCCTGACCCGTAATCCCAAGCTGGTCTACGGACGGATGACCGGCTGGGGCCAATCCGGGCCATTGGCCGACCGGGCCGGCCACGACATCAACTACATCTCCCTGGCCGGACCCCTGGCTCACATCGGCCGGACAGGACAGCCCCCGTCGGTGCCGCTCAACCTCATCGGCGACTTCGGGGGCGGCTCGGTCTTCCTGGTGCTGGGCATGGTGGCCGCCTTGTTGGAGGCGGCTCGGGGCGGCGACGGCCAGGTTGTCGATGCCGCCATGGTGGACGGTGCTGCCTACTTGCTGTCACCCCTGTACGCAGCCCACGCCAGCGGATTCTGGACCGACGAATACGGGGCAAATTTCCTGGACTCCGGGGCCTACTTCTACGAGGTTTATGGCACCGCCGACGGGAAGTGGCTGGCGGTGGGGGCCATCGAGCCCCAGTTCCACGCCGAGTTCATGGCCGGGATCGGGCTGGCCGATTCCGAAGATTTGCCCGACCAGATGGACCGGGACCGGTGGCCGGAGATGAAGCAGCGAGTGGGGGAGATTATCGCCAGCCGCACCCAGGACGAGTGGGTGGCTGTGTTCGACGGCACCGACGCCTGCGTTACACCGGTACTGACCATGGGCCAAACCCCGGCCCACCCCCAAGCCATGGCCCGCGATGCGTTCTTCCAGTTCGACGGTGTCAACCAGCCCCGCCCCGCCCCCCGATTCGAGGGCACCCCCTCCGAGCCCGCCACAGCGTCGCAACCGGCAGGCGCCGACACCGATACGGTGCTGGCCGAATTGGGGTATTCCACCGGGGAGGTGGCCACGCTCCGGGCTGTGGGGGCGGTAGCTTGAGGGTCGAGGTTCTTACGATCGCAGAAGGGGGAACCTTCTGTGACCGCCGGGCGTCGTAGAAGGACGGGGCAGTGGCAACGCTCGGGCATTGACCATCCGGTGATGGCCATCGAGGGCTGTCCGACAGGAAGGCAGGAAGGAGAGCGCCGTGATGCGCTTGTCGAAGCTAATGATTCCCGTGGTGGCGCTGTGTCTGTTCGCCGCCGCCTGCTCGAGTGATGGCGATGACAGCGCTCCGCCGGTCGCCGCCACCGAGGTTCCCACTGAGGCGCCGACGATGGCTCCACAGGGGCTCACTGCCGCTCAGCAGGAGCTATCCGACTCCGTAGTCATGGCGCTGTTGGAAGACGACGAACGTCCAAGCGTCATAAGTGAAGACCAGGTTCGTTGTTTGGCCGACGGCCTGGCCGCCGTCTTCTCTGATGAGCGGCTCGGTGCGCTGGGGATGAACGGGGCATCGGTCGCCACGGCGTATGAGAGCGGTGGCTCATTCTCGCTAGCCGACGATTTCGGGGTCAGCGATGACGAGGCGGCCGCGACTGTGGACGTTGCTCTCGAGTGCCTCGACTGGCGGGCCTTTATGGCGGCGGCGATCGCTGCGGATGGTGTCCCTCTCGAGCAAGCCAACTGCATAGCCTCCGAGCTCTCGAGTGAGGGAATCAGGGCTGTGGCGATGAGCGCTCTGATCACCGAATCAGGGGATGACTTCGGACTGAGCGAAGCTGAGGTGCAAGAGGCATTCCAAAGCTGTGTCGATGCCCGTGAGATGTTGTTCAACCTGTTCGTTGCCGAAGACGGGCTTTCCGAACAAAGCGCCCGGTGCATCGCCGACGGGATTCCCGACGGGATTCCCGACGAGGTGCTCGACATAATGCTCTCAGGCCAAGAACCTGACGAGGAAGAGGCCTTGGAGATGATGGGAGAGCTCTTTGTGCTCCAGAACCGGTGCCTAACTCCCGAGGAACTGGACGCGATGGGCGGGTCTGGCTTCGATATTCCCGATCCCTCGGGGGGCACTGGGTCGGGTACATGCCCGCCTTCTGACGGATCGGGGCCGACAGTGCTCTATTTCGACGGCCCCCATCCCCTGTGCTTGGACTTCGCCAAGCAGTACACAGCGGTGTTCGACACCACGGCGGGGGAGCTGCGGATCGCCCTCGACACAGTGAACACGCCAGTCACGGCAAACAATTTCGCGGTGCTGGCCCAGCACCACTATTACGACGACACGCTGCTGTTCCGCACCGATCCGAGCATCGGCATCATCCAGGGCGGGGCACCGCACACAAATTCTCCATCTGATCCCGGTCCGGGATACACCATTCCCGATGAGGGTTCGGGGTTCACCTATGAGCCGGGCCAGATCGTGATGGCCCGCACGGCGGCGCCCAACAGCGCCAGCGCTCAGTTCTTCTTCGCGGTCAACGAGAACACCGCCCGCCTCAACAGCCAGGGCACCTACGTGGTGTTCGGCCAGATGGATGATGCGAGCCTGGCGGTGGCTGAGGCTATTCTGGCCAGCCACGTGGACCAGCCCGACAATCCCCTGGGTGGGGGCCCTGAGCCTCCGGTGTTCGTCAACTCAGTGACAATCGAGGAATCCGGCTGACCCGGAACCCGTCCTAATGCGTCGAAGCTGGTTCTTCCCGATAATCCTTGTAGCTCTCATGGCGATGGCCTGCTCGAGTGATAGCGAGGACAGCGCACCGTCCGTGTCGGCAACCCAGGCTCCCGCGGTCCAACCCACTGAGGCAGCCCAAACACCCACTTCGCCGTCCGCCGAAGCCGCTGGCTCCGACCTAGGTGAGCAGGGGGAACATGGCGATCCGCCCGCGTCAAATAGGCAGGAGCTGGCCGATACGTTTGCGAAGCTGGTCTTGGAAGACGAACTGGTCACCACCTACATGACGCGACAGGAGATCAATTGCCTAGCCGAGGGAGCATTTGCCGCATTCACCGACGAACGGCTTGGCGAGCTGGGACTCAATCCAGGCTCGTTTGCCGAGGCATACCGGCAGCCGGGATTGTTTGTGTTCGGGGACTGGTTCGACATTTCTGATCGAGAGGCGTTTGATCTTGAGAATCTGGCTTTGGGCTGCGTCGACTGGCGGAACTTCGTGGTCAACGTCTTGGTGGCGGAGGGTGAGCCGATAGATCGGGCCAGATGCATCGCCTCCCAAATCTCGGTTGAAGGGCTGCGGGACGTCGTGAGGGACGCGATGGTGGTCGACACAGGTGAAGGCTTCGGGAAGGCGCAAGACGAGGTGGCGTCGGCTCTGGTTGCTTGCTATTTGAATGAGCCTTCAACGAGCGTCTCGTAGTTGAACAGCCCGACGGTGCGCCGGCAGCGCTCACCGTTTTCTAGTCCCGGTAGTACACCGCCTCGGCGGTGGCCTCGCTGTCGGTGCTTACCCGGCCATCGCCTGTCATGGCGATGAGATGGGCCAGCACCGAGCGGGCCGCGGGCTCGTGCAGCTCGGGGGCCACGTCGGCGTACATCACCCTCACCATCTCGGTGATGGTCTGCGGCCCGGTGGCCAGGCACTCCAGGATTTGGCGCTCCCGGTCCAGGCGGTGGGCATAGAGGGCTTCCACGAGAGCGTGGGGCTCTTTGACCGGCGGGCCGTGGGTGGGCAAGTACACCCGGTCGTCGAGGGACTCGGCCAAGAGCCTCAGGCTGGCCAGGTAGTCGGTCATGTTGCCATCGGGCGGGGGGACGATGGTGGTGGACCAGCCCATGATGTGATCGCCGGTGAACACTCCGGCCGCTTCCCGCCAGCGGTAGGCGATGTGGTTGGAGATGTGGCCCGGGGTGTACAGGCACTCGAAGCTCCAACCCGGTCCCTCCACCACATCCCCGTGGACCACCGCCTCATCGGGAGCAAACCGGAGATCACCCCTCTCTTCGCTCTTGCCGTCGTCGTCATCAGCAGGCGGATGGGGGCCGAAGCCATAGGCCGGGGCACCGGTGGCTTCGGACACCGCCTGCGAAGCGGGGGAGTGATCCCGGTGGGTATGGGTGATGAGCAGGGCCTCCACCTGCTCACCGTCCACCGCGGCTAGCACCGCTGAGATGTGATCGGCGTCGTCGGGGCCGGGATCGACTATTGCCACCCGGCCCTGGCCCACGATGTAAGTGCCGGTGCCCCGGTAGGTGAACTTGCCCGGGTTGTTGGCCACCACCCGGCGCAGACCGGGGGCCATCTCCACCACCGCGCCGTAGTCCACCTCCGGCTCGGTCACAAACGGGATGCTCACCGCCATGGCAGGGCAGTCAGCCTTCCTCAGCGGCCACCTCGCCGGTGGATACGCCCAGGTAGGCGGGCTTCTCGCCCCCGCCGTGTACCTTGATATTGGCCCCCGACATCCACCGGGCCATGGGCGAGGCCAAGAACAGGCACACGTCGGCCACGTCGTCGGGCTGGCCCATGCGGCCCAGTGCGATGGTCTCGCCCACCGCGGCGATTCCCGCCTCGTCGCCGTAGTAGAGGTAGGCGTCATCGGTCACAATCAGCCCGACGGTCACGGTCAGAACCCGGATCTTGGGCCCCCACTCCACCGCCAGCGTCTCGCTCAGGTTCAACAGCCCGGCCTTGGCCGCCCCGTAGGCGATCCCCATGGGGTTGGGCCGGATGCCCGATACAGACGAGATGTTGAGGATCACCCCGCCGCTGTCCTGGTTCTGCATCACGGGATACACGGCCTGGCTGAACGCCATCGGAGCCATCAGGTTCAAGGCCACGATCTTCTCGTTGAACCGGGGTGACACCGTGGCCGATTCGGCCGGGGGAGCGCCTCCAGCGTTGTTGATGAGGGTGTCGACCCGCCCGGTGTGTTCCACGGCGGCCTTCACCACGCCGGCGATCTGCTCGGGATCCCGCACGTCGGCGGCCACGAACCGCGCCTCTCGGCCATCGGAGGCCACCGGCTCCTCCGGCGGGCGGCGGGCGCAGATCACCACGTCGGCGCCCGCAGCCAGGAAGCGGGCGGCCATCCCCCGGCCCAGCCCCTTGGTGCCGCCGGTGACGATTGCGGTCTTGCCGGTGAAATCGAGGTCATCCATTGCTGCCAGTGTGCCTTATGGGGGCTGCTGGGAGCATTACCACACCGAAGGAGGCTGATCTGCCAGTGTGGGCCGGGTCACAGGCGCGGGCTATCGTCGCCGCCATGGTCGACAAGCGGATGACCGAAGACGAGGTTGTCTCCGAGTTGAAAGACGGCATGACCATCGGCATCGGCGGCTGGGGATCCCGGCGTAAGCCCATGTCGCTGGTGAGGGCGATATTGCGCTCCGATCTGAAGGACCTCACCGTGGTGGCCTACGGAGGACCCGACATCGGGCTGTTGTGCGCGGCGGGCAAGCTGCGCCGGGCGGTCTATGGGTTCGTGTCGCTCGACTCCATTCCGCTGGAGCCCCACTTCCGTCAGGCCCGCCAGAGCGGGGCCATCGAGTTCACCGAACTGGACGAGGGCGCCTTCTACCTGGGGTTGCTGGCTGCCGCCCACCGGGTGCCGTTCTATCCCACCCGGGCCGGTTTGGGATCCGACATGCTGACCATGAACCCCGAGCTGCGCACCGTGACGTCTCCCTATGACGACGGGGAGGAACTGGTGGCCATCCCCGCCTTCAAGCTCGACGCTGCGTTGATCCACATGAACCGGGCCGACGCCGCCGGCAACGGCCAGTTCTTGGGGCCCGACCTGTATTTCGACGACCTGTTCGCCATGGCCGCCGACAAGACCTACATGAGCACCGAGAAGATCGTGCCCACCGAGAGCCTTCTCGACGAGGGATCGGTACACACGCTGCGCATCCAGCGCATCTTCACCGACGGCGTGGTGGAGGCCCCCCGAGGGGCGCACTTCACCGAGTGCCCGCCCGACTATGGGCGCGACGAGGCCTTCCAGCGGGAGTACGCCGCCACCGCCCGCGACCCCGAGGCGTGGGAGGCGTTCCGGGCCACCTACCTCGAAGCTCCTTCCCATGCGGACTACTTGAAGGCGCTGGAGGCCCGGTCATGAGCAGCATCGCCGAAGCAACCATCGACGAAATCTGTGTGGTGGCCTGTGCCGAGGCCTTCCGGGGCGACGGCGAGATCCTGTGCAACCCGATCGGGACTGTGCCCATTGTGGGCGGCCGCCTGGCCCGGGCCACCTTCGAGCCCGATCTGGTGTACACCGACACCGTGGCGGTGCTGCCGGCCAACAACTTTCCGGTGGGCGATCCCGACGCTCCCAAGGTGGTGGAGTCGTGGGTGCCCTACCGCACCGTGTTCGACATTGTGTGGTCGGGCAAGCGCCATGTGTTGATGGGCGCCAGCCAGATCGATCAGTGGGGCAACCAGAACATCGCCGCCATCGGCGACTTCCGCCAGCCCAAGGCCCAGCTCCTCGGCTTGCGGGGCGCTCCGGGCAACCTGGTCAACCACACCACCAGCTATTGGGTGCCCAACCACTCCACCCGCTCGTTCGTGGCGTCGGTGGATGTGGTGTCGGGGCCGGGCTACGACCGGATGCGGGAGCTGGGCTCGCCGAGCAACCGCTTCCACGATGTGCGCCGGGTGGTGTCCAACCTCGGGGTATTCGACTTCCAGACCGATGACAACCGCATGAGGATCGCCTCGGTCCACCCCGGGGTGACCGTGGAGCAAGTGTTAGAGGCCACTGCGTTCGAGCTGGCCGGCACCGACGACGTAGTCGAGACTCGGCTGCCCACCGACGAGGAACTTCACCTGATCCGCGAGGTGCTAGATCCCACCGGTGCCCGAAAGGCCGAGTTCCGCTGAGCCTCCGATGGCTGTAGATCCCCGACTCCAGACCCGGGTGTGCCAGCTGTTCAGGGTGGAGTACCCCATCGTCCAAACCGGAATGGGATGGGTGTCAGGAGCCCGGCTGACCGCGGCCACCTCCAACGCCGGCGGCCTGGGCATCATTGCCGCGGCGCCGCTCACCTTTGATCAGATGGTCGAGACCATCGACACAGTGGCCGATGCCACCGACCGGCCCTTCGGTGTAAACCTCCGCACCGACGCGGCCGACATCGACCGCCGGGTGGACCACATCATCGCGGCGCAGATCCCGGTGGCTAGCTTCGCCCAGGCCCCTGGCGAGGCCACTGTCAAGAAGCTCAAGGACGCCGGAGTGGTGGTGGTTCCCACCATCGGCGCCCCCCGCCACGCCGAAAAGGTGGCCGCCTGGGGGGTCGATGCAGTGATCGCCCAAGGGGCGGAGGGTGGGGGCCACACCGGCCCCATTGCCACATCCTTGCTGCTGCCCGCGGTTGTCGACACGGTGGACATTCCGGTCATCGCCGCCGGCGGCATGGTGGACGGCCGCTCCCTGGCCGCGGCCCTGGCGTTCGGAGCCGACGGCGTTGCCATGGGCACCAGATTTCTGCTGTCGTCCGACAGCGATGTGCCCGACCATGTCAAGGCCGTCTACATCGACACCAAGCTCACCGGCACGGTAGTGACCACCGCGGTAGACGGCGTGCCCCAGCGGGTGATCAACACCGACGTGATCTCCCGGCTGGAGCGCTCGGGACCGCTCTCGTTTATCCGGGCCGTCCGCAATGCGTTGAAGTTCCGCGCCCTCACCGGGGTGGGCTACCGCCAGCTCCTGTCAGAGGGCTTGGCCATGCGCCGCAGCCTCAACCTCACGTGGGCTCAGATGGCCATGGCAGCCAACGCCCCCATGATGACCAAGGCCGCTATGGTCGACGGCCACCCCGAGGTCGGCATCCTCCCCACCGGCCAAGTGGTGGGCAACATCGACGCCCTCCCCAGCTGCCAGGAGATCATCGACTCCATCGTCGCCGAAGCCACCGAAGTCCTAGACCGCCTGGCCGGTTCGGGCCCAACGCCCAGCAATCCGTAGAGTTTTGCGCTGATGGATCTGTCGTTCACCCCGGCGGAGGAGGAGTTCCGGGACGAGGCCCGCACCTGGTTGGCCGAGAACGTGCCCGCTGAGCCGCTGGCGTCCATGGACACCCCGGACGGCTTCGAGGAGCACCGCGAGTGGGAGCACCTCTTGTTCGACGCTGGGTGGGCAGTGGTGTCGTGGCCCGAGCGCTTCGGCGGCCGGGAGGCGTCGCTGGTGGAGTGGCTGGTCTTCGAGGAGGAGTATTGGGCATCGGGCGCGCCGGGACGGGTCTCGTCCAACGGGGTGAGCCTGCTGGCCCCCACCATCTTCGATTTCGGCACCCCTGAACAGCAGGACCGCTTCCTGCGGCCCATGGCCCGGGGCGACGAGATCTGGGCCCAGGGCTGGTCGGAGCCTGACGCTGGCTCCGATCTGGCCGGGATCAAGACCAAGGCGCAGCGCGACGGCGAGTATTTCGTGATCGACGGCCAGAAAACCTGGTGTTCTCGGGGGGCGTTCGCCGATTGGTTCTTCTGTTTGGTGCGCACCGATCCCGACTCCGAGCGGCACGCCGGATTGAGCTATCTGCTCGTTCCGGCCGATACCGAGGGGCTCGAGGCCCGGGCCATCGGCCGCCTGGACGGCGAGCCCGGTTTCGCTGAGCTGTTCTTCGACGGCGCCCGGGTACACGAGCGCTACCTGCTGGGCGGAGAGGGCGAGGGCTGGGCGGTGGCCATGGCCACCACCGGCAGCGAGCGGGGGCTGAACCTGCGAGCGCCGGGCCGGTTCATGGCAGCGGCCGACCGTCTGGTGGGTCTCTATCAGGAGCTGGCCGACAGCCGGGGCTCAGACCTTGACCGCCGGAATCAGGTGGTGAGCGCCTGGATGGGGGCCCAGGCCTACCGCTGGCAGACCTACGCCACCGAGGCCCGCCTGCGAGGCGGTGCCCCCATCGGCTCGGAGGCCAGCTTCATGAAGGTGCTGTGGTCGGAGCTGGATGTGGAGCTGCACGCCACCGCCCTGCGGCTGCTGGGCCGCGACGGGGAGCGGGCCGACAGCTCGTGGATGGACGGATATGTGTTCGCACTGTCCGGTCCGATCTACGCCGGCACCAACGAGATCCAGAGAAACATCATCTCTGAACGGGTTCTGGGACTCCCGAGGCGGTAGACGTGGATTTCTCGTTCAGCGACGACCAAGTGATGTTCCAAGAAGCGGTGCGGGACCTCTTGGCCAACGAATGCCCGCCGGAGGTGGTGAGATCGGCTTGGGAGAACGACACCGGCCGAACCGACGGCCTGTGGGGCGCGCTGGCCGAGATGGGCGTGGTGGGTATGACCGCCCCTGAGTCGGCTGGCGGATTGGGGATGGACGAGACCGACCTGGTGCTGCTTCTGGAGGAGGCCGGACGGGCTGCTTTGCCCGAGCCCCTGTTGGAGCACACCGCAGTGGGCATTCCCACCTTGGCTGAGGCGGGCGGACCGATAGCCGAAGCCTGGTTGGAGCAGGCCGTAGCAGGGGAGGCCACCCTGGGTGCGGGCGCCGATGGGGGTTATGCGGTAGGGGCGGCGACGTGCGATTTGGTGCTGCTTATCGGCGACCAGGTTCGGGCCGTGCCGGTAGCAGGAGCGTCTCTGGTCGAGCATCAGTCGGTGGACTGGTCCCGTCGCCTGTTCGAGGTGGACGGTGAAGAGGTGGTGCTCGATGCCGATCCTGGGCTGGCCTTCGACCGGGCCGCCGGGGCCGCTGCCGCCCAGTGCGTGGGCGTAGCCCAGTACTTGCTGGACGCCACCGTGGAGTACGTGGCTCAGCGCTATCAGTTCGGCAAGCCAGTGGGCAGCTACCAGGCGGTCAAGCACCACCTGGCCAACGCCGCCCTTAAGATCGAGTTCGCCCGCCCTACGGCCCGCCATGCGGCCTGGTGCATCGCCGCCGGCGACCCCGACCGCAGCCGGGATGTGTCGCTGGCCAAGGCTTTGGCCTCCGAGGCGGTGGACTTGGCCGCCCGCACTGCCCTCCAGTGCCACGGCGCCATCGGATACACCTTCGAATACGACCTGCATCTGTGGATGAAGCGGGGCTGGGCCCTGTCAGCCGCTTGGGGCGACGCTGCCTGGCACCGGAACCGAATCGCCGCCGCCCTGGGCATCTGAACCGCGCCAACCGCGAGCCCCTTTCACCCTGACCTCTCCAGTCACCGGGCGGGCTACGCTGCGGCGACGACAACAGCAACACGGAGGGATCCATGCGCATTTGGCAGAGCATTGCGTTTGCAGAGACAGAGCAGTTGGTCGACATCGCCGTGGCTGCTGAAGAGCTGGGTTTCACCGGGCTGACCACCGCCGATCACCTGGTCACACCCCAGATAATCGAGGCGCCCTACCCCTATTCCGAGGACGGGAGCATCTGGTGGGATCCCAACACGGACTTTCCCGATGTGTGGATGGCCGCCGCGGTGCTGGCCCAGCACACCACCACGTTGCGGTTCATGCCCCTGGTGTACATCCCCCCGCTGCGGGAGGTGTTCTCGGTGGCCAAGCTGATCTCCACTGCCGCAGTGTTCAGCGGCAACCGGGTGGAGCTGGGTGCCGGTGTCGGCTGGATGAAGGACGAGTTCCTGCTCACCGGCCAGGACTTCCACCGCCGGGGCCGCCACACCGATGAGATGCTGGAGGTGCTGCGCAAGTTTCTGACCACCAACGGCATGGTGAGCCATTCTGGGGAGTTCTACGACTTCCCTCCGGTGCAGATGGAGCCGGTGCCCACCGAGCCGGTACCCGTGCTCATTGGGGGCGTGTCCAAGCCTGCTCTGCGCCGGGCGGCCCGCTGGGACGGCTGGCTGGGCATCAACTTCGAGATCAGCGAACTCAAAGAAATGGTCGGCCAGCTCAACGCTGCCCGCCAAGAGGCTGGCACTGCCGACCGCGCCGACTACCGCATCATGATGGCGCTCAATCAGACGCCCACGCTGGATGACGTGGAGCAGCTCAAGGAGCTGGGAGTCACCGATTTGAACGTCGTCCCCTGGCTGTTCAGCCACGGGCTGGCCACTTCCCCCATCGAGTTCAAGCGCGACACCATGGCTGCCGTCGCCGACGCGGTTATCTCCCGCCTGTGAGCCTGGGGGAGTAGCGTGGCGGAGATGAGCACTGAGGGGGCCACTGCGGTGGCCGATCGCCCCGCCGAGTCGGGCCAGCCTCTCTTGACCGTGGAAGGGGTCACGGTTCGCTTCGGTGGCGTGGTGGCGGTGGACAACGTGTCTATGTCGGTGCCGTCCGGCCAGGTCAGGGGCCTTATCGGTCCCAACGGCGCGGGCAAGACCACCCTGTTCGACAGCATCACGGGTGTGAACACCCCGGCCGCCGGCTCCATCCGCTTGGAGGGCGAGGAGCTGACCGGCAAGCCGGCAACCTGGCGGGCCCGTCGGGGTATCCGCCGGACCTTCCAGCGTCAGCAGCCTTTCGGATGGTTGTCGGTGGCCGACAACGTGCTGTCGGCCCTGGAATGGGAAGGGGGTGGGGGCGGCATCACCGCCGACCTGATCGCCCTTCCCGCCCGCCGCCGCATCGAGGCGAAGCGGCGTGAGCGAGTAGACCAAGTGCTGGAATTGTGCGGCCTCACCGACATCAAGGACACCCCCGCGGGGGAGCTGCCCATCGCCCGGGCCCGCATGGTGGAGCTGGGTCGAGCCATCGTGTCTCGTCCCAAACTGCTGCTGCTGGACGAGCCCACCTCCGGCATTGAGCACGAGGAGGCCGAACAGCTCGGCCAGATCATCCAGACCATCCGGTCTGAAGACCAGTGCTCGGTACTGCTGGTGGAGCACGACGTGGCCTTTGTGATGGCCCAGTGCGATCTGATCACCGTGTTGAACCTGGGCCAGGTAATCGGCGAGGGCTCGCCCGAGGAAGTCCGCAATAACTCGGCCGTTCGCGACGCATATCTGGGTTAGCAGTAGCCGGATATGCAGACTTTCTCATCCTCCACTTCTATTGCGGCTCCTCGAGAGATCGCTTGGGAGGTTATGACCAGTCACGAGCTCTACGCCCGATGGACGCCCGCTTCCCGGGTCGACCTGGAAATCGAGGGATCGCCCGAGCGCAACGGCGTGGGGGCAGTCCGGGCATTTCGCACTGGTCCGGTGAGCACTCGTGAGGAGGTCACCGTCTTCGAGCCGCCCCATCGCATGGTCTATCGGTTGCTGAGCGCGCCGCTGCCGATACGGAATTACCGCTCCGAAATGATGCTGGTGGGCGACGACGAGGGCGATAGCTGCCAGCTTCACTGGGATTCCTGGTTCGACGTAGTCATTCCGCTGACCGGCGGGATTTTGCGCAATTTCATGGCGTCGTCGGTAGCGAAGATGGCCGCGGGGATCGCCGAGGAGGCTCAGAACCGAGCCCAATCGGCGTGAGCGAATCGGGACGGCTGGCTGCGCCCAACTTGCTGCCTCCCGCGCTGGACGTGCGATACGACGTCGACGAATTGGGCCACCCCACCGTGACCGCGGTGGTGTGCTTGGGGGAGGATTATCAGGGGCCGCCCGGCGCCGTCCACGGCGGCTACCTGGCCGCCATGTTCGACAACCTGCTGGGGGTGCTGCCCTACCGCCTTACCGGGCAACGGGGAGCATTCACCGGTCGGCTCACCGTGCGCTACCGGGCCCTCACCCCGCTCAACACCGAACTGGTTCTCACCGGCCGGCTGACCAGTGTCCGCAGCCGGCGGGTCACCGCCGCGGGCCTGTGCCATGCCGGGGGCGTGCTCACCGCCGAGGCCGAGGCCCTGTTCGTCCGTCCTGCTGCCGAGGGGCCATGACCGAGTCAGACGCCCTGTTCGTCCGTTCCATGTCCGCTGGCCCATGACCGAGTCAGACGCCCGGCCGGTGGTGGTGATGCTGTGTACCGGCAACGCCGCCCGATCCGTGATGGCCACCGTCATCGGACGGGCCCGCACCGACGCGGTGCGATTTGTGGGAGCAGGCACCCACAGCATCGAGGGCCTGCCCATGAGCGGGCGAACCCGGCGGGCGCTGGAGTCGCTAGGGCTGGCCGACGGCAGCCACCGAAGCCACCAGCTGACCGCTGCAGACGCCCGAGGCGCCGATCTCATCGTGGCTTTCGCCCCGGAGCACGTGGACTACGTGCGCCGAGTCCACCCCGAAGCCGCGGCCCGCACCGCCACCATCAAGCGCCTCGTCGACGAGTTGCCGCCCGGGCCCGAGTCCTTGGCCCAGCGGGTGGCCGCCCTCAACCTGGCCGACGCCACGCTGCCCTACGGCGAGGAGGTGGTGGACCCCGGCGGCTTTGATGAAGACATCTTCATCGCCTGCGCCCAAGAGATCGACTCGCTGATGGATCGACTACTGACCCTTCTCTGAAGGTCGGTACCATCGCAGCCGATGGATATTCGATTCTCCGCAGAAGAGATCGCGTTCCGCGACGAGCTGCGCGACTGGCTCGGCGAAGTGCTGCCCACGCTGGGTGATCCTCCCGACCGCGACGATTGGACCGCTCGCCGGGAATGGGACATGGGCTGGCAGCGCAAGCTCTACGACGCCGGATACGCGGGCATCAACTGGCCGTCGGAGTTCGGCGGCCGGGGCTCCACTCCCACCGAGCACCTGATCTTTCTGGAGGAGACCACCAGGATGGGCGCGCCGTACGTGGGGATGAACTTCGTCGCCCAGCTCCACGCCGGCCCCACCCTCATACTGGAGGCCACTGCCGAGCAGCAGGCCCGCCACTTGCCCGCCATGTTGAAGGGCGAGGAGGTTTGGTGCCAGGGGTTCTCGGAGCCCAACGCCGGGTCCGACCTGGCCTCGCTGTCCACCCGGGCCATCCGCGACGGCGACCACTACGTGGTGACCGGCCAGAAGATCTGGACGTCGTTCGGCCATGTGGCCGACTACTGCGAGCTGCTGGTGCGCACCGATCAAGAGGCCCCCAAGCACCGGGGCATCACCTGGCTGATCTGTCCCATGGACCTGCCCGGAATCGAAGTGCGGCCCATCACCACCGTGGCCGGTTCCAGCGAATTCTGCGAGGTGTTCTTCGACGAGGTCCGCATCCCGGTGGAGAACCGGGTGGGAGACGAGAACGACGGCTGGCGGGTGGCCATGGTCACGTTCAGCTTCGAGCGCGGCACCGCTTTCATCAGCGAGCTGCTGGGCACGATGAACCAGCTAGCCGAGATGGCCGAATTGGCTCGGGGCATTCGCCGCAATGGGTCTACCGCCTGGGATGACGACGAGATTCGCCGGGAGATCGGCCATCTCCAGGCCGAATACGACGCCCTGTGGGCGCTCACCAAGCGGGTTGTTTCGCAGGCCCAGCGCACGGGGATGCCCGGCCCCGGCGGGTCGGTGTTCAAGCTCTACTACGCCGAGGTGAAAAAGCGCATGGCCGACTTGGCCCACCGCATGCTGGAGCGGGGCGCCCTGGTGCTGGCCGAGGGCGGCGGTGACGAACAGACCGGCGGCGACATGGTGGCGAGCCGCCTGTACGTGCTCAGCTTGTCGATCGCCGCGGGCACCTCCGAGATCCAGCGGAACATCATCGGCGAGCGCATCCTGGGCTTGCCCAAGGAGCGGTAGGCATGGACTTCCGGCCAATTGAGCACTCTCAGGACCAGTCCAAGGAGCAGTAGGAATGGACTTCGAGCTAACCGATGACCAAGTTGCCCTGTGCGACGGCATCCGGGACCTGTGCCAGGGCCGTTTCGACATCGACACCGTGCGGGGATTGGCCGACTGCGGCGGAGTGGACCGCCAGTTGTGGGGCGAGTTGGTTGACACCGGCGTGTTCTCGCTAGTGGTGCCCGAGGAAGACGGCGGGGTCGGCTTGGGTTGGGCTGAGGCCGGGCTGGTGTTCGAGCAACTCGGCCGGGCCCTGGTGCCCGGGCCGCTGGTGGGAACTCTGTTGGCCGCGGGGGTGACAGACGATGCAGTGGTCGGCCTCATCGAGCGCACCGACGGTTCCGCGCTGGTCGAGTACCCCGACGTGCTCGATGCCCTGTTGGTGCTCGACGGCGACGGTGTGTGGCGGGTGGATGCCGCGGAGCTGTCGTTCGAGCTGGCCCAGTCGGTGGACCCGCTGACCCCGGTGGGCCGAGTGGCCGAGCTGCCCCAGGGTGAGGAGGTGGGCGGCTGCTACGGCTGGGTCAACCGTGCGGTGTTCTTGTGCTCGGCCCTCCAAGTGGGCCTGGCCACCGGCGCTCGGGAGCTGGCCGTGGCCTATGCGCAGGAGCGCCAGCAGTTCGGAAAGCCCATCGGCCAATTCCAGGCCGTCAAGCACAAGTGCGCCGACATGTACAGCCGCGAAGAGGTGGCCCGAGCCGCTCTGTACTACGCCAGTTGCGTGCTCGACGCTCCCGAACTGGCCGACGAGGACCGGGCGGTGTCAGGCGCCCGCATCCTGGCCGCCGAGGCCGCCGACCACAACGGCAAAGACTGCGTGCAGGTCCACGGGGGCATGGGCTTCACATGGGAGATCGACGCCCACCTCTACCTCAAGCGGGCTTGGGCGCTCACCCCCTGTTTCGGATCGCTCGACGAGCACGCCGAGCGGATCGCCGCGATGGTCTAAGGGTCTGCGGCGGGGGTCTACGGGGAAAACCGAAAGACCACGTTGTCCCGGGAGGCAAGGGTGTCGTCGGGGTTCAGGTGCTCGATGATGGCTATCCGCCCTGAACCGCAATCCCCGTATGCATCGCAGTTGATGTCACCGATGAGCCCCTGGTAGTCGGAAACCTGGTTGAGGTACTGACGGATTCCCGCCCTATCGATCACCAGTTCGCGGCCTTCAATACGAGATGCGGCGGTGACGGCATCGAGCAGCAGCGTTGTGGCGTCGTAGGCGTGAGCCCAGAAAGCCCGGTGGGGCGGCGACCCCGTTTTGATTGTGAACCGTTCGGCTGCTTGGTCGGCGTCCACGCCGGTGGCCTGGTTGGCGTTGCCGCCGAAGTCGAGGTCGGGACCGGAGACGAACACCCCCCGTGAGGAGTCCAAGGCCAAGAATGCGTCGTGCAGAACGCCGTCGCCTGACGCCAGCACCGTGTTTTCGAAGTCTCCATTGCGTCTCAAGGCCTGGATGAACTCGGCAGCTGTGTCTTGGGTGAGCGGGAAGTACAGCGCATCGGGATTGCCGGCGGCTAGACGGGTCAGCACTTCGGCCAGGTCAGACGCGTCCGAGTTGACCTCCACGAAGTCGGTTACGGTGCCGCCGCTGCGCTCGAACGAGGAGCGGAATGCCTGGGCCAGCCCTCGGGTATAGGCGTCCCCCTCGTGGACAATCGCCGCGCTTTGCGCCCCGAGCGTGTCGTGCAGGAAGGAGGACACCGCCTCACCCTGGTAAAGGTCGTTGTGAGACGTGCGGTAGTACCCCGGCTGATAGTGCTCGGCCGGCGTGCCGGCCAGGTCAGAGGTGAGGGCCGGCGAGCTGTTTGACATGGAGATCACCACCAGCCCCTCTGCGGTGATCAACGGCACCGCGGTGGTGGCGGTCGACGAGCAGGATGTGCCGATCACCCCCACCACGCCGTCATCAGCCAACGCGGCCTCGGCAACTCTCGGACCTTCATCGGCTGAGCACCCGTCGTGGATGCCCTCGCCGAGCCCGACGGTGAATTCGCCATGGATCGGCCCGTAGTCATCGATGGCCATCTCCACGATGTTGATGTAGTCGCGGGCACCGGCGCCCATGTCCTCGAAGGAGCTGATCGAGCGGATTTGGACGGAGTCGCCCCGGCCCACGGTGACCGTGCCGAGGGTGCCGTCGCCGATGGCTGGGGTGTCGGCATCGCTGCACGCGGCTGCCAGCAGCGCGGCCAGCAGTATCGATGTCGCAGCGGGAACAAGTCGGTTGACCATGGGCAGTTTCTAGTCGATTGTCAACGGGTTGCTACCGTCATCCAATGAGTATCGGCAGGTCTAGGGGTGTAGGCGTTGCCGCGCTGGGTTGAGCGTCTCCCGCCCCACCTCGATCCCGAACTAGTGGAGGCTGGCGACACCCGCAATGTGGTGGACGTCTACCGGTTCTGGCGCCATGAGGCCATCGTGGCCGATCTGGATGCCCGCCGCCATGGGTTCCACGTCGCAGTGGAGAACTGGCAGCACGACCTCAACATCGGCACCGTGGTGCGCAACGCCAACGCCTTCGGCGCCGCTGCGGTACACATCGTGGGTAAGCGGCGCTGGAACCGTCGGGGGGCCATGGTCACCGACCGCTACCTCCACGTGCTGCACCATCCCGAGCTGGACGACCTCGTGGCCTGGGCCGCTGAGGCCGAGCTGCCGATCTTGGGCATCGACAACGGCCCCGGCACCGAGCCCATCGAGGGCTCTTCGCTGCCCGAGCGCTGTGTGCTGCTCTTCGGCCAGGAAGGCCCTGGTCTGTCGCCCGAGGCAGTGGAGGTGTGTGAGGCGGTTCTGGCCATCACACAGTTCGGCTCCACCCGCTCCATCAATGCCGGGGTGGCCTCGGGCATCGCCATGCACCGCTGGGTGTGCCAGCACGCCCTCTGACCGCCCGCCGACGGCGAGCCTGGCTGCTCAGGGCCGGGGCAGCAGGTTGCGGGGGAACAAGTGGTCGAGTTCGTCCAGGGTCCACGGGTCCACCTCGGCGTGGTCGCCCCGGTAGATGGCCCGCTCCTCTCGCAGCTCGTTGAACACCGCCACCTGGCCGCCCGCGGCGTGGACCACGTGGCCGCTGATGTAGTCGGCCGCATCAGTACACAGCCACACCGCCGCGGGGGCCACGTATTGCGGCGGGGGAGTGGTGAGGTAGCTCTGCCACATCTCGTCGTCGATGATCCCCTGCTCGTGCCAGGCCTTGAAGTCGTCGTGCGTCTTAGCGTGCAGCCGAGTGGCGGCCCCCGGGGCCAGGCAGTTCACGGTGACACCGGTACCCGCCGTCTCGGTGGCCAGCGCCTTGGTCATGGAGATCACCCCGCCCATGGCCGCGGCGAACGCCGGCTGGCCCAGATCGCCCAGTGCCCCGTGCGAGGTGGTGTTCACCACCCGGCCCCAACCCTGGGCCACCATCAGCGGCACCGCGTGGCGGGCGATGTACCACTTCTGGGACATCTGCAAGGCAATGGTCTTGTGGTACAGATCCGGCGCCATCTCATAGATCGACCCCTCGATAGCCGCCCCGGCGCAGTTCACCGCGATGTCGATGCGCCCAAAGGCGTCCACCGTCTGCTGCACCACTGCCCCAGCCCCCTCGAAGCTGGCCACGTCTGAGTGGTTGGCCACCGCCGTGCCCCCCGCCGCCTCGATGTCAGCCACCGTCTGGGCCGCATGGGAAGCGTCCGCCCCGTCACCCAGCTCATCAGTCCCCAGGTCGTTCACCACCACCTGAGCCCCATGCTCCGCCAACAGCAGCGCAATGGCCCGCCCAATCCCATTCCCCGCCCCCGTAACCATCGCCGCTTTTCCATCCAGCCTCTTGCTCATGGCCGCAGGGTAGCCGCCTATTGGTTCTGTCTCGGTAGGCGGGGCTTCTGTTATCTGGCCGAGAGCAGAAATGGGGTGGGGGCTGAGATCATGTCCCAATAGTCTCCTGAAACCATCAGGGGAGCAGGAGAGCAATGCAGTGAGGTTTAGCGTTTGGCCGGCTCTTGAACGGTCTTGGTCGGAGATTCTTGAGCTTGCTCTTCGAGCTGAGTCGACCGGGTGGAATGGGGTTTGGGTGGCAGATCATTTCATGGGTGACGGCCCAGATGGGGTGCTGGAGGTTTGGAGCACGCTGGCGGGTTGGCGGCGGCCACTGAGCGGGTCACCTTGGGGTCGTTGGTGTGCTCGGTGACGTATCGGCATCCAGCGGTTCTGGCATCGGCGGCGGCGACATGTGATCACATCAGCAATGGGCGGTTCATCCTCGGAGTCGGCGCGGGGTGGCAGGAGAACGAGCATCGGGCGTATGGGTTTGAGCTGGGCGATCTGAAGACGAGGTCGGATCGGCTGGAGGATGGCTGTCGGGCGATTCGGGGGCTGCTTGAGAACGAGAGTTGGTCCATGCGGTCCCAGCTTTTTGAGTTTGCCGATGCGCCCAGGTGTCCAAAGCCGGTCAAAGGGAGGATTCCGCTGCTGGTCGGAGGCAAGGGGGAGCGCCGGACGCTGCGAACCGCGGCGTTGTATGCCGACTGGTGGAACGCTTGGGCAGACGCGGAGACACTTCGGCGCAAGCGGCAGATTCTCCGCCAACACTGCGATGCGGTGGGACGTGACGCCGGTGAAGTGGGCTGTTCTACCCAGGCGTTCCTGTGCTTGAGCGAAGACTCTGCCGTGCAGCGGGAGTTCATCGCTCGTGCTGGCAGACGCCCGATCCTGATGGGTTCAGTAGAAGCGGTGACCGATCAAGTCGGCCAGTTCTCGGACGCTGGCGCCCAAGAGCTCATCATCCCCGACTGGACCTACGAGTCTTTGTCCCAACGAGACGACGAACTTGACCAGCTCATCTCTGTGGTCGCTCCCAACTTCCGCTGACGGCGACTGCTACTGGCGTCTCAGGTAGACGGTCCAGTTGGTTAGGCCTACTAGGGCGCCGCCGATGATGTTGCCGAGGGTGACGGCGATCAGGTTGTGGGCCACCCAGGGGAAGTTGAGGCGGTCGATCTGGTCGGTGGTGAGGCCGGCGGCGGCTAGGGCTTCTGCGTCGGTGGAAACCAGCCAGCCGAGTGGCAGGAAGAACATATTGGCGATGCTGTGCTCGAAGCCGGCGGCTACGAAGGCGGTGATGGGCAGGAGGATCCCGATCATCTTGTCCACCAGCGAGCGGCCGGCCACCGCCATCCACACCGCCAAACACACCAGCATGTTGGCCAGCAGCCCCCGCACGAACGCGGTGCCGAACGACAGGTTGACCTTGTCGTTGGCGATCTGGATGGTCCGCACCGAAAACGCGTAGTCGGCTTGGGCCCACCAACGACTGAAATACAGCAAGAACACGATCACCAGTGAGCCGACGAGGTTGGCCACGAAGGCCAGCGCCCAGTTGCGGGTGAGCTCTGGTCCGCTGATGCGGCGACTAAAGAAGCTGGCCACCATCAGGTTGTTGCCGGTAAACAGCTCCGACCCGGTGACCACCACCAAGAACAGCCCCAATGAAAAGCCCACCCCGATGAGCAGCCGGGCCGGCCCGGTTCCCAGCTCCGGGCTGACCGCGATGGTGAGGGCGAACACACCGCCTAAGGCGATGAACGCCCCGGCCATGATGCCGAGGATTGAGGTCTGGGTGAAGTCGAATTGGGCCTTGCCGATTCCGGCCCGCTTGATCTTTCGGGCAATCTCCTCCGGCGTCAAGGCTTCTGACATGTTCCCGCTCCCCGTCCCTGGTTCCGATTGGATCAAACCGTACTATTTCGGTTCCCCTGGGGTGGCTTATGCGATTGACAGTATGGAGTCGCCTCTTCCGGCCCATCTCTCTTGGCAGTTCCAACTACCGTGTAGGCCATGGCTGAGCCGGTAGAAGGCATGGAGTTCTCGGCCGGGGGTGTGGTAGCCGACTCCCGGTACTACGCCGGAGCGGTTGAGGCCCTGCGCAGTTCTTGTGCCCATATAGGGGAGGCGGCCGACGCGGCCCAGCGGGCCAGATTCTTCTCCGACATCTCCGGGTGGAACGACGAGGCCGACGCCTCGGCCCACGATGCCGACAAGGCCGCAGTCATGGCCATGGCCGAGGCTTTGCGGGCTAAGGGGGCGGTTGCCGCCTACGCCGATGCCGCCCGCAGCACGCTTTCGGAGGTCACCGCCGCTTTCGCCGCGCCCGATACGCCCAGCAGCGCCATCGTCGGAGCGGGAGCTGGAGATGCCGATGCCGAAGATGGGAGCGAAGACGACGACAGTGCGTTCTCCGGCCACTTGGCCCGGGCCCTCGTTGCCCTGGTGGAGGAGCGGGAGAGGGAAATCGACTCGGACTCCGACGTAGCCGGTTACGAAAAAATAGCCAATACTCTGTCGGTTCTGGCGGGGGCCCGATCCGCCTATCGAGCGGTCGATGAGGCACTGATCCTGCTGGCCAACGCCCGAATCGCCTATATCAAGGATTCGCTGGCCGCCGCGCAAACCGCGTTGGCCGCCGACTTGAAGACCGCAGTGGCCGATGACATAAGGGCGACGTCAATCGGCGAGTTCCGCTCGGCGCTGACCACGCTGGCGGTTACCCGAACCGCCTACAACGCCGAAGTCGCCGATGAGCTGTGGGGGGCGCTAGCCGAGGCCCGGACGAATCTGGCCGCGGCTACCGCGACTGTCTTCGAGATCCAAGCCGCCGCCGGTGACCGCGGCGGGGCCGACGATGTCCATTCAGCATCGGCTCTGGCTTATTCGTTCAGCGACTCCGAGACCCCGGCAGACGTCTACGACGCGGCCCGAGACGTGATCATCGAGGCCAAGGAGTTCCGGCGCCGGGCCCAGGCCGCCTGCGACGCGGTCGATGCCCTGTTGGTTGAGAACCGAGCAGTGGCCGCCGACGCGTTGATCGAAGCCCGAGCAGTGGTCGGCTCGGCAGCTCTGGTGGAGATCCGGGCCGCCTACGAAATGGCCAGCGCGGCGATGGACTCCCTTTTCGGGGCTCGAGCGGCCTTCGAGGTGGGATTCGACCTCACCGTTCCCGAGATATTCGGAGACTTTGAGTTCTGAATCTGAGGTGTGCGAAGGCCCTACAGCGCCACGCCCACCAGCACTGCGCCAATGGAGGTCACGCCCGACAGTGAACCCATCATGGCGATGCGGCGGCGGTCGGTGGCCTTGGTGTGCAGCCAGGCGGTCACGCCGGTGGCAATCACCAGCACCAGCTTGATGGTGAGGGTGATGTGGTAGCTGTTGGCCGCGTCTTCGAACTCCACCTCGAGCAGGTTCCACAGTCCGGACAGCACCGCCAACCAGAAGAACGGCCACGCCACTTTGGCGAACTGCTGGGCGGCGGCCTGGGTGGCCTCGGGACCAATCTTCCGCAGGGCCGGTACCAATGCGGCCACTATCACCTGGCCTCCCACCCACACCGCGGCGCCGAGGATGTGGAGGAAAACCCGGAAGGTATCGAGGTCCCAATTGGCTTCGATCATGGGCTCAACTTAGTGGTCGGGCTAGTTGGGGTTGGTACCGTCGCGCCATGAGCATCGACCGAGCCGTCTATCAGCAAGCCTTGCGGTCCGACGGCGAGGCCATCGCCGCCGCTGGGAGGCGGGACATCGATGCCGCGGTGCCCTCATGCCCCGGTTGGACGATGCACAAGCTGCTGGCTCACGTGGGTCGGGTGTACCGCTCGGTGGGCCGCCATGTGGCTGAGAGGGCCACCGAGATGATTCCCGCCGATGAGATACCCCGTCCCCCCGAGGGCGACGCCATCGTGGAATGGTTTGAGGAGGGCCACCGGTTCGTGCAAGGCGCACTGGATGGTGCCGACCCCGACGAGGCGGTGTGGACTTGGACCGGCCAGAGCACCATGGCCTTCTACTTCCGGCGCATGGCCCATGAGACCGCCGTACACCGCTGGGACGCCGAGATCGCCTTCGGGGCGCCCAGCCCCATCGACTCCGACCTGGGGGCCGACGGCGTGAGCGAGCTGTTCGAGGTAGTGCTGCCCTTCGCGGTGGCCAACTGGGACATGACCCTGCCCGACGCCAGCTTGCACCTGCACCGCACCGACGGCGACGGGGAGTGGCTGTTGGCGAACGACGGCGACCGCATCAAGATGAGTCTCGAGCACGCCAAAGGCGACGCCGCGGTGCGGGCCAGCGGCACCGACTTGCTGCTGCTGTCGTGGGAGCGCATCGGGCTGGACAGCCCGGGCGTGGAGACCTTCGGCGACGCCGACGCTGCCCAAGCCTGGTTCGCCCTGTCCCGCTAGAGCTGTCCGACTCTGCACTGCACATGAGCGACGACACATCCCGCCCGGCACCGACGCCATCGGCCCCCGACAAGGCCGATGCAGTCGATCAGCTCATGCCCATCTTGCTGTTTCTGGTGCTGATCAATCTGGCCGGGTTGGTGTGGGCCATCGGGGCCATGACGCTGTGGGCCATCAAGGCTCAAATCAGCCGATACCGCCGGGGCTTGCCCTTGGCCCGGGCTATGCCCATCATCGTGGTGTACCTGCTGGTCCGGGGCACAGTGGGCATCATCTACGACAGCGAGGAGGTGTACTTCGGCATAGGTATCGGAGCCAAGGGCCTGGCTGCGTTGGCTTTGCTGATATCGGCAGCCATGAGGCGCAACGGTGTTGGCTACGCGCTGCCCTACCTCGTTCCACTAGATCGTGACACCAAGGCCCACCCTGAATATCGAGCGGCTACCCGCCAAATCTCCATCGGAGTGGCATTGGTGGTATTCGCCAGCGTCGGCTTCGACATCTGGCTGCTCCAGAATGCGTCGATCAACAAGTTTGTGCTCATCCGCCTAGGGGTGAACTGGGGGCTCTCCATCCTCACGCTCGTGATGGTCGGCCTGTACCTCGACCGCCGCCTGCGCCGTATCCCCGGCTTCACGGGCATGATGCCGCTGATTGAACGGAGCATGAAGGGTCTCGGCATGAACCCGCCGCCCACGGCTAGGGGATGACCGGCTGGCCGGGGTGACCGGCTGGCGCTGGCATCACTAGAGTCTCGGCCATGGGAGAGAACAACTGGGGACGATGGGGCGACGAGGATGAGCGGGGGGCGCTGAATCTGCTTACCCCTGAAGTGGTGAAGGAGGCCAGTGCGTCGATCACCACGGGGAAGGTGTACCCGCTGGGCATTCCCATCCAGTCGCAGGGCGTGCCCATCATGGACTACCGGGGCACGCCAATGCGGCTCACCCTCCAGAACGCCTCCGACGAGGGCATCTATGCGGCCTACGGCTGCCACGACGGCACCGGGGCCCATGAGGACGTGCTGGTGTTCGCCTCCCACACCACCAGCCACATGGACGCCCTATGCCATGTGTACGGCCAAGACAAGCACTACAACGGCTTCTCCAAGGAGGCCATGAAGACCCACACCGGGGCTTCCCGACTGGGCATCGAGAAGGTGGGCGCCATCGCCGGGCGGGCTGTGCTGCTCGACATGGTTGCCCACATGGGCGCCGACAAGTGGCTGGAGGCGGGCACGCCGATCAGCGGAGCCGACATGGCCGCCTGCGCCGAAGCCCAGGGCACACCGGTGCGAGCGGGCGACATCGTGCTGATCCGCACCGGCTACCTCGACATGTGGTGGTCGATCGAAGCCGACCCCACCGCCGAGCAACCCTTCGCCCAGCCGGGCATCAACAACGATGGTGCCAGGTGGCTGGCTGAAAAGGATGTCGTGGCCGTGGGGTCTGACAACGCGGCCATCGAGGTCATCCCGTTCGACGAGAACGACTTCCTCACCGTCCACAAGATCCTGCTGGTGGGCGCGGGCATCTACATGTTGGAGTTTTTGAGCTTCTCTGAGATGGCCGCCGACGGGTGCCACGAGGGCTTCATGACCGTGTCCCCGCTCAACGTGACCGGGGCCACCGGCAGCCCGATCAACCCGGTAGTCATCGGGTAGCTCTGCCCATGCCCGAGATGGCCGGAGGAGGCCTACTGGGCACCCCTGAAGGGGCGGTGCTCGACCAGGTGCGAGTGCTGGAGCTCACCCGCACCATCGGCGGGGCCTACACCGGCAAGCTGTTCGCCGATGCCGGGGCTGAGGTCATCATGATTGAGCCCCCGGAGGGTGATCGATTGCGGTCGTGGTCGGCATCGGGCTCGCCCGCGGGCGGCGATGTCGGCGACGGTGCGTTCTTCCAGTTCCTCAACGCGGGCAAGCGCAGCACCGTGATCGACTTGGACGACTCTGGAGGCCGGGACCGGTTCCTGGAGCTGGCTGCCACCGCCGATTTGGTGGTGGAGGATTTGGGGGCCGGGACCGTCGAGTCGATGGGGCTGGGTCACGCCGAGTTGGTCGAAAGAAACCCATCCTTGGTGTTGCTGTCGATCTCTCCATGGGGCCGTGGGGGACCATGGGACCATCGCCCGGCCAATGAGTTCACCCTCCAATCTTGGGTGGGCTCCACCCACAGCCGGGGCATTCCCGGGGAAATGCCCCTTGGGGTGGGGGGCAAGCTAGGGGATTTCCTGACGGCAGCAAACGCTGGCGCACTCGGACTTGCCGCCCTTTTGTCTGCCAAACGGGACGGCGCCCAAGGCGAGCATGTCGACGTCTCGGCCTACGAGGCCATGACCACCAGCTTCATTGTCTATGCCCACCTCTACGCCACCTACGCCCCCGAATCCCGCACTGGGGCCACTCGCTCCATCGAGATCCCGTCGATAGAGCAGGCCAAAGACGGCTGGGTGGGTTTCTGCACCATCACCGGCCAGCAGTTCAAGGACTTCTGCGTGGTCATCGACGACCCCGAAATGGCCGACGATCCGAAGCTGTCCAGCGGCGACGGCCGGATGGACAACCGCAACGAGGTTTGGGAGCGCATCGCGCGCTACACCAAAGCCCACACCGTGGACGAGATCGTAGAAAAAGCCACCTTGCTGCGGGTGCCCGTGGCCCCCATCGGCGACGGCAGCCGGGTCGCCCAAATCGACCACTTCGCCGAGCGGGGCGTCTACGTGCAGAACCCCGACGGGTTCACCCAACCTAGAGTGCCCTACAAGCTCAATTCTCGTCCGGTTCGTCCAGTGTCGCCTGCTCCCGCCTTGGGCGAAGCCGGCGATGACCTGCCCGGGGCGCCGGTCGATTCGAGTCGAACCTCAGGTCCGCGGCTGGCCCGTACCGAGCCGTCGCTTCCGCTGGCCGGACTCCGGGTTTGCGACCTGGCCACCTTCTGGGCCGGACCGGTGGCATCGTGTCTTTACTCTGCCTTGGGCGCCGACGTCATAAAGGTGGAGTCCATCCAGCGGTGCGACGGGATGCGCTATGCCAGCGGACTCCAACGCGAAGACTTGTGGGAGTGGAGCCCGGTGACCCACGGGGCCAATACCGGCAAGCGGTCGGTGACGCTGGACTTGTCCACCGACGATGGTTTGGCGCAGGTGAAGCGGCTAATTGAGATCTCCGACATCGTGATCGAGAACTACTCCCCCCGGGTGGTGGAGAACTTCGGCTTGGACTGGGACGAGGTTCACCGGCTGAATCCCAACGCCATCATGGTGCGGATGCCCGCCTTCGGGCTCGATGGACCGTGGCGCGATCGCACCGGCTTTGCCATGACCATCGAGCAGGCCAGCGGCCTGGCCTTCCTCACCGGCGATCCCGAGGGCCGGCCGCTGGTGCCCCGGGGGATGTGTGACCAGCTCGGCGGGATGCACGCGGTGTTCGCCACGCTGCTGGCCCTCGAGCACCGGGCCCAGACCGGTGAGGCGCAATTGGTAGAGGTTCCGCTGATTGAGGCTGGGTTGAATGCGGCGGCCGAGCAGGTGATCGAGTGGTCTGCTTACGGACAACTCCTCCAACGCCAAGGCAACCGCTCGCCGTACGCCGCCCCTCAGGGCATCTACGCCGCGCCGGGCGAAGACCGATGGGTGGTGGTCTCGGTGGACGACGACGCCCAATGGCTGGCGTTGGCTCGCCTTATCGGGCGTGAGGATTGGGTGGCCTGGGCCAGCCGTGACGAGCGCCATGCCCACCACGACGAGATAGACGCCGCCATAAGCGCATGGGTGGCCGAGCGGGACCGGGATGCCGCCGTGGACGAGCTCCTTGAAGCCGGTGTGCCCGCCGCCCCGGTTATCAGCGGCCGGGAGTCGGTGGACAATCCCCAGCTCGTCGCTCGTGGCCACCAACAGTGGATGGACCACGTAGTGGTTGGCCGAGTGCCGTATCCCAGCTTCCCTGGCCGTTTCAACGGGAAATACCACCCCCTGAAGCGCCCCGCCCCCACTCTGGGAGAGCACAACGAGGAGATCTTGAGCGACGTGCTCGGCCTCGACGCATCCGAGATCGCTCGCCTAGCCGAAACCAAAGTCATCGGCACCCGCCCCGCCCATGCGGGCTGATCTGCGTCATCAGGAAGAGGGATAGGCGCAGACGGTTCGGAGGATCACCCCTATTTCGGTGGCTGCGTCGGCAAAATTCTCCCGGTCGCCCCGCTCGGTGGGCGGGTCGGCACTGAATCCGATGACCGATTCCAGATAGCACTCGGCGACGCCGTCTACGTCGCTGCGAGCGAATCCGGCCCTTTCCGCCAGCGCATCGGATAGAACCGGGTCCCCGTGGAATTGGTGGTAGCCCAACATGCCGTCGGTGCGGGCATGGCGGGCGTGCTCTTCCAGCCAGTAGCGGTGGAACTCGGCCGTCGTGAGATCAGGTCGGCGGCTCATGACGAACGAGAGCTGGAGGTCCCCCGTTCCTGGCTTGATCGTCTCCGTGGTTCCAGCGATGACCGCGCTTCGGTCGACGTCGACAGCTCCGTACAGGTCCGCCGCCGCGTCTTGCAGGCATCCGGCCAACAGATCGGGGTCGGCCAGTGGACCGATTTCCACCACAGCCTCGTAGACAGGTCGCCCATCACTTACATGGCCCCGCATTGGGTCGTCGAGCAGACGGACTAGTACTCGTCCGGCTCGCTGGCCGTCGGGCAGGCTGGCCAGCCGCTCCTCCAGAAAACCGGTCAGACGAGCAGCCAGACCCGGGTTCGGCTCGGCACTAAGCAGTAGTTGGGCCTTTGTTTCTGCATTCGTCATGAGCACCTGCCTGGGCTATCGGGGTCTATGTGTTTCTAGTATGGCCGTCGATGTTCCTCGATCTCACCGATAGCCAGCTCGAGCTGCAAGCCACGCTGCGGAACTATTTCGAGAACCTGATGACTCCCGAGCGGCGGGATGCCATGGAGGGCAGACGGGCAGGGCAGGTTTATCGGGAGACCGTCCGCCAGATGGGCAAAGACGGATGGCTGGGGGTGGGCTGGCCCAAGGAATGGGGCGGACAGGGCTACACCCCGCTGGAACAGCTCATCTTCTTCGAGGAGGCCAACCGGGCCGGTGTGCCCCTGCCGTTCGTGACCCTCAACACGGTGGGACCTGCCCTGAACGTGTACGGAACTGAGGAGCAGAAGGCGTTCTTCTTGCCCAAGATCCTGGCTGGTGAGCTGCACTTCTCCATCGGCTACTCCGAGCCCACCGCAGGCACCGACCTGGCCTCGCTCAAGACCCGGGCGGTGCGCGACGGCGACGAGTGGATCATCAACGGCCAGAAGATCTGGACTACCGGCGGTCACGAGTCCGACTGGATATGGCTGGCCACCCGCACCGATCCCGACGTGCCCAAGCACAAGGGCATCACCATCTTCGCGGTGGACACCACCCTGGACGGCTTCAGCCACACCCCCATCTGGCTGTTGGGTGGGGGCCACACCAACGCCACCTATTACAACGACATCCGGGTGCCCGACTGGGCCCGCATCGGCGAGGTGAACGGCGGATGGAAGCTCATCACGGCCCAGCTCAACCACGAGCGGGTGGGGCTGGCCCCCGCAGGCAACATCGACGGGCCGCTGCGCCGGGTGGTGGACTGGGCCCGCCAGACCACCCTGGGCGACGGGCGCCGGGTGATCGACCAGGAGTGGGTGCGCTTGGCGCTGGCCGAGGTGTATGCCCGCAACGAGGCGCTCAAGATGTACAACTGGAAGGTGGCCACCGCACTGGAGGACACCGAGTTGAAGCCGGCCGATGCCTCGGCCATGAAGGTGTTCGGGACCGAGCTGAAGGTGAAGTCGTTCCAGGCCCTCATGGAGGTGCTGGGGCAGCGGTCATACCTGGTGAAGGGCACGCCGGAGGCGGTTCTGGCCGGCGAGTTGGAGCGGGCCTATCGGGGAGCGCCGGTGGGAACCTTCGGCGGGGGAGTAAACGAGGTTCAGCGCGACATCATCGCCACTGCTGGGATGGGGTTGCCCCGGTCGCCTCGCTAGAAGGTTGTGGTCTGGCCGCCGTTGGAGCGGAAGACGTTTCCGGTGGTGAACTTGCCGGCGTCTGAGGCCAAGTACAGCATCAGGTAGGCCTGGTCGATGGCCTCGCCAAGGGCGCCGATGGGGGACAGGTCACGGGCGTAGTCCAAGAACTCGTCGTAGGCCTCCTGGTTCAGGGTGCCGTCTTCGTTGTGCAGCCGCCAGGTGGTGAAGTTGGTGAGTGTGCTGCCCGGGGCCAAAGTACACACCCGGATCCCGTAGCGGCCCACCTCCAGCCCCAAAGTGCGGCCCAGCATGGCCACCGCCGCTTTGGTGAAGGCGTATACCCCGATGCCCTCATAGGCCAGGTCGATGGCCCCGGAAGACACGTTGAGGATCACCCCTCCGCCATCGTCCTTCATGGCCCTGATGGCCGACTGGCAGCCATAGAGCACCCCTTTGAGGTTGAGGTCGATGCCCCGGTCGATGTCCTCGTCGGTCAAGTCTTCGATGAGACCGGGGAACATGGCGCCGGCGACATTGGCGATGATGTCGAGCCCACCATAAGCGGCCACTGCCCGGGCCACTAGGGCGTCCACCTCATCACGGGAGGTCACGTTGCAGGCTTGGGCGATGGCCTCGCCCCCGTCCTCGCGGATGGCCTTGACGGTGCTCTCGGCCCCCTCGCCGTCGAGGTCGCCGCACACCACCTTGGCCCCGGCGGCGGCAAACAGTTCGGCGGTGGCCTCACCGATGCCCGAGGCCGCCCCGGTGATCACCGCGACCTTGCCGTCCAACCGGAATGCGTCCAGCGCGTCTGCCTTCATCAGATCCTCCTGTTACCTTTGCGGCTGCTGAGATCAATTGTCCGCACTAGGCAAACAGCCTTGTGCGATTCATCAGGGAGCAATCATGGCAGATGGCGTGAAGGGATATGGAGTGCTGGTGACCGGTGGCGGCACGGGAATCGGTCACGCCTGCGCGGCGGCGCTCGCCGCCGACGGGGCCGCGGTGACCATCTGCGGGCGCACCGAGTCGAAGCTGGCCGATTCGGCCGAGCGCATCAGCAAAGAGGCTGGCAACGGGGGCAGCGTGGCCTACGTGGTAGCCGATGTGACCGACGAGTCCTCGGTAGCTGCCGCAGTAGCCGCCGCCGCCGAGCCCACCGGGACACTGAACGGGGTAGTGGCCAACGCCGGCGGGGGCGGCGGAATGGGCCCCTACCACCTCCAGGACACCGACGAGTTCCTGCGGGTGCTGCACCTCAATGTGCTGGGCACCATGCTCACCGTCAAGCATTCGGTACCCCTGATGAGAGTCGCCGGGGGCGGGTCGTTCGTGGGCATGTCGTCGATCGCCGGTCACGTGACCCACATGTATTTCGGGGCCTACACCCCCGGCAAGGCGGGTATCGAGGCCATCATGCGCAACGCCGCCGACGAATACGGCGCGGCCAACATCCGGTTCAACGCCATCCGACCGGGCTTCATCGCCACCGAGATCATGGAGGGAATCCCCCGAGACGGCGAGGTGTACGACAGCTACATCGACAACACCCCCATGGCCGACGTGGGGTACCCCGAGGACGTGGGCCACTTGGCCCGATTCCTCATCGGCCCCGAGTCCCGATGGATAACCGGCCAATGCATCAACATCGACGGCGGCCACAGCCTGCGCAGGGGTCCGTATTTCGGCTCCTTCATCGAGCCCGCGCTAGGCCGTGACGTGATGCTGGGCGATATGCCGGGATCATGACCGGTCAGGGCGACTCAGCGGGCACCGAAATGGGGAGATGCCAGTGAAGTACTACGCCGCGGTGATGTTCGAGGACACTGATCAGCTGGTGGGCATCGCCCGGGCCGCTGAGGCCGAGGGATTCACCGGGGTGGCCCTGGCTGACCACGTGGCCGTGCCCGCCGGGTTCGCCTCAGTACACCCGTCGGGCGAGAACCCCTTCACCCACACCTCGCCGTTCGCCGATCCGCTGATCACCGCCGCGGCCATGCTGAGCGCCACCACGTCGCTGGAGGTGCTCACCTACGTGTACATCCTGCCCATGCGCGAGCCGTTCTCGGTGGCCAGCCAGGTGGCCACGCTGTCGCTGTTGTCGGGCAACCGGCTCCGGTTGGGCATTGGGGTTGGCTGGCTGCGGGAGGAGATCGAGCTTCTGGGGGCCGACCCCCGCACCCGGGGGCGGCGCACCGACGAGATGATCGAGATATGTCGCCGGTTCTGGCGCGACGGCACCGCCGAATTCCACGGCGAGTTCTTCGACTTCGGCCCCACCGGGATGTATCCCCAGCCCGACGCGCCGATCTCCATCTGGGTGGGGGGCAAGTCGGAGGCCGCGCTGGCCCGGGCGGTCCGCAACGACGGCTGGGTAGGCATGAACTACGACCTGCCCGAGATTCACCAGCTGCTAGACCGCCTCGGCGAGCTGCGCAAAGAGGCCGGTAAAGAAGACGGGTCGTTCGAGACCATGGTGATCCCCAACGCCGACCCCTCGCCTCGACTGCACGACAAGATGAACGAGCACGGGGTCACCTCCACCATCGCCATGCCCTGGTATCCCGGCGACCCGGCCTGCGCCTCCATCGAGGCCAAGCGCGACGCCCTGGGCCGCTTCGCCGACGCCTTCATTCGGCGCTGAACTCCATGGTTGACACCGCACCGCCGCTGGCCAAGGGCTCAGTATCGCTGCGGCTGTATCCCCACGACGGCCCCGCCGCTGAGCAACTAAACGAGGTGCGCGACCTGGCCCGGCGAGCGGTGGAGGTGGGCTACGACGGGGTAATGGTGTCGGAGCACCACGCCGGTTTCCCGGGCTATTTCCCCAGCCCTCAGCAGATGGCCGGATTCCTACTGGCGGCCATGCCGTCTGGATGGGCTGCGCCGTGCCCTCTGCTGTTGCCGATGAAGCCCTACGCGCTCATCGCGGAGGAGATGGCCTGGCTTGTGGCAGCCTTTCCGGGTCGGGTGGGAGCGGGTTTCGCGTCAGGAGCTCTGCCGGTGGACTTCGAGTTAGCAGAGGTTCCGTTTGACGAGATCAGCCCGCGGTTCAAGCAGGCCCTACCCCTAGTGGTGGCCGCACTGCGGGGCCAAGCCGAGGGTCCGCTGGCCGACGACCGGGCCATCGCCGCCTGTGCCGATCACCCGGTGCCGTTGGTGGCCGCCGCCCAGTCGCTCGCCGCAGTCCGCCGGGCGGCCGGGCTCGGCTTGGGCATCCTCTACGACAGCCTCCAAGCCACGGACCACGTGCGGGCGCTGTCCGACGCCTACGACGAGGCCGGAGGAACCGGCCCCAAGATCCTGATCCGCCGAGTGTGGATCGGCGGCCCCCCCGGTGAGGCCGTCGACAACCAACTCGACCTCTACCGCACCTACACCACCGAGGGCACCATGGCCCGCTGGGACCAAGGTGCCAACACCGTCCTGGCCGCCAACGGGACCGAGGCCGCCCAGCAACTATGGGCCGCTATGGAGGCCACCGGCTCCAACACCATCAACATCCGCATCCACGTAGTCGGCCTGTCGCCCGCCTACATACGCGACCAACTCGACTTGCACGGAGAGCTCGTCGCGCACCTCAAACAGTTGATTTCTGGGTAGGGCTCCACGAGCCATAGGCAGGAGTGAGCCTACGGCTTCATTACCACCAGGGTTCTTGCCGCTTTGTCGTGCCATCCCTGTCGATCGCGATCCCACATCAGGGCCAGATAGCAGAGCAGAAACAGAATCTCTCCAATGTATGGAAGGTAGAAGGCGGGAACGAGCAGCACCGCGGGGAGGGTCCAGCGGATGATCGATTGCCCCCATCCCGGGGCGCGACCCCATTCCGGCTGGAAGAGGTCTTCGGCTCGGACCACCTGCGTTCTGGTTGCCATCTTGCCGAAGGTTTGGCCTCTCGTCGCGGTCAGTCCGATTTCATAGAGCGCGATGAACAAGATCGGTACCCAAAAGAGCCCTTCCACGCTTTCGGCATAGTCCCGAACAAGGTCGGCATCGTACGGCTCGTCGACCGGTATCGGCCGGATGTCGGTGAAGTGAAGGACGAGCAACAAGGCAAAAGTGAACACAAAATAAACAGCCAAATCGATGAGCCGGCCACCAAAGCGAGCCATGCGAGAGGCCAGTTGGACCGGCTGGTCAGATGAAAGTGCTTCTTGGCTGGCGGTTGCCCCGGGGGCATGGGTCCGGCGCGCCTTCGGGGGCACCAGGTTTTCTGCACCGGTAAGGGGGTCGAGGGATTGCACCCCGTCGTCGGCCACATGCTCGGTCCACGCTTCGCCGTCCCACCAGCGGTATTCGTGTCGGGTGGTCGGGTCTGCCTCCCAGGAGGGATTGCTCATGTGACGGTGAGGCTACCTGGTAGCTGACGATCAGCCGTCAGTCTGTCCGCGGATCGCACTCATTGTTGCCAAAGGCGATCTTGAGAATAGGGATGAGGCTTGTACAAGTCGTCAGGATCGTCAATAACGACCGTCTTGAGCGCTCTGTCCCACAGCGCCTGATGCCTGTCATTGACGAGCACCATGATTCCGCCGACCAATACCCACAGGGTCCCCACGATCCCTACGGAGATGATGTTGAGGCCGATGGGAATTGCTGCCTTCAGAATCCATTCGCGAAGAAACATGGACAACCAGCCAGCGGCCCGTCGTTCATCCAAGTTGACTACCCGCATCTTCAGCAACTGTTTCGCCGGAGTCTGCCCTTGGGAATAGACGATCAGCGCCCAGATCAGGTAGCCGATCCCCAGTGTGACGGCTGCCAACGGGATCTCCAGGAGGAACGCGCCGAAGCGCTTTCCACGTGAGGCCAGCATCGTCATCGGGTCGGGTGGGCTCTGGTCGTGGAACTCATTTCGCACCGCTCTCGAAGGTGCTGGAACCGACGGGGGTGTCTCTAGGGGGAGCCCTGCTTCATTGGCGCTGACAGGATCGACTGTCTGGACTCCGTCGTCGGCGACTTGGTCGGTCCACTGTTCGCCGTCCCACCAGCGATATTGGTGGCGGCCGGTGGGATCGGGCTCCCAGGACGAAACACTCATGATGGTGTCAGGCTAATAGTTGGCAGCGGCTATCCAACACCGGCAGGGTGAAGTCAATGACGGTCTATGACGAGTTCTCGATGTTGGCGGACAACGCCTCTGAGGTGGGGCTTGAGTGGGAAGGGCCGCCGCTGGTGGAGCGGTGCCGGGTGGAATTGCCCAGTGGGCTCGGCTTGAGCGCCATCGTGTGGGGCGACGCGCCGGCCCGGGTGGTGTTCATCCACGGAGGCGCCCAGAACGCCCACACTTGGGACACGGTGGTGCTGGCTCTGGGGGAACCGGCGGTGGCCATTGATCTGCCCGGCCACGGGCACTCCGACTGGCGGCCTGAGCACGACTACTGGCCCCCTTCGATGGCCGACGATGTGGCGGTGGCCATCCAGGAAATGGCCCCGGATGTCGAGCTGGTTGTGGGCATGTCGCTGGGCGGGCTGACCGCCATCTGCCTGGGGGCCCGTCACCCGGAGTTGGTGCCCTCGCTGGCGGTGGTGGACGTCACCCCTGGCACCGACCATGCCAAGGCCGAGCCCATCGTGGAGTTCATCTCCGGACCCCAGACTTTTGAGAGCTTCGACGACATCTTGGGCCGCACTATGGAGTTCAACCCCACCCGCACCGAGTCGTCGCTGCGGCGGGGCATCATTCACAACGCCTTCGAGCAAGAAGACGGTAGCTGGACCTGGCGGTGGGACCCGGTGCGGGACTGGAAGATGGACGACCCGGCCAAGCCAAGCAGCGGCAGTCCGGAATTCTCCGACCTGTGGACCGGAGTGGATGCGCTGGCGTGCCCGGTGGTGCTGTATCGGGGGGCGGATTCAGGAGTGGTGGGCGACGAGGATGTTGAGGAACTTCTGCGTCGCCAGCCTGACGCCGAGGTGGTCGTGGTGGCCAACGCCGGCCACAGCATCCAGGGCGACCAGCCGCGGGAACTGGCCCGCTTGCTGGCCTCTCGCCTGAGCTAAGCCCTAATCGTTGCCGTAAGCGGCAGTGAGGCGCTCGGCGCCGCCGATGCCGGGAGCGGGCTGGCCGCCGGGATAGCGCGCTTCGTAGACCTCGGTCAGGCCGTCTCGCCAGCTCACCTGGCAGGGGCCGGTGAGAGAAATCCGCTTGGCCGGATCGGCGCCCGCGCCGGGCTGGGATCCGGGGAACGCGTCGTAGGCGACTTCGGGCATCTTCCCGGAGAGCTCGCCCAGCAGCATCACCCAGTCCTCGGCCTTGACGTGCTCGTCGCCACCCCAGTTGACCACTGTGGCCGGCACCGATGCCGCGGTCAACAGCGGCTCAACGTGGGCGTTCATGTCGTCTTGGTGGATGGGGGAGTAGGGCGACGGGGCCGGGGCCCGCAGTCGGATCGGCAGGTCGTTCATCAGCCAGTCCATGTGGTAGACGGGCAGCCCGCCATTGGGCCCGTAGCTGGCGTTGATGCGGGCGATGGTGGTGGGCAGATTGAGCGCTCGGGCCATGGTCCGGGCCACCGCCTCCCCACCGATCTTCGACATCGAGTAGGTAGGGGCGTGCACCGCGTGGCAGTCGCCGATGCGGTCGGTCTCGGTGTAGAGGTGCCACGGGTCGGGGTGGGCGTGGTACACCGAGCAGGTGGAGGCGATGAGCGCGGCCTTGGCCTTGTGGCAGTGGGCCATGAGCAGGCCAGTTCCCTCGGCGTTCACCTGAATGGCCCAGTCGTAGTCGAGGCCCTGTCCCTGGAAGGCCGCCATGTGCACCAGGTAGTCGAAGTCGTCGGGCAGCATCGAGAAGTCACCGTCGGCTACGTCCGCAACCTCGGTGTGGACTCCGGCGGCCTCCACCATCTCCCGGCTGCCCTCGGCGCTGAACCGGGCGATTCCCCACACCTCGTTGTGCTCGGCCAGATAGGCGGCCATGGGGAGGGCGATCTGACCGGTCATGCCGGTTATGAGGATCTTCTGGTCTTGCAGCATGGGAACTCCTTCGCAGGTTCTAGAGGTCGTCGATCAGCTTGAACAGCTCGGCCGAAGCCAGTGCGGCATCTGATCCGGCTTGGGCCAGCCTGTCGGCCACCCACGCGTGGAGTCGGGCCAGGTCGGCATGGCTGGGGTTGGGGGGCAGGTCCAGGGTGGTCTCGTATTGGCTGACGAAGGCCTCGATGGCTCTTGCCTTGGCCGACTCGAATCCTGAGGTGTCCTCGGCGTGATCGGGCTCGTCGGCCTCGAACAGAAGGAGGGCGTCGGGGCGGTGGGGGGCCATGCCCAGCTCGGGGAAGAAGTGGGGGTCGCGAGCAGCCACAATGCCGTCAACGGTCAGCCAGCCGGCATGGCGGTGATCGGGATGGAGCCGCCACCGCCGCCACGGGTCGTGGCCCAGCACCACGGTGGGACGCAGGGTCCTGATCCACGAGGCCACTTGCCGTCGGGGCTCCGGCCCCGATTCCAGCTCCCCGTCAACCCAGCCCAAGAACACCACATCGTCAGAAGCACCCAGCCGCCGAGCCGACTCGCGCTGCTCGTCTTGGCGCACGGCCACCAGCTTGTCCAGGTCGGCATCGGGGTCCCAGGTTCCCTTGGAGCCGTCGGTACACACCAGCAGACTCACCTCGCAGCCGCGGGCGGCCCATTTCGCCAGGGTTGCCCCGGCGTTCAGCTCGATGTCGTCGGGATGGGCCCCGATGGCCAACGCCCGCTCGGGGGTGGCCAAATCCTGCGACTTCACGCCCTCACGGCCAGTTCGTTGAGGTCAGCGGGGAGGTCGATGTCGAGTCCGAAGGCCGGGTCGCGCAGGATGCGCAGGCTGCGTCTCAGCCGCTGGGCTTCAGCCGTGTGGCGGGCGAACGAGCCTCGGCCGTAGGAGAACTCAAACGGGCAGTCGCTGGGCAGGGTGATCACATTGGTGCCGTCGTTGCGGCGGTCGGGCACCAGAGTGATGCCGGGCCAGTCGCCCAGCGGGGCCAGCGATCCGGCCCGCGGGAGGTCTCCATGGGCCACGATCACCCGGTCGAAACCTGCATCTCGCAGGTGGTCCACCCCGCTGCGCACCGCGCCGTTCAGCCCGGTGCCAGGGCTCCACACCACCTCGGCCCCCACGGATTCGGCCCAGTCGCGCACCCCGTCGTCGTCGCACACCACCGCCACTGCCAGTGGAGCGGCCGACTGAACCACGTGGGTGGCCATGTCGCGGGCCAGAGCAGCCCGCTCCTCGGCCCCAAGAGCGGGTGCCAACCGGAGCTTGGCCTCGGCGAAGGCCTTCACCGGGATCAACACCGCCACCGTCGGCCCTGGGCTCACCCGCAGGAGTCTACGGCCATCGGCTCTGGCGGCCCATACGCAGTACCACTGGCCTGTTTCGGTACTGATCCGTCTACGCTCAGTGCCTATGTCGAACAGGGTCGCGGTCATCGGCGGAGGGTCGTGGGGCACCACGGTTGCCCATCTGGCCGCGCACAACGAGCCCACCGTATTGTGGTGCCGCGATCCGAAGACGGCCGCCGCTGTGAACGAGCGCCACGTCAATCCCCGCTATCTGCCCAGCTTTGATCTGCATCCCCGTCTGCGGGCCACAACCGACCTGGAACAGGCCGTGGCGGAGGCCGAGGTGGTGGTGATGGGGATTCCGTCGTCCGCGTTCCGACAAGTCCTGGAGAAAGTGACCCCTCATCTGCGGCCGTGGGTGCCGGTGGTGAGCCTCACCAAAGGGCTGGAGCGGGGCACCCGCCAACGCATGACAGAGATCATCAACCAGGTGGCGCCAGCCCATCCTGCGGGCACCCTCACCGGCCCCAACCTGGCCAAGGAGATCCTGGCCGGACATGCGGCCACATCGGTGATGGCCATGGCCGACGACACCGTGGCCACCGCCCTTCAGGGGGTGTTCACCACCGAGCGCTTCCGGGTCTACACCAATGACGACGTGATCGGCTGCGAGCTGGGCGGCACCCTCAAGAACGTGATCGCCCTGGCTTCGGGCATGGTGGACGGCCTTGGTGCGGGGGACAACACCCGAGCGGCGGTGATTACCAGGGGGTTGGCGGAGATGGGCCGTCTAGGCACCGCCATGGGCGGTCGGGCCGACACATTTGCCGGACTGGCCGGGATGGGCGACCTGCTGGCCACGTGCATTAGTCCCCAGAGTCGTAACCGCCATGTGGGCGAGCAGCTCGGACGGGGCCGCAAGGCCAAAGCGGTGGTGGCCGAGATGGACCAGGTGGCCGAAGGGGTGTTCACCGCGGGGGTAGTAGTGGAGCTGGCCGCCGAGCACAGCGTGGAGATGCCCATAAGCACCGAGGTGCATGCGGTGATCAAGGGCACGCGGACCGCGGCCGAGGCATCGATGGTGCTGATGGGGCGCCAAACCCGTCCCGAACCAGAGGCGACCAGGGCGTCGCGTTTCCGCCGATTGTGGCCGGAGAAGGCGGATTCCAAGGGGTCGCCGCTGCGTCGGCTCTGGCGGTTCGTTACCCGATCTTCTTGATGAGCAAACCTCTTGATGTTCTCGGTGCCCCCGGGTGGGGGGAGGTGGATGCCCGCGGTTCGGTACGCCCTGGTTCTGGCGAATGGACGCTGGACTGGTGGGTGGGCGCCTCTGACCGCTGGCACCGGGCATCCCACGAAGCCGCCGTGCGCCAGAGCGATGTGGGGGTTGGTGCTGTGGTGGAGACCCGCATGAAGTTGCCCGACGGGGATGCGGTGCAGCGGGTATGGGCGGTCGCCGCTGGCGGAGGGCCGGCGGCGGCGGTGGTGGAGGTGGGAAACGCCGCCGCCACCGCTTTCGCTGTCGCGCTGGTGGTGCAGGCCCCGGGGGCGGTGCTGTCGGTGAGTCCGAACGAGGTCTTGGTCGGTGGGGAACCGGTACTGGGCTGGGATCGTCCTCCGGCGGGTGCAGCGGTCGGACCTGATGCAGTCGAAGCTCTGCTTGAGGCTGAGGGCGGAGCCACCACAGGGTTGGACCGCAAGGGCCGTGACGTGGCCGCCGCGGTGTGGCCGTTGCCCCATACCGCCCGAATGGCGGTCAGCGCATCGCTGGGCCGGGGCAAAGTGCCGGCGCCATCTGATCTGCCCGACGCCGAGGCGGTGGTGCGGGGCTGGCAGGCCCACCTGGACCGGGGGACCCGGATCGAGGTGCCCGATGAGGGCTTGGCCCGGCGCATCGACCGCAATCGCCGCCGATGGCTGGGGCAAACCAGCCGCATGGAGACCCTCGACGTTGCCGAACTTTGCGAACTGTCGGTGCGGCTCGACCATCACGGCTACCACGACGATGCCGAGGTAGTGCTGGATGAGATCGCCGCCCGTTGGACCACCGAGGTGCCAACTGAGCGGCTGACAGCCTTTTCCGTCCACCATGACCTGACGGGCGACGATGAGGCTGCTGTTCGATTCGTCGAGGCAGTGGCCGAGGCGGTTGAGGCTGCCGCCCGAATTGGTGCAGCAGCGCCGGCGGAGCCGGTCGAACGCATTCTGATAGCCGCGGGCCAGGATCGGGCCGCGCAAGACTTCCGCCGTCTTGAACTGAATGCGGCTGAACCTCCTTCTGAAGGGCTGCGGGCCGAGCTTGTGGCCGATCACCGCGAAGATTTACTGGTGGCTCCCGGCTTCCGACCAGCATGGAGGGGAGGGTCGCTAGCGGTCTACGGTCTGCCCACTCGGTTCGGAACGCTGTCCTATGCAGTGCGCTGGCACGGCGCCCGCCCCGCGCTGCTTTGGGAGCTGGACTCCCGGCCCGGCCAGGAACCGGTTGTGATCCGAGCCCCCGAGCTGAATGAGAGCTGGTCGAGTCGGGAACCGACCGGAGAAACGCTTTTGGCTGCACCTCAATAGCTACCTTGAAGAGATGCGGGCCGCACTCAAGTCGGCTGCCCCCACCTTGGCGGTCGAGCGCCGCCTATGGGCCGAGGGCCACCAGGTTGTGGTGGGCATGGACGAGGTGGGCAAGGGGGCATGGGCCGGGCCTCTCACCCTGGTGGCCGCGGTGCTGCCTACCGATCGGAGGGTCTACCGGGTGCGGGACTCCAAGGCCTTGACCGAAGCCGAACGGGAAGGGTTGTTCGACCGGATCGCCGACTGGTGCGTGGCCTGGTCCGCAGGCCACGCCAGCAACGACGAGTGCGACCAATTGGGAATGTCGGCGGCCCAGCGCCTAGCCGCCCGACGGGCGCTGGATGGCCTGGGCTGTGAAGCCGACGCAGTTCTGGTAGACGGGCGGTGGGATTTCGTGGGCAACGGCAAGACCCAGTCCTTGGTCAAGGGCGACACCACCTGCCTGACCATCGCGGCCGCGTCCATCCTGGCCAAAGTCACCCGCGACCGCATGATGCGAGCCGCAGCCAAAGACCACCCCGACTACAACTTCGACAGCAACAAGGGCTACCCCTGCCCCCGCCACCGCGCCGCCCTAACCGCCCAAGGCCCCACCCCCCTGCACCGCCGCTCCTGGGCCTTCATGGACACCCACGGCTGGTCCCACCTCCGCACCAGCCCCGGTTCGCCCCTGCCGTTTTCTTGATGCCAGGATAGGTGGGTAATATCAGCATAAATATCGATACATATTGAAATAGTATATAAGTTAGTGTACTCTGTCGTTTCCTTCCGGTCGCGCGAAGAAAGCACCCCATGGCCAACGGAGACACGCTTGAACTCATACACCACAAGGCGGAAGACCTCCGACGCAAACAGGACAGCAAGCTCCAGCGATTGCTCAGGCTCGCGATATCTGCCCCCATCATCGCTCTGTCTGCTGGCGCCGTCGCGGTTGCAGTGTCGGAGGATATTGCAGCGAGCGCGGCGGTCATCGTCTTCAGCACTGCCATCTCCCTAGGTGTCGTCCTTTTCGCCGTCGAGGCCTTCGCCGCTGGCTGGAGGGAGGGGCCAGGAATCAACGAACTCCTTGCGGTGTTCAGAGATCGCCAGCTGTCAAAGCAGCAGTTTCATCTCGCCATGATCATCACTCTGAGAAATGACCACACGCGGAACGACAAGATTCTCAACGGAGTCAAGGGGTTCGTTGTGATTCAAGGCCTGGTGACCTTTGCCGGACTCGCCATCCTGCTGCTCAGATTCCAGGAGCTAACATGACATTTATGGACCCGGCAGAAACGGACACTGAGGTTGATCAGGAGGATCTGTTCCACGATCTCCCTGTAATCGAGAGCGTCACTGCTGCCCAAGGTATCTTCCCAGAGTTCATGTTCTTCTGGCGCCGCCGGAAGCGGAAGCCAGAAGTCGCCTCCTAGACCCCGAGTTCGAAGATCACCGGGACGCGCACCGCAATGCGCCCTTCGGCGATCAGGGGCGCAGCAGCTGACGCGACGATGGACTTTGCCAGGCAGGAAATGGGTCCGCAGCGCATCACTTCCATTTTCTCGCAATCGACGCGCTGACGGGCTGTCTGGGCCCTGCCGTTCTGATTGACCGTGCGGTAGCGGCTACCGGGTACGATCTCGGAGCGTATGGGGCAGCCGGTGACTGTTGTGGAGAGGGCTACGAGCCGTCCGGGAGTGATCCGCTATGAGATCAACCGGAGCATCACGGGCACCGGCCATGAGCACTACTCCGCCGGGCGGGAAGTGGCCGGGGAGCGGCCGGTGGACGAGTTGGCTCGCCGCCTGTTCGACCGGGGTGGCATCGACGCCATCCATGTGAACAGCAACATCATCACCGTGGATCTGGCCAAAGGCGGCACCCGGGACGGCATCGAGGATCTGATCGCCAACCTGTTCATCTACTACGGCCCCGGCGTCGAGGTGCCCACCATCCCTGAAGGGGACTGACGGGCGGCGGAGGCGATGACCTCTCGCCGCGAGGCCGCCGAGCGCTGGTTCATCCGGCGGGGAGTTCCCCACGTAATCCACGACTACCGGGCCACCACCGACGTCTTCACCCGGGCCGTGCCCTTTCTGGCGCTGGTGTTCCTGGTCGAGATTTTCACCTCTTTCGGCGACCGGTTCGACGGCTGGGCGCAATTCGGCGTGTTCTGTGCGGGTGCGGGCATCGCACTGGGGGCAGTGACCGCAGTCAACCGGCTGAGGGGTCGGCGGCTGTTCCAGCTTCCCGATCGGGTGGGCGCCATCGAGCTGGCAGTGTTCGTTTTGGTGCCCCCGGTGTTGCCGGCCTTGTTCTCTGAAGACCGGCTATCTGATACCGCGGGTCTGGCGCTGATCAACATCGCCCTGCTTGTGGTGGCCTATGTGGTGGTGAGCTTTGGCCTGCTCCCAATGCTGGTTTGGGCTGGGGCTTACTCGATCAATCAGATCGCCCTGATCGGTCGATTGGTGGGGCGAATTCTGCCGCTGCTTCTGGTGTTCAGCGCCTTCTTGTTCCTGAACGCCGAAGTGTGGCAAGTGGCCCACGATTTCACTTGGCCCTACTTCGCCATCGTGCTGGGGGTGTTCGGCCTCATTGCCTTCGGTTCGGTGGCGGTTCGGGTGCCGTCGGAGCTGGTGGGGTTGGCCCGCTTCGACAACTGGGAGCAGGCGTGCCAGCTGATCGACGAATGTGAATCGCCGCTGTCCCCGGCGATGCCGCCCACGGACTTGCCCGTATCTGCCATTCCACCGCTCGACCGCATGGACCGGGTGAATCTGGGACTGCTGATGTTTGTGGCCCAGGCGGTGCGGGTGTTGCTTGTCGGCGTGGTGATCGGGGCGTTCTATGTGGGCTTCGGCTTACTGACGGTGAGGGAGGCCACCATCGTGTCGTGGGTGGCATCGGACGGGCTGGATCCCCTGGCCCGCTTCGGCTTGTTCGGCAATGAGCTGGTACTCACTTGGGAGCTGCTGGCGGTTTCGGGATTCATCGCGACGCTGTCTGCCCTCCAGTTCGCAGTGTCGACCATTGTCGACAAGGCCTACCGGGAGCACTTCTACGATGACATGGCCAATGAGGCCCGCGAAGTGCTGGCCACTCGGGCGCTGTATCTGGCCGAACTGCGCCAGGACGTTCAGAACAGCGACAGCTAGCCAACTGCCCCGTTGCGCAGAAACGCGCCGGGCAGAGCGCCGGTGGATCGGTCGTCGGCCCAGGTGGGAACGCCGTTGACCACAGTGGCCCGATAGCCGGCCGGCTTGCGGCTGTAGCGCCAGCTGCCGGTGGGGAGGTCGTCGACTCGGACCTCGTCACCCAGATCGATTTCGTCGAGGGCGAACACGGCCAGGTCGGCAGCCATGCCCTCGGCCACAGCACCCCGGCCGGAAATGCCGAAGAACGCGGCCTGCTTGCCGGTCACTGAGTGAACCGCCTCCTCGACGGTGAGCAGCCCCAGCTCGCGCACCATCTCGGTCAAGAAAAATGTGGCGTCGCCCGCCCCGACGAACATTTGAATGTGCGCACCGGCATCCGACGCTCCGTTCACCGTCAGCGGCGAGCGGGCCATGGCGGCCAGCGTCTCGTTGTCCACCGGCTGGGGCTGGGTTTTGAGGTGGGTTCCCATGTTGTTGTCCAGCAGCCAGTCGGCCACCGCGTCCGACAGGTGTACTCCCCGGGCGTCGGCCAGATCGGCGATGGAGCGTCCAGCCCACTCGGCGTTGCGGGGCTCGTCGGAGGCCAGCAGGATCATGTGGGGGCGGTTGATGGGGGCCAGGGTGTAAGTGCAGGCGTCCCAGTCGTGACGGGCCCGCTCCCGCCAGCCTTCGTCTCGCAGCATGGCCATCTTGGCCTCGTCGCCGTCCACGTTGCACAGCTCGTGCCACGCTTCCACCCCGCTCCACATGATCGAACGCTCGAAGTGCAAGTTCACATAGCTGGGCCGCACTGAGTACAGCGTGGCGATCTGGCCGCCCTCGGCGTTGAGCTGATCGACCAATTCCAAGGAGATCTGGCGCTCCTTGGCCCGGTTCTCTTGGGCGAAGAAGCCGCCCCAGTTGGCCCGGATACCCCGATCCCGGCACAGCGCGGCCATGCGCTCCATGTCCCCGGGGAAGTGCTCGAACTCGAATGCCCGGGGCACGAACTGGAAGGTGGCGCCGGGATGGGGGGCCACCACATCGAGCAGGTCGCCCCACTCCTGGTCGTCGGCCATGCGGCTGGGCACCAGCCGGTTGTGGCGGTCTAAGTCCATCAGCGAGGTCGACAGCCCGAAGGCCCCGGCGGCCAGACCCTCATCGAGCATCTGGGCCATCTCGGCGCGCTCGGCTTCGGTGGCGGCCCGCTCCCACGCCTCAGCGCCCATCACCCACATCCTCAAGGTCTGGTGGGGGAAGAAGGCGGCCACGTTGAGCGCTGTCGGGTGCTCGTCATTGGCGGCCTGGTATTCCGGCCAGGTCTCCCACGTCCACGGGATGGCCGTCTCGAAGGCGTCGGTGGGAAGGTCTTCGATGAAGCACATGAGCTCGATGAGCTGGTTGCGGTCGGCCTCCCTCAGCGGGGCCAGGCCCAGCCCGCAGTTGGCCAGCACCACGCTGGTGGTGCCGTGCGACGGCATGGGGTCGATGTGGGGGTCCCACCACAGCGATCCGTCGTAGTGGGTGTGGGGCTCGATGAAGCCCGGTGTCACCAATGCGCCGCCGGCATCGATCTCCGGCTCGCCGTCGGGTCGAAGTCCCGGTCCCACTTCGGCGATCACCCCGGAGCGCACCCGCACGTCGGCCTCATAGGAGGGAGCGCCGGTGCCATCCACCACCGTTCCCCCGCGAACCAGCAAATCTCCTGAATCCATGCCAGAACCTTAGGAGGAAAATTGACCCAAACCCGACTCGGCTCTGAGGGAGAATTGGCAGATCGCATCGAGCCCATTTGATGCGGTGTTGAAGGACAAGGGTTGTCATAGTGGAGTCCGATGGCTGAGCCAGAACAATTGGTGGTCGAGGCCGAACGGCAGGCGGCAGCCGCGACCACCCTCGATGAACTGAGCGCGGTGCGGACCGCGATGACCGGCAAGCGCTCTCCGCTGGTGGCGGCTCGCAAGGCCTTGGGCGATATGGAGCCCGACGCCCGGAAGCAGGCCGGACAGGCCCTGAACGAGGCCAAAGCGGCCATCGACGAGATCCTTAGCGCCCGAGAGGCCGAGCTGGCGGCCGCCGCCCGGGCCGAGAAGCTGGCGGCCGAGCGGCTCGATCTCACCGAGGTTGTCGAGCAGCCCGCCAGCGGCCATCTCCACGTGATCACCCAAACCTGGCAGGAGCTGGAGGATGTGTTCGTGGGCATGGGGTATCGGGTGGCCGAAGGCCCCGAGATCGAGAGCGAGTGGTACAACTTTGGCGCCCTGAACTTCCCCCTCGGGCACCCGGCCCGGGATATGTACGACACCCTGTACGTGGACTACGGCGAGCCGGGCACCACCCTGCTGCGCACCCACACCTCTCCGGTGCAGGCCCGGGTGATGGAGAACCAGGAGCCCCCCATCTATGTGGTGGCCCCCGGCCGGTGCTTCCGCCAGGACACCGCCGATGCCACCCACATGCCGGTGTTCCACCAGATCGAGGGTCTGGTGGTGGACCGCCACACCACCCTGGGCGACCTGGCCGGGACCATCGAGGCGTTCACTGCCGCCTACTTCGGCCCGGGCTTCTCCTCTCGGCTGCGGCCCTCCTATTTCCCGTTTACCGAGCCGTCGGCCGAGTTCGACATTCAGCGCCCCGACGGCACCTGGCTGGAGCTGGGGGGCTGCGGCATGGTGCACCCCAACGTGTTCGAGGCCTGCGGCATCGACCCCGAGCAGTGGCAGGGGTTCGCCTTCGGTTTCGGCATCGACCGCTTGGCCCTCATCCGGTTCGGCATAGACGACCTGCGCGAGCTGTGGACCAACGACATCCGCTTCCTGGGGCAGTTCTGATGGCCCGCACTCCGATGCTTGAGGCGGTAGCGCGATGAAGGTGCTGTTGAGCTGGCTGCGGGACTTCGCCCCCGACATCGACGGCGACTCCGAGCAGTTGGCTGAAGTCCTAGCCGACTTGGGCCTCGCGGTGGAGGAGCTGTCCCACGTGGGGCGGGGGCTGGACGGCATCGTGATCGCCGAAGTGCTGGCCACCCGGCCCCACCCCGATGCCGACCGCATTCATCTGGTGGACGTGGACGCCGGCGACGGCGAGGCCCTCCAAGTCTGCTGCGGGGCATTCAACATGGCAGTGGGCGATTTGGTGCCGCTGGCCACCGTGGGCACCACCATGCCCAACGGCATTGAGATCGCACGCCGAAAGATGCGGGGCGAGTGGAGCAACGGAATGCTGTGCTCAGGGGCCGAGATCGGCATGGGCGACGACCACGAGGGCATCTTGATCTTGGAACAGGGCCTGTCGCTGGGAGTCCCCTTGGCCGAGGCGCTGGGTATCCAGCCCGATGTGCTGTTCGACCTGGAGGTGAACCCCAATCGCCCCGACGCCATGTCGGTGATGGGCGTAGCCCGCGACCTGGCCGCCCGCCTAGGAGTGCCCTTCTCGGTCGCTGTCCCTGCTGTCGATGAGACTGGAACGCCTGCGGCCGAGCGGGCGTCGGTGAGCATCGCCTCCCCCGACTTCTGCCAACGCTTTGGGGTGCGAGTGCTCGACAATGTGCCCTCGGGAGCGTCGCCCCGATGGATGGCCAACCGCCTGTTGGCCGTGGGGCAGCGGCCCATCAACGCGGTGGTGGACCTGTCCAACTACGTGATGTTCGAGCTGGGCCAGCCCAACCACACCTACGATCTCGACCTCGTACCCGGCGGGGAGCTGGGGGTGCGCATGGCCCATCGGGGCGAAGAGTTGATCACTTTGGACGGCACAGCGCGAGCTCTCACTACCTACGACGGGGTGATCGTCAACCGCGATGACCAGGCCATCGGCCTGGCCGGGGTAATGGGCGGGGCCTCCACCGAGATCTCAGCCGACACCCGCTCGGTGCTGCTGGAAGCCGCGTGGTGGGATCCCATGACCATCGCCCGCACTGCCCGCCGACTGGGCCTGCGCAGCGAGGCTTCAGCCCGATTCGAGCGGGGGGCCGACCCCGACATCATCCCCATAGCGCTGGACCGCTTCGCCGAGCTGGCCGCCGCCCTCGGGTCTACCACTGCACCCGGCATGATCGACGCCACCGGCAATCGCCCGGAGCCCATCCCCGTTCGAGTCCGATCGCCGCGGGTTAATTCCATCTTGGGAACCGATCTAAGCACTGACCAGATGATCGCCCTGCTCGAGCCCATCGGCTTTGCCTGCGATTCGGGAGAAGACGGCCAGGACTTCAACGTCAACATCCCGTCCTGGCGGCTGGATTCGGCCACCGAGATCGATGTGATCGAGGAAGTGGGTCGGCTCCACGGCTTCTCCAAGATCGCCCGCACTGTCCCGGTGACCGAGCAGGCTGGCGCGCTCACCCCCCAGCAACAAGACCGCCGCCGGGTCCGGGAACTGCTCACTGGTATGGGGATCAGCGAAGCCATGCCCTTGCCCTTCTTGGCCCCAGGTGATCTGGCCCGAGCCGGCCTCGGCGACGACGGCATCACTGTGACCAACCCGCTGGTGGCCGAAGAATCGATCATGCGGACCTCGCTGCGCCCCGGCCTGCTCAAGGCGGTGGCCTACAACGCGGCTCGGCGCACCACCGGGGTGTCGCTGTTCGAGATCGGCCGGGTGAACCCCGGCGGGGGAGGGGATCTCCCCGATGAGGGAGAGCACCTGGCAGTGATTCTGGCCGGCCAAGAGGCCACCGCTGCCACCACGCTGTGGCGCCGCCTGGCCCGCCACCTGACCGTGGCCCGCCCCGGCGTGGTCAACGGTCCGGTAGACGGCCTTCATCCCGGACGGTCGGGCCAAGTGCTGGCCGACGGCCAACCGGTCGGCGCGCTGGGCGAGATCGACCCCCAAGTGCTGGATGCCTATGAGATCGACGAGCGGGTGGCCTGGCTGGAAGTCGACCTCGGCGCTCTACTAGAAGCCGATCGAGGGTTAGCCCCGTATCGGGCCCCCAGCCGCTACCCGTCCAGCGACGTGGACCTGGCCTTCACCGTTTCCGATGAGGTGTCGGCCGACGAGGTATACGCCACCATCGCCGAGGCCGGAGGCGAGTTGCTGGCCTCTGTCGCCCTGTTCGACGTGTTCCGCTCTGACCAACTCGGAGAAGGCCAACGCAGTCTGGCCTTCACCCTCCGCTTCGAAGCCCCCGACCGCACCCTCAACGACGCCGAGGTAGCCCAAGCCCGCCAATCCTGCATCGACGCCGTCTCCAACACCCACAACGCCTCCCTCCGCGGCTGAACTTCCACTGCAATTGACTTGAATACTTATTCATAGTTATGCATAATTGCACCTATGGCAGAAAGAGTCCCCATTGGGATCATTGGGGCTTCGGGATATGTGGGCGCGGAGTTGATGCGGCTGCTGGCTCAGCATCCTGGCTTCGACGTGCGCTTTGTGACCGGCGACACCCAGGCGGGGCAGCCAGTCGCTGACCTCTATCCTCACCTGGCCGCCATTGGTGCCGACCAGGAGTTTGTGAAATACGACCCCGCCTTGCTGGATGACGTGTCGTTGGCATTTTTAGCGCTGCCCCATGGCCAGTCCATGGCTATGGCTGCCGACATTCTGGATCGGGGCAAGGTCGCCATCGATCTGGCTGCCGACTTCCGGCTGAACGACGCCGAAGAATACGAGCAGTGGTATGGGGAGTCTCATCTTGCTCCCGAGCTTCTCGGCCAGTTCGCCTACGGCCTGCCAGAGCTGTTCAGAGATGAGTTGGCGGGTGCTGCCGCGGTGGCTGTACCGGGCTGCTATCCCACTGCTGCGGCGCTTGCGGTGGCTCCTTTGGTCCGCTTGGGCCTCATCCAGACCGATGGGGTCATCGTGGACGCGGCCAGCGGGGTTTCCGGCGCGGGTCGGCCCCCCAAAGCCCACACCACGTTCTGCGCGGTCGATGAGGACTTCACTGCCTATGGGCTGCTCGACCACCGCCACACCCCGGAGATCGAGCAAGCCTCGGGCGCATCGGTGCTGTTCACCCCCCATCTGGCGCCGATGAATCGGGGCATCTTGGCCACCTGCTACGCCAAGCCGACGGGGGAGACCTCCAGCGAAGCAGTGCTCGCGGGGCTGGCCGAGTTCTATGCCGACGAGCCGTTCATCGTCGTGTCTGAGCGTCCGCCGTCTACCAAGGCCACGCTGGGCTCCAACGCCGCCCACCTCACCGTCCGCTACGACGCCCGCACGCAAACCGTGGTGGCGCTGTGCGCCATAGACAATCTGGTGAAGGGGGCGGCCGGACAGGCTGTGCAGTGCGCCAACATCATCAGCGGACTGGACGAAGCCTCCGGACTGACCGCGGTGGGGGTGTACCCATGAGCGTGACCGAAGTCCCCGGGTTCACTGCCGCAGGGGTGACGTGCGGCATCAAGCCCAGCGGCAAGCCCGACCTCGCCATCGTGGCCACCGCCGACGGCGCTGCCGTGAGCGCGGCCGGGGTGTTCACCTCCAACAAGATGACTGCCGCTCCGGTGCTGGTGTGCCGGGAGCATCTGACCACCACGGGAGGAAAGGCCGCCGCGGTGGTCCTCAACAGCGGCAATGCCAATGCGGCCACCGGGGCGCAGGGCATGGCCGACGCCCACCAGATGTGCAAGGAGACCGCCGCTGCCTTGGGAGTGGCCCCTGAAGAAGTGCTGGTGTGCTCTACCGGGCTCATCGGCTACGTCCTGCCCATGGATGCGGTGTCGGCTGGCATCGCCGCCGCGGCCGCCGCCCAAACCGCCGAGGGCGGCCCCCAAGCAGCCGAGGCCATCATGACCACCGATACCGTCCCCAAGCAGGTGGTTGTCGCCGGCGACGGCTTCACCGTGGGAGGCATTGCCAAGGGCGCGGCCATGCTGGAGCCCAACATGGCCACCATGCTGGCCGTGTTGGTGACTGATGCGGCTGCCGACCCCGACACCCTTCAACACGCCCTCAGAGTCGGAGTGGCGGGCACGTTCAACACCTTGACGGTGGACGGCGCCGAGTCCACCAACGACACCGTGCTGATTTTGGCCAACGGACAGGCCGGCCCGGTCGATCCCGCCGTCCTCACCCAGGCCATCGCCGACGCCTGCGAGAGCTTGGCCCTCCAAATGGCCGACGACGCTGAGGGCTCCACAAAGACGGTGTTCCTCCGGGTCACCGGGGCGGCCACCGATGCCGAGGCGGCCAAAGCGGCTCGGGACACCGCAAATTGCCAGTTGGTGAAATGCTCCTGGTACGGCCAAGACCCCTACTGGGGACGCATTGCCTCGGAGATGGGCGCGGCCGGGGTGGCCTTCGACCACACCAAGCTGACAATCGCCTACGGCCCCCATGTGGTGTATCAGTACGGCGAGCCGGCCCATCCCCCCGAGCTGGCCGAGTACATGACCGGCCGGCGGCTCGACCTGCATGTGGACCTCGGCATGGGCGACGGCTCGGCCCGGATCATCACCACCGACCTCACCCACGCCTACATCGACGAGAACATGGGGACGTCATGAGCTTCAAAGCTGAAGACACCGCAGCGGTCCTCACCCAAGCCCTGCCTTACATTCAGCGGTTCTCCGGCTCGACCGTGGTGGTGAAATACGGCGGCAGCGCCATGGACAGCGATCACCTGGCCGGGTTCGCCGCCGACATTGTGCTCATGCAATCGGTGGGCATCCGCCCCGTGGTGGTCCACGGCGGCGGCCCTCAGATCGGCGAGATGATGGAGCGGCTCGGCTTGGAACCTAGGTTTGTCGACGGGTTGCGGGTGACCGACGCCGAGACGCTGGACATCGCCCGCATGGTGTTGGTGGGCCGGGTCAACCGCGACATCGTCTCGGCCATCAACGTCCACGGTCCTCTCGCCGTGGGCGTGTCGGGAGAGGACGCTGGACTGATCCAGGCCCGGGCCGAGAACCCCGAGTTGGGCTATGTCGGCACGGTGGACACCGTCAACACCGCCATCATCGACCGTCTGCTGGACGAGAGCCTGATTCCGGTGGTGTCCACCATCGGTGCCGACGCCACCGGCCAAGCACTCAACATCAACGCTGACACTGTGGCCGGGATCCTGGCCGGCGCCCTGGGGGCGGCCAAAGCCGTGTTCCTCACCGATGTCGAGGGCCTTTACGCCGATCCCGGCGATCCATCCACCCTCATCAGCGTGACCACCGCCTCTGATCTAGATGCCATGATCGCCGCCGGGGATTTGGCCGGGGGCATGATCCCCAAGGCCACCGCGGCCATTCACGCCGTTCGCCACGGCGTGGCCTCGGCCCACATAGTGAACGGCACCACCCCCCACGTGTTGCTGCTGGAGCTGTTCACCGATTCCGGCGTGGGCACCATGGTCTACCCCGACTCCGCCGATCAGGAGGCCACCCCATGAGCACTCACACCGATGCGGTAGGAGTCGACGCCGGACCCTGCCCGCTTATGCCCACCTACGGGCCGCCCTCGGTCATGTTCGTCCGGGGGGAGGGATGCTGGCTGTGGGATCGCGACGACACCCGCTATCTGGACTTCCTGAGCGGCATCGCGGTGTGCAGCCTCGGCCACGCCCACCCCAGGGTGGCCGAAGCAGTGGCTGAGCAGGCCCGCACCCTGTGCCACGTGTCCAACCTGTACGCCACCGAGCCCCAGATGCACGTGGCCCGCACCATCGACCGTCTGGTCGGCGGGTCGCCTGGCCAGGTGTTCTTCGCCAACAGCGGGGCCGAGTCCAACGAGTGCGCCATCAAACTGGCCCGCAAATGGGGCGGACCCGGCCGCTACACCGTGATCAGCGCGGGCCGCTCATTCCACGGCCGCACGCTGGCCACGCTGCACGCCACCGGCCAAGCCGAGAAGCATGAGGCCTTCCAGCCCCTGCCCGAGGGATTCCGCCATGTGCCCTGGGACGACATTGCCGAGCTGGAGAAGGCCATCGACGACACCACCGCCGCGGTGCTGCTGGAGCCCATCCAGGGCGAGGGGGGCATCAACGTCCCGACTGATGGCTACCTCCAAGCGGTACGCGAGCTGTGCGACGACCGGAGCCTGCTGTTCATGTTCGACGAGGTGCAGACCGGCCTGGCCCGCACCGGGCGCTGGTTCGCCCACCACCACGACGGGGTCGAGCCCGACGTGGTGACCATGGCCAAGGCGCTGGGCAACGGCATGCCCATCGGGGCCTGCTGGGCCCGGGAAGACGTCGCCGCCGCCTTCAAACCTGGCGACCACGCCACCACTTTCGGCGGCCAGCCATTGGCGGCGTCGGCGGCCAAGGCGACGCTGGCCGTGATGGAGGAGCTGGACCTGCCGGCTCGGGCCGCCGCCGCTGGCGAGACCATGCGGTCCGCCGTGGAGGCGCTCGACGGAGTGGACAGTGTGAGGGGCCGGGGCCTGTTGCTGGGCGTGGAGTTGGCGGGAGAACGCCCTGCCGCCGAGGTGGTGACCGCGGGAATGGCTGCCGGCCTGGTGTTAGGCACCGCCGGGGCCACATCACTGCGGATCGCGCCGCCCCTCATCATCAGCGAAGACGAGATAGCCCACGGCGTGGCCGTGCTCGACCAGGTACTGAAGTCATGAAGCCCCCCCGCCACCTCCTCGAGGTCGATGACCTCAGCCCAGCAGAGCTAGTTGAAGTTCTGGACCTGGCTGACGATCCGTCTCCACCCCAAGCCCTGGACGGCAAGGGCATGGCCCTGCTGTTTGAGAAGCCCTCAGCCCGGACCCGCCACTCCATGGAGATGGCCGTGGTGCAGCTGGGCGGCCACCCAGTGTCGGTGGCCAAGGGCGAGGTTGATATCGACAACCGGGAGTCGGCCGAAGACGTTGTCCGCACCCTGGCCTGCTACCACGCGGCCATCGGCGCCCGGGTGTTCGATCACAACCTGCTGACGCGCATGGTCGCAGTCAGTCCGGTGCCGGTGGTCAACATGCTGAGCGACCAGGCCCACCCCTTGCAGGCGCTGGGCGATCTGCTGACCGTCAAGCAGGCGTTCGGGGAGGTCAGCGGGCGCCGCATCACCTTCGTGGGCGATGCCAACAACGTGTCCCGGTCGCTGGCCATCGCAGCCGGCATGGCCGGTGCGGAGTTCGTCATTTCCGGCCCGCCCGGCTACCGGCTCAGCAGCGCTGATCTGGATCGCATCTCCGCTACCGGCGGCGCCGCGGAGATCATCGACGACCCGGCTGAGGCAGTGGCCGATGCCCATGTGGTGTACACCGACGTGTGGGTCTCGATGGGCGAAGAGAAGCAGTCCTCAGAGAAGATGGACGCCTTCGCCAGCTACACCGTCGACGAGGCGCTAATGGGTCAGGCCGCCCCCGACGCCATCTTCTTGCACTGCCTGCCCGCCCGCCCCGGCCTGGAGGTAACCGAACAGGTCCTCTACGGTCCGCAGAGCCGGATATGGCAACAGGCCGAGAACCGGATGCACGCCGCCCGCGGCCTGCTCGCGTTCTTGTTGGAGGCGTCATGAGATTGGGGAAGAACCAGCGCCAGCACCGGATCGCCCAGATCCTTCGGCAGGAGTCGGTGTCCAGCCAGGATCACCTGGTGGAACTCTTGACTGCTCAGGGAGTGGCGGTCACTCAGGCCACCGTGTCGCGCGACCTCGACGACCTCGGCGCGGTCAAAGTCCCCACCGGCGGCGGGTCGGTGTACGCCATCCCCGAGCTGCCCTCTGAGCAGATCGCCCCCGACGACCACCTCCGGCGGGTGCTGGGGGAGTGGGTAGTTGCCGTGGGCAGCTCCGGGAACCTGGTGGTGCTGAACACCCCGCCGGGGTCGGCCCATGTGGTCGGCTCGGCCATCGACCGCTCCCCAGTAAGCGGCGTACTGGGCACCGTGGCCGGTGACGACACCGTGCTGGTGGTGGCCACCGAGCAAGCCGGCGGCGGTGCGGTGGCCGACTTCTTCCGCTCGCTGGCCGGACTCACCGATCCGGCGGAATCCGCCCCCTTAGAGGAGAGCTCGTGAACCAGGAACTGAACAAGATCGTGCTGGCCTACTCCGGCGGTTTGGACACCTCGGTGATTCTGCGCTGGTTGCAGGACACCTACGGCTGCGAGGTGGTCACCTTCACCGCCGACCTGGGCCAAGGCGAGGAGTTGGAACCGGCCCGGGCCAAGGCCGAGGCCATGGGCGTGGACGAGATCTACATTGAGGATCTGCGGGAGGAGTTCACCGCCGACTTCGTGTTCCCCATGTTCCGGGCCAATGCCATCTACGAGGGGGAATACCTACTGGGTACCTCCATCGCCCGCCCGCTCATCGCCAAAAGGCTCGTGGAGATCGCGGCCGAGGTCGGCGCCGACGCCGTGTCCCATGGCGCCACCGGCAAGGGCAACGACCAAGTGCGTTTCGAGCTGGGCGCTTACGCCCTGAATCCCGACATTTCGGTGGTGGCCCCCTGGCGCATCTGGGACCTGGGCTCCCGGGAGAAGCTGGTGGCCTACGCCGGGGAGCACGGCATTCCCATCGAGGCCGAGCGGGAGGGCGGCTCGCCGTTCTCCATGGACGCCAACCTGCTCCACATCTCCTACGAGGGCGGGCCGTTGGAGGATCCGTGGTTCGAGCCTCCCGAGGAGATGTGGCGCTGGTCGGTGTCGCCGGAGAGCGCCCCCGACACCCCGACCGAGATCGAGCTCACCTTCGAAGGCGGAGACATCACCGCCATAAACGGCCAGCCCCTCAGTCCGGCCGCAGTGCTGGCCGAGCTGAACCGCATCGGCGGGGCCAATGGCATCGGCCGACTCGACTTGGTGGAGAACCGCTACGTGGGCATGAAGTCGCGGGGCTGCTATGAGACCCCCGGGGGCACCATCATGCTCAAGGCCCACCGGGCCATGGAGAGCCTCACCCTCGACCGGGAGGTGGCCCACCTCAAAGACGAGCTCATGCCCCGCTACGCCCAGCTCATCTACAACGGCTATTGGTGGAGCCCCGAGCGTCTCATGCTCCAGACCGCCATCGACCACTCTCAGCAGCGGGTGAACGGCACCGTGCGGCTCAAGCTGTACCGGGGCAACGTGACCGTCACCGGCAGGCGCTCCGACGACAGCCTGTTCGACGAGGCGGTGGTCACCTTCGAGGAAGACCAAGGCGCCTATCAGCAGGCCGACGCCGAGGGGTTCATCAAGCTCCACGCCCTGCGGCTGCGCACTCTGGCCCAGCGAGCAGGCCCGTCATGAGCACGCTTTGGCACGGCAGATTCGACGGTGACCCCGCCGACGAGCTGATGGCCTACACCGCCAGCATCGGCTTCGACGTGAGGCTGGCACCCGACGACATTGCCGGGTCGCGGGCCCACGTCCGGATGCTGGGCGGCGTCGGCCTGCTCACCGATGCCGAGGTTGACGAGGTGCTGGCCGCGCTCGACCAGACCGAGCAGGAACTGGCCGCCGGTGAGTTCGATTTCGCGCCCGGCGACGAGGACATCCACACCGCCATCGAGCGCCGGGTCACCGAGCTGGCCGGACCCGCCGGGGCCAAGCTCCACACCGGTCGCAGCCGCAACGATCAGGTGGCCACCGACCTGCGCCTGTTCGCCAAGCGGGAGCTGGCCGCCATCGCTGTCGACGTGATTGCCCTCCAGCAGGTGCTGGTCGAGCGGGCCGTCGACGCAGGCGACACCTACCTGCCGGGCTACACCCATCTTCAGCGGGCCCAGCCGGTGCTGCTGGCCCACCATCTGCTGGCCCACGGCTGGGCGCTGGCCCGGGACGTGGACCGATTGGCCGACGCCCACAACCGACTGGACGTCAGCCCCCTGGGCGCGGGCGCGTTGGCGGGTTCTTCGCTTCCCCTGGACCCCGATGTGACCGCGGCCGAGTTGGGCTTTGCCGCCCGGTTCGACAACTCCATGGACGCAGTATCCGACCGGGACTTCGTGGCCGAGAGCCTGTTCGCGCTGACAATGGTGGCCATCCACTTGTCCCGGCTCGGAGAAGAGATTGTGTTCTGGACCTCCGAAGAGGCCAACTTCGCCACCCTCGACGACGCCTACTCCACCGGCAGCTCCATGCTGCCCCAGAAGAAGAACCCCGACATCGCCGAGTTGGCCCGGGCCAAAGCCGGCCGGCTCATCGGCAACCTCACTGGCTTGCTGGCCACCCTCAAGGGCCTGCCGCTGGCCTACAACCGCGACCTCCAAGAAGACAAAGAGCCTCTGTTCGACACGTTCGACCAGGTGCGCCTCGGCGTGCGGGCCATGAACGGGCTTCTATCCTCCATCGCCTTCAATACCGAGGCCATGGCCGCAGCCGCCGACGCCCCCGCATCAGCGGCCACCGATCTCGCCGAGCACCTGGTAGCCCAAGGCATGCCGTTCCGAGACGCCCACGCGGTGGTGGGCGACTTGGTACGCCGAAGCCTGGACGGCGAGGCATCCCTGGCCGACCTGGTACGAGCCGACCCCCGCCTAGGCGACGCGGCCGCCGAGCTGCTCGCCCCCGGCGTCCCCGTCACCCGCCGCACCACCCCCGGCGGCGCTGGCCCCGAGCCAGTAGCCGCGCAGCTCGAACAACTCCGCGCCCGCCTAAAGGCCGACGCCACCCGCTTCGGCTGACGGCGACTGGCCAGCCCTGGCTTATCGTGTCGGAGATGAGGCTTGAGCGGGGGTTCTATGCCCGAGATCCTCGGGAGGTGGCCCCGGACCTGCTGAACAAGGTGCTAGTAGCCACAGGGTGTCGGGGCCGGATCGTGGAGGTAGAGGCCTACGCCGGCGCCGATGACCCGGGTAGCCACGGTTTTCGGGGTATTACCCCCCGCACCGAGGTCATGTTCGGACCGCCCGGCCGGCTGTATGTGTACTTCACCTACGGCATGCACTGGTGCGCCAACGTGGTATGCGGCGCCGATGGGGAGTGTGCCGCTGTGCTGCTGCGGGCGCTGACTCCACTGGCCGGCCTGGAGGACATGTGGGCGAGGCGACCGAAAGCCCGCCAGGATCGGGACCTGTGCAGCGGACCGGCCAAGCTCGCCGCTGCGCTCGGCATCGACGGCGCTGCCAACGGTGCCGATCTGGTGGTCGCCGATTCGGGGATCGAGGTGCTCGACGACGGTATCGCACCCCCCGCTGAGCCGGGCCGCTCGGTTCGCATCGGCCTCAGCGCTGGGATTGATCTCCCATGGCGCTGGTACGTTCCCGGTTGCCCCGACCTTTCTCGGAGAGGGTGATGAGCGGCACTGAAGATTTGGCCTGGCTGGGCGACGGGCACCTCCTGTTGTCATCCACCGAAGACCTGGCTGTGGCCCGTGAGCTGTTAGCCGGGTTCGACGACGATCTGGGCGACCGCTACCGGGCACTGATCGACGGCCACCCCGACGCCAGCGTGAGGACGTGCCGGCCCGGGCACCTCACCGGCTCGGCCCTAGTGGTGGACGCCACCGGGGTCAACACGCTGTTGATGCTCCACGCCAAGTTCGGCCGCTGGCTTCAGCCGGGGGGCCATGCCGATGGCGATGCCAACCTGGCCGCGGTGGCGCTGCGGGAGGCAACCGAGGAAACCGGCATCGAGAACCTCCGCATCTGGCCCCAGCCCCTGCACCTCGACATCCATGAGGTGGATCCCCCCGGCGAGGATCCCCATCTGCACTACGACGTGCGGTTCTTGGTGCAGGCGCCCGCCGATGCCCAGCCTCAAGGCAACCACGAGTCCCGGGCCTTGCGCTGGGTGCCGCTTAACGGTGTGGCCGATCTCGGCTGTGACCCCGGGCTGGTGCGTCTGACTGAGCTCGGTGGTGAGGCCCTCGAAAGGCTCCCGCGCCCCTAGGGACGCACGGCGATCAGATACGGTCGCAAGCAATGCAACGGCACGGACTGGTGTTTGGTGTCATTCTGCTTGTCTGCCTCTTCTTCACGGCCGGTTGTGTTCGGGGCAGTTCGCCAACCAGCGACGGGTCGTCGGGAGCAGCCGATGGGGCCTTCGCGGGCACTGTCAAGCTGGGGGCCGCGCTGAGCGAGACCGGCAAATACGCGGTGGAGGGCAAGGACTCGCGTCAGGGATACGACACGTGGGTGCGCTGGGTGAACGACGTCTACGGCGGCATTCGCATCGGTGCCGGGCGCTACCGGGCCGAGATCGTGTACTACGACGACGAGTCGGACGCCGACACCGCAGGCAACCTCGTCCAACGCCTCATCGACGAGGACAAGGTGGACTTCCTCCTCGGTCCGTATTCCAGCGGTCTCACCACCGGCACCAGTGCCATCGCCGAAGCCAACAACGTCTTGATGGTGGAGGGGAACGGCACCTCCGACACGATGTTCGAACGGGGCTTTCAAAACCTGTTCCTGGTGGCCACCATCGCCAGCGACTACACCCGCTCCGGCATCGAGGCCCTCGCCGACCGGGGGGCTGCCACCGCGGTCATAGCCCACGAGGACACCTCGTTCGCCACTGCGGTGGCCAATGGCGCAGCCCGCCACCTCGAGGCCAACGGCATCGAGGTACTGGCCTCCGAGACCTATCCCAAAGACATCCAGGATGTCTCGGCCATCATGACCAAGTTCCGCAACCTCGGCCCCGACATCTTCGTCGGCGGCGGTCACTACAACGACGCAGTCCTGTTCGTGAACTCGGCCAAAGAACTGGGTTTCCAGCCCGACGGAATGCTCATCACCGTCGGCCCATCCAACCCCAAGCTCATCGAGGAACTCGGCACCGACATCGACGGCGTGCTCGGCCCCACCCAGTGGGAATCCACCATGGCCTACGAGGGCATCTACTTCGGCACCGCCGCCGACTATGCCGCCTACTACGAAGCACTCTGGGGCGAGCCGCCCGTGTACCAGGCGGCCAGCGCCACCGCGGCCGCCCTTGCCCTGCACCTCGCCATCGAGGCTGCCGACTCCACCGAGACCGACGACGTTCGTGCCGCGCTGAGGGACTTGTCGGCCAACACGTTCTACGGGCCGATCAGCTTCGACGGGCGGGGCGTCAACACGGCCAAGCCGATGGGCACGGTGCAGGTGCAAGACGGCCAGATCGTGATTGTCGCCCCCGACGCCGCGGCCACCGCCGGTCTTCAATATCCCCTGGGCGACGGGACTATGGGATCAGCCAGGCCTGTGGGCCAGGTATCAGACCTGGGCCAGCTTCCCCAGGCGATCGTCAACGGCATCGCCCTCGGGGGCATGTACGCAGTGCTGGTGCTGGGCTTCTCCATCATCTGGGGGGTGATGGGGGTCATCAACATCGCCCACGGCGAGTTTGTGATGGTCGGCGCCTACCTGGCGTGGCTGGGGAACGACCTGTGGGGGATCGACCCCTTCGTCTCGGTCCCGGCGGTTTTCATCTTGATGATGGCTCTCGGCTACGTGGTGCAAAGGGGCTTGGTCAACCACGTCATCAATCGGCCCCATCTGGTGTCGCTGCTGGTCATGTTCGGCTTGGCGATCATCTTGCAGAACGCCATGAAGCTCATCTTCTCAGCGGACTTCCGACGGTCCAGCACCTCGCTCGACGGGAGCTGGCGGGTGACCGACACCCTTACGGTGCCGGTCACCAAGTTCTGGATACTGGTGATCGCGTTGGGCATTCTCGGCTGTCTCAGCCTGCTCCTGACTCGAACCCGGCTGGGCAAGGGCATCAGGGCGGCCGCGCAGAATCGGGAGGCCGCTGGCATCGTCGGGATCGACGTGGGCAAGGTGTATCTGGTCACGTTTGCCATCTGCATCGGCATCACCGGCGCGGCTGGGGCGATGGTGAGCCCGGTGCTGGCCGTTCAGCCCTTCCAAGGGCCGCCGCTCACGCTCAAGGCGTTCGCCATCACCGCGATGGCCGGGCTGGGCTCGATTCGGGGAGCGCTGGGCGGGGCCATGCTGCTCGGCCTTGTCGAGGCGGTCTTGGCGCTCTACGTAGAGGGCGTGGGCACGAACCTGGCCGTGGTGGCCTCGTTCGTCATCTTGGTAGCCGCGCTGGTGCTCCGACCCCAGGGCATCTTCAAAGGACTGCGTCCGGTGGACGCCACCGCGTCATGACCCCGCTGCGGCAATGGCTCGGCGGCCCTGGAGGGCGCTTGATAGTGCGGATCGCCGCGGCCGGCGCGCTCGCCTGGCTTATCGTGCTCCCCCTGGCCGGGGGCACCAGCGACTCCACCCTGTTCACGTTCACGCTGATGTTCACCGGTGTGGCGGTGGCCATCAACTGGAATCTCACCGGCGGGTTCACCGGCTACGTGGACTTCGGCCACGCCGTGTGGTTCGGAATCGGCGCCTACGTGACCGCGATCTTGATGTCGCTGCAATCCAACGGCCTAGGTATCGGCTGGCCGCCGATACCGGCCATCTTGCTGGGAATGGTGGTGGCGGGGGCGCTGGCCGCGTTGATCGGGCGGTTCACGATGCACCTCAAGGGCCCGTATTTCTCCATCGCCATGCTGGGCACGTTCGTGGCGATGCGGGAGATCGTTAGGACATGGGGAGGGCTGACCGGCGGAGGCGTAGGCCTGACCCTGCCCCCCTACCTGAACCGCCAGCTTTTCTACTACTTGGAACTGGCGCTGGTGGTGGGGCTGATCGCGTTGACGTGGTGGCTGCGCCGAACCCGATTCGGCGCCGCGCTGGTGGCGATCCGGGAGGACGAACTGGGCGCTCAGATGCGGGGGATTGCCACCACTCGGCTCAAGGTGGCCGTGTTCAGCTTCGCCGGCGCGTCCACCGGGCTCTTCGGCGGCCTGTGGGCCTACCAGAACACCTTCGTCGACCCCGATATCGCCTTCATTGAAACCCGCACCATCGATGCGATCATGGGCACGCTCCTCGGCGGGCTCGGCACGGTGATCGGCCCGATTGTGGGCTCAGTGGGGCTGTATTGGCTGCGGGAGGTGCTGTGGACCAACCTGCTCGACTACCACCTCGTCGCCCAGGGCGTGCTGTTGATCCTGATCGTGCTGTTCTTGCCCAAAGGGGTTGTCGGCATCTTCGACGCTCGGGCGGTATCGCTTCGCAAGCTGTGGCGTTGGGGGGCGACCGAGTCGGTCCCTCAGACCGAGGAGGATGTCCAGTCGGAGGGCGGCCACGACCGCCAGCTCCGACCTGCTGAGCCGGCTCAAGCCCGCGCCGGGCCGTCCCAGGAGCGCACTCGGGTCGTGGAGGCAAACAGCATCGTCAAGCGATTCGGAGGGCTCACCGCGGTCGACGGGGTCGACATCGAGGTCTTCTCCGGTGAGATGGTCGGGCTCATCGGCCCCAACGGGAGCGGCAAGACCACGCTGTTCGATTGCCTCAGCAGACTGCACAGCCTCGACAACGGGTCGATTCGCCTTGGCACCACCGACATCACCCGGCTGTCGCCCTATCAGGTCGCTCGTATGGGCATGGCCCGCACATTCCAGGTCATCCGGGTGTACCGCGACCTCACGGTGCGCGAGAACATGGAGCTCAGCTTGCAGTGGGGCAAGATCGGCGTGCGCGGCCTGTTCCAGCGAACCGACACTGCGACCCGGTCTAAGGCCGAGCAGCTCATGGAATTCCTCATGCTGGCCCCGATGGCAGACGAGCCCGCCGGCACTCTCTCCGGCGGCCAGCGGAGACTGCTGGAGATCGGCATGGCGCTCATGAGCAATCCAACCCTGGTTCTGCTGGACGAGGCCACCTCGGGCATCAATCCGACACTCGTGGAGGACATCAAAGACCGGTTGGTGTCCATAAACGCCGAACAGGGCGTGTCGTTCCTGATGGTCGAGCACAACGTCCAGTTCGTGGCCGATCTCTGCGAGCGGGTCGTGGTGCTCGACTCCGGCCGCAAGCTGGCCGAGGGAACCCCTCGCCAAGTGATGGAGGAGCCCGCGGTGATCGAGGCCTACTTCGGGGCCCAAGGCCGCCAGGACCCGCCCGAAGGCGGCGGAAGCACAGCCGGGGTGGAGACCCCGTGAGCCCGGCCCAGCCAGGGGGACCGCTTCTCGAGTTGAGGTCGGTGCGAGCCGGCTACGTCGCCGGGCACGACATCATCCGCGGCATCGACCTTGAAGTCCATCGAGGCGAGATCGTCTGCGTCATCGGCCCGAATGGCGCCGGCAAGTCCACGGTGTTCAAGGCGGTGTACGGCTTGGTGCCAGTACGAGCCGGGACCGTGGTGTGCGACGGTGCCGACATCACCAGCATCGCCCCTCAGGACGCGCTCTCCACCGCGGGCATCGCCATCGTGCCCCAACTGCGCAGCACCTTCGCCCAGATGACCGTGTACGAGAATCTGGAGCTGGGCATGTACCAGTGCCGGGACAAGACTCGGGTTCGCGAGCGCATCGACTTTGTGTGCGATTTGTTTCCCAAGCTGGCCGCCCGATCCCGCCAGGCGGCCGGCACGCTGTCAGGCGGCGAGCAGCGAATGATCGAGATCGGACGCTCGCTGATGTGGGAGCCGCAACTGGTGCTAATGGACGAGCCGTCCGCCGGCCTCTCACCCCTGGTGACCGCGGAGGTGTTCGAAACGATCCGTCGGTTGAACCGGGAGATCTCGCTGACCGTGCTGATGATCGAGCAGAACGCCCGCCAGGGCCTTGAGGCCAGCAACCGCGGCTACGTCATCGATCAAGGCATCGCCACCTACCAGGGCCCCTCTGAAGACCTGTTGGCCGACCCCAGTGTCCGGCGGGCCTTCCTGGGGGTCCGCGACGAGGTCGCCTAGCCGATATCCAGCGGATCGCCGCAGGAGGGCATCCGATTGCGGTCGGCGAAGGCGTCCAACAGGGCGTCAACCCCTTCTCCTCGCTCCACACTCACTCGGAACTGGCGGTCTTCTCCGGCTCGGAGGGCCTCGGCGTGGGCCAGACGGTCGTTGAGATAGGTCTCCCAGGTGCCCAGCCACAACCCCACCAGCTCACCGTCATCGCCGCCCGGAGCAGACGCGGCCAAATAAGCCGTCATGTCGGCCAGCACTGCGGTCGAGACTTCGATCTGGTCGGCCCGATCGTCCATCTTGTCGGCCTGGTCGTCCGTATCCTCCAGATCGAGGGCTTGGGGAAGCCGGTCCAGTTCGTCGCGGGCCTGGGCGCATCGGGCCTCGGCATCGGCCACCCACTCCCGGTCTTGCAGCCAGTCAGGGTTCTCGTCGCCGAAGAACCAGATGGTGGCCCCGATCCAAAACACGGCGAACAGCACCACCACCGCGATGCCAATCGACAAGCCGAGTCGCCTGCCCGTCACGTACTCATTCTCCCTAGGCCGTCGACTCTCGTAGCATTCGCATGGTGCTTGAAGAACTCGAATCCCGCGGCCTGGTGCAAGACACCACCGATCGGGATCTGCTGGCCCGAAGATTGAGCAGTGGGCCGGTCAGCGTGTACCACGGCATCGACCCTACGGCCAGCTCCCTGCACTTGGGCAACCTGATCGGGGTTCTGGTGCTGAGGCGGTTCCAAGAAGCCGGTCACCGGCCCATCGCCTTGGTGGGCGGGGCCACCGGCATGGTGGGCGATCCCAGCGGACGCTCAGATGAGCGCAACCTGCTGGATGACGAGACGCTGGCCGCCAACTTGTCGGGCATCCGGTCGCAGCTTGAGAAGCTGCTGGATCTCGATGGCGAAGCCGAGTTGGTCAACAACTATGACTGGACCCGCGACCTAACTCTCATCGAGTTCCTCCGAGACACCGGCAAGCACGCCACGGTGAACCAGATGGCGGCCAAGCACTCGGTGCGCAGCCGGATGGAGAGCGAGACCGGCATCTCCTTCACCGAGTTCACCTACATGCTGTTGCAGGCCTACGACTTCTGGTGGCTGCATTCCCATCACGACTGCGAGCTTCAGATCGGCGGCTCCGATCAGTGGGGCAACATCACTGCTGGGGTCGACCTCATCCGCCGCCGGTCCGGTGCCCAAGTCCACGGCCTCACCTGGCCGCTGCTCACCCGATCTGACGGCGCCAAGTTCGGCAAGACCGCCGAGGGGGCGATCTGGCTTGATCCTGAGCGCACCAGCCCCTATCGGTTCCACCAATACTTCATCCAGGTCCCCGACGAGGACGTGGAGCGCAGCCTGCTCCAATTCACCATGCTCCCGGTGGCCGAGATTGCCGAGGCGGTTGAGGCCCATCAGCGCGATCCCGGACGAAGAGAGGCCCAGGGCATTCTGGCCAACGAGGTCACCTCCCTGGTCCACGGCCGGCCCGCGGCCGCCGCGGCCGAAAAGGCAGCCCGAATCCTGTTCGGTTCTCCGGTGGACGACATGGACGAGGCCGCCCTGGAGGCAATTGCCGCCGAGGTGCCCACCTCCGACATCCCCGACGGCGGGTTCGATGCCGCCTCAAGCAGCTTCGATCTCGTGGAATTGCTGGCCTCCACAGGGCTGGCTTCCTCCAAGGGCGATGCCCGCCGGGGACTGGCAGAGGGATCGGTGTATGTCAACAATCAGCGGGTCTCCGGGGAGGACACCGAGGTGGCTGCCGACAGCCTTCTGCATGACCGCTACCTCCTGCTTCGCCGAGGCAAGCGTCGCTACCACCTGTTGCGGGTGGAATCGCAGTAAAACCCCTGATTGAGTTGGCAAAAGGGGCCGAGTTGCAATCTTGTGATTGAGTTGACGTTGCTGGCTGAGGCCGGTAGCGTTACCACTCGCCTCTGAAACGGGTTTCCTTTAGGTTGCCCCCAGTGGCAGAGCAAGGTTCGGCTTGTCCGGGCCGATGCGGTTCTCCCGTCAGGGTCACCGCCTCACGCTCCTTGAAAACGGAAGAGAGGACGGAAAAGCCAGTGCGGGCGACGGCCCGGCGCACCTCGCGTCGATGTCGTCGACCTACACAATTCCAAGGAAACCAAGTCAGGAAGGGTTTCGGCCCTTTTGACTTTCCGGAATCGCTTCGTCTTGCCGAGGCAATTTAGTAAGACGAGCACTTGATCAAAGGCAGTGATCCCCCTCGGGGAGGATCTGCTGGAGATGTTGACGGAGAGTTTGATCCTGGCTCAGGACGAACGCTGGCGGCGTGCCTAACACATGCAAGTCGAACGAGGTCGCCTTCGGGCAATGACCTAGTGGCGAACGGGTGCGTAACACGTGAGGAACCTGCCCCGAAGACTGGGACAACCACGGGAAACTGTGGCTAATACCAGATGCCCTCCTCTGATCGCATGATCGGATGAGGAAATGCTCCGGCGCTTCGGGAGGGCCTCGCGGCCTATCAGCTTGTTGGTGGGGTAACGGCTCACCAAGGCAGTGACGGGTAGCTGGTCTGAGAGGACGATCAGCCACACTGGGACTGAGACACGGCCCAGACTCCTGCGGGAGGCAGCAGTGGGGAATCTTGCGCAATGGGCGAAAGCCTGACGCAGCAACGCCGCGTGGGGGATGAAGGCTCTCGGGTTGTAAACCCCTTTCAGCAGGGACGAAATTGACGGTACCTGAAGAAGAAGCCCCGGCCAACTACGTGCCAGCAGCCGCGGTGACACGTAGGGGGCGAGCGTTGTCCGGAATTATTGGGCGTAAAGAGCTCGTAGGCGGTTTAGTAAGTCAGATGTGAAAGGTTGGGGCTCAACCCTAAGACTGCATCCGATACTGCTATGACTAGAGTCCGGTAGAGGAGTGTGGAATTCCTGGTGTAGCGGTGAAATGCGCAGATATCAGGAGGAACACCGACGGCGAAGGCAGCACTCTGGGCCGGTACTGACGCTCAGGAGCGAAAGCGTGGGTAGCAAACAGGATTAGATACCCTGGTAGTCCACGCCGTAAACGTTGGGCACTAGGTGTGGGGCCTTATCAACGGGTTCCGTGCCGTAGCTAACGCATTAAGTGCCCCGCCTGGGGAGTACGGCCGCAAGGCTAAAACTCAAAGGAATTGACGGGGGCCCGCACAAGCGGCGGAGCATGTTGCTTAATTCGAGGCAACGCGAAGAACCTTACCTGGGTTTGACATG
>JAJDUJ010000025.1 GCA_022826705.1 Acidimicrobiia bacterium | reverse complement strand
CCCACCAGATACACTGCCCACAGAAAGTGCCTCCTCACACGGCGAAAATGCCCGGCGACTACACCGGCATTCTCCCATGTCAGGAGGCCTTTCCAACGGACCCCCAACCACCACAACCCCACCCAACCAGTGGATTCAGGCTAAATGCACTAGGCCATGATGCCCTCAGCGTTGTTGCCTCCGGACTCGCCGGAGCAGATGACGAGTCTGTCTACGCCACAGCGCTGGAGCAAGACAGGGTCATGGTCACTGAGAACTTTGCAGACTTTGCCGCAATCTCCGCCCAGCGCCTTGCCAGTGACGACCCGTGCGTCCCGGTCGTCCTGGTTCGCAAAGCCGACCATCCCCACGGTGGCGGACTGGCACATCACCTGGCTCAGCACCTCCACCAATGGGCCACCCAAAACCCCAACCCCTACCCCGGCCCCCACTGGCCCTGAGTACACACAACTTGTCGGCTGGCGGTCTCCACCAGGATGAGCACCGCCAAACTCCTGTCGGGAATCGTGAACCACCGAATCTGAGCTACTGGCGACCAAATTGACTCGTGGCTTCGACGGCCGCCCTCACCATTGCAGGGTCTCCGGCTTGGTGGCCCGACTCGACGACCAATAGCTCGCTTGACGGCCAGGCATCGGCGAGCTCGGTGGCGGTGGAGAGCTGGGCGCTTATGTCATGGCGGCCGTGGATCAACGCTGCGGGAATGCTGTTGAGACGGTGGGCATTGCGCATGATCTGGCGGGGCGCGAGCCAAGCCTTGTGATGGAAGTAGTGGGTCACAATGCGGGCAAACGCCATACAGAAGCGGGGATCGTTGTAGCGGGGATTCGGCCCGGCCTGGGGACTCCCTCCGACGACTGCGTCCTCCCAGCGGCACCACTCGGCGGCCGCACGCTCGCGGACATCGGGATCAGGACTGTTGAGAAGGCAGTAGTAGGCACCAACAAGGTCTTCATCCGGACCGCTGACTCCTGCACCTACACGAAACCGCTCCCAAGGTTCCGGGAAGAATTGACCCGCGCCATGGTAGAGCCAGCGAATCTGCTCGCTATCGGACGTAGTCACCGCCAGCAGCACCATCTCTGACACGCTCTCGGGGTGCTGCTGGCCGTAGACCAGCGCAAGCGTTGACCCCCAGCTGTTGCCGAACACCAGCCAGCGGTCAATGCCCAGATGAGACCGGAGCCGTTCCATGTCCTGCACGAGGTGGCTTGTCGTGTTGTGCTCCAGGCTCGTGCCCCCATCACCAGCATGCGGAGTACTCCGGCCTGAGCCCCGCTGATCGAACAGAACGATCCGGTAGAGGGAAGGGTCGAAGAACCGCCGATGCGTCGGAGTGCAGCCGCTCCCTGGCCCGCCGTGAACAGCTACCGCCGGCTTGCCCTCCGGGTTGCCACACGTCTCCCAATACACTTTGTTGCCGTCGCCAGCATCCATAAGGCCATAGTCATGGGGCTCAATCTCAGGGAAGAGCCGTGCCACTTGCCGCTACTTCGATTTGCCCAAGCCCAGAGCGAATGGCCTCAGGCGGTGCCGGCGGCGAGGGCTTCGCCGATGCGTAGGAGTTGGGAGGTGGACCCGCCCAGCGAGAGCTCAAGGTGCTTGGCCCACACGTAGTAGCGCCACAGGGGGTAGTCGCGGTCTACGCCCATGCCGCCGTGGAGGTGTTGGGCGGCGTTGGCCACCCGCTGGCCGCCGTCGGCGGCCCAGTACTTGGCCACGGCCACCTCGGTGGAGGCCTCCAAACCCTGGTCGAGGCGCCAGCAGGCTTGCAGAGCGGTGAGCCGGATGGCCTCGGTGTCGATGTAGGCGTCGCCCACCCGCTGGCCGACGGCCTGGAAGGTGGCGATGGGGCGGCCGAACTGCTCCCGCTCGCTGGTGTAGGCCGCGGTCAGCCGCAGAGCCTCGCTCACCACGCCCACGGCCACCGCGCTCAGCGCCGCCGTACACCGCTGCACCAGCCAGTCCACCGCCTCTGCGCCGGTGCCCAGCCGATCGGCGGGCGCATCAGCCAGCACCACCTTGCCCTCGACCAGGCCCGAGGTGGCCTCCTGGGGCACAACCTCCGCCGATGGGGCGGTGTTGTGTACCAAGAACAGCCCGACGCCGTGGCTCGTGGATGCGGGTACCAAGAAGCACTCGGCCTGATCGGCGAACGGGACCATCTCCTTGGTGCCGGTCACCGTCCAGCCATCACCGGCCGCCACCGCCGTCGCAGAGGGTTCGCCAGGGTCGCGGCCCGGCTCCACCAGGGCTGGCGACACCAGCGCCGATCCGGTGGCCATCTCCGCCAGCAGATCTTCGTCGGGATCGAACTCGGCCACCGCCATCGCCGCCACCGGCGCCAGAAACGGCACTCGGGCGGTGGTGCGCCCGATCTCCTCCAGCATCAGGCAGGTGGCCAGAAAGCCCAACCCGCCCCCGCCGCACTCCTCGGGCAACGACACACCCACCAGCCCGGCAACGCACAACTCCTCCCACACGTAGTCATCGTGGGTCAGGCCATCGGCCTCCAAATGCTTGTGCCGCTCCGGGGTCGACAAGTCGCCCAGAATCTGACGGCTCAGATCGGCGACCGCCTGCTCCTGCTCGGAAAAGGAGAAATCCACCGGCCAAGTGTGGCACCCCTCTGACCTGGGGGCGTATTTGAGCAACAATGGCGGCTCTGTCCCTTAGTCGCACCCTGAGCATCGCATTCTGGCTGCTGGCTGCCATGGCTCTGTTGGCCGCCTGCGGCTCCGACGCGCCCCCGTCCCCGACAACCCCGGTGGCCACCTCATCAGCCGGGGCACCTACTTCGACTGCTCCCACGGCTCAATCGACAGCTGACCACTCTGCGGAGCCAACCACTGCGTCACCCACCGCTGAGCGCACCCCTGCCCCTGAGTCCTCGCCCCCCTCTCCCACCCCGGTCAGCACCTCAGCCCCCGTGGGTCCCACATCCCAACCGACAGCCGTCCAACCCACCGCCCGGCCAACCGACCAACCTTCGACCCCAATCCCAGAGCGCACCATCCCCGCAACCGCGGAACCCACCGCGGCCGCTACACCATCCCCCGCTTGGTCGGGAACGCTCACCTACCAGGTGCTTGCCACCTATCCCCACGACACCACGGCGTTCACTCAAGGGCTGCTTTGGTTCGACGGCCTGGTGTATGAGAGCACCGGGTTACGAGGGGAATCGGTGCTGCGCATCGTGGACTTGCCCTCCGGTCGCGTGCTTCGGGAGACCGCTGCCGATCCCCGGCACTTCGGGGAGGGATTGGCCCTGGTTGGCGACCAGCTCGTCTGGCTGACCTGGCAGGCGGGAACCGCAGGCGTGTACCGCCAAGACACGCTTGAGCAAGCCGGCAGCTTCACCTACTCCGGCGAGGGCTGGGGGTTGTGCCACGACGGTGACCGTTTGGTGATGAGCGACGGGTCGAACACGCTCACCTTCCGCCACCCCACCACGTTCCAGGTGATGGGCACAGTTCCCGTTACCCGGGCCAACGGCAGTCCGGTGAACCGGCTCAACGAACTGGAGTGCGTCGGCAGCGACGTGTGGGCCAACGTCTGGCTCACCGACCGAATCGTGGTGATCGACCCGGATTCTGGGGCGGTCATCGCCGAAGCCGACATGGCCGGGATCATCAACCCCCACCCGGCGTTGACCGACAGCAACGATGTTCTCAACGGCATCGCCTATCGACCCGACACCGGCACGTTCCTCATCACCGGCAAGCGCTGGCCGACCATCTTCGAGGTCCGCTTTGAGTGACACACCGCTGGTCGCCGGTGTGGATGCGGCCAAGGGCGGATGGGTTATGGCCACCACCGCCACCACTCCCGGCGCCCCGGTGGAGTTCTCACTGCGGCAGTCGTTCGCCGACGTATGGGCCGAAGCCCGGTCCCAAGGGCTACTGGCAGTTGGCGTTGATATGCCCATCGGACTGCCAGGCCAAGACCTGCGCCGCTCCGACATCGAGGCCCGAGAGCTCCTCGGCCCCCGCCGCTCCTCGCTGTTCTGGACTCCGCCACTGGGCGCGCTCAACGCCGCCGACCACGCCGAGGCCAATCGGCTGTCAAGAGAGGGCACCAGCCGGGGCCTGTCCATCCAGGCGTTCCACTTGCTGCCCAAAGTGCGGGAAGTGCGAGCCGTGCTGACCCCTGAAGACCTCACCCCCCACGCAAAGCCCCAGGCTGCCGAAGTCCACCCCGAGACCAGCTTCGCCGTGCTGGCCGGCCAGCCCATGTCGGTATCTAAGCGCCAAGCGGCCGGACAGGCTGAGCGCATGGCTGCCCTGGCGCCAGAATTCGGCAACCTCGGCCCAGCTCTCCCATCCCTTCCGGGGGCGACCTCAGACGACTTGCTCGACGCCGCGGCCGCCGCCTGGACCGCCCGGCGCATGGCCGCCAGCACAGCGATGGTCCTGGGGCGGGGAGAACTGGACGCCACCGGCTACCCGATGGCCATCTGGGCCTGACTCCTACTCCAGCTCCGTATAGCCCGGGGTCTCCAAGTGGGGAGTCTTGAGATACACCTTGGCCTCGGGCGAGCCCTGGAAGCGGCCGTGGCTCCACCGCACCTCCACATGCCCGTCCACGTGTACGGGGGTGTCGGTGGCCTTGACAATCAGATCGCCCCGCCACCGCACCACCGGCTGCACCCGGGCCTCGGGCCACACGTCGAACGACTTGAACGCGAACCGCTGGCGGAAATCCCACGGGGTGTCCACCCGGTAGCGCACCGGTCGGCGGCGGTGATCGGTGCCCAACACGAAATACGGCGCGGGCTGAAGCCGCAGCAGCCGCCAGAGGGCTTCCTCCCTCTGGGTCGCTCGATTTCCCAGCGCCTTCAGCCACCGCTCGGCGGAGGCGTGTGACACCGCCACCGAGAACCAATGGGCCGGCTCAGCCAACGACTCCGGCCACCGACGAGAGAACGGCCGCTTGAGGCGTTTGTGCTGGTCAGCGCTCAAGTCGGTCACCCTCGACGGCAGGTCGTCGAATCCGTCTTCATGGCCGACGAGATACTCCCGGGCCGCCCGGTACAAAGACTGGTACTCCTCCGCAGCCACCTCGGCATACCAATCCTTCGCCTTCGGCGGTCTCATCACCAGCAGCCGATCGAACAGATGCCCCGGCGACACGTTGTGCAGCAGCCTCGACCCGTACTTGCAACTCACCAGATACACATGGTCGATCCGCAGATCGGCCGGCGTCTGCTCATAGGAGGGCGCCTGGTGCGGCCCCTTCCACTCCACCCGCCTCGGCTGCCGATCCCGCAAGCCGTCTTCCGCGGCGGCAAACGCCACACCGTTGGCCCAGGCCTCCTCAAACTGCAACTGGTGCTTGCCTTCGGCCCGAGCGGCGATCAGCTTGTTGTAGTGCCGGTGCTCCACCCCCACCATCGCCTCAGGCCGAGTCGCCAGCGCCTCGTCCACCGACGCCAAACCGAGCATCCCCAGCCCGGTGACGATCTCGGTTATCTCGGTGCGAAGCGAAGCCATCCCCGCCCATCTTGGCCTCTGGGCCGCACCGGTGCATGGAGTTCAGCCCGAAAGCAGGCGCTTACGAGGAAGAAAGCACCCAAGATGCGAAACCGCATCCGATGATGGCATCCTTATGGGGTTCCCCCGAGCCCCCACGGAGCACGATGACGTTCAAAAAAGGTGACAAGGTTGTCTACCCCCACCACGGAGCCGCCACCGTGGTCAAAAAGGAAATGAAAGAGGCCTTCGGGGAGAAAACCGAATACCTCGTGCTGCGCATGGCCCACGGTGAGATGGTGCTGTCGGTGCCCGTCGCCAAGGCCGAAGAGGTGGGGATGCGCTGGCCCATCTCCACCGAGGACGTGGAAGACCTGTTCGAGGTGCTCCGCAAGCGCGATGTGCGGGAGCCGGCCAACTGGAGCCGCCGGTTCAAGAACCACCAGGAGAAGCTCAAGTCGGGCGACGTCTACCAGGTGGCCGAGGTGGTGCGGAACCTGGCGCTGCGGGATCAGAACAAGGGCCTGTCCGCCGGTGAGAAGAGCCTCTTCACCAAGGCCCGCAACGTGCTGGTGTCGGAGCTGAGCTTCTCGTTGAACGTCTCCGAGGACGAAGCCCTCGACCGAGTTGAGCAAGCCCTGTCCTAAGCCTGCTCAACCGAAAACAAGCTTCTCTCCCCCACCCAGTCGACGAGTACGCTTACCCCCAACACGGGCTGTGGCGCAGCTTGGTCAGCGCACCTGCTTTGGGAGCAGGGGGTCGCCGGTTCAAATCCGGCCAGCCCGACTCGACAGACGGTCAAGCCAGCAATACGGAGACACTTAGAATGGCGGCCATGTCCGCCGCTCCCGGCTTCTTCGATGAGGCTGTCTATGAGGGTGGGCGCACTCGGGACCACTATCGGCCGGTGCAGGAGTGGTTCGACCGGTTGACGCTGGAGCAGGTGAAGGCGCTGGAGGAGCAGCGCAATGAGTCGTTCCGCCGCCAGGGGATCACGTTCACGGTGTACGGCGGCGACGAGGGCACCGAGCGCACTTGGCCCATGGACCTGTTCCCCCGGGTGATCGACGCCGAGGAGTGGGCCATGCTGGAGCGGGGGCTGATCCAGCGGGTCACCGCCCTGAATCGCTTCCTCGACGACATCTACGCCGGCGAGCAGGCCATCGTCCACGACGGCATCGTGCCCCGCCGGCTCATCACCTCGTGTACCGGCTTCGAGCGGGAGGCGATGAACGTGGCGGTCCCCATGGGGGCTCGCTGTCTGGTGGCCGGCATCGACTTGGTGCGCGACGGCGACGGCGCCTACCGGGTGCTGGAAGACAACCTGCGCAACCCCAGCGGCATCTCCTATGTGATCGAGAACCGGGCCGCCATGACCAAGCTCCTCCCCGCCGCCTTCTCCGATCTGGCGGTCCGCTCGGTAGACCACTACGGGCGCTCGCTGCTGCGGGCCTTGCGGTCCATCGCCCCGCCCGCCTGCGGCGACGACCCCACCGTGGCGGTGCTCACTCCCGGCATCTTCAACTCGGCCTACTTCGAGCACGCTTTTCTGGCCCGCAGCATGGGCGTGGAGCTGGTGGAGGGGCGCGATCTGGTGGTGGACGACCACATGGTGGCCATGCGCACCACCCGAGGCCTGGAGCGGGTGGACGTGATCTACCGCCGCATCGACGACGCCTTCTTGGATCCGGTGGTGTTCAACCCCCAGTCCACCCTGGGAGTGCCCGGCCTGATGGCCGCCGCCCGGGCCGGCACGGTGTCGATTGCCAACTCGGTGGGCAACGGGGTGGGCGACGACAAAGCGGTCTACGCCTATGTGCCCGACATGATTCGCTACTACCTGGGCGAGGAGACGATCATCCCCAACGCCGACACCTATCTCCTGTGGGAGGAAGACCAGCGAGCCGAGGTGCTGGAGCGGATCGACCAGCTCGTGGTGAAGCCGGTGGCCGAATCAGGGGGCTACGGCATTGTGATCGGTCCCAAGGCCACCGATGCCGAGCTGGCCGAGGCCCGCCAGAAAATCCTCGACGACCCTCGCAACTGGATCGCCCAAGAGGTGGTGAACCTGTCCCGGCTTCCAGCGTGGGCCGGCGATCACTTCGCCCCCCGCCACATCGACCTGCGCCCCTTCGTGTTGAGCGGCGAGCAGGTGGAGGTGATCCCCGGCGGGCTCACCCGAGTGGCCCTGCGGGAGGGATCGCTCATCGTCAACAGCTCGCAAGGCGGCGGGTCAAAGGACACGTGGGTGCTTGGCAGCCCTGACCACAGCGGAGCGGAGGCGCAAAGCTGATGCTGGCCCGACACGCCGAGGACATGTTCTGGGCCGGCCGCTACTTGGAGCGCGCCGAGGACACCGCCCGAATGGTGCGGGCCACCCTGCTCAGCACGGTGGCCGAGCCCCCGGCCCAGGCCATCGACCGGATGCAGAACCTGATCAGCACCCTGCGATTGGAAGTGCAAGCCCCCGCCGAAGACGTGGAAAGCATGGCTGAGAGCCTGACGCCGTCGCCGCCGATGCTGCGGAGCGAGGCCGGACTGGGCATCGATGTGCAGGCCGCCGCCACCCGATTGGTGGTGGCCCCCACCATGGCCGGGTCGGTGGCGTTTTGCATCGGCCGCACCAGGGAGAACTTCCGATCCCTGCGAGACCAGATCCCGTCGGAGCTGTGGGAGCAGATCAACGAATTCCACTTGCGACTCCGACAGGAAGACTTCCCCGCGGCCATGGAGCAAGACCCGTTCCAAACCCTCGACTTCATCCGGGTGAGCTGCCAGTCGCTCACCGGCGTCATCAGCTCATCTATGGCCCAGGGCGAGGGCTACCGGTTCCTGGTGCTGGGCCAGATGCTGGAGCGGGCGCTGATGACCTGCCGCCTGATCAGCGTCCGCTACCCCGAGCACGACGGATCGTCCTACGACGAGATGGCCCTCACCCTCCGCTCGGTGTCGGCCCTGGAGGCCTACCAGCGGGCCAGCCAGTCGTCCCCGTTGGGCTCTGACGTGGCCCGGTTCCTCATGGTGAACGACTCATTCCCCCGGTCGGTGCTCTATTGCTTGCGATTGAGCGAGACCCAGGTGGAAGCACTGGCCTCCAACGGCCGACCCCCGCCCCTCCAACGTCTGGGGCAGCTCCGCTCGGAACTGGAATACACCGACTTCGACACAATGGTGGCCGACCTGCCCAGCCATCTATCCGCCCTGGAAGCAGGGGTGCGGAACGTGGCCGATCTGGTGAGCGGCCACTTCTTCCGCAACGCCGAGGCCTTCGATCTCCACAGCCAGGCCATCACCCCTGGGGTGTCGTCGTGAGGCTGGACATCTGCTACCGCACCCGATTCTCGTTCGACGCTCCGGTGCGGGAGTCCCAGAACGAGATGCGAGCCTGTCCGGTGTCCGATGAGCGCCAGCAGCTTCTGAGCTACCGGGTGATCGTGGAGCCGTCGGCCAGGATGCTGTCGTTCACCGACTACTGGGGCACTCGGGTAGACCACTTCGGCGTCACCGACGCTCACACCGTGCTCGAGGTCGCCGCGGAGGCTTCGGTGGAGACTCAAGACCCTCCGCCAGTCTCCACCGGCCCGCCATTGGAGACGCTGAAGGTATCGGGATTCCGCGACCGGCACGAAGAGTTCCTCAAGCGCAGCCCCCACACCGACTGGAATGACGACATGGCCCAAGCAGCCCGCAGTCTGGCCGAGGCCAGCGGGTCGGACGTGGCCAGCGTGGTGACGGAGATCCATCGGTTCGTGGGCGCCAAGCTCTCCTATGAGCCCGGCTCCACCGACATCGGCGAGCCCATTGCCGACATCGCGGCCAAGGGGGTGGGCGTTTGCCAGGATTACGCCCACTTGGCCGTGGCCCTGTGTCGGAGCATCGGCATCCCGGCCCGCTATGTGTCGGGCTACCTGTTCTCCAGCAACGACCGCACCGGCAGCATCGACGGCGATCTGGTGAGGGTGCAGACCCACGCCTGGTTTGAGGCGGCCATCCCCGGGCTGGGCTGGCTGCCGCTCGATCCCACCAACGGGCTGCCGGTGGGCCGCCAGCACGTCAAGATCGGCCACGGCCGCGACTACGACGATGTGCCTCCCCTTCGGGGCGTCTACTCCGGCCCGGGCACTCCCAAGGTGGATGCGTCAGTGGAAATCCGCCGGATGGACCCGGCCCGCCCGCCGTCCACGCCGATGCAGCCCTCGCTCCTGAGGACCGTGCAAGCCCCCCGCACCCGACAACAACAGCAGCAGCAACAACAGTGAGCTGCTTACCGCGCTAGATCCGGGCCTCGCGCACGTCGAGGCGCCGGAGCATCTCGTCGCCCACGAAGTTCAACGCCATCAGAGTGCAGAACATCACGCCGCCGGTGATCAGGGCGATGTGAGGGGCATCCTCCAGCCTTCCCTTGCCAGAGGACAGGATGTTGCCCCAGGTGATGCTGGGCGAGCCCACGCTCACCCCGATGAAGGACAGGCTCCCCTCGGCGATGATCACGATCCCCATGGCCAAAAAGGCGATCGAGGCCAAAGCCGGCACCACGTTGGGCATCACTTCTCGGAACAGGAGGCGGGGCCATCGGGCCCCCATCATGTCGGCCACGGTCACGAACTCCCGCGCCGCGAACCGCAGCGCCTGGGCCCGGGCGATCCGGGCGATGGCCGGGATGGTCAAGATGGTCACGGCGATGGTGACGTTTAGGTAGCTCTGGCCCAGCATGGTCACGATGAACAGGGCGAACACCAGGGCGGGAAGGGCCAGCGCCACGTTGACCAGGCTGCTGACTCCGAGGTCGACCCACCTGCCGAAGTAGCCGGCCACCACTCCCAGCAACCCGCCCACCACGATGCCGATGCCCACCGCGGGGCCGGCAATGGACAAAGACAGCCGACCGCCCCACACCGAGCGGGCGAACATGTCCCGGCCGAGCTGATCGGTGCCGAACCAGTTCGACCACGACGGGCCCTCTTCGGGCGGCCCCGACAGCGGTTTATGGGGGTCGTCGATGAACCCCAGCCACGGGGCCAGCACGGCGCTGGCAATCACCAAGACCAGCCATACCAGCGACACCCAGAGGGCGACGTTGTGTCGGCGCTGCCGAGGGGCTACATCGGGTCGGGAACCCGTCACGGCGGTAGTGGCAGCGTCGGTCATTTTCGCCGTATCCGAGGATCGAGAACGGAGTAGAGCAGATCGACCATCGTGGTCACGGTCACAAAGACCGCCGCGATCAGCGCCACCAGAGTCTGGACCAGCAAGAACTCCCGGGCCGCCACCCAGCTAACCAGCAGCGATCCCACCCCGTCGAGGTCGAACAAAAACTCCACCACGATGGCGCCGTTCACCGCCTGGGCCGCCTGGATGCCGAAAATGGTCAGCAGCGTGAAGCTCGAGGGGCGCAGCACATGGCGGATGAGCACGTGGCGGACCGGAAGGCCCTTGGCCCGGGCGGTTCCCACGAAGTCCTCTTGCAGGGTGCCGATCACGTCGGTGCGCAGCAGCCTCAGGTAGATGGGCAACAGCCCGGCGGCCAGCGTGATCGAGGGAAGGAACATCACCCTGAAATGGGCCCCCAACCCTTCGGATATGGGCTGGTAACCACTCAAGTCGAACCAGTCCAACCTCACGGCGAACACCAAGATCAGCACCAGTCCGAGTACGAATACCGGAACAGACAACAGCGCGAACGCCCCGCCGCTGGCGATCTTGTCGCCCACGCTGTTCTGCTTGTACCCCGTCCACAGGCCGAGCGGAATGGCCGCCCCCAGCGCCAGAACCTGGGAGTAGGCCAAAAGAAGCAGGGTTCGGGGCAATGCAGTGTTGAGAGCCTCCCCGAATGACCGACCCGTCAGGTACGACTTGCCGAAGTCGCCGGTGAGCACGTCGCCGCCCCACTTGGCCCATTGCACGATGACCGGGTCATCGAGGTTGCGATCCCGCTCGCATTCGGCAATCTGCTCTTCGGTAGCGGCCCCGCCGAACGCGGCCACACACGGGTTGCCGGGCAGCAGGTTCAGCATCCAGTAGAACAGCAGCGTTACCGCCAGCACCACCAGGGCCAGCTGGGCCAAGCGCGTTCCGAAGAACCGGAGCACTGGCCTATCCTGCCCTTGGCCCGTTAACGCCCTTCTGCGCCGATACCGGCTGCTACTGCTCGATCCAGGTCTCGCCCAAGAAGACCCTGCCGCTGAAGACCCTCTCGTGCCGCGCTCCGTCGTCAAGGGTGAGGTTGTCAACCCCGTGCACGTGGTCGTGGGCGGCCAACAGCCAGTTGGAGTTGTAGAACCAGATGTAGTGGACGTTCTCGCCGAACTCCCGGTTGATGTCCTCGGCTATCTCCCTTTGGCGATCGAGGTCGTCGGTGATCAGCGCTTCGTCAAGAGCGGCATCGATCCCCGGGTTGTTGATGCGGCCGAAGTTCAGCGCGATCCCCAGGCCGAACTTGCTGTGCCACCAAACTCGCTCGGTGGCCACGCCAAAGCCCTCGTGCTGTCGCCACAAGAACGCGGTGAAGTTGCCGAACACCGCGTTGGTGATCAACTCGGCCTGGTCAACCTGGGTGATATTCACGTCGAGCCCGCAGTCGCCCCACATGGTGGCGATCAACTCGGTGCTGAGGAGGTTGGCCGGGTCGTTGGTGGTGCCTAATTCCACGTTGGTTATGCCCAGGCGGGCAATGGTGGCGCTACCGGCGCCCGGGTCGTAGGCCGGGAATCCGGTGTCTTCCAGATAGCCGGGGGTTCCGGGCGAGAACGGGCCGTTGTCCGGTGCCTGCCCATCCCAGCGAAGGGTGCTGTAGGTCTGGCGGTCGGTGCACTGGGCCAGCGCCCGGCGGAACTCCACGTTGTCAAACGGGGCCCGAGAGTTGTTCAGCAACAGGTAGGTGGTTTCGGCGTACCGATCAGCCTGCCAGAAGGTCTTGAACTCCTCGTTGTAATCATCGACTCTGAGCCCTTCGTTCACACTGCTGGCATCGAGGTCGCCCGACCGCAGGGCGGCATACCGGGCATCGGTGTCGGGGATTGGCCGGAACTCGATGGCATCCAGATAGGGAAGCTGGCGGCCCTCGGCGTCGGTGCGCCAGTAATTGGGGTTGCGCACCATCCGGGTCACCTCGTTGGGAATCCATTCGTCCAGCATGAACGGGCCGGTGCCAATGGGGTTGCGGGCCGCCTCCTCTTGGCCCAGGTCGTGCATAGAGGGTGCCCCGAAATAGCCGAGATGGCTGGTCAGGAAATTGGGGAAGGTGGCATAGGGCCTGCCGAACACAATGCTTATGGACACGTCGTCCACGATGTCGATGGATTGGATCTCCCAATCGCTGACAAAAATGCCGGTGAGGGTGCCCTTGGCCTGCTCCTCGAAATGCCGCTTCAGCGCGGCTGCGTCCGCCGGCGTCCCGTCGTGGAATAGGAGTCCTGGACGCAAGGTCAGGGTCCACTCGGTGAAGTCATCGTTGGAGCTGAAGCTCTCCAGCACGTTGGGGATGATCCGGCCGTCGTCACCTTCGATAGTCAGCGTTTCATACAGCGCCCGGAAAAGGATGTGGCCCGACACCGCGGCCTGGGCGTTGACCGGGTTCAACCCGTTGGTGGTCTCGGCCTCCAGCCCCACCACCAGGGTGCCCCCATACTGGGGCTCCAGTGCCGCCTCGGGTGCTTCGGTGGCCTCGGCTTCGGGGGCGTCCCCAGTGTCCTAGGGTGCCGCGGCGTCTTGGCTTCCGTCATCGCCGGCACTGGGCTCGGGCGCATCCTCGCCGTCTTCGCTGGGCGCCGGGGCGGCGTCGCCGTCCCCTGAGGGCGCTTCCGGGGCGGCGGTGGCCTCCGCGGCCACGCCGCTGCCGCCGTCATCGTCGTCGTTCCCGCCGCCGCAGGCGGAGGCCACTAGCGTCAGTGCGCAAAGCAGAGCCAGCCACCGCCATCGCGCTCGGTTCGAAACCCGCCAAAGTCCAGCCATGACACGATCCCCCCATGTCGATAGTTGGCACCAAGTTACCCCAGCAGGCGGGAATGCGCTTCCTACCTGTCGTCCAGCCAGGTCTCGGCCAAGAAGACCCGGCCGAGGAAGATCTTGGGGTGTTCTCCCCCGCCGGGGATCGTGAGGTTGTCTATGCCGTTCACGTGTTCTTGGGCGGCGATCAGCCACCGCGAGTGGTAGAGCCAGATGTTGTAGACGCCATCGGCAAATGCCCGATTGACCTCCTCGGCAAGCTCCCGCTGTCGCTCCTCGTCGTCGGTGGTGATGGCCTCATCGAGCGCCGCGTCGATCCGAGGGTCGGCGACGCGTCCGAAGTTGATGGCCGGAACCGGTAGTGGATAGCTGTAGCCGCTATGCCACCAGAACCGCTCCATCGCCAGGCTGTACCCGCTGTGGTTGACCGCCACAAACGTGGAGAAGTTCCCGAAGACCGCGGAGGTAACCGCCTCGGTTTGGAGCATCTGGTTGATGCTCACATCCAGCCCGCACTCACCCCACATCTGCACGAGCAGCTCGGCTTGCAGAAGGTCCAACGTGGTGATCGTGGTGGTGATCTCAAAGCTGGGCGCGCCCAATCGCTCGAATACAGCCCTACCGGCATCAGGGTCGAAATCGGGAAATCCGGAATCTTCGAGATAGCCGGGCGTACCCGGAGAGAACGGCCCGGTGGCCGGGGGCTGTCCATCCCACAAGACGGTGTTGAGAGTCTGCCGGTCGGTGCACTGGGCGAGCGCCTGGCGAATCTCCTGATTGTCGAACGGTGGTCTCGCGGTGTTCATCAACACCGAAGTGGTGGCCGTGTACTGCCCGCCCTGCCAGTAGGTCTTGAACCCTTCGTTGTACTCCTGCACCCGCCGTCCCCCGTTGTCGACGCTGGCATCCACATCGCCGGCCCGAAGGGTGTTGTACCGGGCCTCGTCGTCTTCGAAGGGACGGAACTCGATGGCGTCGAGGTAGGGAAGCTGCCGTCCCTCAGCATCGGTGCGCCAGTAGTTCGGATTGCGCACCAGGCGGGTCACTTCATGCTCAACCCACTCCTCCAGCATGAATGGACCCGTGCCGATCGGATTGCGGGCGCTGTCGGTGCCGAGGTCGTGCATGGCCGGCGACGCCAGAAAGCCGCCTGCGCTGGTGAAACCGAGGGGGAAATCGACGAATGTCTTCCCCAGGATTACCTTCACGGTCAAGTCGTCGATGGCCTCGAAGCTCTGTATCTCGGCTTCTTCAATGGCCAGCCGTGACAACGTGGCATTCCCCAACTCCTCCATATGGCGAATAAGGGCGGCCGAGTTCACCGGCAGTCCATCGTGGAACGTGATGCCCGGGCGCAGCGTGAACGTCCACTCGGTGTAGTCGTCGTTGGAGCTGAAGCTCTCCAACAGGAAGGGAACGGCCTCGCCATCGACTCCCTCGATGACCAGGGGATCGTAGAGCTGCCGCAGCACGATGTGCCCCGACGTCGCCGCCGACGTGGTGATCGGGTTCCATCCCCCCGTGGTTTCCGACTCCAGGGCGAACACCAGTGTGCCGCCATAGATCTCATCAGGCTCTGATGGGGGCGGCTCTTCGTCCGGCAGCGTCGGGGCCGCTGTGGGCTCAGGAGACACCTCGTCGGCGTCGCGGCTCTCCTGATCTACGGGTTGCTCGTCTTGGCTGTCGCTGCGCCCCTCGTCTTGAGCGTCTTCCCCGTCTTGGGACGGTGCCGATGTTGCAGGGGGCGAGACGCCGTCGCCGGTGTCGTCGTCACCACCGCAGGCCGATGCCAACAGTGCGACCACGAAAAGAGCGGCTAGCCACCGCCAAGCCGCTCCCCTCATGTCCCAATTACTTGCGAACGCCAAGGAACCTCCCGCCACAAACGGTCAGAAGCGTAGTTCAGGTGACAAATAGGTGTCCCTGATCCGCTCTCCGAATTCGTGGCGAGTGAGCGCGTCGGGCCCGTCGGGCACGGCCATGCCCCGCTGGGCGCAGTCCTCGGCCAGCGTGGCAATCAGGGTCGCCTCGTCGAGGTCGTCCAGGTGATGGTCGTAGACCTCGGCTTCGTGGGCGTCTCCGAACACGAAGGCCTTCCACGACAGCGACACCCGCACCTCGTCGAACCCGTGGTGCACCGGATCGTGACCCGGCTCTTCGATGATCCACTGGCGATCGGGGGTGAGCGCGATGGTGGCGTCGAATCCGTACTTGGCGTAGTCGGCCTCGGCGCCGATCGTCTCCACCCGATGGGGCATGTAGTCGTTGTCGCCCATCACGCCGTAGTTGTAGGGCGGCTTCACGGTCACCATCTCGCCATCCCATCCTTCGGGCCAGTAGGTGAACTCCCCGCCGACGCCCTCGTAGTACCAGCACACCGCGGTGGCGATCCGCACCCGCCAGCGGTCGAAGCACCCCGAGTGCATCATGCAATTGAGCAGCCAGGTGGGGTACTCGTCCCGGCCAACCCCCCGAAAGGAGGGAATGTCGGTGTGGCGGGCGTACTGGCCGCTGGGGGCGTTGATGTTCACGTAGGTGAAATAGGGTCGTACCACCTCAGCGCCGTAGAGCTCTTGGGCGGCTTCGATGAACCGGGGGTTGTTGACGATGGTGTCGGCCCCCTCCACGGCCTGGTGTTCGGCGCCCCAAGTGGTGCGGAACACCGGCGGGATCCGGGGCTCGCCGTCCACCACATCGACGAACGGCGGGACATCGCCGGTGCGGGCTCCAGCCCGCAGGGCAGCTCGGCTCTCCACGAACTCTGCGCCGGCCAGCGTCAGAGGATGGGGCGACTGGCGCTGCAATATACCCAGCAGCACATCGGGGTCTTCCAGGGACTGTTCCATGATGACCGGTGGCCGGGGCAGCGTCGTTGTGTGCATCGCGACACAATACGGCACGGGGTAGGGTGGACCGGAAGGGCTCGCCAGAGTTGTCCCGAGTTTTCCGGGAGGAGTTTCCATGGAAACCACCACCATCTTGTTGCCCACCGGCGAGGTGAACGAGCCCGCTCAGCCGCTGGCCATCCGCAAGGACTCGCTGGCCGGAGCGGTGGTGGGCATCATCGACAACGACATGTGGCGGTCTATGGCGATCATGGCCGACGAGCTGTCCCGCCAGTTGGTGGACCGGGCCGGGGCGGCCGGAGTGGTGGTTCGGGCCAGTGGCCCCATGCACGGCGCCGACCCCGAGCAGTATCAGCAGGAGATGGAGGCTTTCCACGCTGAAGTCGACGCGGTGATCAGCGGGTTGGGCAATTGAGGCTCGTGTACGGCGTGGTGTATCCACGCCAGCAGCACGCTGGAGGCCATGGGAACTCCGGCGGTGGGCCTGGTGACCGAGCAGTTCCGGGGCTTGGCCGAGGCCACCGCCCGGGGCCTGCGGGTAGACAACCAGCCGTTGATCGTGTTGCCGTCGGGCTACGACGAGTGGTCTGAGGACGACATACGGGCCGACATCGCATCCCGCCTCGACGACATCGTGGACGCGCTAGTGGCATGACCCCGCGGGTCGCCAGCGCAGGCAGTCAGACAAAGGTGAGATGACCCAGCAGGTTGACGTCGACGGGGGAGTTGACGAGGTAGAGGCCTACCTACGAGAACGGGGCATGACCGACGGGCTGCCGGTCGTTCCCCCCACCCCCGAGCGGGTGGCCGCCGCGGTGGCCGCCTCCGGGCTGTCGGCCGACCACGTGGTGAGCGACGTGCCCCCGCTGAACGCGCCGGCCACGGTGGAGAAGATCGCGGTCAATGCGGTGATGGCCGGATGCTCGCCTGAGGCGATGCCCGTGCTGATCGCCGCCATCTACGCCTTTTGCGACCCCCAAATGAACGCCCACGGAGTGCAGACCACCACCAACCCGGTGGGCCCGATGCTGGTGGTGAACGGCCCGATCCGCAATCGGCTGAGCTTCAACTTCGGCGCGGGGTGCTTCGGGCCGGGGGCTCACACCAACGCCACCGTGGGGAGGGCCCTCCGGCTCGCTTTGGTGAACATCGGCGGGGCCATCCCCGGCGAGGTGGACAAGGCCCCGCTGGGCTGGCCCGGCAAGGCCACCTCGCTGTGTGTGGCCGAGAACGAGGAAGCCTCCCCCTGGCCGCCCTACCACGTCGACATGGGGTTCGACGCCGACGAGGATGTGGTGACGGTGCTGGCCGTGAACGGGATGTGGCCCATCACCGACATGCACCACGAGCCCGACCAGGTGCTGCACCACGTGACCAACGGCCTGGCCATCAGCGGGCCGTGCGGGGGCCATGACGCCCCCAATCCCTTCCCGACCGTGCTGGTGATGAGCCCGGTAATCGCCGAGATGGTGGCCAGCCTTATGCCCACCAAACAGGAACTGCGGGAGCATCTCTTCGCCGAAGCCCGCGTGCCGCTGGACTTCTACCCTCCGTACAGGCGCCAACCCACCAGAGACGTGCTGGAGCAACTGGGGGTGGCCATCGAGAACGACCGGGTGCCTATCGTGCCCTCCCCCGATTACTTCGTGATCCTGGTTGCCGGGGGCGCGGGCGGGCTCCAGTCGGCAGGGCTGTCGTGCATGCTGGGCATGCCCACGAGTCGGCTGATCGCTGCTGGTTGAGCTTCCGCCCTTTCAGCTTCCGCTGGTTCGGCGGGGTAACCGATTTGGGTCAGTGGACCTCAAGGCCGAGCTGCTCGAAGATCTCGGCCCGGCGCTGTTCGTAGGTCTCCTCGTCCATTCCCCCGGACTGGTATTTCTCGCTCAACAGGCGGAAATCCTCATACAGCTCGGCTTCGGACTTTCCGTTTGAAGAGGGGGCCTCGACCTCCTCCTCAAACGGGACTTCAAGCTTGCCGTGACGGCGGGCCTGCTTGGCCGCAGCCCGCTCGCGCTTGTTCTTTTCTCGCTGTCGCTTTTGAAAGCTCTCTGATCCTCGACCCATGGCAATCCCTAGTCAGACGTTGTTTGCGCAGAAATGCCATTGTACGCCCTCCCCAGGGGTTTTTGGCACATTTCCAACCGGTTCCCGCTCGCCTTGTCAGGCGATGAACCGGTCCGCGAACCGCCGAAGCGAATCAACCGCCTTGCTGGTGCTCTCCCATGGGGTGACCACCAGACGGTGGGCACCGGCATCCTCCCACCGGCGCAGATCATCAAGGGTCTCGCATCGGCCCTGAGCGGTGATCTCGATGTCGGGCGCGCCCAGCTCGGCCAGCCGGTCGGCGGCTGCCCTCACCGACTCGAAGGTGTCGCCCATGCCCATCCACCCTTGGTAGCGGGCAGCCCGGCGCAGGGCAGCGTCCGACAGCCCGCCCACCAATATCGGAGGATGGGGCTGCTGGACCGGCTTGGGCTCGAAGGCCACCGGCTCGAAGTCGTAGAACTCGCCGTGGTGCTCCACTTCGGGCTCGGTCCAGAGCCGCACGCACACATCCAGGGCCTCGTCAAGGCGGCGGCCCCGGGTTCGGGGGTCCATCCCCGCGGCCGTCCACTCGTTGCGCAGCCATCCCGCCCCCACGCCGACCAGCGCCCGGCCGTTGCTGACGTGGTCCAAGGTGGCAAAGCCCCGGGCGGTGGTGAACGGGTGGCGCAATCCAGCCAGGTACACGTACACCCCGAGGTTGATGCGGGAGGTTTGGCCAGCCAGGAACGAGAGGTAGGCCGGGGCGTCGTACACCGGCACGGTGGCTGGCACGTTGGGATGTTCGACGTCGCCCAGCGAGCCCTCCATCTCGACGGGGAACACCAGATGGTCGGCGATCCAGCACGACTCGAACCCGGCCTCGTCGGCGGCCTGGGCCACCTCGACCCATGCCCCCGGGTGCAGCGAGATGAAGGGGAACCCGAACTTCACCCTCAGCAACCTAGTAGTCGCCGTACGATGGCTAACCACGCCTGAGACAGGAGAGGGATTCTGGACCGCAAATTCGCCGCCGCCACTATGAACAGCCTGGGCCTCGATGCCGACACCCGGCTGCTGGCGGTATGCGCGGGTACCGACGACTGGGAGCTGCTGTCTTCTCTGGGTTTCACCGACGTGGTGGTGTCCAACCTCGACGAGGCGTTCGCCCCACTGGTGCCCGACGGCCGGTGGTCGTACCAGGACGCCCAGTCATTGACTTTTGAGGACCGTTCATTCGACTGGGTGTTCGTATCCGAGGGGCTGCACCACTGCCGCTCCCCACATCGGGCGCTGGGGGAGATGTACCGGGTGTGCCGGGAGGGGATCGTGGCCATCGAGGCCCGTGACAGCGCGCTGATGCGGCTGGCCGTGCGGATGGGCATGGCCGACGCCTACGAGCTGGCTGCGGTCACCGACCAGGGATTCCGCACCGGCGGGCTGGACAACACCAGCGTGCCCAACCACGTGTACCGCTGGACCGAGGCCGAGGTGGTCAAGACCTTGCGGTCCTACGACCCCACCGGCGAGCCTCGCATCGAGTTCCGCTATGGCCTGCGCCTGCCCACCGCCGAGGCCACCGGCCGCCACCGGCGTCTGGCCGGGAAGTTGGCCAAACCCGCCCTGGCTGCGCTGTGCACTGTGTTCAAACGCCAGCGCAACCAACTGGCGGTCATCGCCCGCCGCCCTACTGAGTTGTACCCCTGGCTCCACCGGGTAGAAGGCGAAATACAGTTCAACCCCGACTACTCGAACTAGTCGCTCTCGGGTAGAGGCGGGGGCGAACCCGCTCCCAGGCCGCCGTCGGCGGCGTAGTCGCCTCCGGTGCAGTAGGAGGCCTGGTCGGAGGCCAGCCAGATCACCAGTTCGGCCACCTCGCCGAGTTCGGCCATGCGCCGCAGCGGCACGGTAGCCCCGTAGTGGCGCTCGTAGTCCTCGTCTTCCCATCCCGGTCGGCGAGTCATCGCAGTACGCAGCGCACCGGGCACCACGGCGTTCACCCGGATGCCCAAGTCGGCCAGCTCCAGGGCCGCAGTGCGGGTGAGCCCCCGGATGCCCCATTTGGAAGTGGAGTAGGCCGGCATTCCCACTGTGCCCTCGAATGCACTGGGCGAGCTCAGGTTCACGATCGACCCTCCCCCGCTCGACGCCATGGTGGGCGCGGCGGCCCGGATGCCCAGAAAGGTGCCCACCAGGTTGGTATCGATCACCTTGCGGAACTCAGCAGGATCGCAGTCCAAGATCGGAACCACACGGGTGATCGCCGCGTTGTTGACCAAGATGTCCAGGCGGCCGCCGTCAGCGGCAGCGTCCACCGCAGCGGCCCATTGATCGGCGTCGGTCACGTCCAACTCGATGAACTGCGCTCCGGCCTCAGCAGCAGCCGCAGCCCCGTCGTCCACCCGCTTGTCCGCCGCCGTCACCTGGGCCCCGGCTGCCACCATGCGCCGCACGATTTCGGCGCCCAACCCCCGGGCCGCGCCGGTGACCAGCGCCACCTTGCCCTCCAACTCCTTTGACATCTTCGCCATAGGAGGGACAGGCTACGCCGTTATGAGAAGTCGGCCGGTGTGAGCACGCCCACACCCACTTACACCGGCCGCCGATTGAGCGAACGGGAGTTCATCCTCTTCATCGCCATGGTCAGCGCCATGTCGGCGCTGGCCATCGACACCCTGCTCCCGGCGTTCTCGGAAATGCGGGATGCGTTCAACCTGCCGGAGGACTCCACCGGACTGTCGCTCACCATCACCCTGTTCTTCGTGGGCTCGGGCATCGGCAACCTGGTCTACGGCCCGATGGCCGATGCTCTCGGTCGAAAGAGGATCCTGGTGGGAAGCATGGTGCTGTACGGCCTGGCATCGCTCATGGCCACCTTGTCGGTGTCGCTGGGCATGCTCTACGTGAGCCGCTTCATCTGGGGGTTCGCCGCGGCCGGCCCCCGCACCGCCGCCCAGGCCATCGTACGGGACTACTACTCCGGAGACGCCATGGCCCGGGTGATGACCCTGGTCATGGCGGTGTTCTTCTGGGCCCCGGTGGCCGGGCCGCCGCTGGGGAAGGGCCTGGTGGAGCTGGGCTCGTGGCGGTATGTGATGGCCTTCAGCGTGTTCACCGCCGTGGTGATCGTGGCGTGGTCGACGCGATTGGAGGAGACGCTGAAGCCCGAGAACCGGCGACCGCTGACCTTTCGGTCGACGATAGACGGCTTCCGGTCGGTAACCACCCACCCGGTGACGCTGGGCTACACCCTGGCCACCATGTTCTCCGCCGGGGCCTTCTTCTCGTTCCTGGCGAGCTCCGAGCTGATCTTCGACGACGTCTTCGATCAGGAGCGCTGGTTCGTGCCCTACTTCTCGATCATGGCTGCGGGCATGGGCCTGGTGACGCTGCTCAACAACCGGGCACTGCACCGATTCCGGGCCCGCTCGGTGGCGCTCGGGGCGGGCTGTCTACAGATCTGCGCGGCGGGAACCATGCTGGGCCTGGCCCTGGCCGCCGGAGGCAGACCGCCGTTCGTTCTGTGGATCACCATTTTCAGCCTGGCCAACGCCTGCATGGTGGCGTTTTTCCCGTTGGGCCAGAGCCTGGCGCTCGAACCCATGGGCGAGATGGCCGGCACCGCCTCCGCCGTGCTCGGCTTCACCATGGCCATGCTCGGCGCCGGTCTCGCCGCCATCATCGACCAGGCCATCAGCGGCTCAGTCACCCCCGTCGGCGTCGGCTACCTCGCCTATGGCACCGCCGGCCTGGCCTGCCAACTCTTCGCCGTCCACCACCAGCGAAAACACGCGATGGCACCCCGTACAGGAATCGAAGCCAGCTGATTGGCTAGGAATTCACAGGATCACGGGCCCGCCAGGCCCGGGGGACGTCAGGCCGGTGGGACTCCGGTCAGATTGCATTCGGAGATGAGGCCGCCGTCGATGACGATGGCCTGGCCGGTGATAGCTGAGGACTCATCTGAGGCTAGAAACAGCACCAAATCGGCGATCTCTTCGGGCTTGATGGTCCGGCCCAGTGCGTGCATGGCGGAGATCTCCTCGTGGGTCTTGAGGCCGATGTCGAGCACCGCGCCATACATGGGCGTCTCCACCACGCCGGGGCAGATGGCGTTGACCCGGATGTTCTTGCGCCCCCATTCCACCGCCGCGGTGCGGGTCAGGTTGATGAGCCCCGCCTTGGCCGTGCAGTAGGGGGCGTTGCCCGGCGAGGCCACCACTCCGTAGATCGACGAAGTGCTGATGATGGACCCTCCCCCTTGGGCGGCCATGTGGGGAATGGCAGCTTTCATTCCGTACATGGCGGCGGTGAGCATCACCCGCAGGCTGGCATCCCACCCCTCAGGGTCGAGCTCGGGGATGTAGCCCCCGGTGCTGGTGGCGGCGTTGTTGAACAGCACGTCGATGCGGCCAAACTCCGACACCGCCCGCTCTACCGCGGCGGTCACCTCGTCGAGCGAGCCCACATCGCAGTGCTGGTACACCGCCTGAGCGCCGCCCTCGGTCAACTCTGCCACCAGCTTCTCGCCCGCCTCGTCCACCAAATCGACCCCCACTACCGCGGCCCCCTCTCCCGCCAGCCGGCGCAGCGTGGCCATACCAATCCCGCCACTAGCCCCAGTCACCACTGCGACTCTTCCGTCCATTCGGCCCATCAGTTGCTCCGTTTCCTCTGTCGTACTTGGGTCGGCGCCAGTCTCGCGCGCCAAAACCGCAGTGCATACGGTCGCAAGCTCATCCGCAGATTTGGCACCCCGTACGGGATTCGAACCCGTGTTACCAGATTGAGAATCTGGCGTCCTAGGCCTCTAGACGAACGGGGCAGGAACGCCGCAGTGTACCGGCTTCTTTGGGGTTTGGGCGATCCGAAAAACTACGGGCGGGCTTGGTAGATGATGTTGGCGTTGGTCTCGGTGACCCGCTCGAAGCTGGAGTATCCGGCGGCGGCGAATACTTCTCGCATGGCGGCTTCGCCGGCTTGTGCACCCATTCCCAGGCCGACCGGCTGGGCCAGAGAACACGGGACTCAAAACACCGCCGACGCCCCATAAGACGTGGCCGCCATGGGGTTCTCGGTTAGGTTGCGGACGTGGCCGTCGAGTGCGAAGGGCTCCACCATGAGCACCGAGCCGCCCTCGGCCAGCTGGCTGCGGGCGTGGGTGGCGATGCCCACCGGATCGCCCATGTCGTGGAGGCAGTCGAAGAAGAAGATCACGTCGTAGGCGCCCTGGTAGCCCTTGGAGTCGGCCACTTCGAACGAGGCGTTGGGGAGCCCGGCGTTGGCGGCCAGTTCTCTGGCCTGGTCGATGGACGGGCCGTGGAAGTCGAACCCGGTGAAGTGCGACTCGGGGTAGGCCGAGGCCAGGATCTGAACCGAGTCGCCGCAGCCGCAGCCCACGTCGGCGGCGGTGGCCCCGGCCTTGAGCAGTTCGTCGATGCCGTCGGCGGCGGGGATCCACTCGTTGGCCAGGTACATCTCGTATTGGGGGCGGAAGAAGCGGGCAGTGGAGGTGAACAGGCTGGGGTGGTGTTCGCCCCAGGCCAATCCGCCGTCGCCCCGAAAGGCGTTGAGGATGTCGTCCATGTCGGCGAACATGGCCCGGAACATGCCGATGCCACCGGCCAAGAATGCGGGGCTCACCTCCCAGGCCAGCACTGCGGCGGCCTCATCGGTCAATTTGAACGTGACGTCGTCGTCACCCTGGCCATCGATCTCCACCAACTCGACGGCGGCTTGCTGGCGCAGCCACTCGGTGACCAGACGGGGATGGCAGTCAACAGCTTCGGCCAAGGCTTCCGCAGTCATCGGCCCCGCCCCCGCCATGGCCTGATACAGGCCCAGCTCGTCGCCGATGTGGACCATGGCCATGGTGGTGGCCCCGGCCATGTGCGTGGCGACCTCGCCGGCTATCTCGGTTACCCGATCGATGTCGATGTCCATGTCAGTTCCTTCGCGGTGACGTACCGGCTGGAACCCTAGCTAGGTGGACTAGCGGTTGGTGGTGCGGCGCTTCCAACCGGCGGCGCCAATGTTGCCGCCGTCCACGTGGATGGTGCTGCCGGTCACGAATCGGGACATGTCCCCGGCCAGGTACACGATCGAGGCGGCGCAGTCGTGAACTGAGCCGCCCTCCAACCACGGCTGGGGGGCCAACTGGGATCTCTCGTCGGTGCTCTCGTCGCCGAGCATGCGCTCGCCTTCGGTGGGGATCACATCGGGGGCGATGCAGTTGACCCGGATGCCCGCCGGCGCCAACTCCAGCGACAGGCTCATGGTCAGATTGGCCTGGGCCGCCTTCATCGCCGAGTAGATGGAGAAGCCGGGACCGGCCCGATGGGCCTCAATAGAGGTGACGTTGATTATCGACCCGCCCTCGCTCATGAGCGGAATGCACCCTCGGATGAACCCGGTGACCTGGGTGAAGTTCTCAGCGATCAGCGCGGCCTCGCCCTTGAGGTTGATGTCGGCAAACGGGGAGTTGAACGTGCCGCCGGCGTTGTTCACCAGCACGTCCACTCGACCAAAGGCCTCTCCCACCTCGGCCAGCCAGGCATCCCGGGGCTCGGGGTGGCGGACGTCGAACAGCCCGGTCAAACAGCGGCGGCCCAGCGCCTCCACTGCGGCGGCGGTGCGGGCCATATCGTCGGCCTCCCGGTCGCAGATGGCCAGATCAGCCCCGAAGCGGGCCAGGGCCACCGCGGTGGCCGCCCCGATCCCCCGTGCGCCGCCGGTGACGATGGCCACCTTGTCCGTGAGCAGCACGCTGGACGGATCCAAGACGTTGTCATCACCCCAAATGGGAGGCTTGTCGCTCTCGAGGCCGCCCAAAGTCCATTCCCAATCGGTCATACTCCCACCCCCACTGCGGAGCCGATTCCAAATGTGATAGCGGCTGCCGCAGCGGCAATGACCAACTGGCGGAGCGAACCCCGCACGATCGACCGGTCGGTGGCCAGAGCCAGCGCACCGCCCACCAGTACCGCGCCCACAACCCCGAGCAGGATCGACCCCACGATGGCGCCGTTGCCGCCGGTGAAGAACCAGGGCAAAAGGGGCAGCACCGCGCCGATGGCGAAGGCAATGAACGAGGAAGTCGCCGCGAACACCGGGTTGCCCAGTTCGTTGGGATCGATGCCCATCTCCTCCCGGGCGTGGACCTCCAGTGCCTTCTCCGGATCTTCCATGATGTTGGTGGCCATCTCCCTTGCCATGTCCGGGTCCACCCCGCGGGATTCGTAGATCTCGGCCAGTTCCTCCACCTCATGCTCCGGGTTGCGGGCGTGCTCTCGCCGCTCCATCTCCAACTCCCGCTCCAGCAGCTCTCGCTGAGCCTGCATAGAGATGTACTCACCCGCAGCCATCGACACCGCCCCGGCGATCAGCCCGGCCAAACCGGCAATTCGCACCAGCTCTTGGCCCGAACTGGCCCCGGCCACGCCCAAGATCAGGGCCACGTTGGACACCAGGCCGTCGCTCACCCCGAACACCGCCGCCCGGTACCCGCCCCGGGTCACATTGCGGTGGTGCCCCTCACCGAGATGCCCCGAGCCGCTGGGCTTTCTTGCAAACACAACCTCAACCTACCGCCCATTTGCCATGCTTCGGCGGAAGAACGAGGTCACACCAGGCCGCGGGGGCCCAGCACCACCTGCTCGTCGCCGTCGGCCCGCACAACCCAATTTTCGCCCCGGCGGAAGACCTCGGCGTCGAACGCAGTCAGGTCGTCTCCCGCCCGGACCCAGCTCGCTGCTTGGCTCATGGCCACTTCCACCAATCCTGCCCGACCTGCGGCCAGGGTCTCGGCGGCTGCCCGACAGGCGATCAAGCCAGCCACCGGATCGGCGGCAGCGTCACCCACGAACCACGGCAGTCCGCCAGCCGGGTCCGGCAGCCATAGTCCCCCGCTCACCGCGGCATCGTCACCGAATCCGGGTCGGTCGTTGCCATAGCCGGTGATCGACACCCACACCAGCCCGGCGCTTTCGGCCACCTCCAGTGGGTCGATCCCCCAGTTGGCCCACACTCGGGGTCGCAAACCGTCGACCACCACGGCCGACCCTCGGCACAGATCCTGGAACCGGCGGCGTCCGTCCTCGGACCCCAGGTCGATGACCGTTTCCTCCTTGCCCTGGTTCAACCGCTCGTAGAACGCCGGCAAACCGTATCGGGCACCGTCGGGTCGTCCTGGTGCCTCTACCTTGACCACCTCGAATCCGAAGCCGCCCAGCAGCGACGCGCACAGTGGCCCGGCCCAAAGCGAGCTCACGTCCAGCACCTTCTTGCGGCCTGAATCCGCCGATCCCACATCAGTGAACGAACAGGGCTCGGCCGGGGGCGGGGGCCGGGTGGCCTCTCCCACCGCCAAACCCAGCCATTCGGCCCGCTCCAACAGTTCGGCCACCGGCTTGTCCCGCATCTCCGTGGCCACGACGGCCCACACATCGCTCCCGCCCAGATCGCCGATCTCCAGCCAGGCGGGAACCGCTTCGGTGTCGCTGGTGCGGGCCAGCGACACCGCCAACACGCCGTCGGCCGCCGCCACCATGCGGCATGCGCCCCCCACTGACACCGAGCCCCTACGACCACGGCCCACCAGTGCCGCCCGCTCTCCCAGAAAACCGGCGGCGTCGCTCCTCAGCGGCTGGCCGCGCAACTTGGAGATGTCGCTCACCACGCCGTCCAGCCGCTCCACCCAACGCCCAGAAGCCACCGCCGGAGGCCCGTGCTCGGGTCCGCTCAGGCCCATCAAGCCCGACTCGGCCCAAACCAGCGCCGGATGGCGGCTGCTCAAGGTTGACTCCATCACTAACGCAGTTTGTACCTGCTGAGTCTGACGGGAAAAGATTGGAGGACATCTTTCGGGAGGTAAGGATGGACCTGAAACCGGGCAGCCGCCTCAAGAGTTCGGTATGCGATACCGAGCTCATCGTGGTCAAAGCACCAAGCGGCGACGTGGACATCACTTGTGGCGGCGCGCCGATGGCCGATCCGGCCGACGCGGAGCGCAATGGCGAGGTTGCCGTCGGCGCTGCCGAAGGCACCGCGCTGGGCAAGCGCTATGTGAACGAAGACGAGTCCCTCGAGGTTTTGTGCACCAAACCGGGAGACGGCTCTTTGGCGCTGGGAGACACGGCCCTCAGCCTGAAAGAGGCCAAGCCCCTCCCCGCCTCCGACTAGTTAGGCCATAGCGCTGCCAGCAGGATCGTCAGTCGGGATGGACCCATGAATCTGATGATGCTGCTGGAGATGGCGTCCAGCGGGTTCGGCGACCGCACCGCGGTCGGGTCCCAAGGGCGGGGTCTTACCTACGAACAGCTATTCCAGCGGGCCGGGGCCACCGCCATGCGCTTCCGCGAGGCGGGAATCGACCGGGTCAGCATGGTGGACGTGAGCAGCGAGGCCCTGCCGATCGCCCTGTTCGGCTCGGCCTGGGCCGGCGTGCCGTTCGTTCCCCTCAACTACCGCCTGACCAGGCCCGAGCTGCGCCATCTGGCCACCGAGGTTGCTCCGTCGGTGACGGTGTGCAACGACGACGCCCTCGCCGCCATCGGCGACCTCGACGGCGTGAGGGCGGTTGTCCGGCCTGACTTTTTGGCCCAGTGGGCCGAGGGCAACGCGCCCGACAGCGACTGGAACGTGGACCCCGAGGAAATCGCCATCCTCCTCTACACCAGCGGCACCACCGGCGCCCCCAAGGCCGCAGTGCTGCGCCATCGGCATCTGGTGTCGTACATCATCGGCTCGGTGGAGTTCATGGGGGCGGCCGAGGACGAGGCCACCTTGGTGTCGGTGCCCCCTTACCACGTGGCCGGCATGGCCGCGATCTTGAGCTCGGTGTACGCCGGGCGCCGCATTGTGCAGCTTCCTAACTTCGACCCCGCCGACTGGGTCAACCTGGTGCGGGCCGAAGGGGTCACCCACGCCATGGTGGTGCCCACCATGCTGGCCCGCATCGTGGACCACTTGGAAGACGTCGGCGGCGGGCTCCCCACGCTTCGGGCCCTCTCCTATGGCGGCGGCAAGATGCCCGCCCCGGTCATCGCCCGGGCCCTCGACGTGCTGCCCGAGGCCAACTTCGTGAACGCCTACGGCCTGACCGAGACCAGCTCCACCGTGGCGGTGCTCGGCCCCGAGGAGCACCGGCAGGCCCATCGCTCCGATGATCCGGCCGTGCGGGCCCGGCTGGGGTCGGCGGGCCGGCCGCTGCCCGCCATCGAGGTGGACATCCGCGACGAGGAGGGCAACCCGGTTGCCACCGGCACCTCCGGCGAGATCTGGGTGCGGGGCGAGCAGGTTTCGGGCGAGTACCTGGGACGGAACTCCCGGGTGACCCCCGACGGCTGGTTCCCCACTAACGACGGGGGCTCGCTCGACGGTGACGGCTATCTCTACGTGGAGGGCCGCATAGACGACATCATCGTGCGGGGCGGCGAGAACATCTCCCCCGGCGAGATCGAAGACGTACTGCTGAGCCACCCGTCGGTGGCTGACGCCGCCGCCGTCGGAATACCCGATGAGCAATGGGGCGAAGCGGTGGCCGCGGTGGTGGTGCCCGCCAAGGGTCAAACGGTAGACACCGCTGAACTCCAAGAGTTCGTGAAGTCTCAGATGCGATCGTCGCGCACCCCCGACTGCATCGAGCTGCGCGACGAACTGCCCTACAACGAGACCGGCAAACTCCTGCGCCGGATCCTGCGCGACGAGCTCGCCGAAAGCCGCTGATTCCCTCCCGCGCTAGTCTGCGGTCACTCAGTAATGGCTGCGCCAATCCAGACCACGGGCCTGGCTGAGGCCCTCGAACTCCTGTCCCACCCTTATGCCGGGGAGGACTTGGGTCTGGCTGACTGCCCGGTAATGCTCGTAGAGCTCACCGCCGCCGACATCTCCCAATGGCCCAGCGAAGAGACGGCCAGCCTGATAAAGAGCACCCCGGCGGTGATGGCAGCCTATGTAACCGCCGACTTCGACTCCGCCGACGCTCCGAAGCTGGCCGAGCACTGCGCCGCCTTCGACATCGTGCTGGCCCCCGGCGATCTCCCGGTCCCGGTAGCCGTGCCCGTCGAGGAGATCGAGCAGATCACCGCTGCGGCCACGGCATCGCCAGCCGCGGCGGTGGCGCTGGTGCAACTACTGCGCCTAAGCGAAGGCCGAACCACCGCCGATGGGCTGGTGGCGGAGTCGCTGGCCTACTCCACCCTCCAGTCCGGCCCTCAGTTCCAGGGGTGGCTGGCCAGCCAGCCCTCCCGGCTGGTTCCCGACAACCCCGAGCCCGCCGTGCGGGCTGAGCGCGCCGGTTCCACCCTGCGGCTCACCCTCAACCGGCCCGAACGCCACAACGCCTTCAGCGCCGAGATGCGCGACGGCCTCGTAGAGCAGCTCCGGGCCGCATGGGCCGACCCCAGCCTGGACGGCATCGTGCTCGACGGCGCCGGGCCCACCTTCTGCTCCGGCGGCGACCTGGCCGAGTTCGGCACCACCCCCGACCCAGGCACCGCCCACCGCGTCCGCTCGGTGCGCAGCGCCGCCTTTTGGATCGACCGCTTGGCGGCCAAGACCCGGGTGAAGGTCCACGGCACCTGCGTGGGGGCGGGCGTGGAACTGCCCGCTTACGCCCACGATGTGTCCGCCCACCCCGACACCAGCTTCCGGCTGCCCGAGGTGGCCATGGGCCTGGTGCCCGGCGCGGGCGGCACCGTGAGCATCGCCCGCCGCATCGGCCGCCAGCGCCTCTGCTACATGGCCCTCACCAACATCGAGATCGACGCCACCGACGCCCTGGCCTGGGGTCTCATCGACCGCATCGAGGGCTAGCCGCTAGAACAGGCTGGGGACTCCGAGTTCGGTGCCTCCGGTGACGGGGAGGGTGGCGCCGGTGATGTAGGCGGCTTTGGGGGAGGCCAGAAAGACGATGGCGTGGGCCACGTCTTCGGGCTCGCCCATGCGGCCCAGCGGGTAGCGGCGGCCGAAGTCGTCCTTTTCCTCGGGAGTCATCGAGGCGGTGAGGTGCATGGTGTCGATGGGACCGGGGGCAACTGCGTTGACCCTCACGTCGGGGGCGTACTCGGCGGCCAAGTCCCTGGTCATGGCGATCACTCCCGCCTTTGCCGAGGCGTAGGCCACATGGGGGGTGGTGAACCGCAGGGCAGCAATGGAGGCCACGTTCACCACGCTGCCCCTGGCCTCGGCCAGTGCGGGGTAGGCCCGGCGGATCAGCAGGAAGAACGACCTCAGGTTGGTGGAGAGCTGGTCGTCCCACTCCTCGGGGGTGATCTCGGAGGTGGGCTTGAGCACCCAGACCCCGGCATTGTTCACCAGCACGTCGAGTCGGCCGTAGGACTCCAGGGTGTCGTCGATGATCGCATGGGCATCGCGGGTGTCGCCCACGTCGCCACCCAGTCGAAGCGACAGGCTATCCACCGCTTCCAGAGCCTCAACATCCCGATCGGCCCCGACGACCACCGCCCCCGCATCCGCGAACAGCGCGGCGGTGCTCCGTCCGATCCCCCGAGCCGCGCCGGTGACGATCACCACCTTGTCGGCAAACTCGGTCATGGCGCTGCTACAGCCGCTCGATGATGGTGACGTTGGCCTGGCCGCCGCCCTCGCACATGGTTTGCAGCCCGTAACGGCCGCCGGTGCGCTCCAGCTCGTTCAGCAGGGTGGTCATGAGCCGGGCTCCGGTGGCCCCTAGCGGGTGGCCCAGGGCGATGGCCCCGCCGTTCACGTTGACCTTCTCGTGGGGCACGTCGTGCTCGCCCATCCAGGCCAGCACCACCGAGGCGAAGGCCTCGTTGCACTCGAACAGGTCGATGTCGTCAATGGTCATGCCGGTACGGGCCAGCGCGTACTCAGTGGCCGGAATGGGGCCGGTGAGCATGTAGATGGGGTCGGCGCCCCGCACCGACAAGTGGTGGAAGCGGGCCCGGGGCTTCAACCCGTGGTCGGCCACCGCCTGCTCCCCGCAGATCAACATGGCGCAGCCCGCGTCGGAGATCTGGCTGGACACCGCCGCGGTCAGCCGCCCGCCCTCGATCAGCGTGGACAAGCCGGCCATCTTCTCCAGCGTGGTGCCCCGCCGGATGCCCTCGTCGAACTCCAGGCCGGCCAGGGGCAGGATCTCGTTCTCGAACCGGCCCTCGTCGGTGGCGGTGGCGGCCCGCTCGTGGCTGGCCAGGGCGAACTCCTCCATCTGCTCTCGGCTTATGTCCCAGTGCTCGGCGATCATCTCCGCTCCCCGGAACTGCGAAACCTCCTGGGTGCCGTAGCGGTCCACCCAGCCATCGGAGCCAGTGAAGGGATCGGGATCGGTCACCCCCACGTGCTCGGCCACGGTCATGGCCGCACCAATGGGGATCATGCTCATGTTCTGAACGCCGCCGGCCACCACCATGTCGTTCACGCCGGCCATCACCGCCTGAGCCGCGAAGTGGACGGCCTGCTGGGCCGATCCGCACTGGCGGTCGATGGTGGTGCCGGGCACGTGCTCGGGCAGTCCGGCGGCCAGCCAGGCGGTGCGGGCGATGTCGCCGGCCTGGGGGCCGAGGGCATCCACACATCCGTACATCACGTCGTCCACCGCGGCCGGGTCGACACCGGTGCGATCGAGAAGCCCGAGAATGGGATGGGCCCCCAGATCAGCCGGGTGGATCTCCGACAGGCTGCCGCCCCTTCGTCCTACCGGGGTGCGGACTGCGTCGATGATGTATGCCTCAGCCATGGCTGCTCCTCTTTCCGATACTTGAAATCATCGCGGCTCTCGGGGCAGGCCCAAAACCCGCTCGCCGATGATGTTTCGCTGAATCTCGTTCGACCCGGCGTAAATGGTGTGGGATCGGCTGTACAGGAACGTGCGCTGCCAGGAGTCCAGCGAGTAGTCCTCGCCGTCAGCCGCCACCGCCAGGGCGTCTGCCCCCCGCACGCCCACCATCAGCTCACCCAACGAGCGGTGCCAGTTGGACCACAGCAGCTTGCCGATGGACATCTCCGGCCCCGGCACCCCGCCGGCATCCACCACGGTAAGCATGCGCAGGTTGTTATACCGCATGATCTCCAACGTGGCGTAGGCCTGGGCCAGCTCCTGGCGGACCACCAAATCATCAGCGGTGCCGTTGGCCCGGGCCTCGGCCAATAGCGCGTCCAGCTCTTGGCGGAAGTAGGTCTGCTGGCCCAGCGTGGACGCCCCCCGCTCGAAGGCCAGCGTGCCCATGGCCACTTCCCAACCTCGGCCGGGCTGGCCCACCACCAGATCGGCATCGGTCACCGCATCGTCGAAGAACACCTCGTTGAACTCGGTTCCGCCGGTGATCTGCACGATGGGGCGGATCTCAATCCCCGGCTGGTCCATGGGCACCAGCAGGTAGGAGAGCCCGGCGTGGCGGGCGGAGTCGGGGTCGGTGCGGCACACCACAAAGCACCAGTCGGAATACTGGGCCAGCGAGGTCCAGATCTTCTGGCCGTTGACCACCCATCGATCGCCGTCGAGCACCGCCTTGGTGCCCACATTGGCCAGATCCGACCCGGCATTGGGCTCGGAATAGCCCTGGCACCAGAACTCCTCGCCCGACAGGATCGGCGGCACGAACCGCTCCTGCTGCTCGGGCGTGCCGTAGGCCACCAATGTCGGCCCCAACAGCGTGACGCCCATATTGGGCAGCCTTCCCGGCGCCCGAGCCTCCACATAGGTCTGGTGGAACAGCACCTGCTCCGACAGGCTGCACTCCCGGCCCCCCAGATGAGCGGGAAAGTCGATGCCCAGCCAGCCTCCGCCGGCCAGCTCGCGCTCCCAGGCGATCTGCTCCTCGGCGGGAATGTCCTCCTGGCCCATCCCACCCCGGCCCCGAAGCCCGGCGAAGTCCCCCACCAGGTGCTCCTCCAGCCATGTGCGCACCTCGTCGCGAAAATCCCTCTCAGCAGGGGTCAGGTCGAAATCCACTCGGCGAAACTCTACCGTCGGGTCCTATGGGAATGACCCTTCAAGAGGCCGAGGAACTCCTGCTCGCACCAGGAAGCCCCTTTGAGACCACCACCGACACTGTCAACGGCGAGAGCTACGAGGTGTTCGCCAACCGGGCCAGATCGCTTCGGGAGTTGCTGGCCCGATCAGTTGAGCATGGCGACCGGGAGCTGTTCATCTGGGACGACGGTCGGCGCTACAGCTTCGTACAGCACGAACGACTGGTGGCATCGGCCGCCGCTGCGATGGCTGTGGGCTACGGCATCGGCCCTGGTGACCGAGTGGCCCTGCTGGGGGCCAACAGCCCGGAGTGGATCATCGGTATGTGGGCGGCCGTCTCACTCGGAGCCATCGCGGTGGGCATGAACGGCTGGTGGACCGGCGATGAGATCGTCTACGGGCTGGGGCTGACCGAGCCCAAGCTGCTCATCGCCGACCAGAAACGCCTGGCCCGCCTCCAGGGGACCGATCCCGGAATGGCCACGGTGATTGTGGAGGAGGACTTCGACGACCGGCTGTCGGGCTTCGACATGACTGCCCCGCTGCCCGATGTGCCCATCAAAGAGGACGACCCCGCGGTGGTGCTGTTCACCTCGGGCACCACCGGACGGCCCAAAGGGGCGATCAACACCCACCGCAACATCATCGCCTTCTTGGGCATCACCGCCTTCTCCGGTGCCCGCTCGGCCCTGATGGCCGGCCTCGCCGATCGCCCCACCGACCCCGATGCCCCTGAGCCGTGCTCGCTAGTGAGCAGCCCCCTCTTTCATGTGTCGGGATTGCATTCGGCGGCGGTGGCCATGGTGGCCAATGGCATGAAGTCGGTGTGGACCACCGGCCGTTTCGACCCCGAGAAGATATTCCGGCTCACCGAGCAGGAGCGGATCAGCCGCTGGGGCGGGGTCACTACTCAGGTATGGCGATTGTTGGAGCACCCCGCGCTGAACGACTACGACCACTCCTCGGTGCGGGCGTGCGGCGGGGGCGGGTCGGTGTGGTCGCCCGAGCTCCAGCGGGCCATCCGGGAGCGGCTTCCCGACGCCGCCCCCCAGATGCAGGTGGGCTACGGCAGCACCGAGACCGGCGCCTTGGCCACCATCGCCACCTCGCAAATGCTGCACGATGATCCGACCTGTGCAGGAACACCGCTTCCCACCGTGCAGGTGGAGATCCGCGACCACGACGGCAACCGGGTGCCCGACGGCACCATCGGCGAGGTGTGCGTGCGGGGTCCGAACGTGATGCCCGGCTACTGGAACCAGCCCGAGACCACCAAGGCTGCCTTCTTTCCCGGGCATTGGCTGCGCACAGGCGATTTCGGCCACATACGGGGCGACATGCTGACCATCGCCTCCCGCGTGCGGGACATGATCATCCGGGGCGGCGAGAACATCTACCCCATAGAGATCGAGAACCGGTTGGAGGAGCACCCCGGCATCCACGAGGCCGCGGTCATCGGGGTGGACCACCGGACACTGGGCCAGGAGGTGAAGGCAGTGGTGGTGCCCCACACCGGCACCTCACTGGAGGCCGCCGAGATCCAGCAATTCGTCGGGGAGGCGCTGGCCTACTACAAGGTGCCGGCCTACATCGAAGTCCGCACTGAACCCCTTCCCCGCAACGCCTCCGGCAAGGTGCTGAAGTCCGTCTTGTCAGGTGAAGTCGCCAACACCTTCGTAGAGGAATAGGAAGCCCCAGGGGATCAGGCCTCCTCCGCCCTTACTTGGATGGTGTGCCAGCCGGTGGCGCCGTCGGGGGCGGGGTCGGTGATCTCGGGGGTCTGGGTGGTGTTGGTGCCGTCGGTGGCCCTCACTCGCACTTGGTGCCGGCCGGGGGTGGCGTTCCACGTCACCATCCACTGCCGCCAAGAGTTGATAGTGGTCTCCCGGCTGAGCTCAGCCTCCACCCATGGCTCTTCGTCCACCTGAACTTCCACCTTTTCGATGGCCCGACTGGGGGCCCAGGCCACGCCGGCAATCGCCGTCGGGCCGGGGTCGATCACAGAGCCCCGTCGGGGCACATCGATGCGGGACTGGGTCTTGATCGGCCCCTCTTTCGACCAGCCGCGGGGGATCCAGTAGCCGTCGAACGCTTCCCAGGTGGTGAGCTCGATGTCTGACAGCCACTTGGTGGCCGACACGTAGCCGTAGAGCCCGGCCACCACCAGACGAGCGGGGAAGCCGTGGGAGATGGGCAGCGGCTCGCCGTTCATCTGCACGGCCACCATGGCCACCCTGCCGTCGAGCGCCACCTCGGTGGGAAAGCCCGCCGTCCACCGATCTATGGAGCGGCCCACGATCTGCGTGGCCCCCGGCTGCACCCCGGCCTCGTCCAGCACTCTGGCCAGGGGAACACCAACCCATTCGGCATTGCCCACAAGCCGACCGCCTACAGAGTTGGACACACACGACAGGGTCACTTGCTCTCGAACCAGGCCCAGGTCGAGCAGTTCGTCGAAGCTGATCTCCACCTCTCGGTCCACCATGCCGTGGATCTGAAGCGACCAGTCGGCGGGGTCCACCTGAGGATACGAGAGGGCGGTGTCGATCAGATAGAAGTCCTCGTTGGGAGTGATGAGCGGGGCGATCCCGGCGATGTGGTCGAAGTTGGGCTCCCTTACTGGTTCGGCTGTGACTGAAGGGGTGGGCTCGCCCGTTGCCTCCGCGGTGGGCTCGGCCGTGGGATCAGCGCCCGCGGCGGGTGTGGCTTCAGGGGTTGAACCTGGGGAGGAGTCGACCATGGCATCATCGTCCCCAGCCTGCGCGGTGGGAACCGGTGTGGGTCGGGCAGTCGGTGTCGCGATAGTGCGTCCTTGGAGGGCCTCGGCAACCCCCTCGCGAGCTCCTTCCACGGTGTCGCGCCGCCGCAGCCATCGCCCGAGCAGGCCACCGGCCAGCGAAGCCCCGGCCATGAGGCCTACCGCTCCCACGAAGCGGCGCCGGTCGTTGAAGCGGCCCCGGCCCACCATCGGCACCCGCTGCTCTTCCGTAGGTTCGTCGGATTCGCCCGATGGAATTGCCGCCAGCGCAAGCGCATACAGACTCAAGAACACCGCGATCCCGAAGGCCCCTGACACCAGGCCCGTCATCCATCCCAAACCATCGCTGGACAGGGGGTTGCGGGCCGCAGCCCACCCGCCAACAACGGCGAAAACCACGAGACCGGCGGGCATCACCCACCAGCGCTTCCGGGAGGGCCAGCCCAACACCGCGCCGAGCAGAATCGACACGATGACGATGCCCCACACCAACGCCGGCTTCTGGGCGCTGCCGAGGGTGTCGATGGACCAGCGGGCAATGAAACCGGGGGTGATGTCCACGATCTCTTCAGCCACCGAGACCACCAGCGACGGGATCTTGCGGCTCAACCCCGACAGGATCTCGCTCAAGCCCAACGCCCCGCCGGCAGCCACGATGCCAATGGCAATTGCGCTAAGGGGCGAGATGACCGCTCGCCCTTGGGGCGATGCGGTCGCTTCGGATTCGCTCATGTATGCATTCCGATCAGCTAGGCCGGTCGTTCTTTATCCGGCTGTGTGGCACTAAGGCTATTGTGATTTTCCACCGTTTGGGCCAATAGACCCACCACATGGAGCCGGAATATGGCACTCACGCTATTCAGCACCCAATGACGCCGTTGGAGGCCCTGGGCGTCGACCAGCGGTGGCGGGAACTGGCCCAGAGTCAGGCAGGACAACTGGGCCGAGTGGTGCAGGTGGACCGTGGTGAGTGCGAGGTGATTACCGACGAGGGCCAGATCCGAGTCTCGTCCGATTCCCTTCGAGCCCAAGGCGATGTGGCCCCGGTGACCGGCGACTGGGTCACCGTCGTTCCCGACCTCGACGACAGCCCCGTGGTGGAGCAAGTGCTGGAGCGACGCACGCTGGTGGTAAGGCGAGATCCAGCCGAGCACGCCCGGGCCCAAACGCTGGTGGCCAACGCCGACGTTGTTGGGGTGGTACACGGTCTCGACCGGCGCATCAACCCGGCCCAACTGGAGCGCTTCTGCGTGGTTGGCTGGCAGTCGGGCGCGACGGTGGCGGTGATCCTGGCCAAAGCCGATCTTCGCCGTTATCCCGAGCGGGATGCCGAAAAGGCCGCCGTTCTGGCCCCGGGGGCCACGGTGGTGATCACTGCCGCGTTGCGGGGCGAGGGGCTCGACAATCTGACCGCCCTGCTGGAGGGGGGCCGTACTCTGGCGCTGCTGGGACCGTCGGGAGTGGGCAAGTCGACGCTCATCAACGCGTTGGTGGGCGACGAGGTGCAGGCCACTCAGGAGGTGCGGGCGGGCGACGCCCGGGGCCGCCACACCACCATCGCGCGGCGTCTCATCGCGCTGCCCGGCGGTGGATCGATCGTAGACACGCCCGGCATCCGAGCCGTAGGACCGTGGGATGCGTGGGAAGGGTTGGCCGCGGCCTACGCCGAGATCGACGCCCTCGACCACGAGTGCCGCTTTGCCGAGGATTGCTGGCACCAGGGCGAGCCTGACTGCGCAGTGGCCGGCAACGTGGACCCTGGCCGCCTGCGGCGCTACTTGGAGTTGGCCGAAGAGTTGGCCGACCAAGACCTCGACCGGGCCCGACGACGCCGCAGATAGCCCCCTCCGAGCTGCGTCAGCGGGCTTCGGCCTCGGCTTGGGCGCGAAGGCGGGTTTCCTCTTGCTCCTCGGTGCGAGCGGGAAGGTGGTGGGTGAGCCAGCCGCCGTCCACAAACAGGGTGTGGCCGGTGATGTAGGAGGCCTCGTCGCTGGCCAGAAAAACCGCAGCGTCGGCGATGTCGCTTGCCTCGCCGAATCGGTTCAGCGGCACCATCTCAGCCAGCGACTTCTCCAACTCCGGCACTGCCCGCAGCCCTTCGGTCATTCGGGTCTTCATGTAGCCCGGCCCCACCGCGTTCACCCGGATGCCGAATTCTCCCAGCGCCATGGCCCCACTGCGGGTCAGCGAGATCACCCCGGCCTTCGAGGCGGCGTACGCCGGCGTCTGGGGGTTGCCCTCAGCCCCGAGGATGGACGCGGTGTTCAACAACACGCCGCCATTGCCTCGCGCCACCATGTGGCGAGCCGCGATCTGGTTGCACAAGAACACCCCGGTGAGGTTCACGTCGATCATCCGGCCCCAGAACTCGTCGTCTATGTCCAAATACTTGGGGGAGTTGGCGATTCCGGCGTTGGCCACCATGATGTCGAGCCGCCCGTGGCGCTCCACCACCCCGTCCACCAGCGCCTGCACCGACGCCCGGTCCGACACGTCGCAGAGGGAGGTCTCCACTCCCAGTTCGCCCCCCACCTGTTCCATGGCCGGCTCGTCGACATCGGCGATCACCACCAGTGCGCCTTCGGAGGCAAACTTGCCGGCGATGGCCTCTCCCAAACCGTTGGCCCCTCCGGTGACGATGGCCACCCTTCCGTTCAAGCGATTGCTCATGCCGACATCTTGGCAACGACTCCGGCACCGGCCCAACGCGAACGGCGCCGCGATGTGAGCAGCACTACACGGGATGCGCTAGAAACCCCGCATGCCGAGTGCAACACCATTAGCCAACAAGATCGCGGCCGTAACTGGAGGAGGCGGGGGAATCGGGGGCGGAATCTCCCGATTGTTCGCCGAAGCGGGAGCAGCCGTGGTGGTCAACGACATTGATTCCGAACTGGCCAACGCCGCAGTGGGCGACATCACCGACGCCGGGGGGCGGGCCATCGCAGTGGTGGGCGACATCACCGACGCCGATGTGGTGGCTGAGTTCCACCAGGCCGCCGTGGACTTTGGCGACGGCCAGGTGAATGTGCTGGTGAATAACGTGGGCGACTACCGGCCGGGTGCGGGCAAGTTCATCAGGACCACCGAAGCCGACTGGGACGCCCAGATCAACATCACCTTTCGCCATGTACTGCGCTGCACGCATGCCTTTCTGCCCACCATGGTGGAGGGGGGCGGCGGCACCATCGTGAACGTGTCCACGGTTGAGGCCATGCGAGCCATGCCCCGAATCGCGGTGTACTCGGCGTCCAACGCCGCCATCATCGCCTTCACCCGATCCATCGCCCTGGAGATGGCCGACCAGAACATCCGGGTCAACGCCATCGCTCCCGACATGGCCGTCACCCTGCAAACCCCGCTCGACCAGATGCTGCGGGAGCGTCCCCTCGAGCAGGTAACCCGGAATATCCCCCTGCGCCGCTTCGGCAACCCCGACGACTTCGCCGAGGTGGCCCTGTTCTTGGCTTCCGACCAGTCGCGCTTCATGACCGGCCAAACCATCCCGGTGGACGGCGGCACCATGACCGCCCAGGGCTGGTACCGCCGCGCCGACGGCCGGGGCTTCACCAACCTCCCCGACTCGCCTTAACCGCTCGGCGATCAGTCCAAGCCGTATTGGGGGAGGCGGCCGTTGGCGATCATGGTGAGGCTGCCGGTGCCGGTCTCGTCGGGGTCGTCGGTGGTAACGGTGACCGGGGCGATGCGGTGCATAGGCGTGAACACCTCGCCTGAGGCCCTCACCACGTCGGCGGGATGGCTCACGTCCCAGATCTCGTGCTCCAGGTAGGACTCGCCCCGGTACACGCCGAGGCCGAGCTCGTCGTTCCACCCGCCGCTGTAGCCCAGTCCGGCCATGTCCACCGCCGAGCCCAGCGGCGCCGAGCCCAGCCGCAATGAGCGCCCGTCGTCCAGGCGCACCGCCATGTCGGCCGATGAGAATCGCCGGGTGCCCTCGAAGAAGTCGAGCGACAGATCGGCCTGGGTCACGTGGCGGTCCACATCGGGGGCATCCCGGTCTCGGATGAGCCCGGTGAGGTATACCCGCTCGGGGCCCCGCTCCATGATCTGCACGTGGCCAGCCCGGCGATTGGTCGAGAAGAACAGGAAGTAGAACAGCGTGCCGACCTCACTGTGCTGTCGGGGCGGGCCGGTAACCGGCTCGGGAATGCCCATCGCCGGACGCACCCCCCAGGAATGGTCCCGGCCGCCCCACCAGTTGGCCACTTCGAGGCGCTCATCGCCCGCCTTGATCCAGCCGTCCACCACGCCTACTTGATTGAACCGCTGGTAGTCCTGGGTCACACGGCCTCGCTCCCGCTCCACATGGGGCTTCTCGATCTCGGGAGCAAGCTCGGCCCGCCACACCAGATCACAGGCGATGGAGTGGTCGCCGGGGGCCAAGATCATCCGCAGCTCCTCCAGTGGGACCGTCGGCTCCACCCGCATCGGCCCCACCTCGGGCTCCAAGCGGGGGCGCAGCGCCCGCGACGCCCGCAGATTGTGCTGGGTGCCGCCCCGCACCATCACCACACCGCCGTCGATCACGTTCATGTTGTTGTACGACCCCATGGTGAACTGCACCGCGGCCTCCCCCGCCGGGTCGTAGATCGCAAACCAGTAGCGGTCGAAGAATCGGGGATCAGACGTGCCGACGTGTTCGAACGGCTCGGCAATCTGGTGCCACAGGGTGTCGTCTAGGGGTCCGAGCATGGCTACTTCAGCCTTTCTGTTGATTCAGCCAAGTAGGCCCGCACCGCGGGGGACGGCACAGGCCCGCTCATAATCTCATCGGTGAGCCGGGCCCGCAGTTCCCGGTGGTACTCCTCGGCGGCAGCCAAGTGGACCACCCCCGGCACGGCTTCGGCCAGCTCCGCGGGTTCGATGCCCAAGACCTCTTCCAGCGCCCGGATGTCGGTCACCAGGTCGGGCAGCACCTCGGGCCACCGTGTCGCGACCCGCTCCAAGGCGGCGGACGCGAAGGAGATCTGCTCCTGCACATAGGGGTCAGACACCTCGGGCGCGGCCAACTCCACCAGCACCCGGCGGGCACCCTCAATCTGCTCACTCAGCGTGGGTCTCATCTCAGCTCCTCCGCAGTCTGGGCCAACAACACATTTCCTAGAAGTCCAGCCCCGGCCCACACCCGAAGGGTGCGACCGTCACAGAAGCTGCGCACCCCTGTCATCACGATGGCCACCAGCTTGTAGTTGGCGAGCACCTGCCAGAATCGCATCGCATTCCGGTCGACAGTCCGACCAGTGCGAGTCTCATAGGCCGACAGGAGTTCTTCCGCCTCCCAGCGGCCGGGAATCTGGTGCTCAATCCGGCGAACCGGATTCGTCACCCAACCCAAATCTTCAGCCGGGTCCCCCAAGTGGACGGTCTCCCAATCCAGCAATACCTGCACCTGGTGGCCGTCGAACAGCACATTGCCCGGCTTGATGTCACCGTGGACAACGGTGATCTCGCCGGGATCCGGCCGGTTCCGCCGCAGCCACTGCTCTATCAGGGCCAGCAACGGCTGAGGCTCCAACGACTGGCGTTCGATCACCGCGGCCCATTCGTCGATGGCCGCCTCCGCCGGATCGGCGGGCACGGCCAGCACATCGTTAAGTCCGGCGTCCTTCCAATCCAGGGCGTGGATCTCGATCATCAGGTCCACCATCTGCGAAGCGATGCCGGCCCGGGTGTCCTCGTCGAGCTGGCTGCTGCCTCCCTGAAGTATGTAGTGGTCGTTGTGCCCGTCATAGCGGGTCATAACCATCGCAGGGCGACCCAGTTCCGATCCGTCGGCATCCAGCCACACCACCTCGGGCGCCCGCACCGGCTGGTCGTGCAACCGCCGCAGCACCTCATACTCCACCCTGCGGTCGGTCTCGAGCACGCTGCCCACCGGATCGCGCCGAAGGAACAATCGGCGATGGTGCGACTTCCCGCCCTCTTCCCAGAACAGGTCGAACGGCCAGTTCTCCCTCGACTGCCCACCGGTGACTCGAGCCTCGCCCTCCACTCTCAGCCCATCGACATCCCCAAGGCGTCGCCGAATGAAGCCCTTCAGCGCAGCGTCGAATTCACTGGTCATAGGCAGAGAAGTTACCGGCAGGCCGAGATGTGGAGCTGAGCGGACTCGAACCGCCGGCCTCCTCGTTGCGAACGAGGCGCTCTAGCCAACTGAGCTACAGCCCCAAGGTTGCCGCACAGATTAGTGGGGGTCGCGCCCAGGCAACGACTGGAATCAGCGGGAAGAGGACGAAGGAAAGGTCAGCGCTGGCCGCCGGAGGCCACGTCCCAAGATCGGGACTGCGGGGCATCCACGTCGATGGGGTTGAGACGCTCCTCGCGGGTGCGCTGGTGCTGCACCAGCATCATGGCGTAGCCCAGCAGGAGGGCGTCAATCAGCAGATGAACCACAAGGGCAAAGCCGCCGAAATAAACGGCAAAGACAAACGTGGCCAGCGCACTGAATATGAGGGTCACCAGAATGCGGCGCCGACGGCGGCGGGCATCGATTGAGGTGCGGGGAATGCCCCGAGTCGAATTCGACCCCATCTGAGAAGCGTACACCCGAGGGGGCAAAGCGATATTGGGCCGAAGAGCGACCACCGGTGCCGACATTGCCCCCCGCTCAGCGAGGCGGGGATGCACCGAGCGAATGGGAAGGCCAAAACCGAGTTGGGACGAACGACGCCTGCCCCTGAACTGGCCGTTGCGCGCTCGGCGGATCAGGGGCGGAATCAAAAAGGCAGCCCAAGCGGCTGCCAAGATCATTAGCAACACTGACGTCACCAATCTCGGGGGTCCCTTGCAGAATTAATGGTAAGCCGTGACCGCGCGCTCAATGGTGGATAGTCGCGCCTCAACTCCTCCCGAAGGATGACCGGGCGCTTCGTGACCATCTGCCGACGGACATTACGGCTGGTTGACACTTGTTAAGGTTCTACTGCAAAAAGTCCACCCACGCCACCCGCTGTATCCACCGATTGTTCGCAGTGGCGACTCAATCGTCGTAGGGCGCGTCAGTGCTCCCCGTGCGGCGGTAGTGGCCGGAGCGTCCACCCGACTTCTCCCACAATGCGACCTCGCCGATCACCATCTCCTTGTCCCGCGACTTGCACATGTCGTAGACGGTCAGTGCGGCCACCGAGCAGGCGGTGAGGGCCTCCATCTCCACCCCCGTCCGATCCACCGTTTCCACCTCGGCTTCGATCTCGATGTGGGTGTCTTCGATCCTGAAGTTCACCAGCACCGCACCCACCAGGAGCGGGTGGCACAGCGGGATGAGCTCGGGAGTGCGCTTGGCCGCTTGGATGCCCGCCACCCGGGCCACCGCCAGCACATCCCCCTTGCCGATGGCCCCCCGAGCCACCGCCGACGCGGTGTCGGCGCTCATGAACACCTTGGCCCGGGCAATGGCCCGGCGGTGCGAGGGATCCTTGGGAGTAACGTCCACCATGCGGGCCCGGCCGAGGGGATCCAGGTGGGTGAACCCGGCGTCGGTCACCTCAACTCCTCCGTCACACCAAGCCCCATGTCACGTCAGCCCCCGATTTGGGACATCGAGCGACCAGGGCGGATGAAGTGCACTTGGTTGATGGCGTGTCCGGCCCACTTGTCCTTCACCACATCGGAGATGACGGCGGCGATCTCGTCGTCGCTCGCTCCCGAGCGGATGAGTTTCCGGAGGTCGTGCTCGTCCACAGCGAACAGGCAGTTGCGGAACATACCCTCGGCGGTGAGCCGCACCCGGTCGCAGCTTCCGCAGAAGGCGTCGGTCACGCTGGCAATCACCCCGAACGAACCCCGCCCGTCGGCGTAGTGCCACACCGCGGCCGGCGAGTGGGAGCGCTCCACCGGAGCCAGCGGGAATACCTCCCCCACTGTGGAGACGATCTCGTCGAGAGTGACCACCTTGTCGTTGCTCCACGACAGGTCGGCGTCCAGGGGCATGAACTCGATAAACCGGACCTCTACCCCTTTGTCCCGGCCGAATCGGGCGAAGTCCACGATCTCGTCGTCGTTGATGCCCCGCATCATCACCGCGTTGACCTTCACCGGACTCAAACCGGCGGTCAAGGCGGCGTCGATCCCGTCGAGCACCCGGTCCAAGTCGTTGCGCCGGGTGAGCTGCTCGAACCGGTCGGCCTGGAGGGAGTCGAGCGAGATGTTGATGCGCCGCAGTCCAGCCGCAACCAGCTTGTCGGCCAAGAGGCCCAAAGTGGCGCCGTTGGTGGTGAGGGCCAAATCGACGCCCAACGCGGCCAGCTTCTCCACCAGCACCGGCAGGTTGGCCCGCACGGTGGGTTCGCCGCCGGTGAGCCGGATGCTGTCGATGCCGAACCGATCGACCATGAGGGCGGCAATGCGCTCGATCTCCTCGAAGGTGAGGAGGTCCTCCCGAGGCAGCCAGTCGAGTCCGTCGGCGGGCATGCAGTACGTGCAGCGGAAGTTGCAGCGGTCGGTCACCGAAATGCGCAGATCCCGGTGGACCCGTCCAAAACCGTCGATCAGCGGCACGCTCACTCCCCCATTCTGGCCGAATAAGCGGCCGAACACACTGTGGAAAGCCAAACCGGCTTCGTTGGGGCGACAGCTAGCGCAGGATCAAAAGCGACACCGGGTCGCCCTCATCGAGCCCGTCGCCGTCGGGCAGCACGGCCAGGGCATCGGCTGCGGCCATTGCTGACAGTTGGTGTGATCCTTGACCTCCGGCCGACCGGGCCAGGAACTCGCCGTCGGCGTAGCCCACTCGAACCCGGGCGAAGTGGGTCTTGCCATCGGGTCGGCGGCCCAGCGGCTCCGCCATGCGCCCCATCACCGGCTGGCGATGCCATGACCCAGAAGGATGGCCCATCATCTTGCGCAGACCAGGCCGGGCGAACAGCTCGAAGGAGACCATGGACGACACCGGGTTGCCGGGTAGCCCGAACACCGGAATGCCCTCGACCAGACCGAAGGCCAGGGGCTTGGCCGGCTTGATGGCCACCTGCATCCACGACATGTCGCCAATCTCGTTCAGCACCTTCTTCACGTAGTCGTAGTCGCCCATGCTCACCCCGCCCGAGGTCAAAAGGGCGTCGCATTTCTCCACTCCGGCCCGAAGGCCAGCGGAAATCTCTTCCTCGTCATCGGCCATGCTGCCCAAATCCACCGGATCGCACCCAGCCTCAGCCAGCAATGCCAACAGCGTGTACCGGTTGGAATCGCGGATCTGGCCCCTCTCCAGCGGCTGTGGCCCCTCAACCAGCTCGTCGCCGGTGGACATGACCCCGACTCGGGCCTTTGGCCGCACCTTTACCTGATACATGCCCAGGCTGGTGAGCACCCCCAAGTGCCCCGGGGTGAGCACCTCTCCCGGACCGAACACCGTCTGGCCCACCGTCAGATCCTCGCCGGCCCGGCGGATGTGGTTGCCCACGGGCACCGATTGGGCCACGGTCACTTCCGCGCCATCAGCGCTGGTCTCGGTCAGCTCCACCATCACCACCGCGTCGGCGCCGGGGGGAATGACCGCCCCGGTCATGATCCTGGCAGCCTGTCCGGCACCCACCGTGATGTCGGGCGGCACCCCCGCGGCAATCGTGCCCGCGACAGCCAGAGTCGCCGGCGCATCGGCCACATCGGACGACCGCACCGCGAAACCGTCCATCGCCGTGTTGTCGAACGGGGGCACCAACTCGGGCGCCAGCACTGTTTCGGTGGTCACCAAACCCTGTGCGTCGCCAACGGCCACAGTGACCTCGTCCAGGATGACGCACCCCGCCAGCACCCGCTCCTGAGCCTCAGTAAGTGGGATCATCACCAAAGCGCCGGTTCTTCTCGCTTCCACATGCGACGAATGTTCTCATGGTGGCGGGCAAGAACCACCACCGCAACCCCGATCACCACCAAGACTTCCGGTGCTGGCCAGCCCTGAATGGCCACTGCGGCCGGCGCGGCCGCCACCGCCACCAACGAGGCCGCCCCGGCTCGCTTGGTTACAGCCAGAGCCACCGCCCACACGCCGATGAGGATCACCCCCACCACCGGAGTAAGGGCCAGAAGCATCCCTCCGAAGGTGGCTACCCCTTTGCCTCCTTCGCGGTAACGCCCCAGAGGCACAATGTGGCCCACTACAGCCGCCGCCCCACACGCCACCCCTATCAGCTGGTCACCAAAGATCAGGCCCAGCCCAGCAGCAATGAACCCCTTCCCCACATCACTGAGCAGAACCCAAGCCGCCGGCCACCGCCCCGCCACCCGGTACACATTGCTGGCCCCCGGATTGTTCGACCCCTCCCGAGTCGGATCGTGCCCCGTATACCTCCCTACCAAAAGCGCGCCAGGAAACGTCCCCCACGCATACCCGGCCAGCACAAGCCACCAAGCCCAGTCCACAAGCCAACAATACTGAAACGCGCTAAATCCCCCCTTCTCTACCCAAGAAGTAGGCGAGCGCCCACCCCAGGCAGGCGGGGGGGTGGCCCGGCTCAGGGCGCCCGCCGCCCGGACTCCATGGAGGACGGCGGGCTGGGCCGGGACAGGACCCGCCAGCCGGCGGAGGATGGTAGACCTCTCAGATAGCCAGCAATCTCACAACGCCCCTATCCTTTAACGCTGTGCCCGCCTACGACTACAGCTGCCAAACCTGCGGCACCCGCTTCGAGGTCATCCAGTCGTTCTCCGAGGACACCCTCACCGTCTGCCCCCAAGCCGACTCCATCGCCAGCCCCGCCGCCTGCACCCAGCCCGGCAAAGGCCAGGTATCCAAGGTGTTCAGCGTCCCCAGCATCACCTTCAAGGGCGACGGCTTCTACCGAAACGACAGCCGCTCAGGAGCGAAGTCGTCCACCATGGCCAGCTCGTCGTCCAACGGCGACAGCTCCAACGGCCAAGAAAGATCGGACTCGGCGAAGTCCGACGCGGCCAAATCCGACAGCAGCTCATCGGAGTCGTCCAGCCGCGAACCGGCCAAGGCCGCCTCCAGCTCATCCGACGACTAGTCGCCAGCCATGCCCGAGATCGGCGTCATCGGCGGCTCCGGTCTCTACTCCCTTCTGGATGACGCGGTAGAAGTCCCGGGCGACGACGCGTTCGGACCACCGTCGGGTCCCCTCACCATCGGCTTGGTAGACGATATCGAGGTGGTATTTCTGGCTCGCCACGGCCCCGGCCACCGATATCCGGCCCACAAGGTCAACTACCGGGCCAACCTGTGGGCACTGCGACAAGCCGGAGTACGGGCCATTTTCGGCCCCAGCGCCTGCGGCTCGCTGCGTCGTGAGCTGGCCCCCGGCCATGTGGTGGTGTGCGACCAACTGGTCGACCGCACCTCGGGCCGGGCCGACACCTACTTCGACACCGTCACCAACCACGTCTCACTGGCCGACCCCTACTGCGACGAGCTCCGCCAGGCGCTGCTTGGCGCCGCCCGCGCCGAGGGCATGACCGCCCACGACGGGGGCACCATGACGGTGATCTCCGGGCCCCGCTTCTCCACGCGGGCCGAGTCCCGCTGGTTCCGCGACAACGGCTGGGACGTGGTGGGGATGACCCAGTACCCCGAGGCCGCCCTCGCCGCCGAGCTGGGCATCTGCTACGCCACCGCCGCCTTGGTCACCGACTACGACGTCGGCCTGGACGACGATCCCGACATCGAGCCGGTCACCCAAGACGAGGTGTTCGCCTTCTTCGCCCAAAACGTCGACCGAATGCAAGCCGTGCTCTTCGGCGCCATTCGGGCCATCGCCCACAACCTGCCCGACTGCTCCGCACAGACCAACGAAATCGAGCCACCGCTGCCCTCATCCTGACCCTTCCCAACAACTCAAACCGCAGCTAACCTGAGCGACGCTTCCCCCTTCCGAAACCGGTTGGAGGAGCGCGCCGGTGGACGCATCTGCTGAAACAGTCGGCCAACCCCTGACGTGGCGAGGATCCCTGCTGGCCCGGCTGCCGGGCGGGCGACGCAGCTATTGGCTGGTGGTGGCCGCGGCCGCGGGCATCACCGGGCTAGCGGTGGCGGCCGTTGCCGGGATGGCCGGGGGTGGCCCCTCTTTAGGGGAGCTCACCCCGGTGGTGGTGGCCACCCAGACCATTGAGGCCGGACAAGCGCTGGACGAGGGCAATACCGAGACCCGCCGATACCCCGCGCTGGTGCTGCCGCCCGATGCAATTTCTGCTTTGACCGGCAGCGAGGCGGCCTCGACTGCCCTTCACGTCGGCGACGTGGTGACCGCAGCCCGACTGGGCGGAATCCCCATCGGTGGTCGCATCGAGGTTGCTGTTCCCGCCCACACCGCCATGCCCCCGCTGGCTCCCGGCGACCGGGTGGATGTGCTGGTGACCTTGCCGATCTCCGATGAGAGCGGTGCCCAAACCCAAGCAACTCTCACCGTGGCCAACGCCGCAGTGGTGACTGCTCGAGCCGAGCACGCCGTCACCATCGCGGTGACCGACCAAGAGCTGCTCCCCGTGGCCTCGGCCGTGGTCCAAGGTTCAATCACCCTGGCCCTAGTGCAGCAAGGATGACGGTTTCTACCGCACCGATGCGGTGATCAAGCTGAGCACCAGCAGGGCCACCAACACCCGGTAGACCGCGAACGTGCTGAAACTGCGGGTGCGCACCAGGGCCAGCAGCCCCTTGACCGCGGCGAACCCGGTGACCGCCGAGGCGGCCATGCCCCAGGCAAATGCGGCTCGGGCATCGGTAGGGATGCCTCCCCACCCGCCTATGTCGATGAACAGGTACACGCCCGCCCCGGCGATCACCGGCACGCTCATGAGCATGGCCAGCCGGGCCGCGGCCTCGCGGTCGTATCGCAGCAGCCGCCCGGCGGTGATGATCACCCCCGAGCGCGACACCCCCGGCTGGAGCGAGCAGGCCTGGGCCAGCCCCAGCAGCACGGCGTCGCGCACTCCGACGTCTTCGGTGTGGCGCTGGCCCTGGCGTCGATCGGCCCACCACAGCAGGAGGCCGAAGACGCCCAGCATCACCGCGGTGAGCCAGATCTCATCGTCGGCCTCGTCGATTACCGACCGCAACCCCACCCCCACCGCGGCGGCCGGCACGGTGGCCAACACCAACAGCCACCCCAGCCGTCCGTCTGCGGTCATCGGGCTTCGGCGATCGACCACCGCGGCAATCCCGTCTCGCAACAGCGCCCACACCTCTCGGCGCAGGCAGGCCACCAATCCCACCAGCGTGCCCAGGTGGAGGGCCACATCGAATGCTCTCTCAAGGTCGTCGCGGCCTTCGAAGTCGTTCCAATCGGCCAGCCAGGGAATGATCTGCAAGTGCCCGCTAGAGGACACCGGCAGGAACTCTGTCAGCCCCTGAGCGATGCCCAGCAATATGGCATGCAGGACCGACATGGCCCCTACCAGCGATTATGCCCCGGACATGGTGACCTCGGCCACCACCAGCGTCACCCCGGCCGAGCTCATGGGCAGCCAGGTGAGGTCGGATCCCACCGCAGCCACATCGAGCAGCATCCGCTGGAGTGTGGAGGCGATGGTGATCTCTCTGACCGGCTCGGCCAACTCGCCGTTGCGGATGCGCAGCCCTTCGGCCCCGGTGGAGAAGTCGCCGCTAACCGGGTTCACCCCGGAGTGCAGCCCCGACACTCCCTGCACCAACACTCCGTTGTCGATACCGGCAATGAGCTCGTCGGGGGAACGGTCGCCGGGCACCAGCGACAGCGCCTGACAGCCCACGCCGGGGGTGCTGGCGTAGCCCCGCACCGCCGAGCCGGTGGATGCGGTGCCCGAGCGCCGGCCGGTGTAGCTGTTGTGCAGGAACCGCTCGAGTTGGCCGTCGCCGATGAGCAGGTTGCGCCGGGTGGCCAGTCCCTCGCCGTCGGCGTCGGACGCGGTGAACGCCTCCGGGTTGGTGGGATCGTCCACCAGAGTGACGCCCGCGGCGGCCACCTGGTCGCCCAGGCGGTCGGCGAACAGCGACCGGCCCTTGAGCACCGCCTCGCCCGACAGAGTGCCCCCGATGATGCCCAGGAACTGGGCGGAGACGAATGGGTCGAGCACCACGGTGACCCGCTCGGTGGGGGGCTGAGTGGCCCCCAGCATCCGAGTGGCCCGTTCCACCGCGTCGGTTGCGGCCTCCCCCACGTCGAGGGCGGAGGGCTCGCGGCCCACCGAGAACCCGAAGCCGGTCTGGGTCTCGTCGCCCTCCGAGGCCAGCGAGTAGGCGGTGAGATAGCACGATGTGTCCCTGCCCGTGCTGCGGATGCCGGTGGTGGTGGCGATGGCGTCGGCGCCCACCGCGTCGCCGTAGTCGGCCGACTCCACTCCCACGATGCGGGGATCGCCGGCTCGCACTGCTCGCTCCAACTCCAGGGCCATGTCGATCTTGGCCTCGGTGCTCACTTTCAAGAGAGCCTCGTGATAGAGATCGAGCTCCGGGGGGTCCACCCCGTCGGGCTCGGCCAGGCCGAAGAACTCGTCGGGCGAGCCGAACACGGCGTTGTCGCGGGCCTCGGCCAGAGTCTCCTCTAGCACTTCGGGATCGAGGGTGCCGGCGTGGGCGAACCCCTGGCGGCCGTCGGCGATCACCCGGATGCCCACTCCCTGCGACTCGGCCACCGACAGCGACTCGATCTCGCCCTCGTACACCCGCACCTCGGTCTCCTGGCTGTGGCCGACCACCGCTTCGACCTGCTCGCCGTCGCGCCCCCAGCCCACGATGCGCTCGGCGATCTCCAACAGCTCCTCGGGGTTCACGCTGCGGTCCTGTCGAAAGTCAACCTCGGTCGGCGAGCCGTCACGCCGCGGTTCCGCCGATGGTCATCGACGCCACTCGCAGTGTGGGAGTGCCGTCGCCCACCGGAACACCTTGGCCGTCCTTTCCGCAGGTGCCGGGCGACCCCATGGCGAAGTCGTTGCCCAGCGCCTCGATACCGGCCAGCACTTCAGGGCCGTTGCCGATGAGGTTGCCCTCCCGGATCGGGGCACCGATCTTGCCGTTCTCGATCAGATAGGCCTCGCTCATTCCGAACACGAAATCGCCGGTGGCGGTATTCACCTGGCCGCCGCCCAGGTGGGCCACATACACCCCACGGTCGGTGGCCGCGATGATGTCGGCAGGATCCTCGGACCCGTTGGCCAGGTAGGTGTTGGTCATCCTCACCATGGGCAGGTGCTGGTAGCTCTGGCGGCGGCCGTTGCCCGAGCTCTCCCGCCCCTCTTTGCGGGCCCGCAGCAGATCCCACATGTAGTCGGTGAGCACGCCGTTCTCGATGAGCACGTTGCGCTGGGCGGGGCGACCCTCGTCGTCGATGGCGTAGGCGCCCCACTCCCGGGCCATGGTTCCGTCGTCGATGAGGGTGACCTCGGGGTGGGCCACCTGCTCACCCACCCGATTCCGGAACACTGAGGCTTGCTTGGCCACCAAGTCGGCCTCTAGTCCATGTCCGCAAGCCTCGTGGAACAGCACTCCGCCGCCGCCGGGGCCGATCACCACCGGCATCGATCCGCTGGGGGCGGGTTGGGCGGCCAGCTTGGTGAGCGCCCGATTGGCTGCGGTGCGGGCCAAGGCGTCCACCTCGTATTCGTCGAACAGTTCAAAACCGATCGGACGGCCCACGCTCTCAAAGCCGGTCTGCATGCCGGTGTCTCCCACCGCCACGCACGACACTGCGAACCGGGTGCGCACCTGGTCGTCGCCGGCCAGCAGCCCATCGCTGTTGGCCACCAGGATGCGGCGACGGCCGTCGGCGTAGCGGGCGGACACCTGGGTGATGGCCGATCCCGCTCCTCGGGCGGCTTCGTCGGCCCGGCCCAAGAGATCCACCTTGGTCGCCTTGGCCACGGTCTCGGGCAGCACCTCGACTTCGTTGGGGGCCGGGGCGTCCACCTGGCTCAGCGCCACGATCTGGTGGCCGCCTCCGCCGCCTCGGGCGGCCGCGGCCGCGGCCCGAGCCGCTTTGGCCAAACCGGCCTCGCTCAGATCGGAAGTGTGGGCGAACCCGGTGGTCTCGCCCACCACGACGCGGATTCCCGCCCCCCGGGTGCGGCCCGAGGTGAGCTCCTCCACCTTGCCGTCGTCCAACAGCGCCGACGAAGAGCGCCGGTCCTCCACAAAAACCTCGGCGAACTCGCCCCCGGTTTTCAGCGCTTCCGACAGCGTGCCAGAAACAACAGACTCGTCGATCACAGCTTCTCCCTTGCCTCGACGCCGTAGCCTACCGACATCCCGTCCGAACCGGGAACAGGGGCCGTCAGCCGAGGTTGGAGCGGCGGGGGTAGGCGTGTTCGGGATCGCAGATCACGTTTACCACGTAGGGAACCCCAGCGTCGAGGGCCCGCTTGAGGGCGGGGGCTATGTCGTCGGGGCGCTCCACGGTCTCCCCGGCCCCGCCCAGGGCGGTCACCACCTGGTCGTAGCGGCACCCCTCTTGGAGGTCGGCGGCCACGTCGTAGCCGTACATCTGGCGCATGGGATGCTTCTCCAAGCCCCAGCAGCCGTTGTTGCCCACCACGATGACCACCGGCAGGTTGTGGCGTACCAGCGAATCGGCGTCCATCAGCGAGAACCCGGCCGCCCCGTCGCCCAACAGCAGCACCACCTGACGGTCGGGGTGGGCCACCCGGGCGGCCATGGCGTAGCCCATCCCGGTTCCCAAACAGCCGTACGGACCGGGATCGAGCCAGTGGCCGGGCAGATAGGAGTCCACGAATCGACCGGCGTAGGAGACGAAGTCGCCGCCGTCGCCGATCACCACCGCATCCCGATCCAGCACCTGGCGCAATTCCCCGTACACCCTGGTGGGCAAGATGGGATCGGCCGCCGTCGTCAGCAGATCCTCCTCCTCGGCCCGAGCGGCGTCCTCGGTGTTCCGCAGTTGGGCTACCCACTGGTCGCGCTCAGAGGGATGGGCCGGCGCGGGACCGTCGGCCAGTGCACCCAGCATCTGGACTAAATCGCCCGACACCGTCGCCGCCGGCTGGGCGTGGGCCGACACCGATTCGATGCTGTCGGTGAGATGCACCACCTGGGCATCGCCAAACCGGCCGAACGAGAGCCGGAAGTCGAGCGGAGTGCCAGCCACAATCACCAGATCGGCATCGGAGCGCAGCATCCGCCGGGTGCGGCTGAAGAACAGCTCGTGGTCGGCGGGCAGGCATCCCCGGCCCAGGCCGTTGGCGAAGGCGGGCAGCCGCTGGGCCTCCACCCAGGCCCGCAGCGCATCCCAGGCGCCGTCCCAGTACACGTCGGTGCCCACCAGTACCGCAGGACGACGGGCGGCAGCCACCATGTCGGCCACCGCAGCCACCCCGTCGGGGTTGGGCGCCTCGCCCACCGGCATGGGCTCGTCGGGCACGGTGCCGGAGCCCTCGGAGAAGATCACGTCCATGGGATAGTCCACGAACACCGGGCCCCGGTGAGGGGTCATGGCGGCTTGCACAGCCCGATAGGTGGCGGCGGCCAGATCGTCGCCGCCCCCCGCGGTGAGCGAGCGCTTGGTAACCGGGGCCAGGATGGGCACATGGTCGAGCTCCTGGAGCGAGCCCGACCCCCAGCGGGCCTCTGGGGCCCGGCCGCCCAGCACCACCAGTGGCGCGCCGTTGAGCCAGGCGGTGGTCACCGCGCTCACCGAGTTGGTCACCCCGGGCCCGGCGGTCACCGCGGCCACCCCCGGACGGCGGGTCAGCTTGGCCAGCGCCTCGGCCGCGAAGACCGCGGTCTGCTCGTGGCGAACGTCGTAGAGCACCACATGGCCCTGCTTCACCGCCGCGTCGTACAAGGGGAAGATGTGGCCCCCCGACAGGGTGAACAGCTCCTGCACTCCGAAAGGGGCCAGGGCGGCCAGAACCTGATCGCCCCCGTGACCGGTGACCTGTTTTCCCGACATTGGCCTCACCGTAATATCCATAGGGGCGCGGCGGGGCAATAGCCTTGTCTGAATGACCCCGATGGCCGCCTCAACCGCTGGCGCGTGCCCGGGGTCACCCCTACACGTTTGCGGGCCCGGGCTTGACTGAGAAGCACACCACCCGCCGGGTGCTCAGCATCGTGCTCCGGGTGGGCATCAGCGTGGCCCTGTTCTTCTTGTTGATCTGGTGGCTGCCCTCGTTCGACGCCGGACAACTGTGGCCCGACTTCAACTCGGCCACGCCGTTCTGGCTGGTGGGCGCGCTCATGCTCACCGTGATGGGCAACATGGCGGCCACCGCCCGGTGGTATGAGGTGGCCGTCGCCCTGGGGCTGCAAGTGAAGCCCCGGCGCATGTTCTCGCACTACATGGCGGGAATGTTCATCTCCAACTTCGTGCCCACCACGGTGGGGGGCGACGTGCTGCGGATATCCCGCCTCTCCAACGACACCGGCGACGGCCCCCACAGCTTCGCCTCGGTGCTGTTGGAGCGGCTCAGCGGCTGGATCGTGCTGCCGGTGTTCACGCTGCTGGGCTTGGCGCTCGACGAAGAGCTGCGAGGATTGGGCGCCCCCTCCCGAGTGGCGGCCAGCACCGCCGGCCTCACCCTGCTGGCTCTCGGACTGATCCTGCTGCTGGTGGGCAATCAGTGGTTCGGCCGATGGGTCAGCCGGCGCAACGGCTGGGTCCGCTTCGTGAACGGTCTGCACATGGGCATCGACGAGCTTCGGGCCAAGCCCCGCGACACCGGCCGGGTGCTGATAACCGCCTTCGCCTACCAGGCGATAATGCTGGCCGCCGCCGGGTGCGCGGCCAAGGTGGTGGGGATCAACGGCCTGGGGCCCACCGAGCTGATGGCGTTCATCCCCGCGGTGCTCATCATCCAGGTGCTGCCCATCGGCCTGGGAGGGCTTGGCCTGCGGGAGGGGGCCTTGGTGCTGTTCCTCCACGACTTGGGCGTGATCGATGAGCGGGCCATCGCCATGGGGCTGCTGCTCTACTTCCTCACCGTGGCCGGCAGCCTGGTGGGGCTGCCGGCGCTGGTGTTCGGCGGCCGCCACTGGCAGCGGGCCTCGCGCTTCCGCCGTGAGCGCTGACCGCCGCTGACACCCGGAGCCATGACGCTGTCCTCGCTGAAGTCGGGCACGCTGCGACGACGTGGTATGGCCAAGAGCCGCACCCGGCCCCGCTGGTATCTGGAGCTGGCGGTTATCGGGGCCTTCTACGGCATCTACTCCTGGGTGCGCAACCAGTTCGGGAGCGCCGCGGTGGAGCCGGGTAAAGCGCAGGCCAACGCGGAGCTGGTGATCGACTGGGAGCGCAGCATCGGCCTGTATTTCGAGCGCGACCTCCAAGACCTGTTCATCGGATGGGTGGCGTTCATCCAGTTCTGGAACCTGTTCTACGGGCTATTCCACTTCGCGGTCACCGCGTTCACCCTCATCTGGCTCTACTGGCGCTTCCCCCGGCACTACCCGTTCTGGCGCACCACCGGGCTCTTGACCACCGGCTCGGCCCTGGTGGGGTTCGCCCTGTTCCCGCTCATGCCCCCTCGTCTGCTGTCAGTGGGCGGGCGCTACGGCGGCGATCTGGCCGAAACCGGGTATGTCGACACGGTGACCGAGTTGGGCGGACTGTGGTCGTTCACCTCGGGCGCGGCCGAAACGCTCTCCAACCAGTACGCCGCCATGCCCAGCCTCCATTTCGCCTGGGCCATGTGGTGCTATCTGGCGTTGCGCAAGCATTTGGTGCACCCGGTGGGCAAATGGGCCATCGCCGCCTACCCCTGGCTCACCCTGTTCGCCATCGTGGTGACCGCCAACCACTACTGGATCGACGCGGTGGGCGGACTGGGCGCTTTGGGCGTGGGCTGGGCGGCAGCACGGGGCTACCACGCGTGGCGAGACCGCGGGTAACCTGGATCGCCCAACCCGCAGGGAGGGAAATGGACACCAATCATTTACGCAAGGTCACCTGTCCCGCTGATCTGCGCCGACTGGGTGACGAAGAATTAACCGAGCTTGCGGAGGAGATCCGAGAGTTCATCGTCGAGACGGTCAACTCCACCGGTGGTCACTTGGGCTCCAACCTGGGTGTTGTGGAGTTGACGCTGGCCCTTCATCTGGTGTTCGACTCTCCCCGCGACATCATCCTGTGGGACACCGGCCACCAAGCCTACGTACACAAAATGCTCACAGGGCGGACCGACCAATTCAAGACGCTGCGCCAACCCGGCGGCCTGTCGGGATACCCGAGCCGGGAGGAGTCCCCCCACGACTGGATCGAGAACAGCCACGCCTCCACCGTGTTGAGCTACGCCCACGGCCTGGCCACGGCACAGCAAGCCGCCGGTGGCGAACAGCGGCGGGTGATCGCCGTGGTGGGCGATGGATCCCTCACCGGGGGGGTGGCCTTCGAGGGGCTCAACAACATCGGACACTCAGGGTGCAATGTGACCCTGGTGCTCAACGACAACGGACGCTCCTATGCGCCCACCGTCTCCCGGCTGTCGGAGAGCCTGCTGCGGGTGCGGATGGACCCCCGGTATGTCCGCACCGACAACCAGGTACGCAAGGTTCTTCAGAACATCCCCTGGGTGGGCGATCTGGCCGGCCGTACCGTGGGGGCCGCCAAGGCCGCGGTGCGGGAGATGGTGGAGCCCCGCACATTCTTCGACGAGTTGGGCATCAGCTACTTCGGACCGTTCGACGGCCACGACCTGGGCAAGCTGGAGCGGGTGTTCAGCCGGGTGTCCCATCTCGAGGGGCCGTGTCTGGTGCATGTGCTCACCCAAAAGGGCCGAGGGTATGCACCGGCTGAGAACGATCCGGTCAAGAACATGCACGACACGTCGTACGCAAAGCCGGGAAGCTACACCGAGGCTTTCACCACTGCGCTGATCAAAGAGGCCGAGGCCCGTCCTGAGCTAGTGGCCATCACTGCGGCCATGCCCGACTCCACCGGGCTGTTGCCGTTCGCCGAGCGGTTCCCGGAGCGGTGCTTCGACGTGGGCATCGCCGAGCAGCATGCCGTGACCGCCGCCGCCGGCATGGCCATGGGCGGGCTCCGCCCGGTGGTGGCCATCTACTCCACATTTTTGACCCGGGCCATCGATCAGGTGAACCTCGATGTGGGCCTGCACAACCAGCCGGTGGTGTTCTGCTTGGACCGGGCCGGCATCACCGGCGACGACGGAGCGTCGCACCACGGGGTGCTCGACATGGTGCTGCTCACCAAGATTCCCGGCATGACTGTGCTTGCCCCCTCGTCTTACCAAGAGCTTCAGCAGATGCTGCACGACGCCTTGGAGATCACCACCGGACCGGTGGCCATACGGTGGGCCAAAACCGCGGCCCCGTCGGTGCCCGAAGATCAAGTGGGGTTCGGCCTCACGGGTCGTAAGGTGAAAGAGGGCGCCGACGTGTGCCTGCTATCGGTGGGCAAGATGCTGGCCCCGGCAGAAGAAGCTGCCGAACTGCTGGAGGCCGACGGCGTGTCGACCACCGTGTGGGACGTGCGCAGCGTCAAGCCTCTGGACGAGGACATGTTGGCCGACGCCGCCCGCCATCGGGCGGTTGTGACTATTGAGGACGGTTGGCGAGAGGGCGGGGCGGGCAGTTCCGTGGCCCACCAACTGGCCCACTCGGGCCGCGAGGGTGCCGTGCCCGCTATCCGGGTGCTGGGCGTGCCCAACGAGTACATCCCCCACGGCAAGCCCGACCAGATCCTGGCCGATTGCGGCCTCGACGCCGCCGGCATCGCGGAGACGGCCCGCGAGGCGCTGGCCGTCAAGGCGTAGCGAACTGGCCGAGAATTTCTTTGACCGCCTCGCCGTAGGCGGTCAACTTGGCGGGGCCGATGCCGCTAATGGCCCGCAGTCCCGCATCGGTGGTGGGGCGATGGGTGGCCAGCTCGATGAGGGTGGCGTTGCTGAACACGACGTAGGCGGGGACGTTGTCGGCTCGGCTGCGCTCCAGCCGCCAGGCTTTCAGCGTCTCGAACGCCGCCGCGCCCACCGGGTCGGCGGGAGGCTGGGCCTTGGGGCGCTTCGTCGGCTTGGCTGCGGTGTTTGCCCTCGGCGATGAGGCCGTTGCCACCACCACTGGCGGTGTCAGCAAACCGGAAGTGGTTGCGGGGTCGGGTTGGGGAGGAGGCCTATACCGAGAGGCCAGCTCGTGTTGGAAGTCGGTAGGCGGGTCGCCGCAGATGAGGGTGACCGATTCTGAGCATCGGGTGATGGCCACGTGGAACACCCGCCTTTCCTCTTCGAGGTCGCCGGCCAAGCGGTGGGGCATCAGCCCCTTCGACGCCTCGTAGACGATCACATAGGGCCATTCCCGACCCTTCACCCGGTGCACAGTGGCCAAGTGAACACCGCGTCCGCTGCCCTCCCCCTCGAACCCGTCCGCGAGCCGGTCTAACAGCCATCTCCGAAAGTCGGTCGGGTCGGGATGCAGGTGGGCCACCGAGATGAGGGCCCGCAGATCGTCGCCGTGAGCCGACCGGTCGACGGAGCGGCGAGATGCGTCCAATCGGGTGTCCAGGCTGCCGCCGAGGCCCATCTCGTCTCGCACCGTCTCCAACAGTGATCGGGTGGTGACTTCTCCGCCTGCCTTCTTGAATCTTGACCGCAGCATCTCGACGTCGTCGGCGAACTCGCCCACCTTCTTGGACGACCGCTCGTCTTTGATGCGGCCGGCCAGAGCCTTGATCTGCGAGGTGCTCTGCTGCTCGGCGATCCACTCGATGACTCGGGGGGAGATGCCCCGGGGCGGACGGCGGGCTGCGTCCGAAAGCGCCCGGGCCGGCAGGTCGCGCTCGGGGGCGGTGGCGATGTCGAGCCAGGCCAGGGCGGCGGCCACCCCGGTGCGCTCCAAGAACAGGCGGCCCACCGGCTGATTGGACGGCACCCCCATGTCGCCCAGAACGACCTGGGGCACCAGCAGCGTGCTGTTGACCCTGGTCAACACGGCAACATCCTGGGGTCCGGCACCGCCATCGAGGAGCGACTCGATCGTCCGACGCAGCACCGGCGCTCCGTCGTCTACCGTCTCGACAGTGATGGCCGAACCGGAGTCGCCTTCGTCTTGTCGATCCTCGCTCGGCGCCACAGTGATCTGTTTGTCGATGCGGCGGCGGTTGTGGGACAGGAGGTTCGAGGCCGCGTCAACCACCTCGGGAGGGCAGCGGTAGTTGACGTGCAGCTCGTGGCGCTCAGCACCGGGGAAATGCTTGTGGTAGTCGATGAGCCACTCCGGGGAGGCACCGGAGTAGCCGTAGATGGTCTGGTCGTCGTCGCCCACGCCGAACACATCGGCCCTCGGCCCGGCCAGCAGCCGTACCAACAGGAGGTGCGCGGGGGTGAGGTCTTGGAATTCGTCCACCAGCAGAATGCCGCAGGTGCGCCGGGCCGCGGCCCGGGCGGCGGGGTCGCTCAGCAAGATGTCGATAGCCCGCATGATCTGCTGGTCGAAGTCCACCAGCCCCTCGGCGTCGAGCAGGCTCACATAGCGGGGGGCGGTTTCGGAGAAGTCGGGAACATCGGGATGGAAATCGCGCTCCACCTCGGCGGGATCGCGCAAACCCAGGCGGGACGCGCCCAGCGCCTCAATCCAGGGGGCGAGCTGATCGGTCATGGCCCGCCGTTTGCGGGGCACCATCTCGCCGAGCAGATCCCGCACTTGCCTCTCGTCCACCACCTCCACCCGACCGTGGTCTCGGGGTCGGGCAAACGGCCCGGTGCCGTTGCAGATGGCCAGCGCCAGGCTGTTCAGCGTGCGTACCTCCAAGCCCGGTAGATCGGCGGTGCGCTCCTGCATCTCGGCCCGGGCCCGCACGTTGAACGCCACCAAGCAGACGGCTCTTGGGTCTACCCCGAGGTCGCGCACCAAGTACCGGGCTCGCTCGGTGAGCACCCGAGTCTTGCCCGACCCGGCTGGCGCCACAATGTTGGCCGCTCCTCCCAGGTGGCCGACCGCGGCACGCTGGTCATCGGCAAGATCGGCCCGGGGTACGGCCGGGCTGAGCGCTTTCAGGCTGCCCACTGCCAGGTTCACCGCGGAGACCAACCCGGCACCAAGCTCCTCGCCAGCTACCCCACCGGTAGCGTGTCTGCCGCCCAGCACCTCGCTGGTGAACACGTCGAACGGCCCCCCATCGCACCACACCGGGCCGGCATCGGTCACCACATCTCCTGGCTCGCCAGCTTCCGCGGGACGGGCTCCTAAAGACAGGGCCCGCTCTTGCGGCTCAAACCGGGGTTGTTCAGGGTCGCGCCAATCCACCGCATTGGCCGTCAGCAGATGGCGGAGCACCTCGGCGGGCATGGTCAGACCCGGCTTGAGCTCCCACCACTGGGCGTGCATCACCGGCTCGGGCGGTGGCAGCTCGCCGTCCAGTTCGACCACCAGCGGAGTGCGCTCCACCCAGGCCCGCCTCAGCTCCCGGCCCACCTCAGGATTGAATGCGCCGGTCTGAACCGTGAGCCGACGGCAATCGCTCCACTCCTCCGGTGCCGGCTGCCCCACTTCGACCAGAGCGCTTCGGCCCAGGCACTCCGGTCCTCTCATGGCATCCCCCGACCTAGCGCAGTGGATGCGGTCCGCTAGCTGCGGATGAGAGTGCCAGGACGGTTGCCGGTGGGCTGGCCGTTTCGGAAGGTCACCTGGCCGGCGCAGACGGTGGCGTCGTAGCCGTCGGCCGATTGCAGCAGGCGGCGGGCCCCGGTGGGCAGATCGCCCACTACCTCGGGCAGATGCAGGCTCATGGCGTCGAGGTCGATCACGTTGATGTCGGCCCGTTTGCCGGTGGCCAACACCCCCCGGTCGTCGAAGCCGTATAGCTCAGCTGGTTCGGAGGTGAGCATCTTCACCGTCTCGGCGATGGAGAGCTTCGGCCCTCGCTGCCGGTCGCGCACCCAGTGCTGGAGCATGTAAGTGGGCAGGCTGGCGTCGGAGATCACGCTGCAATGGGCCCCGCCGTCGGCCAAACCGACCACGGTCATGGGGTGCACCATCATCTCGCGCAGATCCTCTAGATCGCCGTGGCGATAGCCGGTGAAGAACACTTGGAGCATCCCCCGCTCGCACATCAGGTCGTAGACCAGCCCGAACACATCGGCTCCGGTACTCTCGGCCATGGCGGCCACCGACTCCGCCGGGTCGGGCTCGAACACCGGCCCGCCGTCGAACGGGAATGTGGCGTGCAGGGAGTGGCGCAGGATGCCCATGGCCGGATCGCCCGGGATGTCCTCGGCCAATATGGCGGCCCGAACTTCGGGGCGGCGAAGCTCGACGAGCCGCTCCTCTAGCGGCAGCCGGTCGAGCGGTTGATAGGCAGACCGCTTGGCAAACGGGTTGAACTGGTCCCAGCCGGCCAGCAGCCCGCCGGGGCGGCCTTGCACCTGGGGCACCAGCTTGGCCCCCTCGGCGTTGGCCCGCTCCACGATGTCCATCTGCTCGCGCCATTGGCCGGGATTGACGTGTACTTGGACCATGGTGAAGGTGATGGCCCGACCAGTCTCCAGGCTGAGGCGCCGGTAGAGTTCCACCTCGCGGATGGAGGCGTCGGGATCCTCGCCCATCGAGCCAGCCGGCACGACCTCCACCAGAGACTGGCCTTCGAGCGCGCTCATGATGGCGCCCAGCTCCTCGTGGTCGGCAAAGGTTCCCGGCACCGGCACCCCCGACAGGGAGGTGTGCATGGGCAGCCGGTTGGTGGAGAACGCCACCGCGCCGGCCTGCGTCCCCTCGCCCACGATGCGGGCCATCTCGGCCAGCTCCGCGGCGGTGGCCGACTCGGTGGTGGCCCCCCGGTCGCCCATCACATAGGCCCGCACCGCTCCGTGGGGCACTTGGGCGGCCACGTCGATGGTGCGGCCCATCCGCTCCAGTTCGTCGAGGTACTCGGGAAAGGTCTCCCACCGCCAGGTGATCCCCTCATGGAGGGCTGCGCCGGGGATGTCCTCCACGCCCTCCATCAGCTCGATCAGCCAGTCGTGGCGGGTGGGGTCGGCGGGGGCGAACCCCACCCCGCAGTTGCCCATCACCACCGTGGTCACCCCGTGCCACGCCGAGGGGGCCATGATCGGATCCCAGGTTGCCTGCCCGTCGTAGTGGGTGTGGACGTCCACGAACCCGGGGGTCACATAGCGGCCTGCGGCGTCGATCACCTCAACGGCATCAGCGTCGATTCGGCTCTCGACAGCGGCCACCCGTCCATCCGAAACGGCCACATCGGCCACAGCCGACACGGCCCCAGTCCCGTCGACAACAGTGCCCCCGCGAATCAGCAGATCAAACATGGGGCCATTCTGCCAGGCCGCGATGACAACACCTATGCCGCCATTGCGGCGATTGACGAAGGAGGGCTCAGGCCCGGGCGAAATAGGGGTTGTCGCCGGCTTCGTGATCGGTGGCGTCCACCACTTCGGTGATCTCAGGGATTGCCTCAGTGATCATCACCGTGATCCCCTCTCGCAAGGTGGCCGCACTCATGGCGCATCCCTGGCAGCCGCCGCCCATGGTGATGTAGGCGGTGTGCCCCTCCACTCCCAGCAGGTTGGCGAACCCGCCGTGGGAGGCCAGCGAGGGATTGATGTGCTGGTCTAGCAGCTGCTGGAGCTGCTCGGGGATTGTGCCGGAGAGCTCCAGGTCGGCACCGGCCAACAGGTCGGGCTTGTTGGGATTGCGGATCACCAGCCCGCCCTGCATGGGGTTGTTGGGCAGATCCAGGGTGGCGCCGGTCAGGTTCTCCACCGACTCCTCGGGGATCATCACGGTGAGGCCATCGGAAGTGAAGTGGCGGTGGCCCTCGGTGCAGTCGGCCACCTCCTCGAACGCCAGGTCGTAGGTGTAATCAGCGCCGCTGGTGCCGGTGATCTCGATGCGCAGGCCGAGGGCTTCGGGGTCGTCCTCGTTCGACCGGATTTCGAGCACCTTCTCAATGGCTGCTTCGGTGACCTCGAACAGTTGGGCTTCCACAGTTTCGCTCACGGTCACCAGCCTACCCGAGCCTCACCCCGCCCACCATGGCCTGAGCCGCTGAATCAAGCGAGAAATCAGCCCCGGCGGATGCGGCCCAGCAGCGCCCGGAAGGCCAGTGACTGGGCCAAGAGTCCTATGACGCCGATGGCCAGCAGCGCCCGGCCCAGCGCCCAGCCGTCCCACCCCGAGAACAGCGAGCGCATGCCCTCCAGCGCGTAGGTCATGGGGTTGAACCAGGTAATGGCGGCCAGCCAGTCGGTCATCACATCGCGGCTCACCCAGGCGGTGGTCAAGAACATGAAGGGGAAGAACAAAAGGAAGCTGGAGTTGACCGCGGCGGGATTCCCGGTGCGCAGCGCGATGGCGTAAGGAAAGCCGGTGAAGGCCAGACCCCACAGTGCGCCGAACAGAACAAACACCAGGAGGCCCAGCACCCCGGTCGCACCGAAGCTCACGCCGATGGCGAAGCCCACCGCGATCACCGGCACCGACATGACCACGAACAGGGTGAAGTCGGCCACCATCAGCCCCAGCAGCAGGGCGTAGCGGTTGACCGGGGTCATCAGCAGCCGGTCGAAGTAGCCGTCGGCGATGTCAATCACCAGCGAGTTGGCCCGGGACATTCCGGTTACCGCGGTCATGATGCCCACCGGCAGCTGGAAGGCCTTGTAGTCGATGTTTGAGACCATGTCGCCAGCCAGGTTCTGGATGGCGCCGATGGTGACCACCAGGAAGAACAGCGGGATCAGCATGGCGGGGATGATGGCTTCCAAGTCGCGGGGCAACAGCCGCAGCGCCCGGCTGGACACCGAGGCCATGTCGCCGAAGAACCCCAACGGCCGGGCTCTGATCACCTCGCTCGCAGGCGGGCTGGCAAGAACAGCCTCGCTCATTCCTCCACCTCGATCCGGGCGCCGGTGAGCTCCAAGAACACGTCGTCGAGGGTGGTGGGATGGATCGACAAGTCGGACACCTCCACCCCGGCCGCCGACAGCGCCACGGCCACCGGGCTGATCACCGAGGCGCCGTCGCCGGTGGCCGCGCTCACCTCGTTGCCGTAGATCTCGATGTGGCTGATCCCCGGCACCCCGCCGATGGCCTGCGCCGCCACCTCGGGGTCGCCCGCTACCCGGGCCACCACCACGTCGGAGCCCACGGTGCGCTTGAGCTCGTCGGGCGCGCCCTCGGCCACCAGGCGGCCGTAGTCCAAGATGCCCACCCGGTGGGTGAGCGCATCGGCCTCCTCCAGATACTGGGTGGTGAGGAAGATGGTCATACCCAGATCACGGTTCAGGCGCCGGATCTGCTCCCACACCACCGCCCGGCTGATGGGGTCGAGTCCGGTGGTGGGCTCGTCCAAGAACAGCACTTCGGGGTTGTGCATCAGCGCCGCAGCCAGGTCCAAGCGGCGCTTCATTCCTCCCGAGTAGGTGGACACCCGCCGGTCGATGGCCTCCATCTCCAGCAAGGGGGCCAGCTCCCGGATGCGGGTGGCGATCGATCCCTTCTCCAAGCCGTAGTAGCGGCCTTGCAGGGTCAGCGTCTCCCGCCCGGTGAGCTTGCCGTCGAGGGCGGCATCCTGGAGGGCCACCCCGATGCTGAGGCGCACCTTGTCGCCCTCGGTGGCCACGTCATGGCCCGCCACCGAGGCCGCTCCCGCGGTCATCGACGCCAACGTACACAGCATCCGCACCGCGGTGGACTTGCCCGCGCCATTGGGCCCCAGAAATCCGTAGATCTCCCCCGCGGCTACTTCAAGGTCGAGCGAGTCAACCGCCACCACCTCGCCGTAGGTTCGGCGCAGCCCCCGGGCGGAGATGGCTGTCGGCACAGTCGATGATGGTACAAGCGGCTACTGCGATATTCTCATCGCCCATGTCAGCCACAAGCAGTCCATCGGTCAGCTATGAGCTGACCGGCGATGTCGCCCTCGTCCGGGTGGACGACGGCAAAGTGAATGTGCTTTCCCACGAGGTGATCGCCGCCCTGCAAGAGTCGCTCGACCGGGCCGAAAGCGAAGCCAAAGCGGTGGTGCTGATGGGCCGACCGGGCAAGTTCACCGCCGGATTCGATCTCAAGGTGATGCAGTCGGGTCCCGAAGCGGCCAGCAACCTGTTCCGGGCGGGCATGGACTTGTTCGTACGGCTCTACGAGTTCCCCATCCCCGTGGTGGCGGCCTGCACCGGGCACGCCTTTGCCGCCGGGGCCATCTGGCTCATGTGCTGCGATGTGCGCATCGGCGCCGACACGCCCACCAAGATCGGGCTCAACGAGACCGCCATCGGCATGGTGCTGCCCAACTCGGTGGTGACGCTGGCCCGCGACCGGCTGTCTCCTCGCCACGTCCATTCGTCGGTGCAGTTGGCCCGGCTCTACTCCCCGGCCGAAGCGGTTGATGTCGGCTATTTGGACTGGGTGGTGCCCGAAGACGAAGTGGAGCATGCGGCCATGAGCGAAGCCGCCGGATTGGCCGAGAATCTCTCGATCAAGGCCTTCGCCGGCACCCGTAGGGTGATCCGGGGGCCGGTGGCCACGTCGGTGCGGGAGATGCTCGACCCCGATACCCAGTCGTTCACCGTCGGATTGTCTTGATGGGCGACAGGTTGGAACAGGGAGGAAAGCAAGCATGAGCGATCCAGTTGTCGAACTGCTCGAAGCGGTGTGGGATTCCATCGCCCAGCTCGGCGCCAACCTGAGCGATGAACAGTGGGACACGCCCACCGAGTGCCCCGGCTGGTCGGTGCGCGATCAGGTGAGCCACATCATCGGCCTCGAGCGGATGCTGGCCGGAGAGGCCCCCGAACCCCCCGCCACCGAGGGCGGGCTCGAGGGCATCGCCGCCTTCAACGAGGGCCAGATCGCCCCCCGCCGGTCCCGGCCCGGCGCCGAGGTGCTGGCCGAGATGAGCGACATCTGCGCCCGCCGCCTGGAGATGCTGCGCACCATGCCCGCCGAGAAGTGGGACGAGGTGGGCTTCACCCCCATCGGCGACGCCCCGTACCGCACGTTCATGCACATCCGGGTGTTCGACTGCTGGGCCCACGAGCAGGACATGCGCCGGGCGCTGGGCATCCCCGGCCACCTGAGCGGCCCGGTGGTGCAGCACTGCCTCGACTGGCACGCCCGCAACATGGGCTATGTGGTGGGCAAGAAGGCGGGCGCCCCCGAGGGCAGCACGGTGGTGCTCGCCATCGACGGCGACGACGACGGCCCCCGGGGCGTGGCGGTGACCGACGGCCGAGCCAAGCCGTCAGCACCGGCCGACAACCCCACCGCAACCGTGCACACCGATGTTGACACCTACAACGCCCTGTGCTGCGGACGCACCGACCCCGCCGGCGCGTTAGCCGCCGGACTGGTGACCTTGACCGGCGACCGCGATCTGGGCGAGCGGGTAGTGCTGGCCCTGGCCTACGTCTCGTAGCCGCCTATCGCCCGGCTGCGGCCATCCGGGCTTCAAGATCAAGCGCTCGGGGACTTACCGACAAGTCGAAGTCGGTGCTGCCCAGCGTGGCGGGGTTCCACACTTCTCGATCCACCATCCACTGGGCCCAGCCCGAGAACCAGCCGTCGTGGTACGACTCGAACTGGGGCGCCCACCAGTCGCGAAGCGGCATGCGGGTGGTGCGGTGGTTGGCCAGATCGGGAGCTGAGGCGGCGATGTTGCTCTCGGCCAGGGCGAGCACGAAATCGGCGGAGGCGTGCTGCGCCGATGCGCTGTCGGTCCATTGGAGCCCCTCGTAATCCCGGAGGTACCACAGGTTGGGCACTGAGATTGCGGTGTCCACCGCCACCGTCACCGGCCCCTCGCCAATCGACCGGCTGTACGCGTTGAGCGCTTCGATGCGGTGCACGGTGTCCACGTAGTCGTGGGTAGTGTGGACCTGGGTCAACAGCTCCCGCGGGTCGCGCTGGTTCACATAGTTGGTTCTCCACCCGAAGAACAGCGTGGTGGCCACCAGTCCGGCCACCACTGCCCACACCGGCAGCATCCACAACTTCCTCCGAGCCCGCCACAGCACCGCCACGCCGTAGCCGGCCAGAACGGCCATGGGCACCACGATGTGAAGCGCCAGCCAGGGAAACCGCTCGCTGGCCCAGGAGTATGAGAACCAGCTGGCCACCGCGGTCCACACCATGAACTTGCCCACAAAGGAGGGATTGCGGAACACGTGGACCGTGCCGACCACCGCCAGGATGCACACCAAGTACTCGTAGAGCGGGATGGTGTACAGGTAGTAGTGCCACGGCTCGCTGCCCCGGTTGGTGTCCTGTTCGCCCCGCCAATAGGTGATGCCCTCGGTGAAGCCGTCGGCGAACCCATCGGGCTCTCGGAAGAACTCCGTGAACCACAGGGCGAAGAACAACAGGAACACCGCGGCGACCAGCACCCACCCCCAACCGGGCACGCGCCTAACGGCTCGCACCACCGGGAGCTCCCATATCGACTGGGGGCTGGCCAGCAGGAGCACAACCATCACCATGAGCACCCCGTAGATGCCCAGGGTGAGGAACACCTCCACGTCGTAGTAGCCGCTGAACCCGAAGGCGACGCCCATGGGTACCAGCCCGGCGGGCAGCATCCACCCCCACCCGGCGAGTCCGCGGCGCTGCCCCTCGAGGTCTCCGGCGAAGTTGCTCGGGGGCGGCTCAGGGTTTCCGGCTCGTGCCTGCCGGGCCGCCTGCTCGGCCAGCAGGGCCAAGAAGAAGCCGCCGAAGATGAACACCACGATGAAGGTGGTCTCTTTGACCGCGAAGCCCGCGGCCAGCAAGAACCCGAACAGCGAGGGCAGCAGCAGCCGGGGCCGATCCAGGAACCGCACGATCACCACCATCATCGCCAGGGTGATGAACGCGGTGAGGGAGTCTTCTCGGCCCAGCCGGGTCATGTACAGGGCGATGGGGCTGAAGGCCAGCACCGCACAGGCGACCAGGGTCACCACCGGGCCGAGCGATCGGCGCAAGAACCACGGCAAAACGATCATCCCCACCCCGGCCAGAACCGCCACCATGCGGGCGGTGGTGTGCGATTCCCCGAACACCCAGAAGAGCCCGGCAGTCAGATAGAACCGCAGCGGCCCGTGGTACACCGGGTCGTACCCCTCATAGCTGTTGTTGAGGAACTTCCACGAGTACCAGGCATCGATGCTCTCGTCGTGGTGGAGGGGCCGCTCGGCCAGCTCAACCAGCCGCAGCACCAGCCCGGCCACCGCCATGGCACCGACAACAAGGGCCAGCGCCGTCTCAGGGCGGCGGCGCCAGAACTCCATCGGGCGCCAGCTCTCCAGCGCCACTGCACGCTCGCGGACTATGGCTCGCACCGCTCAGCGGACCTCGTAGATCGCATACTCGCCCTGGGAGAACGCCAGCTCGCCCCGAGCCGCCCAGAACACCTCGCTCACCCCGGCCCGGCGCTCGATGGGCCCCACCACCACATAGTCCACTCCGTAGGTGTTCAACAGCTCCTCAGTTCCCTCAAGACCGCCCAACATGGTACGGGCCTGCTGATGGCGGGTGTACCAGTCGGTGACCCCGAGGTCGTTGATCCAGCCGGCGAAGCCCACCACCGTCTGGCGGCCGCTGAGCGCGGGCACCGGATGAGTGTGCTCGAAGCCGATCAGGAACACGCTGTCGGGCGGCGTCTCGTCTCGGGCCCACTCCCCCGCGGCCACCCCGTCGCCCGAGGCAATGGGGTGGGGCCACACGTTCACCTCGGGGTCCACCGCCTTCCAGATGTCCAGCGCGCCGGCAAACGTGAGGGTGAAGAACAGCACCGCGGCCGCTACCACCCCGAGCCAGCCGATTGAGGCCAGCCTCACCAGCACCGCAGCCACCAGCAGCGACCCCAGCAGGATCACCGGAACGAACCAGTGGGTGTTGTTCCACGGGTGCGACGGCGCCACCCGCACGAAGTTGGGCACGATGAGCCACAGCCACACTGGAATCGACCCCCACAGCAGCACCTTGGGCAGCGTGTTCTTCCAAAGCTGGGCCGCCAGCATCAACACCAAGAACACCCCGGCGTTGCGCCACCAGAAGGTGAGCAGATTGTCTTGCTCGGCCGAGTAGCCGGGGGGCTGCATCCAGGGGCCGTCCACCCAGGTCTCCCACACAATCTCGGTGTTCAGCGGCTCGATCCACAACGCCGCGGGCACCGAGAACGCCACCGCCGGAATGGCGAACAGCAGCCATTGCCATTGGCGGTCCAGCACCGCCCAGATCAAGCCCAACCCCAGCGCCACCCCAAAGGAGTACACGTGGAATATGGGCATCAGGCCCACCATCACACCGGCAAGGGCGAACAGCCGACGCGAGCCCGTCTTGTGGGCCTCTCGCATGAGCACCACGGCGATCAGAAGCAGCGAAAATCCGGCCAGGGTCGGGCGCTGGGGGAAGAGGTTCCCGGTGACCGCGTTCTCCATCAGGATGTTGCCCGCGTGGTGACGGGTGTAGTCGGTGGGCAGGTTCCAGACCGCGCCCCAGCCTTGGTCGGCCACATCGCCGAAGAACCGGAGCCATCCCAGCCCCCCGAACAGGGTGAACACCAGCACGGCGAGCGCTCCCACGGCCCGGCTGGCGAACAGCCTCACCCCCGCCAGATACAGCACCGGCACGAAGGCGAAGGCCAGATATCCCGACGAAACCTCCAGGCCGCCGAAGGCGCTCAACCCGGCCCGGTCGAGCATGGCGGCGAAGAAGTCGATGCCGAAGTGGTAGGGCAGCCGATCCACCCCGAATGCAGTGGGCAGCTCGGGGGGGAAGTTCTCGGCGTGGGCGAACGACGAGGCGTAGGTGAGGTGGGCCTGCCAGTCGGTCCACGAGGAGAGGTGGCCGGCCAGCACGCCCCCCGAGCCGTCGGGCACATAGGCCCGACTCAAGATCCACACGGTGAGCGCCCAGGCCGGGGCGCTCAGAATCAACAGCGGGGCCGGATTCTCAGGGCGGGAGATGGGCCGCATCAGGCGGCGGCGGAAGTCCCGGCACTCGATGCCGATCTGTTTGACGCCCGTCCACCAGCCGGCCCCCGAGATGGCCGTGGCCACCAGCGCTGCTCCGGCCACCACCCCGCCGCTCAGGCCACCGGCCGCCCAGCCCGCGGCGTAGCCCACCAGAGTGACTGCCATGAACCCGATTACCGCGCCGTAGGCCACCCGCTCCTCGATGCGGAGCTTCAGCGCCGTCAGATAAGTGAGGCCGACGCCCACGAGCACGCAGTCGGCCAGCAGCAGCGCCACCCACAGCTTCATCGGCCAACGAACCTAGTTGCGGGGGAGCCACCGACCGCAGAAGTCCCGAGGCCACGGCTGGTCGCCTCTGCGGGCGTAGAGCAGACGGGCTCGGGCATCCTGCTCCTCGGGGGGCGCGTGGGCCGGATTCCCCACGCCGCCCACCGTTCGCCACGTCCGGGGCTCGAACTGATAGGCCCCGTAGAACAGGCCGTTGGCGCTTTCGGCCCGGTAGTTGTCGGTGGACTCGCAGAAGCGGAGGTTGTACCAGTGCTGTTCGGTGGGCTCGATGAACCCGTTTTCGACCCGCTCGCGCTCGGCCATGTCGTTGATCTCCGCGATGTACACCACCCATTCGGCCTCTTGTATCGACCGCGTCGCTTCGGTGATGCGGTTGTTGAGATACGGGATGGCGCCGTCGAGGCGCCGGGCGCGGGCCTCGGTTCGCTCCCGCTCTCCCGGCACGTTCTCTTTGGCGTCGATGGCCTCGTCCACCATTTCGGACACTTCCGACAGCAGGGCGATCCGCCACAGTGCATCGGTGGCCTCGGAAACGCCCAGAACGAACACCAAGTCCTCTACGTCGCCCCCCGCCATGTACTCCTGTACCACCAGCTTCTCCGCCTCTTCGGTGAGCAGTTCCCGGCCGGTGTCCACGTCGTCGAGTTTCTCCAGTCGGCCTAGTTCGAGACGCAGTTCGTCGATCGTACGGCTTACGGCGGCCTGCAAGGTGTCGCGTGCGCTGATGGCCGCCTCCAGGTCTTGCTGGGCTCGCTCCAGATCGCGCCATGGCGGCATGGCCGCCTGAACCGTCACCGGCTGGGGCCGTTCGCCGCCGCTGTCGCTTTGGCCGAATGCCACGCCGCCAGTGGCCGCCATGGTGGCAGCCAGTGCAACAAGAAGCACCGCTAAACGACTGCGTTCTCTAGCCCGCAAACCCTCTCCCAAGTTCGGCTACCCTCGAAACGGGTTTACCGCACTGCCCTGCGGGGCGGCAAAACCCCTTTCGGCTGCCTTCAATCTACCGACTATGCCCACGATCCTTTCAAACGACCCTGGCCCCTTAAACGACGCCGGCCCACCCGGTGGGGCCCGAGAGATCGACGCGGTCTTGGTGGTGTCGTTCGGCGGGCCGGAGGGACCCGACGATGTGATGCCGTTTCTGCGCAACGTGACCCGGGGGCGGGGCATCAGCGACAAGCGCTTGGCCGCAGTGGCCGAGCACTACCACCTGTTCGGTGGCGTCAGCCCCATCAACCAGCACAACCGCGACCTGATCGCCGCCCTATCAGATGAGCTGGCCCGGCGGGGGGCGGCGCTTCCCGTGTATTGGGGCAACCGGAACTGGTCGCCCATGCTGGCCGACACCGTGGCCCAGATGCGCGACGACGGGATCAGCCGCGCGATGGGATTCGTCACCTCGGCCTTCGGTTCCTACTCCGGGTGCCGCCAGTACAGCGAGGACATCGAGCGAGCTCGAGCCGCGGTCGGCCCCGACGCACCGGTGATTCACAAGCTGCCCCCATTTTGGGACCAGGAGGGTTTTCTGTCGGCCAAGGCAGACCGCCTCGCCGCGGCCCGCCAAGGCGAGCCGACCGCACCTGTGGTGTTCACCGCCCACAGCATTCCCGAGTCCATGGCCGCCACCGCCCCCTACGTCGCCCAGCTCAACGAGGCCTGCCGCCGAGTGGCAACCCGCACCGGAGCCAGCGAGTGGTGCCTGGCTTACCAGAGCCGCAGCGGCCCGCCCCAGGTGCCGTGGCTGGAGCCCGACATCGGCGACGAGCTCGAACGGCTGGCCTCCGAAGGGGCCGACGCGGTGATCGTGGCGCCGATCGGCTTTGTGGCCGATCACATGGAGGTGATCTACGACCTCGACATCGAGGCTCGTCAGCGGGCCGAAGCGGTGGGACTGCGCTTTACCAGGGTTCCCACCGTCGGCACCCACCCCGCGTTTGTGGAGATGATCGCCGATCTGGTGCTCGCTCCCCCGCCGGCTCCCTGCCCCGCCGACTGCTGCCTGCGGTAGCAGAGGGCTTTGCGGGACTACTCCCGAGAGCCGATCTCGGTGTTGATCCAGGCGATGAGCTGAGCCTGGTTGCGGGTCTGGGTCAAGATGTCGCCGGGACCGGTGAAGTGGAACACGAAGCCCTCGCCCGACTTCATCGACTGGATCGAGCGGCCTTCCACTGCTCGGCGCAGCTCGTAGCTCACGGTGTCGGGGAAGGCCAGCATGTGGCTGGTGTCCACCACCACCGTCTCGCCCGGGGCCAGCGAGATCACGTCGATGGCCCCATAGGATGCCACCACCACGTTGCCGGTGCCCTCGGCGTGGGCCATGAAACCGCCCTCGCCGCCGACCAGCGACTTGAACCCGCCCCACTTGGTGTCCATCACCACCGAGGCGTCGGAGGCCAGCCAGTTGCCCCGCTCGATGATCCAAGCCTGCGAGCCGTCCAGCTCGATCACCCGGAGGTCGCCGGGCAGCTTGGCGGCCACATCCACCCAGCCGCCCTCTGCCGGAGCGGTGTAGGTGGACACGAACAGCGACTCGCCGCCCAGCACGCTGCGCTTGAGCCCCTTGAGCACGCCGCCCTCCATCTTGGCCTCGAGCGACATCCCCGAGGAATGGGCCGACATGGCGCCGGCCTCCACTTTGACCTGCTCGCCACCGCCGAGGGTGCACCGGGCGACGGCAAAACTTGGGGCATGACGAATATCTACCTGCATGACGGGCAGCCTACCTAGCGCCACCCTCGGATTGGTGGCGGCCCCGGCCACTGATTTGGGGGCTACCCGATGCCCTTGTCCTGGCCTTCCCAGTACGGCGCCCGCAGCTCCCGCTTGAGCACCTTCATGGCCCCCGACAGGGGCAGCGGCTCCGCCCGGAACTCCACCGACTTGGGCACCTTGTACCCGGCGATGGTCTGGCGGGCGTGCTCGCAGACCTCGTCTTCGGTCAGCTCGTGGCCCGGAGTGGGCACCACCACGGCGTGGACGGCCTCGCCCCAGGTGGGATCGGGAATGCCGATCACCGCCACTTGGGCCACACCGGGATGGGTGGAGATGGCGCTCTCCACCTCCGAGGAGTACACGTTCTCGCCGCCCGACACGATCATGTCCTTCACCCGGTCCACCAAGAACAGGTAGCCCTCCTCGTCGAGGTATCCGGCGTCGCCGGTGGGGTACCAGCCGTCCCGGAACGCCTCGGCGGTGGCCTCGGGCTTGTTCCAGTACTCCTGCATGTAGTTGCCGCCCCGGGCGCACACCTCTCCGATCTCGCCGGTGGGCAGCACGTTGCCGTCCTCGTCTTGGATGCAGAGGTTCACGCCGAGCACCGAGCGGCCCACCGAACGCAGCCGGGGGCTGCCGGCCACATGGTCTTCAGCCGAGAGAAGCGTGAGCACCGACGAGCACTCGGTCATTCCGTAGCCCTGGAGCAGGTTCACATCGGGCAAGTGCTCCAGCAGATGGCTCAAGATGGCCTCGGGCATCGGCGAGGCGCCGTACACCAGCTCTCGCAGCGATGCCAGCCGCTCGGGCCGGTACTCGGGGTGCTGGATGCACAGGCCGATCATGGTGGGCACCATCACCGTCTGGGTGATGCCCTCGGCCTCGATGAGGTTCATCACCCCGGCGGGATCGAAGGCGGGAATGGTCACCATCTTGGAGCCGGCGGCCGGAATCACCAGCAAGCTGGCCATGGACGCGGCGTGGAACAGCGGCGTCTGGCTCAAGAACACGTCGTCGTCCCTCGTGCCCCCTAGCCCGATGGCCACGTGGTACACGTTGAGCATCTCGGCCCGCTGCTGGAGCAGCACCCCCTTGGGCAGGCCGGTGGTGCCGCCGGTGTACATGAGCACCACCGGGTCTTCTTCCTCGGGCTCGGGGGGAACGGTGTCGTCGCCGGCGGCCACCAGATCCTCGTAGGCCACGTCGTGGGGCACGTCGCCGGGGCCGATGAGCACAACCTTGCGGATGGGGCTGTCGCCCGCGGCCTCCATGGCCTTGACGAATGCCTCGGCGAAGAAGCCGTCGACAAAGGCCACCTCGGTGCCCGAGTCCCGCACGATGTAGTCCAGCTCGGGGCCGGCCAAGCGCAGATTCAGCGGGTTCACCACCCCGGCGCCCAGATAGCAGGCGTGGTACAGCTCCAGGTAAGAGGCGCTGTTGAGGGCCATGATGGCCACCCGGTCGCCCTTCTTCACACCGAGCTCGCTGCCCATGGCGTTGGCCAGCCGGGTGACCCGCTCGCCGTGGGTGGCGAAGCTGGCCCGGTAGGCGCCGTCGACGATCGCCTCTCTGTTGGCGTACCGCTCCAGTGCCGGGTAGAACAGCCGGTGATAGATCAGCTCTTTCATGGGGGCAACCGTAGCGCGACGCCGGATGTGCCGGAGCAGGTCGAAGGAGGCGAGATGGACGTTGAATCCACAGTGCGATGGCTTAAGGATCGGGAGCTGATCAAGGAGGTTCCCCAGCGGTATGCCCGGGGAATCGACCGCATCGACTTCGATCTGGTTCGGTCGAGTTTCCACCCCGACTGCCAGATCAGCGGAACGGTCATCTCCGGTCCCCTCGACCCCTATCTCGACTGGACCGAGGAGGAACTGCACAAGTTCGAGGCCACGCAGCACTTCATGGGCAACCAGTACATCGACCTGGAAGAGGGCGCCGACGAGGGCCACATCGAGACTTGGGCGGTGGCCTACCACATGCGCCCCGAGGACTCAGACGTGGGCGATCTCATCTTGGGCCTGCACTACTGTGACGACGTGGCCCGCTTCGACGACCGCTGGCTCATCACCGCCCGCACCGCCCGCCCCCAATGGGCCCGCGGCGCCTTCCCCGCCCCACCCGAAGAGCTAAAAAGCGACTGGCACGACGTGGACCTGCGTCATGTCTGATCGACCAGTGGCGTTTGTGACCGGGGCTAGCCGGGGGATTGGGAAGTCTTGTTCGGTGCATCTGGCCCGGGCGGGCTTTGATGTGGCGGTGTCGGCTCGCACGGTGACCGACGGCGAGCAGCGGGAGCACTCGTCCACGGTGAAGCGGTCGGACACCTCGCCGCTGCCCGGCAGCCTGTCGGCCACTGCCGCGCTGGTGGCCGAGGCCGGGGGCGATGCGCTGATCGTGGCAGCCGACTTGTTGGACTTCGACTCTTTGGAGGCCGCGGCGTCCACGGTGTTGGAGCGGTGGGGACGGGTGGACGTGGTGGTGAACAACGGGCGCTATATCGGGCCCGGCCACATGGACCGCCTGCTCGACACCCCGATTGAGCTGCTCGATCACCACCTGAAGGCCAACTGCCTGGCCCCGCTGGTGCTCATCAAGGCGCTTTTGCCCCAGATGATCGAGCGGGGTAGCGGCACCCTGGTGAATATCACCTCGGCCTCGGGCTACGCCGATCCCACCGAGGCGGCGGGCGACGGGGGCTGGGGCATGGGCTATGGCATCAGCAAGGGTGCCTTTCACCGGGTGGCCGGGTTCTTGGCCGCGGAGCACGGCGCCCAGGGCATCAACACCTTCAACGTGCAGCCGGGCTACATCTCCACCGAGCGCATCGCCCAAGACATGGCCCAGTTCGGCTTTGAAGACACCGGCCAGCCCGCCGATGTGATCGGCGCAGTGGTGGCCTGGCTGGCCACTGATCCCGAAGCCGCGGAGCTGAACGGCACCAACGTGGAGGCTCAGTTCTTCTGCCACGAGCGGGGTCTGTTGCCCGGTTGGGCCGGACCCGAGCCCAACACCGCCGCCATCCGCTACGACCTGAGCGGCGCCATCCTCGCCGAGAAGGAAGCGCAGCTTCTGGCCCAGAGCACCCAAGAGTGACCGATACCGGAGCGGTCGGCGCCGAGGCGGCCGGCCGGCTTGATCTGTGCGCGGTCATGCCGGTGTACAACGAGGAGGAGATCGTCGGCTCGGTGGCCGAGAGCTGGCTTGAGGTTCTCGACGAGCTGGGGATCAACTACGAGCTCGTCGCCATCGTGGACGGGGCCACCGACGCCAGCGAGCAGGTTCTGCGGGCGGTGGCTGAGCGCCATCCTCGCTTGGTGGTGGATGCCAAGCCCAACAGCGGCCACGGGCCCACCATTCTGCGGGGCTACCGGCGGGGAGCGGTGACCGCCGAATGGGTGTTCCAGACCGACTCCGACGACGAGATGCCGGCGGCTTCGTTTGGCGAGCTATGGGAGCTCCGCCACGACGTGGACGCGGTGATCGGCATTCGCACCAACCGGAACCAGTCGGCGGGCCGGCGGGCCATCACCCGGGCTGCCCGTCTCACCGCCCGGACGGCCTTCGGCTGCCGCCTGGCCGATGTGAACTGCCCCTACCGGCTGATGCGCTCTTCTGCCCTGGCCCCGCTGCTGGCCCCCATTCCCGACGACACCTTCGCCCCCAACGTGGTGCTGTCGGGCATGCTGGCCCGATCCGGGGCCCGCCTGGCCGAGGTGCCGGTGCCCCACCACGACCGCACCACCGGCGTGGTGTCGATCCTCGGCTGGCGGGCGCTGCGGGCCGCTCTCCGCTCCTTCGGCCAAACGGTGCGGCTCAGCCGCGCTCGGGTCCCGAAAATCTGACTGTAAGCTGCTGATTTCCGCTCAACTGTCACCCAGGACGGGTACCGTCTAATTGGGCCTCGCCCACTCCAACTTCCCCCTACGAAAACCCGTTAAGGCAATCATGCCCCAGCGATCAAAGACCCTGTTCGACGCCGAAATAAACAACCCCGACACCGATGTCGATTTTGCCCGCGAGATCGTGCCTGTCCCGGTAGACGAGGAGATGTCGGAGTCGTTTCTGGCCTACTCACTGTCGGTCATCACCTCCCGAGCCATCCCCGATGCCCGCGACGGGCTGAAGCCGGTACAGCGCCGCATCCTCTACTCCATGCTCAACATGGGGATCCGACCCGACGGACCCCATCGCAAGAGCGCCCGGGTGGTGGGCGACACCATGGGCAAGTACCACCCTCACGGCGATGCCGCCATATACGACGCCCTCGTGCGGCTGGCCCAGGAGTTCTCCCGGCCCATCGCCCTGATCGACCCCCACGGCAACTTCGGCACCCTCGACGACCCCCCGGCCGCTCCCCGCTACACCGAGTGCCGCCTGGCTGACGCCGCCATGGAGATGCTGGCCGAGATCGACGAGGACACCGTGGACCACCGGCCCACCTACGACGGCGACAGCACCGAGCCCGAGTGCCTGCCGGGCCGGCTGCCCAACCTGCTGGTGAACGGCACCACCGGTATCGCGGTGGGCATGGCCACCAACATGGCCCCCCACAACCTGCGGGAGGTGGCCGATGCCATTCGGCTGGTGATGACCAAACGCCGGCCCAAGCCCACCATCGACCAGTTGCTCAAGGCGCTGCCCGGTCCCGACTTCCCCTCCGGGGGGATGGCCATTGACTCCGAGGAGGGCGGGCTGCGCCAGATCTGCGAGAACGGGCGGGGCTCGATCCGCCTCCAGGCCAAGATGGCGCCGGTGAAGCTCACCCGCAGCCGCAAGGGCATCGAGGTCACCGAACTCCCCTACATGGTCGGGCCCGAGAAGGTGGTGAAGCGCATCAACGACCTGATCGTCGACGGCAAGCTGCCCGGCATCCATGATGCCCGCAACCTCTCCGACCGCCACCACGGCCTGCGCATCCTCATCGAGTGCGAACCCCATGTGGAGCCCGAGAAGCTGTACTACGACCTGTTCCGGCTCACCCCGCTGGAGGAGACCTTCGCGGTGAACAACGTGGTGCTGGTGAACGGGGTGCCCACCACCGTGGGCCTCTACGACCTGTGCCGCCACTACATCGACCACCGCCTGAACGTGGTGGTGCGACGCACCCGGTACCGCCTGGGCCGCGCCCGAGACCGCCACCACATCCTGGAGGGGCTGATCACCGCCTTGGACAACATCGATGAGGTGGTGGCCATCATCCGGGGGTCGGACGACGCCGCCGAGGCCCGACAGCGATTGCAAGACGCTCTGGACCTGACCGAGGTCCAAGCCGCCCACATCCTGGACATGCAGCTGCGGCGGCTCACTGCGCTGGAGAAGCAGAAGATCATCGACGAGCGCGACGAGCTGATCGCCCTGATCGACGAGTTGGAGAAGCTGCTGGGCTCCGATCAGCGCCAGCGCACGGTGGTGCTGAAGGAGCTGGACGAGTTGGTCGAGCAATTCGGGCAGGATCGCCGGACTGAGATCGTGGCCCACCAAGACGCCCCGGTGTACGAGGCCACTCCGGTAGAGGAGCTGACCCCCAATGCCGAGGGGCCGTGCGTGGTCACCCTGTCCACCACCGGCGTCGTGGGCCGGGCGTCGGTCGGGGGGCGGCGGCGATCGCAGTTCGGGCGCCACGACTTGTTGACCGCATCGGTGGAGGCCGACCTCGGCGACACCGTGCTGGCGGTGACCTCGGCCGGTCGGGTGATCGCCTCGTCGGTTTCAGCCATTCCCGAGGTGTCGGGCCGCAGCCGGGGCGCGGGAGCTTCCGAGGTGTTCGGAACCATTCGCAGCGAGGCGGTGCTCACGCTGGTGCTGCCCGGCAGTGATCCGCTGACCCTGGTCACCGCAGGCGGCACGGTCAAGCGTGTGGATCTGTCTGACGCCGACAAGGGCCGGGCGGCCAAGCAGGTGATCAAGCTGAAGCCCAACGACAAAGTGGAGGCCGCCTTCTGTGCGCCGGACACCGCCGAGATGGTGTTGGTGAGCGCCCACGGTCGGGCGCTGCGGGCCCCGATCGAATCAGTCTCCGTCCAGGGGCGGGGGGCATCGGGGGTCAGGGGCATGAAGCTCAAGAACGGCGACCGGATCATCGCCGCCGCCGGTGCGGTTGGCGACGAGGCCGTGATCATGGTGGGCGCAAACGGCTCGGTGGACATCACACCGGTAACCGACATCCCGGCCACCGGGCGAGACGGAGTGGGCACCCAGTTGGGCGAGGGGGAGCCGCTGGCCATGGCCGTGATCGCCCCGGCCGCCGATCTTCTGGCCGAAGTGGACGACAACGGCAAGCCGGCCAAGGCCCCGGTGCCATTTCCCTTGGAGAACGGTGACGCCGACCACGCGGTGGTCTTGAGCGTGGGGATGCCCCGATGGTGACTAAGACCACCCGCGCCGGGGGCAAGAAGGCCGACTTGTTCACCCCTCCCAATGGGGGAAACGGCAACGGCAGCTACGAAGCCTCCGACATCGTCACCCTCGAGGGGTTGGAAGCCGTCCGCAAGCGGCCCGGCATGTACATCGGGGGCACTGGAAGCGACGGTCTCATGCACCTGGTGTGGGAGCTGATTGACAACGGGGTGGACGAGGCCGGGGCCGGATTCGCCACCCGCATCGACGTGACCCTCCACGCCGACAACTCGGTGGAGGTGAGCGACAACGGCCGGGGCATCCCGATCGACCCCCATCCCACCAAGAAGGTGTCGGCCCTTGAGGTGGTGCTCACCGAGCTGCACTCCGGCGGCAAGTTCGGCGGCGGGGTGTACGGCGCCTCCGGCGGGCTGCACGGAGTGGGCGCTTCGGTGGTCAACGCCCTGTCCACCCGGCTCCGGGCCGAGGTGGACCGCGATGGCGCCACCTGGCAGCTCTGGTTCGTGAAGCAGAAGGCGGGACAGCTCGACGGCGACAAATTCGCCAAGGGCAGCAAGTTGCGGCGGGTCCGCTCCACCCGCAAAACCGGCACCCGCATCCGGTTCTGGCCCGATCGGGACATGTTCGACCCCGACGCCGCGGTGGACTTCGAAACCATCCGCCAGCGGGCCCAGCAGGCCTGCTTCCTGGTGCCCGGACTGCGAATCAGGCTGGAGGACAAGCGCCGGAGCCACGACAACGAACCGGTCGATTTGATCTCCCACGGGGGACTGGCCGACCTGGTGGGCTACCTGTCGGCCTCCGAGGCCGTGACCGAGGTGATCTCCATCCCGGGAGAAGAGGAGTTCGAGGAGAAGGTGCCGGTGGACGGGGCCATGACCGTGGTCACCCGGCAGTGCCAGGTGGACATCGCCATGCGCTGGGTGAAGGACTACGGCACAAAGGTGATCACCTTTGTCAACACCATTCCCACCCCCCACGGCGGCACCCATCTGACCGGTTTTGAGCGGGCCTTGACCCGGGCGGTCAACGACAGCCTGCTGGCCGACTCCAAGAAGCTGGCCCGCCTGGCCAAACAGGGCAACGACCGAGCCCAGCGCGAAGACGTGCAGGAGGGTTTGGTGGCAGCGGTCAAAGTCACCCTGCCCGAGCCGCAGTTCCGGGGCCAGACCAAGCAGGAGCTGGGCACGCCTCCGGTGCAGTCCATCGTCTACAACGTGCTCAAAGACGGGTTGGAAAGCTGGTTCCAAACCGGCCCCAAGAGCCACGTGACCGCCCTGCAAGCCAAGATCGCCGATGCAGTGCTGAGCCGGGTGTCGGCCCGCCAGACCCTGGAGAACAAGCGGCGAGCCGCATCTCTAGGCTCCACCGGGATGCCCGACAAGCTGGCCGACTGCCGGGTCCACGGCCCGGAATCCGAGCTCATTCTGGTAGAGGGCGACTCGGCCGCCGGCCCGGCCAAGGCGGGACGCAACGCGGAGAACATGGCCATCCTGCCCTTGCGGGGCAAGGTGGTGAACGCGGCCAAGTCGTCGGTGAAGCAGGTGCTGGACAACGCCGAGGCCCAAGCCCTGTTCACCGCCATGGGGGCGGGCTCGGGCGACGACTTCGACATCGACAAAGCCCGATACGGCCGCATCGTGATCCTGTGCGACGCCGATGTGGACGGCAGCCACATCCGCTGCCTGCTGCTCACCCTCATCCACCGCTTCATGCGCCCGATGCTGAAAGAAAAAAGGGTGTACGCCGCCCAACCCCCGCTGTACACCGCCAAAGTGGGCGATCAGACCTACCGGGCGTGGTCCGATGCCGAACGGGACGAGATCACCGCCGAGCTGGCCAAGGGCAATCGAAAGGCGGAGAACATCCGGTGGTCCCGGTTCAAGGGGCTGGGCGAGATGGACACCGACGAGCTGGCCGAGTGCGCCCTCGACCCCGAAACCCGCACGCTGCGACTGCTCACCCTCGACGACGTGAAGAAGGCCGAGGAGATGTTCGAGACCCTGATGGGATCGGATGTGAGCCGCCGCAAGGACTTCCTGATCGCCCACAGCGAACTGGTTGACCGCGACGCCCTCGATTACTGACGGCCATGAGAGAAATCAGGTAAACAGACATGACCATGACCGATCCCGTCGAACAGGCCGAACCCGCCGCAGAGCCCGCCAGCGACAAACTCATGGAGATCCCGGAGCGCTACGTCCCCAAGCACCTGTCCCCCTCCAGTGCGTCGTCTTATCGGGAGTGCGCCCGGCGCTGGAAGTTCCGCTACGTCGACCGCCTGCCCGACCCGCCTGGGGAGCCCGCGGTCACCGGCACTTTTGCCCACATGGTGCTGGAGAAGCTGATGCAAGAGCCGGTGGAGAGCCGCACGGTAGACCGGGCCAAGGAATTGGCCCGCGAGCTGTGGCCCAAGTTGGAGAACAGCCGGGATTACCAGGGACTGGATCTAGACGATGAAGCCAGCCTGCAATTTCGGTGGAACGGCTGGAAGGCCATCGAGGGGCTGTGGGATCTGGAAGACCCCCGCGAGGTGACGGTCGCCTCCACCGAGCAGGACGTGAGGGTGGAGATCAACGGGGTTCCGTTCCGGGGCATCATCGACCGGGTTGATCAGACCGACGACGGTTTGGTGGTTACCGACTACAAGTCGGGCAAGGCCCCCTCCGAGCGGTTCTCCACCAACTACGCCACCCAGATGCTGCTGTACGCGGCTGCGCTCACTGAGCTGGAGGGCCGCAAACCAGCCAAGGCACAGCTTCTCTACCTAGGCCAAAAGGCGGTGGAGGTGGAAGTCACCGACGAGAACCTCACCGAGGCCGTCGACGAGCTGCGGACCACCTGGCTGGCCATCATGGAGAGTTGCATCTCCCAAGAGTTCGAAGCCTCTGCCGGCCCGCTGTGCGGCTGGTGCCCGTTCGTCGCCCAATGCCCTGAGGGCACCGCCGAGGTGCTCCACCGCGACAAGATCGGCAAGCTGCGATCCGATGCCCCCGCCCTCGAACGGATCGCCCAAGCCGAAAAGGCCGTCGACTAGATCCGAGCCAACCGGGTTCCGGCGAGTCGACCCATGGCCGGGCGCATGAGCGCCTCTTCCCGTTGGGTGGCCCGAGCCCAATAGTGGGCGGCCTCGCCGTCGTCACCCATGTCGAATCGCTCCCGGTCAGCTCGGTCTTGGTCGGCGAGCACCGGGCCGATGCGATCCACCATGTCCAGATAGCGCACCAGCCGGGCCACCGATTTGGCCCGTGCCGCGGCGTACCCCTCTAACGCAGGTGCGATCACCGTGCGCAGGTCGTCGAGCACGGCTTCGTAGACCGCGCTGGCCTCGGTGTCGGCCGGCTCGGGCACCTCAACGGGCTCCGGCACCACTCCGACGATCTCGCACAAGAGCTCCGCGGTAACCCGGCGGTGGAGGGTGGAAAACAGCATGCCCATGCCCATGTCCCCGCCGGCCGCCCCGGTCACCCCCAGGCCGATGAGGTTGCGGACCTGGCAGGCCAGCTGCCAGTAGCGCACCCGCTCGGCATCCACCGGGCCGTCGTACCACTCGAACGCAGTGTTGATGTCTACAAACGGGGTGAGCATGGCCCGCACCGTGATCCAGGCCAGATCCTCCATGGGATCGCCCACATGGGCCAGCTCCCAATCACACATCCCGGTTACTCGACGGCCGTCGTGCAACACATTGCCCGGCCCCAGATCACCGTGGACCAGCACCGCCCGCTCCGTCGGTTCGGGCGCGGTCTCAGCCAGTTGGCGCAACCCCAGATCGATCAGCGGATCGGGCTCAGGGCAGTGCTCCCGATAGAGCCGGGTCCACACCCCTAGATCGTCATGGGCCAGATCGTCGGGCGGCTCAAGAGCATGGAGGGCATTGACCTGCCCCATGAAATCCCTGGCTAGGTCGGGTTCGTTCAGCGGACCCGGCCCTCCCTCTACAAAGTCCAACAGCAGCGCCCGCCCGTCTGGGCTAAGACCGCAGAATTCGGCCGCTCGCACCGGCTTGTCGGTCAGCCACTGATAGGCCCGAGCCTCTCGAGCCAGGTCGTAGCCCACCGCGGAGAGCGCCGAGGTTCCTGCATCCATCCGCAAGAACCGCTGCCCCCCGTCATCCAGCGTCACCACCCACGCCTGGCGGGAAGCGCCCCCCGGAATGCGAACCGCATCAGCAACCGCCTGGCCGCAGCACTCCTTCACCCACGCCAGCAGCTCACGATCCAACTCGCTCACCCGACCAGGCTAAGCCCCTCCATCACCTGTCGCTCATTGTGCGTCTACGCTCAGCACCTCGTGTTCCCACCGGGCTTCTTCGATCGGGCTGATCCCAGCCCCGACCACTTCTTCTACTCACCACCCCGCCTGGTCACCCACATAGACGACCAAGCCATCGCCGCCGTCGGTGCCCTGTACCGAAAGTTGGGCCTCACCGGAGATGTACTCGATCTGATGTCGTCGTGGATCTCACACTTCACCCACCCCCCAGACCGGCTGGTGGCCCTGGGAATGAACGAGGTCGAACTGGCTGCCAACCCCCAGGCCCACGATTGGCTCATTCACGACCTCAACGACGCCCCGCGACTCCCCTTCGACGACGACTCCTTCGACGCCGTCACCTGCTGCGTCTCGGTTGACTACCTCACCAGACCAGTGGAGGTGTTCACAGACGTAGCCAGGGTGCTGCGCCCCGGCGGCCTGTTTGTGGTCACATTCTCCAATCGGTGCTTCCCCACCAAAGCCATTCGAGGCTGGCTCTACGCCGACGACGAGGGACACCTAGAAATCGTCCGCCGCTATTTCGAAGCCGCCGACGGATGGGCTGAGCCGGTGATCAAGCAGTGCATCCCCCCGGGCACACCCGGCGACCCCCTCTACGCCGTGTACGCCGGTGCCATCTGACCGGCAGCGGATGGAGCCCGCTACTCACCCGAAGGGCAGCTACGTCAGCCCGATGCCAAGCATCGTGCCCCAGATCGTCAACATGAACCCCGACATGATGAACACCATCGTCCGGGTCAGCTTGGCCATCTGAAGCGCAAACTCGCCTCGGCTCTCTGCTAGCTCGCCTCGCAGGCTCTCGAATCCGGCGTCCATCTTGTGCTCTAGTCCGTCGATACGGGTGTGAACCCTGGCAAATTCTGCGTCGACCAGGGCGAATTTGCCGTTCATCTCGGTGCGAATCCGGTCTTCGCTCGCCTTGACATCGTCTTTGGTGGCGAGATGTTCCCAGCGCACAGGAGGCAGACACTCGATCAACGTTCTCGCCTCCTCCTCACCCAGCACCTCGCTCAAACGGCTCAGCAACGCCAAACGCCTCGCTTCATCCACAAGCATACCCAGCCTCTCCCATCAAGAAATCTCAAAGGAGGACCGACACACCGCCCACACGTGGGGTTTGCACCCTACCCGCAGCCACGAGACCCGACAACCGCCATTTCGGGTGGTCGAGGTCGACCCCCGACAGGAAATCGACGCCCGTTGAAGCACCAGACCTGAGGAACAGTCACTGGGGGTCTCTAGAGTCTTGGCCGTGGGCATCGAGGTGATCTGCACCCCGTATGGGCCGGCCGCCACTGAGCGGTTGGGCGAGCAGATCGCCGCGCTCAAAGGCGGCGACACGCTGGCACCGGTCACAGTCGTGGTTCCAACCAACATTGCCGGGCTTGGGGTTCGACGGGCGTTGGGAGGCAAAGGCCAAGGGATTGCCGCGGTGAACTTCCTCAAACTGTTCGATCTGGCCGAACGCTTGGCCGGACGGGACATGGCGGTCATGCACGGGCGCAAACCGGTGTCCGGCTCCGTCATCAGCGCAACCGTGCGCCGCGTGCTGAACTCCGAGCCCGGCCTATTCGAAGCATCCGCCAGTCATCCTGCTACCGAACAAGCGTTGGTGCGGTCTTACCGAGACCTCCGCGACCTGTCTGATGACCAGCTCAGCGTTCTGGCTCGGCAAAGCGAACGAGCCGCAGACGTGGTCCGCATCTGCGGCCAAATCCGGGATTTGCTGAAGGAAAAGTGGTACGACCGCCAAGATCTGAACGATCTGGCCATTAAGGCGATGGGATCGGATTCGACCAAAGACATCATCGAGGGTTTCGGCCCGGTCATCATCCACCTGCCCCAGCGGGTCACCCGATCCCAAGGCCGATTAGTTTCCGCTCTGGCCCTGGCAACGCCGGTGGAGGCGATCATCGGACTCACCGGAGACCACACCGCCGATAGCGCCGTCCTGGAATCGGTTCGGTGCATGGGCGCTGAGCTTGAGGCCAGTCCGAAGGTCGTCCAGCCCCACGCACAGCGAATCATCAGCACAGCCAGCGCCGACGAGGAAGTCCGGGTGGCGGTCCGCGAAGTGATCAACGCAGCGAGAGACGGCATTCCCCTGAGCCGGGTCGCCGTTTTGTGCGGAGGGGGTATGCCTGTTATCCGCCAGTTGCATGATCACCTCGAAGCCGCCGATATCCCATACAACGGCCCCAGCGGGCGCACGCTGGGTGATTCGCTGGTGGGTCGGGGACTTTTGGCCTTGCTGAACCTGGAAAGCCGCGACTTCCGCCGAGACGAGGTTTTTGCCCTCTTGTCGGTGGCCTCGGCCACCGTGTCGGGCAGCGAAGCTGGCAACAACAGCCCCTTGTTGGCCACCGACTTGGTGATGGCCTGGGAACGGGTGTCGCGGCGCGCTGGAGTTGCTCGAGGCTCTGGCCAATGGACCGAGCGGCTTGAACGACATGCCGTCAATCTGCGAAGTGAGGCCGAGGACAAGTTGGACGATCGCGACCAAAACGCGTACCGAATCGAGCGGCTGCACCGGGATGCTGACTACGCCGATTCACTGGCCCATTTCATGACCAGGCTTATTGCCGACTTGAGACCCGATCCTGCACCTACCACCTGGAAGGGTTGGGGCGAATGGGTCGAGGGGTTGATCCACACCTACTTGGGCGATGAGCGGGCTCGTCATGTTTGGCCCGAGCCCGAGCAGGAATCGGCAGAACAAATCGAGTTGATCCTCGATCGCCTGGCCAATCTGGACGAGATCGATCGCAATCCCCGACCGGCCACTTTTCGACACACCTTGATCTCAGAATTAGGCACGGCGACGAGGAGGAAGGGCCGGGTGGGCCACGGGGTCTTCGCCGACCAAGTCGGCGCTGCACCAGGGTTGGAGTTCGACCGCATAATCTTGATCGGCATGGCCGAGGGGACTTTTCCCCACAGCCCCTTGGACGATCCCCTCCTACCCGACCGCGAGCGCAAGGCTCTCGGGGACGATCTGACTCTGATGTCCGACCGGATGGCCGAACAGCACCGCAATCTTCTGACCGCGCTGGCTTCAACCGAAATCAGCACGCTGGTCTACTCCCGGGGCGATTCGCGACGGGCTTCCGAGCAGCACGCGTCCCGCTGGCTCCTGGACTCTGCCACCCAGTTGGCTGGCCGATTGGTGGACAGCACCAACTTGGAGAACTTGGCCGACGATGAAGCAGCCACTTGGTTCGAGCACGTTCCCTCCCTGGCTGGACGGGTTCTCCACGCTGAATTCCCAGCGACCGACCAGGAGTTCCACTTGCAGGCCCTTGCCCAGACTGCCGAGTCGGATGACCGGCCGGTCGGGGACGCCGTCCTTTCTCGAGGTGCCGATTTGGTTCAGTCCCGGGCCTCTGAGAAGTTCACTCGCTTCGACGGCAACTTGGCTGACGTCGATATTGCCGGCCTCATGGACGAGGTGGTGTCCCCCACCAGCCTGGAGACATGGGCCGACTGTCCTATGCGCTACCTGTTCCGGCACGTGCTGAGAGTCTTGCCGGTGGACCAGCCGGAAGAACTGCTGGAAATCTCCCCGTTGGAGAAGGGCTCACTGGTACACAACGCCCTCGACAGGTTCATGCAGGAGCAATTGGATGAGGGCCAAGTGCCCTTGCCTGGCAAGAAGTGGAGCGAGTCCCAGCGAGATCGGCTCCAAGAGATCGGTCGGCAATTGTGCCAGGAGGCGGAAGACCAAGGACTGACCGGCGCCCCGGTGTATTGGCATCATCACCGAAGTCGGATTCTGTCTGACTTGGACCGCTTCTTAGACGAAGACAACGAACAGCGCCGAGAGTTCGGCGCTACACCAACGGCGAGCGAACTTGCCTTCGGGATGTCCGATGGCGATTTGGGACCCATCTCGGTCCCGTTGTCGGACGGCCGGGAATTGAAATTCCGAGGACGGGCCGACCGGATAGACCAAGGTACGGGAGACAGCTTCTTCGTCACCGACTACAAGACCGGCAAGGCCGAGAAATTCAAAGGGCTGGACGAGAACAGCAAAGACTGGGATCCCGTTCAAAGGGGCACCAAGCTGCAACTTCCCGTGTACGGCCTGGCTGCCCGAGCCCACGGCGACAACCCCGAAGCGCCGGTGAGATCCCAGTATTGGTTTGTCACCAGCGACCAGCAGTTCAAGACCTACGGCTATGAGCTTGACGACGAGGTGATGGACCGCTTCGGAACCGTGGTGGGCACCATCACCGCGGGAATCGAGGCCGGTGTGTTCTGCGACCGGCCCCAACCCGACCAGACCGAGGGCCGATTCAGCCAGCGCTGCGAGTACTGCAACCCCGATCGGCTTGGCACACAAGACCGTCGTCGGGCGTGGGAGCTCAAGCGCGACCAAGAAGACCTGGCCGATTATCGGAACTTGGCTGAGCCTCCCGCAGAGAACCCCGACCTAGAGGCTGACTGACGATGGTTCCCGCCGAAGACCTCGCCCGCGATCAGGCCGACCGGGACGATATCGCCCAAGATTTGGGCTCGACCCTATTTGTGGAGGCCGGAGCCGGATCGGGCAAGACCACCGAGTTGGTCAACCGCGTGTTGGCGCTGATTAAAGACGGCGTGGCCATGGAGAACATAGCGGCCATTACCTTCACCGAGAAGGCTGCTGCTGAGCTAAAAAACCGCTTGCGCGAAGAACTCTCAAAGTCAGGAGACCATCCCGAGGCCCTAGACCAGTTGGACGGAGCGGCCATCACCACCCTCCATGGATTCGCGCTGCGCATCCTCTCCCATCACGCCATCGAGGCCGAGTTGCCCCCCCGACTGGAGGTCAGCACTCTTGATGCGTTTGAAGATCGCTGGGAGGAGTCCCTCGACCGCTTGCTGTACGGCCCCGATCAAGAGCATGCACTCGTTCTCGCTTTGATCTTGGGGATCCAGATCCACCACCTGCGTGATCTCGCCCGAGTCCTGGACAGCAACTGGGACATGGTGGTGGATCGGATGGGCACGAACGACCCGCCAACCGGCCCTGTCGAGATGCCCGATCTCCGTGGCCTCATCTTTCGACTGAAAGAAGTGGCGGAACTGTCGCGCTACTGCATAGACACCAGCGACAAGATGCTGGCCCGGCTGATCGAGATTGACGAGTTCGCCGGCCGCATGGCCGAAGCGCTCCACGACGACGAGGAAATGACCCGCCTGCTCTTTGGCCCCCTACCCAGTTTCAAGGCCAGCAGGCTCGGCCAGAAGGGCAACTGGCCAGACGATTGCCCGATTGACCATGTACGCGAGCAGGTCATCGATCTCATCGAAGTTGTCGACGGTGCCAGGCTCGGGATTGTCGATCCCGTCATAGAGCGGTTGGCCCGAGTGCTCGGCCACGACACTTTCATCGCTGCAAGAGACCGCCGAGCCCGCGGGGTGCTGGAGTTCCATGACCTGTTGGTGCTGGCCCGAGACCTGTTACGAGACCATCAGCACGGTGCCGAGATCAGAAGGGCTCTCGCCCATCGCTACCAGCGGCTGCTCTTGGATGAATTCCAAGACACCGATCCCATTCAGATTGAATTGGCCAAGCTCATTGCGGCCCCCTCTCATGACTCCGGCGAATGGCTTGAATTGCAGGACGAGTCGGGCAGGCTCTTCTACGTCGGCGACCCCAAGCAGTCCATCTACCGATTCCGCCGGGCTGACATAGAGTTGTATACCAAGGCTGGCGGAGCGAGTTCGATTTCCCGGAAATCGCTTTCCCGCAACTTCCGCTCAGCGGAGCCCATCCTCACCTGGATCAATGGCCTCTTCCAGGGATTCATGATTCCGCCCACTCCTGAAGAATCCCACGTTCAACCGAACTATCAGGCCCTTGACCCGGTTCGGGGCTGTCCTCCAGTGGGACCAACCGTGTCGGTGCTGGGCAAGGACCCGCACTTTCGGCAAACCGCCATGGGCCAACTGAGGGAATATGAGGCTGAGCAGGTGGCCGAGGCGATCTTGACAGCAATCGGGCAGGGTTGGTCAGTGGGCGAGCAAGAGAATGGCCAGGACAGCTGGCGACCGGCCCGACTGGAGGACATCTGCATTCTGCTGCCGACCCGCACTTCCCTCACTCAGCTCGAACGAGCGCTGGAGGAGTACAAAATCCCTTACCGAATTGAGGCCGGTTCGCTGATCTGGGCTAGCCAGGCCATCCGCGAGGTCATGGCCACAGTCCGAGCGCTGGCTGACCCCACCGATGAAGTGTCCCTCGTCAACGCACTGCGCTCGCCCGCATTCGGCTGCGGCGACGACGACCTCTACACCTTCAAGGTGGCTCATGGTGGCCAGTGGAACTACTTGGCGGCCAGACCCAATGCCCCCGATGACCACCCGGTTAGCGAGGCAATGGAATGGCTCGTCGATCTGCACACGAGGGTGCGATGGATGAACCCCAGCCAAATACTCGAGAAAATCGTGCGGGAGCGGCGACTGCTCGAGGCCGCCCAGTTCGGTTTCCGCCGCACTCGAGACGTCTGGCGCAGTCTCCAAGTGGTAGTCGATCAAGCTCGGCAGTTCGAGGAGGCGGGGGGGCGCGGGCTGCGAGAGTTCATCGCCTGGGTAGATCGCAAGATCGACGATCGGACACGTGAGTCCGACATCATCTTTTCTGAAACCGACGACGACTCTGTCCGAATCACCACGATCCACGCGGCTAAGGGCCGAGAGTTCCCCATAGTGATCCTGTCGGGCACCCACGCCAAACCTCGCCCGATGTCGGTCGACCTGATCTGGCCCGGAGATGATGGCTTCGGAGTGCACTTCAAGAAGACCCTGATGACCAGGGTCTTCGCCCGACATAAGGAACGGGAAGAAAAGATGAACCAGGCCGAAAAGGTGCGCCTGCTGTATGTGGCCCTCACTCGGGCCCGGGATCATCTGGTGGTGTCCGCTCACCGTCAGGAGCGCAGAGAAGGTGATACCGACACTGGGACGATGGCCGAAATGGTGGCAGACAATGCCCCTGACCTGCCGGAGGCGAAATTACAGCCCGAGCCGCTACTCCCAAAGGTGCCAGGGATCCGGGTCGAGACGTCATTTGCCGATTGGAACAGCGAACGGGAAACCGCGTTGAACGCAGCTGGGCGACCTTTGGCCCAAAGTGCTTCAAGCATCGCCAGCCAACCCGAATCAGCCGGCGATGAAGAAACCTACCCTGGCCTCGAGAAAGACGGACCTGCCGACGGCGACGATCAGCGGTCGCCGTGGCACAAGGGCCGGGGGGGCACTCAAGTCGGCATCGCCGTACATGGTGTGCTGCAAACGACGGCCTTGGACGCTGACCCCGACAACATCGCGCCTGTGGCAGCAGCCCAAGCTGAAGGCGAGGGAATCCCACGAATGGCAACCATGATTGGCCGTTTGGCGAAATCCGCCCTGGAGTCCAACACCGTGCAGGAGGCGGCTATCTCCGACCACTGGAAGGAGCTCTTCGTGGCCGCACCGGTGGAGGGCACCGTGATTGAAGGGTATGTCGATCTGCTCTACCGCAGTGGCGAAGGCTTCGTAGTGGTGGACTACAAGACTGATGACATCCACGATGAGGACGTCTTTCAAGCCAAGATCGACCGCTACAGACTCCAGGTGGCTGCCTATTCCCTGGCCGTGGAACAGGCAGTGGGTGAAGAAGTGAACCGCTGCGTGCTGGTATTCGCCCGAGATGGTCAACCAGCAAAAGAAATCGAGTTCGCCGACGACATTCTCGCCGCAGCTCAGCAAGAAGTCCGCCAGAGGCTGGCGATGGCTGCGGCCTGATAGGAAGAGGAGCGATGTTCACGTTGGTGGTGATGGCTGCGGGGCTGGGGTCACGATTCGGCGGCACCAAGCAGCTGGCCCAGGTGGGACCCAACGGCGAGGCGTTCTTGGACTTCGCCATCGCCGACGCCCGTGCCGCGGGCGCCAGCCGCGTGGTACTCATCGTGCGAAGTGATATCGAAGCCGACGTGAAGCGCCATTTCGAGGCTCGCGGCGGACTGTCCGATGATCTCGATGTGGCCTACGTGCGCCAAGACGAGCACGGCCCGGCGCGGCCCAAGCCGTGGGGAACCGCCCACGCCGTGCTGTCGGCGGCCAATGCCGTATCCGGCCCGTTCGTGGTGTGCAACGCCGACGACTACTACGGCCCCACCGCCTACGCCACCCTGGCCCACGCCATCGATGGGATGGCCAACGACGAGGCCTGGCTGTGCGGCTACCGACTCAAGCACACTTTGCCAGCCGAAGGCACCGTTACCCGCGGCGTGTGCCAGGTTGACGACGACCGCCTCACCGCCATCGTGGAGCGTGAGGGAATCTCCCGAGCCGACAACGCCTTCCCCGACGACACCATCGTGTCCATGAACCTGTGGGCCTTCTCCCCCGGGTTCCTCGATGACCTCGCAGACGGCTTCAGCCGATTCCTCGAAGAGCACCACGACAACCCCTCGGCCGAATACCTCCTCCCCAACGCCGTGGCCGTCCAAATGGAAAAGGGAGTCCTCACCGTCCGGGTGGTTGCCACCGAAGAGACCTGGATCGGCGTCACCAACCCCAACGACCTGGAAATCGCCCGCGCCGCGCTCAAATCCCGCTGACCTGTGCCCGAGCTGCCCGAAGTCGAAACCATCCGCCGTCAACTGGCCCCCCGACTCCAAGGCCGGCGCATCCAAGATGCCCACTCCCACGAGTCAGAGAAATTCACGCCCGCCAGAGACGCCATCGGCACCACGATCCAAGCACTCAGCCGCAAGGGCAAATACCTGATCACCAGCCTGGACGACGGGTGGGAGCTCATCATCCACTTGGGCATGACCGGTTCGCTGGCGCTTGCCCCCGAAGTCACCGACGACCCCTACATCCGGGCCTGGTGGCAGCTCAACGGCGATGAGGTTCTCGTCTACCGAGACGTCCGGCGTTTCGGCCGCATCCGCTGCGTTTCCGCCGGCCAATACGACACCATTCCCACGCTGGCCGCCCAGGGTCCCGACGCCCTCAGCCCCGACTTCACCGCGGAGGGCTTCTACCAAGCCCTCCGCAAGAGCCGCCGCCGCATCCCCACCCAGCTCCTGAGCCAACGCCCGGTGGCCGGCGTCGGCAACATCTATGGCACCGAGGCCCTTTGGATTGCCGGCATCCACCCGGCCAAGCGCCAGATCAGCCGAGCAGCCGCCGCCAAGCTCCACACCGCCCTGGTGCAGGTACTGGAAGCCGGGTTGGCCGACGGCGGCACCACGCTGCGGGACTACCGCAACGCCGACGGCGAACAGGGCAGCCACCAGCACGCCTTGGCCTGCTACGGCCGCTCGGGCCAACCCTGCCTGCGCTGCTCCGTCCCATTACAACACCGAACCTACGATGCCCGCACACTGACTTTCTGCCCTCAATGCCAGCCGCGATAACGTCCGCTGCGGTCGAAGGGGATGCGTATGAGCGATGAGATGACCGACGAGCAGAAGGAAGCGTTCGTCGCCAAGCTACGCCGAGAGGTCGGGACCACCGGCACTCCGACAACCGCCCGCGACCCGGTCAACCAACCCATGATCCGCCACTGGTGCGATGCCATGGAGGATGCCAACCCCCTCTACACCGACCCCGGCGAGGCCAGCCAAGGGCCCCACGGCGAAGTGGTCGCCCCACCCGCCATGCTCAACGCCTGGACCATGATCGGCCTGGTCCCGAGGGTCAACGACCCGAAAGACCCCGCTTCCGGCGTGTACGCAATGTTGGACGAAGCGGGCTACGTCGGCGTGGTGGCCACCAACTCCGAGCACGTTTACAACCGTTACCTCAAGCTCGGTGACCACCTCACCGGCACCGTCAAGCTGGTGGACGTGTCGGAAGAGAAGCAGACCGCGCTTGGCATCGGCCACTTCGTCACCACCGAGACCGAGTACCTAGACCAGAACGGCGAACACGTCGGTTCCATGTTCTTCCGCATCCTCAAGTTCCGTCCGGGCACCGGCCGCACCGCCAATTCAGGAGATGACACCTCCAACGAGCGCCCGCCGCGCCCCCGCCCCAGCCGCAACCAGGACACCGACTTCTTCTGGCAGGGCAGCCGGGTCGGGGAGTTGCGCATCCAAAAGTGCCTCAACTGCGGGTACCTCCAGCACCCGCCCGGCACCCGCTGCCCCGCCTGCGGGTCCACCGACATGGGCTACGTCGTGGCTTCCGGCAAGGGCACGCTGTACTCCTACGTCGTGTCCCACCACCCCCGGGTACCGTCATTCGACTACCCCCTCAACATCGGGCTGGTGGAGCTGGAAGAGGGCGTCCGCCTCGTCACCAACATCACCGACTGCGACGCCGATCAGCTCAAGGTGGGCATGCCGCTTCAGGCCTGGCACATGCAGACCCACGAGGATGTGAGCATTCCGGTATTCCGGCCCGCCCGCGCCCCACGCAACCCATCCACGCTGACCTTTGATGAGGTGAGCGTGGGCGACGAACTGCCGCTGTGCCCGATTCCCCTCACCCCCACCTTGATCGTTTCCACTGCCATCGCCTCACGCGACTACCAAGACGTCCACCACGACCGGGACATGGCCCTCAAGAAGGGCTCCGAGGACATCTTCATGAACATCCTGACCTCCAGCGGCCTCTCGGCCCGCTATATCAGCGATTGGGTCGGCCCCGATGCCGTGTTCAAGAACCTGAAGATCCGCCTGGGCGCTCCCAACTACCCCTACGACTGCATGACCATGTCGGGATCGGTCACCGCCAAGCGGGAGTCCGATGGCGAAGACATCGTCGAAGTGTCGTTTCGAGGTCAGAACAGCCGGGGACCGCATGTGACTGGAACCGTCGAACTGGCCTTGGCCCGCAAGTAGGAGAGCACCGTGAGCCTGAACTACGCCTACCACAGCGCTATCGCCGGGATCGGCGCCACCCCGTTCACCAAAGACTCGGGCCGAACCCCGATGGACCAAGCAGTGGAAGCCTGCCTGGCCGCCTGCGAGGACGCCGGTCTTCCCCCCGAGAAGGTCAACGGCATGGTGACCTACTCGGCCGAGCAGAATCCCGAGATCGAGGTGGCCCGCAATCTGGGGATCGACGAGCTGACCCATTTCTCCATGGTCCACCATGGGGGCGGGGCGGCCTGCGGGGTGGTCGCGGTGGCCTGCCAGGCCATCTACTCCGGTGCCGCCGACTACGTGCTGTGCTATCGGGCCTTCAACGAGCGCTCCTGGCACCGCTTCGGGGCCGGGGTGCAAGACCGGCCCGCCGGCGCCGAGGCGTCTGCGGTCAGCTTCTCGTGGAGCTCACCGTTCGGGTTGGTCACGCCAGCCTCCTGGGTGGCCATGTTCGCCACCCGCTACATGCACGAGTACGGGGCCACCACTGAGGACTTCGGTCGAGTGTCGGTGGTCGACCGGGATTTCGCGGCCACCAATCCCTACGCCCATTTCTTCCAACGGCCCATCACCCTGGAAGACCACCAGAACAGCCGCTGGATCGTGGAGCCGCTCCGCCTGCTGGACTGCTGCCAGGAGACCGACGGCGCCCAGGCTCTGCTGGTGACCACTGCGGAGCGGGCCAAAGACCTGAAGCAGAAGCCAGCAGTCATCGCCTCAGCCGCCCAGGGAGTGGCCGAAGACCAGCACATGATGAGGAGCTACTACCGGGACAGCATCACGGGCATCCCCGAGATGGGATTGTGCGCCCGCCAGCTCTATCAGTCGAGCGGCCTGTCGGCCGACGACATCCAGACCGCCATCATCTACGACCACTTCACCCCGCTGGTGCTCCCCCAACTCGAGGAGTTCGGCTTCTGCGATTGGGGCGAGGCCAAGGACTTCATCCGCGATGGACACCTCGGTCGGGATGGCCGCCTGCCCATCAACACCAACGGGGGCCAACTCGGCGAGGCCTATATCCACGGCCTCAACGGCATTGCCGAAGGCGTGCGCCAGATTCGCGGTACTTCGGTCAACCAGATCGACAACGTGGAAAATGTGCTGGCCACCGCCGGAACCGCGGTCCCCACCAGCGCGCTCATCCTCTCCCAGCCTCGCTGATTCCCTGAACCGCCGAGCTTTCGGTATGGCATGAACTTCGATTGGCTTCTCCCTGCCCCTCAGCCCATTGGAATGTGTATGATCCCGGCTGACAGAATGATCCAAGACAGGACCCAACGAGAGAGGCCCAACTATGGAATTCAGCCACGACCGCTCGCGCGACACACTGGTCGTCAATGCTTCAGGCCGGGTAGACGGATCCAATGCGTCGGATTTTCTGGAGTCCCTGCAAGGAATGTTCGATCCTGGCGACCAGCGGATCATCCTGGACCTCGGTGGCCTTGAGTACATCAGCAGCGCGGGCCTCCGGGTGCTCCTGATGGCTGCCCAGAACCTCGACAAGCAGAACAAGTCATTCAGCATCTGCTCATTGACCGAAGCGGTAGGCGACGTGTTCCGCATCAGCGGCTTCGATCAGATCATCAACGTTTTTCCATCGGTAGAAGACGCCAAACAGGGGTAAACCCTTGACCGACACCTACAAGATCCTGGTCGTCGACGACGAACCGGATCTTGAGCCCCTGATCCTTCAGCGGATGCGGCGGCAAATCCGCTCCAACGAATACGAGTTCGTATTCGCCCGAGACGGATTGGATGCACTGGAGAAGCTCAACGCCGACTCCACCATCGACATGGTCCTGTCCGATATCAACATGCCCAAGATGGACGGCCTGACCCTGCTCCAGCAGCTCCCCGACGTCGATCCCAATCTCCGGGCGGTAATCGTCTCCGCCTACGGCGACATGGACAACATCCGCACCGCCATGAACCGGGGAGCATTCGACTTCGTCACCAAGCCCATCGACTTCGACGATCTGAAGATCACCATCAGTCGCACACTGGAGCATTTGGCCGAATGGCGGGAGGCACTGTCTTCGCGCGACCAGCTCGTGGCCCTTCAGAACGAGCTGAGCATCGCCAGCCAACTCCAGCAATCCATTCTGCCCACTATTCCCCCGGTGACTGAGGGGTGCGAGGTCTCGGCCAACATGGAGCCGGCCCGCAACGTGGGAGGCGACTTCTACGACTACTTCAGGCTCGACAACCAAATCGGTCTCGTGGTGGCCGACGTGTCCGACAAGGGCATTCCCGCCTCGATGTTCATGATGTCCAGCCGGACTGCGCTCAAAGGGGCGGCCATCGGCGTTCGCGACCCGGAAAAGGTGTTGACCGAAGTCAACAGCCAGCTCCAACAAGACAACCCGACCTTCATGTTCGTCACCCTGATCTACGCCCTGTACAACCCGGAGACCGGATTGCTCACCTACTCCATCGCCGGCCACGACCCCCCGATGCTGGTGAGTGCAGACGGCACGGTTACCGAGTTGCCGCTCACCAAGGGAATCGCGGTGGGCATCGCCGCCGATGTCGTCTACACCCAAGAGTCGGTGACCTTGGAACCGGGCGACACCGTGGTGTTGTACACCGACGGCGTGACCGAGGCCATGAACGCAGACAACCAGCAGTTCGGAATGGATCGACTGGCGGAGGTGTTCGCGGGCAACTCGCCCGAAAGCGCGACGTCAGCCAACGAGGCAGTCTTCGAGCGGGTGCGGATCTTTGCCGGTGATGCCCCACAATCCGATGACATCACCTGCCTCACACTGAGGCGCCCTTGATGTCTGCCCCCGCACGCTCGCAGCACGCCACGAGGGGCCGCTGAAATGCAGCGATCGCTCCACCTTTCCCACCCTCCGGAGCAGGGCCACCCTTCCGATGTTCTGCCGCTGATCGAGGACATTCTGAATGAGATGGCGGAAGCCGAGGAGTGGCCGATAACGCTGACAATGCGCGCCAACCTGATCTTGGAAGAGTTGGTGCTCAACACGCTCACCCACGGCGACACCAGCGGCCTGACCAAGATCGACCTCGAACTGGAATCGCAAGACCACGCGCTCACCATCCGCTTGAGCGACGACGGCTCGCCCTTCAACCCCCTGACCGATGCCCCTGCGCCCGATGTGACGCTGCCTCTTGCCGATCGCCCAATCGGGGGGTTGGGGGTCTACCTGGTGAAGACCATGGGCGAAGAGCTTGAATACCGTCGGGAGAACGACCGCAACCACCTCAAGCTCGTCGTCCATCCCGAGTAGTGAGGATTTCGGCATTGAGGAATGCCCCTCTATGTCGGCTAGTTGGTCTTGCACTGGCCGCTTTCGCCCTCGTGTTGTCGGGGTGCGGATCCAACGGCTCTGACCCCACCACTTCTGATGCGACCCCCACGGTCGATGCCGGGAGCACTCCGGGCACTCCATCTGGCACTGGCACGCCTGGCGTGTTCAATGACCGGGTGGTGTTCGGGCAATCGGCGGCATTCAGCGGTCCTGCCCAAGCGCTGGGCATCAACATGAATCTTGGAATCCGGGCGGCCTTTGAAGAGGCCAACCGCAAAGGGGGAGTACACGGGCGTAGATTGGAGCTCGCCACCCGAGACGACGCTTACGAGCCCGAGGCTGCTATCACCAACACCCAGGCTCTGATCGAAGATGAGCGTGCATTCGCCCTGATCGGGGCAGTGGGAACACCGACATCGCGCTCGGCCACCCCGGTGGCGGCCGAAGCGGCCATACCCTATGTGGCACCGTTCACCGGCGCCGGATTCCTCCGAAACGACGACTGGGACAACATTGTCAACCTTCGGGCCTCCTACGCGCAGGAAACCGAGGAGATGGTCGAGCGGTTGACAACAGACTTGGGCATCACCCGTATAGCGGTGATGTTCCAAGACGACTCTTTCGGGAGAGCCGGATATAACGGGGCGCTGGCCGCTTTGGAACGCCGGGGGATGGAGCTCGTGGCCACCGGCGTTTACCCCCGCAACACTACGGCGGTGAAGTCGGGGCTGCTCGACTTGCGGCTCGGCGACCCCGAGGCCGTGATCGTGATCGGCGCCTACCAGCCGGTTGCCGCCCTGATCTCATGGTCGCGCCACATCGGCTTCGACCCCATCTTCATGACAGTCTCCTTTGTGGGCAGCAACGCATTGGCCTCCGAGCTGGGGGCAGGCGGCGAGGGGGTATACGTAACCCAAGTTGTACCCTTCCCCCACGACGAGTCCATTCCAGTGGTTGCGTCCTACACCGAAGCCCTGGCCGCTCTGGATCCCCAAGCCGAACCGGGATTCGTCTCTTTGGAGGGCTACATTGCGGGCCGAATGGCCATCGCCGGTCTCGAGGCATGCGGTGCCGCTCTCACTCGTGACTGCTTCTTGCAGAACATCCTTGGAGCTGGTCAGTTCGATATTGACGGATTCGACCTCGACTTCGGAGATGAAGCCAACCGGGCGGTGGACAATCAGGGTTCCGACGCCGTTTTCCTGACCGTGATCGACGCCGACGGCGCCTACCAGCCCGAGGCCGCTATGGCAGACATCAGCCCGTGACCGAGGCTGCCCACGCTCGAGAACCTGCCCCCGGCGACTCCGCCGCCCAGGCGCAGCGGCCTGCCGTCCATCGCAGGATCTCCAGCCAGCTCTACGCCGGGATCTTTGGAGCAGTGGCATTGACCATCGTGGCCAGCATTGTGAGCTGGATTTCGTTCAGCAACGTCGACCGCAGCCAGAAGCGGGTAAGCGAGGATAGCGTCCCAGAACTGGTGGGGGCGTTCGGCCTCGCCGAGTTCAGCAATGCGCTGGTGGCCGCCGCACCCCGCCTCACCACCGCGCCGCCCGACCAGTTCTCAGAAATCTCCGCAGAAGTGTCCGACGCCCAAGCGCAGTTCCAAGACCGCTTGGAGACCTTGCTGCTCCAGAACCCCGGCAACATCCACGTTCAAGGGATTTCCGAGGCCGCCGACGCTCTTGAGAGGAACATCACCACGATTACGGCGGACATGCCCCACTTCTACAGCTTGAGCAGGCAAATCGAAGTTCTCCAAACTCAGATCCCCGCTCTCCACGACGACGTCAAGGGCATCGTGATCCCCGCTATCGACGACCAGCTCTTCTTCCAAGTAACCGGGTACCGCAACTTCAACTCCGAACCCACAGATGCCATGACCCGCACCTCTGGCGACGAACTGCTCCTCTACCGTCACCTCAACGAGTTGCAGGCCGATGTCGCCCAAGCCTCCGAGCTAATGGGCAGCGCCCTAATCGCCTCTGAAGCCGACTTCGTCGAACCGCTTATAGAGAGTTTCGAGTCTGCCGAAGACCGCATCCTGATCAGCCTCTCAGCGATTGCCGAGTCTGACACTGTCTCCGGACTGGGTTCGGCAGTCGGCGGCCTGCTGTCTCTGGGCCGCGGCGACAGCGGCGCTTTCCAGGTTGCCGTCGACCGACTGGAGATCATCGAGCGCCAAGACTCGCTGTTGGCAGAGAACCAAGAGATAGCCGTTGAATTGCTCAACGAGGTCAACGCCATCGTCCAGATAGCCCAGAGCGGGGCCGCCGAAGCCACCGAGAACTCGGCGCAGACCATCAACACTGCCAGGATCCTCCTAATCATCATCAGCGCCATCGGCGTCGCCGGCGCCGGGCTGATCAGCTGGCTGTTCATCGGACGAGTGTTGCTGCGCCGCATCGGGCGGCTGTCCAGCCGGATGCGGACGTTGGCCAAGGGCGAGTTGGAGGAGGAGATAGAGATCAGCGGCCGCGACGAGATTGCCGAGATGGCATCGGCATTGGAAGTGTTCCGCCGCCACGCGCTGGAGATCCAACGGCTGAATCTGGTGGAGCAGCTCGCCCAGGAGCTGAGCGAGCGGAACGATGAGCTGCAAGAAGTACTGGCCGAACTCAGCCAGGCCCAGGATCAGATCGTGGCCCGGGAGAAGTTGGCCGCTCTGGGCGAGGTCACGGCTGGCGTGGCCCACGAGATCCGCAACCCTCTCAATTTCATCAACAACTTCTCGGCAGCTTCGGTTGAGCTGCTGGAAGAGATGGCCGAGATCTATGAGGAGTTAATCGACAACCTCTCCGAAGAGGACAAGGGCCTGATCGAGGAGATCAATCAAGACCTCAACGACAACCTTGAGCGCATCCAATCGCACGGAAAGCGGGCTAACCGGATCGTTCAGGACATGCTGTTGATGGGCCGAGGCGGGGGCGAGACCCAGATGACCGACATCAACGACCTCATCCACGAACATTCCTTGCTGGCCTTCCACAGTGCCCGGGCCCAAGATCCCGACTTCATCGTCACCTTGGAAGAAGAGTTCGACCCGGACATGGGACAATTGGAGGTAGTTCCCCAGGATCTGGGGAGAGTGTTCTTGAATTTTGTGGCCAACGCGGGCTATGCCACCAACAAGAAGCAAAAGGAATTGGCGGAGGCGGGCACGGTGGGGGACTACAGCCCCACCATCTTGTTGAAGAGCCGCCGAACCGATGAGAGCGCCATACTCAGTGTCCGAGACAACGGCAGCGGCATTCCACCAGATGTGGCGGCCAAGATCTTCGACCCGTTCTTCACCACCAAGCCCACCAATGAGGGTACGGGGCTTGGCTTGGCGCTGTCTGCCGACATCGTCCGCGAGCACGGCGGCAGCATCACTGTTAATACCGAGCCAGGCGAGTTCACCGAGATGGTGGTTGAACTGCCGCTGACCCGAGCCAGGGACGCGCCCCTCATCGAAGGCGACGGCGAAGACGGCGAAGGCGACGGCCAGGGCGACGACGCTTAGCCGGTCAACCTCATCGGGCTGGCTTGAGCAGCATCCCGCCGACCGCGGCTGACGCCCCTCCGGCATAAGCCAAGAACAAGCCCAAGCCAACCTCGGCGCCTGACGCATCCAGGTCGTCATCAAGGGCCAGCCCCTCCGCCAGGCAGAACCCCATGACAACCAGTCCCGCGACCACAGCCGTCAGCCACATTTGCCGGCTGCTCCCCAACAATGCCGCCACCAGCAGTGCCCACACCATCACTGCGGCCACTGGAATCAGCAGCCAGGAATCAGCCACCCCTCCCGGACCCACCAGCCACGGAAGGTCGCCGTCTACCACTCCCCACTTGTTGGAACCGGCATCGGCCCAGGGAAGCAGCAGCCCGGCAATCAGCAGGGCCACTGCGGCACCCATGAAGGCAAGCCCTGCTCTTTGGTGGCCCGAGACACCCCGATTGCCGTTTCCTGCCCCCGGGATTCGAATTGGATCTCCCATCGGTTCGGCCCAAGACTCGCCATCCCAATATCGAAAACCGCGTTGGCCCTGCTCGGCGTACCAACCCGGCGGCGCCCGGCGTGTTGATGGGTCGCTCATCCCGACTCCACATGGTCGGTATAGCGCACGTCTCCTTCGGACAGGTCGAAGGTGAGGTGCTCTCGCATATCGCCAATCTGGTCGACAATCACCATCCGGCGGGCGAAACGCCACTGTCCATCGACCAGGGAGAAGTCGTCCTCGTAGCGGCCCGCCACGATGGGCTGAAGGGCCAGGGTATCTGTGCCCTGGTGGACGGCGAAGTACGAGCGGGCGGTGGCTGTCTGCCCGGCTTCGGCCACATCTACGATCACATTGCTGGCCACATGCCGGGTGCGCAGAGTTCCGTCGCCGTGGACTTTGTTGGTGGCCGCGTAGAACGCGGCGACGTCTTCTCCCGACATGCCGTCGTCGGGATCGACCGAGCTGGTGGAGGTGAGCACCCCGTGGGCGAAGAGCTCGCCAAGCTCGTCGAAGCGGGCCAAGTCCACGCATTCGGCGTAGACGTACATAAGCGCCTTGATCGATCGCACTGCTTGCTCGTGTGAATTCACGCCGCAAAGCTAACCCACCTCAACCAGCGACGGCCCGGTAGCGTCGGAGACGTGAACCCGAAGACAGGGAGGCTCACGGCTTACTCCCACGGCGCCGGTTGAGCCGGCAAGCTCGGACCGTCCGAGTTGGCGCAGGTCGTGCGCACACTGCCAACCCCGACCCACGAGGACTTGATCGTGGGCACAGAGACCGGTGATGACGCCGCAGTGTGGCGCCTCGGGAAAGGCCGCGCCCTGATCTCGACCGCCGATTTCTTCGCGCCGGTGGTGGACGACCCTCACACTTGGGGGCGCATCGCGGCCACAAACGCGGCCTCGGATGTCTACGCCATGGGAGGCACCCCCCGGTTCGGACTGAACCTGGTGGCATGGCCCCATGGGGATCTTCCGCTGGAGGTTCTCACTGAAGTGCTGGCGGGCGGGGCAGCGGCGGCCGCCGACGGCGGCTGGGCAGTGGTCGGGGGCCACACGGTGGACGGACCCGAGCCGATGTACGGCCAAGCCGTCACGGGGGAGGCCGATGAGGAGAGCTTGCTGACCAACGCCGGCGCCCAGCCGGGACAGTCGCTGGTGCTGACCAAACCGCTGGGCACTGGACTTTTGGCCACCGCGGTCAAGCGCTCTGGGCCCGAGGCGATCGAGCCCGGCGGGTGGCTGGCGGAGGCCTACGCCGCGGGCGTGGCCGAGATGACCCGACTAAACGACGAGGCCGCCTCAGCGGCCCTCGAGGCCAAGGCCACGGCGGCCACCGACATCACCGGCTTCGGCTTGCTCGGCCACCTCCAGAAGCTGGCTACCGCCAGCGGTGTCGGCGCGGTGATCCGAGCAGAGGAGGTGCCGCTGCTCCCCGCCGTCTGGGAGATGCTGGATCAAGGGTTTGCCCCCGGTGGAACGGCCCGCAACCTCGACCACGTGCGTCCGTGGGTGCGAGGATCAGACGACCAGCGGACTTTGACCATGCTGGCCGACGCCCAGACCTCAGGTGGCCTGCTGTTCTGCTGTCCACCGGCCGCGGCCGCCGAAGCGGTGGCCCGACTGATGGCCGCAGGCCACGCTGCCGCCGTGATCGGCGAGGTCTCCGCAAGCGATCCCGGAGCAGTCGTGGTGGGATGACTGGCCAGTTAGCCCGAGCCAACGGTTGCCGTCGGGCTACTCGGCCGGCTCGGTGCGGGGTGGCAGTCCGTCCAGATGGGCGGCGTCGTTGTATCGCACCAGCCGCCACACGCCGGGCTCGTCGGTGGTCACAAACTCGGTGATGGAAGTGTTGAGGGTCCATAGGACGAACTGCGTATTCATCCCCAGGCCCATAAACAGCCGCATGGCGATATCGATGACCCCGCCGTGGCACACCACCATCATGGTGGTACCGGGATAGCCCTCAACCAGCTCATAGAGCGCTTGGCCAGTGCGGTAGGAGAATGCGGCCAGGCTCTCCCCGCCGGGCGCCAAGGGCAAGTGGGGGTGGAAATCGCCGGTCCACTCAAATAGGGAGCCGAACTCCTGATAGCCCACGCCGTCGGCCTCACCGGGGCGGCGTTCCACCAGGTCGGGATGGGTATGCACCTTCAAGTCGCCCAGCGATGGAGACAGCAGATCGGCCGTCTCGATCGCCCGGGGCAGCGTGCTCGCCCACAGTGCATCCACTTTGGGCTCATAGCCCTGCATGTACCGCTCTCCGAGGGCTTCGGCCTGACGGCGACCCAGCGGCGACAAACCCGTGCAGGCCAGATCGCCGCCGATGATCTGCTTGACGGTTACCTCAGATTCGCCGTGGCGGATCAACAACAAGCGGGTTCGTTCACCGGAACTCATCTCGGCCCCATATTGCCACGCCCAACTACATCGTCGGGCCTAAAGGGAACCTTCTTGCCCAACCTGTGGCAAAGCAGCCCTGGCATGGGGCAGAATCTCTAACGATGATGTGGGGGACGCTGGTGCTCATCGTGGCCTTTGCGGCCGGTGCGGTTCCCTTCTCCTACATGATTGCCCAATCGCTGGCCAGGACGGATCTGCGCGAAGTGGGTACCGGCACGGTGTCGGGCACCAGCCTCTACCGAGTGACTGGATTCATCCCCTTGGTAGTGGGTGGGCTGCTCGACGTGGGAAAGGGTGCCTTAGGGCCGTTCTTGGCCGGAGACCGCTGGCTCCTGATGGCATTCGCGGGAGCTGTGTCGGTCATCGGCCACAACTGGTCGATGTTCCTCAATGGTGCCGGCGGCCGAGGGCTCTCACCGGCATTGGGGGCGTTCGCGGTAATCGCCTGGCCCGCGGCCCTGTTCTTGCTCGGCGGGCTGGCCCTGGGCCGCATCTTGCGCCATACCGGGCTGGTGGTGTTCATCACCATGCCCGCTCTGCCCCCATTCATGCTCCTGGTGGCCGACGGCCAAGCCGCCATCGCCACCACCGTGATCATCATCCCCATATTGATTAAGCGCGTTCTGGGAAATAAGCCGCTGCCAGCCCCCAATCGCCTGAAGGCCGCCGCCCACCGACTGGTTTTCGACAACGACAGCTGGGTCGGAGCTACCCCCAGCAACCCTTGATTCTTGTAGTCCTCGCCGGTCTACTGACCTGAGAACCTTGAGCCTTCGCGCCCAGGTCGGCTTTCGTCGTCTTCTCGTCGGACAGGGTGCGTCCGCGCTGGGCGACTGGATGGGCACCTTCGCCCTCATGGCGCTGGTAGACCATTTGAGCGACTCCGCCGCCGCGGTGGGCGGCATTCTCGCCTTCCGGCTCATTCCCGCGGCCCTGGGCGGAACGCTGGCCGCCAAGCTGGTGAACCGGTGGGATCGGCGGCGGACCATGATCACCATGGACCTTCTGCGAGCCGGGATGATCGCGGTAGTCCCCTTCGTGCAAGAGCTGTGGTGGGTGTACTTGTGGGCGTTCGCACTGGAGGCCCCCAGCGTGGTGTTCCTGGCCTCTCGAGACTCCTCCGTCCCCGATCTGGTGGACGAGTCCGACCTGCCGCTGGCCAACGCCGCCATGATGGGATCGTCGTACGGCAACATCCCGATTGGCGCGGGCCTGTTCGCCGCGTTCGCCGCGCTTCCACTCGACGATGGCTGGCTGGGATCGCACCCCTACGCCCTCGTCTTCTGGATCGACGCGCTCACCTTCGGTGTTTCCGCCTTCTTCATCGCCCGAGCCCTCGGTGGACTTCAAAGTCGGGAACCCTCCCCTCAGGCAATCCCGGACCGCGCCGCTATCTCTGACAGCGAAATATCCATTTCCCCCAGTCGGCTGCGCGATGCCTGGTCGGTGCCGCTGGTGCGCAGGGTTTTACCCGCCACCGCTGCCGCCGCCGTTGGGCTGGGAGCCCTGTTCTCTCTGGGCATCAAGCTGGTGCAAGAGGAGTTGGAGGCGTCCGACATCGAATATGGCGTGCTCATCGTGTTGTTCGGCGCGGGAGCGGGTATTGGCCTCGCGCTCACCCATAGGTCTCGCCATGTGGATTTGCTGGTCCTCACCCGAAGGGGAGCGCTGGCAATGGGGGCGTTGGTGGCGCTGATGAGCCAGAGCCCGACGGTGTGGCTGACCTTCCTCGGTGCCGCCGGGTTCGGGGCCGGAGCCACCGTGGCCCTCACGTCGGGGATGAGCGCGCTCCAAGCCCAGATTCCCCGCGAAGAGGAACGGGTGCTGGCCTTCTCGGCCTTCCACGTGGTGATCCGAATCGGGCTGGGAGCGGCCGCGCTGGGGGCGGGAGCCATCGGCGACGGGCTGAACGGGGCCGGGCTGCCCGGCACCCGGTCGGTGCTGCTGGCATCGGGCCTGCTGGTGCTGGCCTCGGCCGCCACCGTCCGGCCGATTCTCGACGTCGATGTCGAAAAGGCCCGCGAGTGACCGTCGGCATCGTCACCGACAGCACCGCGGCGCTCCCAGAGGAGGTGCGGGCGGCCTGGGACATCGCAGTGGTCCCGCTCATGATCACCGTGGACGGCCGAACAGTGGCCGACGGTGAGATCGATACTGCGGAGATCCTGGCCGCCAAGACCCACTCGTCCTCGGGTCCTCCTCCGGGCGCTTTTGTTCAGGCCATCGCTGACCAAGACCAGGGCGACGGGGTGGTCGTTATAACCGTGACCTCGACCCTGAGCATCACCCATCAGTCAGCCGTGCTGGCCTCCAAGAGCGCGGCCGGGCCGGTGGCGGTGGTAGACAGCCGAACCGCAGCCGGCGGTCAGGGACTGGTGACGGTGGCCGCGGCCCGGGCGGCCCGGGCCGGCGCGACGCTCGACGAGGTGGTGGCCAGGGCTGAAGCTGTGGCCAAGCAGGTGAAGCTGGTAGGGGCTTTGGCCAACCTCGACCAGCTGATCCGCAGCGGCCGCGTGCCGGGTTTGGCAGGCCGAGCCGGCAATCTCATCGGACTGCGCCCCATGTTCGATATTCACGACGCGGTGATCCGCCGCCTTCGTCCGGCACTCAGCGATGAAGCGGCCCACCAGCGCCTCTTGAATCTCTGGCGACGCACTCGTCCCACAGACGGCGACGCCCAGCTGCACCTGGTCAGCCTCCACGCCGAGGTCCCCGAGAGGGCCGTGGAACTACTGGAAGATGTCACCGCCGAGGTGCAGCCCGCCGACTCGTTCATCAGCCAATTCGGCCAGGCAATGATGATCAACTCCGGCACCGGCGTGCGCGGCTTGGCCTGGTATTGGGACTAGACCCCGGCCACGGTGTCGGGAGCGGGGGCCCAGTCGCCCAAATCGGGCGTCATCTGGCGGGACACGTAGCGCCACCGCCCGTCTTCTTTTCGCACGACGTCGCGGTACACACCAGTGATGATCAGCTCTCGAGGCTCGCCAGGGGGAGCGGTGTAGTACACCTCCAAGTACACGTTGGCCACCGCCTCGTCGCCCTCCCCTTCGATGGACAGATTGCTGATCACATGGCGGGTGGCCGGGTTGATCGCCGCCGCGAAGGCGACCAAGTCCTCGTGTCCCTTCACTCCTTCGGGCATACCGAACTCCAGCGTGCCATCGGGTACGAACAATTGGGCCCAAGCCTCCGCAGAGCCGCTGTCAATCAGGTGGTTGTAGTCGGCGGCCAGCTTCTGGATGGCCAAGATGTCTTCAACGGGAAGTGCCATGGCCCCATCTTGACAAGAACATCCGCGCTCAGCGAATGCCGAGATAGATCACTCTTTGGCGTAAACCTCGGCAGCACCCTCTCCAGCGGGGGTTCGGGTGAGGATCTCCGCCTCGTCGTCGTGGCACAGCAAGGTGTGCTCGAACTGGGCGCTGCGTCGCTGGTCGGCAGTAACCGCAGTCCACTGGTCGTCCCACAGGTAGAGGTCGGGGGAACCCAGCGTGAGCATCGGCTCGATGGTGAACGTCATCCCGGTTTCCAGAGGTGTGCTGTGACTGCGTTCGTAGTAGTGGGGGATCTGCAACCCGGAGTGGAATTCGGTGCCCACTCCGTGGCCGATGAACTCTCTCACCACGCCAAGCCGATGGGCGCGGGCATGGGTTTCGATGGCCCGGCCGATGGCGTTTACCGCCGCTCCGTTCCGAACCGCGCCGATGCCCAGGTACATGGCGGCCCGGGTCTCCCGAACCAGCAAGCGGGAGTGGTCGTCCACCTCGCCGACCTCGAATGTCACCGAGGTGTCACCGTGGACACCGTCGAGGAACACGGTGACGTCGATGTTGACGATGTCGCCGTCGGCCAGCGCTCGGCTGTCGGGAATGCCGTGGCAGATGACCTCGTTGATCGACGTACACACCGACTTGGGATAGCCCCGGTAGTTGAGCGGGCTGGGATAGGCCCCCCGGCGCACGATCTCGTCGTGAACCTCGGCGTCGATGCTGTCGGTGGTCACCCCTGGGGCCACCAGCTTCCCAGCGAACAGCAGCACCTCAGCGGCCATCTGCCCCGCCCGGCGCATGGCCTTGATCTCCTCGCCGCTGCGAACTGACGATGATGTCGCAGGCCCCGGCTCCCCCGTCCGGGCATACGGAGGTCGCTCAATCTCCCTAGGTACCCGCCGCCGCGGCCCGACCAGACCCGGCCGCACCGGAGGATCCGAAATCGGCACCCGCTCCAACGTCGCAGTCCGCGACCGCTTACGCTTCGCCATCGCCCGCTAACTCTACCGGCCCTCGTCGCAACCGGGCTCAGCGCATGTAGCGGGTGAGGCTCTCCACTACGCAGGCTGGTTTGGGGCTGCCCTCGACTTCCACGGTGATGGTGATGACGGCTTGCACACCGCCGGTGATCTCGTCCACCGAGCTGAGCTCGGCGCCTACCCGGACGCGCGAGCCCACCGGGACGGGGGCGGGGAACCGCACCTTGTTGACGCCGTAGTTGATGCCCATGGAGATCTGCTCCACGGTGATCAGGCTGGGTAGGAACATGTTGGTGAGCGAGAGTGTGAGGTAGCCGTGGGCGATGGTGGCGCCGTACGGGCTCTCGGCGGCAGCCCGCTCGGGGTCGATGTGGATCCACTGGTGGTCGCCGGTGGCGTCGGCGAACTGGTTCACCCGCTCTTGGGTGATCTCCATCCAGTCGCTCCACCCCAAGTGCTGGCCGACGGCGGCCGGCAGGTCATCAACAGTGGCAAAGACAGTTCCCATAGGCGGGAAGTTAGCTCCCTTGGCGACCCGACCACGATGGGGAGCGCTTGGTCAAGAAGGCGTCGATGCCCTCTTGGGCATCCGCGGTGGCGGCGTTGGCCGCCATCACCTCGCGGGTGAGGTCGTAGGCCTCGGGCTCGCCGCAGTCGAGCTGGCGGTAGAAGGCCTGCTTGCCGATGGCGATGGTTTCGTCGCTGTACCGGGTGATCTGGGCGGCCAGCTTGTCGACCTCATCCCGAAGTTGTTCAGGGGGCACTACCCGATTCACCAAGCCCCACTCCGCGGCAGTGGCCGCGTCGATGGGCTCGCCGGTGAGCAGCATCTCCATGGACCGTTTGCGGCCCACCGCCCGGGAGATGGGCACCATCGGAGTTGAGCAGAACAGGCCGATGCGCACGCCGGGAGTGGCGAAGGTCGATTCAGTGGAGGCCACGGCCAGATCGCAGGCCGCCACCAACTGGCAACCGGCGGCAGTGGCCACCCCGTCCACTTCGGCGATCACCGGCTGGGGCACGGCGTGAACCGCGTCCATTAGCTCGGTGCAGGCCTCAAACAGATCGTCGTAGAACTCGGGATCCCGGTCGACCATCTCCGACAGGTCGTGACCAGCGGAAAACGCGGGTCCCTCAGCGGCGATCACAATCGCCCCAACGTCGGTCTTCTCCCCCAGCTCGCGCAGTGCTTCGGTGAGGCGCTGCATCAGCTCCAGGCTCAGCGCGTTGCGCCGCTGCGGGTTGGCCAGGGTGATCCGGGCCACCGGACCGTTGATCCCAATGCTGAACATGGAACTGAGACTACCCGCCTGCGGTGTGCTACCCATTGGGGCATGGCCGCAGGAGGTGGGACCAAAGCAGTATTGGCTGCGCTCTTCGCCAACCTGGCCATCGCCATTGCCAAGTTCGTGGGATTCGCCGTCACCCGGTCGGCCTCCATGCTGGCCGAGGGAGTCCACTCGTGCGCCGACACCGGCAACCAGGCGCTGCTGCTCTTGGGCGGTCGATTGTCCAAGCGGGATCCCACCCCCCGACATCCCTTCGGCTACGGGCGAGAGCGGTACTTCTGGTCGTTCGTGGTGTCCATCATCCTGTTCACCCTGGGCGCGCTGTTCGCCATCAACGAGGGCATCGAGAAGGTGCGCCACCCCCACGAGCTGGAGTCGCTCTGGGTGGCCATCGGCATTCTGATCTTCGGCATCGTGGTCGAGTCGCTGTCGTTCCGCACCGCCATCGTGGAATCCAACAAGGTGCGGGGCAAGCTCTCCTGGGGCACGTTCATCCGCCGCTCCCGCACTCCCGAGCTGCCCGTGGTGCTGCTGGAAGACCTCGGGGCCATGTTCGGCTTGGTGTTCGCACTCATCGCCGTGGTGCTGGCCGAGGTCACCGGCGAGCCCCGCTGGGACGGCGTGGGCACCCTGGTGATCGGCGTGCTGCTGGGGATCATCGCCATCGTGTTGGCCATCGAGATGAAGAGCCTTCTCATCGGAGAGAGCGCCACCGAAGAAGACCGAGCCCGCCTGCGGGCCGCGTTAGACGATTCCCCCGAAATCGACCGGGTGGTGGACCTGCGCACCCAGCACCTCGGCCCCGAGGAGCTCCTAGTTGCCGCCGAAGTGGACTTCGCCGACCACTTATCGGCCGACCAGATGCCCGCGGCCATCGCGGCGGTAGAGGCGCGCCTGCGCGCCGCCGTCCCCGCCGCCACCCACGTTTATCTGGAGCCCTCCCTCTAGTCGGTCGGCTCGAAATAGGGCAGGGTTATCTCGTCGCTCAATTCGACGAACGTGGTCTTGACCCGCATGCCGACGTGGACGGCGTCTACGGGGCAGTTGATGATGCTGGCCAACAGCCAGAAGCCTTCGTCAAGGGTGACGATGACGGCCACGTAGGGCACGGTGAAGGCGGGGGTTTGGGGCCGCCACACCGTGGTCCAGGAGTACACCTCGCCGAGGCCGGTGCTGACCTCCCATTCGAGGTTCTCCGAGAAGCAGGCCGAGCAGGCGGGGGCCGGGTCCATGGTGATGGCACCGCAGTCTTGGCACCGCTGAAAGCGCAGCTCGCCCACCTGGCAGCCGTCCCAGTAGGGCTGGGAATAGATCGTGGGCACCGGCAGGGGGATGCCGGGCGACTGGGGTTGCAGGATCTCGCTCATGGCGTCTCTGTTCCCAGCAGCATCACGTCGGTGAACAGCGCACCGGCACCGCCGTTGGAGCACATGGCCACTTGGGCATCAGGCACTTGGGACGACACGCAGGTGCCCCTCAGCTGCTCCACCCCCCGGATGACTCGTTGGAGCTGCTGCACCGCCGCCCCACCGTGGCTGAACGACATCGTCCCCCCGTCGGTGGTAACCGGGAACTGCCCGCCGGGGCCGATGCGGCCGTCCATGATGAAGTCGCCGCCCTCGCCCTCTTCGCAGAACCCGTAGGCCTCGAACTGGCGGATGATCTCGAACGAGAACGGGTCGTAGAACTCGCACACGTCCACATCGGTGGGGCCGAGCTCGCCCATGGCGAACGACTTCTGCGCCGCCCACCGGCCGGTGTAGCCGTTGTTACGGCCGCTGGGGCCGGCCAAGTCCCACGCCGGCGGGTGCTGGTAGGAGGGACCGAAGCTGTCGCAGGCCCCGCCCAGGATGTACACCGGCTTGTTGGGCAGATCCTGGGCCCGCTCCCGGGTGGTGAGGATCAGCGCGCACGCCCCCTCGGAGGTCATGGCGCAGTCGAGCAGGTGGAAGGGGTCGGACACCATGCGCGACGCCAAGATGTCGTCCGGAGTAAAGGGCCCCCGCCCGTGGTATACCGCATCGGGGTGGGCGTGGCCATTGTTGCGGATGGTGGCGGCTACCGTGGCCAGCTGCTCTGGCGTAGTGCCGTGCATGTGCATGTGGCGCTGGGCGATGAGGGCGAACTCGGCCGCGGTGAACATGCCGTAGGCCACCACGAACTCGTTGGCCGGCCGGGTCCACGGCGCAGTGGAAGCCCGCTCGGTGTAGATGCCCGCCGATCCGTGGGCTACCAGCACGGTGTGGCACTGGCCGGTGGCGATGGCTGAGGCCGCGTCCAAGATGATGGGGATAGACGGGGCCATGTGGTTCCGCCAGGCCGGGCCGTTTCGCATGTAGTAAGTGAGCGGCCCGCTGAATGGGCCGGCGGCGACGCCGTCGATGTCCCACGGGGTGAGGCCAGTGTCGGCCAGCACCCGGTGGACGGCTTGGAAGGTAATGGTGGTGGAATCGTGGCCTTCAAGGACACGGGCTTGCTCGGAATTGGCGATGCCGACGATGGCGATGTCGTGAAACGGGTGTTTGGCCACGGCCTCAATGTCTAGTCGCGGCAGAGATGGGTTGCGACTTGGGGAAATGGTAAGCAAGGGAACATGAAGCCGTTGGAGGGTGTTCGGGTTGTTGACTTGACTCGGGTGGTTTCGGGGCCGGTTTGCACTTGGTTCTTGGCTTCATTGGGGGCGGAGGTCATTCGGATCGATCCGCCGGGTGGGGATGTGACCTGGCGCATACCGCCGTGGGTGGGGCCTGATGGCGAGCAGTCGGAGGCCATGGGGCCCGACGACATCGGCATCAGCTACCTGCGCAAGGGGCGGGGAAAGCGCAGCGTGGTGCTGGACTTGGGAAGACCGGAGGGGGTTGACGCATTCCGGCGGCTGACTGCCAACGTCGATGTATTGGTGGACAACTTCCGGCCTGGGGTCATGGACTCGCTGGGGCTGGGCTATGAGACGCTCTCGGAGCTGAACCCCCGGCTGATCCACGCTTCCATCACCGGGTTCGGACCCGATGGGCCCGACGCCGACCTGGCCTCGATGGACCTCATCATCCAGGGGCGCTCAGGGCTGATGGCCAAATCTGGCTTCCCCGACGGTCCCCCCATCAAGGCTGGTGCCACGATTGGAGACCAGTTCCCCGCCGCTCTCTGCGCTCTCGGGGTAGTGGCTGCTTTGCGCCAGCGCGACATAGACGGCCGAGGGCAATATATCGACGTGGCCATGCTCGATGGCCTGGTTGCGATGCTGTGGGACGAGCCCCTGGACCTCTACCGCGAGCGGGGCCTGCCCGACCGAATGGGCAACGGCGACCCACGGGGCATCTTGGACACCTTTGAATCTCAGGATGGATGGGTGACCCTGGTGATCACCTCCGACGCCCAGTACCAGAGGCTGACCGAGGAGATGGGCCGGCCCGACCTATGGGATCTGGGGCCGAATATGCCGGTTCGGGCCGCCAATCGGGCTGAGATTTGCGATGAAGTGGCCGCGTGGATGGCTGAGCAGACCACCGAGGAACTGGTGGCCCGACTGCACAAGATCCGCGTTCCCGCCGGGGAAGTGGCCTCCGCGTACGCCGCGGCCGACGACCCCCAAATCCAACACCGCCAAGCCCTAGTCCCCCTCCAACATCCCCACGCATCCGAGCCCACCAACCGCCTAGGCCCCGCCTTCCCCGTAAAGTTCTCCCGGTCCAACACCGACCAGCGCCCCGCCGAAACCCTAGGAACCAGCACCCAAGCCGTCCTCCAAGAAATCGCCGGCCTCTCTGAAGAAGAAATAGCCCGCCTAGGAGCGGAAGGAGTCCTCGGGTAGGCGGGTTGGAGTCGCCTGAGGCAGGCTGGCGGGATGTTCAGGGCCCTGCTTCTTAGCCAAGACGACGACGGCAACCGTTCCCACGCCATAACCGAATTGGAAGACACCGAACTGCCCGACCGCCCGGTGATCGTCGACGTGGATTACTCCACCCTCAACTACAAAGACGGCCTAGCCGTCGTGAACGGCGCCCCCATCGTGCGCACCTGGCCCATGGTCCCGGGCATCGACCTGGCCGGCACGGTAGCCCGCAGCGACGACCCCGCATGGTCGCCGGGAGACAAGGTGATCGTGAACGGCTGGGATGTGGGCGAGTCGTATTGGGGGGGCATGGCCACCAAGGCGGCCATGGACGGCGGCTGGCTCACCCCCCTTCCCGACGCCTACACCACCCACCAGGCTATGGCCGTGGGCACGGCGGGCTACACCGCCATGCTGTGCGTGCTGGCCCTTGAGGAGCACGACATCACCCCCGACTCCGGGCCGATTGTGGTGACCGGCGCCGCCGGCGGGGTGGGTAGCGTCGCCGTCGCGGTGCTGGCCCAGCTTGGCTATGAGGTGGTGGCCTCCAGTGGCCGCATCGACACCGAGGGCGACTACTTGCGCGATCTAGGAGCGTCCGAGCTGATCCACCGAGACGAACTCTCCGGTCCGGCCCGCCCTCTGGGTAAGGCCCGATTCGCCGGGGGCGTTGACACGGTGGGCAGCCACACGCTGGCCAACATCATCTCCCAGACCCAGCCCCACGGGTGCGTGGCCGCCTGCGGCCTGGCCCAGGGCATGGACCTACCCAGCTCAGTGGCCCCCTTCATCCTGCGGGCCGTGACCCTGGCCGGCATCAACTGCGTCTACGAGCCCGCCGAGCGCCGGACCCAAGCCTGGAACCGCCTAGCCCGCGACCTCGACACGGCCAAACTCGACGCCATGACCGACACCATCGGCTTGGCTGATGTGCCTGCTGCCGCTGCTGACATCCTTGCCGGCACCATCCGCGGCAGGGTGGTCATCGACGTGAGCCGCTAAATTCTGGGCCAACGGGGGTAGACCGATGGATCATCACATCGTCATCAGCGCTGACACCCACTGTGGCGCCGACTTGAGGGATTACCGGCCCTATCTGGAGTCGCGCTATCACAACGAGTTCGACGAGTGGGCCGACTACATGGACGGCCACAACGAGCGGCGCAAGGAGATGTTCGCCGACATGGAGCGCTCGCCCATGGAGGTGGGGGTTGACGGCGACCCCGAGGTGTGGGGGTTCCGCAATTGGTCGTCTGACCAGCGACTCGCTGAACAGGAGGCCGACGGCTTTATCGCCGAGGTGCTGTTTCCCAACACCCAGCCTCCGTTTGCCCCGCCCGCTGCCACCGCTTTCGAGGCACCGCCCTATAGCGACAACTTCGAGCATCGCTGGGCCGGCCTGCGGGCCCACAACCGGTGGGTAGCCGACTTCGTCAGCCAGGCGCCCGAGCGCCGCGCCGGAATCGCCCAAGTTTTTCTGGGCGATGTGGAGGGGTCGGTCAAAGAGATCGAGTGGGCTGCCGAGCATGGGTTGAAGGGCGGCGTCCTCATCCCCGGTGCTCCGCCCGACTCTCCGTTTGAGCCGCTGTACTCCAAGAGCTACGAGCCCATTTGGGCGGCCACCGCGGCGGCTGGCCTCCCGTTGAACCACCATGCCGGTGGCGGATCGCCCAACTATGGAAACCACTTCCCGTCGTCGTTGGCCATGTTCATCCTCGAGGCCACTTGGTGGACCCAGCGGGCGCTTTGGCACCTCATGTTCTCGGGGGTGTTCGAGCGCTACCCCACGCTGAAGTACGTGACCACCGAGACCGGCACCGCCTGGGTGCCCGAGACCCTGGAGAGGCTGGAGAGCTTCTTCCACCGGATGAAGTACTCCAAGTACGGCTCTGAGACGGTGTTCGGCAGCCAGGCCGTGGCCGACATGTCGCTCACCCCTAGCGAGTACTTCGCCCGCCAGTGCTACATCGGGGCGTCGTTCCTTCGACCGGCCGAGGCGCTGCTCACCCGCACGGTTGGTGTCGACCGCGTGATGTGGGGCTCCGACTACCCCCACATTGAGGGGTCACATCCATTTACCCGGGAGCACTTGCGGCTCACCTTTGCCAATCTCACCGAGGAAGAGACAACCCAAATCCTCAGCACGAACGCCGCTGAGGTGTACGGGTTCGACTTGGAGGCGCTGGCCCCGCTGGCCGAGCAGTTCTGCCCCACCAAGGCCGAGGTGGCCAGCCCCATTGACTACGCCGACATTCCCGAGCGAGCCAAGGGCTGCCCAGGCATGAACCCCCTCAACCAGATCCAGCCCGCGGCCTAAGTTGCTCGACTAGAGCTCTGACGTCACTGAGGCCAAGAACTCCCTAGTGCGCTGACTGGAGGCGATGAGCTCGTCGCGGCCGTCGCCCACGGGCAGCACTCGCACCGACAGGTCGGTGACCCCGGCATCGGCGAACGAGCGCAGTCGGGCCAGCACCGAGGCTTCGTCGCCCACTGCCATGATGTCGGACACGCCCTCGGCATTGCCCCGGTCCAGCAACCGTTGGTAGTTGGGGGACACTTCGGCCTCGGCCAATAGCCGCTCGGCCCGTTCCTTGGCGGTGTCCACCTCGCCGGGGTTGCACAGACAAACCGGCACCCCGGCCACAATCCGGGGTGGAGGGCGACCGGCATCGGCGGCGGCCTGGTTGATCCGAGGGGCGATGAACTCGCCGATGGCCCTCTCGTCGGCCAGCCACAGAGTGGTGCCGTCGGTGCGAGAGCCGGCCAGCCGCAGCATGACCGGGCCGAGGGCGGCCAACAGCACCGGGGTGGCGGCCTGGTCGGCTATGTCCAACGGATTGTTTATCTGGAAGTGCTCGTTTTCGACCCGAACCATGCCGGGGCCGGCCAGCGCTTGGTCCAAAACGTCGAGGTACGAGCGGATCTGGGCTGCGGGTCGGTGATACGACAGCCCCAGCATGTCTTCCACGATCCAGTGGTGCGACGGGCCCAGGCCCAGGCTGAACCGGCCTTCGCAGGCCAGCTGAACCGAGAGCACCTGCTGGCACAGTGCAATGGGGTGACGGGTTTGGGCCACCACCACCGCGGTTCCCACCTCCACCTTGGAGGTGGCCGACCCGATCAGTGCAGCCGCCGTCATAGCGTCGAACTCGTCGGGGATCTGGGGAATCCACACCGACGAGAACCCGCCAGCCTCGGCCTGTTGGGCCGCTTCGATCATGCGGGCGATCTTGGTGTCGTACCGGCGCCGCTCGGGCCCCACCATCAGTCCTATGCGCACAGCAACTCCTCCGCCCCGTTCATACCAGACACCGACCACCATGGGCGTTGATCTTGGTCTTCGAAGAGTCGGTTACCATCCGGGCTGAAAGCCAAGGAGGATCGGGTGGACAGCTCGGCCGACAACCCTGCAAACCGACCGCGCATCGCCCCGCTGGAGCTGCCGGAGTGGACGCCGGAGGCCTTTGCCGCCATGGAACCCATGCGGCCCCCTGCGGGATCGGCCTACGACAAGCGCAAGGCCGACCGCAAGCAGCAGGTGAGGCGTCCCAACAACGCTTTGTCGGTGATGGCCCACTATCCCGAGTTGGCCAAGGCATTCCTGGAGTTCAATCGCCATCTGCTGTACTTCAACACCTTGCCGGGGCGGGCCATCGAATTGGCGGTGCTGCGGGTGGCGTGGCTGCGCCGAAGCGAATACGAGTGGGTCCAGCACTCGGCTGCCGCCCTTGAAGTGGGCCTGACTGATGAGGAAATCGAACGCACTGCCGCCGATTCCATTGATGGATGGGCGCCTGAGGATGCCCTGCTGCTGCGGGCGGTGGATGAGCTTCACCACGACCACGGCTGGTGTGACGCCACCTGGGACGAGCTGGCTGAGGCGTTCGATACCCGCCAGATAATGGACCTGCTGTTCACCGTGGGGGCCTACGACACCCTGGCGGTGGCGTTCAATTGCTTCGACCTGCCCCTCGATCCCGAGCTCGAGGGCAAGGGCTTCCCCGGCGACGCCGAGGGCTAGTCTGTGTCCTCGCTCTTCCCGCCTTTGGAGTATCCCCGAGGCAGCAGCGCTCACAGTCTGTTGGAATCGGCCGCCGATGAGTTCGGCGACCGGGTGGCCGTCCGGTTCGAAAACCGGGTGCTCACTTACGAGGAGTTCAACCAACAGAGTGACGGCTTCGCCCGACTGCTGGCCGAGCGGGGAGTGGGCGCCCGCCAGCGGGTAGCGGTCATGGCCTCGAACCGCCCCGAGTTCTTCACCTCGGTATACGGCATCTTGAAGCTGGGGGCCTCCGCGGTGATGATCAGCTCGGCATGGAAGCAGGCTGAAACCGCCCACGCCGCCGACCTCACCGGGCCGGTGCTGGCCATCACCGACGGCGACACCCACCTTCGCCTCCCCGAGCCCCTGGCCAGCCGGGTGATCCACCTGGACGACGACCCCGCGGTCGCCGCCCTGGCCGGCAGCCGGGCCGATGTCCCCGCTGTGGAGCTCGATTGGGATCGCACCGAGGCGGTGCTGATGTTCAGCTCGGGCACCACCGGGATGCCCAAGGCGGTGCGCCACACCCACGCCAGCATCAACGCCGCCACCGTCATCTGGGGCGAAGTCCTGGGCCTGACCCCCGGGGACCGCTTTCAGATCACCACTCCGCCGTTTCACATCCTGGGGCTGCTCAACCTGCTGTCGTCGGTATGGGCCGGTTCGTCAGTGCGGCTCCACCCCCGGTTCGACCTCGAAGCCATGCTGGGCGCCATCGAGGCCGACCGCATCACCCTGGAGATGGCGGTAGCCCCCATCGCCCTGGCCATGGCCAACCACCCCCGCCTGGAGGAGTTCGACCTGTCGTCCCTGCGCTACATCATGTGGGGCGCCACCCCGGTGACCGAGAGCGTGGCCCAGCGGGTGACCGAGCGAACCGGGGTTCCGTTCATGCCGGCCTATGGGGCCAGCGAGGCGCCCGTGCTCACCAGCAACCCGGTGAACCAGCCCGAGCTGTGGCGGCTGGACTCACCTGGGCCGCCCGTCCACGACGTGGACATCCGCATCGCCCACTTGGAGACCGGGGAGGTGCTGGCCCCGGACGAGGTGGGCGAGATCCAGGCTCGCAGCCCGGCGATGATGGCCGGCTACTTGCCGGAGGAGGCCAACGCCGAGGCATTCGCCGACGGTTGGTACCGCACCGGCGACGTCGGCTGGATGGAGCCCGACGGGTGGCTGCACATCACCGACCGGGTGAAGGAGATGATCAAGGTGAAGGGCTTCCAGGTAGCCCCCGCCGAGGTGGAGGCGGTGCTGTTGGGCCATCCCGATGTGATGGACTGCGCAGTGTTCGGGCTGCCCGATCCCGATTCTGGCGAGGCGGTGACCGCCGCTGTGCAGTTGGCTGACGGCGCTGCCGCCACCGAAGAGGAGCTGAAGACTCTGGTGGCCGACACGCTGGCCGGCTACAAGCGCCTCCACGCCGTCCACTTCGTGGAATCGGTTCCCCGGCTGCCCTCGGGCAAGACCCTGCGGAGAGAGCTGAAGCTCCAGTTTGAGTCGCCTCCGGGTTAGGAATCGGCCAGCAGCTCGCTTTTCATCACCTTGCCGGTGGCGTTGAGCGGGAACGACTCTCGCAGCACCACCGACCGGGGCACCTTGTAGTTGGCCATGCGCTCCCGGCACCAGGCGATCATCTCTTCGGGGTCCACCGAGGCATCGAGCTGGGGCACGATGAACGCCCGGCCTACCTCCCCCAATCGCTCGTCGGGCACCCCCACCACTGCGGCCTGGGCCACCGCGGGATGGCCCAGGAGCACGTTCTCGATCTCGGCGGGGTAGGCGTTGAAACCGCCAACGATGAACATGTCCTTGATGCGACCGGCGATCTTCAGGTAGCCCCGGTGGTCCAAGATGCCCAGGTCGCCGGTGTGGAGCCACCCGTCGGCGTCGATGGCCTCGGCGGTGGCCTCGGGATCGTCGAAGTAGCCGGTTGTCACGCTGAACCCCCGCACCAGCACCTCACCGGTCTCTCCGGGAGCAGCCTCCCGGTCGCCATCGACGATGCGCACCTCGAGGTTGGGCATGGCCCGTCCCGCGGTGGTGGCGATGGTCTCGGGGTCGTCGCCGGGCTGGGTTCCGGTGCAAGTGCCAGCCTCGGTGAGGCCGTATCCGGTACACACCCGCTCGAACGGCAGCTCTTCGTGCATCCGGCGGATCAGCTCCACCGGGATGTCGGCCGCACCGGTGACCGCCACCCGCAGGCTGGACAGATCCCGGGTCGGGCGGGCGGGATGGTCGAGAATCGTCTGGTAGACAGTGGGCGGACCGGGCAGCACCGCGATCTGCTCGGCCTCCACCAAGTTCAACACTTGGTCGACATCGAAAACCGGCATCGGGTACACCGTCGCCCCGCGCATCAGGCAGGCCAGCCAGCCGGCCTTGTAGCCGAACATGTGGAAGAAGGGGTTGACGATCAGGTACCGGTCGCCCTTGCGCAGATCGGCGAAGTCGCACCAGTCGGAGAACTGCCGCAGGGTCTGGCCGTGGGTCATCATCACGCCCTTGGGCGCGCCGGTGGTGCCCGACGTGAACAAGATGTCGCTGATCTGGTTTGGCCCCACCACCTGTCGCCGGGCCTCCACTGCGTCGGGGGTTATCGACTCCCCCGTCCTCAGAAAATCAGCCCACGACACCGCGGCAGGCACGTTGTCGGCCTCGCCGGGGGGAAGCACCACCACCTGCTCCAGTGCCGACAGGTCGGCGTCGGCCTGGCGGAACAGCCCGGCGGGGTCGATGTCGGCGAATCCGGCCTCGACCACCAAGAGCCGGGCCCGGCTGCGGGCCAGGATGTAGGCGGTCTCGGCCGGTTTGAAGCGGGTGTTCACCGGCACCAGCGCGGCCCCAGCCGACTGGAGCCCCAGCGCGGCGATGATCCACTCCAGACGATTGGAGGCCCAGATCGCCACCCGGTCGCCAGCCTGCACTCCGGCGGCCTGCATGGCCGCGGCGGCTTGGTCGGTTAGACGACCTAGCTCCGCAAAGGACACCGCATTGTCGCCCTCCACCACCGCGGGGGCATCGCCGAAGCGGGCCGCAGCGCTTTGGGCCATCTGCGGAATGCTGGCCCACTCCCCCGATTCAGTCATGGCGGCCCGAGCTTGCCGCCTACGCGGCCGGTTCAGCCAGGGTCTTGATCTCGAGGAACTCCTCGAACCCGGCCACGCCCATCTCCCGGCCGATGCCCGATTGCTTGTAGCCCCCGAAAGGAGCGTCGGGGGCGTAGTACAGGCCGCCGTTCACGCTGATCGTGCCCGAGCGTATTTGTCGAGCCACGGCCCGGGCCCGCTCCGGGTCGGCACTGTTCACAGCGCCCGACAGGCCGTAGATGGAGTTGTTGGCGATCCGAACGGCCTCGTCGTCGCCCCCCTCATAGGGGATGATGGCCAGCACCGGCCCGAACACCTCCTCTTGGGCCACCAGGTCGTTTTCGCCCACGCCGGCCAGCAGGGTGGGCTCGTAGTAGTAGCCCACCGGCAGGTGATCGGGCCGCTTGCCGCCGGTGACCAGTTTGGCCCCCTGGTCGATGGCGTCGGTCACCAGCTTGTGGACCTTGTCGCGCTGGCGGGAGTTGATGAGCGGTCCCATCATCATGGAGGGATCGGTGGGATCGCCGTAGGGGATGTTGGCCAGCGTGGCCGCCACCACCTCGGCCGCGGTGTCGGCCATGGCCGCGGGAACCAGCATTCGGGTGGTGATGGCGCACCCCTGGCCGGCGTGGGTGCAGATCATGAACGAGTTCATGGCGGCGGCAGCTTCCACGTCGGCGTCGTCGAGCACCACGTAGGCACTCTTGCCCCCCAGCTCCAAGAAGGTCTTCTTCACCGTGGTGCTGGCCGCAGCCATGATCTTTCGCCCGGTGGCGGTGGAGCCGGTGAAGGTCACCATGTCCACATCGGGGTGGGTGGTGAGCACCTCGCCCACCAAGTTCTCCGCTGAGGTCAGGATGTTGACCACGCCGGGGGGGATGTCGGTCTCATTGGCGATCAGTTGGCCCAGCGCCAGCGCCGACCATGGGGTGTCGGGTGCCCCCTTCAACACCACTGTGTTGCCGGCGGCCAGCGCGGGGGCCAGCTTGGCCAGGTTGAGCTGGACGGGGAAGTTGTAGGCGGTGATAGCAGCCACCACACCCACCGCCTCCCGCTCGATCCACCGCCGGTGACTGCCCCCGTAGGCCTCGACCACGCCGAGGTCTTCGGTCCACTGGTAGCCGTCCATCATGTCGGCCACCCACTTGACCGACCCCACCGGGGCCTCGAGCTGCGGGCCGCCGTAGGTGAGCATCACCGGAGAGCCCACCTCGGCCACGGTGAGTGCCCGCATCTCTTCCAGATGGCGCTCCAATGCGGCATGGAACTGCCGCAGGCACCGGGCTCGCAACTCGTGGTCAGTGGCCCAGTTGGTGGTGTCGAAAGCGCGGCGGGCGGCGGCCACTGCGGCCACCGCGTCGGCTTCGGTGGCGTTGGCGGCCACCCCGAGCACCTCCTCGGTGGCGGGGTTCAGCGTCTCGAACACGCCGCCCCCATCGGCGGCCCTCAGCTCCCCGTCGATCAACAGCTGTTCTTCGTGCCACATGGCTGATTTCTCCCTGTTTGCCCAAGGCTGGCCTCACCCTATAGCCGGGATTCGGCCGAGAACCCCTCGGACAGCAGGAGCAACTATCGTCCCGCCGATGGACTCGGAGATGCTCCATCCCCGTCGGTTCGCAGCCCAAGCACCCGACCACCCGGCGGTGATCATGGGCCGGACCGGCGAGGTGATCACCTACCGGATGCTGGACGAGGAGGCCAACCGTCTGGCCCACCTTCTCCGGGATCGGGGCCTTGGGTCAGGCGACCATCTGGCCATCGTGTCGGAGACCACTACACAGTCGATGGCGGTGATCTGGGCCGCGCAACTGGCTGGGCTGATCTACACGCCGATCAACTACCACCTCACTGGGGGCGAGGTGCAGGCGGTGCTGGACGACTGCGGCGCCGCCGCGGTGGTGGCATCGGGTCGCACTGCTCCGGTGGTGGCCGATCTGGATTTGGCCCGGGTGCCGGTGCGCCTGACCACCGGCGCCGACGCGGTGGCTGGTTTCGAGCGCGTGGACGAGGCCGCCGCCGAGCTGCCCACCGCGCCCATCGCGGATGAGGGCGAGGGCCGGGAGATGGTGTACTCGGGGGGAACCACCGGGCGGCCCAAGGGAATCCGCAAGCCGACGGCCCAGACCGGCATCGGCGATCCGGCCAACCCCGCGGTGCAGACCGCGCTGGCCATGGGCAACTACGGCGTGGACCGCACCAGCGTGTACCTGTCGCCCGCTCCCCTCTATCACTCGGCTCCGCTGGTGTTCTGCATGTGCGTGCACCGGGTGGGGGGCACCGTGGTGCTCATGGAGCGGTTCGACCCGGCCGACTGCCTCCGGCTCATGAGCCAGCACCGAGTGACCCATGCCCAGTTCGTGCCCACCATGTTCTCCCGCATGCTGAAGCTGCCCGGTGATGTCCGCGAGGCCGCCGATGTGTCCAGCCTGCAACTGGCCATCCACGCCGCCGCCCCCTGCCCGGTGGAGGTGAAGCAGCAGATGATCGAGTGGTGGGGGCCGATACTGTTCGAGTACTACGCCGGCACCGAGGACATCGGCCACAGCGCCATCACCTCTGAGGAGTGGCTGGCCCACCCGGGCTCGGTGGGGCGGCCGCTGCAGCCGGTACACATCGTGGGCCCCGACGGAGCTGAGGTGCCGCCGGGCGAGGTCGGGGTGGTGTATTTCGACGGGGGGCGGGACTTCCAGTACCACAACGATCCAGAGCGAACCGCGGCCGCCGCCCATCCCAACGGCTGGCGGACGCTGGGCGACATGGGCCGCCTCGACGAGGAGGGCTACCTGTACCTCACCGACCGGGTGGCCCACACCATCATCAGCGGTGGGGTGAACATCTACCCCCAGGAGATCGAGGATGCGCTCATCATGCACCCCGAGGTGGCCGACGCAGCCGTGATCGGGGTGCCCAACGACGACCTGGGCGAAGAGGTGCGGGCGGTGGTCCAGCTGGTGGACCCAGGCCGGGCCGGAGACGACACCGAGGCTGCCTTGTTGGCGTGGTGCGCCGACCGGCTGGCCGCCTTCAAGTGCCCCCGGGGGGTGGACTTCGACGAGTCGCTGCCCCGAGACCCCAACGGCAAGCTGATGAAGCGCTATCTGCGGGATCGCTACTGGCCCGACGACACCGATTCCCGAATCGTCTAGCGGGGCTCGTCGCCCTCGAAGGTGATGCGGTGCATCACCCGGAGTTGGCCGTGGTAGTCGTTGATCGGGTTGTGCATGGCGCAGCGGTTGTCCCACAGGGCCAGCGACCCCGGCTCCCAGCGGAATCGGCACGTGAACTCCGACTGGGACTGATGGGCGAACAGGAACCGCAACAGGGGCTGGCTCTCTTCTTCGGTCATGCCCTCGAACCGGGCGGTGTGGGCCACATTCACATAGAGCGCCAGCCGACCGGTTTCCGGGTGGGTGCGGACCACTGGATGGACCGCTTCATAGCTCTCGGCTGAGGTGTGGCCGGCCTCGGTGGCATCGGCAATGCGGTCTTCTCGCGTTTTGGACACATCGGCCATCGCCGAGCTGTTCACGGCCCGCAGACCCCGCAGGAACTCCTTCAACCCGTCAGACAGCGCTTCGTAAGCGACGTACATGTTGGCGAACTCGGTGTCTCCGCCCGCGGCGGGAACTTCCCGAGCCAGGAGCATCGACGCCATCGGCGGCCGCTCCAGGTAGGCGGTGTCGGTGTGCCAGATGCCGCCGAAGTTGACAGTCTCGTGGGGCAGTTTCTTGACCTCGATGATCTCGGGGTGATCGGGCAGGCCGGGAACGAACGGATAGCGGCCGGGAGTGCCGATGCGGCGGGCGAATGCCGAGAACTGGTCGAGGGTCAGGTGCTGGTCGCGGAAGAACACCACCAAGTGGGCCAGCCATGCCTGGCGGATCTCGGCCACCACCTCGTCGGCCAAGTTGTCTCCGAGGTTGACCCCGCCGATCTCCGCGCCGATGCAGCCGCCCACAGGGGCCACCGTCAGATGCTGATACTCGCCCATTCCGGCTTCACTCCGGCCTAGTCAACGTCATTCGTTAGGGTAGCGACGCATGCCATGGAGCGCTGATGTCTGAGCCTTACGACCTGGCCGGGAAAGTTGTGCTGGTCACCGGGGCCAGTCGGGGCGTGGGCACGGCCATCGCCGTGGCTGCGGCGGCCAAGGGGGCCAAGGTGGCGTGCGCCGCACGGTCCACCAAGGCTTCGCCCAAGCCGCTTCCCGGCACCATCGACGAGACCGTCGAGACGGTGATCGACGCCGGGGGCGAGGCCCTGGCGGTGCCCACCGACCTGACCTCGGCCGACGATATCGAGGCCATGGTGGCCGCCCCGGTGGAGGCTTGGGGCCGACTCGACGTGGTGGTGAATAACGCCGCGGTCACCTTCGTGGGCGAGGTGGACATTCCCCTCAAGCGCTACGACCTCATCATGGACATAAACCTGCGCGCCCCGCTGCTCACCGTGCGAGCCTCCCTGCCCCACCTGCGGGCTGCGGGTCGGGGCCGCATTCTCAGCCTTTCGTCACAGGCCGCGCTGCGCCCGGTGCCGGGCCTCATGTCGTACGGAATGTCGAAGCTGGCCCTGGAGCGGATGACCACCGACCTGGCCCGCCAGCTCCATCCCGACCGCATCGCGGTCAACTGCTTCCGGATCGACATCCCGGTGGCCTCCGAGGGCACGCTGGCCAACATGGGCGACATCGACCTCACCGACTGGGAGCCCACCTCGGTGCCCGCTGACGGCATCATCTGGATGCTGGAACAGCCCGACGATTACTCCGGGCGGTGCGAGAGCATGTGGGACCTGCGCCACCGGGAGAAGATCATGCCCAGCCGGGCCGAAAAGGAGTACACCACCAAGCCCCCGCTCCAGTTCATCAACGGCCTGTACGACCTCAACACCGAGGACGCCTTCACCCGAGGCGCCAAATCATTGGAGGGCTAATCGTGGATCTCAGCGGAAAGATCGCATTGGTCACCGGGGCGGCTTCCGGAATCGGCGCAGCCTGCGCTCGCCGCTACGCCGAGGCCGGCGCCCACGTCATCTGCACGGACGTGGCCGACGAACCCGGTCAGCAAGTGACCGATGACATCGGCGGACGGTACCGCCACCTCGATGTGGCCGACTCCTCGGCCTGGGCCGCATTGGCTGCGGAGCTGGCCGACGACCCAGGCCATCTGCATGTGGCCCACCTCAACGCGGGGATCATGATGGGACTGGGCAACATTGCCGAGATGAGCGACGAGGACTATCTCCGCATTATCGGGGTCAACCAGCACGGCGTGGTGTTCGGCCTACGGGCGGCAGTGCCACTGCTGGAAGCCGCCGGTGGCGGCCACGTGCTGGTAACCGCGTCGATGGCTTCCTTCAGCCCCCTCCCGCTGGACTTGGGCTATTCCATGACGAAGCATGCGGTGGCCGCCCTCGTCCGCAGCGCCGCTCCCAATCTTGCCAAGCAGGGCATCAGCCTCAACGCCATCTGCCCGGCCACAGTGGGCACCGGATTCCTCGGCGGCAACCGCGACCGCCTCGAAGCCGCGGGCATGGTCATCATGGACGCCGAGGAGGTGGCCGAGGCCGCCATGGCCATACTCGACTCCGGTCTCACCGGCGAGTGCTTCGCGCTGCTCAAGGGTCGCCAGCCCGAGCCATTTCCCTTCGCCTCCATTCCCGGTAGTGACTACCGGTCGCGGCGCTAGTTCCCCGGTCCGCCATGACTGACCCTCCGCCCCCATCCCCCAGCATCGGGCTCACCGTGGCCGAGTCCACCCCTCGGCCCCCGGAGCTGCCCCGAGCCCCCCAGGGGGCGCCCAATGTGCTGGTCATCCTGCTGGACGACACCGGGTTCGCCCAGCTCGGCTGTTTCGGGGCTGACATCGCCACGCCGAACATCGACCGGCTGGCCGCGGGCGGCCTGTCGTACAACCGCTTCCACGTCACCGCCCTGTGCTCACCCACCCGGGCCGCCCTTTTGACCGGGCGCAACCACCATGCGGTGGGCATGGGCTTTCTGTCCGACATGACCATGGGGTTTCCCGGCTACACCGCCCGCATCCCCCCATCGGCCACCATGCTGCCGCGCATCCTGCGCGACGCCGGCTGGGGCACCATGGCCATCGGCAAATGGCACCTCGCTCCCCGAGGCGAGCGCAGCGCGGCCGGGCCGTTCACCCTGTGGCCCACCGGGGTGGGCTTCGAGCGCTACTACGGGGTGCTCCACGGCGGGGCCAACTGCTGGGCCCCCAACCTGGTGCGAGACCAGCACTACATCAAACCACCGGCCCATCATGACGACGGCTACCACCTCAGCGCCGATCTGGCCGACCAAGCGATCGCCCACATAACCGATCAGAAGCACGCTGCCCCTGACAAGCCGTTCTTCTGCTACTACGCCGAGGTGGCCACCCATGCCCCCCACCACGTGGCGCCCGAATGGGTGGAGCCCTACCGGGGGATGTTCGACGACGGGTGGGACCGGTGGCGGGAGCAGGCCTTCGAGCGCCAGTTGGCCTCGGGCATTTCACCGGAGGGCACCACGCTCACCGAGCGCCCCTCGTGGGTGCAGCCCTGGGACGGGCTGGACGCCGACGCCCGGCGGCTGTTCGCCCGCATGCAAGAGGTGTATGCCGGGTTCGTTTCCCACACCGACGCCCAGATCGGACGGGTGATCGACCACCTTGAAGCCATCGGCGAGCTGGACAACACGGTGGTGGTGCTGTGCTCCGACAACGGGGCCAGCGCCGAGGGCGGCCATGTGGGCTCGGTGAACGAGCACCGGTTCACCAAGGGCCTGCCCGAGTCGGTGGCCGCCAACCTGGAGTGGCTCGACGAATTGGGCGGTCCCCGCACCTACAACCACTACGCCTGGGGCTGGGCGTGGGCCGGCAATACCCCGTTCCGGCTGTGGAAGCGCTACGCCTGGCTGGGCGGTACCCGCACTCCGCTGGTGGTGCACTGGCCTGCGGGCATCGCCGCCCGAGGCGAGGTGCGCACCCAGTTCTGCCACGCCATCGACCTGGCCCCCACCGTGATGGAGCTGTGCGGGGTGGACGCTCCCGATTCGGTGGACGGTGTGGCCCAGACGGCCATGCATGGGGCCAGCCTGGCGGCCACGTTCGATGATGCCGAGGCCTCCTCCCCCCGATCAGAGCAGTACTTCGAGGTCCAGGGGTCGCGGGCCATGTATCTGGACGGCTGGAAGGCCACCACCGACCACGTGGCCGAAGCCCACGGCGACGAGGTCGCCCTCATGGAGGGGAGCCGCTCGTTCACCGACGACACCTGGGCGCTGTTCTGCCTCGACGACGACTTCTCGGAGGCCCGCGACCTGGCCGCTGAGCACCCCGAGAAGCTGGCCGAGCTCGAATCAGCCTGGTGGGCGGCGGCCGAGCGCTACGGGGTGCTGCCCCTCGACGACGGCTACGCCGGGCGGATGCCGGCCATCTATCCCCCGGCCTACCCGCCCCCCGCCCAAGTGCGCTATCGACCGGGGGCGGGCCGGGTGGCCGACGAGGTGATGCCGGTGCTGGTGCGGGGCTTCACCATCGAGGCCTCAGTGACGGTGGGGGCGACCGGGGCTGAGGGCATTCTGTGGGCGATGGGCGATTGGACCAGCGGCCTGGCCCTCTACGGTTTGGACGGCACTCTGGTGTTGGGCATGTGCCTGTCGGGCGACCAGTACCGCCTGGCCACCCCGGCAGTTGCCGTCGACGCCACCGTCCTGGGATGCCGGTACCAGCCGACCTCTCCAGCCTCGAGCACCGTCGAGCTGCTGGTCGACGGTGAGGTAGCCGCCCGGCTGGAGCTCGACCGCACGTTCCCCAATTCGTGGCAGAACGGGGGCACCGGGCTGATCATCGGCCAAGACGCCGGCTTCCCGGTCAACGACGACTACCAGCCGCCGTTCGGCTGGACCGGCGTCATCTCCCATATCGACATCACCACGCCCAGCGCCGCGCCCCCCGATCCGGCTCAAATCGCCCGGGAATCCCTCAACGCCGACTGACCGTTGGGCCGGTAGCGAAAAAACTGCTAGACCACTTCGGTTCGGCCTAACACGGGAGTCACCATGAGCAGCGAAACCCCAACTGAGCGTCTCGACGTAAACGGCATGGTGGCGGTGGTCACCGGGGGGGCTGGCGGCATCGGCAAAGGCATCGTGACCGCTCTGTTGGGGCGCGGTGCCACGGTGGTGATCGCCGACATCGAGGCCGACACCACCGAGGCCACCGTGGCCGAGCTGTCCGACTTGGGCCCGGTGTCGGGCTGGCCCACCGATGTGGCCGACGAAGGCTCGGTGGCCGCCCTGGCCGACCACGTGTACGACACCCACGGGCGCTGCAACCTGCTCTTCAACAACGCCGGGGTCACCTCCGGCGGGGGCGGCAAGCCCTGGGAGCAGGAGCCCAACGACTGGCGGTGGTGCTTCAGCGTGAACGTGTTCGGCGTGGCCATCTGCACCACCGAGTTCGTGCCCCGCATGCTGGCCGGCGGCGAGCCCGGCCAGATCATCAACACCTCGTCGGGCGATGGCGGCTTCGCCCCCGTGCCCACCGCCTCGGTGTATGCCGCCTCCAAGTCAGCGGTGAGCTGCTTCACCGAGACCGTACACATCAACCTGATCCGAGAGGGCAGCGATCTTCGGGCCTCAGTGCTCTACCCGTCGGGCGGCATGCTGGACACCGGGCTGTTCACTGCCCAGCGCAACCGCCCGGACCACTTCGCCCGGGTAGGCGACGCCACCGGGCGGCGCAGCATGACCTTCCAAGAGCTCAAAGACATCTTGACCGAGGTCCGGGGCTACGAACCCGAAGTGGCCGACCTAGTGGAGCACGGCAACTTCGTGGTCGATTGCGTTGAGCAGCGCCGGTTCATCATCGGCCGCAACATCGAGGACACCGTCGCCCTCCTCCACCGCCGAGCCGAGGCCATCGGCCGCTACGAAGTCCCCGACTACCACGACATGGGGCTGTAGTTCAGGCGGTTACCCGTACTGGGTGCGGCAGGGGCTGGTTGAATAGATAGCCCTTCTGGTTGAACGGAACTCGATCGGGCTGGGTGTTGCCCTCGATATCGGTGGCCCGGGTGGTGATCGTGTGCTCGCCGGCGGTTGCCGTCCATTCGAACTCGAACTGGGCCCACGAATACTGGGGCTGCGGGGAGAGCACCCGTGAATCGCGCCAATTCGCCCCGCCGTCGTCGCTCCATTGCACTCGGTAGACGCGCCCTTGAGGTGAGTGGGCGAAGCCCCTCAACTTGTGCTGGCCCTCGTCCAGCCGGGCTGGCCAGGGAAGCGCCAAGGCGCTCTTGATGTTCTGCTCGGTCACCACCTGGCCCAGCGCCTCGCCCTCGGGGGAATAGTCGTCGCCGATCAGTACATACGACGTGGTGTTGTTGCGGGTCCACTGGGGGTCGGCCGAGACCACGATCCGGCCCAGCCACTTGATCTGCGAGCTGCCCACCCAGCCGGGAACGATGGCCCGCAGCGGGAATCCGTGATCGCGGGGCAGCGGCTCGCCGTTCATCTCGTAGGCCAGGATGGTGTCGGGATCCAGCGCCTTTTCGAGAGGCAGAACGCGCTGGAAGCCGCTCTCGGGAGAATCCTCGTCGAGCCCCACCAGCAGCACACTCACGGCGTCGTCGGCCAAGCCAGACAGGGTCAGCACATCGGCCAGGGAGACACCCAGCCACTCGGCATTGCCGATTGCGCCGCGTCCCCACTGGGTACCCTCTGCCGCGCGGCCTTGCAATCGGTCGAACATCACCCGGTGGTTGCCCGCACACTCCAGATAGGCGACTAACGAGCGACTGGGGAGCCGACGGATGTCGACATATCCGAGATCGAGTCGCTGCTCAACCGCATCACCCTCAACAATTAGCGACCAGTCATCCACCGATAGGTCGACACTAGAAGAGTTGTTGCGGACGAAGAAGAGGTCGTTGGGTGTGATCAACCCCGGCATCAGCTCCAGACGGGACTCCAGCGATGCCCCCCGCTGAATGAACGGCCACGGGTCCTTGAACAGCGCGGCAGACTCAGCTGTCGAGCCGAGGCTGCCGGTAATCGGCACTGAAGACGATCTGCCTCCCCCGCAGGCCGCCACCACCGCCGCGGCTCCACCGGCAACCAGAAGCGCCAGAAAATGCCGACGCGACATCCCGTTATCGCTGGCCAGCTCCCAAAGGCGCTCGCTCTGCTCGGTCCAGGATTCGAGTTCCATGCTCCCTGCGGAGAACGGCTAGCCCACGTCGAGTGGGCCAGCCAGTTCGATGAATGCCCGAGCGTTGAAGTCGTACTCAACCAGGAACAATTCGTCGGCGGCGTCCACTTTGTTGGCGCTGAGGGAGGCGAATTGGACTCCCGGAACCGAGATGTCGGGAACGTTGTCCAGCGCCGCCACCCAGGAATCGTTGGTGAGGTCGGGCCCCGCGGCCTCGGCGATCTGGACGAACATGGCTAGGTCGCGACAGGCATTGATCATTCCGGCCCAGTGCTGGATGTCGCCCTCGCCCAGTTCTTCGAGGGGCAAGATCTCAATTCCCAGGGCGCCTTCAATCACGTCGATGCAATGCAAGATGCGGGGATCTTCCATCGGGGACGGGCCGCCTCGAGCGGTGAGCACCTTGGTGCCGTCTTGGAGGCCATCAGGCGGCTCCCGCTGCCAGTCAGCCAGCCGATCGCCGTTTCCGATCAAGTAGACGAATTCCGGAGCGGTGTTCCACAGATGGGTGTTGCGGTAGTTGTCCTCGCCCGTCAGCAGTATCGACACAACGCCATCGCTGCGAGCCCGCTCGATGTACACGTCCATTTCGGCCTGAGTGGCGAATTGGTCACCGGTAGTGGTCACCACCCCAACCACTGGCACTTCGGCCCCGGCCGCCTTCAAATCCTCGGCAATGCCGTCCACCAGTGCCTGTTGTTCCGGATGCGCGCCGATGATCATGACCGGACTCAGGTCGTCGATGCGCCCGGTTTGCTCCAAGATGGACACCATGGCGGTGTTGCGCCGTTCCAGACTCATCTGGGGGCTGACCCACAACCCACCAGCGGCTGCGGCCTGCTCAGGAGTGGGGAGACCACCCACCAGAATCGTATCGTGCAGCTCGGTCACGCAGGTGTTCACCTGCTCCGCGCCCGGTCCGGCAAACCCGTTGATCACCGCGAAGACTTGTTCGTCCTCGGTCAGCTTCAGGCACGCCGCTTCTGCGGTAGTGGCGCCCACTGGCAAGAACAGCTCAGACACCACCTCGAGGCGCCGCCCGAGGACGCCCCCTTGCTCGTTGTACCAGTCCACCATGGCCAAAAACGGGGGACCGAAGTTCTGGTAGGGCAGGTCAAGCCCAAAGTCGGCGTTCAACTTCTCGAAGTCGATGGAAGAGTGGCCGATGAGGATGGCCTCCGAGGTCACCCCCCGGAACGAGTCGGTCAATACGATGGGTTCTGGCGTAGCCTCGGGCGCCTCCTCTGGAGCTGGCGCATCAGTGGACGCGGATTCCGCAGTAGCCGCAGGTGCCGGCTCGTCGGTCTCGGAATCGGCCTCCGCGGGCTCAGTTTCGGCGGGAGTCGACCCTGTCTCCCCGCCGGTGTCCGCGGGTTCCGAAACCGCCGGTTGAGGGGCCTCGGCCCCATCGCCACCTTCATCGTCGTTGCCTCCGCATGCCGAGGCCAAGAGCACCAACGCCAATAGCACCAGTACCCAACGCGGCAGAGCCGCCACCATCCGTTTGCTGCTCTTCACGGCTTCCGCCTCCTGTCGCTCAGAGGCCGAAACACCGCTTGGCGTTGAGGCCCAAGATCTTGTCCTTGCGGATTTCGCTGAGGTCGTCCCGGTCGGCCAGGGCTTTGACCACGCCGGGGAACACTCCATCGGGGTGAGGGTAGTCGGTGGCGAAAACCACGCAGTCGTCGCCGAGCGAGTCCATCACGCCGGGAACGGTCCGCTCTTCGGGGTCGCAGGAGATAAAGCACTGCCGCTGGAAATACTCGGTGGCGTTCAGCTCCAGCGGGGCTGAGGCGTGGCCCCAGGAGTCCAAGTGCTCGTCGATGCGCTCGAGCCAGTGGTCCACCCAGCCGCAGCCCGACTCCAAGAACACCACCCGCAAATCGGGATGGCGCTCCAACACCCCGCCGGCGATCAGCTCCAGGCATCCCATCTGCTGCTCATGGGGGTGGGAGCACACGTGGCGGAACATGAAGTTGTCGTAGCGGTCGAGCCCTGATTGGGGCACGTTCTGGGTTGTGCCCTCGTGCAGGGCGGCGGGCACGCCCCGGGCGGCCAACAGAGACCACAGCCCGTCGTAGGCAGGGTGGTCGAGGGTGCGTCCGGCAATCACGTTGGGCCGCAGCATCACCGCCACGAATCCCAGCTCATCGATGGCTCGGCGGGCCTCGGCCACCATCAGCGCCGGGTCGACCTGGGGCACCACCGCCACCCCCAGCAGTCGGGACGTGTCGGTGTCGCAGTAGGTGCGGAGCCAATCGTTATATGCCCGGCACAGGGCGTTGTTCACCGCCGCGTCGGCGATTCCGCCGAACATGAGCCCGGTGGTGGGGAAAATCACCGAGATGTCCATGCCCTCGCTGTCCATGTCGGCCAGTCGGGCGTGGGGATCGACGCCGCCCTTGGGGCGCTCCTTGTCGTAGGCCTCAGAGTCGAAGGGGATGTAGGGGGCCATCTCCCCGCCGACGAAAGTGCGGGGCCGCCCCTGGCTGTCGAGCACTCTTCGAGGGGCGAAGGCCAGGTAATCCGGATCGCAGAACTCCTCCCACAGCTCGGCTGGCTCGCTGATGTGCCCGTCGGCGTCGATCACCAATCTGCTCATTGCGTTTCCCTTCTGCTCGTTACCGCAGCGTGGCCCGGCCCTTGTCGAAGACGGTGGTGCCCCGGTTGGAAACCACTCGGAAAAGCACTCCGTTCTCTTCGGCGGGGTCGCGCCAGATCTGGGTGGTGAGCACGTCGCCGTTGTAGCCGGGGGAGGCGAAGCGCCCGGCTATCGAGCCCAATGCCAGGGGGTCGCCCCCGCACACCGTCTCCACCAGGGCCCGGCAAGCGAAGCCGTAGGTGTTTAGCCCCATGAGGATGGGGCCATCGAACCCGGCCGCTGCGGCCACCGTGGGGTCGTAGTGGATGAGGTTGGGGTCGTTGCCCCCATGGCGGTAGAGCAGCGACTGCACCGGCAAGGTCTGCCAGTGCACCGCGGCGTCGGGAGGCGCGTCGCCGACATCCCAGGCTGGAGTTTTGGGGCCGGGGTCGCCGCCGAAACCCCCCTCGCCCATCACGAACAGCTTGGAACCGGTGGTGAACAGCGGCTCACCAGTGGCGGCATCCACCGACTCGCTTTCGGCGTGGACCACCGCGCCGGAGCCCTTGTCGTAGATGCCCACCACCGTTCCTGTGCTGACCACCGACCCGGTGGGGCTGATTTCCCCATGAATGGTCAGCTCCTGCTCGCCGTGTACCAGCTGGTGAACCTGGTAGTCGCCGTATCGGAACATGGGATTACCTTCGCCGCTGCTGGCCTTGTCCGACCGACCCCCGGAGCACACGAAGCTGGGGTACACCTGCTGGGGGTGCCCGGCGGCCTGTTCCCCCACGAAGGCCAGATCGCCAAACCCCGCTCCCACGCTGAGCGCATACAGGGTGCAGTCCCGGGGCAGCCAACCCCGCTGATGCGGCTTGCCCCGCTCTCCCACCAAGTCCAGGTTCATCGCCATGCCGCCATTGTGACCCAAACCGGCCCCATTCTTCCCAAAGCAAGAGCGACGGTTACGGTGAGGGCATGGCCGACGATCGAGTACAGCTCACGGTGGACGGGCATATCGCCGTCATCACCAACAACAATCCCGCCAAGCACAACGCCTTCGACGACGACATGGACGTGGCGCTGTTCGACATCCTGGGGGAGATCAAAGCCGACAAGTCCATCCGGGCCGTGGTGTGGCGGGGCGAGGGAAAGTCGTGGTCGTCGGGCCGGGACGTTTCGGCCATCGGCGGCGGCCAGATGGGCATTGCCCACCACGCCGGAATGGAGAGGGGCCACCGGGGAATCCAGCAGGTTTGGGACATCGACGCCCCCATCATCGTGGCCATGCAGGGATGGGCCATCGGCGGCTCGTTCCAGCGAGCGCTGCTGTGCGACATCCGGGTGGCGGCCGAGGGCGCCCGCTTCTTGCTCCCCGAATTGACCCACGGGGTGATCCCCGACACCGGCGGAATGGGACGCTTGTTCGAGATCTGCGGGTCGGGCCTGGTCAGCGACATGGTGCTCACCGGCCGGGTCCTCAGCGCCGAGGAGGCCCTCACCCACGGCATCGTTTCCCGCATTGTGGCGCCTGAGGAGTTGGACGACACCGTGATGGAGATGGCTGCCAAGATCGCCTCTTACTCGCCTTATACGGTGCAGCTTGCTCGCCGGGTGATCCGCAACCTGGCCATGGAGGGGCTGCGCAGCTCCATGAACGACGAGTACGCCTTCCAAACGCTGATCAACCGCTCGGACGACTTCGCCGAGTTCCGAGCGGCCCGGGCCGAAGAGCGCGACCCCGAGTACAAGCGTTCCTGAGGAGGATATGACAAATGGCTGAGATCACCGGACTGCCCGAGCCCGCCCCGGAGGGCGCCACCGCCCTGGTGCCGGGCACCTACGACGGCCAGACCGTGTTCGTCACCGGCGGAGGCACCGGACTGGGCAAGGCCATCGCCACTGAATTCGCCCGGCTGGGGGCCAACCTGGTTATCGCCAGCCGCAAGCCCGAGCACCTGGAAGCGGGCCAAGCGGCCATGGAGGAGATCGGCGCTGAGGTGCTGGTGGTGGGCTGCGACATCCGCCAGGCCGAGCAGATCGCCGAGGCGTTCGACGCCGCCACCGAGCGGTTCGCCCTGCCCGACGTGCTGATCAACAACGCGGCGGCCAACTTCCCGGTGCCCGCCGAGGACATGTCGCCCAACGCCTGGCGCACGGTGGTGGACATCACCCTCAACGGCACCTTCTTCTGTGCCCGGGAGTTCGCCCGCCTCCATCTAGACGCCGGCACGCCGGGATCGATTGTCAACATCGGTGCGTCATACGCCTGGACTGGCGGCCCCGGGTTCGCCCACTCGGCCGCAGCCAAAGCCGGGGTCAAGTCGATGACCGAGAGCCTGGCCGTGGAGTGGGGTCCCTACGGCATCCAAGTGAACGGCCTCGTCCCGGGGCTGTTCCCCCATGAGGACATGACCGCCGACATCCGCTCCAGCCTCGACCGCACCCACGAGAAGGACCCCTGCCAGCCGGCCATGCGGGTTGGGCAGCTGCGGGAGCTGGGCTGGGCCGCCACTTTCTTGGCCTCCCCCTTCGCCCGGTTCATCAGCGGTCACACCATGGTGGTGGACGGGGCCAACTGGCAGCGCCGATCCATGACCAACCCAGCGGTTATCACCATCCGCGACCAGATGGGCAAGGGGCCGTTCGAGCTTTGACCACCGACGGGCAGCCCTCTGACCCCATCGCGCTGGAGGTAGTCAAGAACGCCTTGGGGGCCATCGCCGAGGAGATGGGGCTGACCACGGTGCGATCGGCTTACTCCTCAGTGGTCAAAGAGGGCGGGGACTCCACCGCGGCGATCTTCGACCATCGGGGCCAGTTCATTGCCCAGTCGATGGGCGCTCCCCTGATGCACTTGTCCAGTTTGCGACCGTCGCTTCGATCCCTGCTGGACGACTTCCCGCCCTCGGGAATGGCCGACGGCGACGTGTACGCCTCCAACGATCCCTACCGGGGCGGCATCCACTCCAACGACGTGATGGTGTTCCGGCCGGTGTTCATCGACGACACGCTGGCGTTTTTCACCTGCGCCCTGTTGCACGTGGCCGATCTGGGAGGCATGGCTGCTGGCGGTTTGCCGGCTAATGCCACTGAGATGTTCCAGGAGGGCCTGGTGCTGCCCCCGGTGCCACTCTCGATCGCGGGGGAGCCCAACCAGCCGATGCTGGATGTGATCGCCGCCAACAGCCGCACCCCGGAGAAGGTGCTGGGCGACATCCGGGCCATGATGGCGGCCACCAACCTCGGCGCCGACCGGCTGGCCGATCTGGCGGCCCGCTATGGCCTCGAGCGGCTGCACCAGATCACCGACGAGCTGTTGGACTACACCGAGCGGCGCACCCGGGCGGGCATCGAGGCCCTGGCCGACGGCACCTACACCGGATCGTTCATCATCGACGACGACGGCGTGAACCCCGACGCCGACCACGAGGTACACGTCGCCCTCACCATCAAGGGCTCCACGATCACCGCCGACTTCGAGGGCACCTCACCCCAGGCGCCGGGGCCGATCAATGCCGCGGTGTCGCAGACCACCTCCGGGGTGCTGTTCGCTGTGCGCTGCCTGTTGGCCCCTGACATCCCGGTGAACGACGGCGCGTTCCGGCCGTTGGAGCTGCGCCTGCCCCCGGGCACGCTGGTGAATCCCAATCCGCCCGCCGCCCTCAACGCCCGCATGGCCACGGTCATGGCCGTGGTGGAGGCCATGTTGGGGGCGTTCTCCCAGCTCGACCCGGCCCGGGCGGTGGCCGCTTCTTGCAACGTCCACGTCTACATAATGAACGGCACCGGGGGCGACGGCCGGCCGTGGGCGTTCATGGATCCCCAGTTCGGCGGCTCCGGGGCCCGCTCCGACCGCGACGGCGTGGATGTGACCGGCCCGCTGGTGCTGGGCGCCGGTGGGGCGTTCCACACCGTGGAGGCCTACGAGCAGGAACACCCGGTGCGCTTCGAGCGCTTCGAGCTGTGGACCGACTCAGGGGGACCGGGCCAGTGGCGGGGCGGCACCGGGGCGCGCCGCGACATCCGCATCCTCGCCGACGGACAGTTCACCGGCCGGGCCACCGATCGCTGCCGCCGCCCCCCACCGGGCATCTACGGCGGCTTAGCCGGCGCGGGCGGGGGCTGGGTGCTCAACCAGGGCACTCCCGATGAGCAACCGCTGCCCGCCAAGGTCACCGCCTATCCGCTGCGGGCCGGCGACATGATCACCATGCTCACCTCGGCCGGCGGTGGCTTCGGAGACCCGCATGAGCGCGACCCCGAGCTGGTGGCCGCCGACGTGCGAGACGGCCGAGTGTCGCCCGAGGCCGCGCGCCGGGACTACGGAGTGGCAATCGACCTGGAAACCGGGGAGGTGGACACCGCGGCCACCGCGGCACTGAGAAGCCGATGACCCTCGCTTTGGGCATCGACATCGGGGGGACGTTCACCGATGTTGTGATGATCGACCGCTCCGACGGCAGCGTCTGCACCGCCAAAGTGCTCACCACCCCCGACGACCCCGCGGCCGGGGTGCTCGACGGGATTGACGAGCTCTTGGCCGAGACCGGGCATGATCCCCCCGAAGTGTCCCAAGTGGTTCACGCCACAACCCTGGCCACCAACCTGATCTTGGAGCGCAAGGGCGGTCCGGTGGCCTACGTCACCACCGCAGGATTCGGCGACATCTTGATCATCGGCAACGAGCGCAAAGGCGACGCCGAGAAGTACGACCTCTTCTACACCAAACAAGCCCCCATCGTCCCCCGACGGCGCACTGTCGATGTGGCAGAGCGGATGGGAGCCGACGGGTCGGTGATTGTGCCGCTCGACGTCGATCAGGCCCGCACGGCGCTGGCCGAATTATTGGCCCGCGAGCCGGTGGAGGCGGTGGCGGTGTGCTTCCTCCACTCCTACGCCAACGGGGAGCACGAGCGCCAGGTGGCCGACCTCATCGCCGAGCTGAGCCCCGACCTCTACGTGGCGGTTTCCAGCGAGGTTTGGCCCGAGTACCGGGAGCTGCCCCGGGCCTGCACCACGGTTATGTCGGCCTACGTGGGCCCCACCGTTACCCGCTACATCGCGCGACTGGACGACGAGCTGGCCCAACAGGGCATTGGGGCACGGCTTCAGATCATGGGCTCTTCGGGCGGCATCATCTCGGCGGCCACGGTGGCCCGACGACCGGTGCAACTGGTGGAGTCGGGGCCAGCGGCCGGGGTTATGGCTGCTGCCCACATTGGCCGCCTCAGCGGCATCGACAACCTGATCTCTTTCGACATGGGGGGCACCACCGCCAAAGCAGGGCTGGTGCGAAACGGCCACGCCGCCATCGCCCATGAGTTCTACGTGGGAGGCACCGCCTCTTCGGGCGTGAAGCAGATCAACACCGGCTATCCCATCAAAATCCCGGTGATCGATTTGGCCGAAGTGGGCGCGGGCGGCGGATCGATCGCCTACCTCGACAGCGGCGGAGCGCTGCGGGTGGGGCCCGATTCCGCCGGGGCCGAGCCGGGACCGGCCTGCTACGACCGAGGCGGCACCCAGCCCACCGTGACCGACGCCGATCTGGTGCTGGGCTACCTCAACCTTGACTTCTTCCTCGGAGGCCGCATGTCCATCCAGGCAGAGCTGGCCCACACCGCCTTGGCCGAGCTGGCCAAGCCAATGGGGCTGAATCCGGAGGAGGCCGCCGCCGGGGTGTACGAGGTGGTCAACGCCACCATGGCCGCCGCAGTGCGGGTGGTGACCCTGGAGCGGGGCATTGACCCCCGCGACTTCACCCTGCTGGCCTCGGGCGGCGCCGCTGGGGTGCATGTGGCCCGCTTGGCCGAGGAGTTCGGCATCACCGAGGTGGTCATTCCGGCCAACCCTGGCGTGGGCTCGGCAGTGGGCCTGCTGGCCTCCGACGTGGTGACCGATCACGTCCGCACCAAAGTGATCGACTCGGTCGGGGTCGATGCCAGCGCTGTCGAGGCCATCTACTCCGAGCTGGAAGCAGTGGCCGCCGACGAGATCGGAGCGGAGGGGTTCTCCGCCGACGAGATCGTGCTGGAGCGAGAGATCGACATCCGCTACCACCACCAAGCCCACGAACTCACCGTCCCCCTCCACGGCTGCGATTTGGACGAAGCGGCAAATGCCTTCAACGAGCTCTACGAAGAGCTTTACGGCATCCGCCAGACCGACCCGGTGGAGTTCGTCAACTATCGGGTACGGGTGATCGGACCCGTGCCCAAGCCCGACTGGTCTACCGACCAAGTAGCAGCCCAACCGCCCATGCCCCTCTCCTACCGCCCCGCCTGGTTCAACGGCGAAATGGCCGACACCCCCGTCTACCGCCGCCACACTCTTCTGCCCGGCCCCACCATCGCCGGCCCCGCCATCGCCGGCCCCGCCATCATCGAGGAAACCTCCTCCACCGTGGTCGTTCCAGGAGGCTGGACCGCCTCCGCTGACCGCTGGCTCAGCTTGGTGCTGCGCCCGGCTTAGGCCGCTAGTTCCAGCGGACGTGGAGGTGCTCGTGACCGTGGAGCACCAGGGTGGGGCGATACACGGGGGCGGGCTTGTCGGTATCTAGCTCTAAGGTGGGGAACCGTTGGACCAGGGCATCGAGGGCGGCGATGGCCTCGGCTCGGGCCAGGGATGAGCCCAGGCAGTAGTAGGCCCCCAGGCCGAAGCCGTTGTGCTGACTGGCGTCGCGGTTGAGGTCCAGCCGGTCGGGCTCGGGGAACGCCTCAGGGTCGCGGTTGCAGGCCCCCAGCATCACCACGCATAGATCGCCCTCGGGGAAGGTCTGGCCCGCCACTTCCACGTCGGCGGCCAGCACCCGGTGGTTGATCTGCACTGAGCTGTCGTAGCGCAGCAGCTCTTCGAAGCCGTCTTCGATCAGCTCGGGGTTGCCCTGCAACCGTTCAAGCTCAGCCCGATTTTCTAACAGCGCTTTGGTGGCGTTGCCGATGATGTCGGCGGTGGTCTCGTGGCCGGCTTGGAGAAGGATGATGCAGGTCGGGACGATCTCGTGGTCGGTGAGCGGCCCCCGCTCGTCTTCCACCGTGACCAGCTTGGTCATCAGGTCGTCGCCGGGATTGGCCCGGCGGTCGGCGGCCAGAGCGGTGAAGTAATCGGTGAACCCCCGCACGGCCTTCTCCCCGTTGGCGATCATCTCGTCGCTGAGGTGGGCGATGTCGCCCCGGCGGGCGAAGTCCCACATCCACTGCTCGATGTCGGGGATGTCGCTGCGGGGGATGCCCAGCATCTCGCAGATCACATGCACCGGCAGCGGATAGGCGAACTGGCTAACCACGTCCATACTGCCGTCGTCGGCTACCGCGTCGAGCAGCCCGGTGGCCACGTCGTCGATGGCCGGCTTGATCTTCTCCACCGCCCGGGGGGTGAACACCCGGGCCACCATGGAGCGGATGCGCTGGTGGTCGGGCGGGTCCAGCCACAGCAGCATCCGCTTCATCATGTCGTAGTACTCGGTGCCCCCCGCCCCCACGTTGTACATCTCGGTGGTGCGCCGGTCGCTGATGGCCTTGGGGTTGCGCAGAAGCTGATCGGCATCGGCATGGCGGGTGAACACCCACGCCTCATGGAGGATCGGGTTGTGGGTCTTGTGGATCGGGGCAGCCTCCCGCAGCGCGTGATAGTGCGGGTACAGGTTCCCTCGGGTTTCCGGGTTGATGATGTCGGCGATTATCTGCTCAGGGTCGGCGCTCATAGTGAGGGCCAAGTTATATCCGGAGAGGGATCGCCTGCCGACTGGATGGCTGCCCAGACCCGATCGGGGGTGAGTGGCAGGTCGATGTGGCGGATTCCGAGATCGCTCAGCGCGTCAATCACCGCGTTCTGCACCGCTGGGGTGGCGCCGATGGTGGTCGCCTCGCCGATGCCCTTCACCCCCAGGGGGTTCAGATGGGTGGGGGTGATGGTGCTGTCGACGGTGAAGTCGCAGAACTCAGCGGCGGACGGCATGGCGTAGTCGGCCAGTCCCGTGGTGAGCGGGTTGCCGTGGTCGTCATACGCCACACATTCGTACAGCGCCTGGCCGATGCCCGAGGCCACCCCGCCGTGCTGCTGGCCGGCCACGATCAGCGGATTGAGCAGGTTGCCGGCGTCGTCCACCGCCACGAAGCGCCGCAGGGTGACCATGCCGGTCTCGGTGTCCACCTCCACCACGCAGATGTGGGTGCCGAAGGGGAAGGTGGGCCCGTCGGTGGTGTAATCCAGTTCGGCCCGCAGCGGTTCTTCGGACGCTTCAACCACTTCAGCCCAGGCCATCGATGCCGACGGCACTCCGGCCACCCCAAGGCGGCTCTCGTCGGTGACCACGATGTCGTCGGCGCTGGCCTCCAACAGCTCCGCCGCCCGCTGCCGGGCAATGTCCAGCACCTCCATGGATGCGGCGTGGATGGCGCTGCCCCCGAGCTGGGCGCTGCGCGATCCGCCGGTGCCGTCGCCGCGGGCAACAAGCGCGGTGTCGGACTGCACAAAGGCGATCCGGTCCATATCGATGCCCAACCGGTCGGCCACGATCATGGTGAACGCGGTCTCGTGGCCTTGGCCGTGGGAGGCCGTTCCCACCGACACGGTGGCCGACCCATCAGGATGCACTTCGACCACGGCATGCTCTTGCTGCCCGACCGGTGCGGTCACTTCCACATAGCTCGACACCCCGATGCCCAGCCTCAAGGGGTCGCCAGCGGCCCGACGGGCAGCCTGCTCAGCCCGCAGTTCCTCGTAGCCGACCAGCTCGCAGGCCCGGTCCAGGGCCTTCTCGTACTCGCCGGTGTCGTAGGCCCCACCGGTGGGAGTGACCAGTGGAAAGTCTTCGGGAGCCAAATAGTTGCGGCGGCGGAACTCCACCGGGTCTATGCCCAACTCGGCCGCGGCCATGTCAGCCATTCGCTCGATGGTGAGGGTGGCCTGGGGCCGGCCCGCCCCCCGGAACGCCCCCAAGGGGGCCCGGTTTGTGGCCGCCACCGCATAGTCGAACTGCACCTTGTCGATCCCGTACACCCCCGGCGCCATTAGCCGGGTGGCGAAAGGCAGCACGGCGCCCAGACCTGGATACGCTCCCGCATCCACTATCGCCACCACCTCCAGCGAGACCATGCGCCCATCGTCGGTCACCCCCACCCGTGCGTAGTGAACTTGGTCACGGGCCTGCATAGACACCAAGTTCTCAGAGCGGCTCTCGTTCCACATCACAGGCCGGCCCAGCAGGCGGGCCGCGGCAGCCACCGCCACATGCTCGGGACCCCAGCCCCCCTTGGCACCGAAGCCGCCCCCTACCCAGGGGGCAATCACCCTCAATTGCCCCGGATCAATCCCCAGCGACTCGGCAATGCCATCGCGCGTCGCATGCGCTCCCTGGGTGGACGCCCATAGGGTGACCTGGTCCCCGGTCGGATCGGCCAAGAGCGCATGGGTCTCCATGGGAACCACCGCCATCCGATTGTGGACTATGCGGGCAGCAACCACCCGGTCGGCTTCGTCATGCAGCCCTTCCACTGGCCCGAAGGCCGCGATCATGGCGTCTGAACCCCGCTCGGGAAACAGCGCCGCTTCGTCGGTGGCAACCACCGCCTCGGCGTCGATCGACACAGCCAACGGCTCGAAGTCCACCATCACCAGATCAGCCGCGTCTTGAGCTGCGGCCAAAGTGTCGGCCAGCACCATGGCCACCGGCTCGCCCACAAAGCGAACCCGGCCCGAGGCCAGCGGCTCGCGCACGAAGTGAGGATCGAGCGGGAACCGCGGCTTCACCTGATCCACCCCGATGCTCTCGGCGGTGAACACCCCGGCAACACCGGGGAGGTCGGCTGCTGCTTGCAGGTCGATCTCCCCGATCGCCGCGTGAGCTACCGGCGAGCGCACAAAGCACGCTGTCAACAGCCCATCAGGCCGCAAATCGCCGGTGTACTCCCCCTCGCCCGTGAGAAGAGTGCCGTCCTCCCGGCGAATAACCTCGGTCCCAAGAATCGATCCAACCATAGGGTGCCCATTATGGGAGGCGCACCACCCAAAGTTGTCACCGTGCCTTCGTAGGCTCCCTTCGTGGCTTCCGACCCCCAGTCCCGCGATCACCCACCTCGCCATCCCAAGAAGCAGGTGGCTGAAGCCGTGGAGAGCGCTTTAAGCCAAGGCTGGCGCTTCAAGAAGGGCAGACCACGAGGCCATGTGTGGGGGTTCTTACTATGCCAGCAGGCTGATCGCAGCGGTTGCCGCATCAGTGTCTTTTCGACCCCCCGAAATTCCGACGACCACGCTGCTGCCATTCGTGCTGATTTGGCCAGTTGCCCTCACGTTCAAGCCAAGGAAGGAGAAGGCTAAAATGCCAGTGATGATCGAATTCCAGTTCACTCTGGAAGTTGTCGGGCCCAGTGGCCAGAACGATGACTTCGCCGAGTGGGTCGCCGCTCAATCCGGAGCTTCCGGCCACGTCAGCCGAGATGAGCATCACTACATCCACTTCGCCCAATCCGCGGATTCTCTTGATGAAGCAGTCCGGGATGCCGTTGATGCGCTGAAAGGCTGGGAAGGCCTGGACATCCTTTCCTTCCAATCCGCTTGTTCCAACACCGGTGTGCTGGCTCGCGCTTGAGTGCATAGATGGCCAAACTGGAATCCTATGGAACTGCGTGAGGCAATCGATCCGGCGACCACCGCTTTGGTGCTTCAGGAGTGTCAGAACGGGGTGATTGGGGAGTTGTCGGCGCTGCCGGCGCTGGCTGAGGCGGCCAAGGAGGGGTTGATCCCCAATGCGGCGGCGTTGGCGGATACCGCTCGGGCCGTGGGAGTTCGGGTAATCCACTGCACCGCCCAGCACCGGGTTGACGGATGGGGCGGAAACCGCAACGCCCGCTTGTTCCGGGCCATGCCCAAGATGCCGGTGCAGCTTCACGTCGGCACCCCGGCGGTGGAGGTGGTGCCCGAGATCGGAGTGGCCGACGCCGACGTGGTGCTACCCCGCCACCACGGCCTGTCGCCCTTTGAGGGCACCGAGCTCGACTCGCTGCTGCGCAACGAGGGCATACGCACCATCGTGGCCGTGGGGGTGTCGGTGAACGTGGCCATCATCAACCTGACCTTCGACGCGGTAAACGCCGGCTACGTGGTGGTGATCCCCCGCGACGCAGTGGCCGGCACACCGCCCGACTACGTGGACGCGGTGTTCGAGCACACCCTCGGCATCGTGGCCACCGTCACCGCCACTGCCGACGTGGTAGATGCCTGGACGGACTAGGTCAGCCCAAACCGCCTCTCACATAGGCCACCACCGCGGCAATCTCATCGTCGCTGAGCTTGGAGGTGAACTCGGGCATCTCACCGAGGCCGCCCCGCACCAATGCCTCCATCGCCTCGGCTGAGGCGTACTTCTCCAACACCTCGTCAGGGCGGATATCCGGCCCGACGATGCCGCTGCCGTCAACGCCGTGACAGCCCACGCAGCGCTGCAAGTACACGCTCTTGCCGTCGGCCACCAGCTCCGTTGCGCTCGTCACCGGGACTTCGCCAGGACCAGTCCCTCCGCTACAGCCGACGACAGTCGCAAACGCGAGGGAGCCGCCCAGCAACACGGCCCCGAAGCTTTTCCGCCAACGGGCAACGGGCAGGGTCAAGCTCCCACCGGGGCGCTGGGGGTGAACGTCACCGGCATCTCCTCGGGGCCGACGATGAAGTTGGACGCCCGCCACGGCAACGGGTCGTCGGTAGCCAACTGCATGTCGGGCATCCGCTCGGCCAGCCGCTGGAACATGATCTTGAGCTCCAAGCGGGCCAACGACGCGCCCAGGCAGAAGTGCGTTCCCCATCCGAAGGCCAGGTGCTGGTTGGGCTCGCGCTCCAAGTCGAACTTGAACGGGTCGTCGAACACCCTGTCGTCCCGGTTGGCCGAGGGATAGAACAGGATGATCTGGTCTCCCTCGCCGATGGTCTCCCCGTGCATCTCCACATCCCTGGTGGCGCTGCGGGACATGTTCTTTATCGGGGTCACCCAGCGCAGCAACTCCTCCACCGCCCGCTCCATCCAGGCGTAGTCGGCCGCCCTCTGGTTGAACAGCGCCTTCTGGTCGGGGTGCTCCATCAGCGCCAACATCCCCCCGCTGATCACGTGGCGGGACGTCTCGTCGCCCCCGATCAAGATAAGCAGCCCCTCTTGATACAGCGACTCGTCGTCGAGGCTGTCGCCGTCCACCTCGGCATGGCACAACACGCTCACCAGATCCGACTGAGGCGGGCGATCCCGTCGGTCGGCGATAACCCCCATGAGAAACTCCCGAAAGGCCACCCCGGCCATGATCCCCTTCTCGAGCGCTTCTTGGTCGGTCTCGGTGGTGGCCCGCATCATGTCGTCGGACCACTCCAGCAGGTCGTCGTAGCTCTCCCGGGGAAAGCCCAGCATGTCGCCGATCAAAATCAGCGGCAACGGAGCCGCGATGTCCCAAATGAAGTCGCACTCGCCCCGCTCGCACACCTTGTCCAAGATCTCGTCGCAGATTGCGATTACGTCGGGTGTGTGATCCCGCACCCGCTTGGGGGTGAAGCCCCGGTTCACCAGCTTGCGGCGCTGCTTGTGCTCGGGGTCGTCCATGGAGATCATCATCGGCAGCGAGTTCCCATGGGGCCGGGGGCTGCGGTAGGACGAGAACGTCTTGGGATCCTTCTCGACGGCCAAGATGTCGTGGTAGCGGGAGATGCCCCACACATCGCTGTTGGCGTCGTAGTACACCGGGGCGTGCTCCCGCATCCAGGTCCACGCCTCGTGAGGCTCGTGCTGGAACCAGAACCCGTCCATGAAGTTGACCCGTCGAGGGTGGGGTGATTGGGCATAGCTCTACCTCGTGCTCGTACTGCTAACCCTCGCCCATGAGCCGGGCGATCATTCGGCTGCCCTGCTCTGGGTCCCACGCCGCCACCATGTCGTCGATCCCGTCTTGCCACGAAACCGTGCACGGCCCGGTCATCGAGATGCGCTTGGCGCTGTCGTAGGCCCGGCTGTGAGTGCCCACCGGGTAGTACTCGAAATTGGGCTCCACCCCGACCTGGGCGCCCATCCGGCGGCACATGTCCTCGATGCTGACGTTCTCGTCGCCGCCCCAGTTGACGATGGTGGCCGGCACGGTGGCCCCCTCCAAGAACGCCTCGGCGTGGGCGCACATGTCTTTCTCGTGGACCGGGGAGAACATGTTGGGCTCCGAGTCTTTGAGGGGCACCGGCATGTTGTTGGTCATCATGGCCAACAAGATGGCGGGCAGCCCCCCGTTTTGGCCGTAGGCCACGTTGATGCGGCCGATCACGGTGGGCAGGTCATAGAGCCGGCACATGGTGCGGGCCACCGCCTCGGCGGCCATCTTGGTCACCCCGTAGGTCTCCGAATAGGGCTGTTCGCTGTCGCCCAGCGGATCACCCTCGGCGTAGGCGTAGGTGTGATCGGGGTTGTTTCTGTACGCGGCGGCGGTGGACGCGTGCAAAAAGCCCTTGGCGTTGCGGCAGTGGGCCATGAGCAGGCCGGTGGCCTCGGCGTTCTGGGTGAGGGCGAAATCGTAGTCAAGGGATGCCGACATGAACGCGGCCATGTGGATCACATAGTCGAAGTCGTCGGGCAGCCCGTTCAGGTCGCCGGAGGCCAGATCGGCCTTGTGGGGTATGGCACCCGCTTCCTCCACTTGCCCCCGTGATTCGGGCTGACTGAACCGGGCCAGCCCCCACACCTCGTTGTTTTGGGCGAAGTGTCGGGTCATAGGCAGAGCGATCTGCCCTGCGGTCCCGGTGATCAGAATCTTCTGGCCTTCCATCGTCGTACCTCCTCGACCTTTGCTCCCCCTGTACTAGCACGGCGAGCCTGCGGCGTTGACATGATAGGGATAGAGACATGTCAAGTACCCCTGACCAGCAAGGGGCAGGCGCTCAGTCCCAGGGCAGCGAGTAGCCCTGCTCGGTGAAGTGGGTGTCGAATGCGAAGGCGTGGGTGATGCCGCGGCTGCGCATCAATTCGAACGACGTCCAGTCCACCAGCGACACATTGCGACGGTCGGCGGCCATCATGGCTGCGAACGCCCTGGCGTAGAGCTCCTTGTCCACCCACACAATACGGGCCAGTCTCAGAATTCGGTCGTTGAGCTGGCGCACTGAAGCCATGCCCATGCGACGCTGCACCAATGACACTGTCTCTGACACCACGAAGGAGTGGGTGATCGCCGCGGTTTCGCCTGCCCTGATGCCGTCGAGCAATCGATGCCAATGAGCCATCGCCTCAACATGACGAAGATTGTTGTCGTCTAACAGGGGAATCAGTGCTGACGAGTCGAGCAGAACGAATACTGCCATATTTCAGTAATATTAGAGTCTTTCTAAGCCTCTTTGGATATCTTCGTAGTAGATTTCGGCAAGATGTTCGTCATGGTTCTCGGCAAGGTCGGTATAGCCCGAGGATACGGGAGTGATATTCCGAGCCAGTTCCACCCAGCGGATCAGATCGTCCTGGTCAAAGTAGGCGTCGAGGGCCTGGCGGAGGATCTCGGCCTGCGAAATCCCCTTGATCGTCGAGTGGGCTCGCAAGCGTTTGGCTTGTCCTTCAGTGAGCGAGATCTGCGTCCGTATCATCCGCTGATGATAACAGTTTCCTAGTTGATGATGTAAGTGTGTTGGTCCGACCTCCAGGCGGCACTACAGCGCCCCTAATGTGGCGCTATGCCAACCCCTGCGGGACAGGAGTCAGCCATGCCCAACACCGTGCTGTATGAGCTAACCAGTCACGTGGCCACCATCACCCTCAACCGCCCCGATTCGCTCAATGCCATCAACGGCGAATTGCGCCAAGACCTGAACGATGCGTGGTACCGGTTCCGGGGCGACGACGATGCTTGGGTGGCCATCATCACCGGAGCGGGCCGGGCCTTCTGCGCCGGTGCCGATATGCGCGACGGCAAGGGATCGGTAGGAGTGTTCGAGGGCACCTTCTGGGAGAAGCCCACCATCAACTCTTTCGAGTCGGGCTTGGAGCTGTTCAAGCCGACCATCGCCGCGGTCAACGGACACTGCCTGGGCTACGGCCTGACTGGTGCGCTGGCCTGCGATTTCCTGATCGCCAGCGATCAGGCCACGTTCGGCTTCCCCGAGGTGCGCTTGGGAGTGCCCACCATCGTGGGCGCCATTCGACTGCCCCGCAAAGTGGATTGGGCCGATGCCATGGAGCTGCTGTTGACCGGTGAGCGGGTGGACGCGGCCCGGGCCCGAGAGATGGGGCTGGCCTGGCGGGTGGTGCCCCACGATGACTTGATGGACGAGGCCCGAGCCTTGGCGGAGCGACTGGTGGCCGCGGCGCCGCTAGCAGTGCGGGCCACCAAGGAGGTGGCCACCCGCACTCGCACCATGTCGTGGGTGGAGGCGGTGCGCTTCGGCGAGACCATGCGGATAGTGGCCGGGGCCACCGAAGACGCTGGTGAGGGCACGGCGGCCTGGGCCGAGGGACGTCCTCCCGACTGGCAGGCCCGGTAGTGGGCCTACGGGCGGTCATCGCTTGCCTGGTAGTGGCCGGATTGGCCTTTGTCGCCCTTTCCCTGGCCGGCATCGTGTCCACCTGGGGACTCGACTGGGTGACCATCGAGTCGGAAGAGCCCGAGCCTGAATCCACCCCCGAGCCCACCCCCACTCCCACCGAGCTGCCCCCGCCCGCGCCGGTGGTGGTTGAAGTGGAGATCGACCCTCGCTATCCCCCCGACACCCACTGGACGGTGTTTGATGTACCCTCCGCGCTCAACATCCGAGCCGGCCCCTCTACCGCCCACCAGGTGCTGGGCACCGCCAACCTGGGGTCCACCGTCACCCTCACCGGCCAAGTGGTGGAGTCCCCTACCAGCGGCACCTGGGTCCAAATCCGCTCCACTACCATCGACGGCTGGGTCTTCGCCGCCTACTTGACCCCGGTGGGCTGATCAGCCTGGTTTTCAGCGGTCGGAAAAGCGAGCGTCAGGAAGTCCCTAGAGCGTCGACCACGGGGATCTCGTCGTCGGCAATGGGAGCCATGGGGGTGCGACGGGCAAGAGCGGCGTCGATGTGGGGGGCGAGGCGCTCGGCTTTGGCCGCTTCCCGCTCGTCTTCGCCCTCTTTGAGGGCGGGCATGACCTCTTTGGCGAACATCTCCAGCGACTGGCAGATGTGGTCGTGGCGGTTGCGGCCCGACTGCTGGATGAACATCACCTGGTCCACCCCGACGTCGGCATAGCCCTGGAGCTGGCGGGTCACCTGATCGGGAGTTCCGATGCCCAGCGTCTCCCCCAGTCCCTCAAAAGACTCCCTGGTCTCCTGGAAGCTCTCCCATACATTGGTCCGGCCCGGTTGGTGCTGGCCTACCGCGTAGTAGTGGATCAGGCCGTGGCCGAAGAACTGGAACCCTTCGAGACCCCGGCGCTCGGCCTCCTCTCGGTCGTGGTGCATCGACAGCCCCACCACCATGGCGATGTTGGCGTTGACGGTGTGGCCGATGGGCACGCACTCCTCCGAGAGAATCCGGTAGTAGTCCTCAACCCAAAGGGCGGCCTCGTCGGGGTTCACAAAAGCGAACGTCAGCGCTCCCATGCCCAGCCGGGCCGCCAGCTTGATGGTCTCCCGGTTGGAGCACGCCACCCACAGCGGCGGATGGGGCTTCTGCGCCGGCTTGGGCACCACGTTGCGGCACGGCATCGAGAAGTACTCGCCCTCGAACCCCGGGTAGGGCTCCATCACCATCATGTTGCAGCACTGCTCGGTGGCTTCGGCCCACGCCGGGCGCTTGTCGGCGTGGGCGATGTTGAACCCGCCCAACTCCACCGCGGCCGATGACTCGCCGGTGCCGAAGTCCACCCGGCCGTTGGAAATGAGATCGAGGGTGGCGATCCGCTCGGCCACCCGGGCTGGATGGTTGTACTTGGGAGGCATCTGCACGATGCCGTGGCCCAGCCTGATCCGCTCGGTGCGCTGGCTGGCCGCGGCCAAGAACACTTCGGGGGCCGAAGAGTGGGAGTACTCCTCCAAGAAGTGGTGCTCCACCTCCCAGGCGTAGTCATAGCCCAGCCGGTCGGCCAGCTCCACCTGCTCGAGGGCCTCGTGCAGCAATCGCTGCTCGTCGCCGGGCTGCCACGGCCGCGGCAGCTGATGCTCATAGAAAACGCCGAACCTCACCCTCGCAGCCTACGCCCCGCTGGAATCGGGCAATCACCCGCCCTCAGATGCAATCAACCGCAGGGGCCGCGAATTTTCCGGGGGGATGGCCTTGTAGACTATTCTGTTCTAGTCAGCAGAGGGTTCGTGGGAGACCTCAACATGGACATTTGCAACGTTTGTGACGCTGCGGCCAGCCGGTTCCGCAGGTGCGGGACACGAGGGCATACCCCCCCCCATCGTCACGCTGAGCGCCAGATGCGAAGCCGGGTTGCGTCGTGTTGAAGCGCCGGTGTCTGCCGGTGGTTCTCGTCGCCGGTCTGATCGCCTCGATCGGCTTGGCGGCTGTGGGGAGCGCCCCCGCGCTGGCCCAAGACGGCGGCGGCCAAGGCGGCGTCGAGGAGGGTTTGATCGACGTTGATTTGGGCGACGGCGGCGGTCTGACCTATCCCGTGCTCGGGTCGCGCCTCAGCGCGCTGGCCGATCAGGCATCCGCCGACCGCCTGGGAGGTGTCCCCGCGACACCCCACCTACCCGGCGGCACCGGAAACTCCAGCGATACCGGCGACTATGCGGTGTCGATGATCGGGCTGTCGATCACTTTCGACGGCGAATCGGAGCCGGTGGTCCAAGCGATCACCGCCAACGGCGGTGACGTGCGCAACGTGTTCGACGGCTATATCGAGGCGTTCGTGCCCCCCGCCGCGCTGGCCGCTCTGGCGCGAATCCCCGGCCTCACCTGGGCCCGAGAGCTCGCCGAGCCGCACAAGGACAGAGGCCGCTACACCAGCGGCGGCGTCGCCGCGCACCTGGCCGGCGCATGGCACGACGCGAACATCACCGGCGCCGGCGTGAAGATCGGCGTGATCGATGCCTCGTCGGGAGTTACAGCGAGGGACGGCTTCACGGGCTTGCGGTCGGCCATGGCCAGCGGTGATCTGCCTGCCACGGTGGTGGGGCGCTGTTACAAGGCGGTGGCCCTGGCGACCAGCGACATCGACGACTGCGCCAAAGCAGGCGGTGACAGCCACGGCGTGTCTGTGGCCGCGACCGTGATGGACGTGGCGCCCGACGCCGGCCTGTACATCACCAATGCCCGCACCTGGGGCGATTTGCAGCGGTCGGTGGAATGGATGAAGAACCAAGGGGTCCAGGTGATCGTCCACTCGACGGGCTGGAGCTACCACGGCGCCGCCGACGGCACTACTCCTGTGAATCCGAGTCCGCTGAGAACGGTGAAGTGGGCGGCCGACAACGGCATCGTGTGGGTGAACTCGGCCGGCAACTACAACGGCGACACCTGGTTCGGTGCGTTCACCGATGCCGACAACGACAACATTCACGAGTGGGCGACCGGAGACGAGTACCAGGAGTTCACCTTGGACGCCGGTCAGACCAAGCCAGCGGTGTTCATGCGCTGGGATGACGCCTGGGGCACAGCGAGCAAGGATCTCGCGCTGCTGGTTGTCAAGAATCCCGGCACAGCACAGGAGCAAGTGGTCGACAACTTGAACGACGAGCAGAAGGGCGCCTCGAACAGCTTCCCGTACGAGTTCAAGGAGTTCACGGCCCCTCACACCGGAACATACGCATTCGTGGTCAAGAAGGTCAGCGGCGCAACGCCGAGTTGGATCCAGATGGCCACGTTCGGCTCGCTCGCCCACAGCACCACCGGCCACAGCTTCCTCAGCCCGGCCGACAGCCCCCACAGCGGGATGCTGGCCGTCGGCGCCGCTTCAACCGCCAGCAGCGACATCCGAAGCTACAGCAGCCTCGGGCCGACTCCCGACGGCCGCGTCAAGCCCGACATCGTGGGCGCGGACGGCTATGTATCGGTAAGCGGCACCAACTACGGCACCAGCTATTCCGCACCCCATGTCGCCGGCCTCGCCGCGCTGGTCCGACAGCAGAACCCCACGTTCACTGCTGCGCAGACCGCCGAGTACCTCAAGACGCACGCCGCGCCGCGCGGGAACCCCTATCCCAACAACACCTGGGGGCACGGCTTCGCGCAGCTGCCGCCGCTCGGCTGCGTCGACCGCCTCAACGGCGACAGCACAGTGTCCGGCACCTGGACGTCGAGCTGTATGTCGGCCGTCCACACCCAGAAGTCGAGCCGGCACTACACGTTCACGATCCCGCAGCAATCGACGGTGACGATCGACCTCTCCTCCAGCGTCGACAGCTACCTGTACCTGCGCAACGGCTACAACAACCAAAAAGACGTGGCTCTGCACACCGACGACAACAGCGGCACCGGCACCAACGCCCGCATCAGCGAATCGCTGGCCCCGGGCACCTACACGATAGAGGCCACCACCGCAGCGACCGGGCAGACCGGCGCCTTCACGCTGGCGGTGTCCGGCGGGCTGACAGAGATGTCGGAGGTGGGCATCGCCGCCGGGGCCGACATCACCGAGGGCGGCAACGCCGTCTTCACCCTCACAGCCAATCCCGCGCCGCAGACGGCGCTGGCCGTAACCGTCGAGATCACCGCCGACGGCGACTGGGGCATTGCCTCCGGCACACAGAAGGTGACGATCCCCCCCACCGGCACCGCCACCCTGACCCTCGCCACCACCGACGACTCGACCGAGGAATACGACGGCTCAGTCACCGCACGAGTGAGCGGCAAGCCTGCTTATGTCGTCTCCGCGACCGCGGCATCGGGGACGGTGCAGGTCTCCGATGACGACGGCGGATCTCCGTGTACCGTCCCGATCACCGGCGACGGCAGCACCAGCAGCGAGTTGACCCTCGCTTGCAAGTCGTTCACCCGCAACGCCCACGCCAACTTCTTCACGTTCTCGATCACGCAGCCGCGGGCGGTCACCATCGAGATGAACGCCTTCGACGACGGCTACAAAGAAAGCACATATCTCTACCTCCGCCAAGGCAACGGCACCCTGCGTGGGCCTGCGCTCTATGAGGACGACAGCAGTGGACCAGGCCGAGACTCAAAGATTGTCGCCGTCTTGGAGCCCGGGGATTACACGATAGAAGCCACCACTGAATGGGAAATCAATTTTGGCTCGAACTATCTGACCAAGTTCACGCTGGTGGTGAGCGGCCTCGCCTCACAGCCGACCGAACCTCACATCGGCATCTTTGCAGCCGGCGATGCAACCGAAGGCAACGCCGCCACGTTCAATCTTCGTGCGATTCCCGCCCCATCTGCCAACCTCGCTGTCAGCGTCTCCATCGGACAACGCGGCGAATTCGGATTCTCGCCGAGCGCCGGTTCAAGAACTGTCACGATCCCAACGAGCGGCCGAGCGACGCTCACCTTCGCCACGCAGAATGACCAAGTGGTGGAGGATGTCGGCTGGGTGACTGCGACGCTCAACGACCAACAGGGCTATACGGTATCGACAGCCGGAAGCGCCACCGTCGGGGTGACAGACGACGACGGAGGTCCTCCCTGCTCCCAAACACTCAGCGGCGACGGAAGCCTTATCGGTGTGCTGTCCGCTGGCTGCGAGTCTGTCGATGCCCCTGGTCACCATGCGCGCTTCTACACCTTCACCATGGTCGAAAGAGGAACCGTCGTCATTGACATGGACGGCGACATGCCGGCCCACGGACTGCTGAAGATGGCCGACACATACCTCAGCTTGCGCAGTGGCGACGATGTCAAGAGCGGTGCCACGCTGGCCGAGGATGAAGGCGCCCACGAATACGCCGGCGCCGAGATCCGGCTGATTGTCGATCCAGGTACGTACACGATCGAAGCAAGGTCGAAATCGGCCGGTCTGACAGGTGCGTTCGAGCTGACCGTCGAAGGCATCAAAACTGCCACGACGAACCCTGTGGTGCCAGACAGTGCCTGCGTAACAAACCTCACAGCCGACGGCACGTTCTCGGGTGAGTGGACGTCGAGCTGCGCCTCAATCGAACGTGTCTTCGGCAGCGGCTCCAGATACTCCAATGCTAGGTATTTTTCCTTTAATCTCCAACAGCAAAGCACCGTTACTGTCGACCTCGAGACAGATAATGGCCCCTATGTTGACCCCTATCTCTACTTGCATGAGGGTCGAGGTGTACGCCGAGGCGCTTCGCTCTATCACAACGATGATCGTCATGTAGGAGACGGGTGTTGGCGTGGGACGCCGGGATGTCTCGACCCTCGCGATGACAGCTCTCGCATCAGTGCAACCCTCGATGCCGGCTGGTACCTGATTGAAGCGACCACTTTCTCCAGCCGTCGAACTGGGCCCTTCAGGCTGAAAGTCAGCGGCCTCCCGGCACGAACAATGCCTGAGATCAGCATTGCGGCCGGGGCCGACATCACAGAGGGTGGCAACGCGACGTTCACGGTGACGGCTGATCCAGCACCATCGGCCACCCTCGCTGTCACGGTGGCGGTCTCGCAGGTGGGCGATTTCGGCGTTTCGCCGGGTTCGCAGACCGTTACCGTCCCGACTACCGGCAGTGCCACGTTGACTGTCGCCACCGCGGATGACTCGGTGGGCGAGTTCGACGGCACTGTCACGGCGAGGGTGGCTGACGGCACCGGGTACACCGTCTCGACCAGCGCGGGCACTGCGACGGTCGGGGTGTCGGACGACGACGGCGATCCGCCTTGTTCGGTGCGGCTCAGCGGCAACGGCAGCGTGGCCAGCAAGTGGACCTCGGGGTGCGATTCCACTGACCGCACCAACCGGTATGCCCGCTTCTACTCGTTCAATCTGTCGCAGCAGAGCGCGGTCACCATCGAGTTGGCGTCGTTCGAGGACAACTACCTCTACTTGCGGTCAGGCGATGACACTCAGACCGGCTCCGTATTGCACTCCAACGACGATTACCGCATTCCGGGCACTGACGCCGGTATCAGCGAAACGCTCGCTGCCGGCTGGTACACGATCGAGGCCACGACCTTCGACCAAGCCGTCAGCGGCGATTTCACCCTCACCGTGAGCGGCTTGACCGCACAGCCGACAGGACCGGAAGTCAGCATTGCTGCCGGCAGCGGAATCACCGAGGGCGGCGACGCGGTGTTCACGGTGTCTGCTGATCCGGCGCCGACAGCCGCGCTGGATGTGACGGTGGCGGTCGCCGTGTCGGGTGATTTCGGTGTGTCGCCGGGCTCGCACACCGTCACAGTCCCGACCTCGGGCACAGCCACGCTGACGGTGGCGACGGCCAACGACTCGGCCGACGAGGCCGACGGGTCGGTCACCGCCACGCTCAACGACGGTCAGGGCTACACGGTCTCTGCGACTGCGGGCGCTGCGTCTGTGGCTGTGGCCGATGACGATGATCCGCCGTGTGATGCTGCGGATGCCATCACGAAGGCTCGCGCCGCGTTTTCGTGGCATGTCGACAACGATGGGGGCAACGAGGTTGTGTTCTGGCAGGTTCTCGCGTATCTGGGGGCCGATCCGTTGCCTGCGCCGCCGGGCGGCGCCGTCCTCGCGTCGACCACTCCTGAGGCGGTGAGGGCGTTCAGCGACGGCAAAACGTGGCCTGGCTGGGTGCCGATCAACGCCGCGATGGGTTGCCATCCCCCGCCGCCCGAGGTCAGCATCACAGCCGGCGCCGATGTCGGCGAGGGCGGCGACGCGGTGTTCACGGTGTCTGCTGATCCGGCGCCGACAGCCGCGCTCGATGTGACGGTGGCGGTCACAGTGTCGGGTGGTTTCGGCGTGTCGCCGGGCTCGCGGACGGTCACGGTGCCCACGTCGGGCAGCGTGACTCTGACGGTGGCGACGACGAACGATGCCGCGGACGAGGCAGACGGGTCGGTGACGGCGACGGTGGGCGCCGGATCCGGTTACACGGTGTCGGCGACTGCGGGCGCGGCTGCGGTCGCGGTGCGAGACGACGATGTGCCCGAGGTCAGCATCGCGGCGGGCGCTGACATAGACGAGGGCGGCAGTGCTTCTTTCACGGTGACTGCCGATCCGGCGCCGACAGCCGCGCTCGATGTGACGGTGGCGGTCACGACATCGGGTGATTTCGGTGTTTCGCCGGGCTCGCGTCAGGTGACGGTGCCCACGACCGGTACTGCCACACTCACGGTGGCCACGACGAACGATGCCGCGGACGAGGCGGACGGGTCGGTCACCGCCACGGTCGGCGCCGGCTCCGGTTACACGGTGTCGGCGACTGCGGGCACGGCTGCGGTCGCGGTGCGAGACGACGACGCGGCGCCGGTCTCTGATCCTGTGGTGGGTATCACGGCGGGCAGCGGCATCGGCGAGGGCGGCAATGCGGCGTTCACCGTCACCGCGGACCCCGCGCCGTCGGCGGCTTTGGATGTGACTGTGTCGGTGGCCGTGTCGGGTGATTTCGGTGTTTCGCCGGGATCGCGCACGGTTACGGTGCCCACGTCGGGCACAGCGACGCTGACGGTGGCGACGGCCGATGACGGCGCCGATGAGGCTGACGGGTCGGTGACGGCGACCATCGGCGCCGGTGCCGGCTACACGGTCTCTGCGACGGCGGGCTCTGCGTCGGTGGCGGTGTCTGATGACGACGATCCGGCGCCGGCGGTGGTTGATCCGTGTGTGGTGGCGCTGTCGGGTGATGGGAGCGTCACCGGGCAGTGGGCTGCGGGCTGCGGTTCGTCGGCGCG
>JAJDUJ010000021.1 GCA_022826705.1 Acidimicrobiia bacterium | reverse complement strand
TCGAGCCGCCAACGCCGGACTCGGCACGTTGAAGGTCGCACGAATTCCCGTTGTAGTGGAAAGCGCTATCCACGAATAGGCCTCGGTCACCACCTCCCACCTCAAGGTGCAACCCGTGCAGTCTGCGTTGCCGTCATCGGGGTCGAAGCTGGCGCTCGTCAATGTCGCCACAGCAGCAGCAGTCGGAGTGGCTGCCGTTGTCACTGACACCGAGGCGAGTGCCACCGGAGGACTCTCATTCCGCTGGGCATCCGAAGGAGCAGCCCAAATCAGCACGCTCGCCACCAACGCCAGCAGTGCCCCGAGCGCGAGCAAGGACCTGCGACGACCAGCAGCACTCCCGCCGCCGGACCAAACCGAGTGAAGCATCGTCATCATGGGCAACTTTCTATCAGACCGGGCCAATGGTTCAAAGTCTATAGGGTCGTCGAGACCCATAAGGGCGCAGAGCCACTTGGCTCCACTCGACGGGCTGAACCTGACCCCGGTTCAGCACAGGGAACAGTTTTACAGGTCTAGCGGGAAGTTTCAAACACTCCCAACCAATCTTCCGACGAATATTGGCAGGTCGGGTAAGCAGTGAAGTCGAGGAGACGGCGATGCAGGCGGCTACGGACAGGCATCGTTGGCCAGGTCGGCAGCCGAGTCGCCCGCAAAGGTTGTGCCGGCCAGCTCCCGGCAGGCGAGGGCCAGTGCGTTGTCGAACTCGCTTGCCGGAGTGGTGAAGGATTCCAGGGCGTTCTGGCGGGCCACCGCCTCTCGGCGGGTGGTGGGCAGCGAGCAGGTGTCGGCCACCCCGTCTCGATCGCTGTCGAAGGCATAGGTGCGGGCGCCGCCCAAGCTCAGATTGGTGCAGAAGTCGGGACCGCTTATGACCCCGGAGAAGAACTGGGTGGCCACCGTGGGATCAACCGGGGGCGGCGGACCCACCACTCTGCGGGTGGCACAGGCATCGTTGGCCAGGTCGGCGGGATTGTCGCCGAAGTTGCCGGTGAGCGAGGCGCAGGCCTCCTGCACCCGGGCCCGGAATGTGCTCAGGTGGAGAGCGGCCAGCGTCTCCAGGGCGTTCTGGCGGGCCACCGCCTCTCGGCGGGTGGTGGGCAGCGAGCAGATGTCGGCCACCCCGTCTCGATCGCTGTCGAACGCATAGGTGCGGGCGCCGCCCAAGCTCAGATTGGTGCAGAAGTCGGGACCGTTGACAATCCCGGAGAAGAAGCGGCCGGTGACGGTGATGGTGACGGTGTCGATGTCGGAGGCGCCGCTGAAGTCGGTGACCGTGAGCTCGAAGGTGAGCGAGACGCTGGTGTAGCCGCCGAGGTCGGGGGCATCGAAGTAGGGGCGGGAGAACATCTCGCCGGTAAGCGGGCTGAGCCCGGAATAGTCGGTGAAGTCGTTGCCGCCGGGCATGAAGCCGCTGAGAGCCCGCCGGTCGAAGGCGTCGGGCGGGCGCTGGCGGAAGGTGGGAACAGTGGTCAGGCTGGTGTACTTCCACGACCAGCGGAGAACGGCGTTGATGTTGGGGTCGCTGCTCTCGGTGCCGTCGAGGCTGACGCGGGCGCCGGGGCCCACCACCTGGTTGGGGCCGGCGTCGGCGATGGGCCGCTGGTTGCGGCCCAAAACGGTGACCGTCACGGTGTCGGTGTCGCCCACCCCCCACTGGTCTATGACGGTGAAGGCGAGGTGGATCTCCCGCACGCCGCGCGCACCGAGCCGGGGAGGGGTGAACGAGACGGTGTCGGTGTTGGCATTCATCAATGTGACGGTGGGCCTCTTGAGGGGCACGCCTTCGGAATCGACCTGTACCCAGCGGTAGGCCAGCAGATCTCCGTCTCTGTCGGTGCCGGTGCCGGTGAGGACGACGTCGTTCTGGTTGCCGGTGCTCCCCCGGGGGCCGTCTTCGGCAACCTGGTCGAGGGGTGCGGTGGCCACGGGGGGATTGTTGTTGGCCACCACGAAGACGATCTGGTCTCGGCCGACGCGGTTCGAGGTGTCGGTGGCCGTCACGGTGACGGTGAAGGCCTGGCCCTGAATGGCGGTGGAGGGGGCGGTGAAGGTGGCCCGGGAGAGAGTGCCCCGGGCCTGGCTGGAGGAGGGGGTGACGCCGGAGCCCGACCAGGCGTATGTGAGCGTGCGGGCCTGGCCGGCGTCGCCGTCGGTGGCGGTGGCAATGAGCTGCACCGATGTGCCGGGGGTTACCACGTACCGCAGAGTGGCAGCCTCGGGATCAAGGGCGTTGGCGTCTTGCACTCGCTGGAGGGTGTCGGCCAGCCTGAGGGACACCTCAGGTGTTTGCGGCTGGTCTACCACGTTGATCCTCACCGTCTTGAGGGTTTGCAGGCCGCTGGCGCTGGTGACGATGAGGTTGTAGTGGAGGATGGCGCCTCGGTTGCTCTCGAAGTTGCCGGGGAGGATGATCGAGAAGCTCTGCGAGTTGATCTGGCTGCCGGGGATGTTGAAGTCGGCCCGATTGGGCACCGCAGACTGCTTCTGCCACCTGTAGCGCAGCGTCCGGTCGTTGGTGCCGCCCGATGCGGTGCTGCCGATGCCCCGCAACGTGAGGCGGGACCCCTCCTTGACATCCCACTCGTTGTTGCTGTTGCCGCCTTGGCCGGGGCGGCCGAGGACGGCATTGATGGTGTAGCGCTCCTCGTCTTCGATGAAGCCGTCGCCGTCGGTGTCGGTGGCATCGGGGTTTAGGAGGCCGGCGGTTACCACGATGGCTGCGGTGGGGGCGCCCTCGAAGCGGATGCTGACGGTGTCGGTGCCGGTGGCGCCCTGGGAGTCGGTCACGGTCAGGCGGAAGACGATGGTGTCGCCGAACCGGTTGACTTCGTTTTGAGATGGGCCGATGAAGTTGGCCTGGATCCCCGACGGAGAGCCGGTGGGGGTGACGGTGAGCCAGAAGTAGGAGGCAGTTGCCACCTCCCATCGGTAGGTGAGGCTGCCGACGCCGCCGTCTTCAATGTCGAAGCTGCGGTTGGCGCTGAGGGTTCTCACATTGGGGCCGACGGCGTAGACCACATCGTCACCAGCGTCGGCGATGGGGGGCTGGTTCTGCTGCGCGTGGGTGGCGGGGGTGGTGGCGAGGACGGTTATGAAGAGGGCAGCGGCTGCAATGGCGGCGAGGGCGCGCTTGGGGGTGGAGGGGCGGGATGGGGAGGGGGCCATACCCCGCGAGGATACTGGCGTGTTGCCTTATATATAGGCGCGCGCTCGAAAAGGGGGCGGGGGCGGCTTCCCGCCTCCGCTGCGCGCGCAGCTTCATTTGTGGAGAGAGAAGGGGGGTGTGGATTGGGAGATTGTGTGGCACAATTGTGGCCATGGGTAGTGAGTCGCTGAGGACGGTGCGAGATCGGTTCTCTGAATTCATTGAGAGAGTGAGCACTCAACATGAACGGGTTGTCATCACCCGCAACGGCTCGCCAGCCGCGGTGCTCATGAGCCCCGAGGATCTCGAGTCTCTTGAGGAGACACTGGAGATCTTGGGCGACGAAGAGGCTGTCGCCCAGCTTGCCGAGGCCCATCGTGCCTATTTGGAGGGCGATGTTGTGCGAGGGGTTGAAGCCGCAAGGGCGCTGCGCCCTTCATGAGCGAGCCTCCATACGAGTTGGTTGTCGCACGACCAGCAGCTACCACAATCGCCGAAGAGCTTCCCGAGGCGGTGGCCGCTGCGGTGATCGAGTTGATCGCCGGGCCGCTGCTTGACAACCCCCGTCGTGTGGGGGTGGCGCTGAAAAACGAGCTTGAAGGGCTCTGGAGCGCCCGGCGAGGCACTTACCGGGTGCTTTATCGAATTGAGGAAGAGAAGCGGGAGATCGTCGTGCTGAGAATCGGCCACCGCCGAGACGTGTACCGGTAAAGGCCGACCTCAGCCTTCAACGCCCGGGAGGCCGTCGGTGTAGGTGAGGGTGTTGTTGGGGGTGGCGGGGGTTCGGGGGCCTTCGAAGAGGATGCCGGTGAGGTTGAGGGGGTCGCAGGCGGCGATGGTTATTTGCTGGCTGGTGCGGGGGTGGTTGCGGACTTTTTGGAGCTGATCGGCGGCGGTGGGGAGGGCGAACTGCTCTCCGCTTTGGCCGGCCACGAAGCGGCCGCCTCTGACGATGCCCCGGTCTTCGAAGCGGCGCAGGGCCTTGAGGATGTCTCGCCAGGGGGTGGCGGTGGGGGTGGCGGGGTGGTGGGCGAGGCTGCGGAACACCACGCCCCAGCAGGCGAGCAACTGGTGGGCGACGGCCTCGGCGAGGTCTTCGGCCGGGTATTGCTCGGGTTGTTGTACGAGCGACCAGCGGCCGGGGGCGGCGTGGGATTGCTGTTGGTTCATATTAAAGGCGCGATTTGTGCGCATGGCCCGGGTGCGCAGGGCTTGGGAGCGGAGGTTCTGGCCGGGGCGGTGGCGGGTGGGGCGGCGGTTGGAGCGGTTGAGCAGGGCTCGCACGGCGGCGAAGCCGTCGGCGGTGAACAGGCCGAGGGCGACGCCGTTCCACAGGGCCCGCTCGATGTCGTCGGGCAGACGGTGGGTGGCGGCGGCCAGGTCGGGGAGGAAGCTGGCGCCCTGGGCTTGGAGGATGTGAGCGATCTCTTCCACGGGGCCGGCTTCGGGGGGCTCGGGGGTGGTGGTGCGGGCGGCGGCCAGGAGCCAGGGGAGGTCTTCTCGGAAGACGAGGGTGATGGGGGTGGCTTTTCTTGGGGCCATGGAGTTGGCCTTGGCCGGTGTTGATGGGGGTGTGAGGCGGAGCCAGGCGAGCTCGCCGCGGTAGCAGAGCTCGTCGAGCCATAGGGGGTCGTAGTCGGGGAGGCGCTTTTGGATGATCTGTTTTTCCCAGGCGCCGGCGGGGAGGTCTAGGCCCTGGAGCTGCTCTAGGACTTTGGTGAGGCCGGGGCGGCCGCGGACTGTGGAGTCGGGAGTCAGGTGGTGCCAGTGGAGGAGGAAGCGCATGAAGTCTTGGGGGGAGGCGGCTTGGACCGCTGCTCGCTTTTGGCGGCGGCTTAGGTAGGACATGCGTTGGAGGAGGCGGCGGGCGCACCAGGTATCGGGCGCAGCGCTATCCAGATGGTCGGCGCGCATGGCCATGCCTTCGGACTCGAGGGCGGCTAGGGCTTGGTGGACTGTTGGGAGATCTAGGGCTGTCTTGTCGGCCAATTGTTCGGGGGTTGTGGGGCCGGTTGCTTCTAGGTGGCCGCGGATGGTTTCTAGGGCTGAGTCTGGGTTTAGGGCTGTTTCGGCTAGCTCGGTGGTGGTCCAGAGGGATGTGTCACTGCTCGTGGTTACGGTGCGGGCTCGGCCTCGGGATTCGAGGTCGGTGTAGAGGGCTTGCCAATCGGGGTTGGGCCGGGTGATCACCAAGGAGGTGAGGAGATCGTGGAGTTCGTCGGGGTTGCGGGGGTCGGGGGTGATTTCCTCCACCACTTGGGCGATGGCGTCGGGGGTGATTTGGGCGAGGGTGGATTGGTCGAGGGTGGTGGGCTGCTGGGCGCTTCTTGGGCGGAGGCCTCGGGGGACGGTTACGGCGTTGGTTCTTCGGTCGACGAGCTCGGCGTCGTCCAAGAAGGCGTAGGGGCGGGCGTTGACTATCTCGTGGCTGAGGGGGGAGGGCTCGGTGGTGTCGCAGAAGTGGGTGCGGACCGCTCCGGAGCGGATGTCGGTGAGGAGCTTTTGGAGGCCGTCGACGTCGAGGGCCTCGTGGAGGGTGTCGTGGAGGGTTTGGCGCACAAGGAGGTGGTTTGGGATCTCGATGGGGCCGGCTGTGTTCTCCTGGCAGGCCGCGGCGCCGGGGAACACGGCGGCCATGATGTCGTCGGCCTCCATGCGCTGGATGGGGGGCGGGTTGCGCTTTCCGCCCCGGCTGCGCAGCACCACCAGGGCCCGGTTGAGGTTCCAGCGCCAGCGGGCGGCGAACATGGGCGAGTCCAGCACGGCCTGGGTCAGCACCTCTTCCACCGAGTCGGGGTGCAGGAACTGGGGGACGTCGCTGAGGGGGAAGCTGTGGTGGGGGCCGAGCGACAAGATGATGGCGTTGTCGTTGGCCGCCGCCTGGAGCTCGAAGTCGAAGCGGCGGCAGAGGCGCTTGCGCAGCGCCAGGCCGAAGGCCCGGTTGATGCGCCCGCCGTAGGGGGAATGCACCACGAGCTGCTGGCCGCCGGTGTCGTCGAAGAAGCGCTCGAACACGATGTTGTTGTGGGTGGGGACGGTGCCGAGGGTGGCCTGGGCCGCGGCGATGTAGGTCACGGCCTGTTCGGCGATCTCGTTGGTGGTGCCGTGGGCTTGGGCGAATTGGGCGGCGGCTGCTTCCAGGGCGGTGTCGTCGAGGGGGTCGGCGTTCGGGGCTTGCGGGAGGAGGCTGTATATATAGGCGCGCAGATCGGACACCTGCTGGGAGAGCTCGGTGGTGCGGGCGGGGGCCTCGCCCAGCCAGAAGGGGACGGTGGGCGGGGCGTCGCCGGCGTCGATCACCCGCACGGTGCCGGCGGCCACCTGCTTGATGCGCCAGGAGTGGGAGCCGAGCAGGAAGATGTCGCCGGCCATCGACTCCACGGCCCAGTCTTCGTTGACGGTGCCGATGAAGGTGTCGTCGGGCTCGGCCACCACCCGGTAGTCGCCGTTCTCGCCGATGGCGCCACCGGAGGTGAGGGCGGCCAGGCGGGCACCCCGTTTGCCCCGCACCTCCTGGTTGATGGAGTCGTGGTGGAGGTAGGCGCCCCGGGGGCCTCGGCCGGTGACCACTCCTTTGGCGGCCTGCTCAATGGCCTCGTCGAACTGCTCTTTGGTGAGGCCGGCGTAGGGGGCGGCCTTGGTGAACATCTCGTAGAGGCCGTGTGTGGTGTGGTTGTCATCGGCGGCGGCCTCGGCGATGAGCTGCTGCACCAGGATGTCGAGCGGGGCCTCGGGGGGGCAGACGGCGTCGAGCTGGCCCTGTTGCACGGCGTGAAGCAGGGCGAGCGACTCGATGAGCTCGTCTCGGGTGAGGGGCCACAGGCGGCCCTTGGGGGTTCCGTGGCGGCTGTGGTTGGAGCGGCCCACCCGCTGGAGGAAGGTGGCGATGCTGCGGGGCGAGCCCACCTGGCACACCAGCTCCACGGGGCCGATGTCGATGCCCAGCTCCAACGACGCGGTGGCCACCAGGGCCTTGAGGTCGCCGGCTCTCAGGCGGTGCTCGGTGCGGATGCGGCGCTCGGTGGACAACGAGCCGTGGTGGGCGGCCACCGCATCGTCGCCCAGGCGCTCGGCCAGCTGGTGGGCGATGCGCTCCGACAGGCGGCGGGTGTTGACGAACACGATGGTGGTGTGGTGCTGGGTGATGAGCTCGGCCATGCGGTCGAGCACCATGTCCATCTGGGCGTGGGACACCACCGCTTCGAGCTCGTCGTCGAACAGCTCCAGGCGGATGTCGAGGTTGCGCTGGTGGCCGGTGTTCACGATGGTGCAGCCGCTGCCGGGGGCGGCGTTTGGGGTTGTGCCGGATCCATTGGCGGCGCCGGCTCCGTTGGTGTTGGCGGCGTCGGTGTTGGCGGCAGCGGCGTTGGTCTTGTCGGTTTTGGGGATGCCGGTGAGGAGGTCGGCGATGGTGGTGATGGGGTGCTGGGTGGCCGACAGGCCGATGCGGGTGGGGCGGGTGTTGGCCACGTGCTCGAGGCGCTCGAGGGTGAGGGCCAGGTGGCTGCCCCGCTTGTCTCGGGCGGTGGCGTGGATCTCGTCGACGATCACTGTCTCCACGGTGCGGAGCACCTCGCGGCTCTTGGCCGCGGTTACCAGCAGGTAGAGCGACTCGGGGGTGGTCACCACGAAGTTGGCCGGCTTTTTGATCATGGCCGCCCGGGTGTGGGCCGGGGTGTCGCCGGTGCGCACGGCCACCGTCAGCGGCGGGGGCTCGAAGCCCTGGGCCCGGGCCACTTCGGCGATCTCGGCCAGGGGGCGCTCCAGGTTCTCGGCAATGTCGGTGGCCAGCGCCTTGAGCGGCGACACGTACACCACCTGGCTGGCCTTGGCCACCGTCTGCCCCGCGGCGTGGCGCTTGTAGAGATTGTCAATGGCAATGAGGAACCCGGCCAAGGTCTTACCCGACCCGGTGGGCGCCGCGATCAGCGTGTCTTGCCCCGAAGCAATAGCCGGCCACCCCTCAGCCTGAGCCTCAGTAGGCCCCCCCGGAAACCGCCCCTCAAACCAAGCCCCCACCGCCGGATGAAACTCATAGCCAACATCAACGCAAACACTCACCTCAACAGGCGCGGCACTGGAAGGGGAAGCCACGCCCAAAGAGTATCGGGCAGGTGTGACACACTCGGCGGGTGAAGTCTCCTTTCGGACGGGCTGGGAGTGTGATGGTCGCTCTCGGCCTCATTTGCTCCGTGGTTGTCGCCCAGTCGAGTTTCGTTGGAGCGCAGAATGAAGAGGGCGGCAGCCAACAGCTCAGCGAGGTCCTGCTGCGCGATGAGTTGATCGGAGATCAAGAGTCGCTGCTGAACGTTTACCGCTGCCTATTCAACATCGACACCCAAGTCGTGCCCGGCGGCTGTGCCGACGGAAAGCCCGCGCAAGCCAAGCCCGATCCCCAACCGTTCTCAGGCACCCCTACTCTGCGTGACATCGAAGTCCGCGACGAACTAGTGGCCGACCAAGAGTCACTGCTGAACGTTTACCGCTGCCTATTCAACATCGACACCCATGCCGTGCCCGGCGGCTGCACCGACGGAAAGCCCGCCGAAAGCAAGCCTGAGCTAACAGCTACACCCCAGCCCACAGCCACGCCTCAGCCCACAGCCACGACCACACCTGACCCCGAACTGCCGACAGTTTCGGCAAGGTTCGTCCTCCCGTCATATACCGCCGCAGAGGGCACCACCGCGCAGATCTCTGTTCATCTTGACTACAGCGCACCGGGCCGCACAGTGACCATCCCGCTCACGTCTTCATTCGGGGGCGGGGCCACCGAGTCCGACTTCGGGCCGCTGCCCACCAGCATCACCTTCGGCCCCACGGAGACCACCAAGACCATCGACATCGCCATCATCGACGACAAGCTCAGCGACCCCGGCGAATCACTCACGCTCGCCATCGGCCAACCGCTGCCGAATGGGGTGCTCCAAGGGGTAACGCCCCAAATCACCATCGACATCACCGACACCGGCGTCACCCCGGTCACGGTCAGATTCGCCACATCAACTGCCACGGTGTCGGAGGGGTCTCTTGCCCAACTGAGATTGACCCTCGACAGAGCCCCGGGCCGCACATTGACCATTCCGCTGACCTACGCCTTCCACGGCGGGGCCACCGAATCCGACTTGGGGCGCTTGGGGTACGTAGACACCACCATCGACTTCGGCCCCAACACCACCTCCATCGTCGTCGGCCCGATGGTCGTAGACGACGGCCTTGTCGATCCCGGTGAATCATTCACCGTGGCAATCGGGCGAAACCTGCCTGAAAGAGTCACAGCCGGCATCCCAAGCCAGGTAACGGTCAACATCGACGACGCCGGGGTCACCCCAATCAAAATGGGATTCAACTCGCCGAGTGCCACGGCTTCGGAGGGAAGCACACTCCTTTTGCCACTGGGGTTGTATCGAGACCCCGCCAAAGTGGTGACCGCGGGCCGCACCGTCGAGATTCCACTTGAATACTCCTTCCACGGCGGTGCCTCTGCCGCCGACCTCGGGACGCAACCAACCAGCGTCACCTTCGGCCCCTCAGATACCAACATGTCAATTTCCATCGACATCGTCGACGACGGGCTTGTGGATCCCGGCGAGTCATTCACCATCTCCATCGGCCAGACACTGCCTGACGGATTCGCCCATGGCGCTCATACCCAAGTCACCGTCCAAATCTCCGACTCCGGCGTACCGGCGGTGGAAGTCAGTTTCGGGCAATCGACCTACACCGCGGCCGAGGGAACCACCGCGCAGGTCACCGTGGAACTCGACCGAGCGCCCAACCGCGCCGTGACCATCCCGCTGACCACCGCCTTCCAGAACGGGGCCAGCGCAGCCGACTTCGGCACCCTCCCCACCAGTGTGAAGTTCGAGGCCAGCGAAATGGCCAAGACCGTGTCATTTGCGGTGGTCGACGACCAACAAGGCGACTCCGGCGAATCCATAACGCTCGCCATCGGCTCAAACCTGCCCGACAGAATCACCGCCGGCACCCCAAACCAGGCCACCGTCAACATCACAGACACCGGCGTACCTGAAGTGAAAGTGACATTCGGCTCGGCCACCTACACCGCTGCCGAAGGGACCACCGCGCAGATCGCTGTGGAACTGGACAAGACCCCGAACCGCACCGTCGTCATCCCCCTCACCTACACATTCGGGGGCGGCGCCACCGCAGCCGACTTCGGCACCCGGCCCGCCTTCGCGACATTCGCCGCCAACCAAACCTCCCAAACCATCTCATTCACAGTCACCGACGACCAGCAAAGCGACCCCGGCGAATCCATAACGCTCGCCATCGGCTCAAACCTGCCCACCAGAGTCACCGCCGGCACCACCAACCAGACCACCGTCAACATCACCGACACCGGCGTGCCCGCGATCTCGATCAGATTCCGCACGCCGGACCACACGGTGACGGAGGGATTCACAGCGTATGTGCGGCTTTCGCGGGGCCAACCTTGGGACGACAGCTTGACAATTCCGCTCACCTACTCACTCGGGGGCAGTGCCACTGCGGCCGACTTCGGAACCCTGCCAGCCAGCGCGACATTTGCCGCCGGCAGCTTCACCGCCACCGTGGCTATCCCCCTCACCGACGACGACCTCGACGATACGGGTGAATCAATCCAAGTTTCTATCGGCACCACTCTTCCCGAGGGATTCGAGGCCGGCAGCCCCAATCAAGTGACGATCAACATCTCCGACGCCGACCCGAAGCAACTCCAAGTGCAATTCGCCACAGTCGCGTCCAGCACCGTGACTGAGGGTTCCTACGCAAGCACCGTGATCTGCCTCGACGACGATCCCTGGCGAGAGGTGAGATTGTCGTACACATACTCTTTCGAGGGAGGGGCCACCGTTGACGACATCGGCGAGAGGGATTTGTCTCAGACATTTGCCGCTTGGTCCGACTGCTACCCAGTTGTCGTATGGATCAATAGCGATGACCTCGACGAGACCGGCGAATCAATCGTCGTTTCCGTCAAACAGCCTCTTCCCGACGGTGTCACCCTTGGCACCGTCGCCCAAGTGACCTTCCATATCATCGACGCGTCCTAACCCAGGGGACATGAGCTCTTCGTGTTGAGTCGTCGCCTCAACCAGAGCGTCATCGTTGGGTTGACCTGCGGTTTTCGGGGAGTAAGTGTCACTGGCGTCCGTACAATTTAATCCATGGAAGTTGCGTTGAATCCCGGCACACAGCCCGGTGCCTACAGTGCTGATGCCAGCGTTGGCGGAGGTTTTGAGTTCCCGGATTTCTCTGAGGCGGGTGCTTCGGAGTTGTTGGGGTTGATGGGCCAGGTCGATCTGTTGCGGCGCCAGGCCGAGGGGTATCTGGTGGGGTTGGTTGTGCGTTATGGGGAACTGGAGGGCCCAGGCGCGGCGGCCACGGTGTGCCACCAGTTCGGCATAAGCGCTTATCGGGCCCGTCGGTTGGCCAAGACGGCCCGAGGCGTGGCGGCCATGCCGGCCATGTCTGAGTACATGGGCGCGGTCCAAGACGGGCGGATATCCGCCGATCAGGCCGGGATGGTTGCCCAGTCGCACCAGCGGGCGCCGATGAGCACCCAGGACCAACAAGAACTGTTGGAGCTGGGTGGCTGGCAGGGCCACGATGAATTCAAGAAAACCGTGGCAGCGCGCGAGGACCAGCGACTTGCCGCCGACGGCATGACCCGCGCTGAGCGCCAGCAAGCCCGCCGCAGCGCCAAGGTGTTCGATGGCAACAGAGACATGGTCGTGTTGCACGCCGAGTTCGATCAGGTAGAAGGCGACAGGGTCAAGACCGCGCTGGGAGCTATGAGCGCCAAGATGCTCGCCGACGACGTTGCCTTCGACCCGATCCGCACCTTCGAGCAGCGCAACGCCGATGCGTTGGTGGCGCTCATCACCCAACAGCCCGCCGCTGCGACCCCCGAAGAGGTAGCTGCCGGCGTGGCAGGCGGACCGGAGTGCGGTATTAGACCGCAGAAAACTGTGCTGGTGGTCTCTGCTGAGTACGACGCCATCGAGGGCCGGCTGAAGAACGCCGGGCTGATCGACGGCACGCCTATCGATCTAGACGAGCTCCGCCGCATCGCCTGCGAAGCCGACATCGTGCCGATGATCTTCGCCGCCGCCGCCCAGCCCCTCTATTTGGGCAAAGCCCAAAGAGCGCCGACCAAATCGCAAAAACTGGCCCTTTACAAGAGAGATCGCGGCTGCATCGGCTGCGGCCTCCGGCCTCAGGTCTGCGACGCCCACCACATCCAACCATGGGACCACAACGGCCCCACCGACATCACCAACCTGGTGCTGTTGTGCCCCCGTTGCCACAAAAAAGTCCACAAGCACGCCCACCACATCCACCACGATCCCAAGACCCGCCGATACAACCTCCTACCCGCACCCCGGCCCAGCCCCACAACCCAGACCCTGCCCCCAAGACCCCCGCCCCCCGCTGTGCAACTGACTGCCGCCTAGACGTCCGCCAGGTTCAAGAGATAAGCGACCCTGCCAAATGCCACTTTGCAGTGCGTATAGTGGGCTGCGGAGGTTGTCTTGAGCCAGACCGACATCGGATCCATCGCTGCTAAGGAAGAAGCTCTTCAGAAGCTGGTCGACCAGTGGGCAGAGGCAGCTGTGACTTTCGCCGCTGTTGAGGCAATTCAGGATCCAGACGGCTTCGTGGCCACAATCTCTGGGCTGGTAGGTCCTTGGGCATTCGGGGAATCCAAGGAACAGGCCCTCGTCGAACTGGATTCAGTTCTGCGCGACTGGGCTGCCATCAAACTCGCTGACGGCGACGACGACATTCCCCCCATGAAAGGCATTCACCTCACCCCACCCCAGTGACCGACAGCCTGTGACAGGATCGGCGGGTGGGATCTACTTGGGGTGGGCGGGTTTCGGGGCGGGATTATGACGCTCGGTGGGAGCAGTTGGAGGCTGAGGGGCACAATCCTCATGGGGAGGCCGATTTTGTGGATTCGCTGCTGGGGGGCTCGGGGCGAGTCTTGGATGCGGGGTGCGGGACTGGGCGGGTGGCCATTGAACTGGCCCGGCGGGGATATTCGGTGGCTGGGGTGGACATTGACGATGAGATGATCTCGGGGGCTCGGGGCAAGGCGCCGGAATTGACTTGGCACCAGCTCGACTTGGCCTCGTTTGATTTGGGGGAGACGTTTGATGCGGTGGTGATGGCGGGGAATGTGCTGCTGTTTACCGTGCCGGGGACTGAGGCCGCGGTGGTGGGGCGCTGTGCCGCCCACCTCTCCCCCGGCGGTGCGTTGATAGCAGGGTTCCAACTTCGAGGCGGCGGCTACGGGCTGGACCGCTACGACGCCGACTGCGCGGCGGCCGGGCTCACTCTGTCGGAGCGGTACTCCACCTGGGAACGGGGCCCATGGTCCGGCGGCGACTATGCCGTGTCGGTCCACACCCCCCTATAGAGGCGCGAAGCGGGGGCGCGACATCGGGAGGTTGGTGGCGGGCATACAATCCGGAGCCTGCCAGTGACTTCTCGGCGACGCGTGGTGACCGCGATAACAGCGGTGTGCTTGTTGGCCTTGGGCTCGTTCGTCGCGGGTGCAGACGCACAGAGCGCTCCGGCAAGTGTGGTGAGCTCTCAAGACATCGTTTTACGGGATCAGCTGGTCAACTCCCAGGAGTCGCTGCTGAACGCGTACCGCTGCCTGTTCGACGTCGACACCCAAATCGTGCCCAGCGGATGCTTGGACGGCGCTCCTCAAGAGCCCGCTGGGCCAGTGCCCGCATTCTCCGGCACTCCCTCAATCAGGGAACTTTTGAATCGAGACAAATTGATCGCCTCCCAGGAGTCGCTGCTTAACGTCTACCGCTGCCTGTTCGATGTCGACACCCAAATCGTGCCCAGCGGATGCCTGGCCGGGAAGCCCCGCCAAACGAGCACCGTTCAGTCTCAACGCAATGCCTACGCCTTCAGCGCGGTGGCTCCTGGCGCCTGGCACACGTGCGCGATCCATATTGACAGGACAACCGAGTTCCAGAACATTGCCTGCTGGGGCAATGAAAGGGACCTTCAGATTTACCCTCCCGTGGGCCAGTACACCCACATAGCGAGCGGCAGACAGCACTCGTGTGCGATCCGCGACGACTCGACCATCGCCTGCTGGGGCCACAATGGATTTGGACAGGCCAACGCACCACAAGGCCAATACATAGGCATAGGCACTGGCTTCGCTCACTCGTGTGCGATCCGCAATGATTCGACTATCGCCTGCTGGGGCGACAACCAATACGGGCAGGCCAACGCACCGCAGGGTCAATACACACACCTTGCCAGCGGAACCTGGCATGCCTGTGCGATCAGCGACGATTCGACCATCGCCTGCTGGGGCCACAACCAGTACGGGCAGACCAACGCACCGCAGGGCCGATACAAAGACGTCTCCTCAGGCAACTCTCATTCCTGTGCCATCCGCGACGACTCGACTATTGCCTGTTGGGGCGACAACGGATTTGGACAGGCCAACGCACCGGAAGGCCAATTCGCTGCCATCTCCTCAGCCAATACCCACTCGTGTGCGATCCGCGACGACTCGACCATCATCTGTTGGGGCGACAACGAATTCGGGCAGACCGACGCACCGGAAGGCCAATTCGCTGCCATCTCCTCTGCCAATGCCCACTCGTGTGCGATCCGCTACGACTGGACTCTCGCCTGCTGGGGCTGGAATCGAGACGGACAGATCGACGCACCCCGGGGACTGATCCTGATCCAAGTTGTCTATGCGGTGCCTTCAGACGTTGAGCCGGTTCGAGATCGCGAGCAGGCCATCGCCCATGAGGTCTCCGAGATTCAAGGATGGTTCCGGTCTCAAACCGGTGGCCGGCATCCGATATTCAAGGTTGACGATTCATCGGTATTAGTGAAGACAATCCGCCTGTCGCTGACGGCCAGCGAGCTTTCTGCCTTTGACGACCGCCACGTTGTCGCCGTCTACGAGGAGCTCGGCGCCAATCCAGAGAAGAATCCTCTCCTGATACTCATGGAGAATGAGGTCAGCATTCGAGGAGTCGAAGGGAGTTGCGGCTGGTCAGCGGTCTTCCGACACGTGTTCATTCCGCTGCAAAATTGCGCTCTCAAGCCGAAGATTGACTCAGAGTGGCCCAATTTCGCGGCTTACGTCATGGCACATGAACTCACACACATGCTCGGAGGTGCTCTGTCTTGTGCTGCGAACTACAACTTCGATTCACCGGGGCACGTCGATGACCACAGGAGTGACATCGTGTATTCGGGATCCGAAGAGCTCGATTGGTTCAATCCGACTCTGGACTTCGGCAACGACGACTACTTCATGCACGGGCGAGACGATTGCTTCGACATCGTCCACAATCCGCTGCTGTCCCATGAATAGCTCGCCGCGGAGGTGCAGATAGGGGCCGCTGACGACGGGGTGCGAGAATGAGCGGGTGCTGGGAGGGCCGGAGATCATCACCTTCTTGCTGCTGGCGCTTGGGGGTGCGCTGGCGGTGGGGAACATCGCCGCGCTGATCAACCCCGACGGCCCCCGCCAGCGCCGCAACGCCATACCTCCCCCACCGGGCGCCCCCGACGAGCCGGCCAAACCCAAGGTGGGACGCAGCGTGGCGATGATCGTGGTGGGCCTGGTGATCGTGATCTGGGCCATCGCCAGCCTCATCGGGGGGTGAGCCACAGTAGATCGTGTCGTAGGAACCGATAGAGTGGAGATATGTCGAGAGGGGCTGCCATGGCTGACGAAAACACTCGTGAGCAAGAGCACGAGAAACTACTGGAGGAGGCGAAAGCCAAGCCTGGCGTGCTTGAGGCCCTACAGCTCTGGGAAACCACTAGGAAGCACCTTCCCAGCGACAACCAGCGTCCCAAGGAACGAGCTAGACGCCTTGCACGTGGAGCAAATGAACTCTTGGCCCAGCCACGCTGACTCATGCTTTTGCAACGCTAACTTCCCCCACTACAACCGACCATCGCACAACAGGGAGTGAACAACCACTATGCCTACGTGGGGTGAGATTCTTGATCAGTTAAACTCAACCGCTCTAAGGGGCCTAGCGGATTGGTGGTTGGTCAGGGGTTCCACCGGTTTTTGTGGTCGATGAGTTTTGCGGTGATCAAGATGGTGGTGGCGAGGCATAGGGCGGCGTGGCGGCAGTCGGGTTTTCGGTCGGTGTTGCGTCGGA
>JAJDUJ010000029.1 GCA_022826705.1 Acidimicrobiia bacterium | reverse complement strand
GTGCCTCCTCACACGGCGAAAATGCCCGGCGACTACACCGGCATTCTCCCATGTCAGGAGGCCTTTCCAACGGACCCCCAACCACCACAACCCCACCCAACCAGTGGATTCAGGCTTAGAGGTTCCAGGAAGCGATCTCTCCGCCGCGAGCAGCTTGCAGCGGCTAGCCGCGGCCCGCTAGGTCATCCAACAGCGAGGCGACGCGGCGGCGGTGTTTCTCTGCTGCTCCAGGATGGGTGGCGGCGGTCTCTTGTTCGTGGCTTTTCTCGTAGGGGCCGTCCGGCAAAAAGAACAGGTCCCTCTGAAAAGGCGGATCGAGGCTCTGGTGGCACTCACTACACAGGGTGATGAGGTTCTCGTCGATTGTGAGCCCGCCTTGGGCGAAGGGCCTGATGTGGTGAGCCTGGAGTTCAATCTCAGGACAATCGGACTGCTTCTTGCGGCATTTCTTGCATTGATGGCCGTCGCGATCAAGGATGCGCTTTTTCTGCTTTGGTCTGAGGCGGCGGTTGGTGACCTCCCGGGACTTCGGGTCGTAGTGCCTGTATCCCACGCCGCCGTTGGGTGCGACCGGATGCGTCTCCAAGTCCACGGCGAAGTACTTGCGTGCGATGTCCTCGGCCATAAGGGCGTTGCCGCCGACCCCAAAAAACACCAAGACCCCCAGATCGTTATTGACGACGATCCAGCCTTGTTCTTCCCACAGTCGCGAATACTTCTCGGGTTCGACAGGCACCGCCCTGCGCAGTTCAATGCCCTTGTCGAGCGAGTATTCCTCAGAGAGGCCAGCCCAGCGTGAAAAGAACCCCAACATCTCCCCGGTGCCCGTCTTGAACAGCGTCGCGGCGTAATAGGAAATGTCCGGATAGATCTCTGTGAGGCTGCGTTCGAGCGCATCGAACCGGTCGGGCCGAAACCTACTGTCTATTGAAGTCACTGTCACAAGATACGCCTCTCTCCGCGGCCACAAAATGGAATTTCGACCACTCGGACATAGGGGCAGAGCCATAGTCGAGACAGTCCGCATCTGATCGCTCAAGAACCCCTCGGATTACGATTCCGCGCCAGTCCCAGGTTTCGTGGACGACTGCAACTGGGCTCAAGTGCCCAAAGGTGAAGCTCCCCGCGTGTCGCGCAGCCTGCGTGAAACAGTGAAGACGTGTGCGGGGTGAAGTCGGGCTGAGTTTTCCGGGTGCGGTGCTGGCCCACCCTGCAACTATCCTTGGCGGTCTTGGACTCTGAGGGCGGTTGCGCCGGTGTGTGGGCGGGGTGTTGATGAGTCTTCCCACAGCGACCCCATCTTCTGAGCCTGCCCCACGAGTTATTGGGCGCCTTAAGCGGCTGCGGTTCGACATCGCGGCGGTGCTCGGAATTCCTCGCTCTTGTCTCAATGCCGCCCGGGCCGCTTATCGGGCCGACCGGGAACGCGCTGTCCGAGCGCAACTCGCAGCGACACCCCTCCGGGAACTCAGGCGATTCTCTGAGGGCCAGATCCGCTACAGCGCCATTGAAGCCGCCGGAATTCGAACTGTGGGCGCCGTCATGAGGACAAGCGCGTCCCGCCTCGAATCGATCAGGGGCGTAGGGTCAACGAGCTCCGCTCGAATCCGTACCGCTGCCAAACGGCTCGAGAACGATGCTCGCAGGGGGCTGAAAGTCCGCTTCGACATCGGAAGCCAGCCCAAAGAGCAGACCAAGTTGTTGAATGCTCTTCGCGCGCTCGACGAAGCGCGCCGAAGTGTCAGGCCGATGGTCCCCAGACTCGAAGCGGCCAAGCGCCGCGTCGACGCAGACTTCGCCGACGCCCGCGTCGCGGCCAGCAGGCTTCGGCAAATGATCGCAAGGCCGCGAAGAAAGGAACGCTCTAGAGCTGCGCTCGTACGGATGGTCGAGTTCCTCAACGAGCCAGAAACGGAGACGCTCGAGTCCGAGATGGCCGACATCAGGCGTCGCCTGGAGAGACCCCGAAGCGGCCGGGCAGCGATCTGGGACAAATACGCTAGGCAGGCCGCGACCTACAACGGGTTGCTTGCCGAGATTGAAGAGCTTGAGCTCGGCTCCGGCCGGCAAGGACGCCGCCGAGCAAAAGACTCCGCACGCAACGTCGGTCCGATTAGGCCGGAACGCCTCGGCGATCGGCACCTTCTACCGACGGATATCGCAAAACGAATCTCGTCGTTCGACCTTGACGTGACGCTGCTCGGCGCGTCCCTCCGCGGCTACCAAGACTTCGGAGCGAAGTTCGCGCTGGTCCAAAAGCGGACCATCCTCGGCGACGAGATGGGTCTGGGCAAGACCATTGAAGCACTGGCGGTGCTGTGCCATCTCCGGTCCCGCGGCTCAACCCATTTCCTCGTCGTCTGCCCTGCCAGCGTGCTGGCGAACTGGGAGAACGAGATTCGGCGACACTCGCAGCTACCGATCCCGATGCGACTGCACGGCCACCTCCGGGACCACCTCCTCTCAAACTGGATACGAGAAGGCGGTGTGGCGATAACGACTTTCGACACTCTCCGCCGGCTCAACATTCCCGATATCGACATTGCCGCCCTCATCGTCGACGAGGCCCACTACGTCAAGAACCCCCAAGCGCGCCGCACCATCGCGGTCCGCTCCTGCCTCGAGCGCTCGCAATACGCGATGTTGATGAGCGGCACGCCGCTGGAGAACCGCTTGGAGGAGTTCCGGACACTCGTCAACCACGTCCAGCCCAAAGTCGCCACGAGGCTTCTCACCGTTGAGGGACGCAACAGCGCCGACGCCTTCCAGAGAGCTGCCGCCCCCGTGTACCTGCGGCGCAACCAGACCGACGTGCTCGACGAACTCCCCGAAAAGATCGAAACCGCAGACTGGCTGCCGCTCGAGGGCGCGGCCGCAGACAGGTATCGAAGAGCCGTTGCCTCGGGGAACTTCATGGAAATGCGTCGAGCCGTGTTCCTTACCGACAACCCTTCTGACTCGCCCAAATTGGCCCGCCTGCGCGAGATCGTCGAAGAAGCCACAGACAACGGTCGCAAAGTGATCGTGTACTCGTACTTCCGCGACGTGCTCGACCGGGTGCACGCCGCGCTCGGCCCACTCGCCATGGGCCCCCTGACCGGCAGTGTGACAGGACCACAGCGACAAGAATTGGTAAACCAGTTCACATCTCGACGCGAGCCGGCAGTCCTCGTGAGCCAAATCGAAGCCGGCGGCATCGGACTCAACATCCAGGCCGCTTCTGTCGTCATCATCGCCGAACCCCAGTGGAAACCCTCCACCGAAGAACAGGCCATCGCCAGATGCCACCGCATGGGGCAGCTCCGACCAGTAGAAGTACACCGGCTGCTCACCGAGAACAGCGTCGACGAACACATGCTCGCCATCCTCGCCCGCAAGTCGGCCCTCTTCGCCAGCTACATCCGACCCAGCGCCATGAAGAGCACCACCTCCGCTGCCATCGACAGCTCTGTGGCAACCTCCTCTCAGTCATCCCAGGAGGAACAAATCATCGAAAGCGAGCGCCGCCGCCTCGGACTTGCCGCCTAAGCCACACCAAACAAACGCTCCGGAATTCAGCGGGATCACTTGTGGTTGGTAATGAGATCAAGGCGTGCTGGATCCCACACCACCTTGGCGAGGTCCAAGTAGAGCTCTTGGCGAGCTTCGATATCGGCCTTCTTGAAGGATTCGGGGTATGCCTGAAACGCAAGGCCGTAGGTGTCACGTAGCCGGCGGAAACTTGGGTTGTTCTCGTATGTCCTCGGATGTAGCGATTGGGCCAGCGGATTTTGACCGTAGTAGTGCTCGACTTTCTCCTCGTAGGGCATGTCGCCATAGCTGGCGTTGAAGTCCTTGGGCAGGAGCACAAGGTCTCCCAGTCTGTTTCGCTGCTCCTGAAATTCGAAGCTGTTGGAGAACTCATCGGTGTGCCGTTCGAATTTGTCGGCCCAGATGTGCTCGACCTCGAATGGGTGTCTTCTCGACCTGTCGAAATAGTCGGCAAATGTCCCACTCGTTCCCAGTTCGCTGTCAAGCCATGCTGTCATCCGGGCCAGGATGTAGCGGATGTACCTTCGGTTTCGCTGCGCGAGGCTGTATGTCCTGATCCCGTCAAGCTGTTCATGTTCGCTCTCAAGCCAGCGGGCTAGCACATGTCGGATTTCGTCAGCAGGTTGGTTGCGCACTTCCTTGATCAGATTGAACATGGTGTAGACGACGGTGGAGTAGCCGAAGTTGCGGTAGTTCACCATCCTTCGCACCACATAGATGTCGAGCGCTCCGGCAACTAGAGCTGCCTTCCTCATGAATGTTGCATCGTCGTCATCTGGTGTGATCGCAGCGAGGATCACCGGGATCTGTAGCGTGAAGCCGGTTCTGGCGTTGTAGAAGACGGCTTCGAGGCCAGGCTGCAGTTCTCCGGATGCGTGGAGCAATTCAAGGTAGCGCCCACTGAGTTCGAAGAACTCCACCTCCACGAAGCGGCGATAGTCGGCTTCGCTCTCGAGCCCGATGGCACCTGCGCTGTCGCGGACCCACTTGTGGAAGGCCGTGCCGATGACATCGAAGTCCCCCGGTGCCGCGTTGGCCCTGCGCTCTCGCTGGGTGAGGGCGTAGTTGCCCCGTAGCCAAGCCTTGACAAACTCGGCATCAGCATTTTTCTCGGCATCGGCCAGATCGGTGACTCGCTTACGCCAAGAGTCATTGAGTTCGCGAATGACCTGCTCGTCGCCGACACGTGCGAGCAGAAAGCTCTTGAGCATGTCAGTGTTGCTCAAGCGAAGTCCCCGGTCATTCATCGCCTCGAAGATCTCCAAGGCCATGTCCTGGTCGGGAGCACCGATGTCCACGAGGACGACCCGGTGCTGTACCCAGTCGGAGAAGTAGGGCAGCGTGTCGCCTTGGAGGTCGATGGGGAACCGCTCGACGATCGTCTGGTACCTGTTCCAAAGGTTGCGTACAGACTCGGGCCCGTCACTTGGGTCGAACTCTTCGCCCTCAAAGATGGCGTCCATGCATCCTTGTCGCTCTTCGACGTCGATGTTGAATGTCTTCTTTCCGAATGCCGTAGAGAAGATCAGAGTGTTGAGGGCCTCCGCGTCCTCACGGAAGTTCTCGTCCAGCAGACGGCGGATGTAGATCAACAAAAGGCTGAGCGTCGTGATGCGCTGCTGGCCGTCCACGAGATATCGGATGCCATCTCGGTTCGCAGTAACGATTGGTCCAAGGAAGTAGGGCCGGTATGAGTTGACGAATGTCCGCTCGTGAGATTGATCAAACTCGTCCAGGAAACGACCAGCAAGGTCATCAATTAGCTCGCCGACCTGAGCGTCTTCCCATCTGTATTCCCGCTGGTAGAAGTCAAGACCGTAACGCCTGTTCGACAATAGCTGAGTCACCGGTTGAGCAACTCCGGTGATCTGTTGCACATCGACAGCCATTACACGATCCCCGATTTCTATTGGTGGGCGCGACAGAGTTGATTGTAAACGGTTTGGTCTGAGTTCCAGTGGTGGAGTTCGCCGACCTATGCACTGTCGAGGCTGACCGCCATCTCAATGGCTTCATCAAACGAGGGCGCTTTCCCCCAAATGAGATCAGTGGCTGCCAGGTAGCCATTCTTGAGGGCATCTTGGGGCTCTGAGCCAGACTTGAACGCAGGGCTGTTGGCGTAACCCCCTTGAGGGCGCGGGACATCCTGCCGGCGTCCCGGGGAGGACGATGACCGCTCTGCAAGGAACGGGATCAGCTCCCGAGCCTCACTGGCGTGTTCTGAAGAGGCAATCCTGGCCAAGTCGTATAGATCGCGGCCCCTTTGAGCCAGCTCGTTGATTTCTCCGGCCACGGCTCGCCGGTGCAGGGCGTCGAACTTGTTGGCCGCCGTGTACCCAGGCACGACACAGGGCATCTCGAAACCTCCGAGCTCTGGAAAGTGGTCGAGGTCGTCGGAAGTAGCAAATCTACCCAGGAGGGAGGTGACAGTACGTGTCTTGAAGAGTGCGTCGTCGGTCGGTTCAACTGTGGTCTCGATCTTCAAGAAGCCTGGCTCTCCGCCGATCTCCAGATGTGACCGCCTGAATCCGACATTGCCCATGTGCCTGGTATCAATTTCCTCCTTCAAGAGATTGAGAGAAGACGCCACCCAGCCAGTCGGCACACCGAGCGCCCTCTTGGCCGCGCTATTTGTGGGCCGCTGTTCCACGGTCAACACGAGCAGATCCAAGTCTTCGGAATAACGCTCCGTGATCGCCCACGCCGAGACCAGAGAAGTGCCTCCCGCGAATACGCATCGTGCCAGTGGTTCGCTGTTGCCGCCCCCGCGAAACATCAGACCGCTTGGACTATTCGAAACGATTCCGAATAGACAGGCGGTCAACCAGTAGTCCCTGACAATTTCACGAGCAGCAATTCCAAGACCCCCTTTGACCCTTTCGGCCAGGGTCTCGAATCGCCCAAGTGCCCCAGCCAGCCCTGGTGCGCCAGGACCGATACCCGGCTGGTCAAGGAACTCAGACCCAGAAAGCCTCAACGCGGCCCCGAGAGCACTTTAGAGATTCCCTGGGCTCTCTCAAGCATGTTTTCGTCTCCGCCTTCGGTTTCTGCGGCCCAGAGCAGGGCCTCGGGTCTCATCGGCAGATCCCACTTGAGCCGACCGGCGGACACGCCGTTCTTCAATGTCTCCAAGCAGTCGTCCCACGGCTCCTCGGTGTAGGGGAACATGGCGAGAGCCTCCAAAATTGTGACTTCTGCCCATGTCAAAGACTCGCGTCTGCGGTTCCTATTCGTGAAAAAGCGAACGGTGGGATCAATCGGCTGCAACCGACGACCCAAGACAGCCACGGAGGCCTTGGGATCGCACTGAAGCGTCCATCCCATCCTGTTCAGTGCATTCCAGCGAGCTAGACCTGCTCCAGGTCCAGCGTAGATCAAGGCGCCGATCTCAAGATTGGGGCCAATCCCGTGATATTCGTGATCTTCGGGGAAGCCCAGCCAGTAGAGACCGCGCACCACACGGTGCAGACCAAGCGACTTTTCCCTGCACAGTCTCGACAAGACAGGCTGAGCAACATGGGGACGAACGGGAACCTGGTGACCCCAGAACCACGAGTTTGGCCCCATTGCTGTAATCCATCGGATAGCTTCCGATGTCTCAGACATTCTCACCGGCTCATTATGCCCACTTCTGCAAGTTCAAAACAATAGAGTACGTCAATACTCCAGGCACCCAAGCCACTGCTGGCAATGGTTAGGCCGTTAGCCTTGAGCGGGCCTAATGTGGCACGGGGCTGGACGTGGTGCCGGCCGGGAATCACACCGGAGGAGCGTTGGTAGAAGTACCCGAGCATCTGCTGAAACGATCGGCAGATCGTCGCAAGGACCTCGGCGCGTCCACCGGCGACGAACCGGCCGCAGAGGCACCGCCATCGGAGACATCCGCCGCCCCTGCGGTGGCTGAAACCCAGGCCCCGGCCGCCGCGGCGGGCCCCTCATTGCCCGAGCTTCCCGACCTGGAGCCGGAGCCCGAACCCCAACCGGAACCGGTCAAGCCATGGGTACAGGCCGCTTTGAGTCGCAAGAAGATTCCGGTGTGGGCCGTGCCGGTGCTGATCTTCCTACCGTTCTGGGCCATCATCTTCGCCGGCACTCTGGAATCGCCCGAGCGCGACAGCGAGATCATTGCCATGGGCCGGGAGGTGTATGACGGCAGCGGCGGTTGCGCCGGCTGCCACGGCGCCGAAGGCGGCGGCGGAGTGGGCCCGGCGTTGAGCAACGGCGAGGTAATGGCCACCTTCGGCGACTGGCGAGACCACGTCATCTGGATCGTCAACGGCTCCCCCGCCGAACCTGGCACCCTGTATGGCGACAACAACGAGGTGTCACTGGGAGCGGCCAACGGCATGCCCGCCTTCGGCGAAGACCTGAGCGCCCGGGAGATCCTGGCGGTGACCTACTTCGAGCGGGTGGAGATCGGTGGTGCCGATGAGGCCGACCTGCATGATCTGGAAGAGCTGTTTGAGGCCGAAGGGGTGGTGCCAAGCCAATTCGCCATCGGACAGACCTTCCGCAGCACGTTGAGCGGCCTGCTGTCCACCGCCGGAGTCGGAGCGGGCTAATCCTCTCGCGAGCCGAGTCGGCGGCGTGATCAACCGCGAATCCTGTCGATGACGCCTCGCCGCGACCTGTTGGTGATAGGCGGTGGTCCGGCCGGAGCAGCCACCGCCTACTGGGCAGCCCGCCACGGCCTCGACGTGGTGGTGGTGGAGCGCAAGGAGTTCCCCCGCGACAAGACCTGCGGCGATGGACTCACCCCCCGGGCGGTCAAGTCGCTGTGCGACATGGGCCTGGCCGACCAGCTCACCCGCTACCACCGCTACGGGGGCCTGCGGGCGGTGGCCCACAAGCGCACCATGGAGCTGGCCTGGCCGAAGCACTCGGTGTTCCCCGACTATGGCTATGTGGTTCGACGGCGGGAGCTCGACAAGCTGGTGGCCGACCATGCGGTGGCCGCCGGGGCCGAGATGCTCCTGGGCACCGAAGCCACCCAACCGCTCCTGGTCAACGGGGTGCTCGACGGGGCCGAGGTGGTGGATAAGGCCACCGGGCAAACCGACCAGATCCAGGCCCAATATGTGGCGGTGGCCGACGGGGCCAACTCCCGGTTCGGCCGGGCCCTGGGCACCGCCCGAGACCGGGCCTACCCCCAGGGCATGGCGATCCGCACCTACTTCGAGAGCCCGCTGCACGACACGCCGTGGATCGAGAGCGCCCTGGACATGCGAGACCGCAATGGCAATTCGCTGCCCGGCTATGGCTGGATCTTCCCTCTGGGCGATGGAAGCGTGAACGTGGGCGCAGGGCTGTTGTCCACGTTCCGCGACTACACCTCGGTGAACACCTCCCATCTGATGCGGGAGTTCGCGGCCACGCTCCCTCCCTACTGGGAGATCGACCCCAACCGGCCGCTCATGGAGCCGGTGGGAGGGCGTCTGCCCATGGCCGGGTCGGTACACCCGAAAGTGGGTCCGAAGTATCTGGTGGTGGGAGACGCGGCCGGATCGGTGAACCCCTTCAACGGCGAGGGCATCGACTACGCCTACGAGACCGGGAAGATGGCCGCCGACTTGGTGGCCGAGGCCATCGCCACCGGTGACGGCGGGGCGATCTGGCGGTACCCGAAACTGTTGGAGGAGAACTACGGGGCGTACTTCCGAGTGGCCCGGATATTCGCCCGGCTGATCGGCAAGCCGGCGTTGCTGCGGCAGCTGACCCGGATCGGCATGCAATCTCGCCCGGCCATGGAGTGGGCCCTGCGGATCATGGCCAATCTCATGGACCCCGACAACCCCGGCCCAGCCGAGTACATCTACAAAGCCGCGGAAAAGGCCTCCACGGTCTCATCGATGTCATCTTCGGCGTGGGCCAGGCTCGGGAACAGGGCTTCGTAGGGGCCGGGGGCGAAGGCCACGCCCGCTTCAAGGAGGGCGTGGAACACCCGGGGATAGACGCCGTTTTCGGCGGCGGCCTTGGCCTGGTCGAAATCAGTTGGCGCGTCGACGCAGAAGAACACTCCGAGCAGTGACCCCACCCGGGGCACGGTGCAGGCCACGCCCGCCGCGTTGGCGGCCGCGGTCATGCCGTCGGCCAGTCGGACTGCGGTGTTGGTGAGGGTGCGGTAGGCGTCGGGGGTGAGCTGTTCCAGGGTGGCCAATCCAGCCGCGGTGGCCAGCGGGTTTCCCGACAGGGTTCCGGCTTGGTACACGCCGCCCAGCGGGGCCAGGTGCTCCATCAGATCGGCTCGCCCGCCGAACACGCCGATGGGCAACCCGCCGCCTACCACCTTGCCGAAGCACCACAGGTCTGGAGTCACGCTGAACCACTCGGTGGCGCCGCCGGGGGCCAGGCGGAAGCCGGTGATGACCTCGTCGAACACCAATAGGGCGCCGGCCTCGTCGCACGCGGCTCGCAGCCCCTCCAGAAATCCGGGGACCGGGGCCACTACTCCCATGTTGGCCGCCACCGGCTCCACCACCACTGCGGCCACGTCGCGGTCCACAACGGGAACCTGGTTGTAGGGGGCCACCACGGTGTCGGCCACCGCTCCGGGGGTGACGCCAGCCGAGTCGGCGAGGCCCTGGTTGGCCACGCCGCTGCCCCCGGCGGCCAGCAGTCCGTCGCTGTGGCCGTGGTAGCAGCCGGCAAACTTGATGATCTTGGTGCGGCCGGTAGCTCCCCGGGCCAGCCGGATGGCGGCCATGGCCGCCTCAGTGCCGCTGGAGGTGAGCCGGGTCCAGTCCATTGCCGGTACCCGGTCGCACAACAGTTCGGCCAGCAGCACCTCGCGTTCGGTGGGCGCCCCGTAGCTGGTTCCGTCGGCGGCGGCTTTGGCCACCGCGTCGGTCACCGCCGGATGGGCATGGCCCAAGATGCCGGGGCCGTAGCTCTGCACGTAGTCGATGTAGCGGTGCCCCTCCACGTCCCACACATAGGGCCCCTCGGCCCGGGCCACAAAGTACGGGGTGCCCCCCACCGACCGGAACGAGCGCACCGGCGAGTTGACCCCGCCGGGGATCACCCGCCGCGCCCGCTCGAACAACCCCTGGTTGGTGACCATGCCCGCGATCCTAGAGTTTGGGTTCTTCCATTTCGGCAGCGGGAACCTGGTGGCCCTCAGTGGCTGAAGAAGTCCTCGAGGGCGGCGATCAGGCCCTCGATGGTGTGCTCGGAAGCCTCGAGGGCTACCTCCAGGCCCAGATTGCGGGCGGTGGCGGAGGTGATAGGGCCGATGGTGGCCACCACCGCGGGCACCGCGTCGGCGCCGAAGGTATCCACGAAGTTGGTCACGGTGGACGACGACGTGAAAGTGATGACCTCGGCGTTGTCCAGCAAGGCTGCCGCGTCGGGATCAGGGACCGGCGCCACCGTTCGGTAGGCGGGAACCACGTCCACCTCCCAGCCCGCGGCGGTCAGACCGTCGGGCAGCACATCGCGGGCGGTCTCGGCCCGGGGAATGAGCGCTCGACCGGGACCGTCGGGCCCAATGCCTTGAGACAGAGCTTCCAGCAGGGCCTCGGCCACGTACTGCTCGGGCACCAAGTCGGCCACAACGTTGCGTTCGGCCAGTGCGGCGGCGGTGCCCGGGCCGATGGCGGCCACTTGAACCCCTCCGAGGCTGCGGGCATCGCGCAATTGCTCGAAGAACCGGGCCACTCCGGTAGGCGAGGTGAACACCACCCAGTCGTAGCGGCCCACCTGGGCCGCGGCCTGGGCCAGGCGGTCGAGGTCCTCGGGAGGCGCGAAGGCGATGGCCGGCAGCTCGATGGCCTCCGCTCCCCGTTGGCGAAGCTTGGAGGCCAGCTCGGCGGCCTGGGGCTGGGCCCGGGTCACCACGATGCGGCGGCCGAATAGGGGCCGGTTCTCAAACCAGGCCAGGTCGGCAGCAGCCACCTCGCCGATCACGATGGTGGCCGGCGGTTGGGGTTCCAAGTCGGCCAGAGTGGCCAGGGTGGCCCGCAGCGTGCGCTGGTTGGGGCGGGTGCCCCACTGCACCGCGGCCGCCGGGGTGTCGGGGGCCATGCCCCCGGCGATGATCCGTTCGCAAATGGCGCGGCAGCGGGCCGCGCCCATTAGCACCACCACCGTGCCGCCCAGCGCGGCCACCGCCTCCCAGTTCACCGATCCCTCCCCTTTGGCCGGGTCCTCGTGGCCAGTGACCACGGTGAACGAGGTGGAGGAATAGCGCATGGTCACGGGGATCCCGGCGTAAGCGGGAACCGCAACCGCGGAGGTGATGCCGGGAACCACCTCGAAGGCGATCCCGGCCGCGGCCAGCGCGGCGGCCTCCTCACCGCCCCGGGCGAACACGAAGGGGTCGCCGCCCTTGAGGCGCACCACCTGCTGGCCGGCCCGACCCCGAGCCACCAGCAGGGCGTTGATGTCGTCTTGGGAGGTGCGAGGTCCGCCGGGCTGCTTGCCCACCGAGATGCGCTCGGCATGGGCCGGAGCCAAGTCGAGCAACGAGGCCACCGACAGCCGGTCGTACACCACCACATCGGCACTGGCCAGAACTTCAGCCCCCCTCAAAGTCAAAAGAGCAGGATCGCCCGGCCCGGCGCCAACCAGGTAGACGGTCATCGGGCCATCGAAGCCGGCTTGAAGTACCCGGTCACCAGGCCACCGTATCCAGAAGTTGGCGGGCCAACTCCCGTCCCAGGGCCTCCCCATCGTCGCCTTCGCCCACCGCGGTATGGCACCGGCCGTCGAGGCCGTCGGCCAGCACGGCCCGCATGGCCAGCGTGGTGCCGTCCAAATGGGCGTGGGCGCCGGCGGGCAGCGTGCAATCGCCGCCCAGGGCAGCTAGGAACGCCCGCTCGGCATCCACCTCCCGGCGGGCCACCGGGTCTTGGATGGCAGCCAGCAACTCGCACGCCCGCCGATCATCGGCTCGGCATTCCACTGCCAGGGCTCCTTGGCCCACTTGAGGCACCATGGCTTCGCAGGCCAACACATCCACCACCGGCGGATGCTCACCCAAGCGGTCCAAAGCGGCCTTGGCCATCACCACCGCGTCGAAGTCGGCGGCCTTGGCCAGACGGGTGCCGATGTTGCCCCGCAGCTCGGCGAACCGCAGATCGGGGCGTAGCTCCCGAAGCTGGACCCGGCGGCGGGCTGAACCTGTGGCCACTAGTCCCCCCTCTGGTAGATCCGACAATCGACAGCCCACCAGCACGTCTCGGGGGTCGGCCCGGCGGGGCACGGCCGCAATCATCAGGCCGTCGGGGGTTGCGGCAGGAAGGTCTTTGGCCGAGTGCACCGCGAAATCGGCCCGGCCGTCGAGCACGGCGGCTTGCACCTCCTTGACGAACACCCCTTTGCCGCCGATGGCCGAGATCGGCGTTTCGGCTTGGCGGTCGCCCGCGGTAGTCACCAGAAGCGGCTCGACGTCGGCGGCGCGGCTCAGCAGGTTGGCAATGTGAGCAGTCTGCCAGCGGGCCAAGGCGCTGCCTCGGGTGGCGGCCCGCAGCATGGGACTAGAGATCGAACAGGTCCCGGAGTGCTTCGGCCAGGCGGTCGCCCCGCGGCGATCCGGCCGCGTCCTTCAGCCTGACGGTGGGCTCGTGCAGCAGCTTGGCCACCAAACCACGAGTGGCGGCCTCCACTGCGTCCCGCTCCGCAGGCGAAAGTCCGGTGGCGTGGCGATCCAACTCCTCTTTGCGCAAGACCTCGGCCCGGGTGCGGAAGGCGGTAATCAGCGGTGCCGTCTCCCGGGCCGAGCTGTAGTCCAGATAGCGGTTCAGCTCGTGGTCGATGATGTCGCGCACCCGCTCCAACTCGGCCCGTCGCTCCCGCAGGCCGCGATCGGCGAAGGCCCGCAGATCGTCCATATCCAGCAGCGTCACCCCGTCCAGATCGCCGGCGGCGGGATCCACATCGCGGGGAACGGCAACGTCAACGATCAGCAGCGGACGATTGCCCCGCTCAGCCATGATCTCAGCCACATCGCAATGCTCCAGGATCAGCGACGACGCCCCCGTCGAAGTCAAAAGTACATCCACAACCGCCAGTTCAGCGGCCATCTCGGGCAGGCCCACGGCCCGGCCCCCGATGCGCTCGGCCAACTCCGCCGCCCGGCCCGTGGTGCGATTGGCCACCACAACCTCGGCCGCCCCACTCTTGGCCAAGCTGGCGGCCATGCCCTCGCCCATATCACCGGCACCCAGCACCATCAGCCGGCGGCCGGCCAGTCCCTCCAACCGCTCGGCGGCCAGAGCCACCGCCGCTTGGGAGACCGAGGTGATATGTCGGGAGATGCCGGTCTCGGAACGAGCCCGCTTGCCCACCTCCACCGCGTGGCGGAAGAGGGTGTTCAGCGAGGTGCCGCAAGTGCCCTCCAGCCGAGCTGTCTCCCACGCGCTCTTGACCTGCCCTTGAATCTCGTGCTCTCCGAGCACAGCTGAGTCCAAGCCGCAGGCCACCGAGAACAGGTGCGACACGGCATCGGCCTCGTAGTGGGCGTAGAGCGCGTCGCTGAACTGCTCGGGGGCCACATGGGCGGTCTCGGAGAGGAAGTCGCGCACGTTCTGGAATGCCCCGTGGAAGGTCTCCGCAAAGACGTAGACCTCCGTGCGATTGCAGGTGGACAGCACCACGGCCTCAGACAGGTGCTCGCGCCCGATGAGGTCGGCCAGCGCTTTGGGCAGGCTGGAATCGTCAATGGTCATCCGCTCCAGCAGACCGAGCGGTGCCGTTCGATGGTTGAGGCCTATTGCAAGTACTGACACTGGTTCATCAAGGGTTATCGACCAGCCGGTCGATCATCGCTTTTGCCCGTCCGGTTTCACCGGAGCGGATCAACTCCAGCATTCCCGAATCCAGTACATCTTGCCAAGCCCGGTCCTCGGTGTGCACCCCCGCAGCCCGAATCCTCTCTCGCGCCTCGCTGAGTAGGCATAACAGGGTCTCGTATTCGGGGCCGATCTCTTCTTCCAAGCGCTGGCGGAACCAGCGCGACAACGCCGGACTGTGCCCCCCCGTGGAACAAGTCACCAGCAGCGGTCCTCGACGCAATCTGCTGGGCAAGGTGAACGAGCAATGCACGGGATCATCGGCGCTGTTCACCCATACTCCGGCGGCCTCGCCGTCGCGGTAGACCTCGGCATTGACCTCGGCCTTCCCGGTGGCCGCCACCGCCAGCCGGTAGCCCTCGACATCGCCCGGGCGATAGGAACGGCGATGGACGGTGACGCCAGGATGGTCGTCTAACTCCGGAACTACGTCCGGGGCGATCACGTCCACTACGGCCCCGGCTTCCAGCAGTCCATCCACCTTGTTCAATGCCACCTGTCCTCCTCCCACCACCAGGCAGCGATGGCCGCGAACCCGAAGGTTCACCGGGTACAGGATCTCATCGACGGGCATAGCCGATTACCGAGCAAGCACGAACAACTGGATAGCCGCGGCGACAAGGATGGCCAGCAACAAGATGGCGATGGCGATGGTTGTTCCGGGTCTCATGTCAGTTCATCTGATCGTTTGGGTTGCAGTTCCACCGGAGTGGCCGGAGCGGGTCCGCCGGGCTCAACGGTGATGGAGTCTCCCTCCACACAGCTCAACTCCAGAGCCGCTGATCCCCGGTTGACGGCTACAGCCACCAAGCCGTACGAGTCTACCAGCACCCCCAATTCGCCACTGCCGAGATCGCTGAAGCTATTGACTCGCCGGGCGGTGCGGCCGACGTCGCTGGCGGTGAGCCGGAGCCCATCGCCCATTGGCGCTATCTCGGCGGGATCCAGGTTGAGCTGCAAGTTGCCAAACCGGTCGATCCACAACACCTCGGCATGGATCGTTTCGCCGTCGGTCCGGCTCACCGGCACCATGCCGGGGGTCAGGGAGTCCACCGGGACCGGCGTCCCCAGGTCTTCGAGGCCGGTGCCCAAGCACAGGTGGGCCGCGGCAGGGGCGAACACGTCGCGGCCCGCGAACGTCGGTCCGGCCGAAGCGAGGTGATAGTGCTCGGCGGTGAGCTCCACCGCTCGGGAGGCGCCGCCCACCATGGCCACCGCCGGGGCCAGCAGGCCGTTGTCGGGACCGACCAGCACCGAAGCGCCGTCGCCCACCTCCACTGCTACCGCTCGCCGGCTGCCGCCCACACCGGGATCGACCACCGCCAGCACAACGCCGGGCACCAAGTACTGGGCGCTGCGGGCCAGAGCCAAACCTCCGCCCCGCACATCGTGGGGGGCGATGTCGTGGGTGATGTCCACCACCGCCACCTCGGGGGCGATGGAGCGGATGACCGACTTGACCACTCCCACGAACTCATCGCTCAGCCCGTAATCGGACAGGAACGAGATGGTGTCGTACCGCAGCGTCATTGCTTGGCCAACACCTTGTGGGGGCCAAGGGGGAGTGGCAGTGTCAGCCTGCCTGGGTGTAGCGACTGGCCAAGTACCGGTCGACGTCGCCCTCTCGCAATCGATACGACTTGCCGATCCTCACCGCGGGAAGGTCTCGGGCCTTTATCAGCCGGTAGACCGTCATCGTTGACACTCTCATGAGGGCAGCAACCTCTGCCACGGTCATGAGTTTTTCCCGCCCATCTGGCTTAGCCATGCCATCACACCCCTGACTCCGCTGTGCGCCGCTCACCTTACGCGGCACTGCTAGTGGTGTGCCACCCCGCATGGACAACAACAAGAAATGCCTGATTAACCCGCCGTTTGCCTCCTCAAGTGGCACCCCCCGCTATGGCCGGTTACCACACCTATGCCTGATTAACCTGCCGTTTGATTCCTCAGGTACCACCCAGCTCGCGGCTGCGCTGGGTGGCAGCCACCACCGCAGCGATGAATGCCGACGCCGCCCCTCGGGCTTCCAGCTCGGCGATACCCGCGGCGGTGGTGCCCCCCGGAGAGGTCACCGCGGCCCGCAGGTCGGCGGGCAACTCGCCTGACTCGGCCAGCAGCCGGGCCGCCCCCAAGAGGGTCTGGCGGGTGAGGGCATCGGCCATGTCTGGGGAAAGGCCCACCTCTTGTCCGGCGGCCATTAAGTTCTCCGCCATCCAGAACAGGTAGGCAGGCCCCGAACCGGAGAGCCCGGTGACCGCGTCGAGCATCGACTCATCGCACACCACCACCGTGCCAACCGCTTCCAGCACGCCGGTGGCCCATTCCAGATCCCCCTCGGTGGCATGACGGCCCGCGGCAATGGCCGCTGCGCCCTCGCCTACCAGCGCGGGGGTGTTGGGCATGGCCCGGATAACCCGGGCGCCGGGGCCGAGAACTGCCTCGAGGGCCCCAGTGGTCACACCGGCTGCAATGCTGAGGACCCGGCCGACCCCCGCCGACTTGAGGTTGCTTCCGGCCGAGGCGGCATCGTCGGGCTTGACGGCGAGAACAGCATCAGCCTGTTGGAGCGGATGGTCGGCCACCGTCACGCCGCTGAAGCGTTCGGCCAATTCTTCTCGCCGATCGGAGATCTTCTCTACTACGGCCAGCTCGCCCGGCTGAGCCCATCCGCCGGCCAGCAAGCCGCCGAGCAAGGCCTCGCCCATGCGGCCTCCGCCGATGAGTTGCAGTCGAAGTGCCACCTCACTGCTATAGCACCCCAGAGCCGGTCTCATCCGGCAAAAAACTCTGGCCGGTGGGATGACTTCCCCGATCACTCCCACCGACCAAGAGCACTACCCAAGGAACTTACATCCAATTTACATTGAAAACAACTAAAAATTATCAAAAAGTGCTAATCTTTGAACCGAGTCTGGTAGCCGATCCGCATACAGGGCCGAAACCACCGCTCGGAATAAGCGTAGAACGACCCCAAGAGCCGGTCGATCTCCGCCTCGGTCACCGTGTGGGCTGGCAGCTCGGTCACCAGGAACACGGCATCCTCGATCCCGATGGCGAAACGCAAACCGGCCAGCTCGCGGTTGCGGCGCAACAGATACTCATACAGCCGGCCCTCGTTCTCCTCGGGTGCGGGCATGAAGTGGCATTCGCAGTGCAACTGGCGCTGGCCGAGAGTGAACCACACGGTGGACACCGTCTTCTCCTCCCCCACCATTCGCACGTACCAACGGCGCTGGCCGGGCTCGCCCCGGTCCACGGTCAACACGGTGGGATTGGTGTGGAGTTGGTCGTCCAGCCAGGCATCGATGTCCGACTCCAAAGCGGCCAACTCCTCGGGCCGCAGAATCATGGGAAATGGACAGGGTTGCAGGCCATCGGCGGCGTCATGTGCAATAGACAGGCACTCGGGACTGGACCCTTCGATATGTAGCTCGCAACGAGCGGGCCATGGCCGCCCACGAATACGAACGGGCCCGCTCGGCTGCATTCATGGCCGTCTCGGCGGCCAGCAGCGGGTTGTCGATGAGGGCGGCCGTCTGAGCAGCAAATGCCTCGGCGGTGGCATCGTCTACCAGGAATCCGGTTCGGCCGTGGTCCACTATCGAGCGCAGCCCGCCCACGGGAGCGGCCACCACCGGGGTGCCGCTGGCCGCCGCCTCCAGGGCCACCAGTCCGAACGACTCGCTGCGGCTGGGAACCAGAACAACATCGGCGGCCCGGTAGTAAGTGGACAGCCAGTGGTGGGGACGGGGGGGAACCAGCGTCACCTGATCCTCCAGGCCCAAGGCGTGAATGCGGTCTTGGAGGCGCCGATACTCGGTCCTACCCTCGGTGCCGCTGGGCCCTCCAACCACAAGCAGGCGGGCATCCTCGCGACCCAGACACGCCAGTGTTTCCACCGCAACCAGAGGCCGTTTCAACGGCTGAATCCGGCCGACAAAGAGCAACACCGGACCTTGGCCCAATCCGAGGGCGGTGCGGGCACCATCGCGATCTCCGGGGGAGAACAGCGCGTGCTCCACTCCCGGCGCGGCTAGCTCAATCCGTTCGGGCGGGGCGTCGTAGAACTCTCGAAGTTGCTGGGCTTCTGGCTCACAGGAGGCAATCACCGCATCGGCACAGCCGATCACCTCGGTCTCGGCCTGGGCCCGGAGCTCCGACTCGGGATCGCCAGTGGCCGCCTTTACCCGGGCCAGCGTGTGGAAGGTCACGGCCAGCGGTACTTCCACCGCGTGCTTGACCCGGTGACCGGCCACCCCCGAAAGCCAGTAATTGGCGTGAATCACATCGGGGCGCCGGTGTCGCCGGAAATCAGCCAGCACACCATCAGCGAACTCTTCCACCACCCCGGGGAGGTCTTCCTTGTTCAATTCGACGGGCCCAGCGTTGATGTGGACCACAGTCACGCCCGGTTCGATGTCCACCTCATCGGGCAGCCCTTCCTGGGCTCGCCGCACATACACCCGGCACTCGCTGCCCGAGTGGGCCAAGGCCGCGGCCATCTCCCGCACATACACGTTCATGCCGCCGCTGTCGCCCACGCCGGGCTGGGTTAGCGGCGACGTGTGCAGAGACAAGATCGCCACGTTCTGGGTCATGACCCCAATCCCCGAATCATGACGAGGTTGCCCCGCGAACAAAGAACTGGCATGGCCAATTGAGGCTACCCCCCGGACACTGGGGGCAGCACAGCCACCTCATCGCCGTCGGCGACCGGCTCAGATCCGGTAACCGGCTCGCCGTTCAGCCACACCCGGCAAATCTGAAGCTGTTCGGCAAAGGCCGCGCCATAGCGATCCACCGCAGTGGCCAGTACTTGGTCGACAGTGGCGCCGGGGACTTCGTCTCGTCCGGTGCCCGCCGCCTCCCTGACGTGTGCGAACAGGCGCAGCGTGGCCATGGGCAGAATTGTACGGGAATACTCTGCCACTGCCGCAGTCTGAAAAGCCCCGCCCATTACCGTGACAGCCGTGGCTCGTCTCCTTCTGATCCGACACGGGCAGTCGGAATGGAACGCGGCTCGGCGCTGGCAAGGTCAGGCCGACCCCCCGTTATCGGAGTTGGGACGCCGGCAGGCGGCCGAAGCCGCGGCCCGGCTCGAGCCGGTTGACGTGGTGGCCACGTCCACCCTCCAACGATCCCGGGTGAGCGCAGAGATCATTGCCGAAGCGCTCGGCTGCGACCTGCCGATCCCGGTTGCCGAGCTGATCGAGCGGGATGTGAGGGAGTTCTCCGGATTGACCCGGGCGCAGATCGAGGAGCGGTACCCCGGATTCCTGGAAGACGGCCGCCGCCCACCGGGCTGGGAGCAAGACGACGCCCTATTGGCCCGAGTGTTGGCCGGCCTCCACCGATTGGCCACGGTGGTGGGCGACCGGTCGGCCATTGTGGTGACCCACGGAGGAGTCATCTACTCCCTGGAGGCCCACCTGGGCTGCCCTCCTAGCCGGGTCACAAACATGAGCGGCCGATGGGTGACTGTGGACAACGGCCAACTGGTTGCCGGCGAGCGGGTCCACCCCCTCGAGGGCGTGGACATCCAGGTGCCCGCCGCTGACCTGCTCTAGATCAACCCAGCGCAGCGCTCCAAATCAGTTCAGCGCAGCGCTGGAGCACGGGACGCTGGTCAATGCTTCCGTCGGCCTGGGCGGCGTGAACCCGATGGCGCAATGCATCGAGGTCGTCGAGATCAGCGAGCACCGCCTCCACGTCGATCAACTCGCTTTCCACGTCGCTTAGCAGGGATTCCCAGGCTTCCACTGGGCGGCATATTACCGACCGCAACAATGGGTCTGGGCGATACAGTGACGGCGGGCCGCTAGCTCATCAGGTAGAGCAGGAGACTTTTAATCTCAAGGTGCTGGGTTCGAGTCCCAGGCGGCCTACAAGACACCTATCGCTCGGCCTACTACGCTGAGGCCATGCGTCGATCGATTGCTTTGGTTGCCATATTGGTTCTGTTCTTCGCGGCCTGCGGGAACGACGACACGGCGGAGGATGCCACCCCAGAGCCCGCCGCCACAGAAGCACCAGCACCAGTGTCCACACCGGCCCCGGTTGAAGAAACCCCCGTTGAGGAACCCGTCGACGAGGAGCCCGCACCCGAACCGGTCGAGGAGTCCACACCTGTTCCCGTTGATGAACCCACGCCGATCCCCATCTCGACCGCCGAACCGATTGACCCACCCGAGCCAGTTGACCTCAGCAATCCGGCCTTCAGCAGTTCCGACAAGCTCACCACCGCGGGACTCGGGTCGATGTTCTTCGGCATGACCCCCGACCAGGCAGCCCAGTCGCTCCCCACCCTTTGGGCCGGCGGCCCAGAAGACGGCACCCCCCGCTGCTACCTGCTCGCCCCGGCCAACGGCCCCACGGGAGTGGTGGTCACGATCTACAACAGCTCCATCGAGCGGGTGGATGTCACCAACCCGAGCATCACCACCCGGTCGGGAGCCAGCGTGGGCAGCACCGAGGCCCAGCTCCACGAGCTGTTCGGGGAACGGCTGGTGGTCACCCCCTATGCCGACGGCAGCGGGAACTCGATCCAATTCGTCCCGGTGGATGAGCCAGACGTGGACTACCGGGTGATCTTCGAGACCGACGGCACCTCGGTCACCTCCATGCGGGCTGGCCGACTCCCCGCCGTGGCACCCGCAGAACCCTGCACCTGATTGGTCAGAACCGGATCAAGTCTTCAGGACAACGCACCTGATTGGTCAGAACCGGATCAACCCTCCAGAACACCGCACCTGATTCGTTGAAGCTGGGCTATTAGTCCAACTCTTCGGGCATCAGCACGAACTCCGGGTATGCCTCGATGCCGAGCTCGGCCACGTCTTGGCCCATGCGCTCGACGTCAGCCGACACCCGCAGGCCCATCATGATGTCCAGCACCTTCCACACCACCAAGGAGGCGATGAAGACAAACGCCCCGATGGACACGATGCCCAGAAGCTGAATGTGGAATCGGCCGCCGGCCGCGATAGTCACGGCCAGGGTTCCCCAAATGCCAGCAACGAGGTGGGCGGGAATGGCGCCGACCACATCGTCCACCTTGACTATCTCCAGCACCTTGATGGCGATGGTGCAGAGCAGACCGCCGATTGCGCCGATGATCATCGCCCACCAGTGATCCACCATGGTGGGGCCGGCGGTTATGGCAACCAGTCCGGCGATGGCCCCGTTGAGGCCGGCGAAGAGGTCGATCCTCCCCAAGATCGAACGGGAGACGGCCAGGGCGGCAATCACGCCGGCCGCGGCGGCCAGATTTGTGTTGACCAACACGATGGTCATCGCCACCGCATCACCCGGGGTGCCCAGCGCGAGCTGGGAACCACCGTTGAATCCGAACCAGCCGAGCCACAAGATGAACACCCCCAGCGTCACCACCAGCACGTTGGAGGGCGGGGTTAATTTCACGCTGCCGTCCGCTTTGAACTTGCCCAGCCGGGGACCCACCACCAGTACTCCGGCCAAGGCGGCCCAACCGCCGGTGCCGTGGACAATGGTGGAGCCGGCGAAGTCCTGGAAACCCTCTTGGGCCAGCCAACCGCCTCCCCAGGTCCAGGAACCCACAATGGGATAGATGAATGCGGTCAATACGAGAGTGAACGCAAAGAACGACCACAACTTGATGCGCTCGGCAATGGCCCCCGACACGATGGATGCAGCAGTGGCCACGAAGACCATCTGGAAGAACCAGTCGGACATCACGGCGTATCCGTTGTCCACCACGCTGCCTACCGCGCTCTCGTCTCCGTTGAGCAGGGCTTTCTCGGCACCCGACGGCCCGTAGAGGAATTCGAATGAGCCGAAGATGTCACCGACGTCGACGTACATGATGTTGTAGCCGACGATGAAATAAGCCAGGCCCGCGATGGAGTAGATGCCGATGTTCTTGAGGCAGATCATGGAGGCGTTCTTGGTGCGGACCGCGCCGGACTCCAGCATCGTGAAGCCCGCACACATCCACATCACCAATGCACCCCAGATCAAAAAGGCAAAGGTGTTAAATACAAATTGATCTGGCAGGTCAACCATCGCTTCAGCTTAGAGGAAAGACACTGAGGGCCGACGCAAGTCGCCCACTGCCCGAAGCACCGAGTAGGCGGTGACCGCGCTGGTTCGGGGGTTGTCGGGAGAGGCGGCATTCTCGAACGACAGCTCGTAGGTGCCCGCCTCCCCGGAAGCAGCCACAACATGGCGCACCCGGGTGGCCTCCGGATCGCCCACCATCTGCACCCGCACGTGGTCGAATCCGACGGTGGCCAGCGACAGGGTGGCGGTCACGTTGGCCGATTCCGGAAAGAGGGCACACGCCTCCCGGGCCGGGCCGTCGAACACCGTCACCGGCTCGGTGCCGTGGGCCAGCGCATCCTGAATCGTCTCGTCCATCCACGGGCGACTGAGAGCCATCGCAGGCTTGGTGCTGGTGATGGCCACCTCCTCCAACGGCCCAAAGAGCATGGCTGCTCGCAGGATGTCGAAGCCGCCAATGGCCCCGGTACACAGAAACAATCGCCCGCCCTCGGCCTGTCGCAACCGAGCCTCTAGGTCTCCATCGGCCAATGCTCCAATGCTCACCACCAGCAGGTCGGTGCCTGCTTCCCGCACCGCCACCCCGTGCTCGCTAAGGGCGGCATGGCCAGCGGCTTCCACCACCACATCCGATCGGGACAGCAGCGATTCCCGATAATCCACACTCAGGGGATGACGGACAACAGGATCGAGAACTGCGGCCAACTCCACACCATGCACCGCCCCTTGCGACAGTTCCCGGGCCACCACGGAGCCGATGGCCCCACAGCCAATCAGGCCGACTCGAAGCATCGAGCCAGGATATATGCCGCGCTCCCCGCACTCTTTTTTCAATGTCTTGTTGCTCGGTTGGTACTCTCAGAGCATGGAACCGGCGAAGACCGCCGACTGAGAGCCGTGAGCGGCGGCGTGAGAGTCGAGGTGCCCGCGGCTCAAGGGTACGGCCGCATGGCTGAGATCGCCGCCATCCACGCGGCCGGCCACCAGGGATTCTCTTCCGACGACATGGCCAACCTCAGCCGGGTCATCAAGGAGGCAGTGGTGCTGCTGCTCGACCCAGAACGGTCCGACGGAACCATGGCATTCGACTTCCAGAGCAAAGCGGGCATCGTGACCGTGGAAGCCCAGCTTGACCAGCGGGGAGATAAGCCGATCCCCCACGACAGAATCGACCGTTTCGAGTCTTCCGCCGGATCGCTGGTGGACTCGTGGAAGCTCGACCCCGACGAGCACCGTGTTTGGCTTCAGAAGTCGGCTTAGGCCCCAGTAGAGCCGAATCCTCCCGATCCCCGTGAAGACGGGGGCAGCTCCTCCACTTCCACGAAGTCGGCCTGCTCCACCTTTTGCAGCACAAGCTGGGCGATCCGATCGCCGCGGCGCACAGTGAACGGCTCGGCCGGGTCAGTGTTCACCAACAGAACCTTCAACTCGCCTCGATAGCCGGAATCGATCAGCCCCGGCGTGTTCAAACAGGTGACCCCATGGCGCAGCGCCAACCCGCTTCGGGGCTGCACAAACCCGGCATATCCCTCGGGGATGGCGATGAACGTGCCGGTGGGCACCAGGCCTCGACCACCTCCCGGGGCCAGCTCAACGTCTTCGCTGGCCACGAGGTCGGCCCCAGCATCGCCCTCGGTGGCGTAGCGGGGAAATGGCAGGTCAGGGCGGCTGCGAACAATGGGGATCTCCAACACGGCGGTGACACTACATGGCCAGAGCCGACACTTCCCCCGATCTGGGCGATTACCCGCCGACTCAGGTTTTTCAGGCCCCAACCTCTAGGGTCAACTCAAGATGCTGGCTTGGATGGACTTGGAGATGACGGGGTTAGACCCGGCCACTGACGTGATCGTGGAGATCGCCACACTCATCACCGATGACAACCTAGAGCTGGTGGCGGAGGGCCCTGACCTGGTGGTTTCGGCCCCCCCTGAGGCATTGGCCTCGATGCAAGACGTGGTAGTGGAGATGCACACCAAAAGCGGGCTGCTGGATCAGATCAAGGCATCCACGCTCAGCTTGGAAGCTGCGGGCGAGATGACCCTGGCCTTCCTCAAAGAGCACATCGACAAACCCCGCACCGTGCCGCTGTGCGGCAACTCCATCGGAGTCGATCGCCGCTTCTTGGCTGCCCAGCTTCCCGAGGTGGAGCACTTCTTGCACTACCGCTCCATCGACGTCTCCACCATCAAGGAACTGGCTCGGCGGTGGAACGCCAAGGCATTTCAGCAGGCGCCCAAGAAGGCCAAAGGCCATCGGGCCCTCGACGACATCCGCGAGAGCCTCGATGAGCTCCGCCACTATCGCGAACAGTTTTTTGCAATTCCCACGGAGGCTGGTGGGTGACCGAGCGGCCTCGCAAGCAGGAACAGGAGGAAGCAACCACCGAGGTCACCGAGGTTGTCCCCGGTGTGCTCCGCACCATGTTGCCCATCAACCTGCCGGGGCTAGGCCATGTGAACTGCTATGTGATGGAAGACGAGCGAGGGGTGGCGGTGGTGGACCCCGGACTGCCCGGTCCTGATTCTTGGAACGCCCTGGTCGACCGGCTGGGCCGTGCCGGCTACAAGATCGGCGATGTCCACACCGCAATCATCACCCACTCCCACTTCGACCATTTCGGCGGTGCCGAGCGGCTTCGAGAAGAGGCCGGAGCCGACATCTTGACCCACGAGAGCTTTCGCCCGATCTGGGATCGCCGCGAGACCACAGAAACCCACGATGCCGAGGACAATGCCACCGACGAGGAGATCTTTGAGCGAATCGAGGAGAGCTTCCGCTCGTTCACCCCGTGGGGAACCGAGAGAACTCCGCCCAGCCGGGAGTACATCCAGCGGTTCCGAGCCAAGGACAACCTCCACGCTCGCTGGTTCCAGACCCCCAAGCCGTCGGTGAAGGTGGTAGACAGCCAGGTGGTCCGCTTCGCCCGTAGGGACTGGGTGGCGCTGCACACACCGGGTCACACCGGCGATCATCTCTGCCTCTACGATCCTGAGCACGGCGCGGTGTTCTCCGGCGACCACGTTCTGCCCACTATCACGCCGCACATCGCCGGCCGCAGCGACACCGATGACTCGCTTTCCGAGTTCTTCGACTCGCTGGACCGCATGAAGACGCTGGATGAGGCCACCGTGGCCCTGCCCGCTCACGGACACCCGTTTTCCGATATAGGGGCCAGAGCAGATCACATCTGCGACCACCATCACGAGCGGTTGAATGTGCTTCGCCATGCCAGCAGCCATTTGGGATGCGCCACCGTGGAGGAGTTCATGCGGGTGCTGTTCAGCGAGCGGGCCTGGGGCGACATGGCCGCCAGTGAGACCTTCGCCCACCTGGTGCATCTCAAGGTGATCGGCGAAGCCCGCCAAGACGTCACCCCCGACGGGCTGGTGACGTTCGAAATCAAGCCCGGGCTGTAGTAGTCGGTTCTGAGAGCAAATTGATCGGGAAATAAATTGACATCGCGCTCAATACACTGTTGAGTAGTGGTCATGTTCGCCAGGAGCTATCTCGCCATCGGCCAATCAGGCCGAGCCGCGCGCGTAGCGATGGCTGACATGGCCCGAATTGGCCACGGCTATTGGACGACCCATCACACACCATGCGTGTTTGGTCAGAAGACTGCCAACACCAGGCCTCGGGGAGGATCCACGTAGAACACCTACAAGGATCAAATACTCACCGAGGCCGCCGGAAAAATCCGGCGGCCTTTTCAGTTTGCAACCACCACCCAACCAACCATCTGAAAGCACCTAGCCGAAGACCCCCGAAAGGAGAACAACATGGAAGCGCTCCTCTTTGAGAACGCACCCTGGCGCTTGGATGCTGCGTGCCGCACCATCGACGCCTCGCTTGGGGAGATCTTCTTCTCCGACGAGCTCCAGAACATCTCCCGGGCCAAGGCCATTTGCGCCGAGTGCCCGGTAATGGCCGAGTGCCTGGAAGGCGCTATCGCCCGCCGCGAGCCGTGGGGCGTGTGGGGCGGCCAGCTGTTCCGCAACGGCAGGGTGCTGACCAGCAAGCGTCGTCGGGGTCGCCCGGCCAAAGTGCCCCGCCCCGAGGACGAGTTTGTCCAGGTGCCGGTGCCCGTACATCTGCGTGAGCGGCTCCGCTCGGCTTGATGGCCGACGCCCGGCTTGATGGCTGGTTCGGTTTGATGGCCGGTATGGCCTGATGGCCGGGCGGTGCCGCCGAGCAGCATTGGCTGTCGCTGCGGCGCTGATCGTCGTCGTCGCCGGCTCCTGTGGTTCAGGGGCCGGCGACGATGTCCAAGCAACGGAAATCGAGTTCGAGCTGCTCAACGGGGGCACCGCTGCCGTTGGCGATTTCCTCGACCGTCCTGTGGTGCTCAATTTCTTCGCCTCGTGGTGTACGCCGTGCATCACGGAGATGCCCGCCTTGGAGTCCATCAACCAACAGCGCCCAGACATCGCCATTGTCGGTTTGGCCTACAACGACACCCCCACCAGAGCCCGGGAGATCGTGGCCGACACCGGGGTCAGCTATGCCACAGGGGTCGACCCAAACTCTGCCATCGGAAACGCTTATGGGATTCTGGGCATGCCCACCACTTTGTTCATCGCCCCCGACGGCGAGGTCGCCTATCAGCACACCGGGGGCCTGACCGCCGACCAGATCACCGAGCACATAAACACGCATCTAACCCCGTAACCTTCAGGTTGTGTTCGACCTCGACCTGGCGGTTCCCTTCGGCGCCGGTCTGGTCGCCGCCGTGAACCCGTGCGGGTTCGCCATGCTGCCGGCCTACCTGGCCTACTTCCTGGGCATCGGCAGCCAAGACCAGTCAACCGACACCGGTCGAAACGTGCTTCGGGGATTGCTGGTCGGGCTCACCCTCACTGCCGGATTCGTGGCCTTCTTCGGCATCATCGGCGCGCTCACCTCGTCGCTCATCTCCACATCCACCATCGCCGACCGAGGTCCGTGGATCACGCTGGTGATCAGCGGGCTCATGGTGGTGCTGGGCATCGCCATGCTGGCCGGCTTCGAGCCCAAGATCTCTGTGCCCCGACTGTCCAAGGGGGGCGATAGCCAAGGGCTGATCTCCATGTTTTTGTTCGGGGTTTCCTATGCGGTGGTGTCGCTGGGTTGCGCCAGCCCGGTGTTCTTCGGCTCGGTCAGCGGCTCGTTCAGCACCGACGGGGTGTGGGAGGGCACCGTGCGGTTCTTGGCCTACGCGCTGGGGATGGGGCTGGTTATCACCTTCTTGACCTTGGCCGTGGCCATGGGACGCTCCGGGGTCACCGCCCACATGCGCCGCCTGCTGCCCCACATCAACAAGATCTCGGGCGGTTTCCTGGTGGTGGCCGGCGTCGTGCTGGGGTTCTATGGCTGGTGGGAAGTCCAGGTGCTGCTGCGCGACGACTTCGAGGCCAACAACCCGTTCGTGGAGGCCTCCAATCGGGTGTCCATCCGGCTGGAGAACTGGATCATCGACGTGGGCGGCAACCGCTTCGGCCTGGCCACTGCGTTCCTGGTGCTGGCCGTGCTGCTGTGGGCGTTCCGCCACCGCATCCCCCGACCCTGGCTGGCCGCGGCCTCTGCCGTTGTCGCGGTGGGCTACGCCTTGTCGGAGGCAATCCAATACCAGGGCGACCTGTTGGTGCTGCCGCTGGCGCGAACCATCGCCGCCATCCCCGAGCGAGTGGGCCACTGGTTCACCGACCCCGGTCGGTGGCCGGTTCTCTGGGAGGTACTGCTCGCAGTAATCGTGGGCATTGTGCTGTGGTTCCGCTTCCGGCCCCGCAGCGACCCCGGCCCGCCGCTGGCCGAGAGCGGTGGCGCATAGCTTGTCGCTAGCAACCCGGGCCGCAATTGCTGTCGGAATAGGCGGGCTAGCCGGAGCGGGCACGCGCTGGGCGCTGGTCGAGGCGCTGCCCTCCACCGACACCTGGCCCTGGGGGGTGCTGGCCGTAAACCTGATTGGCTGTCTGGTGCTCGGTTATCTGGCCGCCGAGGCCTGGTCAGCCCGGGCTGAACTACCGATCACCCTCGGACTCGGTACCGGCTTCTGCGGCAGCCTCACCACGTTCTCGGCGCTCACTGTGGACGTAGCCCAGATGGCCCGCGACGACGACTGGGGTTTCGCCGCCGGCTATCTGGCCGTCTCCGTGTTGGGCGGGGTGGCACTGGCTGTGATCGGCGCGGCGCTGCGCAAGACCCAGATAAGGCAAGCCCGATGACCGCGCTCGGGTTCGCGGTGCTGGCAGTGGCGGGAACCCTGCTTCGGGCCGCCACCGCGCAGCGATTCAACTCCCCCACCTGGCCCTGGGGCACCCTTGTGGTGAACGTACTGGGCAGCTTCGCCCTCGGCCTTCTAGCTGGAAGCGGCAATCCGGTGATGACTGCGGTAGGCGTCGGCGGCCTGGGATCGCTTACCACACTGTCGACCCTTGCCGTAGAACTGACCGCCCTCGGGCGCACCCGCGCCATCGCCTACGCCGCTGTCAGTCTCGCCTTGGGTCTGGCCGCCGCCACCGGCGGATTGGCGATCTCCAGCTGAGCAGAATCAGAGAACGTCGCGGCCCAGGTAGGGGCGCAGGGGTTCGGGGATGGCTACGGAGCCGTCGGGCTGGCGATGGGTCTCCACGAGTGCGGCCCATACTCGGGGGACGGCGAGGGCGGAGCCGTTGAGGGTGTGGAGGATGCGGGTGCCCTTCTCGCCGGTGGGCCGGTAGCGCAGGTTGGCCCGGCGGGCCTGGTAGTCGGAGTACCAAGACACCGACGACACCTCTAGCCACTGGTCGGCGCCGGGGGCGTACACCTCCACGTCCCACGACCGGTGGTGGGATTGGCCCAGGTCGCCGGTGCAGATGTCCACGATGCGATAGGCCAAGCCCAACTCGGCCACCGCGGCCTCGGCCCGCTCCAGGATCTCAGCGTGGACCGCTGGGGCCTGATCGGGGGTGGCGTAGGCCAGTATCTCCACCTTGTCGAACTCGTGGACTCGCAGCAGGCCCCGGGTGTCGCGGCCCGCGGCGCCAGCCTCCCGGCGGTAGCAGGGTGTGTAGGCCATCATCCTCATGGGCAGGTCGGCCTCGTCGAGAATCTCGCCCGAGGCCAGAGAGGTGAGCGGCACCTCGGCGGTGGGAATGGCCCACAGGTCGTCGCGCTCCAGCCAGTAGGCGTCATCGGCAAACTTGGGGAGCTGGCCGGTGCTCACCATCACCTGGCTGTGGACCAGGGTGGGCGGGCGAATCTCCTCGTAGCGGTCGGCGTTGCGATTCAGCCCGAATTGAACCATGGCCCGGGCCAGCGAAGCCCCCGGACCTCGGAGCATGGCGAACATGGACCCCGACAGCTTGGCAGCGCGCTCCATGTCAAGCCAGCCGGCCTCCACCGCGAACTCCCAATGGGGCACCCGCTGGTGCTCGCCGTAGGCATCGGGGTCGAAGTTCTCCACCCGCAGCACCGGGTTGTCGCCCTCATCTTCGCCGTCGGGCACATCGGCGGCGGGCAGGTTGGGGATGTGCAGCAGCAAGTCGTGGATCTCCGCGGCCACCGAGTCGGCCTCTTCGGCCAGGGCCTTGCCCTGCTCGCCCCGCGTGCGGCTCCGGGCCGCAGCCTCGTCGGCCTCGGCATCGCGGCCATCGCGCTTGAGCTGTCCCACTTTCTGGGACAACTCCTTCACCTCGTGGCGCATCGCATCGCGCTCGGTGGTGAGATAGCGGTGGCGCTCATCCAAGGCCGCCACCTGCTCCAGCTCGGACAGGTCGATTCCCCGGCGGGCCAGCCCGGCCCGCACTGCGTCGTACTCGTTGCGCACCAAGCGCAGATCGATCATCGAGACCCGTTAGTGGAGTTGGAGCCGTTGGAACCGGACGTGACCGGAACTCGGGTGTCGGCGGCAATGGGGCCGGAGGGAACGGTGGTTACCAAGCGCATCTGGGAATTGTCCCGCTGCTGCTTTCCGGCCCAGCGGAAGAACAACACCCCGATCCACGTCCACAGATACATCCCGCCCACCAACTTCATGATGAGCCCGGCGGCCTGCTGGTCGGCCTGAAGGCCGATGCCCCACAGGCGCACATCGTGGTCATAGGCGCTGTAAACCGCCCCCTGGGCGAAGGTCAGGAATCCTCCGGGCACGGTGGGCACCACCGACATCAAGAACAAGTAGACCATCTTGCCCGGCTCGCGCATGTGCAGCTCGGGGATCGGGCCACACACCGGCATCCACATCAATACTGCGGTGCCAAACAGCAACAGGTGTACGAAGTAGTGAAGGGCGCCGCTTTCCACCGAGGTGTTCACCACCCAGGGAATGTGGCTCACCGCCACCATGAAGTTGAACAGGATCCCGGCGGCTACCGGGCGGGCCAGCCGCTGCACCCAGACCCCCACACTGCCGTCGCCGCTGAGCGCCAACCGGGCCAGCCATTCGGGAATGGCGGCCAACAGCAGCGGGGGCACCACCAGGGTGATGAGCAGGTGCTGGATCATGTGGACCGAGTACAGGTACTCCTCGGAGATGTCGTGCATCGGCCAATCGCTGGCCACCCACAGCAACACCATCGCCCCGACGAAGGCCAGTTTGTGATAGCGGGCGAAGGGGGGCTCGCCGATGGGAGCGGCCTTGGGGGCGATGATCCGGGCCGCGTACCAGGCCATGGCAATGGCGGCCAGCAGGATTATCCACACCTCGGCATGGGGCTGGTACCGCCAGATATCGGTGTCGGCGGCAAAGGCCATGGCCGTCTACCAGAAGCGGAATGCGGTGAGCATGACCATGTACACCGCCATAGCCAATATCAGACCGAAGACAAATAAGCGCCAGAAGATCGGAGAGTCGAACTTCAGGTGCATGAAGAAGGCCACCACCAAGAAGAACTTCAGCAGCATCATGATCACGAGCATGATGATGATGGCGGTGTCGCCCCACCCGTGCACCGTCTCGAAGTAGGTGAACACCTCGAACGCGGTGAGCAGCGCGAGGTAGATGGCCACCTTGACATAGAGCCAGTTGGATGGATGGGCGTGCCCGCCCGCAGACGCGTGCTCCTCGGGAGAGTGAGCCGTGTCTGGGGAGTCTGGGGTGACGGTGGCCATGACGAATCCTATTGCGGGAAGAGGTACACGATCGTGAAGATAACGATCCACACGATGTCGACGAAGTGCCAGTACAAACCGATGATCTCCACTGTCTCGGCCCGCTCCGGGCCGAGGTTGCCCCGCATCGACATCACGAGCAGCGACATCAGCATGACGATGCCGATGGTGACGTGAGCGCCGTGGAATCCGGTTAGGGCGTAGAAGGCAGAGCCGAACAGGTTGGTGGTGAACCCGAGGCCTTCGCTGTAGAAGGCGGTGAACTCGTACACCTGCCCGGCCACGAAGGTGGCCCCCAGCGCGGCGGTGGTGGTCAGCCAGATGCGGTTGCCCCGCAGATCGCCCCGGGCGATGGACGACACCGCAAACACCATGGTCAGCGAGCTCATCAAAAGCACAAACGAGCTGACCGAGGTGAACGGGATGTCGAACACGTCGTTGGGGCCGACGTCGTCGGGGCCGATGCGCCCCTTGTTGAACATGTAAGTGGAGATGAGCCCGCCGAACAGCAGGCACTCCGAGCCCAGGAACACCCACATGGCCAGCTTCTCGTTGGACAAGCCTGTGCTGGTGTGGTGCTCTCCGTCATGGTGCTCTGGGGTATGAGCAGGCGCCTCGGCGGTCATTGTCTCAGCCAACGGTCGCAGCCTCCTCGGTCTCTGGCTCCTCGGTCTCAGCCGACGCCGACTCGCCGTTGCCGCTGGGTCCGCCGTTGCCGTCGGGGTCGCCATGGTCGTCGCCGTCATCGTCGTCATGGTGATCGTCGTGGTGGCCGGCGGCGTCGGGGTCGTCGGCCGGCTCCAGAATCCAGCCGTAGATGGCCCCGATCAGGAACACCAGTCCGGCGGCGGCCAGCCACAAGTTGTAGATGATGCCGTAGCCCACCAGCAGGATGCCCCCGCCCAGAACGATGGGCCAGTACGACGGAGACGGCAAGTGCACGTTGGTGTTGCTGCCGTCGTGGGCGATCTCCGAGGTGGGAGCGGCCCTCACCACCCGGCCGCTCTCGTCTTTGCCGTACTTGCGGTGCCAGAAGTGGTCGAGGCGGTCCACCTGAATGTCCTCGTCGAAGTTGTGCTCGGGAACCGGGGAGGCCGTCATCCACTCCAGTCCCCGGGCGTCCCACGGGTCGGGCCCCACGTCGGGCCGACCGGCCCGCCGCCAGTTCCGGGTGCTCACGTACACGTTCCAGAAGAACATGGCCACCCCTACGGCGATCACGAAAGCCCCGATGGTGGCCACCATGTTCCAGAGGGCAAAGCCCTCGTCGGCCCGATAGGTGGCGATGCGCCGGGACATGCCCTGCAAGCCGAGGATGTGCATGGGGCCGAACGTGAAGTTGAACCCGATGAGCATCACCCAGAAGCTGGCCTTGCCCCACGCCTCGCTGAGCTTGTAACCGAACGCTTTGGGCCACCAGTAGTAGAAGCCGCCGAACAGCCCGAGCAGCGCCCCGCCGAAGATCACATAGTGGAAGTGGGCCACGATGTAATAGGTGTCGGTTTGCTGGGTGTCGGAGGGCGCGATGGCGTGGGTCACCCCCGAGAGCCCGCCGATGGTGAACATCGACACCACGCCCACGGCGTAGAGCATGGGGGTGGTAAATCGCAATCGACCCCGGTACATGGTGGCCAGCCAGTTGAGGATCTTCACCCCGGTGGGCACGGCGATGAACATGGTGGACACCGAGAACGCGGCCACCGACAGCGGCCCCACGCCGGAGGTGAACATGTGGTGGGCCCACACCCCCCAGCCCATGAAGCCGATGGCGATGCCGGAGGCCACCATGAAGTGGTAGCCGAACAGCGGCTTGCGGGAGAACGTGGGGATGATCTCCGACACGATCCCGAAGGCGGGCAATATCAGGATGTACACCTCGGGATGGCCGAATATCCAAAACAGGTGCTGCCACAGCAGCGGATCGGCCCCGGCCTCCACGTTGAAGAAGTTGGCGTCCCACAGCCGGTCGAACATCAACAGGAAAAGGGCCACGGTGATCACCGGGAGGGCGAACAGCAACAGGAACTGGGTGATGAGCAGCATCCAGGTGAGCACCGGCATCCGGAAGAAGCTCATACCCGGCGTTCGCATGTTCAACACGGTCACAATCAAATTGATGGCGCTGACCAGCGAGGCGATACCGAGTATCTGCAACCCGACGGCGTAGAAATCGATGCCCTTGGAGGGTGAGAAGAGCAGTCCGGTGTTGGGGGCGTAGGCGAACCAGCCGCCGTCGGGCGCATTCTGGAACCAGCCGCCGACAAGGATTGAGGAGGTGAGCAGCAGACCGCCGGCCAAAAAGCACCAGAAGCTGAAGGCGTTGAGGCGCGGGAAGGCCACGTCTCGGGCCCCCACTTGCAAGGGGAGCAGGTAGTTGGCGAAGGCGGCGGCCATGGGCATGATCACCAGGAACACCATGGTCACGCCGTGCATGGTGAACACGCCGTTGTAGGTGCCGGCCCCGATCACCGAGCCGTTGGGGGTGGCCAACTGGAGGCGGATGAACAGGGCCTCGGCCCCACCCACCAGGAAGAAGAACAGGGCCGCGGCGCCGTACATGATGCCGATGCGCTTGTGGTCGACGGTAAACAGCCAGCTCCTCCAGCCCTCGCTGCCCTGCGGCCGGGTGAAGATGCCGAGGGGGCGATGGGCGATGGCCGGGCCAGCCGGCAGCGCGAGGGTTTCCTCGGGGGCGGTGATCGTGCGGTCGGTGACGGTCATCGGCTCACAATCAGTCGAGGGTGGACAGGAAGGCGACGACATTGTCGATGTCGGTGGGGCTCAACCCGGTGCGGGCGGGCATGCCCCGGAGGTCATCGGCATCGGCGGGCTTGCGCTCGGGGGCGTTGGAGATCCAGGCCTCCAGTTCGCCCCGGTTGAGTGTCCCGGCTTCGGCCAGGTCCAGGTAGGGGATGTGGTCGCCAGCGTTCAAATAGAGATCAAACGCCGACCCGGCAAAGGTCCCCCGGGTCATGAGGTGGGTGAGGTTGGGGGCAGCCCCGGCCACCAGCTCGGTGGTGAGCACTGGACCAGCGCTGCCGCCGTTGTGCTCGCCGTAGATGTCCCAGTCGTCGGGGGGCGAATCAGCGGCCCCGCCTCGGTTGGCCGCCGAGGTGAGCCCGTTAACCACGTGGCAGCTTGCGCACTGCTGGCTGAACGTGGCCCAGCCCTCGCCTTCTGGCGTGCCTTCGGCCGGGGCCTCAGCCGGGGTCATCTGGTTGTTCTTCCACTGGTGGAACTCTGCGGTGGGCAGGGCCACGGCCACCATCTTCATGTAGCCGTGGGACAGACCGCAGAACTCCGTACACTGCCCCCGGAAGCGGCCGGGCTCTTCGGATTGGATCACCCAGTCGTGGGAGCGGCCGGGAACCGCGTCGCGCTTGCCGTTCAGCTTGGGAATCCAGAAGGAGTGGATCACGTCGCGGGACTTGATGTCCAAGGCCACGTCCACCCCGACGGGGATGACCAGCTCGTTGGCGGTCACGAAATCGGGTGGGGTGTCGGTGTCGCCGTCGAGGTGGTACTGGTACTCCCACCACCACTGCTGGCCGATCACGGTGACGGTGATGTCCTCGTCGGAAGCCTTCACATCGTCGAGCGCGAACAGGGCCACCAGCGTGAACACCGAGATCACCGCCAACAGCACGGTCGGCACGATGGTCCAGGCGATCTCGAGACGGTTGTTGCCGTGGGTCTGGTCGGGGAACTCGTCGTCGTCGTAGTAGCCGTACTCGCCATCGCCGGTCTCTGAGCCCGCAACCCGATAGCGCCACCACAGGGCCAGCACCGCCCCTTGGACCAAGAAGAACACCACGCCGGCCACGATGAAGATGGGGTTGATCAGCTCGGCGATGTCGCGGCCCTGGCGGCCGACGGGCGACAGCGTGGACAGCGGGTGGTCTTTGTCCACCACGATGGCCACCACGATCAAGGCGATCGTGCCGGCGATCACCAGCAGGCTGGACAGCCAGACCAGTCCCCTAGCCCGCCCGCTCATCGGACACCGCCCCTCATCCGCGTGAGCGCCATCACTAATGGCCTCCGTTTTTGGCCGCGGGCTCGCCGTGCTCGTAGGCCGGGCCTTTGTGGTGGAAGTCGCGCGAGCCCATTGCCGCGGTGACCACCCCGGCAACCAGAACGCCGACACACACCAAAGCCACGGTTCCGGCGATCACCGACCGGCTGATCTTGGGGGCGACTGCGAACACCACCGCGATGAAGAAGATCACGGTGGCCAAGACCCCGGCTACGATCACTGCGCTGAACTTCGACACGGTCAAGAACACGCGGGACAGGGCCAGCACCAGCACCGCCACGCCGATTGCCGCGGTCACGGGGTACTCGATGGGGCGCATGATGCGGTTGCGCAGGTTTCGGTTCACCACCGGATCGGCCGTGGCCCGGTCGGCCCACGCGGCGAGCATCCACTCGAACACCGCCGCCGCCACGATCACCAGCCCGATCACGAAGATGGTGGCGTGGGTCACCAGACCCACGATCATCGCCCCCATTCCGGCGGCGGCCACGGCCGGCCAGTAATTGGCCTCCAGGTCGGCTTGGGGCTCAGGGGTTTGGCCGTCGTCCATCAGCTCGCCCACCGACTCGGCATCGGCGTCACGGAAGGCCACCAAGAACAGGGCCACCAGCGCGGAGAGCACCGCGAAGCCCATCAGCACCACATAGCCCACGTGGTCGCCGATGCCGCCCTTGTAACCGAGGCTGAGCACGCCCACCCAGGTCTCCACGTTGAGCACCGCGAAGTACTCGGTTTCGCCCGCGCTGCCGCTGGCCACGCCGTAGACGGCGGCGGCGGCCACTGCGGCCAGAGTGAAGCCGAAGAACAAGCGGAAGCCGGGGGTGAACACCAGGGCCTACTTCAGCACGAAGATCGCCGTCCAGATGACGACATAGACGAATACAACGGCGTACCAGTAGATGGACGCGGCCACGAACCCGTCGGTCTGGCGGCTGCTGTACTGGCCGGCCAAAGCCCGAAAGGCCATGAGGAGCAGGAACACCAGGCCAATGCCGATCATGGCCAAGTGCGACCCTGAGATGACGTATATCAACGTGGCGGCGATCGACTCGTCGGCCACCAGCCCCATGTCGGTGTACTGGAACGAGGTGGTGACCACCACCGACATGCCGAACAGAGTGGTCAGCGCGGTGGCCATGATGGCGTGGGTGCGGTCGTCGCGGGCGATGGAGTACACCGCCCACTGCATGGTGACCACCGACATGAGCATGGTCCACGCCGCCACCGTGGGCGGGGCCAACTGGACGTTGGCGCTCGACGGGATCCAATCCCCGCCGCCGGAAAGCGCATCAGAGCGCTCCCGCAGGTAAACCGCCAGCAGGGCGGCGAAGTACATGAGCGAGGCGGCGGTGCCGAAAACCGTGCCCACCAGCAGGGTGCGCTGACGGGGCAGCGGTGCGGCCAGCGGCGTGCCTACGGCAATATCAGCCATCAGGCGCCCTCCCCTTGCTCGGCCTCGTCCATCGGCGCCCCACCGAGGCTGCGAGCCACGTTCAGCGCCACCAGCGCCAAACCGCCCAAAACCGCGATGTAGCCGATCAGCCCGATCACGTTGAGCGCCTCCACAAAGCCGAGGGCGTCGATCTCATCAAAGTGGCCGGGACCATAGGGCGGATTGCCCGCGGCGTAGGGCCGGGCCGGCTGGTCGAAGAACCCGCCCAGCGCATCGGTGGCCCCCACCAAAATGGCACCCCCGGCCAGCGGGAGCACCGCCAAGAATCCCAGCGGCGCGTTGAGGGGGCGCCCCAGCAGTGCAGGCGCCCAATGGAAGAGGCCGGCTACCGCAGCCAGCAGCGCGCCCAACACCGCAAAGTTCATCAGCCCGGTGACCAGGCTGGAGCCCTCCAGATCGTCCATGGCGTCGAAGAACCCTCGCCAGATGTCGCTGTCGGCCTCCCGCAGCACACCCAGAGCGGGCTCGGCCACCCGGAGCACACCGGCGACAACCGCAGCAGTCAGCAGCGCCCCCGACAGCGTGACCAGTGCGAACTGCGGGGTGATCTGGGGACGCTCCCCGGCAGAGTAGGCGTTGAATGCCAGCCAGCCGCCGTAGGCCAGCACCACCAAGGCGATGGCCAATGCGAACGCGGTGAACACCACCTCGTTGGTCACAACGTGGGCGTCTTGGGCCAACGGGTCGGCGCTGTCGAAGAAGCTCTGGGCCCAAGCGCCAAAGGACAGGAGCCCGAAGGCGCCCACGATGAAGGCCATGGGCTCGAACAGCTTGGGGCTGCTGCGGTGGGCGGCGGTGAACACCTCGGCGGTGATGCCGAGCAGCGGGATCGTCCAGGCGTACACCTGAGGAGCGTCGAACGCCCAGGCCACCATCTCGAACGGCGCATCTCCGCCGCCGAAGCGCAGGGAGTCGGCCCCCCGCATGTCCACCCAGGAGACCACCAGGTTGGCCAGCAGCACCGGTAGCGAGAACAGCCACACGCCGGTGGCCACCAGCATCGACCACGAGAAGGAGGGCATCTGGAGCAAGTCCATCCCGGCGGGGCGCTGGGTGACCAAGGTGGTGAAGATCACGCCGGCGCCCACCAGCAGGCCCACCCCGATCATGCCCAGCGACAGCACGGTGAGCTCTACCGACTGCCCGCGGGCAGCTCCGGCCTGAAGCGAGCCCAAGCCGCCAAAGGAGAAGGTGGCGGCAATGTGGGCGATGGCGCCCACGAGCCAGGTCCAGAAGGCGGCGGCCGCCGCCCGGGGGAAGGCCACCGAGGAGGCGCTGAGTTGGCGGGGCGCTATCGCAGTGGCCAAACCCAGAAACAGCGGGACCAAGCCGCAGAGAATCAGCGTGGTCCGGTAGAGGCCGAAGACCTGGAAGAGTTCATTGGCCTGGCCGAACACCCCGAAGCCCCCATCGATGTCGGCTTGCTCGATGCCGATCAGCATTCCGAGGGTGAGAGCCAAACCCGAGAGGAGCAGGGAAAAGACGATGTAGAGGCGACCGATTACTTGGTGATCCCCGGTGCTGAGAATGCCGGCGAGACCGGTGGGCGGGGTCCACTGAGGGGCCGACGACTGGGTCGCCGGCCTCACGTCGTCGCCTGCCGCGACCGCCTCTGTTTCTGGCCTCGTTTCGGTGAGGGTCATCGTGCTCCACGAAGGCAAGTGTGCGAGCGAACTTTACACATCGCCTGTGTCGTTTCTCTCATCAGACAACTCTGCCCAATGGGCTCCAGGGGCCGGCGGAAATCTGCGTCAAACACCGGTCCGAACCACCTGGTCGACGACCATCGCGGCGAACAGCAGCGTGATGTAGGTGATGGAGTAGGAGAACAGCCGCATCGCCGACGCGGTCTCCTTCGTGCGCAGCACCTCCACGGCCAAATACAAGAACACCGCGCCCAGCACCACGGAACTCAGCAAGTACACCAGCCCCATCTCGCCCACCGCGCTGAACAGCACCGACAGCCCCCACAGCACCACGGTGTAGCCGATCATCCGCACTGCGGTGGTGCGGGTGCTGGCCACTGCGGGGAGCATGGGCACGTTGGCCGCCCGGTAGTCGTCGCGATAGCGGATGGCCAGGGCCCAGAAGTGGGGCGGCGTCCAGTAGAAAATAACACCGAACAGCACCAGCGGGGCCCAACTCAGGCTGTTGGTGACCGCCGACCAGCCCACCAGCACCGGCACCGCCCCGGCGGCCCCGCCGATGATGATGTTGCGGGTGGAGGTGCGCTTGAGCCACATCGTGTACACGAATACGTAGAAGGCGGTGGCCGACACCGCCAGCACCGCGCTGAGCAGGTTCACAAAGCCCCACAGCCATATAAAGGCCAGCACCTCAAGGGCGATGGCAAAGACCAGGGCCCGCGGGGGGGCGATCTCCCCGGTGACCAGGGGGCGGTTCTTGGTGCGCTCCATGAGCCGGTCGATGTCGCGGTCTACGTACATGTTGATGGCGTTGGCGCCACCGGCAGCGAGGGTGCCGCCGACAACGGTGGCCACCATCAGCCACACCGAGGGGATGCCCCGGTCGGCCACAACCATGGTGGGCACCGTGGTCACCAGCAGCAGCTCAATGATGCGGGGTTTGGTGAGCGCCACGTAGGCCCGCGCGGTGCGCGTACGGCTGCGAGGAGACAAGCGGGCAACACCCATGACCTGCCCAGAGTACGGTTTCGGCGCGGGGCAGGCCAAGGTATCGGGAGGGCGCTTTTTCCGTTGCGAAAGCCCCGAAAACCATCGACTCGGCATGACCGACTGTCACAGACGACCCGTACAATTCGAAACGTGATCCAACCCCGGGTCTCCCCCGCTACTTACCGCAAGATCACCATCTGGGCGCTGGCCCTTTTGGCGTTGATCATCGTGAGTGGGGGCGCGGTCCGGCTCACCGGCTCAGGGTTGGGCTGCCCCGATTGGCCGGCGTGTGACAACGACCAGCTGGTGGCGCCGCTGGAGACCCACGCCATGATCGAGTTCATCAACCGCCTCATCACCGGGCTGGTGTCGGCCATTGTCATCGCCACTGTTTTGGGCTCCCACTGGCGGAAGCCGAGGCGAGCCGACTTGGTATGGCTGTCGTGGGGCTTGGTGGCTGGAGTGCTGGCCCAGATCGTGCTTGGGGGCCTGGTGGTGTTGTACGAGCTGCCCCCGACGCTGGTGATCGGCCACTTCTTGCTGTCGATGGTGCTGCTGTGGAATGCAGTGGTGCTGCTGTGGCGAGCCTCGGAGGACTATGAGCGCCAACGCGAGCCCCGACCCCGCCCCCATTGGCTGGGCAACGGGGTGGTGGCGCTCACCTCGGTGGTGATCGTGACCGGCACGATCGTGACCGGCGCCGGGCCGCACAGCGGTGATGAGGACGCTGAGCGCATCGACGTGGCCGTGAGAGACGTGGCCCAGATTCACGGGACCACGGTGGTGGCGCTGCTGGTGGTGCTGGCCGGAATGGTGTGGTGGCTGCGCCAGCGGGGCGCTCCCGAGCGAGTCCAGCGGTGGGGGCGGGCCGTGCTGGGGGTGGCGCTGGGCCAAGGGCTCATTGGATATGTGCAGTACTTCACCGGTGTGCCGGTGCTTCTGGTGGGCGCGCATATTGCCGGTGCCGCCCTACTGTGGATAGTCACCGTGTTCTTCTGGCTTAACGCAAGGGGCCCGCTGGTGCGGGTCGAGGCCGACGTTGCCCAGGCGGTGCCGGCATGAGTCCGCCCGTCCCTGTCGAAGTTGCCCCTGCCGCCATGGCTCCCGCTGCGCCCGTCGAGATCGCCCCGTCGGAGGTTAGGGAAACTGCCGATGACACCGACGTGCGGCCCGATCGGCCGTGGAAGGTGATCGTGTGGAACGACCCCATCAACCTGATGTCGTATGTGACCTTCGTGTTCCAGAAGCTGTTCGGCTACAGCAAAGAGAAGGCCACCCAGCTGATGCTCGACGTCCACTACAAGGGGCGGGCCGTGGTGTCGGACGGCCCCAAGGAGAAGGCGGAGATGGACGTCTTTCGCCTGCATGAGTACGGCCTGTGGGCCACCATGGAGCACGACGACTGATGGGCCAATTGTCTGTGCCTGCGCTAAGGAATGGAACCTGATGGCGCCGCGACAGCCGGTGGTGCCCAACGGCGACGGGACGTACTCACTCAACCTGCGAGAAGAGGAGCGGGCGCTGATCGCCGCCATCGTTCCCGATCTGCGGTCGCTGCTGGCCGACGACCCCAACGACGAGATGCTCACTCGGTTGTTTCCCACTGCCCGGCCCGACGATGCCGAGGCCGAGGCCGAGTACCGGGACATGGTGCGAGACGAGCTGGTGTCCAAGCGCCTGGCCCGCCTGGATATCGTGGCCGAGCTGGCCGAGGCCACGGCGTTGGACCAAGAGCAGTTGGCCGCGTGGATGGGGGCGGTCAACGATATCCGGCTGGTGCTGGGCACTCGCTTGGAGGTCACCGAAGACGATGAGTTTGAAGAAACCGATGAGGCCGACGCCGAATCGGTGGCCCGATCGGCCTACTGGTACCTGGGTTGGCTGCTAGAGCACCTGGTGGAGGCGTCGGCCTCCGAGCTGTAGCTGGCTATTCCTCGACAGCTCGGGCCGCCGGTTCGCCTTGGCCGGCCCGGGCGATCTCGGAGAGAGAGGCCATGGCGTTGGTGAGGCCGCTGGTGTCGAGGGGCAGGAAGATCTTGGTGGCGTTGCCGTCGGCCACGCTCTTCAGTGCTTCCAGGTAGCGGATCGCAATGAGATCGGGAGTGGGGTCGCCGGTATGGATGGCACCGAACACCTGCTCGATAGCGGAGGCCTCACCTTCGGCCACCGTTTCGAACTGATAGCGCTCGGCGTCGGCCACCCGCTTGATGGCCTCGGCCTCGCCTTCGGCTTCCAGGATCTGGCTTTCCTTTTGGCCCTCGGCCCGCAAAATGGCTGAGCGCTTGTCGCCCTCGGCCTCCGTGACGATGGCCCGGCGGTCGCGCTCGGCCTTCATCTGGCGGTGCATGGCCTCGGTGACGTCGGGCGGCGGCTCGATGCGCTGGATCTCTACTCTCACCACTCGAGTGCCCCACTTGTCGGTGGCGTCGTCGAGGATCTGGCGCAGCTTGCCGTTGATCAGCTCTCGGGAGGTGAGGGCAGCGTCAAGGTCGAGATCGCCGATCACGTTACGCAGGTTGGTCTGGGCCAGCTTGGTGACCGCCAACTGGAAGTTGCCGACGTTGTACTTGAGCTTCACCGGGTCGGTGGCCTCGAAGAAGATCACCGCGTCCACCGTTACCACCACGTTGTCCTTGGTGATCACCTCTTGGGGAGGCACGTCGATGACCCGCTCCCTCATGTCAACTTTGCTGATGCGCTGCACGAACGGGAGGATCCACCGCAAGCCGGAGTCCACCGTGCGCTGATAGCGGCCCAGCATCTCGATGAGACCCCGCTCATAGGGGCGGATGATGCGGATTCCCAGCGCGGCGATCAGGATGAGCGCTAACGCAATGATGATGAATAGGGCGACCACGGCTTCCATGACTGCTACCTAGCTTTCTGTGCTCTCAGTGGGTTGCTCTTGGGGAGCGGGAACGACCACCAGACGGGTGCCGTCGATTTGGGTGACCATCACCCGGGTGTCCACTTCAATGGGCTCGGCGGCGGAGGCCCGCCATTCCTCGCCCCCGATTCGAACCATGCCAGTCTGCGCGTCGTCGTCCACCCGCTCGATGATCTTGCCGTGGGCGTCGAGGAGCCGGCTGGCCCCCACTCGGGGCTGCTCATCTTTGTCGAGGCGACGGACGAACCGGCGCAAGTAGACAAAACTGACCGCGCTGCCCACAAAAAACACCAGCCACTGCCAGAGAATATGGGCGTCCACCCAAGCCAGCACCGCGGCCGCGGCCGCGCCTATGGCGAAGGGGAGCAGGAAGAACCCGGCGGTAAACACCTCGGCCAAGGAGAAGACCACCGCGGAGCACGTCCACAGCCAGCGCCAGACCTCGTTCTCCACCCCATGCTCCTTTCGCGGTAGGGATCATGGTATCTGTTTTTCAATGCGGTTCCGCCAAGGAGGGCTGGTAACGTAAGTCGGCCTTATCGGGCCGAGAGCCCCCATCGTCCAGCGGCCTAGGACGCCGCCCTTTCAAGGCGGTAACACGGGTTCGAATCCCGTTGGGGGTGCTAGTTTCAGCCGCGGTCGTGCATCGCGGTGTCGAAGACCCTTGGGCTTCATGGTTCGCCTTCGGAGAAAACGACACAGGGTGCGCCGTGGACAGCGGCGCCCTGCCACCCGCATCGAATCCGGAGCGCTAGGGCGCGGACAAGGGATCTTGAGCGGTCAGGAGGTCTGCCGCCCCGATGGCGGTGATGCGATCGGTGAGCGCGAAGCGGTGGGGGCCGGCGTACACGACGAAGAGGTGGTCGAGTTCGAGGTCGGCTAGGGCGATGTGCATCGACTTCGTGACCGCTGGCTGGGCCGTGCGCTTGATCTCGAATCCGAGGACCCGTCCGTCGGTCTCCAGGCGCAGGTCAAGCTCCGCACCTCCATGGGTCGACCAGTAGGTTGGGTCGGCGGAGGCGAATCTGGTGAGGATCTGCTCGACCACCATGCCCTCCCAGCTCGCGCCGAGCATCGGGGATCGCTCGAGGTCGTACATCGTGGAAATCCCGAGCAGGCGGTGCAGCAGGCCCGAGTCGCGGATGTAGACCCGAGGCGATTTGACCTGGCGCTTCGAGATGTTGGTGAACCACGGCCGCAGTTGGCGCACCACCAAGGCATCGCTCAGCGCGTCGACATAGCGTCTCACGGTCGACTCCGAGACATCGATCGACCGGGCGATGCGGGCCCCGTTCCAGGTCTGCCCGTGATAATGGGCCAGCATCGTCCAGAATCGCCGCATCGTCGTGGCCGGAAACCTGAAGCCCAAAGCGGCCAGATCGCGCTCCAAGAAAGTGGAGATGTAATCGTCGCGCCACCGGTTGGACGCCTCATCGGTGGCCGCCACGAAGGACTCCGGCAGGCCCCCTCGCAGCCACAGGTCGTCGAGACGCTCAGGGCCGACATCGGCGAGCCGAAAGCCCCCGAGTTCCACGAACGTCACCCGGCCGGCCAACGACTCCGAGCCGAGGCCGACAAGGTCGGGAGACGCGCTGCCCAGCACGACGAACCGGCCCGGCCTGCGGTTCTCATCCACGAGCACGCGAAGCGTGGGGAACAACTCCGGCATCCGCTGGGCCTCGTCGATGACCATCGTCTCGCCGGTGTCGCGCAGAGCCAGCGTCGGCTCGGCGAGACGGGCGAGGTCGCGATGATCTTCAAGGTCGAAGAACGCAGCCGGCGACGAGCTAACGGTCTGGCCCGCCAGAGTGGACTTCCCTGCCTGACGAGGACCGGTGAGCAACGTCACCGGAGCATGCGAAATCGCCTCGCGCAGCCTCTGCGTGTCAACCGACCGAGCAATCAATGGCACTCGGCCAGTTTATCCTTGAAATTCTACTATGCAATAGTGGAATTTCAAGGATTGAGCAGGGCCATGTCGATCAGGTCGCCCTGCGGATCACCCAACTCCAGGGCGAACCCAACTTCGATCCCGAGGGCCTGGCCACCCGAAGCTCCCAGGCGGAAATTCGAGTAGAACAGTCCACCCGGCGCGCGAGTAGAGTGCATAAGCCCCACAGCATGGTCCCGTGGTGCAGTTTGGAGTGCACGCCGGCCTGTCAAGCCGGAGGTCGCGGGTTCAAATCCCGTCGGGACCGCACAACAGAACATGGTCGGGTAGCTCAGTTGGCAGAGCGTCCGCCTGAAAAGCGGAAGGTCACCGGATCGACGCCGGTCCCGACCACCACCCACCCCCCAACGGCCCGGAGCGAAGCCCAACCCCGCTCCGGGCCGTGCCCTTCTACCAGGGTGCAACCTCCTCGGTAGCCATCCACCCTGGGAGGCTACACAGCGATATTCCTCGCTGGAGTCGGTCGATTCCTCTGCGGAATCACTCAGCTACTCAGGTCAGTGCTAGCCAGGTAACTAGGTGGACGTCGGTTTTGTGGATTTCGGGGAGGGGGGTGGGGGGTGTGTAGGGCTGTAGGCCTAGGTGGTGGATGGTGTTGAGGATATTTTGGGCTTGCTGGGCAGGGTCTTCGATGTTGCTGATAGCGGCTTGGAGGGTGCGGATGGTGCGTTCGGGGTAGGGGGCGTTGATGGTGTCTATAGCGCGGTCAAGGTCTTCTTGGGTGAGGTCGGGGGGTGAGTGCTCTCGGAGGATGTCGGCGGCACGGCGGAGGCGGGGTGGGATTTTGGGTTCTAGGTTGGCTTTGTCGGACATGAAGTTCCACCGCTCCACGATGTGAGCGCGGGCGGTCTCCCAGGCGGTGAAGGCGGCTTGGATGGTGGCGTCGTCCAATTGGCGGTCGGTGCCGAAACCATCTGGGGGGCGGGCTTTGTGGAGGCAGGCCAAGGTTTCGTCTACCACGGAACTGTCCGCATCGGAGCCGGTTTCGATAAAGCGGAATAGGGGTTTGGGGTGGTCGCCTACTCGGGCGCAGAAGATGTAGCCGGGGTGGCCATCGGGGCTTGCCACGGCCATGCCTGAGCCTGAGCCCCAGGGGAGGGACTTGATTTGGCGGGCCAGGTCGGAGTCTTCAAGGGCTTGGCGCAGTTCTTGGCGGAACTCCTCGCCCGACAGTACGCCTCGGGCGGTGCCGCCTCGTTCGAACAACTCAGCGTCTTCGTTGCGAAGACGGTCGATTTCCTCTTTGGTCTCAGTGAAGTTGGTCTCGACTTGGGTAACTTGGTCGGGCAGCACCTCGCCAACGCCGATGCTGGCGGCAGCCTGGGCGATCTTCAGGTGCAGTCGCTCTTCGAGACCGAGCAGGTCGTCGAGGCGATCGTCGGGGAACACGCAGCGCAGGAACACCTCGGTGTGGAGCGAGCCGATGCGATCTATGCGGCCATGGCGCTGTACCAGCCGCATCGGGTTCCAGGGCAGGTCGTAGTTGATGATGTGACGGGCCTGCTGGAGGTTAACCCCCTCGGCCAGCACGTCGGTGGCCACCACGATGTCGAACAGGTCTTCATCGGCGCCCTCGGGGGCATCGGTGGTCTTGGGGGCGAACCCCCACAGCACTCGCTCCTTGCTCCCCGAGCCGGAGTTGCCCGCTAGCGAGGCGATGCGACCTCGATAGGGAGCCAGGCGCTCATCGGCTTCAACAGTGGAAACCAGATGCTCAAAAACCCAGGCGACGGTGTCGGCGTAATAGCTGAAGATCAATACCTTGCCCCGATCGCGCACGTCGTCGGGGCCGATACCTTCAGCAGCGGCATCGGCGGAGATCTGGGCCAGCTCTTCAACCAAGGCGTTCAGGTTGGGATCATCTGCGCGGGTGACGGTGCGGGCCTCGGCAACGAACGACCTCAGCAGGTCTCGATCTCGGTCCACGTATTCTCGGAGATGTTCGAGGTCGTACTCGGCCGCGTCATCGGACACCCCGACGATTCCGCCCAGGAAGGTGTCGACCTGATCTTCGTCCATCTCGTCGGAGTCGGTGGCGATCCAGTCAGCCAAAGCGTCGCCAGTGGCTACCCGGCCGTTGTCGAGCAGCGACAGAAAGGTGTCATGGCTCTTGGCCATTCGCTCACAGGTCTCGGCAAAGGCATAGGGCGAAGACTCGAAACGCTTCAGCAATCCAGATCGCAACAGCCCGGCAAGCTGTTTCTCGTAAGCATCTTCCTCATGGTCTAAACGAAACTGCGATGGCGAATACCGAGCCATCGTGAGCACGCCGGGATCTTCGACGCTGGCGTCGGGATCGAGCGCATCGGCAAACCGGTCGAAGAAACCGGGCATCACCTCGTCGAGGTTGTAGTCCACCTTGTGGACCCGGGGAGTGGGGAAGACGATCTGCCGTTCTTGCCCGCCGACCTTGATGGTGTCATTGGGGTAGAAGCGCTTGACAAACGACCTGGTTCGGCGGACCGCCACCGCGTCCAGCACGTCGAACAAATGCTCGGGGGTGAGGTCGTCGGGGTTGAGAGCCATCGCTTTGGCGAAGTGGTCGCGCAGAGAGCGAATGCCAGCATCGGCAAACACAGCATCGCTGCGTAAGAAGTAGCCCAGCAGGTGATACAAGTCCCACAGGCTGTTATTCACCGGAGTAGCGGTGAGCATCACCAGCTCCTTGGGAGGCGATCCTGCCAACAGCTGGCGCAGCGCGTGAGCCCGCTGGGTGCCAGGATTGCGTAGGTTGTGGGCCTCGTCGATCACCACCATGGCGTATTCGTTGATGGCAGCTTTCAGCTTGATGGCAGTTGTGTGCTCGGGGTTTAGGCGGCTGTCGGCCATCAGCTCCTCGTACGACACGAGCTCCACCGCCAACAAGTGCTCATGAACGAATGCCCGCCACGGCCCGTCGCGCAGCGTGGCAGGGGTGATCACCAACACCCGTTGACGACGATCCTGCACCGCCTCCCGGATCAACTCTCCGGCCAAGAACGTCTTCCCCAGGCCGACCTCGTCAGCAATGAGGACCCCGTTGCGCTCGTCCAAGATGCGCCGGGCCCGCCACAGCCCGTCTGATTGGAAATTGGTGAGGTGAATCTGCGGCGCGCCTTCGGCGGCGGCCTCGGCCTCGAGTTCCTCGCCGTAGAACTCCCACAGCATTCGCAGATACACGAGCTGAGGGGAGTGAGGCTCGAATCGGGCCTCGAACAGCGAGGCCAAGTCGTATTCCGCGGCCTCGGCCCACAGTTCCTCGAACCAGTCGCGCACCTGACCCACCACATGGGGCGAGTAGTTGCCCAGGTTCAGCTCCAAGTTGGTGGCCAACCCCGCATAGGTGAAATTGGACGAACCGGCCACCACCCCATGGGAGCGGTTCCCCACCAAGAACGCCTTGCCGTGCAAGAACCGCCCCTCCAGACGGCGCACTTTAACATTCTCCGAGCGCAGCCACTTCACCAGCCGGCGAGTGGAGGCATCAACCTCAAACGTGAACCCCAAGTGGTCTCGCTCAACCACAAGGTTCTGCTCGTGGCCCTCAAGCGCCTGGCGCAGCCGAGCCCGGATCGCCCGCTGGGGATTGGCCGATTCAGTCCGCAGCGCCCGCCGGCGGCTCTCCGGAGGGGTCGGCTCCGCTCCCAGCAACAGCCGCACGCCAGTGACCTGATCCAGCGAATCGGCCAGCAGCGAGTAGCCGCCCACGTTGAAATAGGCAGTGGCCACATCCAAACAGGCCCCGCCCACAAACCCGGTTGCGGCATGGGAAATGAACCCGTTCAGCGCTCCCGCCACCGTGTCCTGGCCCCGGTTAACGGCCAACTCGGGCTTCTCAACCGCAGTCATGCAGCTTCCTGAAATGGGTGCGGACGGCGGCGTGGCGGTCGGAGTAGTCAACGGTTTCGCTGAAGGTTTCGTAGACCACGGCCAAGTCGTCTTCGTCGAGGCCGTAGAGGTGGGCGACGCAGGCGTCGAGCTCACAGATGAGGTCTTGTTTGGCCGTCTCGTCATTGGCCGACCCCACCGGCACCCCCACCTCTGCCGCCCATTCCGCGAACCGCTCGTCCACCGCAGCCAGGCGGCCGGCGATTTCCACGACTCGGTCCCTGACAGGATGACCCTCTCCGGGGTCGGGAATGGACAACAGACCAAACTGCTCAAAGGTCATGTGCAGTTCGACAGTGCGCCGGGACTGCCAGTCGCAAGGCATTGAACTCAGGACACCGAGCAAGTACGCCTCATCCCTGCCTGCACCAAGAGTGCGAAGCAAGTAGGGCGCCTGATGCACAATTACCCGGACACCGGGAATAAGAGCAGCTATGAGCGTTCGTGTATCTGTCGATCGGGCAACATCCCTAAATGCGATCCTGGGATTCAAGCAGGGCAGCGTTGCAGGGTCATCAGCAACTGATTCGTCCTGCTCAGCAAATGCAGACGTCCGGGTGCGGCGTTGCGACAGTCGCTTCTCCTGAAGATGAGTAATCATGGTCTGAGCATCCGCGCTGTCGTAGTAGACACCTGTGTCCGGCTCCCAGAGATTGAACGAGGTGCCCTTGTAGACCGGCCAAATCTCGTTGAACTCAGACGCGGCATCTTCAGGTCCATGAATCCCCGATTCGGCGGAAGCAGGAGAGGACGGCGTCGCGTCGTTCATCCCACTGTCCCGGACGACCGAATGTGTCGTACACCACCGTGATGTCGTCCTCGTCTAAGCCGTAGAGATAGGCGACACAGGCGTCTAATTCGGCTAGCAGCCAAGCCCCCCCCCCCGCGTCAACAGTGCCGACAGGCACGCCTACTTCAGCGGCCCATCCAGAGAACCGGTCGTCTTGGGCAGCTAGTAGGGCAGCGATTTCTGCTACTCGGTCGCGAACGGGATGCCCTCTTCCAGGATCGGGAATGGACAGTAAGTTGAGCTGTTCAAACGTCAGGTTCAACTCGACAGTCCGCCGGGCCTGCCAGTCACAGGGCATTGAGCACAGAACACCAAGAACAAACGCCTCGTCAGCAGCCGAACCCGCAGTACGCAGCAGATAGGGGGCGTGATGCACAATCACCCGATCACCGGGAACCAGTGCGGCAAGAAGCGTGCGTGTATTCGTGGGGTTAGTCACATTTCGCAATGCGATACGCGGATGCCGACAAGGCAGCGTTGCTGGATCGTCGGTGACCGATTGGTCTTGTTGGGCGAACGCCGATGAATGGGTACGACGCTGCGACAGCCGCTTCTCATGCAAATGAGCGATCATGCTCTCTGCGTCTGCGCTGTCGTAATAGATGCCGGTGTCGGGCTCCCAAAGGTTGAACGACGTGCCCTTGTACACTGGCCATGCCTCACTCATGGCCGCTGCTCCTGGGCGGAAGCGCCATCGTCGTTCACGAACCTGCTCCGGTCGTGCGTCGCGTCGAATTCTCGAACTGGGCGGAAGCGCCATCGTCGTTCACGAACCTGCTCCGGTCGTGCGTCGCGTGGAACTCGGCCACTGCCCGGAAGCGCCACGTCCGTCGTCGTTCCAGAACCGGTGGCGGTCGTTGGTCGCGTTGAGGTCGCCCTGAACCGGTCGGAAGCGCCAGTTCCGCGGCTTTCCGAGAGAGAGAGAGAGAGAGAGAGTCAGCGGGATCAGATACGTCGGCGCCGTCGAAGCGAGGATGCTGTTTGATCTTGCGCCAGACGCGGAAGGCGGGTCGTGTTGGAATCTGGGGGAAGGCCGCCGTGTTTGACCACCGGGTGAACTCCGATACCGGCACAAGTTCCGGTTTCCCGTCCACCATGGTGTGGAAATGGGCTGGCGAACTCGCCGGGCCGGGGTAGATGGCTACATGCGGCTCATCTGGGTCGCCCTCAAAGCCACCCCCTTGGCTCGGCTCGGGGGCTGAGCTTGCGGACGGCGACGAGCGCGACGGTGTAGCGGCCGTCGACCCCGTCGAACGCCCAATGCTTGGTGTTGAGGCAGGTGACGACGGAGAAGACCGGGTGACCGCCACCAGCGCCACCGTGTAGGAGTTGTGGACCCCCTCGAACACCCAGCCCTTGTGGTTGATGACCGTGGCCACCGATAGCCGCATCGGGCTGGGTACCCCCCCCCTGCGCTTAGTTGCGTCATTGATAGGAGCACCGACGATCTCGGTTCGCCAGTTGGCCATGCCAGCGTCAGATACCGCGGACCGAGGCAGCACCATACCGATCTTGCCTCCTTCTCGGCACAAGGCGAGGTTGGCCCAGGAGAACGCTTTGTAGAGGTCGGTTTGCCCTGACCCGAGGTTGGGGAACGTGGCTCGCAGTACCAGTTTGAGCGCTTCGGCCCGCTCCCTTTCGCTTTCGAACTCTTCAGCTAGGTCTGGCCGCTGTGCCTCTAGAGCATCGATGCGGGCTCGCCGCTTCGCCACTGGCAGCGACCGGACGCCCGGTAGGTGCATCCCCCACCAGACTTCCCTGTCCACCACTACTTTCTCCCAAGGGGGATTGCCCAGCAGGCAGTCGAAGCCGCTTCGCTCGGTCCGAGCGAACACTTCTGGCCACACCGTCGGATAGTGGACCGGGGTCATCCGCTCCACCGCGGCACGCACGGCTGACTGTTCGGCTAGGGATGCCACCTTCTCTGGGCTGAAGTCGAAGTCCTTGTGTATTTCAATGGCCCCCGCACGCACTGCGGTGGCCACATCGAAAACGGCTTCGGCCGGTAAGACAGCCTCACGGGTCTGGGCGTGGGCGGTTCGGGCTGCTTCGATCTCGGCCTTGTCTGCGTCGTTGAGCCGCCCGAGTCGAGCCAGGGGCGCTTGGCAGGCTTCCAAGAGACTCTCCAACTGATGAACAAACAGCGATGCCCCGTCCTTGCTCCCCTTCGGCGCAACCGCTGCGGCGGCATCGTCCACAGACGTCACCCCGGTCAGGCTGTCGCCTTGGACCAGGTTGTGGTCTAGGAACGACAGGGGGAGGCCGGGGACGAAGGTGTGGACCCAGATGGCGAGACGGGCGAGCTCGACGGCTACTCGGTTCTTGTCCACGCCGTAGACGCAGTGGCGGGCCACTTGGCGGCGCAGTAGGGAACCGGATTCGATCGGCACCCCGTCGGCCAGATCGCCCAGAGCTTCGAGGGCGGTGGTGCGCAGACGGTTCAGTTCTGCGGTCACGGCGGCAACGGGATGGAGGGTGAGCCAGGCCGATAGGCGGGCCTCGATGCGGTCGACGGCGGCCACCAGGAAGTGGGCCGAGCCCATGGCGATGTCGGCGCAGCGGAAGTCGAAGAAGGCCTCGGCCACCGCGGCGTCGTCGCCTCGCTCTCGCAGGTCGTCGAGCCGGGCGATATGGTCATCGAGGGCGGGCTCCAATGCGTTGTCGAGCAGATGTTCGACGGCGAACGGCTTGGTGAAGTAGGAGCCCGTGGCCTTGCGCACCCCAGAGCGGTTGTGGAAGTACACCGCACCTGCCTCCACTACCACTTCGTCGTCTCCGGCCGCGGGCACGTACTGCTCTTTGCCCTTGATGGTCTTGATGGCCAGATCGTCTTGGGCCACTGACAGCTTCGACTCCAAGAGGCCCTCGTAGATGGTGCCGAACTCCCGCACGGACAGCGAGCGGAAGTCCACTGGCCCCACCCCCTCGGGGCTCTGGTCCACCAATACCGCGGAGAGAGCAGGACCGAACTCGGCGTTAGTCAGACTGATATGGGCGATGGCCGCTCCCGACGGACTCACCTCGGGATCGGCGGAGAACAAGCCACCGTTGTAGGCGGGCACGCCCCAGTCGGCATTGCCGTGGTTGACTGCATCCCAAAGCTGGTTTACGTCGTCCCACAGATCAGTGGCCTGCTCGTCATAGTCGGCACGTTCCAGGCGGCGATCATCGGCCAGCAGCCGGGCTATATGTGACAGCGAGTGGTCGGCGTAGCGCCCGTTGGTGCGATAGGGCAGCAGGTCTTTGTCCTCGGCGTAGGCCACGAACAGCAGCCGGAACAAGATCACCATCACCTGCTCGTAGGCGTCGGCCTGATCGCCTTCGCCCAAGTCGTCTCCGTGTCGATCACGAGACCGCCGGGCGGCCACCGCGTTGGCCAGTGCCGGAACCGTCTGGTGGTACACCCGCTCTCGAAGCCGAACGGCCAGTTCGGCGACGAAATCGGCCGAGTGCTCGAGTATCTGATCGAGGGTGCCATTGTCGGCCAGCGCATCGGCTGAGAACAGCAGGTGCAGGTAGCCGGCCAACTCATCGGGAACGAGCGACAGGTTCAGCTCCACGAACGTCTCGGCCCGACCCTTGCGGCCCACACCGGTGTCGGGACGGGCGGCGTAGAGGCGGATCTCCGACGACCGGGTGAGAATCACCCAGTCCACCCGGTGCTGGTCGGCCAGAGCCAGAGCCCTCGACACCGGGGAGGTGTTGTCGAACCGGTTCGAGGGCGCCTCGAAGGGCTCGTCCTCGTCGCAAAACACGGCCACGGCATGATTGCGGCCGTCAATGGTGAGCATAGAGGCATTGGTGGCCAGCGTCTGGATGTGAAAGCCCAAGCCCTCTACCAGTCGTCGGCCTCGACGCCCAAGAAGCGCCAATGACTTATGGCTAGCGGTTGGCCAGTCTGTTCGATCGGGTACGCCAGCCCTCAGTTCTTGAGTGGCCAACAGGCCAACGTTGCGGAGTCCGGGGAAAGGCGACTCCAGCTCGGGCATGGCCGCCAACAGGAACCGGGTGGCAGCATGGTGGCTGGGCTCGCTCAACGCCACCTCAGACAGGCGCTCGGCCTGCGACACTTCGAGGTCGTGGTGCACCACCGGCGGCTCCCCCACCGGGCCGCACAAGGAAACCAGCTGACCTTCAGCAGTGGGATAGAACGCCACCAGCAGCACCGGGCTGGCCCGCCCGGCCCGCCGCTTTGACCACCCATCACGCAGTTCCGCTGTCCTGGGCTTACTAGACGCTCGAACCAGCGTCACCTCCAACCCGCTTGGAGCATCCTGAACAAACACCCCCGCCGGCGTCAGTGATGACGGAAACCCTGCCGGTGCCGACCAAGTTGTGGGATCCCGGTCTACGAGGAAGTCATCCATCTACCAGGCCTTGCCGCTGCCCGAAACGTCTCAAGTGCTCGCAATGTAATGACGACATTGTGTAGCAGATACAAGCTTGGATGTGAGCCACAGAGATACCGTCACTGGTGTCGGTAGACTGGTAGGCATGGTATCTGGGGCTTTGACCAGGGGAAACGCCAGGGTTGGCGTGCATGTTGATGCGGTGGACATCACCGGGTTGGACGACGCTTCCCTGGACTTGCGGCTGCGTCTGATAGGGCGGTCCCGCAACCAGTTGGACGGGTTCTTGGCCGAGGCGGTGGCGGAGAAGAAGCGGCGCACCACCCCCTATGACACGGCCAACATTCTGAAGTCCGAGTTGCGCCAGTCGGGCCAGCAGGCCCAGCGAACCATGCGCGAGGCCGAGCAGCTTGAATCGCTGCCGACTACTCGAGGGGCGCTGGCCGACAGCCGGATCACCACCGAGCATGCCCGCATCCTCGGGGCGGCCGCCCAGGCGGGCCCGATAGACGAGCCCAAGATGGTCGAGGCCGCCGAGACCCAGACGCCTGAGCAGCTAAGGCGCACCGTTCGCGAGCACCAAGACGAAATGGCTGGCGATAATGACGGCTCCAAGCGCTTTGAGCGCCAGCGGAAGGCCCGCATGGCCAGCTTCACCGAACAAGACGACGGCATGTGGCGCCTGTTCGCCCTGTTCGACCCTGTCACCGCACAGCGCATCCGAGCCGCGCTGAACCACAAGACCGACATGGCCTGGCACGCCACCACCGGCCGAGAGCGCCTTGACGCCCGCCATCGGCGGGCTGATGCAATCGCGGAGCTGTTGACTAGAACCACAGATGCGAAGCTGGCGATCAGCCCCAGCCGACCAGCTTGCTGATCCTCGCCGACTACGACGCCATAGACCGCCAACTCGGCAACCCCCGCCTGGCCGATGGCACACCGATTCCCCAAGACGAGTTCCGCAAGCTGGCCTGCGACGCCGAAATCCTCACCGGCATTTTCGATGCCGACCTCCAATGCCTCTCACTGGGCCGCCAACGCCACCCCAGCCCCCAACTCCGAGCCGCCATCACCGCCAGAGACCAAGGCTGCATCGGCTGCGGGACCGAGCCCGAGTGGTGCGTGCCCCACCACGTCATCGAATGGCAACACGGAGGCCCCACCCAGCAAGACAACCTCGTGCTGCTCTGCCACTCCTGCCACCACAAAGCCCACCACCGCGACTGGACAGTCGAACACCACCCCGACACCAACCGCCCCTACCTCAAACCCCCCTGGCAGCAACCCCCCGAACCGCCCTAAAGACGGTGAATTCAGAGCTTCGTCAATTCTTGGGGTCGAGAATTGAGACAAGCCTGGTTCGGTTGGCCCAATCGGTGATCGCACGATCGGCAGTGGCCAGCTGGTAGCCGCCGACGATGGCTGTGGCGGTAATGATCCGATCGGCGGGATCGGAATGGAATCCCGCCGCGCCAAGCTCAACAGACCGAATGGCGATTTCGTCGTCCACCGGGATAATGGTCAGGCCGTTCGCTAGCAGTTTGTCCCTGATTTGCCGTGGAGGCTGGGCCATTTCCAGTACTCCTTTCGCCTGCAATAGGGCGAGCTCCCAGAACACGAATGACGAAGCAGCCACAGAGCCAGCATCCCATGCTGTTTCGAGCGTGGCCCTGAATCGATCTCCTAGGAGATGCGAATCCGTCGTCGACCACAAGATGGTGTGGGTGTCGAGAAGGATCACTCGCGAATTGGGAGTTCAGGATTTAGCACCCGGTCGGGATTGCTGATGGCCTCCCAATCCTCAAGAGGGATAGCGGGAGACATAATGTCGCCGGTGATCTTGATCTGATCCTTGAACATCCCGAATATTGGCTTCCGCTCCTTCACCGGAATCAGGAGCGACACCGGTTTGCCGTGCTTGGTGATCACGATCTCCTCGCCGGTCTCGTTCACCTCATCCATCAGGGCCAGGCACCGGTTCTTGAACTCTCCAGCCGGAATGGTCCGCTGTTTTGCTGCCATGAGGTGACCTCCCCAACGACTCGTGAAGTAAATCATAGCCATAGCTAGTGGCTATAGCTGTAATTACCTGAAAGTACTAGCCGTAGTGGGCGGCGACGTTTTCGGGGTAGCTGCGGGAGAAGTAGTTCCAGAGCTGCTCGCCGTAGGTGGAGGGGCGGTAGGAGCTGGACATGTCGGCCACACCGGCCTGGGTCTCGGCAATGCTGGCCATGAACCCGGCGCTGTTGTGGTGGGGGCTGGCGGCTACGGCGGCGGCGAATTTCTCTTCGAGCGGCAGCGTGGTTAGGGCCACATCGAGCGACGGGCCGTGGAAGTAGCCTGCCGAGTAGCGCTCTTCGGTGGTGATCACCTGGTGGGCGGTGGCCACCAGGTAGTTGCCGGTCATGGCCTGGAGCGTCTCGCCCAGGTTGATCACGTACGACCCCTCCACCGAGGGCACGTCGATCCACTGGCCATTTTGGTTCTGCACTTGCAGCCCGGCGGTGGGGCCGGGATCCAGCACGGTCAAGAACCCAGTGTCTCGGTGGGCGTTGACACCGGCCTCACCTTCGGGAGTGGGGGGATAGTGGATGAACTTGGCCAGCGACATGGTCTGGGTTCCGAACGACCGCTCCAGGTAATCCTCTCCCAGCCCCAGCCCCAGCGAGAGCGCCCCCAAGAGGCGGTTGGCCAAGCCCCCCAGCTCGTCGAACCACTGGTTGGTGAGGTCTCTATGGCCGGGGAGGAGCCCATCGGGAAGCCACTGGTTGGGGCCCAGCAGGCGCAGGTAGTAGGGCTCGACGTCTTTGGGCTCGGCAGGCCACTCGGTCCACCAGTCGATCTGCTCTCGGATGTCGGGGCGATTGTTGGTGTATTCGGCCCCCTCCGGCTCCCAGCCCCGGAAGTGGCGGGAGCGCCGCTTGTCGATCAACTTCTTCTGCTCTTCGGAGAAGGCGAAGAACTTCCGCAGCATGGCGAAGATGTTGCCGCTCAGGTCGTCGGACACCCCATGGTTCACCACCAGCAGGAAGCCGACCTCGTGGCAGATCCGGCACAGCTCCTCGGCCAGGGCCTCGCGCTCGGCCCGGGTACCCGACAGGGGGCCGAGATCCACCACGGGGATCTGATCGAACGCGGCCGGAGCGGTCACACTGTCCAGCGTAGCGGTCATCGCCTTGAGGCCCTCTGAATGGGATCAGACAGAGGGCGATCAGCCGAATTCCCCGCCCGCGAACCAGTTGTCGAATGCGGGGCGCATGGCCACATCGATGAGCTCGATCCGCAGGCCGGTGGTGGGGGGAACCAGAAAGGCAAACCCCTGAAGCCCACCGTCTTCGCTGGCACCGCCGTAGATCAGCTCGCACCCCCCGGCCTGGAGCGCGGCGATGTCGGCGTGGAGGTCTTCGGTCCAGTAGCCCATGTGGTTGAGCCCCCCGTAGAGATCGAAATCCCAGAAAGATCCTTTGGGGCCGGCGGCCAGCTCGAGCTGCACCGGGCCCTCCACCGTGTAGGAGAACTGCACGCTGGTGGACACCACCTCACCGTCTATCAGCAGGTCGAGGTCGAGGGATTGCAGGGAATGCCAGGTGAGGCCGGTGGCTGCCGAGATGTGGGCCATGGACTCCTCAACATCAGCGACGACGATGCCGGTATGGAAGGGGTCGGTGATCAAAGCCATGGCGGCACGGTAGCCGATGGCCTGGGAATTGCCGCTAGCGACCCAAGTCGTCGATATCGGTGACGAACTGGCGAGCGTTTTCGTTGTCTTGGGCCACGGCGCCGATGGTCTTGGCCTTGGCGGTACCTCCTCGCAGTGCGGCCAAGGGGTCGGTCTGGTCGCCCACATAGCCCAGGGCGAAAGCCCCCTGGGTGTAGCCCATCATTCTCAGCAGATCGTCGTCTAGGGTGCGGGCGATCTCGGGCGGGCAGGCCAGATACTGGTTCTCCTCTTGGCGCACCCAGCCCACGGCGTAGGTGATGTTCACCCCCCGGCGCACGGCGCTGCTGGTGTTGGCCCCGGCGCCGTGGAGCACCTTGCCGTCGTAGAACAGCACGCTGCCCCGGCCCATCTCGGCCTGGGCATCGGGCAAGTTGAGGGCCTCGTCGTCGCCCACACCTGAGCTGCCGGCCAATATGTGGGTGGCGCCGTTGGCCGAGGTGAAGTCGGTGAGCGCCCACATGGTGTTGCACTGCACGTGATAGTCGGCCCCGAACGGGAAGAAGTCGAAGGCCATCTCGTCGCGATGCAGTTTCTGGCGGGTCTCTCCCGGTTCCACCGAGATGATCTGGGTGAGGTGGAGCTGCACGGCGCTCACATGGCTGAGGAAATGGCCGACGGTGCCGACCGCCACGGGGTGCATGATCAATTCGCGTGCCGTGGGACAGCGGGCTATTAGGGCGCCGGTGCGACGGGTGAACCGGCCGTCGTACTCATCGCGGCCGGCGTCGGAGGTCTCGATGTAGGGCATGGCCTCGGTTTCGAGCCGGTCCATGGTGGCCGCATCGGCCACGTCGTCGACGATGGCGTAGCCGTAGCGACGGAGATGGTCGCTCACCTCGACCGGATCGGCGTCGGGGGAGAAATGACTCAAAGCCACAGCAAGATGGTAAGCGGACTAGTTTCGAAATTGTGACTCGACTGGTGATCCACGCCGATGACGTGGGGATGTGCCACGGTGCCAACCAGGCCTTTATCGAGCTGTCGCACTTCGGCACCATCACCTCCGGCTCGGTGATGGTGCCGTGCCCGTGGTTCACCGAGATCGCCGAGGCTGCGGCTGGGGATGACACCCTCGACTGCGGCATCCACCTCACGCTCAACGCAGAGAAAGCCTGCTATCGCTGGGGTCCGGTGAGCACGGCGGGTCCTTCGTCGGGGCTGGTCGACGAGCACGGATTCTTGTGGCGCACTGTGGCAGAGGTGCGACGCAACGCCCACCCCGACGCGGTGGAGCAGGAGTGGCGGGCCCAGATCGACCGAGCGCTGGCGTTTGGGGTCAACGTGACCCACCTGGATGCCCACATGGGCTCGGCGCTGGCCCCGGAGTGGTGCGACCGCTACGTGGCGGTGGGCATCGACTACGGGGTGCCGGTGCTCATTACTGATTCTCTGGCCGCCTATGGCCCCCGACGCCATGTGGCCAGCCCATCAGAGGCCCAAGCCGCAGACGAGGCCATCAGGTCCGCCGCCGCGGATGCCCGAGCGGCAGGGATGCCGGTGTTTGACGTTGTGCTGGAGACTGATTTTTCTCGGGCGCCGCAGGAGCCGGCCGCATATCAGGAGATGCTTGGCAGCCTGGAAGAGAACTTGGTGTTCTGCGCCTTTCACCCCAACGCGCCCGGTGGCGCCGAGATAGAGGTGATCGAGCCCGACTCCTTTCATGTGCGCACCGACGAGTACGAGCTGTTCGGCACTGATCGTTGGAAAGAATGGTTGATGAGCCAGCCCTACGAGCTGGCCTCGATGGCTGACTTGGCCTAGCCGAAGCTAACCGCGCTTAGCCGGTGGGGTGGGCCTCCAGGTGGCGCTGGCCTTGGCGGCGCATGAGGGTCCAGGTCTGCTCTAGGTAGCCAGCCTGGTCGTCCACCAGCTTCTTCAGCCCGAGCCGTAAGTGCTCGGGAATCTCGGGGGCGTCGGTGGGCTCAAGGAGCACGTCGAGCTGGGCCTGGTCTTCCAGGGTGGCGTGAAGGGCGGCGGCCCGGGCCAGGGTGGGTCCCACGCAGATGGCCCCGTGCCAGGGGATGATCACGGTGTGGTTGGTCTCGATGGCCGGCCCGATGGATTCGAAGCGGTCGTCGGGGCTGAGCACCTGGTCGTCGTGGAAGATGCAGCAAAGGTTGTGACGCATCTTCAACGGGCGGGCCAAGGAGGCCAGCGCGGTGATCCATCGGCCGTGACTATGAACGATGGCGTTCACTTCGTTGCGGTTCTGATACACCCCGGCATGGAACTCGAAGCCCAGGCTCACCTCCCGGTTGCCCTCCAGCAGGTTGCCCTCGTAGTCGAGCTTCATTACGTCGTCGGCGGTGATCTCGCCCAGCGTCCGGTCGAAGGCGTTGATCCAGAAGGCGTCCTCGCCGGGTACCCGCACGCTGACATGGCCGCCGATGCCGGTGTCGCACCCCCTCACGGTCAAGGCCCGACAAGCCAACACAATGTCGTTCACAATCTCTCTGGCTTCGCTCTCGGTAGTGCTCATGGCCCCTAGAGTACGGCATCAATGGGACAGCGCCAGTGTGAGACCTCCGGGGTGTCTGATTACGGCCCCAATCGTGGGCAGCATCAATGACGACAGTGGTTGTGCTGGGGGCCGGAGCGCTGGGATCGGTGTACGGCGCATGGTTCGCCGAAGCAGGTGCCGATGTGACCCTGGTAGCCCGACCGGCTCACGCCGAAGCGGTGAATCGGAGCGGGCTGAGGATCGACGACCAGGCACCGGTGGCCATCAGAGCGATCACCAACCCGGCCCAAGCGGGCGACTGCGACATCTTGCTGTTGGCCAGCAAGGCATTTGACAACGCTGAGCTGTTGGACGGCTACCGGGGTTTGGCCCAAGCCGCCTTCTCGGTGCAGAACGGGGTGCGCCAAGCCGAGCCGCTAGCGGCCCGATTCGGAGCCGCCGCTGTGGGCTGCGTGTCGTTGGTGGGCGGCACGCTGGGTGAGCCCGGCCATGCTTCTCACTCATTTGACGGCCCCACCTTGCTGGGCGACCTGTCGAGCACCACGCCGGGCACGGCGGCGGCCATCGCTGCGGCCTTGCCGGGACGCAAGCTGGAGGTCCACGACGACATCGCCCCCGCGCTGTGGTCCAAAGGGGTGCTGGCCGCCGCGGCCATGGGAGTGGTGGGCCTGACCCGGCTGGTGTACCACCGAATTTTCTTGTTGCCGGAGACCCGTGACGTGTTCTACGACCTGGCTTGCGAAGGAGCAGCCATCGCCGCGGCAGAAGGCGTGGAGCTAATCGACGGGCACGGGCCATTCCAGATCCGGGCGCTTACCCAGGAGAGCCGGGCTGAGGCCCATCAGCGCCTCCGAGCCGTGGGCGAGGGCATGGAGGCGGCCGGGGAGACCGAGGTTCGGGTTTCCATCCTGCAGAGCATCGACCGGGGGCGGCCCTTCGAAGTGCAGGCCGTGTTCGGCGACCTGGTGGAGATTGCCGACGGCCATCAACTCGAAGTGCCCACGCTGCGGGCCGTGACCCGGCTGTTGGCCGCGGCAATGTCTGGAGGGTGATGAGACGATGAAGCTGCGAGAGCTGAGCCGGATGCTGGCCCGAGCCCCCAAGGGGGCGGCCCGGTGGCACACCTACGCCGACTTCCGGGAGGCCGCCCGGCGGCGGCTGCCCAAGATGGTGTTCGAGTTCGTGGAGGGCGGTGCCGAGGGCGAGTTGACCATCGCCGCCAACCGGTCTGCCATCGACAAGGTGGAGCTGGCCCCGAACTATCTGGTGAATGTGGCAAACCGGGACGTGTCCACCACCGTGCTGGGCCGGCCGGTATCGCTGCCATTCCTGCTGGCCCCGGCCGGGCTGGCCACGCTGGTGCATCGCGAGGGTGAGCTGGCCGCAGCCCGGGCGGCTGCTGCCGCGGGCACCGTGTTCGCGGTGAGCACTGGATCGGGCTACTCACTGGAGGACATAGCCGCAGCGGCGCCCAACTGCCGGCGGTGGTTCCAGCTCTATCTGTGGAAGAGCCCCGAGGTGGTGCAGTCGCTGGTGAATCGGGCCCGAGACGCAGGCTATGAGGCATTGGTGTTGACGGTGGACGTGCCGGTGGTGGGCAAGCGAGAGCGCGACCTGCGCAATGGAATGTCGCTTCCCCCTCGCATCCGTTTGAACAGCGCGCTGGACACAGCCCGGCGGCTGCGGTGGCTGCGCCAACTGGTGACCGGCCCCGACATCACCTTCGGCAGCCTGGTGGAACTGGGCATCGGCGATGACGCCAGCGCCATCGGGGCCTACGTGGACCGAGAGCTGGCCGACCCTTCCCGTACTTGGGACGACCTGGCGTGGCTGCGGCGGGAGTGGGACGGCCCGCTGCTCATTAAGGGAGTGATCTCTGTGGCCGACGCCGAGGCCGCAGTGAAATGGGGCGCTGACGGCGTGATCGTGTCGAACCACGGCGGGCGCCAGCTCGACTCGGTGCCGGGGGCGTTCGCCGTGCTCCCCCAGATCGCCGAGGCGGTGGGCGACAGGGCCGAGGTGCTGGTGGACGGCGGTTGCCAGCGGGGGTCCGACGTGGTGAAGGCCCGAGCCTTGGGCGCCCAAGCCGCGATGGGCGGGCGAAGCTGGTTCTGGGGTTTGGCCGCAGCCGGCGAGGCCGGAGTGGCCCGAATGCTCGACATCTATCGCGCCGACATCGACCGCACATTGGCCCTGGTGGGCAGGCGCCGCTTCGACGACGTCGGCCCCGACCTGGTGGCGAAATAGACCGGCGAACTTCTTACACCTGCCACCGCCAAGGCAGCGACTGGCCGAAGCGGGCACCTTCTGGGAATACTCAAGCCCACCTCAGGGGAGGTGGTGCTCGACGACACCGCCGACAACCTTCTGGCCCACCCCGACCTCCAAGCCTCCTACCTGGGCACCGCCGAGAAGTAAGGTAGTATGCGACAACCGATATCTTTTGGAGGCAGCCATGTCCGACACCTCGAGCATGGCAGAAGGCACTGGAACCAGCTACCCAGCACGATTGGATATCGACTACCCGGAAACTGGCCTGAGCCGGGTAAAGACGCTATTCCGCATCATTCTGATCATCCCCATTGTGATCGTGCTCCTGCTAGTTACCAGCAGTTCCAGCGGCTGGGGTAGCGACGTCTGGGATGGCCTGCAAGCCTTATTTGGCGCCCTGTTCCTTCCCACCTTGCTGATGCTCCTGTTTCGCCGCAAGTACCCGCGGTGGTGGTTCGACTGGAACCTCGAACTCACGAGATTTGTAACCCGAATTACGGCCTACATGGGGCTGCTGCGAGAGGAATACCCCTCAACCGACGAGCAACAAGCCGTCCACCTAGACTTGGACTACCCTGACGCGTCCCGCGATCTGAAGCGTTGGATGCCTCTAGTCAAATGGTTCCTCGCTATCCCGCACCTCATCCTTCTGTTCTTCCTGTACATCGCAGCCTTCCTGAGCGTTGTGTTCGCGTGGTTCGCGATCATGTTTACCGGTCGCTACCCGCGCGGCCTCTTCGACTTCGTGGTCGGCGTAGAGCGCTGGCAACTGCGAGTCAACGCCTACGCGTTTCTGCTCATCACCGACCGCTATCCCCCGTTCTCGCTGCAATAACACGCATCAGCTGAGCGTTCAGGGGTGCCTGTCCCCCTCAAGTCGATTGCAAGTCTCACGTTGGGAATCTTGTCGATTGTCCTTCCGAGGTACTTGGTGTTGCGCTAGCATGTTGCCTGCCGCTTTGTAGGGGGTTCTTGTCCGAAAGGTCGGACTCGAGCTAGGGCATGCGGATTTCAAAACGGGCATTGCGCTGATTTGGCGACAAGGCCTGATGAAATCTGAAGGAGCCTTAGTTGCGAATCCGTTTTCGCCCCTACTGGATCATCGTTGTTGCGCTGGCTGCGGTTGCAACGTCGTGCCTGCCGGTTGGAACGGCCTCAACCACTACGCACGCGTCCATCACTGCGTCTCCCACGGCCCAAGGCACCGGGGCCAATGATGCTGTTACCCCTTCGTCTATCGCCGGTTTGGCAGTGGCCGCGATCCGGGGGGCGTCCTCTGCACCTGAGGTTCATGCCGATTTCAACCTCAAGCCCCCCGAAGTCGACCAGCCGCCCGCGACACCGGCCCCCGTGGCGGTGGTCGAGCGCGTGTGGGTGGTGGCCGACGACGAGCAGGCCACGACGCTGGCGGCCCAAGGCCACCAAATCGGCAACACGGTGATCGTGGCCACCGACGACCTCAGAGCCCTTTCCCCGCAGACCAGGCAAAAGATCCTGGACGCCTCGGAGGTGATAGTGGCTCCGGACCTCGGCGAGGACGCGCTATGGCAGTTGGAGGTCATCCGCAGGGGCCATGAGATTCCCGGGGGCGGCCTGCTTATGTTCGACTCAGGCATTAACCGCCGCTTGGTGGCCCTGTACGGCCACCCGGCGACATCAGCACTGGGCGTGCTGGGGGAACAGGGTCCCGAAGCCGGGGTTGAGCGCCTCCGATCCATCTCCCAGGGCTACGACGGCGATGGTTATGCGGTGCTGCCCACCTTTGAGATCATCGCCACCGTTGCATCGGCCAGCGCCAGCAGCGATGGCGACTACTCGGTGGGGACACTCAAGGACGACATCAGGCCTTGGATCGAGGCTGCGGCCGCCAATGACATGTACGTGGTGCTGGACCTTCAGTCGGGGCGAAGCGACTTTCTGACGCAGGCGAAGATGTACGAGGAGTTCCTGCGCCTGCCCCATGTGGGGTTAGCCCTCGATCCTGAGTGGAGGCTCAAGCCCCACGAGGTGCATCTCGAGCAGATCGGCACAGTGGACGCGGCCGAGATCAATCAGGTGGTGGAGTGGCTGGCCGGGATCGTCCGAGAAGAGGCCCTGCCACAGAAGCTGCTCGTCCTCCACCAATTCCGGTTCTCCATGATCACCGACCGCGAACTCATCGACACGCCCCCAGAGCTGGCGGTGCTGATCCACATGGACGGCCAAGGCCCTCTCAATCTCAAGTACAACACCTGGAACTTTCTGACCAACGAACCTGACGCCGACCAGTTCTATTGGGGCTGGAAGAACTTCTACGACGAAGACTCCCCCATGGCCACCCCGCAACAAGTCCTAGAACTCACCCCCACCCCAGAGTTCGTTTCATTCCAATAGGGTCGATTGCGGTCTGGCGTCGGTCTCCGCCGAGGTAGCTAGCCGAATTCAACACCGTGGGCGTCGGTGATGGCGGTGAGGATGGTGCCCGGTTCGCGGGCGTCGCCGATGACTTGGACATTGAGGCCGGCGTTGGCGAGACCGGCGGACAGGGGGTCGTGGGCGTGTTTGGCCACGGTGAGGGTGAAGTCGGCCTCGGGGGGGATGTCGAGTTTGGTTTGAATGTTGACATCTAGGGCTTGCAGGCGCTCTAGGGCGGGTTGGACTACTAGGTCGAGCAGGGCATTGGCGGCTACTCGGCGGCCGGGGGTGGTCACGGTTACGGCTAGGCCTCGGGTGGCCAGCCACTCGGCGAGGCCAAGAGCCTCGTAGCCGCCGAAGCGGTCGTCTACTACTGCGGTGGCGCCTGTGGGCATTGTGCTGATGTCGGGGAGTTCGGCACCGGTGGCACCGGTGGCCACAACTACGAGGTGGGGGCGAGCAGCGGTGATTGCATCGACATCGGCGGCTTGGTTCAACCACACATCAACGCCGAGCCGGGACAGCTCTCGCTCTTGCCAGTCGCAGATGTCGCCCAGCAAGGCCCGGGTGGGTAGCTCTTGGGCTTGTCGGACCGCGCCGCCCAGGCTGTCGCGGGCCTCGAACAACACGACGGAATGCCCCTGCTTGGCGGCCCGCCGGGCCGCTTCCATGCCACCGGGTCCGCCGCCGACAACCACAACCTGTCGGGGTTGGGTGCTCGGTTCCAAGCGTGGGAACTCCAGTTCGCGGCCCACTGCGGGGTTGACGGCACAAGAGAGGCGGCCCCGGTTGAGGCCGCCGACACAGCCATCGTTACCGGCGATGCAGGGGCGAACCTCGGCCTCCCGGCCTTCAACGCTCTTGGCCACTAGATCAGGGTCAGCGATGTGGGCTCGGGTGAGGCCCACCATGTCGGCCACCCCTTCGGCGATCAATTGGTCGGCCTCGGCCAGGGTGCGGAACCGGCCGGTGACGATGGCGGGCAGATCCACAGCAGCCACCACCGGAGCAGCGGCCTCCAACTCGTAGCCGGGCAGCTCGTGCATCCCGCCCATGATCTTGTGGGGCCGAAGACAGCTTCCGTAGGTGAGGTTCACATAGTCGATGAGGCCGTCGTCGGCCAGCACCCTCATCAACTCGGCGCAGTCGTGCTCTGTCACTCCCCCGTCACCCACGGCTTCTGATCCGATCCGCACGCCGAGCGGTATCTCGGCACCGATCGCTGTCCGCACCGCGCCAACAACTTCGCGGGCCAGGCGGATGCGGTTCTCCCACGAGCCGCCGTATTCGTCAGTGCGCTGGTTGGTGGCCGACGACATGAACTGCTGGAGCAGGTAACCGTGGGCGATGTGGACCTCCACCCCGTGGACACCTCCCTCGACGCTCCACCGGGCGGCATGGGCGAAGGCATCGGTGAGCTCGGCGATGTCGTCGGCGGTCATAGCCTTGGCCGGGCGGCGAATGCTGGGGCCGGGATACTCCGACGCCGACCACGGCGGGTCGCCATCGGCGGTCACCCCCTCATAGCCGAGATGGCCGAGCTGCTGGAAAACCGTCATGCCGTAAGGGGCCAGCCGGCCCATCAGCCGCCGGTAGTCGTCCACCACCGAGGCGTCGTGCAGCCGCAGCGTGCCCATGTCGGTGGGATGGACCGACGCCGCTTCCAAGATGGTCAGCCCGCACCCGCCGGCAGCTCGGGCTTCGTGGTAGGCGATCAACTCGTCGTTTAGTCGGCCTTGGCCGATGTTGGTGCCGTGCGCGGTGCGCACCACTCGGTTCTTGATCTTCAGCCCATTGATCTCAACCGGCGCCAAAACGTGCTCGTAGCTCATTGCCTCACCCTGGGGAGCCCGTCAGCGAGCTTGGCCGTCGCCTGGCCACCGGTCAAGAGACAACGTCGCCGACTCGGTTGGCGCGGGCGAAGCAGGCGGCAGCTGCGGTGCTGCCCAGTGCCATGATTAGCCAGGCCCAGGTGTAAGTGCCCAGCCAGTCGACCAACGCGCCGAAGCTCACTGGGGTGGCCAGCGCGCCCATGTAATAGCCGGTCATCGTGACGCCGGTGGCTCGGGCCACGGCTTGCGGGACCCGATCTACCACTGCGGCGTGCATGATGCCTATGGCCGCCAATTGGACGATGAAACCGGCAAATAGCCCGACGGTGGCCACGGCCAGACCTAGCGTCAGGCCACTCATGGTCATAAGAAGCGACGCGGTCAGCACCACGCACAGCCCGACGATGAGCGGCACGCGGCGAGTTCGGCCGAGGTAGTCGGCCCGTAACGCGGTCAGCGACATGCAAACCGCGCCCAGTCCGGCGGCAATTCCGGCGATAGCGCCCGCCACCGGCTTGGAGGTGCCCAGGCCTTCGTCCAAGTACGGCACGGCCCAAGAAAAAAGCGGCTGGGAGGATCCCACCAAGAAGAAGGCCGATACTGCGAACCACCAGAATCCCTTCGGTAGGACCGACCCTTGGCGCTGGACCCGCAGCCGAGAAGAGCGGATGTCGGGAATGACCGCTGTGGCGATGAGTGCACTCACCGCGGCGATGGTCCCGCCGATCATGAGAATGAGGTTCCAACTCCAGCGATCGGAAGCCCAGGGCACCAAGATTGCGCTAATCAGTGCCATCGTCGGCACTCCCGACGTCTTGGCCGACAACGCCAGCGTGCGACGGCTTTCCGGCACCGCAGCGGCTACCGCTTCATTGGTGGCCGCGTTAGTCAGGGCGTAGCCGAAACCGGCGAATACCGCGGCCCCGATCAAAGCGGCATAGCTATCGAGCAGAGCGGCAGACCACGCAGCCACCGCTACGATCAACTGATCGGCAACAACTGCGGTGCGGGTTCCGATCTTCTCGGTGATCCGGGCTCCGATAATCGATCCCAATCCAGTACAGCCGAAATGCAGGCTCACCAGCAGCCCGACCTGGGCCCGGGAAATGCCGAGGTCGTCTCGCACCGCGGCGACGAAATAGCCGGGGAAGAAGCCCAGGCTTGACCCGACACCCAGTGCCAGCATGCTGGCTGCCACCACGGCCAGGCCACGACCAGTGTTTGCCTGTGAATTCATCTGGCTCGCCCGCCCAACACTCCCGGCGACGTTACTGGGCGGCATAAGTGGCCTAGTGGTTGGGGTCAAGTGACCTTGTGCCACCCCGGTACGCTCATTCAGTGGACTTGTCGCCACCCGCAGTGGGGAGAGCAGTCGCAGAGGTGATGGACGGGGCCAACCCTCACCCCCGAGTCGAGCGGCTCAGCCGGGGGTTTTCGTGGGTGACGCTGGGGGTGGACGACGTGATCGTGAGGGTGGCACCGTCGGGGGGGTCTCTAGACCCCTACGACCCGGAGGTGGAGGCGGCCAACCTGCGCCGGATGGAGGGCGTGGTGCCCGCCCCCCGGGTGCTGGCCGTACAATCTGAGGCCAATAACCCCATCGGGCGGCCGTTCGGGGTCCACACCCGGGTGGCGGGGCAAGTGCTGCGGCTCAACGAAGTGACCGAGGGCCAGCCGGAGTACATCGCGGCTGCGGCCCAGGCGTTGGGCGAGCTCCACAATCTGACGGCTCCGACGACCGTGGCTGAGGCATACGACGCCGAGTTGGACAGTACCGAGGCCGTCTACCAGCGGGCTGCTCCAGACCGCCACCCCGAATTCGAGGCCGCGCTGGTGTGGCTTCGAGCCCACCGGCCCGACTGCGACGAGCCTGCGGTGTGGTGCCACGGCGACTTTCGGTTTGCCAACCTGAGCTGGACCGGACCGGGCAAATTGGGCGGCATTCTGGACTGGGAACGAGCCTGGCCCGGCGACCCGATGTGCGACGTGGCCTTCACCCGCCGCTTCTCCGGCTGGTGTTCGATTGACGACTCCGCCGACTACGGCCACCGTCTGGACCAGGAGCGCCTGGCTTATGCCGCCCGCTTCGAGCGGGTCCGCTCATTCACGGCATCGATGCGGGCCATCCGGGCCTGGCTCGACGGACGCTCCGACGACGCCCGCCTGCTGACCATCGGCCGCCGCGGCGAAGAGGCCATGAAGACGGAGCTGGACTGGGCCGCGGACTAACTAGCCTCGCCCTAAAACCATCACGTTGTGGTACTGGGCGCCGGAGCCGGCGCCGGTGACGAGAGCGATTTCGGCATTAGGGACTTGGCCGGGGCCGGCGGTGCCTCGCAGCTGCCGCACAGCCTCCACGATCTTGAGGGTGGGGCCGCCCCAGCCAATGTGGCTGTAGCTGAGCAGGCCGCCATCGGTGTTGAGGGGGTGGCAGCCGTCGGTGCCGATGCCCGCCTCCCACAAGTACTCGGCCCCCTCGCCTTCGGCGCACAGGCCCAGCATCTCGAACTGGCGCACCACCTCGTAGGTGTTGATGTCGTAGAGCTCGAACACGTCCACGTCGTGCGGCCTCAGGTCGGCCAAGTCGAACGCCCGCCGGGCAGCGTCGGCCCCCAACCCCCAGACCTCGTCGTAGCGGGGCGGGTTCACGTATTGCTGGCGGTGCCACTCCGATCCCCCGCCAAGGATGGCCACCGGCGCCTGGGCTAGATCCCGGGCTCGCTCAGTGGTGGTGATCACCATGGCCGCGGCCCCCTCGGTGGCCAGGCACAGATCAAGCAGGCGGAACGGCTCGGCCACCATCGGCGAAGCCAGAACGTCGGTGGCAGTGTAAGGACCCCGTCCTGCCATAACCGCGGCCGGATTGGCCGACCCGGCGTTGCGGATGGCGGCGGCTATCGCAGCCAACTGTTCGGGGTCGGGGGCATGGCGGTGCCGGTATACCTGGGCCACCAGGGCAAACTGGGCCGCGGTGAGCGAACCCCAGCAGGCGATGAACTCGTTGTCGGGCCGGGTGTAGTCGGCCACCGCCGACCCGCCCATGACCCCGGCCTGCCCGCCGAACACCAGCGCTGTCTCGCACAAACCGGCGGCCACCGCGGCGGCGGCGTCCAGCGCGCCGGGAACTCCCTGGGGGTAGGTGTCGCACACCCAGCGCAGTGGCTGGCCGAATACCCCGGCCCAGTCGGCGGAGCCGGGCTGGAACACGGTGCCTCCCGGTCCGGCCCAGCGCGCCGCCACTCCGTTGACATCGGCCACGCCCAGTCCGGCGTCGTCGAGGGCAGCCAGCGCAGCCCGAAGGGAGACCTCCGCCGAGGTGGTGTCGAGCTGGCGGGCCATCTCGGTGGCCGCCACCCCGACGATGGCCACTCGGTGAAGCGGATGGACGCCGCTCATACCCGCCGGCCCTCTCCCCAATAACGGTCCCGCAGTTCCTCCTTGGCGATCTTTCCCACCGCGTTCTTGGGCAGCGAATCGGTGAACTCCACCCGCTCGGGGATCTTGATGGATGTCAGCTCCGACTGGCGGCACCACAGTCGCAACTCTTGGTCGTCGGCCGAGGCCCCCTGTTTGAGGGCGACCACGGCCACGATGGCCTCGCCCCACTCGGGGTCGGGCACGCCGATCACCGATGCCTCCAGCACGGCGGGATGGCGGTACAGCACGTTCTCGATCTCGGTGGGGGCGATGTTGAGCCCGCCTCGAATGATGAGGTTCTTCATGCGGTCGACGATGTAGATGAAGCCCTCCTCGTCGACCTTGGCCACATCGCCGCTGTGCATCCACCCGTCTCGCAATGCCTCGGCGGTGCGCTCGGGATCCCGGAAGTAGCCCTTCATCACATGGGGGCCGCCGAAGATCACCTCACCCCGCTCCCCTACCGAGATGTCCCGGCCGTCGGGGTCCACCACCCGCACGTCCACCGCATACGACGGCTGCCCGCACGACGACAGCAGCTCGGGCCGCTCCTGCAAGCCCCGCACATGGTCTTCCTTGCGCAGGATGGTGCCGATGGAGGCGATCTCGGCCATGCCGTAGAGCTGGTTGAACACCGGGCCGAAGCGCTCCACCAACTCGGCCAGGCGATCGGGGGAGATGGGCGAAGAGCCGTAGCCCAGCGTACGCAGCGACCCCAGCTTGCGGTCGTCGGAACGGTCGAGTCGGTCGAGTAGGCGCATCAGCTGGGTGGGCACCAGAAACGAGTGGCTTACCCCATGGTCTTCCACCAGGCGGGCGTAACGCACCGGGTCGAAGTTGCGGCTGTCAACAAATCCCTGGGCCGCCCCGATGATCAGGCACGGGAGGATGGTGATGTTCACGCTGGAGTTGTGGGGAATCTGGATGAGATAGCGACTGTGGCGGTCGATCTCGTATTCCAGGCAGGCCACGGTGGCGTGCTGGAGCACACGGGCGTGGTCGAAGTACACCCCCTTGGGCCGCCCGGTGGTGCCGCTGGTGTACACGATGCAGAAGTCGTCTTCCGGGCGCACCTGATGGAGGGTGGCCGGGGGTTCCGCCGAGGCGGTGTCGGCGAGGGCATCCAGATCGCGGTCGATGTCGATGATCGGCAGGTCGAACCCGTCGAGCTGCTCACGATGCTCGGCATCGGTGATGGCCAGCACTGGGTCGGCGTTGTCGAACACCTGCTCCAGTTCCACCGGGCCGAGGCGGAAGTTCAACCCCACATAGCAGCCGCCGGCTTTGGTGATGCCTCCAAGCACCTCAACCACCTCGGGGCGGTTGGCCACCAGCAGGGCCACCCGGTCGCCCTTGCCCAGGCCATGGGCTTCCAACAGGGCATTGGCGATGCGGTTGGTGCGCTCGTCGAGCTGGCGGTTGTCAAGCTCCCGTTCGCCGAAGATGGCGGGGTCGCGGGGATGTCGGGCCGCGTTGCGGGCGAACGCCAAGCCGACGTTCACCGGGCCGCCCCGTCAGGGGCAAATGCCGGAAGCCGATGCCCGTCGGGGCCGGTAACGAATTTCACGCTCACCGGCATGTCAATTGCCACCTGATCGGGTTCGCAGTCCACAATCCATGTCAGCAGGTGCCACCCCTCCTCCACGTCCACATCGGCCATCACATAGGGGGCGGTGAACGCCGGGGTGGGGGGCCGATGCACGGTGGTGTGGCTGTACACCCGGCCCCGGCCACTGCTGGGCTGATAGTCCCAGTTGGTGCTCTGGCAGTAGGGGCAGGCGAACTGGGGAACGAAGAAGCTCTGCCCGCAGTCGTTGCACACCGGTCGAACCAACTCAGCCCGGTCGACCGCGGCCCAGAATTCCCCGGTCAACGGGCGCAGACTCCGGTCCTCAAGCTCGTCAGTGCGCCCGCCCATCAGTGATCTGCCTATCAGAACACCACGGGGTATGTGCCCCACCAGACCCGGGCGATGTTGGGGTCTTGCTGAGGGGGATTGTCGGGGTCCCGCTGGGCACCGCGCACCAGTAGACCCCGCAAGATCAGCGCCACCGTTCCCAAAAGGATGGGGGCCCCGGTGTTCTCATCGGCAGGAACGCCGCCGTCGAGCTCCATGCCGATGCAGGCGTGACGTCCTCCGCCGAAGGTGTGACCCCACCGGGGCACATCGTCTCGAATGCTCCGGAGCGGGTTGAAACTGTCGGCGTCGGCCCCGAACACCTCGGTGTCCCGGTTGGCCGACCACAGGTCGAACACCGCGAAGTCTCCTACAGCCAACTCGGTTCCGTCGCGCAGCGTGACCGGCTCCACCGCCTCCCGGCGGGCCACCGGGCTGGCCGGGTGCAGTCGCATGGACTCATGCACGCAGTGCTGGAGGAACACCGGATCTTCGATCATGCGGGCTCGGTCTTCGGGGTAATCGTCGAACCAGCCGAATGCGCCATGAACGGCGTGGGTGGTTGCTGCTCCCGTGGAGTGCATTCCGGCCAGCATGTAGAAGGCCACCTCTCGACGAACCACATCTCGAGGCAGATCCAGGGAGTCCTGATTGCGGACCAGCACCGTGAGCACATCTTTGGGCAGGTCGTCCTCTTCGATCTCGCCCGCGCTGAACCGCTCGAAGAGCTCGGTGCGGCGGTCCAGCGATGGAGCGAAGAACTCCTTGTCCCAGCCCTCCAGCGCCTCGGCCACCTCGGCTCTCAACTCCTCGGGGTCTCTCGTGCTGTGAACCGCAGTGGCGCCTTCGCTGAACTTGACTGCATAGGAGAACAGCCGATCGGTCTCTTCTGCCGTGCCCTCTGAGTAGTCCACGCCGGCGGCGGCCGCGGTGAGGTTGACCACGATCCTGCGGGCCAAGGGCACCACATCGCCCTTTCCCTGGGCCGCGGCCGGATCCAACTGCTTATCCACTGCCAGCGGAAGCAGATCCCGCTCATAGTGCTCAAACGTCTCCCGGCGGAACAGCCGATTCTCCAACCGGCGACGACGGCGGTGATCGTCACCCCACAGAGTGAGCAGGGTGTCGGCCATGATCACCCCGGCCGCGTCATACAGCGCCTGCTTGAGGCCCTTTTGCCGGTAGGCGTCGCGCACCTCGTCGAACCGGGTGAGGGTGATCTCTGCCATTGCGGTTTCTCTCCTTGGATCAGGTTGTGGGGGTCGGCTTCATTCCTCGACGCCGTCGATCGACGCGGGGCGGGGCATCCCGGCCAGCACGGTGGAAACCACACCGCCGTCCACCACCAAGTTGTGACCGTTGACGTATTCGGCGTCGTCGGAGCACAGCCACATCACCGCCTTGGCAATGTCGTCGGCGGTGCCCAGCCGCCGGCTGGGGGTGCGTTCCGAGCGGGTGGCCCGCACTTCGGGGTCGGCCAGGACGGGGGCCGACATGCCGTCGTCGATGATGCCGGGAGCCACCGAGTTGACCCGGATGCCGGCCGAGCCCCATTCGATGGCCATCTGCCGGGTGAGCTGGATCACGGCGGCCTTGGTCGGGCTGTAGGCCCCCGAATTGGGGCCGGGCGCGATGCCGTTGATGGAGGAGATGTTGACTATCGATCCCTTGCGGCCCTCGGAGATCATGCGGCGGGCCACGGCTCTACCGCACACGAACGGGCCGTTGAGGTTCACATCTACCACCGCCCGCCAATCGTCCTCCGTGTGGTCGACCAGCGGGGTGAAACGCACGATGCCGGCGTTGTTCACCAGCGCATCGGGGGTGCCGAAGGCGTCCAGCGCGGCCTCCACCGCGCCGGAATCGGTGCTGGACGCCACCAGGGGCACCGCATCGGGCAAAGACTGGGCAATCTGGTTGGCGGCCTCGGCATTGATGTCCAGCACCCCCACCCGATAGCCGCCCGCCGCCGCTTGGCGGGCGATCTCCGCCCCAATGCCGTGTCCGGCCCCGGTCACAATGATCGATTTCGTCACGAACGCAAACCTTAGGGGCCGCGCGGATAGGTGACCATCCACCGGTCGTTGTGTTGTCCCGGCTTTGATGTCGGGTAGCACCAACAAACAACGACTCGGTGGAGGTGTCTGTCATTATGCGCGCGTTTGACCCGGAGGTGGTAGATGCTGTTTGGGATGCGGTCAGGGGTTTGCTGCCGCGGCGGGATCGGTCGCACCCTTTGGGCTGCCACCGGCCGAGGGTTTGCGGCAGGCTGTGTTTTTGGGGCCTGTTGATCCGTCTCGTGACGGGGGCCTCCGGGGATCGGCTCCGGGGGCTGTTTTCGGGGGTCGGTGTAACACCGGGGGTAACACTTGGGGGGTGTGGGGCGGGCTGGGCTGGGGGTTGTGGTCTGTTATGGGTCCGGCGGGCGCGCGGGGGCTCCGGGCCGGCCGGCTCCGGGGCATCGAGGGCCGCCTCCAGCGGGCCCCAGCGGCCCCACAGCGCCACAGCGGGCCTCAGGGGGCTTGCTGCCCCGGATCGGGCCGAATGGGGCTCGTTTTCGGCCTCTCAGCGGCGAGTTACGGGGTTTGACCCCTACTCAGGCACCCCCCCTGGACTCAATCGACTAGGGAGGCCCTCAACGGCCCCAGCGGGCTCGTGGCGACGTGGAGGCCCTGAACGCCCCCAGCGGGCCTCTGATGCCGCTAGGAGGCCCTGGCCCGATTCAAGGTGTGTGGTGGGGGGCATGTTCAACCACAACCCCCCACCACACCGCGCCAACGGTACACCACCAGTTGGTCCTACTGCCCTTGGTGCCAGCCTCTGCGGTGCCGTAATGAGCGTGGGCCTTTTCTATGACGGCATTCCTTGGATTGCGGATTTGTTGGGGGTGCCTGGATGGGCAGGCCATCTGGCGTGGATTTTCCTCTTCGTGTTGCCAGTGGCTGTTTTGGGAGTGGCTGGCTCAGCACTAGTGTGGAACCGAATTGGTGCCCGCCTGCGCCGCGACAACTCCTAGCCATCCCCGATGCCCGGTTGGGCCGGGGAACATTGCTGTTGATCCCTTTCGCCACCTGAGTTGAGCGTGGCTGTTCGGCGGACTTGCCCGCTGTTCTCTTGTTGCTGTAGGTTCCTGCCAGCTACCAAAGGCTGCGTGGACGTGGACGTACACAATCCCCGTTAGGCCAGACAAGTTGTGAGGTTCGAGCTGTATTGCTTGGTTTCCCTTCGGGTCTGGCCGCGGCCTTTGGTAGCTCGAAAGCTCGACCTTCCCGAAGGGAGCCACCAAGATGGCCGCATCCAACAAGCGGGGTGTTTGGCGTGTGCTGGCGGTGCTGGTCCCGGCTCTGTTGCTGGCCGCCGGGCTGGTGCTCGCAGCCCCCGACAACACACCCAACGCCGAAGCCCACGAAGTTTGCAAAGGCTCTCCGTTCGGGCCGCTGTGCGGGTGGGCGCACACCCACCCGACTCCTGCGCCAACACCGAGGCCGGACCCGCCGCCGACTCCTGCGCCGACGCCGAAGCCGGAGTGTCCGGGAGGCAGCCACAAGCACGCTGGCTGGGGCGGCTGCCACAGCATCTTCCTAGTCCACCCGAAGCCCACGCCCGCGCCGACGCCGAAGCCGGAGTGTCCCGGAGGCAGCCACAAGCACGCTGGCTGGGGCGGCTGCCACAGCATCTTCCTAGTCCACCCCAAGCCAACACCCACCCCCACACCCACGCCGAAGCCGTGCAGCGGTCTCGTGTCTCACAGAGACACTCCTAACGGCGCGTGCCACAGCGGTTTCACGACCTGCCCCGGCGGCAAGAAGGTCTGGCACCACAACCCATGCCCCAAAGTCGATCCCACGCCCAAGCCCACGGCTGACCCCACGCCCACGCCGACCCCCAGGGTCGACCCGCCCCCCACTCCAGCCCCGACCCCCAAACCGGGCGACAACGACGGCGGCGGCGACGAGTGTAAGTTCGATTTCAAGACCCAGCACCGCCACAGGACCACCAACACCTGCCACGACGACCATCCTGATTGCGATGCCAGCAAGTACAGCGACGAGACCGGAACCGTCTGGGGCTCCACCGGCGGCGACAACCACGGCTATACCTCAGTTGACGGCTGCAAAACCCGATGCTCGTACGATCCCAACAGCCAGCACCGCCACGACAGCACGAACGTCTGCCACCTCGACCATCCCACCTGCGCTCTCGGCAAGTACAGCGACGAGACCGGAACCGTCTGGGGCTCCACCGGCGGCGACAACCACGGCTATATCTCAGTTGCCGGCTGCGGCACCCGGCCCTGCTCATCTGGCTACCAGAGACTGACAGCGCCGCTGCCGATCATCTATTTCGTATACACCTCGGCAACTCCCGAGCTGATGACGCACGAAGAGCTGAACGAGTATTACAAAAGCGGGAAAACAGCCTCAGCGAATCCGGGTATTTGGGAAGAGCAGGACGACAACCCCGACTGCTACAAGGCCGTAGAAGATACAGGCACAACGATCAACCTTTATCAAATCATTGTTGACGGCACCACGTTTTTAGTGAGAGAGGGCGGGAAGATCGCTATCAAAGGCGTTGATTACGTCATCGAGGGCGGGAAGATCATCATAGACCAATACGACAAACTCCCCGAGGCCGCGAAGTTGGCAATAGAGACGGCGGCTATTGCGTATTTTGGTGGGTTGCCTGCCGCCAGCTTTTGGCTTCTTTTCAATGTAGGGCCAGAGGCGTTGAAGTTGGCTTGTGCTAACACCAATACGAAGGTATTGACATCCGCAGCGGTAGGCACTATTGGCACTGCGATAGGAGGTGCCGCCGCTACTTCGACGCTGGTTGCTTTTGGGGTAACCGTGCCACCAGCGGGAGTAGCGTTAGGCATTGGCTTTAGTGCCAGTGCTATTGCTGGCTTTGCAGTTGCTTATGGCTGCCCGCTCGTGGATAAACACCTGAATGGCGACTCCGATTCCGACGATGATTCGGGCGGGTCGGTTCCGGGGCCTGCTTCGGGTTTGTCGCTGAGTGCGGGTGACAATCAGGTTGGGGTTTCGTGGTCTGCTTCGTCTACGATTCCCGCTGCTGGTTTCGGGTATCGGGTGCAGTGGATGTCGGGGTCTCAGACTTGGGCTGAGTCTGAGGCTACGGATCAGTTCGAGGATTTGGAGCATGGCTCGGATTTGGCGACTTCGCACACGATCAGCGGGCTTTCGGGCGGCTCGGCCTATGACGTGCGGGTGGCGGCATTCAACGCCGCGGGGTTCTCTGATTGGGTTTCCGGCACCGCCACCCCCACCAAGCCTAAGCCTTCTTTGACGTTCGACTCTGTTTCGTGCGCGTCGTCGGGTTCGGGCTGGGTTATCTCGGTTTCTTGGAGCAAGACCCCCGAAAGCCTGAAGCCGGATATCTGGGCGAACGAGGCGAAAAACCGCGGCCACCGCGGACGCCAAAGCGCGGTTGCGGGCACCTCGACGACGTTCGACGTGCCCAGCGCCGGTTGGTATCAAGTCGGTATGCAAGCCAAGATCGCCGGAAACAAAAAGGTAGGCGACAGCGAGCCGGTGCGCTGCCGATAGAACCGCGCCCTCGGAAGGGCCGAACCGTTCGGGCGCATTGCGGGACTCTCGCGACCGGAACGGCGTTGGTTGGTGCGCTGTGTCGGGATGCCCCGTGGGGGCGTGGCATCGCTGCGCTGGGGCCTGCGGCATCGCCTCGACCTGGCAGACACGCACTGAACCCGGCGAGTCATGGGAGCGAGCTTGGCCAAGCAAACGGTAATCCCAGAACCGCCGATGGCCATCGGTGCAGAACCCGATCCTTCCTTGACCGCGAAAAACAGACTGGCGCGGAAAGGCGATCTGATTCATCCTGGGTTTTGCGCAGGCAGAATGTTTTGGTTTTCTGTTCTTGTTTGGTCGGTCTTGGCGGCAGTGTAGGCAGTTTCGAACTGGTCGGGTGATTGGTCGTCGAGGTAGCCGTGGATGCGGTCGGTGTTGCGCCAGTGCACCCAGCCGAGGGTGGCGAGCTCAACGTCGTCGATGGTGCGCCATGGTCCTTGGCTGGGGCCTCTGATCAGCTCGGTCTTGAACAGGGCGTTCACGGCTTCGGCCAGGGCGTTGACGCCTCTATAGGTCAAGATTTTGTTTCGCTGGGGTGTTGTCGGTCGAGGCGGGAGCGGTGGTCGGTCATGACGCGTTGGTAGATCTCGCGGGCGAGGAATCGATTGAGGCAGCGGATGATGTCTCGCTTGGAGAGGCCTTCTTGGGTGCGGCGGCGGGTGTAGTCGATGGTGGGCTGGTGGAAGCGCATGCGCACGATGACGGTCCGGTAGAGGGCGGCGTTGGCGTGGCGGTGTCCGGCTCGC
>JAJDUJ010000030.1 GCA_022826705.1 Acidimicrobiia bacterium | reverse complement strand
TCTGCTCCGCAGTCAGCACCCTCTTCGGTTTCCGGTCCTGCAAGCCCATAGGCCACAGCCTCCTGTCCTGGGACCGCCAACCCCGCACCATGCTGCTTGAAAAAACCCAGAACCTGTCGCGCGAAGTCAGACGCAACACATTTCGGGATGCGCTGCGTTCTTTGAATCCTGGGCTGCCTCAGTCGGCGTTGGATGAGGCTGTCGAGCAGTTGGTGGAGGATCTGTCGGCTATGGCACCGGTTCGGGCGAACCGGGAGGTTTACGGCCTCTTGCGGGATGGGGCGAGGGTCGAGGTCTCCGGCGATGGCGGTGAGCGCCGGACGGTCACAGTCCGGTTCGTTGACTGGAAACGCGCTGATGCGAATGACTGGTTGGCGGTCTCGCAGTTCTGGATCTCAGGCGATATGTATCGGCGACGGGCCGATGTGGTGCTGTTCTTGAATGGGATCCCGCTGGTGTTGGTGGAGTTGAAGGTGTCGCACAAGAACGTCCGCGACGCCTTCGACGGCAATCTGCGCGACTACCGAGACACCGTTCCGCAGCTTTTCTGGTTCAACGCGTTCGGGATGCTCTCGAATGGCTCCGACACACTGGTCGGATCGACGTTTGCTGATTGGGGGCATTTCGGCGAGTGGAAGCGGATCAACTCCGAGGGCGAGCAGGGCGTGGTGTCGCTGGAGACCGCGCTGCGGGGGACGTGCCAGCCGCAGCACCTGTTGGATTTGACGGAGAACTTTGTCGCGTTCATGGAGCGTCCCGGCGGGCTGATCAAGGCGCTGGCCAAGAACCACCAGTTTCTCGGGGTCAACAACTCGCTGGAGGCGCTGCGGGAGGTACACCACCGCGAGGGCCGCCTCGGGGTGTTCTGGCATACGCAGGGGTCGGGCAAGTCGTTGTCGATGCTGTGGTTCACCCAAAAAGTGCTGCGCAAAGAACACGGCAACTGGACGTTTGTGATGGTCACCGACCGCACCGAGCTCGACGAGCAGCTCTACGGGGATTTCGCCGACTGCGGAGTGATCACCGCAGGCCAGCAGGTCCACGCCGAGACGTCGGCTCATCTGCGGGAGCTTTTGGGCCAGGACCACCGGTACGTGTTCACGCTGATCCACAAGTTCATCCCGCCAGAGCGGGGCCAGGCGATGCCGGTGTTGTCGGAGCGCGACGACATCGTGGTCATCACCGACGAGGCCCATCGCTCCCAGTACGACACGCTGGCGGCCAACATGCGCTTGGCGCTGCCCAACGCGTCGTTCATCGGGTTCACCGGCACCCCGCTGATATCCGGAGAAGAAGAGCAGACCCGGCGGGTGTTCGGCGACTACGTGTCGATCTACAACTTCCGCGACTCCATAGACGACGGCGCCACTGTTCCGCTGTTCTACGAGAACCGCATCCCCGAGCTCCAGCTCGTCAACGATGACTTCGACGAAGAGCTCGAAGACCTCCTGGAAGCCGCCGCATTGGACGACGCCCAGGAGAAGGCCGTGGCCCGCCAATTCTCCCGGCAATACCAGCTCATCACCCGGCCCCCACGCCTAGAAGAGATCGCAGCCGACCTGGTCCGTCACTTCGTCAACCGGGGATTCCGGGGCAAGGCCATGTACGTGGCCATCGACAAAGCCACGGCCATTCGCATGTTCGACCTTGTCGAAGCCGAGTGGGCCCGCTACCAGGCCGAGCTCGAAGCCGAACTGGCCGACACACCTGAGTCGGGGCGTGCCCATCTGGAGTCGCTCATCGAGTTCATGCGCACCACCGACATGGCCGTGGTGGTGTCGCAAGCCCAGAACGAAGTGGCCGACATGAGAGAGCTCGGCCTCGACATCGCCAGACACCGAAAGCGCATCGTCGAGGAAGACCTCGACTCCAAGTTCAAAGACCCCGAAGACCCGTTCCGGCTGGTGTTCGTGTGCGCCATGTGGCTCACCGGCTTCGACTCGCCGTCCACCTCCACGGTGTACCTCGACAAGCCCATGCGCAACCACGCCCTGATGCAGACCATCGCCCGGGCCAACCGGGTGTTCCCCGACAAGGACAACGGCCTCATCGTCGACTACGTCGGCGTGTTCCGAAACCTCGAAAAAGCCCTCGCCATCTACGGCGCCAGTCCGGGGGCCGACTCCCCCATCCGGCCAAAAGACGAGCTGATTGCCGAACTCGACGCCGCGCTGGCCGAAGTTGCCGATTTCTGCGCCGACAACGACATCGATCTCGCCGAGCTGGAAGCCGCGGAGGGCTTCGAGTTCATCGCGCTCCAACAAGCCGCCGTCGAAGCCCTGCTCATCGACGAGCAGACCCGCCGCCAATTCGTGAAGATCGCCCGGCGAGCCCGAAAGACCTTCAAAGCCCTGCTGCCCGACCCCGAGGCCATGGCAGTGGCCTATCGCATCGCGGTCATCCGCACGATCGCCGCCAAGATCGAATCATCCACCGAAGCCCCCGACATCTCCGGGGTCATGGACTCGGTGTCCGAACTGCTCGACCGCTCCGTCGGCGCCAAGGAATACATCATCCCCACCGCCGACGCCGACCCGCTCATCGACCTGAACCAACTCGACTTCGAAGAGCTCATCCGGCGCTTCGAAGGCCGCAGACGCACCGCCGCCAAAGCCATCGAGAAGAACATCGAAGAACGCCTCGACGACGCCGTCCGCAAGAACCCCACCCGGCGAGACCTCGCCGAGCGATTCCGACAACTCATCGACGAATACAACGCCGGAACCCACAACCTCGAAGAATTCCTCCGCCGGCTCAAGGCCATCAACGACGAGCTCACCGACGAAGAACAACGCGCCGTGCGAGAAGGCGCCACCGAAGAAAAACTCGCCATCTTCGACCTGCTCACCAAACCCGAACCCGACCTCACCCGAGCCCAAGCCATCGAAGTCAAGAGCGCAGCCAAGAAGCTCCTAGACCGCATCGCCGACGAGCTCGTCCTCGACTGGAAGCGCAAACGACAGACCCTCTCAGCCGTCAAAGTCGCCATACGCAAGACCCTCGACAACGAACTGCCCGATGTCTACGGACCCGAGCTGTTCGACCAAAAGGTCAGCGCTGTCTTCGAGCACATCTACGCCAGCTACTACAACAACGGGGAGTCGGTTTACAGCCAATCACCCCCGTAACATGGGCGGATGGTGGATACGGGATCGCCTGAGGAGCGCTCGGCGCTTCCTCCCAAAGGAGCTCGCTGGCTGGCCTTTGCCTCGATTCTGGTGGGAGGGCTGTGCGGGGGGCTGATCGGGTTCGCCTACATCGACCTCCAATGTGAGGGGAACTGCGGGCTGTGGACCGGGCTCGGCGCTTTGGTCGGCGCGCTGGTTGGAGCGGTGGGCTTGGCCGTGGTGGCCATCTTGACCTTGCGGGCTATGGAGGAGTGGCGGCTGTTCGGCGGGCGCCGCCAAGACCGGGGCTAGTCGGGCGCAGTTGCCAGCGCGGCGACGGCCCGGTCGATGTCGGCGTCGTCCACATCCAGATGGGTAACGAAGCGCACAATGCCCGGGGCCAGCAGCCCGGCTCGGATACCGGCCTGATGGAGATGGTCCAACAGGCCTAGCGAGTTGGGATGGTGAAATGCCACCACGTTGGTGTGCGGACGCCCGCGGGCCGCTTCCGCCTCGCCCAAGCGGGCGCCGGGCCAGCGTTCTGCTACTACCTCCCCCAAGCGCTGGGCTCGGGCGTGGTCGTCGGCCAGCCGATCGATGTGGTGGTCGAGGGCGTACAGCCCGCCCGCGGCGATCACTCCAGCCTGCCGCATGGCCCCGCCCAGCCGCCGACGTTGTAGCCGAGCCTCGGAAATCAGGTCGGCAGGCCCGGCCAAGAGCGAGCCCACCGGCGCGCCCAATCCCTTGGACACGCAGGACATGACTGTGGTCGCAGTCTTGGCTAGTTCCGCAGCTGGAGTTCCCAACGCGACCGCGGCGTTGAACAGGCGGGCACCGTCGAGATGCACCGGCGGCCCCAGTGCGGCAACCGACGCCATTTCGCCAGTCCCGATGGCCAGACCGCCCGAGGCCAGATGGGTGTTCTCAAGACAGATCAGCGACACCGGAGGCCAAAAGCCCCCGCTTCCAGCCGCCACTGCCTCGGCTGCCGCCTCGGCATCGAGAACGCCCCCGGCGTCGTCCACTGCGTAGATCTGGAAGGCGTTGTTCAGCCCGGCCGCACCGCTCTCATAAGACATCAAGTGCTGCCGTCGGCCCACCACCACGTTGCTGCCCGCTGCTCCGTGCAGCCGCAGGGCGATCTGGTTGCCCATCGTGCCCGACGGTACGTACACCGCGGCGGGCTTGTCGACGAGTTCGGCATACCGCTCCTCCAGGCGATTGACCGTGGGATCCTCCCCGTAGCGGTCATCCCCGACCGGTGCGGTGGCCATGGCCGCTCGCATGGGCTCGGTGGGCTGAGTCAGCGTGTCCGAGCGCAGATCGATCACTCCGCGAGATGCCATTGCCGACATCGTAAGGTCTCTGCTGTGCCAGAACCCGAACCCGCTTCAGCCCCGCCCATCCCGGCATGGGACCACTTGGAGAAGCTGGCTGTCGAGGCGGCCCAGTTGGCGGCATCGCTACTGCAAGCCCAGGCCGGCGCCCAACTCCAGATCTCGGCCAAGTCGTCGCGTACCGATCTGGTCACCGACATGGACGTGGCCTGCGAGACCGCCATCGTGGAGTTCCTCACCTCCCACCGGCCCGATGACGCCATACTGGGCGAAGAAGGCACGGGTCGCGACGGCACCAGCGGAGTGCGCTGGATCATCGACCCCATCGACGGCACGGTGAACTTCGTCTACGGCCACGTCGGCTTCGGCGTGTCAGTGGCCGCTGAAGTCGCGGGCCAAGTTGTGGCCGGCGCCGTGGTCGACCCCGTTCTCGACGAGACGTTCAGCGCTCACCGGGGCGGTGGGGCCCGGCTCAACGGAGACCCCATCACTGTCCGCCCCAATAGCGACCCAACCATGGCCTTGGTGGCCACCGGATTCTCCTACCAGCATGAACGGCGCCGGCGCCAGGCCGAGGTGCTCGGCGAGCTGCTTCCCCAAATCGGCGACATTCGACGAGTGGGAGGGGCTGCTGTCGACCTTTGCACGGTGGCCTGCGGACGGGTGGATGCTTTTTTCGAGGTGGGGCTCAATCCCTGGGACTACGCGGCCGGCGCCCTCATTGCCGAGGAAGCCGGTGCCGTTGTCCAAGACCTGAACGGCGGACCTCCCAGCCGCCAATTCGTGTTTGCCGCCGCCCCGTCGGTGGCCGACCCCATCTTGACGCTGCTGCAAAGCGCCCAGGCCGACCGAATATAGGCCCCATCCCACGGGCCAAAATGGGCCGAATATAGGCCCCTGCTACCCATCGCGGCTCAATATCAGGCACCATTTCAGGGTGGGAACCCGCATCCTGGCCATTGAGGACGACGAGAGGATCCGTACCGCGGTCCGCCTTGCCCTCGAAGACGAGGGCTGGGACGTCTCGGAGGCGGCCAACGGCCAAGAGGCCTTCGATGCTTTCTCGGACACGCCTGCCGATGTGGTGCTCATCGACATCATGCTTCCCGATATCGACGGATTCGAGGTGTGCCGCACACTCCGCCGAACCAGCGACGTGCCCATCATCATGGTCACGGCCCGAGCCGACACCCACGACGTGGTGGCCGGCCTGGAGGCAGGAGCAGACGACTATCTGACCAAGCCGTTCGCCCCGAAGGAGCTCTCGGCCCGTATTCGCGCCCTGTTGCGCCGCGTGCGCACCACCGACTCCACCATGACCGATTTGCGTTTTGGGCAACTGGAGATCATGCCTGAGCAAGGAGCGGTCACCATCAACGGCGAAGAGGCCCACCTCACCAAGACGGAGTTCCGCCTTCTCGTTGAGCTGGCCACCAACTCGGGCAAGGTGCTCAGCCGAGAAGTGCTTCTGGAGCGGGTGTGGGATCTCGGGTACTTCGGGGATGGCCGCTTGGTGGACGTCCACATTCGGCGCTTGCGCACCAAAATCGAGTCGGACCCGGCCAATCCCCGCTACGTGGTGACCGTCCGCGGCCTGGGATACAAGCTCCAAGCCTGAGAGCGCCAGTGGAGACCACCGGACAGCGTTCTCGCTTCTGGGGCCGGGCGGGCTCCCGGGCCCGTCGGCTGAGGCTCCGCACCAGGATCATCCTGTCTTTCGTGCTCACCACCCTGCTGCTGTCGGCGCTGCTGAGCGTGACGGTGTTCGCGCTGACCCGGCAGAACCTGCTCAACGGGAGGGAGAACGACGCCTTGGCCACAGTGGGGTTCAACGCCTCGGTGATCAACCGCCGTCTCAGTCCCGACATCGAGTCGGAAGCCCTCCAGAACCTGGTCAGCACGCTGGCCACTCCCGAGGGCTCCCGTCCGGTTCTGCGGGTCGGGGGTGACTGGTTCCAGCCGTCCTTCGAATTCGAACAGGGCGACATCGACGAGCGCCTTCGCCGCACTGTGGAGAGCGGCAAGCCGGCGCGGATGCGCTACCGGGTGAGGGACAAGCCCTTCTTGGTGATCGGCATCCCAATTCCCGGCCACAACGCCTCGTACTACGAGGCCACACCGCTGGATGAGATCGAAGACACACTGGGCTCGCTCGGGCTCATTCTGGCCAGCGGCGGAGGCGGTGTCACACTGGCCTCAGCGGCCGTTGGCTTTTGGGCCAGCCGTCGACTGCTGCGCCCGCTGGTGGACATCGGCAAGGCCGCCCAGTCCATCGCCCGCGGCGACCTCAGCACCCGACTGGAACCCGGGGCCGCCCGAGAGCTGGTCACCCTCACCGACTCGTTCAATGACATGGTGGGAGCGCTTCAGCACCGGATTGCCCAAGACGAGCGGTTCGCGTCTGAAGTGAGCCACGAACTGCGATCCCCCCTCATGACCCTCTCCGCTTCAGTGGAGGTGATGAACACTCGCCGGGCTGAGTTGCCCGAGCGGGCCCGAACTGCGCTGGACCTGCTGACCGAGGACGTGAACCGCTTCGAGCATCTGGTGGAGGACCTGCTGGAGATCTCCCGCTTCGACGTCGGCACCGCCGAACTGGATCTGGATGTGTTCAACTTGCTCGAGTTTGTGGAGAACGCGGTTTCGGCCACCAGCCCTGTCGCCATCCCCATTGCCTGCGAACCGGCGGTGGCCCGGGTGCGGGTACGGGCCGACAAACGCCGGTTGGTGCAGGTCATCGACAACCTGTTGAGCAACGCTCAGAAGTACGCGGGAGGAGCGACCGGGATCTTCCTCTACCACAATCCAATTGGGATCGGGCCAAAGGGGATCGAAATCGCGGTGGAAGACGCCGGCCCCGGCGTGGCTGCAGACGAGAGAGAGCACATATTCGACCGATTTTCACGAGGCCGACAAGCGGTTGAGCGGGGCACCACCACCGGGGTCGGGCTGGGACTGGCTCTGGTGGCCGAGCACGTTGGTCTGCACCAGGGCCGCGTCTGGTGCGAAGACCGACCCGACCGACTTCCCGGAATCAGATTCGTTGTCCACCTCCCCATCGCGGTGTCATGACCCATTCACCACCTCCCCATCGCGGTGTCATGACCCACTCGACTGCGCTTCGAAGTCTGGCGGCGATCCTGGCCGCCGCCCTGTTGTTGGCCGCGGGCTGCTCAGTGCCTGAAGACGGCCGTCCCCGAACCGTGGACTATTCCCGGCTGCCCGACGATCTGGTGGCGCCCACTGCATCGCCGGAGCCGACGCCGTTGATCACCCAAGAGGTGCTCATCTACCTGATCGATGAGAACAACCTGCTCTCCCCTGTGGCCCGCGACGTGGCCAGTCCAGCTCCGCCAACCACCGTCTTGGAGGCCCTGTTCTCGGCCCCCAACGAAGCCGAATCTGAGCAGGCGCTGTCCACTGCCCTGCCCGCCGATGTCGAGGTGGTCTCGATCGACGTCAACCCAGCCGGTGACCTAGTGACCGTGGCACTGGAGTCTGAGGTGTTCGAGGAGCGCTTGGAGGGTGAGAACCGCCAGCTCGCGGTGGCCCAGCTCGTGTTCACCGCAACGGAGAACACGGGGGCCACCCGCTTCTCACTGCTGCTGAACGACAACCCCGTGCCGCTGCCCACCGACAGCGGGGAAAGCGATGTCCCTGTGACCCGTGATGACTTCCACTCGGTTGACCCCGACTACCAGCCCGAGGTCACCCCCACGCCCGTGCCCACGGTGAGCGCAACACCAACCCCCACCGAGATCCCCGAACCGACCCCGCCCCCGGAGACGCCGACGCCGACCGTCCCACCCAGCCCAACTCCCGACCCCGAACCGACTCTGCCACCTGACTTCATCCTCGATTTCTCTTGAAACCGCTATCGCCGCGGCGGCTGCCCATTAGGCGAAGAAAGCCCGGGCCACGTCGTAGAGAGCAGGGCTGACCGGCTTCAGCTCGGCCACCGCGTCGGCTAATCGCACTCTTACCATCTCGCCGCCCTGAAAGGCCACCATCGACCCCCAATCGCCATCATGGACGGCGTCGATCGCCGCGATGCCGTACCACGAGCACAGCACCCGGTCGAGGGCACTCGGGGTTCCGCCCCGCTGGATGTGGCCCAATACCGTCACCCGGGTGTCAAAGCCGGTGCGGGCTTCAATCTCGGTTGCCACCACTTGGCCTATGCCCCCCAGCCGGACGTGGCCGTACTGATCGACTTCGGGCTCGGGAAGCTCCAGCGTTCCCTCTTTGGGCTGGGCTCCCTCTGCCACCACCACAATGGACGCCCACCGGCCTCTCTCATGGCGCCTGACAATGGTCTCGGCCACCGCGTTGATGTCAAAGGGTTCTTCAGGGACCAGGGTGAGCGTGGCCCCGCCGGCAATGCCCGCCCAAGTGGCGATGTGCCCGACATGGCGACCCATCACCTCTACCACCATCACCCGGTCGTGCGACTCAGCGGTGGTATGCAGCCGATCGATTGCCGCGGTGGCCACTTCCACTGCGGTGTCGAAACCGAAGGTGAGCTCGGTAAGGCCGATGTCATTGTCGATTGTCTTGGGCACGCCCACCACGTTTGCCGCGCCGGCTTCGCCCACCCCGACCCCCGCCGACAGGGTGCCCTCCCCTCCGATGACGATCAAGGCCTCGGTACCGGTGTTCTCCATGGTCGAGCGCACCCGCTCCATTCCGTCCTCGTACATGCGGGGAGAAAACCGGGAGGTCCCCAAAACAGTGCCTCCCCGGGGCAGGGTGCCCCGCATGCGCTCCACGTCGAGTTCGATGAACTCCCCTTCCAACACGCCCCGCCAGCCGTCCAGGAAGCCGACCACGGTGTCACCGTAGTGGCGCTCGGCTTTGCGCACGATCGCCCTGATCACGGCGTTCAATCCTGGGCAGTCGCCGCCCCCGGTCAACACGCCGACTCTCATGGATGACTAGCCCAGCTTGGCCAGGGTCTGCACCGACAACTCCCCGCTAACCCAGTTTGGCCAGTGTTTGGCGGAGTTGGCGTATGGCCTGCGCGGTGCGCTGCTCGTTCTCGATGAGGGCGAACCTCACGTGGCCCTCCCCGCCGGGACCGAAGCCCACGCCGGGCGACACCGCCACCCGGGCGTCTCGAACCAGCCAAGAGGCGAACTCCACCGATCCCATCTCAAGGTAGGGCTCGGGGATCTTGGCCCATACGAACATGGTCCCCTTGGGCGGCTCCACTTCCCAGCCCATGCGGTTCAGCCCCGAACACAGGGCATCTCGGCGGCTCTGGTAGATGTCGCACACTTCTTTGGGGTGGCCCGGGGCCTCGTTCAAGGTCACCGTGGCCGCGATCTGAATGGGTTGGAACGTGCCGTAGTCGAGATAAGACTTGAGCTTGGCCAGTGCGGCCACTACCTGGGGATTGCCCACCATGAACGCCACCCGCCAGCCGGCCATGGAGAACGACTTGGTCATGGAATAGAGCTCCACCGCCACATCCTTGGCCCCTTCCACCTGCATGATGGACGGGGGCAGGTAGCCGTCGTACCCCAGATCGGCGTAGGCGAAGTCGTGAACCAGCAGCACATCGTGCTCTTTGGCGAAGTCCACCACGCCGGCCATGAACTCCAAGTCCACGCAGGCGGTGGTGGGGTTGTGGGGGAACGACAGCACGATAATGCGGGGCTTGGGCCAGGAGTAGCGCCAGCGCTCCTGCATCGTTCCGAAGAAATCGGTTCCGGTGCTCAACGGGATCTCCCGCACCTCCGCGCCGGCAAACAGCGGGGCGTACAGGTGGATCGGATAGGAGGGGGACGGGACCAGGGCCGCGTCGCCGGGTTGGAGCAGGGTCCACATGAGGTGGGAGAACCCCTCCTTGGCCCCGATGGTGTTGATCACCTCAGTTTCGGGGTCGAGATACACCCCGAACCGCCGGGCGTAATAGCCAGCAACGGCTTCGCGCAGCTTGGGGATGCCCCGGCTGGCCGAGTAGCGGTGATTTCGAGCATTGCCCGCCGCTTCCGCCAGCTTCTCCACCGCGATGTCCGGCGATGGGAGGTCGGGGTTGCCGAAGCCGAGGTCGATGATGTCGTGTCCCGCTCGGCGGCCTTCGACTTTCAGATCGTTGATGATGGTGAAGACGTACGGGGGCAGGTTGTTGATCCGGCGGAACTCCACAGGTCCAATCTACTTTCTAGACAGCGGATTCAAATGGGTTTATCTAGCTGGGATTCTCGACACCTGACTCGGCCCGGCTCGCCAGGTTCTCCAACGCAGTCTGCATGATTCGGGCCTCGGCCCGTCGCTTCACGAAACCGGGCAGGGGCATCACCATCTGGACTGCGAGGTGATAGGTGACCTCGGTGCGATCCGGCTCGCCGGGTACCGGGTTGAAGCAGTACTCGCCGTCGAGTCGTCGGGTCAGGTCGCCCTGCACCAACCGCCAGGAAACCCGCAAGGGGTTCGACCCGTAGTAGTACTCCAGCAGGTAGTTGGTGCTGCGACCCATGGCCGCGGCCCGAAACGACACCAGTCCGCCCCGGCCGTCGTCGTCCCGGCGGACTATCTCAACCTGCTTCACCTCGGAGGCCCACTCAGGATAAGACTCGAAGTCGCACACCACCTCAAAGCACCGCTCAGGCGACGCCTCGATGGTGATGCTCTTGGTGGCCTGGTCAAACATCGTCACCGTTCCTGCTGGAGTCGCTTCGTTCTGGGATTGTGCCATCGGAGGGCCGGGGCGGGAAGGTCCCGTACCGAGCTCCCCATGCGCCGGACAGGCCCAGCGCATAGACAGGTACCAGGATACCGAATGCAGAGGCGGTAAACGGGCGGACCGAGGCGGCGGCCAGCGCCACCACCACCTCGGCAGCCAGCGCAGCCATCATCGAGAACCGCACCGAGGGGGGCGCGCAGCCCGCGAGGAAGTAGAGGCCCCCCACCCCGATCAACTCGTAGCGGCTGCGCTCCAGGGCCCGCTGGAAGGCCCAGAGCATGGCCGCGCACCCCGCGGCCAACAGCCCGAGCGACACCACTGCGATGGGAACGGCCATGGGATCGGGAAGGGCCGTGGTGGCGATAGCGACAGCCGTGAACCCGCCGGTTCCCGCCCAGCACGCCCGCAGGAGGTTTTGGCCCTCGACTTCCGGGGGCACCAAGCGATCGCTCAGGGCCATCAGCGGTTCCTTCCCCGGGCGATGACCTGGGCAGTCACGGGCGGTTCCTTCCCCGGGCGATGACTTCGGCGATCACAGTTCGAAGCCGTTCGGCCATGTGGTCGTAGGAGAACTCGGCCACTGCCCGCAACCGGCCCTCCAACCCCATTCTCTGAAGGCGGACTCGATCCGACAGCAGGGCATCCAGAGAAGCCGTCACCGCGTCGAGATGGCTGGGCCGGTCCACGACCAGTCCGGTTCTTCCGTGCTCCACCGCTTCGGCCGCTCCCCCGCTGTCCCCGGCCAGCTGCGGTACTCCGGCTGCCGCCGCTTCCAAGAAGACAATGCCGAATCCCTCCTGCTCCAGTCCCCCCCAGCGCTGGCGGCACATCATGGCGAACACGTCCGCACAGCCGTAGAGGTCGGGCAGGTCGGCGTCGGCCACCCGGTCCAGCAGGCGGGCGGGAGCACCGGTGCGCCCGATGAGCCGGTCCAACCGGACCCGGTCGCGTCCGGCCCCGGCCACCGCCAACGTGAGCCCGGGATGGCGATCGGCCAAACGAGCCGTCGCCGCGATCAGCACATCCATGCCCTTGCGGGGCACCAGCCGGCTGATCGACACCACCACGGGTGCGTCGACGGGCAAGCCGAATCTCCGGCGGGCTTCGAGCCGTTGAACAGCATCCAGGGGCTTGAACCGGTCCACATCCACCCCGGGCGGCACGATCACCGCAGGAAGCGGTCCACCGGCGGCCCGCTCAGCTTCGGTCACCGAGTACCGGCCCGCAGTGATCACTACCCGAGCGCCCCGTAGCACTCTGCCCAGCACCTGCCTCGTACCAGGGAGGCGGCCGGGAACGGTCACCTCGGCGCCGTGGAGAATCACGCCGTAGGGATGGGGCAAGCGGGGGGCCAGCGCTCCCAATGGAACTGCCGGGTCGTAGAGCACCAGCTCGGCATCAATCTCGGCAACCAGCTCGGTGATCTCCTGCCCCATCTCCTGGGTGGGGAGCAGAAACTGGCGGGGCGAGCGGATCACCTGGTGGTCTTGCTGGGCATCCCACTCCGCGTCTCCGGGATGGGAGCGGGTCAGCACGCAGACCTCTTCCGGGGGCAGTCGGCGCCACAGCTCCCACAGGTAGTTCTGGATGCCCCCCAGCTTGGGGGGATAGTCGTTGGTCACCAACAAATGCCGGGGCATAGCTCAAACCGGTGCTACCGCGCCGACGCCAAGGCGAGCCGCAGCCCATTCGGCGTGGCGCACCAGCATGGGGTCGGAGTGGGCTAGATAGCGGACCACGGTCTCAACCACATCGGGGTCGGCCCCCCGGCCCGAGTTCCCCAACGCGACCAGCGCGTTGCGCCGCACATAGCGAGGCTCGCGCAGGGGGATGTACCAGCGGCCGTAACGGGCCATCAGATCGTCGTCATCCGATTGCAGCAGCTCTACGAGGTCCACCCAGGCGATGCCGTTGTCGAACTCCTCTCGTGCACTGCTGCCGCCCGACTCAGCCGTCCTGTTGGGCGGGCACACCTCCTGGCAATCGTCACACCCGTAGATCCTGTCGCCCAGCGCTTCCCGGAACTCCAGCGGGAAATCGCCATCTGCCTGGACCAGCCACGCCAAGCACCGCCGGGCGTCGACCACACCGGGTGCCACAATGGCGCCGGTTGGGCATCCGTCCAAGCAGCGGCGACAGGGTCCGCACTGGTCGGCAACCGGAGTCGACGGCTCGAGCGCCGCGGTGGTGATCACCGAGCCCAGCACGAACCAGCTCCCCCGACCGGGCAGCAAGATATTGCTGTTCTTGCCGTACCACCCCAGCCCCGCCCGCCGGGCCGCCTCCCGATCCACCAGGGCGTTGTCGTCGGCCACCACCGCGGCTTGGTGCCCCGCATCTCGCAGCATGTCGGCTACCTGGCCCAGTGCATTCCGCAGCCTGGCGTAGTGGTCGCTTCGGGCGTAGGCGGCCACTCGGCCAACCGCCCGATCAGGGGCCGGCGAGGCGGAATTGCGATAGCCGAGTGCGCCAACCACCAGGGATTGGGCCCCGTCTACCGTGCGGCTGGGATCGGTGGAGCGGTCGGGGTTGCGATAGGTGAAGGCCATGCCGCCGTGCAGGCCCTGCTCCCGCCGCTCCAGGAGTGTGCTCCGGGTGGACTCGAACGGCTCGGCCGGGGCCACGCCAACCGCGTCGAGCCCGGCCGCCACACCGACGGCAATGACCTCTTCTGCGACAAGAATGCTCACCGGCCCGTGAAATCGACTGCGCCCAGCCTCATTCCCTCTCCTCACCGGCGCGGGCTTCATTCGAGGTCGAGACGAAGGCTCCCAGCACTTCGCCGGCCCGCCCATCGTCGATTGAGGCCGCCGCGGCCTCCAGCCCTTCTTCCAGTGTGGCGGCCACTTCGGCCACTACCAGTGCGGCGGCGGCATTGAGCACCACGATGTCCCGATGCGCACCCGCCTGACCGTCGAATACCCGCCGCAGGCATTCGGCGTTGACCGCCGCATCCCCGCCCTTTAGATCCGCAGCGGCCGCGGGAGCCAAGCCGAGTTCGGCAGGGTCCACGGTGTGGCGAAAGGTCTCGCCTTCTCGCAATTCCCACACATCGGTCGGGCCGGTGGTGGTCAGCTCGTCCAAGCCGTCGTGGCTGTGCACGATCATGGCCCGCTCCGAACCGGTGGCGGCGAGCACCTCCAGCATGATCTCGGCCATCGCCCGGTCGCTGGTTCCCACCAGCTGGCGCCTGACTCCAGCCGGATTGGCCAGCGGACCTAGGAAATTGAACACCGTGGCCACCGCCAGCTCCCGGCGAGCCGGCCCAGCATGGCGCATGGCCGGGTGGAACCGAGGGGCCAAGCAGAAGCCGAAGCCGGTTTCGGTCACACACCGGGCCACTCCGGTCGGGCCGAGGTCGATGACCGCACCCAGCTCTTCCAGCACATCGGCTGAGCCGCATTGGGATGAGGCCGACCGATTGCCGTGCTTGCACACTCTGGCCCCCGCCCCCACGGCCACCAGCGCCGCGGCGGTGGACACGTTGATGCTGCCGCTGTGATCGCCGCCAGTGCCGCAGGTGTCGATGAGCCCGGCGGCATCCAGCGGAACGGTTTCCGAAGCCGAGCGCATCGCCGACAGCAGGCCCACAAGCTCCTCCGCGGTCTCCCCCTTGGTGCGCAGGGCCATCACGAACCCACCGATCTGCGCCGGCGTCGCCTCCCCGTTCAGGATCTCGGTCATGGCCGCATTGGCCGCGTCAGCCGTGAGGTGGCCACCTGCGGTCAGCCGCCGGAATACTCCAGCCCACCCCCCGTGCTCGTGAAGGCTCACCGCTTTAGTGTGGCCCAACCTGCGGGCTTGGCGACAATTGGTTATCGCATTTGACAGTATTGTCCAAGTGTTGCCAACACCCATGTACGAGGTCCAGCGAAGCCGCAATTGAACGTACCTCGGGACATTTTGCGGAAACATCCACCGAATAGTGACTCTAAATCCAAAAGAATACATCTTTGATGTGCGTATCGGTTGCACACCTGAATCGTGCCGAGACTAAACTCTTTCCGTGGCCAAACCACCTGCTCTGCCTTTGACTACCGAGCGGCCCAATGTTCTTGACGATCTAGACAATCAATCCTTTGATGTAGCCATCATCGGAGGTGGTATAACCGGCGCAGGGGTAGCTCGAGACCTCGCTCGTCGCGGGTTGTCGGTTGTGGTTTTCGAGGCCAACGATTTCGCATCTGGGACTTCGAGCCGTTCCACGAAATTGATCCATGGTGGGCTTCGCTATCTGGCCATGGGCGAATTCAGGATTGTTCGCAAGACAGCCAGCGAGCGAAAGGTGATCCATCGGATGGCCAAACATCTCGCTGAGCCCCGCTGGATGGTCTACCCGACCGCGAAGCGCAGCGAGCAGGCGCTGGTTCGCCTGGGGGTCACGGCCTATGAGCTGCTCGGCGGAGTGGCCAGGCATGAACGCCACCAGACATGGAGCCGCGCTGTGCTCAAGGCGAGAGAGCCGCTCATCGACCAGAGGGCCTTTCGGAGCGCAGTGGTATTTCGGGAATACGTCACCGACGACGCCAGACTGGTGCTGGCCAATCTGCGAGACGCCGCCGCCCTGGGGGCAGTGGTCCTCAATCACTGCCGCGTTGTCGATCTGCCCGGCGATCCCAAGGCCAGCGCAGTACAGGCAACCTGTAGTCTGACGAGGCGGAATGTGACCATTGGCGCCGGAGCCATCGTCAACGCCAGCGGTCCATGGGTCGATCCTGTCCGACGAATGGAAGGGGCGGTGGACGACCGGCTCATCCTGAGCAAAGGCGTGCATCTAACCCTGGCCAGCGATCGCCTTCCCGTCAACAACACGGTCACAATGCCCATGCCCGATGGGCGTACTCTCTTTGTGGTTCGCCGGGGCGAGGCAACCTATGTGGGAACTACCGACACCCTGGTGGATCGCGACCCGGAGGTGTGGCCTTCGATTACCGACGAGGATGTCGATTACATTCTCCGGGCGGTCGAGCGCACGTTTGACGTCTCCTCCATAGCGCCTTCGGAGGTCCAGGCCGCGTGGGCTGGACTACGCCCTCTCATCGCCGACGGGGAAGACAACCCAGGCGAGATATCGCGCAAAGATGAGATATGGGTCGGGGAACGCGGCATGATTACCGTTGCCGGTGGCAAGCTCACGGGATACCGGCTAATGGCGGAAAAGGTTGCTGAAACCATCCGTGCAAATGCTCCAGTTTCTGTCGGCAGTTCTCCACGCGAGTCTGGCTACCTTCCCGGTGGGGAATTCGACGGAGAAGTTGGAGATTTGGCCGCTTATATTTCACAGAAACATAACTTGGGAATACACACGGCCCATCGCCTTGCCTCGCTTTATGGCTCAGAATGCGACGACATTATGAGCCTGGGAAGAGATCCAATTTGTCCTGGCAGCAAGATCATCGACGGCGAAATAGTATGGGCAATTGAATACGAGGGGGCTGCGACATTGGAAGATGTGTTCTATCGTCGCACTCGCGCTGCGTGGTACGAACCCAATGCCTGCGAGCTCCTTCAACCCATGGCTTCGATCATGGCACAACACACCGGATGGTCACCGGAGCGGGTCGAGCAGGAGATTGCCGCTACCAGCGCCGTCTTCCAAAGCGAGCTCTCGTTCCAAGCGGCCTGAGACGACCCGCGGCCCCGTCAGCCTCGGATGGCTTCGCCGGTGTCCAAATCGAAGAAGTGCATGGCGGACACATCCAGCGCAACGTCGATGCGGTCGGTGGCGCGAACCGAGCTTTGCTGGGAGAACCGGCCGATGAACCCGGTGTCGTATTCGTCCCCGTCGTCATCCGCGCTGCCAAGAGCACTGCCGGAGGAGTCGATCCGCTTCACCCCCACCTCGAGGTGGGCGACGATTTCTGAGCCCAGCTCCTCGAGCAAGATCACCTCTCCGCTGATCCGCTGATCAAGCCCGGCAGCCGTTGCCCCGTCGTGGACGTTCTCGGGCCGAATTCCGCAGGCCAGCCGGGCCCCGTCGTAGCCCCGCAAGGCCGGCAGCCGGTCGAGAACGCCAAGCGGCAGCTCTACGGTCTGCTGGCCGACTTGCACGGTCACCGCCTGGCTGCCAATGCTGACCGTGGACTCGAACATATTCATGGCCGGCGATCCAATGAACCCGGCAACGAACATGTTGGACGGATAGCGGTACAGCTCTGATGGCTTGTCGGCCTGCTGGAGGACCCCGCCCTTTAGTACCACCACCCGGTCGCCCATGGTCATGGCCTCCACCTGGTCGTGGGTGACGTAGATGGTGGTCACCCCCAGATCCCGCTGGATACGCGAGATCTCGGTACGCATGTACACCCGCAGCTTGGCGTCGAGATTGGACAGCGGCTCGTCCATCAAGAACACCGACGGCTCCCGCACGATGGCCCGCCCCATGGCTACCCTCTGGCGCTGCCCGCCCGAAAGGGCGCTGGGCTTGCGATCCAGGAACTCGCTGAGCTGGAGCACTTCGGCGGTGCGCTCGACTCGCTCTTTGATCTCCGCTTTGCTGGTCTTGGCCAGTTTCAGCGGATAGGCGATGTTCTTGCGCACTGTGAGATGAGGGTAGAGGGCGTAGTTCTGGAACACCATCGCGATGTCGCGTTCGCGGGGATGGACGCTGGTCATGTCTACGTCCCCGATTCTCAGCACCCCGTCGCTGATCTCCTCCAGGCCGGCGATCATGCGCAGAGCCGTCGATTTGCCGCAGCCCGACGGGCCGACAAATACGACGAACTCGCCGTCCTCAATGGAGAGGCTCATGTCATCCACCGCGGTGACGCCTCCTGGATAGATCTTGGTCAGGCCTTCAAGCTCAACCGTTGCCATTAGAACTCCCCCTTCAGCCATGGGTTTGATGAGTTTGCGCCCAGGGTCCGGCGAAAAAGCGGCACGACCCAGGGTGGATCGAACATTTCTCCGTACCGGGCCCGATTGGCCGCCACAACCGTGAACAGCAGCCAATTGAGCAGAAGCAGAACAAGCAGAAGCACACCAATGGCCACTAGTACGCCGACGGCCTCGACGCGCACCGCAACCTGGAGCAGGCCATAGATGCCGAGGGCAAAGGCCGCCACCGTCACCGAGAAGTCGACCGATCGGGCCCAGTGACCGAGCCCGGTTTCCCGGCTGCCCGCCAGCAGCCGACCCAGAACCAAAGGTCCGAGCGGCAAGAACACCGCCGCCCACAGCGCCGGATGGCCGATGATTGCCACCGCGGCGATTGCCGGCACAACCGGAGTGAGGTGGATGGCGGCGTCCCGCAGCCGCTGGCCCGTTGTGCCCGGTCGAACCAGGTAATCCCGGCTCATGGCGTCGGTCCCTCGTGGCGGGTGACCATCACGTGATGGTCGACCGGGATGTCGGAAATCTCCGAGACCCGGCCGTCGGGCCAGACGACCTCGAGGTCCACCGCATCCCAGTTTGAACCGAGTCCGAGGTGGACGGCGGCTGAGGCGCCCGAGAGATAGCCCCGCGACGTCTCCACCGTGCGCACCAGCCGGTCGCCGCTTCCGCCGGAGGCGACAACCCGAGCGCCGATCGCGGTCGGATTGCCGGTTCCCTGCCAGGCCAGCTGGACGGTTACGGCCTGGCCAGCGCAAAGCCGGTTTTCGTAAAGCCTTGAAGGAGCGTTGAGGTTGTTGACCACGATGTCGAGGTCGCCGTCGCCGTCGAGGTCGGCCATGGCCATCCCCCGCCCCCCGGTGAGGTCGTCCAACCCCCAGGAGTAGGCGGGCTCGAAGCGCTCTCCGGCAATGTTCTTAAACGCCTGGTTCGGCTCGGTGAGGCTGGCACCTGGCAGGTGGTCGAATAGGTTGTCGGCCACCATGCCGTTGACCACATAGAGGTCTTGGAAGCCATCGTTGTCGAGATCGCCGAACAGCCCCGACCAACTCCACCCCGTGGCCTCGATGCCGAACGACGTTGCGGCGCTGGAGTAGCCGTCTTCGCCCGCCACCAACAGGACGTTTTCTGGGATCTGGATGTTGTCGGTATCCGGGGAGGCTTCGATGTCGGCGATGACTCCCTCATAGGCCGTGAGCGTCTCGGGCTCGTCATCCATGGGCTTCATGTCGGTGGCGAAGAGATCGAGGTCGCCGTCGTTGTCGATATCGCCGCTGTCGACGCCCATCGTGCTGAATGCCGTCTGGGAGAACGGTGTCACCTGCTCCCAACCGCCGTTGTCGGCGAACCAGATGTGATCGGGAGTGGCCAGGTCGTTGCCCACAAAGATGTCCGAAACTCCGTCGCCGTTGATATCGCCGATGCGCACGGCCAGCGCCTGCGACTCCTCGGCCAGCTGCGTGTGGGTGAACGAGCCGCCCTCCCGCTCGAACAACCCCACCCCGCCCTTGTCGCCCAGATTGAGGCGGCGGGCCACGGTGAGCTCCGCGTTGTAAGCGCCGGTCACCGCGTCCAGGTCGCCGTCACCGCCGAGGTCACCCCAGGCAATGGAATAGGTGTAAGCGTCGAGGCCAGCGATCTCGGCCCGCTCGAACATATCGGCCGCCCCCGCACCCCCGCCAGAGTTGACCATGGCCAGCGGCCGGCCAACCCCGGTGGTGAGAATCACGTCATTGCGCCCATCGCCGGTAGCGTCCACGATCACCACATGGCGAAAGCGGCCCTCGATGAGCGGCTCCCGCTCAAATTCGAGGGTGCCGCGGTTCCACAGCACAGAGGAATCGCCGCTCAAGTTAGCCAAGACGATGTCATCATCGCCGTCGTGGTCGAGATCGCCGACGGCCAAGCCTGCGCCCATCCCATCGAACATCGACTGGCTGGCGCCCGGTCCCCGGGTCTCATGGTCCAAGTCGATGGACACGAACCGGTTCTCACATTCACCGCGATCAGTGTGGGCCGCGGCGCTCGACGAGGCGTCGACCGTCGAGGCGGCGTTGCCGTTGCCCTCATCACCACCGCACGCCGCGGCAACAAGGGCAACAGCGAACGCCGCCAAAGAGAGCGGAGCCCGGACCGGCAACCGCCGCGTGGTGACGCCGAAGGGGAGGGGAAATCTTGCCTCCGACATCTCACACACCGTTCCGGTCCGGGCCATCGCTCAGCAAACGACTCCGCTAGGAGCCGAGAACCGAATTGACCTCGTCAGCCACCTGGCTGAGTCGGTCAGCGGCGTCAGCCTGGCCTCGCAGGATCTCCTGCATGGCCGGGCCCACAATGGCTTCAATTTGGCTGGCGCTGTCGGTGATCGGGAATAGGAAGGTGGTGCCCTCGTCCACGTGGACGGTGAACGCCGTCACGTCAACGCCGTTGGCCTGGTGGGAGGCGACGGCGATATCAGCAGCCGAGGGGATGGCCGGGAAGACCACCGCGGCACCGCCGATGATGTCCTGGCAATCAGCCGAAGCCATGTGCTTCACCCACTGCCATGCTTCCTCTTGGTTGTCGGAGCTTCGGTTGATGGAGTCGGCCAGGCCGTTGAACATCGAAGCCCTCGATCCGCTCGGCCCTGTGGGCAGCGGAGCGAACTCCACATCGAACGGCGTGTCGGCGCCGATGTAGGTGCCGATCTTCCAAGAGCCGTCAGCCATGACCGCAGCCGAGCCGTTCTGGAAGACGGTGGTGCCGCCGAGCGACTCCACATCTTCAATCGGAACGACATAGCCGGCGTCGATCATCCGCACGTACCAGTCGATCGTGGCCGCCAGGCGGGGATCGTCGTAGTTGGCGGAGTCGCCGAACGGGTTGACGTCGAGGAACTGGAAGCCGGTGGAAGCGGCGAATCCAGAGAACGTGGTCTGACCGAAGGCGCCGAAGTTACCCTCGAGGCCCATTCCGTACACCTCGACGTTGGAGGAGTCGAAGTCTGGCGAATCGCCCCGGTTGCCGTTGGCGTCCACGCTGAGCTTGGCGATGAGCTCCTGGAAGCTGCCGCCGTCGTCGGGATTCCACTCTGCGGCGGCAAAGTCGGCCGCGGTCACACCGGCATCGGCGATGTGGCCGGAGTTCATGACCAGCGCAATGGTGTCGAAGTCCTTGGGCAAGCCGTAGCGGTTGCCTTCGGCGTCCACCCACAGCTCGGCCAAACCGGGGAAGTACGCCCCGGTGTCAACCCCGTCGCGGGCCACATAGTCGTTGAGCGGTACCAGCACACCGCTGGCCACGAACTCGGGGTAGCGGGCCAGGTGGTCGGTGAACACGTCGGGTCCCGAATCGGAGGCGAAGGCCGCCGTCAGGTTGGTCCAGTAGTCGCCCCAGCCAAACTGCACGATCTCAACGTTGATGTTGGGGTTCGCTGCAGTGAAGTCGTCTGCGCACTGCTGGTAGTAGGGCTGCTGGTTGCCATCCCACAGCCAGTACTCGATAGTCACGGCCTCGACCGGGGCTTCGGTGGGAGCTGGCGCGCTCTCCTCGGCCGCTTCCGTGGCCTGGGGAGCGGGCTGGGCTTCGCCGGCACCTCCGTCGTCGTCGTCATTACCGCAGGCTGCGGCAACCAGGGTTAAGGCAATAAAGACTGCGATGAGCCTCCATATTGTCTTTCTCATTTTTGCTCCCTCCCAGGGATTTCATGTTGCGACCCGGGTAGGGCCGTGTTTGACACGGGAATCATTTGATCCCCGAAAAGCCGATTGAGTCGACCACCCTGCGCCCGAAGACCAGGAAGATGACGATGATCGGCAAGGCGGCGAGCAGTGTGCCCGCCATCAGACCCGACCAGTCCGGGGACGTCCCGGGCTGTTGGGCCGTGAACTGTCCGAGAGCGACCGTCAACGGTTGCCGCTCCGGGGCTCTGGCCACGACCAGCGGCCAGAGGAACTCGTTCCACGCGGTGATGTAGGTGAGGATGGCCAGCGTGGCGATGGGCGCCGCGCTCATCGGCACGATGATCCCGAAGAAGGTCCTAAAGTGGCCGGCCCCGTCCAACAGCGCGGCCTCCTCCACTTCCCGGCTGATGCCCAAGAAGAACTGGCGGAGGAAGAACACCGCGAAGGGCGTCATGAAGAAGAACGGAGCGATGATCCCTGGATAGCTGTTGAGCCAGCCCAGGTTCTTGATGAAGATCAGGTTGGGGATCAGCGTGAAGATGGGCGGAACCATCAAACCGCTCAGGAAGAGGAAGAAGAGCTTGTCTCGGCCGAAGAACCGGAGCCGGGCGAAGGCGTAGGCGGCCATCCCGGAGAACAGCACCTGCCCGACGGTGATGGCGGTGGCCACGATCACGCTCACCTTCAGCGACTGCCAGAAATCGAAAGACCCGGTGTTCTGGCGGCCGAGGCTGTCGAGGATCTCGGCTTCGCTGGCCGTGCCCAGCACCCGCTCGAAGTTGTCGTTGGTGTAGCCCGCAGGCAGCAGGCTCTGCTCGCCGGCGAACAGGTCGCTGTTGCTCGACAGCCCGGTGCGCAACGCCCACCAGAATGGGAACAGGCTGACGATCAAAATCACGATGAGGATCAGCCAGGCCGTTCCCCGGCCGATGCCCAGCTTTCGCAGCCGAGCCGAGGGCTCGAAGGTTCTGCTGGCCTGCTCGATGCGGTCGGCGACGGCGGTCATGACAGATCGCTCTCCCCCGCCCTCAGCAGCTTGAGCTGCACGAAGGTGACCGCCAGCAGAATCACCACCAACAGCACGGATATGGCGGCGGCGTAGCCGAGCTGATTGAAGTCGAACGCGTTCTGGTAGATGTAGAGGTAGATCACCCGGCTGGCGTTGGCCGGCCCGCCCGGCTGGCCTCCGAATCCGCCGGTGGCCACGTATACCGTGTCGAAAACCTGGAGCGAGCCCACGATGGTGATCACCAGCACCAGGGCCAAAATCGGCCGCAACAGCGGCATGGTGATGCCGAAGAACATCTGCCTCTCGGTGGCCCCGTCAAGGGCAGCGGCCTCGTACAGATTCTTGGGGATGGTCTGCAATCCGGCGAAGATCAGCAGGGCCGTGTACCCCATGTGCCGCCAGGTGTTGATGCCCGCCAACGTGGGAATCACCTTGTCGGTGTCGGTGAAGAAGCGGATGGGATCGACGCCGAACCAACCCAGGAACTCGTTGACAATTCCGAGGTTGCCGTCGAGCATCCACACCCACAGCATCGCCACGATGACATTGGGGATGAGCCAGGGGAACAGGATTATGCCCCTTATCACCACCGACTTGGTGAGGCGGTCCATCAGTACGGCGATTCCAATGGCCAGGATGGTCTGGGAAACGATGTTGATGACGGTGTACCGGATGGTGACTTTGAGGGAGTCCCACACCCGGCTGTCGTCCAAGAGCCGGTCGTAGTTGTCGGTGCCCACCCAGTCGCCCTCGTTGGCGATCAGATTCCAATCAGTGAAGCTGATGTAAACGCCCCGGATGGCGGGATACAGGTAGAAGGCGACAAAGCCGATGAGCGCCGGCAATAGGAACCAGAAAGCCGAGGGCCACCCGCCGTGCAGGTTTCCCGACCGCAGCAGCGGCCACCGGCGGGGCAGCGCCCGCTGCACCGCCGTCATGTGGCCCGCTCCGTTGGCGGAGGCCGCAAGGGTTCGGGGATGAAGTCCCCGTGGGCTTCGAGGAGGGCGTCTACCAGCGACCAGATCTGGTCGAGGTCGAGCTCAGCGGCAGTGTGGGGGTCGAGCATGGCAGCGTGGTAGATGTGCTCTCGTTGCTCTGTCTTGAGCGCCTCGACGGTGAGCTCTTGGGGGGCCACGTTGGTGCGGATGAGAGCGGCGAGGTGCGGGGGCATCTCGCCGATGGCCTCGGGGGTGATGGACTTGTTGTCGACCGTGGCGGGCACTTCCACAATGCATCCTGCGGGCAGGTTGTCGATGAGGCCGTGATTGGGGACGTTCACGTACACGTTGCGCTCTTGGCCGGTCTCGAGGCTGTGAATGATCTGGGGGGCGTACTCGTCACTCTGGGGGACTTCTGGCGGCGTGGCGGTGTCTTCGAGGTGGGCCCGCAGCTCATCCCACTCCTCGATCTGCACCCGGCAGCGGCGCATGTACTCGCCGACGGGCACATGGAAGCGCTCGACCAGATCGGGGCGCCCCTGCTTGAGGAAGAATGGGGTGTACTCGGCGAAATGCTCGCTCGACTCGGTGACGAAGTACCCCAGCCGCCGCAGCATCTCATAGCGGACCGCGTCGGGCAGGCCCCACTCATTTCGGCTCGGGGCTTCGGCCGGATCGCGGAACAGCTGCTTCAGATCGGGATATAGGTTGCGGCCCTGGTGCTCCAACCGCAAGAAGAACGACATGTGGTTGATCCCGGCCACCAGATAGTCGAGCTCCTCGTCGGGGATGCCGAGATCCGAGGCAAGGTGTTGCGCGGTGAGGGGCACGCTGTGGCAGAGCCCGTAGGCTTCGACGTCGCACAGCTCAGACAACCCCCACATGTTGATTGCCATCGGGTTGGCGTAATTGAGCAGCACCGCCTCCGAACAGAGATCGCCCATGGCCTCACCCACCTCCACCAAGGCGGGAACTGTGCGCAGACCGCGCATGATGCCGCCGATCCCGATGGTGTCGGCGATGGTCTGCTCTAGGCCGTAGCGCTCTGGCAGGTCGAAGTCGAGCACCGTTGACGGCTCGTAGCCCCCTACTTGGAACATGGTGATCACGTAGTCGGCCCCGTCGAGGGCAGACCGCAGATCGGTGGTGGCCGTTACCGAGGCGTCAGCGCCAAACGACTCCACCATCCGCTCAGAGACGATTTGCGATGTGGAAAGCCGTTGGGCGTCAATGTCGTGCAGGCGGAACTCGAGGGAGTCGCGGATGTCCTCGAATCTCAAAAGATCGCTCACAAGATTGCGGGTGAAGACCGTGCTCCCCGCTCCTATGAACGCAATTGCGGCCACTGACGAACCCCCTCTTGGTCTGTGCCCCCTGATTTCAGAGAGGCCCATCCCTCGCGCAGTCGGGCTGCGACGGCCCGCACCATAGCGCAGCGAGGCAGCTACGTCAACGTTGACGCCAACGTTGGCGTCAACGTTGGCTTACACCATTTGACTCGAATTTCGCCTAGAGTGTTCCCTCGCGATGCCGAAAGAAGTAACCCTTCGAGATGTAGCCACCCAAGTGGGAGTGTCGCCACGCACGGTTTCCCGGGTGGTGAACGACGAGGGGGGCTTCTCGGAGGCCACCCGCCAGAAGGTGCTGGATGCGGTAGAGCAGCTCGGCTACCAGCCCAACATGCTGGCCCGGGGCCTGATAACCCGACGAAGCGGCACAGTGGGCCTAGTGGGCGGCGGGATGACCGATCCGTTCTTCCCCGCGCTGGCCGAGCGGATCCAGCGCAAGGCCCGCGAGGCGGGTCGAACCATGTTCTTCGCCAGCACCGACAGCGATCCGGCCCGCCAGGCCGACGTGCTCAAGTCGCTGTGGTCTCACGCGGTAGACGGAGTGATCGTGTTCCCTGCGCTTGACACCATCGACCAGCTCACCAGCTATGCCCGGCGGGGGCTCCCCGTGGTGATCGTGGACGATCAGGCTGACGCCCCCAATCTTGCCTGCGTTTCATTCGACCTTGAAGCGGGCGCCGCCATGGCCACCCGCCACTTGTTGGACACGGGCCGGAGCCGTCTGGGGATGATCGCCTCATCGCTGTCTCCTCCCCGAAGGCGGAACCGAGAACGGGGCTTTCTCCGGGGCCTACGGGATTCGGCGGCCGGCGCATCTCCCCCGGAGGTGGTGCGAATGCTACCCACCGTCGAGGGTGGGGAGACCGGGATGGGCCAGTTGATCGACCGGCGTCCCGACATCGATGGAGTCTTCGCCTACAACGACCTCGTCGCCATCGGCGCGATGAGAGCGGCCAAGGCCCGAGGCCGACGAGTGCCCGATGACATTGCGGTGGTGGGCTGCGACGACATCGACATGAGCTCGCTGGTGACTCCGGCCTTGACCACCGTCCGCCTTGATCGTCCCCTTCTCAGCGAGGAGGTGACCCAGGCGCTCCACGAGCTCATCGACGCCCCTGGCATCCCGCGTGATCCGGTGAAGCTTCCCGTGGAGTTGGTCGTTCGCGAGTCGACATGACCGAGCTCGCCGGGGCAGAAATGAGACCTTCAGGCGACCTCCAACCCGACAGGGGCACCGACAGAGCTGCCAGCAGCGCGGCCAAAGCCAATGAGCGGGCTGCGACGCACCATCAGCGCCGGTGGGGCTCCCCCACTCTGGTGAGCCGGGCACCGGGGCGGGTCAACCTGATCGGCGAGCACACCGACTACAACGACGGGTTCGTGCTGCCTATGGCTCTGCCTTTCGACACCTCCGTAGCCGCCAGCCGGGCACCCGGCGGTTCCGAGGTGGAAATCCACTCGGAGGGATTCGGGGGCGTCGTGTTCGACCCCGCCGATTCAATCGATACCGGAGACTGGTCGGTACACCTGAGGGGCGTGTGCCGCCTGCTCCAGGAACAGGGTGTGGACCCCGGGCCATGGCGAGCCTCAATCGCCACCGACATCCCCGCCGGAGCCAACTTGTCGTCGTCGGCTGCTCTTGAAGTTGCAACCATCTTGGTCGTTTTGGGCTTGGCCGGAGTCGAATGGCCTCCCGAGGCGATTGCTCGGCTCGGCCAGCGGGTGGAGAATGAAGTAGTCGGGGTGCCCAGCGGAATCATGGACCAGTTGATCTCCGCCACCGCGGTGTCGGGGCATGCATCGCTGATCGACTGTCGATCGCTTTACTCCGAACCCGTTCCCATCCCCACCGACGCGGTAGTCGCGGTCATGGACACCAGTACGCGGCGACAACTGGCCGACTCCGCCTACGCCGACCGGCGCGATGCCTGCCAGCGGGCAGCAGCTGCCTTGGGCATTCCATCGCTGCGTGACGCCCAACTCTCCGACCTGGAGCGGCTCCCGCCTCGCCTCAGTGCCGAAAATCGCCGGGCCCGCCACGTCATCACCGAGAACCAGCGCACCCTCGAAGCTGCCCAGGCCATGGTCAACGGTGACGTCCAAGCAATGGGCGCCCTCATGAATTCCAGCCACAACAGCCTGCGCCATGATTATGAGGTATCGGGACCTGCCCTGGACCAAATGGTCGAGATCGCCCAGACAAGCCCAGGCTGCCTCGGAGCGCGCATGACCGGCGGTGGTTTCGCAGGATGCGCAGTAGCGCTAGTTCGTGCCGAGCGAGCCAGTGAATTCCGAACCAGCGTCATGGACCGATACCGCCAAGCCAGTGGGAATGACGCCGCCATTTGGCTATGCAAGCCTTCGCCGGGAGGCTCCTTGTGAATTTCCGCCTAGCACGCCCATGAGCGCCGGAACCTTTCGCCGACCCGAAGCCCTGGCCCGGATGTCCGAGGACCACTTCGATGTTTGCGTGATCGGAGGCGGCATCACCGGTGCCGGCGCGGCACTGGACGCGGCCTCCCGGGGGCTGAGAGTGGCGCTTGTAGAGCGGGGGGACTTCGCCGAGGGCACCTCCTCCCGATCGTCCAAGCTGGTACACGGCGGGCTCCGCTATCTCCGACAGGGAGAAATCAGGCTGGTGGCCAGCGCGTTGATCGAGCGGCAGCGGCTGCGGGGCAACGCCCCCCACCTGGTGAGGGATCTGCCGTTCGTCATACCCCTATTCGGCCGCGGCGGAAAGCTGCGCCGCGGGCTTACCAGGGCCATCGGCGGGGCTCTTTGGGCCTATGACCTGTGCGGAGGGGCGCTCATCGGGAAGCTCCATCGCCGTCTGAGCAAGGAGCAGGTGCTGGCTGCTTTCCCAACCCTGAAACCCGATCAGGTGGTGGGGGGCTACCAGTACTACGACTGCCAAACCGATGACGCCCGACTGGTGCTGTCGGTCATCCGCACCGCAGCGTTGGACCACGGCGCGGTTGCAGCCAACCGAGTGGCGGCAACAGAAGTCGTCCGCGACAGCCACGGGCAGGTGAGGGCTTTGCGGGCGCAATCTGCCGAAGGCGAGAAGCTGGAGATCTCGTCCCGATCAGTGATCAATGCCACCGGTGTATGGGCCGCTGATCTGGGAGACATAGGAATACGACCCGCCAAGGGAGTTCATCTCGCCTTTCACCGGTCTCTATTGGGCATCGAGTGCGGCTCGATCTTGCCATCGCCGGTGCGGGGACGGAGCATCTTCGTCGTTCCGCTCGGAGAGTCCTGCTATGTCGGCACCACCGATACCGACTATTCGGGCTCGCTGGACAATCCCCGCTGCAATGCCGACGACGCGGCTGAGTTGCTGGGAGCGCTGCGGTCGGCAACGTCACTGGAAGTGTCGGAGGCTGACGTGATTGGTGCTTGGGCCGGACTTCGACCCCTGGTGGCCGACACGGCCTCGGCCCGTACCGCAGACTTGTCTCGCCGACACCACGTTGCCGAATCCGATGGAGTGGTCACCGTTACCGGGGGCAAGCTCACCACCTATCGACAGATGGCCGCCGACGCAGTAGATGTTGTGGTGAAGCTGCTGCCCAGGATCAATAATCGCAAGATCAATCATCGAAGGCGGCGGTCGAAGACAAAGCGCCTGCGTCTTCGGGGAGCGGCTAGCACACAAGAGATTCAAGACAGCCTGGAATCGAAGGGCTTGCCCGCGGTCACTGCCCGTCACTTAGCTGAGCGCTTTGGCGCCGAAGCCGGCGAGCTCGCCGACTTGGCCGTAGACGACCCCACCCTGGGTCGCCCTCTGACTGATGGACTCCCCTATCTGCGCGCCGAGGTGGTTTGGGCCGCCCGGGCGGAAATGGCCCGCACGGTGGATGATGTGCTCAGCCGGCGCACCCAGGCTCGGCACCGGCATCTAGCCGCCAGCATGGCTGCTGCCGAAGAAGTCGCGGCGCTGCTGGGCCGCGAACTGGGATGGTCGTTGGCAGAACAGCAGGCGGAGGCTGCCGCCTACCGTGAACTGGCGGCAGCCGACTTGGCCGGCATTTCCTCTGCTGAGCTATCCAAGCATCCTCAGAACACCTGATTCCCACAACACAGGAGAAGCCCCATGAAAATCTGCGTCATCGATGTGGGCACCAGCAGCATCCGCTCGGCGGTGACCGACGGGCAGCAGGTGAGCTGCTTTCGCCAAGAGCGCACTCCACCTGATATGCCCGAGCCGGGACTGGTGGAGTTCGACGCCAACGAGATGGCGGCGGTCATCCTCCAAACCGCTACCGAAGTCGTGGAGGAGGTTAGCGGCGTGGACGCGGTGGCCGTGACCAACCAGCGGGGTTCGGCAGTGGTGTGGGACCGCCGAACTGGTGAGCCGGTGGGCCCGGCGCTGGGCTGGCAAGACCTGCGCACCGTGGGAGAATGCCTGGCCTGGCAGGCCGAGGGGCTTCGGCTGGTTCCCAACGAGTCGGCCACCAAGGCGGTCTGGCTGCTCGACCAGCACGACCCCGACCGGTCTCGGGATCTGTGCTTCGGCACCGTGGATACGTGGGCGGTTTGGTGCTTGTCGCAGGGTGCCACCCATGTGGTGGATCCCTCCAATGCGGCTATGAGCGGGATGCTGAGCGACGACGGGAGCCGCTGGTCAAGCGAGATTACCGAGCGGATTGGGGTGCCGGCGGGATGCTTGCCGGAGATTGTGGACTCCACCGGGGTGGTGGGAAGTGCTACGGCCTTGCCGGGGGCACCGCCCATTGCGGGGATCATCGGCGACCAGCAGTCATCGCTGATCGGACAGCGCTGTGTGCTCGAAGGGCTAGCCAAGCTCACCTTCGGCACTGGGGCTTTCTTGGATGTGTGTACCGGCCCCGACCGGCCGATCGCCGACAAGCGCAGCGACCGGGGAACGTTTCCCATCGTGGCCTGGCAGGAGAACGGGGCCATCGTCTGGGGCGTGGAGGCCATGATGATCGCCGCCGGGTCGAACATGAGCTGGCTGATCGACGACGTGGGACTGTTGGGCGATGCGGCCGAGTCGACCGAGATGGCCGACAGCGTGGCCGACACCGGCGGGGTGGTGTACGTGCCGGCCCTGTACGGGCTGGGCACCCCCCACTGGGACTTCGGGGCCCGGGCCGCGCTGTTCGGCATCACCGGGGGCACCACCGCAGCCCACATTGTGCGAGCGGTATTCGAGGGCGTAGCTCAGCGAGCCGCCGATCTGTTGGAAGCGGCTGAGGCCGACAGCGGCTATCACATCGAGCAGATCCGGGTTGACGGCGGGATGTCTCAGAACCCGGTGTTCATCCAGATTCTGGCCGACACTCTGGACCGTACCGTAGAGCTGTGCCCAGTACCGGAGGGGACCGCGCTGGGTGCCGCGGTGTTGGCCGGGCGGGCTTTGGGCCAGTGGTCTAGCTGGCAGGAGGTGGCCGATTCCTGGTCGCCGAGGGCGGTGGTGGAACCGCAGGGAACGGTGGACCGGGAGCGCTGGCACGAGGCGGTGGGGCGGGCCACCCGCTGGTACCCCGAGCTCTCCGACATAGGCCTGTAGAACGCTTGGCGAGCGCATCACCGGCCTGTCACCCAAAACCTTCTCGCCTTGGGATGAGTGGGGCTGGCAAACTGAACGAGACGGTGAGTCGGCCGGGTGGCCGCGGCATCGAGGTTTCGGCTTCGTTGTCGAGGAAGGTCGGGACTCCGCAGGGCAACGGTGCTGGCTAACAGCCAGTCGGGGCGACTCGAAGGAAAGTGCCACAGAGAACAGACCGCCGATGGCCCGCTCCGGCGGGCACAGGCAAGGGTGAAACGGTGCGGTAAGAGCGCACCAGGGGCCGGGGCGACTCGGCTCGCTCGGCAAACCCCACCGGGAGCAAGGCCAAGCAGGGGACATGGTGGCCCACCGCCCCGTCAGGGGCAGTCCCCGGGTAGGCCGCTTAGATGGATGGCCGCCCACGGTCCGCTAGGACCCGGACAGAATCCCGCCTACAGGCCGACTCACCGTCCCCGTTCAGCCCGGCTCTTCGCTCACCGCCACGAGGAACCAGCGGTCCATGCTTCCCGGCCTCAGGGCAAAGACGAGGGCGAATGGCTCTGTACGGCCGAGTTGTGCCGAGCCGTCGGCACCGTAGGCCACCTGGGTCTGGTTCCCCGAGGCAATGACGCCGAGGATGAGATCGCCCTGTCCAACCGCCGGCATCACCTTGAGGTGCATGGAGTCGAATTCGTACACCTCTCCTGTGATCACACCCTCACCCGCGTCCACGATGCGGTTCCGGAGCTCTCTGAGCCGGACGCCGTGGTTGGACGCCTTGAGGATCTCGGGATCGCGGCGTTCAAGGGCAAGGGTCTCGACATCAAGGAGCCGCAGCAGCTCTGTGCCCAACAGGATGGAGTCGACGTCTGAGCCGAGCCAGTCGTCCACATACTCCCCCACGGTCACCTCCGGCACGCGAGCCGAGTCCACGTGGGCCACAATCTGGTCGGCCCGAATCCCCGCCGAGGACAATCGCACCGGTGCCGGTTCACGCGCCCCGACACCGGCAACTGCCACCGTGGACAACACCACCACAAGGGACACCGCCAGCCCGAACCATTGAACCGACCTTCTTGTCACCAATGTCCGCCACCGGTCCCAAAGCCGCTCCCCGGCACCCAGCGCCAGCGAGCGCAGCCCGCAGACGATGACTAGGCCGCCGAGCAGGCCCACTTTGGCCCCGAATTCGGTCTGCTGGGGTGCGATGAGCACAGCAGAGACCACCGCCACCGCAACACCGAATCCCACCCGACCCTTAGCGCTGGTCGGAGTGGTACGGGGATCGGTGATCATGAACAAGAGGAAGACCAGCGTCTCTGGCGATGTCATGACCGTCCACCAGAACCGGCCGTCGCACACCGGCGTGATAGACCACGGTGCCGAGAAACAGTGACCCATCACCGCCAGCACCCCCAGACACGCACCGAGTGCCACCCAGAAGGCCACGGCCATCTCCAAGAGTCCGGCACGACGGGTTATGGCCACACCGCCGAACAGGATCAACCCGTAGGCCACGATCATCCAGCCGCGAAACGGCGCCCACCAGAAGTCCAGCGGTTCGATCCGACCGCTGCCCAAGGCCAAGAACGCGACAACCAGGCCCACATTCGATGGATTGAAGACGTGGATCCCCTTCCAACGGATCACATACTTGGTGGCCAGCGAGCCGGTGGCCACCAGGGCGAACAGCCACCACCGGTGCGTTGACCAATAGTCGCCGGCTTCGGTGCCCACATCCCGCAGGATCAGCGCCACCCCGCTCCCGGTGAGCATGGCGCTCGCCGGCCAGACCACAGCCCGCTGGCGCTGGAACTGGACGATCACCTCCAAAAGGGCGCAGCTCACGATTGCGGCGAGGATTTGCGGCACCGTCACCCGGAAGTCGAGCGCGAACAGACCGATCGCATGTATCGACAGGATGATGGCCGCTACGTGCAGGCGGGCGTCGCCCGGACTGGGCAGGACGACTGGGATGCGCGTGGCGTCAGCCTTGAGCGGGTGCATCAGCGCCGTCGCGACCGATTCATGCCCATCTGAGCCCTGTCCAGCCGACCACGGGTGCAGAACAGCCGCAAGCGCTCTCGATCGGTGAGCCCGAAACGGCGCACCGACCAGGCCCCCACCGCCAGTCCGATGAGCTCCAACACAACCAGCGTGGCCGCGGGCTTGAATTCGGGGAGGTCGGCGCTGTCTACCGCCACCCCGAAAACCGGCCACCAGAACAGATCAGTGCGCAACCACGCGCCGTCCAGCACCAAGTAGAGGAACAGCCCGATGGGCAGCCCCAGCCAACGGCGCCGAGACAGCCGGCGACCCCGGGTGGCCAGCATTACCGCCACCAGCACAACCAAGGGAGCGAGCAGGGTGTGCAGCGCCCACGGTCCCCCGGCCAACAACTCGACCAATGGCAGCACCGAGCCCAACATCACCATGCGGAAGTCCAAGGCCGGACTGTCGAACACCAAGGCCACCAGCACGAAGCTGAGAGCCAGAAACCAGAAGAACACCGGTTGTCCGTGCGGTCAGGTCCGCACCAGGATGCGACCACACTCCTCGCAGTGGCACACCTCATCAGCCGGTGCGTGGCGAATGCGGTCGAGCTCCATGGCCGACAGCGCCAGGTGGCAGCCTTCACAAGTGCCGTTGCGGAGCCGGGCCACGGCGATGCCGCCCATACGAGCCCGCAAACCCTCGTAGCTGGTAAGTGCGGCCTCTGGGATTTCTCCCGCTTCGACAGAGCGGGCCGCGGTCTCCTGGTGGATCTCGGCCTGGACGACCGCCTCGGCCTCCTCCAGTTGACCTTCAGCGTCGGCCACCGCGGCCTCGGCAGCCGCGAGGCTCGACTCCAGGGATTCAACCTCGGCGTCGATCTCCTCAATCGCCTCCATCAGCTCCAAGGCACCGCTCTCCATGTCGGAGCAGCGGGTTCGCAATCCGTCCACTTCCTCTTGGAGGGTCAGGAGCTCCCGGGTGCCGGAGACCTCTCCGGAGTACAAGCGGTTGTATTCCCTCTTTGTCCGGTCTTCCAAGGCGGCCAGCTCATCCTCGTTGCGTTTGAGATTCCGCTGAAGCTCTAGGCGCTGGACCTGCTTCGCGGCCCGCTGGTTGTGAATCTGGCGGCAAGCCTGTTGGGCCGCGTCCAGCGAGGCCCTCTCGGGCAGCGTGTCGAAGCGATGACGAAGCTGATCGATCAGGGTGTCGTGATCCTGCACCGACAGCAGGCGCTGGAATTGATCTTCGATCACGGCTCGATCTTAGAGTCAAAATCCGGCATCGGATTCAGCCAACTGACCGGCATCGTCCGGCAAATCTCCCTCAGGGTCGAGGCTGGGATCGGTCGGAGAACCCGGGGCGGGCCCGGGGCCCACACAAGTGTCGGCAATGCCGTCGTTGTTGGAGTCCAGGGGGAACTGGCCTTCGGGGCATTCCGCCTCGATCGGCAACGGGGTCCCGCAGTACAGCGGAATGGGTTCGCCCCCCTCCACCGCGAACTCGCTGAGACCGCACGGCTCTATGCCCCCGGTGGTCAAGAGGTCCACACAGGTGTCATGAGTGCCGTCGTCGTCGGTGTCCACCGCCACGATCATCGGCACCGGCGCCTCTGGATCCTCGGGTGTCGGAGGGGCTGCGCAGGGGGTGCCCACGGTGAACACGTCCTCCAACTCGATCAGGTCACCCAGCCGGGGCTCACCAGGACAGCCGGGGAAGTCCACCACTTCTCGGCCCTCGTGGTAGCTGGTCATGAACCGGCCCCACGCCACTGCCGGATAGGAGCTGCCGGTCACCTTGCGCATGGGGATGCGCTCGTTGGGGTTCCCCAGCCACACCGCGGTGGCCAGATGGGGAGTGAACCCGACGAACCAGGCATCGGCCGACTCCTCGGTGGTACCGGTTTTGCCCGCCGAGGATTGCAGGGGCAGCTGGGCCCGCCGGCCAGTGCCGTTCACCATGTTGTTCTCCAGAACGTCGGTGGCCCAGCAGGCCGAGCGCGGCGACACCACCCGCTCGCCCGACAGCTCATGGCGGTAGAGCACGTTTCCCTGACGGTCGACGATCTGCTCGATGAAGTAGGGCTCGTAGCGGATCCCACCGGTGCCGATCACCCCGTAGGCCGATGCCATGTCGATGGGATGGACCTCTTCGGAGCCCAACGGCAGCGACGCCACCGCTTCCAACTCGGTGGTGATACCCATCTTGGTCGCGGTGTCGACCACCGGCTGAATGCCCGCCACCCGACCCAGCCGCAAGAACGCGCAGTTGGAGGACACCCTGATCTGGTTGTTGATGGTGTCCACCTGCCCGGGCGAGCTGGCGAAGTTGTTGGCCACATAGGGGTCGGGAACCCCACCGGGGTTGGGGATCTGGCAGGGACCCCGCCCACTTATTCGATCGCTGGGCTGGTAGCCCTGCTCGAACAAGGTCATCATGACGAACGTCTTGAACGCCGACCCTGGCTGTCGGGTGCCCTGGGTGGCCAGGTTGAACTCCTCGGTGTCCTGGGCGAACCCCGGTCCGCCCACCACAGCTCGCACGGCCCCGCTGTCGGGCTCGAGCGCCGCCAGGGCCATGGTGGCCTCGACACCGCCGTGGTCGCCCTCGTTGTACTCCGCCAGGGTGGTGGCCACTGCGGCCTCGGCTTGTCGCTGGGAAACGGGATCGAACGTGGTGTAGATGCTGAGGCCGCCGTTGAACACCAGATTGAACCGGTCTTCGGGACTCCCGCCCAGATACCGGGGGTCGTCCAGAAGCTGCTGCTTCACCTCTTCCACGAAATAGCTCTTGGGAGGCAACTCGATCTCATTGACCTCCTTGGGCAGCGGCTGGAGGTGGTACAAGTCGGCTTGTTCGGGGGTGATGTAGCCCAGCTCGGCCAGGCGGTTCAGCACGATCTGCCGCTGCCGAAGGGCCCGCAGGGGATTGTTGATGGGGTCATAGCTGCTGGGGTTGCTGATGAGCGCAGCCAGAAGTGCAGCCTCCCCCCATCCCAGATCGGTGGCATCCAACCCCCAGTACACTTCGGCCGCGGCCTGCACGCCGTAGGCGCCCTGGCCGAAGTACACCGTGTTCAGGTACAGGTTGAGGATCTCGTCCTTTTCCATCTCCCGCTCAAGGCGCTTGGCCATGGCCATCTCCTGGAGCTTGCGCTCGGCCTCCACCTTGTTGCCCACCACCAGGTTCTTGATGAGCTGCTGGGTGATGGTGGAGCCGCCCTGGGTGATGCCCCCGGCCCCCACGTTCTCGAGTCCGGCCCGGAACACCGCGCTGAGGTCGACGCCGGTGTGCAGGTAGAAGTTCTCATCCTCGATGGCGATTACCGCGTGCTTCACCTCTTCGGAGATGTCGTCGAGCTCCACCAAAACCCGGTTCTCCACGTAGCTGAACACGTCGATGAGCTGGCGGTTGGAGTCGTAGACGTATGAGCGGATGGCCAGCTCATCCAGGCTCACATCCTCGGCCAGGTTCACTTCCACCGGGGTGGACTCCCAGGACCTCAGCACATCAGTGGTCGGGGGCCAGACCACGAACAAGGTGGCAGCCAAGGCCAACGCCAGCATGGGCATGAGCACTGTCAGCCGGAGCAGGTGGGACAGCCACCTCAGGAAGTCCTTCACCAGACCCCCAACGCTATCGGCCAGCTATGCGACAGTGGGCGCGCACTATCGGTTCCGCGGCCGGGGGAAATGGGCCCTCAGTAGCTGCCGCCCAGCTTGGTGTGGTCCCAGCTGATGGTCTTCTCGGCTTTGATCACCACCGCAGTGCGCTTCAAGGCCATGTGTTCGGCTGCTTTGGACAGCATCTCCCGGTCGACGTCGGGGTTGTTGCGGACCATCACCTCCAAGGCGTAGCGGTGGACCACTTCGGGGTCGGTGTGCAGCTCGGCGTTCCCGTTGATGGCCACCCCGCGTAGCTTGTCGTACTCAAGGCCGTCCTCCATCAGCAGGGCGATGCGGTTGTCCCGCTCGAGGTTCTTGATCTTCTGCGACTTGGTATAGGTCTCGAACACGATGTCACCGTCCACTACAGCGAACCACAGGGTGCTTAGATGAGGCGTCCCGTCTTGGTTGATGGTGGCCACCTGGAGGCTCTTCTGCTCCTCGATGAACACCTCGAGCTCTTCGGGGGTCAGGCGGATTGTGTCGCGTCGCTTTGCCATGCGCTTAGCCTCCCACACCACCTCGAGCGGAGGTCATTCGTCCAACAGCGCCCGGGCCCGGTGGGCGAGATCTACTCGTCCAGCAGTGCTCGGGCCCGACGCGCAAGGGGCTCGTCGACCATCTGGCCCTCGAAGGCCACCGTCGCCTCGCCTCGGGCCTGGGCCTCGTCCCAGGTGGCCAGCAAGGCCCGAGCTCGTTCCCGCTCCTCGGGTGATGGGGAGAAGCACTGGTTGGCCAGGGGAACCTGGGCGGGATGGATGCAGAGCTTGCCGCTGTAGCCGATAGACCGCCCCACCGCGGCGTCGGCCAAAAAGCGCTCGTCGTCACCAAACGCGGTCACCACCTGATCGAGCACCGGCACTCCGGCCAATCGAGCGGCCAGCGCCACCTGCGAGCGGGCGAACAGCACCTCGAGACCGTCGTCGGTGCGCACACCGCCCATGTCGGTGATGTAATCCTCAGCTCCGAAATAGGCGATCTGAACGCCGGGGTGATCCAGCACATCGGCCACCTGGGCCACTCCGGCGGCGGTCTCGATCCCGGCCAGCAGCCGGAGGTGCTCCCGGCCCGCTTGGGCCAGCAAATCTCGTACCGCATCGACCTCAGCGGCGCTCTCCAGCTTGGGCACCACCACCCCGGTCAGCTCCGCGGCCAGTCCCTCGGCCACATCGTCGGCGAACCACTCGGTTCCCGGCGGATTGACCCTTACGAAGATGGCCAGATCGGGGTGCAGTTGGCGCAGCTCGGCGGCCGCGGCGCGGGCTTGGCCCCGGGCCTCGGCCTTGGCGGCGGGGGCCACCGCGTCCTCCAAGTCGAGGACCACCCCGTCGGGGCCGCTGCGGGGCAGCTTGGCGCACATGTCGGGGCGGCTGGCCGGGGCGAACAGCAGGCTGCGAAGCCGGGGCAGCGCGCCTCCTGTCGGGAGATTCTCAGTCATACCAGCTCCGGTCGGTTACGGAAATGGTCCAAAGCCTCGGGGTTGTCCAGGGCTTCGATGTTGACGATGGGCCGCCCGCAGATGGCATCGCGCACCGCCAACTCCACCGTCTTGCCACTGCGGGTGCGGGGGATGTCGTCCACCGCGCAGATCACCTCGGGCACATGCCGGGGGGAGGCCCCGGCCCGGATGATCGTTCTGATAGCGGTCTGCAATTCCTCGTCGAGGCGGATGCCCTCCATCAGCTTCACGAATAACACCACCCGAGTGTCACCGTCGACGGGCTGGCCCACCACCACGCTCTCGACCACCTCGTCCATGGCATCCACCAGGCGGTATATCTCAGCCGTGCCGATTCGCACCCCGCCGGGGTTCAGCGTGGCGTCGGAACGGCCGGAGATCACGAACCCGCCATGCTCAGTGGCGCAGATGTAGTCACCTTGGTGCCACCGGCCCTCAAACCGGTCGAAATAGGCGGCCCGGTACCGCTCATCGCCCCCCTCGCCCCAAAACCGGAGGGGCTGCGACGGGAATGGCGAGGAGCAAACCAGCTCGCCGAACTGCCCGATTTCGAACCGCGAGCCATCGCCATCGAGAACCTGAATGTCCAGCCCCAGAGCGGGCCGCTGTATCTCGCCCGGCCACACCGGCGCGGTGGGGTCGCCGGCCACCAGGCAGCCGCACAGGTCGGTACCTCCCGAGATGGAAGCCATGTGAACGTCGGCTTTGACCTCTTGGTACACGTAGTCGAAGCCGTCGGGCGACAGCGGTGAGCCGGTAGAGCAAATGGTGCGCAGCGCACTCAGGCGGTGAGTGCGGCGGGGTGCCACCCTGGCTTTGCGCAGCGAATCGATGTACCGGGCCGACGTGCCGAACAAGGTGACGCCGGCCCGGTCGACCAAGTCGAACAGGGTGTCCGGGCTCGGGTGTACGGGGTTTCCGTCCCAAACCACCGCGGCGGCCCCCGAGGCCAGGGCGGAGGCCAGCCAGTTCCACATCATCCAGCCGGTGGTGGTGAAGTAGAACACTCGGTCGCCGGGGCGTACATCGCAGTGCAGTTGGTGCTCGCACAGGTGCTTGAGCAAAATCCCGCCCGCCCGGTGGACGATGCACTTGGGCCGCCCGGTGGTGCCCGAGGAATACAGCACGTACAGCGGATGGTCGAAGGAAAGCTGCTCGAACTGGATTGCTCTCGGCGGATGGGGCTCGATCCATGCATCGAAGTCCACCGTGCCCTCCGGCGGGCTCTGTTCTGAATGCAGGCGGCTCAACACCACAGTGACCTCCACGGTGGGGAGTCCGGCCTGTATCTCTCCCAGCCGTTCCCGGCAGTCGAATTCTTGGCCGCCGTAGACATAGCCGTCCACCGCGAACAGCACCACGGGCTCGATCTGGCCGAAGCGGTCGAGCACTCCGGCGGTGCCGAAGTCGGGAGACGTGGATGAGAACACCGCCCCCACCGAGGCCGCGGCCAGCATCACCGCGTAGGCCTCGGGCACGTTGGGCATCCAGCACGCCACCCGGTCGCCGGGGCCCACCCCCTGGGCCCGCATGGCGCCAGCCAGCCGAGACACCAGCGCTCGCAACTGGCCCCTGGTGGTCTCGGTGTAGACGCCGGACTCGTCGGCGAACACCATGGCCACCTCGTCATCGCCCCCGTCGAGCAAATTCTCGGCGAAGTTGAGCCGCGCACCGTCGAAGAACCGCACGTCGGCCATGTGCTCGGCCTCGACCACCGGGGCGCTCCCCCGCTCTGAGGCCACCACCCCGCAGAAGTCCCACACCGCCGCCCAGAAAGCGCCCGGATCTTGCACCGACCACCGGTGCAGCCGTTCATATCCCCCCTCAGTCACAATGTCGATACCCGCGGCCGCGCCAAACCGGGCCAGATTGGTGTGGGCAGCCTTGTCCCGGTCAGGTGTCCACAGCGGCCGGGTGCCCATGGTCAGAAGATATTTGGCTCTGCCAGCCACCACCACCAAGCCGCAGCCGCCACCGCTCCCGCAATCAAGGCGACGAAGAAGGCTCGCTTGGCCAGCTTGTAAAGAAACACCAGCGTGGCCACCACGGCCACGATCACTGCTGCCAGCGCCAATTCGGGATTGGCCGTGGCGAAATCAATCAATCCAGGGGGAATGTCGTCGCGCACATTGGGCGGCAAGCAGTCGAGGGCGCTTTCGGGCAGTTTGTCGATGACCCCGTTCCGCAGGTCTGCCAGCAGATCGGGGTCGACGCAATCCAGCCCATCGGGCAGTTCCTCGGTCTGACCCTGCATTTGCACCCCGACATTCTCGCCTGCCAGCCCGCTGATTCCGCGCACCCCTTCGGCACCGGGCAGAGTATGGGGATGGAAGGCCTGTTGATGATCTCAGCCGACTGCCACGCCAGCGCGCTGCCCGACACCTACCGGCAGTACCTGGATCCCGGCTACGACGACGTATATCAGCAATGGCTGGGCGACACCGAGATGAAGAACAGGCGCAAGGCTGAGCACACCGGGGCCGCCATCTACAGCGACCAAGCCCTTGAGGAGTTCGGCGAAATCGAGGAAGTGGCCGCCGGCGGGGTCGACGGAGGCTGGGACTCAACCCGCCGGCTACGAGAGCTTGAGGCCGACGGCACCGTCGCCGAAGTCCTGTACCCCGGCGCTGGCGGCCCGACCGTCACCCCATTCGATGTGGGGTTGATGACCTACCAATATGAGCAGGATCCGGCCCTTTGGCTGGCCGGTTGCCGGGCCTACAATCGCTGGCTGGGCGACTTCTGCAACGACGCCCCCGGGCGCCGCGCCGGGGTGGGCCTGATCACCGTCGACGACATCGACACCACCGTCGCCGAGATCCAGCAGATGCGCGATCTGGGGCTGTTCGGGGGCGTTCTGTTGTGCAGCGGCACTGGCGACAACCCCCTGTACAACCACCCCCGATACGACCCGGTGTGGGCGGCCTGCGCCGATGAGGGATTGCCGGTTCACACTCACTCGGGCTGGACCCCCAACTACGGCGACTTCACCGGCTCGCTGGGCATCTTCCTCACCGAGATCACCTGGTTCGCCCACCGCCCGTTCTGGCTGCTCATGTGGTCGGGGGCCTTCGAACGCCACCCCGGCCTGCGCATGGTGATGAACGAGCAGGGATCCACCTGGGCTCCGGAAACACTCGACCAATTGGACCACTACTACGAGCAGCGGATGTTCGATCAGCTTCGTCGAGACCTGCCGCTGATGCCCAGTGAGTACTTTCGCCGCCAGGTGTTCCTGGGCGCAGGGTTCACCGACGCCGACGAGGTCGACGTGGTGGACCGACTGGGCGCTGACCACCTCATGTGGGGCTCCGACTACCCCCACATCGAAGGCACTTGGCCGAATTCGCAGAAAATGCTGGACCAGCAGTTCGCCGGGCGGGCCGACCACGAGGTTGCCCGGCTGTTGGGCGGCAATGCCGCCGACCTCTACGGGTTCGACAAAGACGCTCTCGGCAAGCTCAGCGCGAATCTGGCCTGATCAAAGTCAGAAGCACTCAGCGCAGATCAGCGAGCTTGACTAGCTCGGGCTCAATGCGCTCCACGCCTGCGGTGGGCAGGAAGAACCGCCAGAAGATGCTGCCGGTGGGGCGGCCCTCGGTGTCCAGCCAGTTGTACACGCCGGGGTCTTCGTGGGCGATCACCATCTTGAAGGTGCCGTCGGCCTCCAGGGTGGTGTTGGCCCGATTGCGGCTGGTGACGCGGTTGCCGTAGTCGTAGGTCTGGCCCGCAGCGGTCCACAGGCACACGTTGCCGAATTTGCACTCCGGCCACCGCCCGGTCATCACCAAGGCCTCGTCGGGGCCGAGCACATAGCGCCCCATGGTGTAGTAGGCGTCGAAGGCCGCAAAGCCCATGGTGCCGGGCGGCTGCGGATCGGGCAGCACGTTGGGCTCTCGGCTGACCCACGTCGGCAAGGGATAGGTGCCGGGGATGGGCTGCTGGAGGGTCTTGCCCAGCACGTGGTTGTTCACCCGGCCGATAGCCGCGGCCATCGTCTCGTCGTTCCAAAGCGTGGCCGGCCCCACCGGCGACAGGCACTCGATGGTGAGGGGGATGTGAAGCGACTCGTCGGCCGCCGCCGGCTTGGGAACCTCGAAATAGTGCCGGGTGGTGATCCGACCCGCATCAGGGGGCAGGTCTAGCCAGTTCCGGTCCCGGGGCTCGCCGCCGAGGAACACCTCGTAGTTGCCGTCGGCGTCAACGTCGATGTCGTCGTCGTTGAGCACCCCGCCGGTGCCGGTGGCGTATCGGCCTTCGGATGAGCCCAATTCCACCGTGAACGACGTGTAGACCGCTCCGGCCAGGTTGCCGGTTACCCGATAGGCCAGATCGCCGCTCACCGGGGCTTCGAAGTACACCGCGTCGGCGTTGTCACCCGTGAATTTGCGGGTGGGCGATACGATCCGGCGCCACACCGGGCGCTCGGGATCGAACTCAGCGTGGGAGAACAGGGCCGACTGGAGGATGTGCAGCACCAGCCGGTGGCTGTCGGCGATGTCCTGCTCGCCGGACACCCCCCACTCCTCGCCGCAGAAGCGCTCGCTCACCTGCCCCAGGGCATCAACCATCTCTGCCCACGCCGCCTGGGTCTTGGTCTGATCAGCCATTTCAATCTCCCCCTTGGTTTTGGGCGGACGATACCGCAGCGGCTTGGACTCGCCACCATCCACCAAACCGTCACCCCCCGTCGGTATGGTCGAAACGTGAATTCGGCCCTCGTGGACACCGCGATCGACGCAGCAGCAGGCACTGCCGTCGAAACAGTTCCTGAGGCGCTGCCGCGGCTGCCGATCCGCGTTATCCGCAGTCCAAGGCGTCGAAAGACAGCCGCGGCCAAGATCCTGCCCGACTGCATTGAAGTTCGGGTTCCCGCTGGAATGACGCCCGATGCCGAGGCCGAGATGGTGGCCAGCCTGGTGACCCGCCTCGAGCGCAAGCGGGCGGCCGAGGCCGGCGGTGTGAATTTGGCCGAGCGGGCCGTCAAGCTGGCCTCCCGCTACGGCTTGCCTCATCCGGAGTCGGTCACCTGGGCCGAGCAGAACGACCGCTGGGCGTCATGCACCTCGGCCCGGGGCACCATCCGCATATCCACCCGTCTGGCCCGCGTGCCGGGCTGGGTACTCGACGCGGTCATCGTCCACGAGCTGGCCCACCTCAGCGAGCCCAATCACAGTCCCGCCTTTTGGGAGCTGGCCAACCGCTACCCCCGCCAAGAACGGGCCTCCGGGTTTCTAGAGGCCATGAGCGGCGGTCACTCCGACCCCTGCCACTCTGTTTGAACCCAGCGCGAGTCTGAATCACCTCTGGCTCTGACCCATTGCCTGATCGCGCCTCATTGGATGGGGTGGGGCAGACTGAGGGCTGATGGGCGAGCGGATCTTCTATGCGGCCAGCGTGCACGATGAGGCCGAGATCGAAGCGGTGACAGAGGTGCTGCGGGGCGGGGCGGCGGCGCTGTGGCCGGGTCGCAACGTGACCGCCTTCGAGTGGGCGGTGGCCGGGCGGTTCGGCAAACAGCGGGGCCTCATGTGCAACTCGGGGTCTTCCGCTCTGTATTTGGCGGTGGAGTTGGCCGACCTGCCGCCGGGCAGCGAGGTGATCACCGCGGCGGTGACCTTCTCCACCGATGTGGCACCGCTGGTTCGAGCCGGGCTGGTGCCGGTGTTCGCCGACGTGGACCCCGACACCTACCAGATCGACGTCGATTCCATCGAGAGCCTCATCAGCCCCGACACCCGGGCCATCTTGGCCCCCAACCTCATCGGCAACGCCCCCGACTGGGATGCCATTCGGGCCATCGCAAACCGCCACGGGCTGTTCGTGATCGAGGACAGCTGCGACGCCCTGGGACCGGTGCTGAGGGGCACGCCCACCGGCACCCGCAGCGATCTGACCGTCACCAGCTTCGCGTCGTCGCACATCATCACCTGCGCGGGCAACGGCGGCATGGTGCTGCTCGACGACGAGAACCTGCGAGACCGGGGTCTGCTGCTGCGCCGCTGGGGGCGCCGCTCCGAGCTGCACTTCTACGGCTCCAAACGCCGAGACCGGAACTTCTGGGAGGAACTCGACGGCATCCACTACGACAACCAGTTCATTTTCGACGAGCTGGCCTGGAACTTCGAGCCCTCCGAGATCGGGGCCGCCTTCGGCCGCCAGCAGCTCGACAAGGTGCCCGCCAACTTCGCCCGGCGCACTCGCAGCTTCGACCTCTACACGGATTTCTTCTCGAACCACGCCGACCGCTTCCGCCTCCCCCGCCAGACCCAGGGGCTGGACACCGCCTGGCTGTGCTACCCGCTCACCATCGCCCCCGACGCCGGCTTCGTGCGCGCCGACCTGCAAGCCCATCTCGACGGCAACGGGGTGGACACCCGCACCGTGTGGACCGGCAACGCCACTCGCCAGCCGTTTATGGCCGGGGTGGACTTCCGCCAACCCGAAGCCGGACTCCCCCATGCCGACGCCATCATGGAACGGGGTGTGGTACTTCCTATGAACCACTCCCTAGACGACGAAGACATCGGCTACGTGATCGGCCTGATAGAAACTTTCCTGACCACCACCTAATTCCCAGTATTCCCTAATCCCCAGAATTAAAGGAGAACCCCATGCGCGGCGCCGTTTTGCACACCAGCCCCGGCGAGTTGGTCGTCGAGAACCTGACCGTTGACAAGCCGAATGCCAACGAGGTGCTCATCAACACCACCCATGCCGGGCTCTGCCACTCCGACCTGCACTTCATGGACGGGCACTGGCCGGTGGCACAGTCGATGGTGATGGGCCACGAGTCGGCCGGTGTGGTGGCCGCGGTAGGGGAAGACGTCACCTATGTGAAGCCCGGCGACCACGTCATCACCTGCGTGTCGATGTGGTGCGGGGTGTGCCGCACCTGCCTCCAGGGCAAGCCCTACCTATGCCTCGACGCTGATTCCATGCGCTCGGGCCGCCCCACCCCTTCGCTGCGCTTCGACGACGGCCGGGGCTGCACCGCCTTCGCCGGGCTGGGGTCGTTCGCCGAGGAGTTGCTGGTACACGAGCGGGCGGTGGTCAAGATCCGCGACGACATGCCATTGGACCGGGCCGCGCTTATCGGCTGCGGGGTCACCACCGGGCTGGGTGCGGTCATGCGCACCGCGGCGGTGCCCGCAGGGTCGAGCGTGGTGGTGATCGGCTGCGGAGGCATCGGACTGTCTGCCGTGCAGGGCGCCCGCATCGTGGGGGCCACGCCGATAATCGCGGTCGATCTGGTGGCCTCCAAACTGGAGATGGCCCGCACTCTGGGCGCCACCCACACGGTGAACGCCTCTGAGGTCGACCCGGTGGCCGCGGTCCACGAGATCACCGGAGGCGGCGCCGACTACTCGTTTGAGGCCATCGGCCTGAGCGCCACTGCCGAGCAAGCCTGGGCCATGATCGGCATCGGCGGCACGGCCACGGTGATCGGGATGCTGCCCATGACCAGCAAGGTGACCATCCCCGGCGGCGAGATCATCTTGAGCGAGAAGAAGCTCCAGGGGTCGCTGATGGGCGGCAACCGCTTCCGCCTGGACATGCCCAAGTTCATCGACTTGTACCTGGACGGGCGGCTCAAGCTGGACGAAATGGTGTCAGCCACCATCGATATAACCGAGGTGAACGACGGCTACGCCGCCATGAAGGCGGGCGAGACCCTGCGCTCGGTGATCGCCTTCTGAGCAACCCCTCCCCTGCTGCAACATCGAAAAGGAGCACCACAATGGGACAACTTGACGACCGGGTGGCGGTGGTCACCGGCGGAGGCGACGGCATCGGCCACGGGATCTGCCGGCGGTTCGCGGCCGAGGGGGCCAAGCTGTTGGTCACCGACATCGACAACGCGGCCGCTGAGCGGGTGGCCGGTGAACTGCGCGACGAGTTCGGCGCCGACGCCCGTCCGATGCGGGTGGACGTGGCCGACAAGGACGAGGTGCTGGCCATGGTGGACGCTGCGGTCGACCAGTGGGGCCGTCTGGACGTGCTCATCAACAACGCCTGGGGCGGAGGGGAGCTGTGCCGGGTGGAGGTCAAGACCGACCAGCTCATGAACGACGCCATGCACGTGGGGCTGTACGGCCCGCTGTGGGCCATGCAGGCCGCCTTCCGGGTCATGCGGGATCAGCAGTACGGCCGGATCGTGAACCTGTGCTCACTCAACGGGGTGAATGCCCACATGGGCACGCTGGAGTACAACTGCGCCAAGGAGGCGTTACGGACATTGAGCCGCACCGCCGCTCGAGAGTGGGCTCCGTACGGCATCGTGGTGAACGTGATCTGCCCGGGCGCCAAGACCGCGTCGGCCCGCCGGGTAGAGCAGATGATGCCCGATCTCATCCGCAACGCCGAGGCGGCCAACCCCATGGGCCGCATGGGCGACCCCGAGGGCGACATCGCCCCGGTGGCCTTGTTCTTGTCGTCGGAGGATGCCCAATACGTCACCGGCAACACGCTGTACGTGGACGGCGGCAGCCACATAAACGGCGCCAACTGGGCCCCCGACATGCCCGAGACTCCGTAACGCCGACACCGCAGGCGTCGGACCGAGACACCGTGATCAGCAAGCCAAACCGCAGGCGTCGGACCGAAGGACCGTTGTGAGCAAAGACAGGTCAATGGCCGGCAAGGTGGCCATCATCACCGGAGCGGGGCCGGGGTTGGGACGGTCGTGTGCGCTGGCCATGGCTGCCGACGGGGCCGACATCGCTCTTGCGGCCCGCCGTGTGGAACCACTTCAGGCGCTGGCCGCTGAGATTGCCGACGCCACCGGGCGGCGGGTGATCGCTGTGCCCACTGACATTTCCGACCTCGCATCGGCCGCGGCGCTGGCCGACACCGTAGCCGAGGAGTTGGGCCGGGTGGATGCGGTGGTGAACGTGGCCACCGCCGGTGGTGCCCGCTCTTCCGTGGCCGACATCGACTGGGACGAATACCGGCATTCCTTCGAGATCAATGTGCTCGGAACCTTGGAGGTGAGCCGCCGGGCCGCGGAGCACATGGAGGCCACCGGCGGCGGTTCGATCGTGCAGATCAGCACGCTCAGCACCCACTCGGTGCCCGAGAAGATGGCCATCTACACCTCCACCAAATCGGCCATGCACACCGCATCCATGGTGATGGCCCGGGAGCTGGGGCCCCACAACATCCGGGTGAACATCGTGACTCCGGGCTACATCACCGGCGACAACCTCGACCGGCTGTGGGGCAACATCGCCGAGCAAACCGGCAAGACCGCCCAACAGGTTTCCGACCGGGCGGCCCGAGCCGCGGCCCTCAATCGCCACGTCGACCCCGAAGACATCGCTGAGGCCGTGCTGTTTCTGGCCTCCGAGCGGGGTCGAGGGGTGACCGGCCAGGAGATCAGGGTGGACGCCGGTCAGGTGATCGGTTGAGCCAGCCAGCCTAGGCCTGTCCGTTGGACAACACGTCGGCCATGGTGTCGAACAGGATGCCGATCTCGTGGTCGGTGATCACCAAGGGCGGACAGATGGCCAGCCCGGTGCCCACCGGCCGCAGCACAACCCCGGCCTCCAGCAGCCGCATCCGGGCGGCCGCGGCGTCGTAGCCCAGCTCAGCGGCGTACACCGCTCCGGTCCCCCGGTAGCTCTGGATGATCCCGTCGGCCTGAAGGGCGGCGAGACCCTCGGTGAGCTTTTCGGCCAGGTGCGGCACCCTAGCCACGAGCTGCTCTTTCTCCATCAGGGCCAGGTTGGCCACCCCGGCGGCCATGCAGGTGGGGTGCCCGGCATAGGTGTAGCCGGTGCGCAGTGTGTATCCGGGCTGTTCCAGCACATCGCATACCGCTCGGCTGGCGATGACACCGCCCACCGGCTGATAGCCGGAGGTGACACCTTTGGCAAACGTCATCAGGTCGGGCATCACGCCGTAGTGCTGGGCACCGAACCACGAACCGGTGCGGCCGAATCCGCATATCACCTCGTCGAGGATCAGCAGGGCTCCGTGCTGGTCGCACAGCCGCCGCAGTCCCTCCAAGTAGCCGTCGGACGGCGGATACACGCCCCCCGCCCCTTGCAGCGGCTCGGTGATGACCGCGGCCACCCGACCCTCATTGGCGGCCATGGTGGTGCTCACCGCCTCGATGTCGTCGCGGGGCACCTCGATGAAATGGGGCACCAGATCACCCCACCCCTCCCGGTTGCCGGCGATCCCTTGGGCCGTGGTACCCCCGAAGTTGGTGCCGTGGTAGGCGTCGGTGCGCCGGATGATCACTTGGCGGTCGGTATCGCCCTGAAGCTGGTGTACCGCTCGGGCGATCTTCAGCGCGGAGTCCACCGCCTCCGACCCCGAGCCGCAGAAGAACACCCGTCCATCAGGATGCGGTGACCGCTCGACCACCATCGAGGCCAGCTCTTCAGCGGGTTCGTTGGTGAACGGGGCGAACGTCTGATAGGCGTCCAGCAGCCGCATCTGGTCGGCCACCGCGTCGATGATCTCGGCCCGGCCGTGGCCCACTTGGCAGTACCACAGGCTGGCCAGGGCATCCAGATACCGCTTTCCCTGGTCATCCCAGAGCGTGCAGCCCTCAGCCCGCACGATGGTGATGAAGTCGTCGGCCGCAGGTGGAGCGAACGCATGCAAGAACTTGGTAGGCACCGCCGAATTCTACCCACCGTCAATTCACTTACCTGCCACCGGGAGTGGGATAGTGCGGGCATATGAAGCTGGGTATCGGAGTGGACATTTGGAACCAGGCCAGGCTGAATACCTCGCTGGCCGAAGAGCAGTTGGCCAGGGTCCAGCTGGCGGAGCGACTGGGCTACGACTCGGTGTGGTCGGCAGAGATCTACGGTGTGGACGCCATCACTCCCTTGGCCTGGATCGCGGCCCACACCCGCCACATCCGCCTGGGCACCGCGGTGTGCCAGGTGGCCGCCCGACCGGCGGTGACCGCGGCCATGCAGTTCGGCACCCTGGAAGCGCTGGCCGGGCCGGGGCGGGCCATCTGCGGACTGGGCCTGTCGGGTCCCCAGATCGTGGAGGGGTGGTACGGCCAGCCGTGGGGCAAGCCCAATGCCCTGCTGCGCGACTACGTGTCCATCATCAAGAAGGTGTTCGCCCGCCAGGGGCCGCTGACCCATGACGGATCTCAGATCAGCTTGCCGTATAGCGGCGAGGGCGCTCTGGGCGTGGGCAAGCCGCTCAAGTCGATCCTGCACATGAACCCCGACATCCCGGTGTTCTTGGCCACCGGCGGGCCGGCCAACACCGCGCTGATGGCCGAGCTGGCCGACGGGTGGCTGCCGCTGGGCTACACCCCCGGCAGCGCCCACCTCTACACCGAGGCCATCCAAAAGGGGCTCGACCGGGCCGGGCGCACCTGGGACGACATCGAGATCCAGGCCGGGTCCCGGGTGTCGATCACCGACGACGTGCAGGGGGCCATCGACGAGGCCAAGCCCCAGTTCGCCTTTCTGGTGGGGGGCTACGGCACCCGGGAGTACAACTTCCACCGCGACGCCATGGTGCGGCGGGGATTCGGCGAGGCCGCCGAGCGCATCCAGGAGCTGTTCATGGCCGGGCGCCGGGACGAGGCGGTGGCCGCGGTGCCCGACGAGTACATCGACGACGGAGCGCTGATCGGCTCCCGCCAGCGCATCAAGGAGCGCTTCTCCCGCTGGTGCGACACCAAGGCCACCGGCCTCACCATCAGGGCCGACACCGACGAGGAGCTGGCCTATATCGCCGAACTCGCCGAGGCGAAACCTCGGACTACTTAGCCGTCAGCTTGGCCGGGATGGGCAAATGCGACATGCCGCCAGGCAGCGGCGGATAGGTCGCCCCCGCAATCACTGACATCTCCGCCACCCGGTCGCACAGCACGTTGACCGCGCAGGAGGCCTCGATACGGGCGAGGGTGGCACCGGGACAGATGTGGGGGCCGCCGCCGAATCCGAGGTGGTCGCGGGGGTCGTCTCGGTCCAATCGGAATACGTCGGGGTCGTCGTACACCGTCTCGTCCCGGTTAGCCGAGCCTATGCCCACTTCTACCCATTCTCCGGCGTGCATCTCTACTCCGTCGAGCGCGACGTCGTGGGTGCAGCGCCTGGTTGTGGCTTGCACCGGCGCGTCATGGCGCAGCGATTCCTCCACCAGCAGGCTCACCAGGTTTCGGTCGGCCGATACCCGTTCGAAGAGCTCCCGGTCCCGCAGCAGCCGGTGGGCCAGGTGTACCAGCAGCGCTCGAGTGGTGTGGACCCCGGCCATCACCATGAACTGGAGTTGGGTGACGATCTCGGTGTCGCTGAGCGGCACCCCGTCGATCTCGGCGTTCATCAGCCCGATGATCACGTCGTGGGGCTGCTCCTCCCCGGCGGCGGCCGAGGCCCGGCGCCCAGCCAGCGCGTCTCTGAAGTAGTCGAGAATCGCTGGCCCTGTTGGCTTGATCCCCGGCGTGCCCGGTCGCTGCATGAGCGTTCCGTCGAACGACCAGCCCATGAACTTGTCCCCTGCCTCGGGGGGAAGCCCCATGAGGTCGGCCAGCGTGGCACTGGGAATTGGCATGGCGTAGCCCGCGTGCAGATCGCCCTCGCCCGCGGCCAGCATCGGGTCGAGCAGCCGGTGGCAGGTTCGAGTGACGAACTCCTCGGTGTTGCGCAGCCGGTGGGGGGCGAAGTTGGAGTTGTACAGCCGCCGGATGCGGCCGTGACGGGGCTCAGGGATCTCGCTCAGAAACAGCTCTTCGGCTGGCACCACCTCGGTCCCCGACAACCCGGCCATGGGAGCCAGATCGGCGACGAAAGTCTCCACTTCCTTGAGAGCAGTGTCGATGTGGCGGCGGGTGGAGAGATACCAGCCGCCTTTCGGCGAGGGACAAATGGGCTCTTCTGTGCGTATGCGGGCCAGGGTGTGAAACGGAACTCCGTCGACTTCATGAGACGGGTCGCGGGCATCGAACTCCATGCCCGCACGGTAGTTCGACAACCCACCGCTAATCTCAGCCCGTGGACCATCCGCCCAATATCTGCACGGGCACGCTGGGCCGAATCCCCTGGGACAAGAAGGCCCGAGCTGCGTCGGCTGCCGGGTTCGCCCGACTGTCGATCTACGGGTGGGAGCACCGCAAACTGCACGAGCGGGGGTGGGACGACGCAGACATCGTGAACCTATTGGAGGATCTGAGCCTTCGGGTTGCCGAGTACGACGGGGTGGTGATGACGATGCGGTCCCCAGAGGGCGCCGAGGACGCGGTGGCTGCGGCCGTGGCATTGGGTGCCCGGTCGATCACGGTGCTCGAGCATTCCGATTGGCAGCCGGGCGAGCACCTGGATCAAGCCGCCGCGACACTGGCCGAGTTCGCCGATCAGGCCGCCGAACACGACATTTTGGCCCTTATAGAGCCGTTCGCCTGGTCGCCGCTGGACGACCACCGGGTAGCGGCTCAAATCGTCGAAAGGGCTGGTCGCCCCAACGCTGGGCTGCTGCTCGACACCTGGCACCTGTGGCGGGGACCGGAACGGGGACAGTTGGACCCCGCCATCCACCCGGCCATGATCAAGGCCATCCAGGTTGGCGACACTGGCCCTGCGCCGATTGGGACCCCGACGCCCGACGAGATTGCCTACGAATGCATCCACCATCGCCTCATGCCCGGTGAGGGCCACGGCGATATCGCTGAAATGCTGGCCGATTTCGCTGAGCGAGGGGTGGATGCCCCTATCGCGATAGAGGTGTTCTCCGACCAGCTCAATGCCCTCGAAACCAGCGAAGCTGCCCGTCAGTCGATGGCCTGCTTCGAGAATTTGAAAGCTAGATTGGCCTTGTGAGCACTGACGGAATCCCCCAAGAAGTCGACGACGCCATCGATGCCCTCCTGGCCGAGCACGACCCGACCACCATGTCGGTGGAAGAGTTCCGCGGCTACCAGTACGACGCCGGGCTGGCCTGGGTCCACTTCCCGGAGGGATTCGGCGGCCTCGGCTTGGCGCCCCGCTTCCAGCGCCACATCGAGACCCGCCTGCGCAACGCCGGCACCGGTTCTGCCGATCCCGGCATCTTCTTCTTCACCCTGGCCGGCCCAACCATCGTGACCCACGGCACCGACGAGCAGAAGCGCCGCTTTCTGCGGCCCATGTTCACCGGCGAGGAGCGCTGGTGTCAGCTGTTCTCCGAGCCGGGCGCGGGCAGCGATTTCGCCGGCCTGGCCACCCGGGCGGTGCGCGACGGCGAGGTGTGGACCGTGGACGGCCAGAAGGTGTGGAACACCCTCGCCCACCTGGCCGACCGGGGCATGCTGGTGGCCCGCAGCAATCCCGAGTCCCCCAAGCACAAGGGCATGACCTATTTCGCGCTGGATATGCACGCCGAGGGAGTGGAGGTGCGTCCGCTGCGCCAGATCACCGGCGAGGCCGAGTTCAACGAGGTCTACCTCACCGGCGTGCAGGTGCCCGATGCCGACCGGATCGGCGGCGAGGGCGAAGGCTGGGGGGTGGCGCTCACCACGTTGATGAACGAGCGCACCGTGATCGGGGGCGGCGGTTCCCCCAAGCGGGGCTCAGGCAGTATTGCCGAACTGGTGCAGGTGTGGGCCGAGTTGCCCGACGAGCAGCGCACATCGGCCCGTTTGGACCGAGTGATGAAGCTGTGGAGCCAAGCGGAGACGCTGCGGCTCACCAACATGCGGGCCTCGCAGAACCGTCGGGCCGGCAATCCCGGACCGGAGGGCTCGGTGGCCAAGGCCATCCACGCCGAGCTGAACAAGTCCATCTTCGAGGAGTGCGTGAACCTTCAGGGCCCGGCTGGATCGGTGGACTTCGACTACACCTTCCGCCGTCCTGACGTGGTGTCGGAAACCGGTGCCGAGAACGGATTGGGCCATGCCTTCTTGAGATCCCGGGCCAACTCCATCGAGGGCGGCACCACCGAGATCATGCGCAACATTCTGGGCGAGCAAATCCTGGGCCTCCCCGGCGAACCCCGGGTAGACAAAGCCATCCCCTGGAACGAAGTCCCCCGCAACTAGCTTCGGCCATTACCCCACTTCGACGGGGGAACGGCCAAACCTGCGGTCGAGCCAGCCGATCACTGTCTGGGCCACGGCTTCGGGCTGTTCGGGCAGCAGGGCGTGGCCGGCGTTGGGGATGACCACTACCTCGACCCGGTCGCCGACGGCCTCTGCCAGGGCGTCGGCGTTGGCGGGAACGGCTAGGCGGTCGTCGGCTGGTTGTACCGCCAGCATGGAGGCGCGGCCTCCGGCCCACCAGTCGCCCACCGGGGTAGACACAGTGGCCTGCTCTTGGGCTCGGGCCAGTTTTCCGAACCAGCCGTCGGCCCACACGCTGGCGTCGTTGCCCGGCGCGAAGAACGCCCGGGCCACTGCATCGAGTCGGACTTCGGGCGGATTGCGGGGGTCGAAGATCGTCCGCATGGCCACGGCCATCTCGTCAGTGACCGGGATGAACCCGCCGCAGGCCAACAGCACCAGGCTCTCCACCAGCTCGGGGTGGTTGGTGGCAGTCATGCGAGCGATCCGGTTGCCGTAGGCGTGCCCCACAATCACCGCGGGGCCGTCACCAAGCTCGGCAATCACCGCGGCCACATCGGCGGCCAACGTAGCCAGAGTCTCCTCCCGGTCGGGCGCCGCGCTGACCCCAAGGCCCCGAGGCTCGGGGCACGCCACCCGGTAGCCCGCGGCGGCCACATCGGCGGCCAGGCGGTCGAAATCGGCCGCCCCCCGGCCCAACGACGGCAGCATCACCACCAGCGGACCCTGCCCGCGAACATGCACCTCGATCGGTCCGTATTCGGTGGGCACCATCACAATCCGGGACTGTAACCCAGAGGCAATGAGGTCGAGCAGGCCAGCACATGTGACCGGCTTCTGATATCGCCGGTTAGCCTGTCGGCCAAGTGTCAGTCGCCGATTCCGCTGCTCCGCTCCTGTCCGTCGAGGGCGTGCACAAGTCGTTCGGCGCCACCAAGGTGCTGGTCGACTTCAATCTGACGCTGCATGCCGGGGAGATGCTGTCTCTACTGGGGCCGAGCGGATGCGGAAAGACCACCTTGCTGCGGCTCATTGCCGGCTTGGAGCAAGCCGACAAGGGCAAGGTGGTGTTGGACGGGAACCCTGTGGACGGCCACCGCTCCTGGATCCGGCCTGAGGACCGCCAGGTGGGCATGGTGTTCCAAGACTGGGCGCTGTTCCCCCACCTAGATGTGGCCGGAAACGTGGGCTACGGGGTTCCCCGACGTCAGCGAATCGCAGAGGTGGCCAAAACGCTGGAGTTGGTGAACTTGCCGGGAATGCAGGAACGCACCCCCGACACCCTCTCGGGCGGCCAGCAGCAACGGGTGGCACTGGCCCGGGCCATCGCCCCCAAGCCCAAAGTGCTCTTACTGGACGAACCCTTCTCCAATTTGGACGCCGCTCTGCGGCGCGAGGTTCGCTCCGAGGTGCGCGAGCTCCTGCGCGATGCCGACATGACCGCGGTGTTCGTGACCCACGACCGAGAAGAGGCGTTGGTGCTGGGCGATCGGGTGGCGGTGATGGACGCGGGCCGCATTGTGCAGACCGGATCGCCCTCTGAGGTCTACCATCACCCGGCCACACCCTGGGTGGCGGCGTTCGTGGGCGCGGTGTCGATGTACCCCGCGGAGGCTGCGGGCTCCACAGCCGAGACCGATTTCGGGCCTGTTCCCCTCCTCGAACCTCGTCAGGGCCCGGTTGAAGTGGCGGTACGGCCCGAGGACGTGGACTTGAGCGCGGCCGAGGGCGAGGTTGCCGCCCACACCGTGGAGAACTTCGAGTTCCAGGGTGCTGATGCCGTGGTTACCGTGGCCAACCCCGACGGAGTCCGTCTCCATGTACGAGTCAGCGGCACGCAGAGCTTCTCCCCCGGCGACCGGGTCGCCCCCTCCTACATCGGTCCGCCTGCGGTAGCTTTCGACCGCGGCTGATCCCGACCATCAATCGACGACAGCAAACTCCAGCCCGCTTCGCAATAGGTGTAAAGCAAGCTTTACCCTTCTGGACTCCTGTGGATAAAGTCGCTCTTTGTGCGGTCGCCGACAATCCACTCCCCGGCACTGCTGAAGGTGCTCGCCATCGTGGTAACCGTGGGATTCGCCTTTCCCGCCGGCTACTTGGTGTGGCGCAACTTCACTTTCCACAGCGATCCGCTGGGCGTGCTGTTCTCCCAGCGCACCCAGGGGCCGTTGTTGCGCACACTGCGACTGGCCGTGCTGGTCTCGGCCTCCACCGCGGTGTTCGGCACCGCTCTGGCCTGGTTGACCACCCGGTGCGACGTCCCGCTCAAGCGCATGTGGCAGGCGCTGCTGCCCCTTCCGCTGGTGTTCCCCACGTTCATCGGCGCCGCGGCCTTGATCCGGACCCTCAACCCCGGCGGACTGCTGTCCGACTGGCTGGACAACCTGGGCCTGGTGTGGGACGTGGAGATACGGGGCCTATTCGGCGCGTGGCTGGCGCTCACGCTGTTCACCTATCCCTATGTGTACCTGCCCGTGGCCGCCCGGCTGCGGCGCCTGCCCGGTTCGGCCGAGGAGACCGCTCGTTTGCTGGGCGACAGCCCGCTAACCGTCATCCGCAGAGTGGTGCTGCCCCAAACGGCGACTGCCATCAGCGCCGGCACCCTGCTGGTGTTCCTCTACGCCATCAGCGACTTCGGAGCGGTGCAACTCATGCGCTACGACACGCTGAGCCGGGCCATCTACACCACTCGGCTCAACAATCAACCAGTGTCGATGGCCCTCAGCGTGATCCTGCTGGTGCTGGCTGCGGTGGTGGTGCTGGTTGAGCGGGGCGCAACACGGCGATATGAGCACGCCGCACCGGTGCGATCGCGGAGTCCGGTTATCTATCGGATGGGCCGCGCCAAACCGATTGCGGTGGCGTTCCTAGCCGGAGCGGTGGCGATAGCCCTGTTGGGGCCGATGGCATCGCTGGCCGACTGGACCATCGACGGCATCAGGCTGGAGGCATCCGGCGGACGAGACCTTCTCGTGGGATGGGATGACGTTTGGTCGCCGACCTGGAACACCGCCTATGGCAGCCTTCTGGCCGCGGTGGTCTCGGTGGCTCTGGTGCTTCCCGCCGCCTACCTCGTCGTCCGCCACCGATCCCGGATCGGCACGGTGGCCAACGCCGTGATCGTGTCGGCATTCGCACTTCCCGGAATCCTCATCGGACTGGCGCTGCTGTTCTGGACCCTGAAGACCGATATCGGCAGCCACCTCCGCAACACCCTGGTGTTGCTGGTGTTCGCCTACATGGTGCGCTTCGGCGGCCAAACCATGCGCACCTCCCAGGTTGCGGTGGCTGCGGTGTCTTCCCGGCTGACCGACGCGGCCCGCACCCTGGGGGCCAGCTGGATGCGCCGCTTCCGATCGCTGGAGCTCCCGCTCATGGCACCGGGGCTGTTGGCCGGGGGCGGGCTGGTGATGCTGTCGGTGATGAAGGAGCTGCCCATCACCCTGCTCATCGCCCCGTTCGACTTCCCCACCCTCACCACCAAGGCGTTCAACAGCATCGAGGAGGCCTTCGTGGCCGAGGCCGGCATCTGGTCGGGCGTGCTCGTTGTGCTGTCGGCCGTGCTTACTTGGATCTTCGTCGTCCGCCGGGCCGATCATTTCGACTAGCGGTGCCGGCGCGGGTCTGTGACACGCTGCGGGAATGAGCATCGAGCCGTTTGAGATCGACGTCCCCCAAGCCGACCTAGACGACCTGCGCCGGCGTCTGGCCATGACCCGATGGCCCGACACCGTGCGGCCGGGGTGGGACGACGGCGCCGACGTGGCCTACATGCGGGAGCTCTGCGGGTACTGGGCCGACGGCTACGACTGGCGGGCCCGAGAGGCCTATCTCAACGCCTTTCCCCAGTTCACCGCGGCTGCGGCCGGCGAGCGGGTGCACTTCTACCATGTGCGCTCGCCGGAGCCCGCCGCGCTGCCCATGGTGATGATCCACGGGTACATGGGCTCGGTGGTGGAGTTCCGGGAGATGATGGGCCCGCTGTCCGACCCGGCCGCCCACGGCGGCCATCCGGCCGACGCCTTCCATATTGTGGTCCCGTCGCTGCCCGGCTACGGCTTCTCCGGTCCTACCGCCAACCCCGGTGTGGACATGCACCGCTGCGCGGAGGCCATCGCCGGGGTCATGGAGCAGCTGGGGTATGAGCGCTACATCGTGCAGGGGGGCGACTGGGGGGCGCTGGTCACCCGGCGCATGGCCGAGGCCTACGGAGACCGGCTCATCGCCGCCCACTTCAACATGCTCTTCGCCCAGCCCACCGCTGAAGAGGCCGCCGACCCCGAGAAGATGATGGAGGGGGTGACCGAGGCCGAACAGGCGGCCATGGCCCGCTCGCTGGAGGTGATCACCGGGGGCACCGGCTACATGGCAATGCTGAGCACCAAGCCCCAGACCCTGGCGGTGGCCCACAACGACTCCCCCGCCGGTCTGGCCGCCTGGTTCATCGAGAAGTACCAGCACTGGTGCGACCTGGACGACGGCGATCTGGAGAGCGTGTTCACCAAAGACCAGTTGCTCGACAACGTGATGCTGTACTGGGCCACCGCCACCGCGGCGTCATCCGGGCGGCTATATCTGGAGTCGGCCCGGGCCGGCACCTCGGCAGTGGATTCCTGGGCGGGCCAGATAACCGTGCCCACCGGCCACGCCGTCTACCCCCGAGAACTGCTGCAAACGCCGCGGGCATGGGCCGAGCGCCGCTACAACATCGTCCACTGGGCCGTGCAGCCCAAAGGCGGCCACTTCGCCCCCTTCGAACAGCCCGAGATGTTCACCGACGACCTGCGGACCTTCGGCCGCCTGTTCCGCTGAGGCGCGCTCAGACCACTCGGGCACTGCGGCGGTCAACTATCCGATGGTCTTTTTCGATGATCTTGGTCACGTGGCTGAGGTCGAGTTGGCTAAGGCTCCAGCCATTGCGGAAGCCATGGCGAAGCAGCTCCAGATAGAGCAGGCTAGGACTGGGGTCGGAGTGCTCGGCGAGGTGCTGTCGAACAATTTCTTCCACAGCGGTTCCAGGAGGATCGATCAGCTCGCTAACCACACCCTCAGCGGGGCGCATGGTGAGCATGAGGTCGAGTGTGGCTGTGTTCTCGAATCCGGATGCCAGCCCCTTCACCGACCGTTGTCCCTTGTCCAGCATGGCGATGAGTTCCGGGACCACCTCTAGGCCAGCGGCTGCTATGGACCGCTGGAGGAGTTGCCACACCTTTCCTGAGCTGTTGCCAAAGAGCAAGGTTATGAACCCTCCTGGCTTCACAACACGGAGGCACTCTCGCAGTGCATCAGTCATGATCTGCTCGTATCGCTCAGCAGTCCGGACTTCGCCAGTGTCGACTCGGTCGATCACTGCCTCTTTGGCGGAGTCGGTGAACTCCGACAACCAGGCCTCTTGAAAGAGGTTCATGTCCGAGTAAAAGATGTTGGCCCCAAAGGGTGGGTCGGTAAACACGTAGTCCACTGAATGATCTTCGAGGGGCAGGGCATCGGCGCTAGCGCGGCGGTAGGTGATGTCGGGGTCGTCGTCAGGAGTCCAATTGAGGCGGGCGCGTCGCTCGTTCCTGATCCACTGGTCGGAGCGGATCGCGGCTTCGACCTTCCGGTTGAAGAGGTCGAAGACGTTCCACTCGTAGAACACCGGAGCGACGTAGTAGTTGGCGTTCGCCGCATTGAGCGGACGCTGGCGAGACCACTGGTAGCGCTTGCTTGCCCTAGTGAGAATAGCCGTGAAGGCGAATAGCAGCTTCTCCCGCAACGGCTCCTCATCCACATCTCCAATGGCGGCGTGAATCGCAGCAAGAGCACACAGATTGCGTTGCGAGTAAAAGGACGCCACCGAAGTCAGGCCGTGTCGACCCAATGCTGAGGCAACGTACATCTGACGAGACTTCTCAATCGTCACATCAGGCCACCTCAGCCCTGCCGAATTTGCCTCGTGAATCGGATGACGATGAGGTTGTTCTATTTGAGTACGCGAGCAGGCGCAGTTGACCGAATCCACGACAGGCCCCTCACGGAGACGCCGGCACCTGCTGCCGACCGGCGCCTCGCATCGGGGACATGCCATCTGAGACTTTTTCCAGTCAGCGGCTTCCAAGCTTCGGTAGTAGATGAACCCTTCCCCGCAATCGGGGCACTCCATCACGGCCGACCAGACAGTCTTCGCGACCTGGGCGCAGTCGCCACAGATTTCGCACTGCGCTGCGTATATATGTCCAAGACGTTCGCGAGCGTGATCGATAACCTCATTGGCTCGCTTGCGCAAGTGATCCTCCGACACCTGATTCACATAGTTGGTCCCTATGTGGCGTCCGAGCACTGAGACGTCAAAAAGCCGTGCCCGCCGACCAGTCATAGCCGCAGCCACTCCTGTCATCCCGGAGCCCGCAAATGGATCAAGCACGATTTCACCCTCGCTGGTGAACGCCTCGATGAACGGCACGATCCCCGCTACCGGCACTTTGGTCAAGTACGCGTGGGCCATGTACACCGGGTCGCTGCGCTTGACCGCAACCATCGACGGCAGGGCGGGAAACCCGGTTTCGCTCACATCACCGACCTTACCCACCGAGGGTGACAGTAACGGGTAATGCGCCGGTACACTCCCGGCAGTCATGAGTGCAGGCAGGACCTAGTGGGCTTCAAAGAGGACGCAGACTTCGCACGCTTCGTATCGGTGGGCGCAATGGGAACTGCCGCGGTGGCCGACCACCTTCAAAATCAGTTCAATCATCAGCCGATTGAGCTCGAGCGCTATGCCATGGCCAACAAGGTTTGGCAGACAAAGGTCAAGCGGCTGCGGCTGCCTGACCTTTTGTGTGTGCGGTGTGGCTTGAGAGTGGAGTCGAGGGCAAAGTCGAAGCTCAAAATCATGCTGTCGCATTCGGACACTCCCGGCCGAGAGTGGGACGCGGGTGGGATGCGTCAGGATGACCTGTTCGCCTTCCTCCACACCGACATCAACCAGGATCCGCCGCATTGCGGCGCTCCCATCTTCTTTTCGACTGAGGCACTCCGAGCCAGCATCGCGCAGGCTAGGAGATCAGCGCCGAAAGCAGCATCGGAAGGGTCCGAAATCACCCTCACATGGCCCTGTTGGGTTCCGACCAAACGAGGGCAGTATCTCGGTGTCGACGATGAAGGCCGGATCGTGTTCTCGGGCGTGGACGAGAAAGTTCAACGGTACTGGCAATGGCGAGATTGGGGTGGTCCGAGATTTATCTACTCTGAACCGGGAGATTTCATAAGGGGCGGCGAACAAGTTCTCGCTGGAGTCGCCGAACAGACTTCCAACCCAATGTGCTCGGGAGACTCATGGGACTTGGCCGCGGCCCTATACTCCAGCGAGGTCGTCGAGCGGTATGCAGCGGTCAAAGCAGCAGGATCAATGGAGCTTCGCGAACTGTTCAGCACCCTGTCGAGTATGAGCAGCGACTCCAGCGAAGATTGGAGAGTCCGACTTGAGGCCCAGATCGCTCTAGCACGGCTTGAACCTGATCCTTGGGTCAGGAGAATCACGGACCAGATTTCAAACCCCCAATCTGAGGCCGATCAGCAGATGGAGGCAGTCCTGGCAATGTCAGAACTCCCGTCTGAAGCCGCAGCCAAGGCTCTTGATCGGATTGCGGCGAAAACAGACCTTCCAAATGAACTGAGGGCGGCAGCAGCTTGGGGACTGGGACAAGGGGCAGCGCGGAACCCAGAATTGCTGATCGACCACTTCGTCGATCCGGAACCCATCGTCGCTCTGCACGCAATTTCCTCCGTAGATGAACTCTCAAGTGATCTGCAGCGGAAGCTCGTCGGCTGGATGGCCGAAGAAGGAGTGAACCGGGCTTCTGCTGCCGCCCAACTCCTTCAACGCCACGGCTGCGTCGACTCGCTTCTAGAAGCCACACAATTTGGCGACAACGCTCGCCTATGGGCACTTCGAGCACTGGGAGAATTGCCCCCGGCATTGGTCAGGTGTCTAGCTGGAAGCCGGTTGACACCAGAGATCGAAGAAGTACTACTACCAATGTGGTTGGGGCAAGATGACTGGCTCAGGCAGGACGGCAAAGAGGGACTAGACGCCCTCGACGTCCAGAAGATTCGATTCCGCTGAGAGGCCGCCGCTCGGCGGCAGGCGGGTCTAGGCGAATCGGGCGGAGCGCATGGCTAAGAGGTCGCCGTCGGATGCCTCTAGCACCTCGCGGGCCTCGTCGGGGCCCTTCATGCGCAGCGGGCAGGACACGACCACGTCCATCACCTGGTTGAGCCGGCCGAAGGCGATCCAGCAGCCGATGGCCAGGGTCATCTCCACCACCAGCTCTTCGCCGAAGTGCCCGACCATGCGGTCCATGAACTCCTGGTCGATGGACAGGTGGTCGACCGCGAATTTCTCCGCGTACTCCAGAGCATCGCGCTCGGCCTCGCTGAAGCCGTCGTATTCGTTGCGATTTCCGACGTTTAGGTAGTCGTCCTCGCTCAGTTCATATTGCGCCAACGACGCAATGCGGGTGTCCAGTCAAACCACGCATTCGTTGATCTGGGCAATCCTCATCCGCAGCAGCTCCCGCAACCGCACGGGGAGCTTGCTCTCGTTGTACACCGCGCCGCTGAACGCTGATGCCGGTCCGGACAGCGCCGGCGTCATCATCCACAGTCGGTGCAGCTCCTCTTCGGGGCCGTCGGGAATCCGAATTCGTGCCATGCCTCCTCCTTGGCTGGGGTGGTCCACACAGTACCGCCCAGTGTTCCTCTTGCCCCTACAGTTGATGGAATGGGCGCCAATGGCCGACGATTGACCGCCACTGCCCTAGCGGTCTTGCTGGCACTGTCGGCCTGCTCATCTTCTGAGAAGTCGGCTGATCCGGCGGCGCCGACGGCTGATTCCACTCATAGGGCAGAGCAACCACAGGCCCAATCGACCTCCGAAGCCGAACCCGAGACGTCGCCTGAGGGAACTTCGGCACCCAAGGCAACTCCTGAGGATTCGCCGGGCGGCAGCCCGCCTGAAGTCATCGAGCACGCCGCCGACTGGCCCCTGCCCAATCGGGACAACGCCGCCACCCGAGCCACTTTCGACAGCCCGATCGACTCCACCAACGTAAGCAAACTAGAGGTGGCCTGGACAGCCGAGGTTCCCGGCGGCAGCACCTGGGGCAACCTGGCCACCACGCCTCTCATCTTGGGCGACCGGGTGTATGTGGCCGGCCTCGACGGCGGAGTCCAGGCCATCGACCGCGAATCCGGCAAGGTTCTCTGGACGGCGGGGCGGCGGGGTGGCATGTACGGCCCCTCGGGAGTAGTGGTGGGCTGGGGCAAGGTGTTTGCCACCAAGATCGGCTGGCGCCAGCGAGGCCAGCTCATCGCCGCCTACGACGCCGAGACCGGCGAGGAGGTCTGGGCCACCGACATCACCGGCGGCGACCTCAGCGAGATCAACGTGCAGCCGTTCGCCTACAACGGATTGGTGTACGCCGCCACCAGCGGCTTCCCCGCCGGGGCCCGGGGCACCATCCACGCCCTGGACCACGCCACCGGCGAGATCGTGTGGTCGTTCGCCACCGTGGAGGACGAAGACCTGTGGGGAAACCCCAGCATCAACAGCGGCGGCGGAGCGTGGTATCCCCCCGCGCTGGACACCGAGACCGGCACGCTGTACTTCGGGGTGGGCAACCCCTACCCCTTCCCCGGCGCCCCCGGCTGGCCGGCGGGATCAAGCCGCCCGGGCGACAACCGGTGGACCAGCGGCACGGTGGCCCTTGACGCAGCCACCGGCGAGCTGCGCTGGGGGTTCCAGGCCTTCCCCCACGACATCTTCGACCGCGACCATGTGCTGGTGACGCTGGCCCATGCCGAAGACCACGGCATGGACCGTGACGTGCTCGTGACTGCGGGCAAGGGCGGGGTGGCATTCGGCCACGATCCGGCCACCGGCGAGGTGCTGTGGCGCACCTCGGTGGGCCAGCACCAGAACGACCACCTGGAGAGTTTCGACAAGCCGGTAGAGGTGATGCCCGGCGCCCAGGGCGGCATGGTGACTCCGGTGGCCGCAGCCGACGGCGTGTTCTACGCCGTGGTGGTCAACGCCCCCAGCTTCTACGAGTCGGACCAGGTGACCAGCGGCGGCGAGGGCACCCAGCTCTTCACCCGCCCCAGCAACGTGGTGGCCATCGACATCGCAACGGGCGACATCGTGTGGGATGTCGAGATCATCTCTCAGTTCCCTGACGCTCCCGCCGCAGACGCGTTCGGCGGCATGACGGTGGTGAACGACTTGCTGTTCACGTCTACGTTCTTCGGGGAGCTGTTGGCCCTAGATCGGGCCACCGGCGAGATCGTGTGGCGCCACCAGGCCAAAGGCGCCACCAACGGCTGGCCCGCGGTGGCCAACGACATGGTCATCTACCCCATCGGCCTTGTGGAGGAGCCTGGAATCCCCCATCTGCTGGCCCTGCGCCTGAAGCCCTAGTAGCTGGAGAGCCGGCCGCTCAGCCCAGCTCGGGAAAGCGGCTGCGGGTGCCGGCCTCGGCCCAGTCCATGTGGTCGCGCACATACTGGTTGGCCGCGTCTTGGGCCGGCGAGTAGTCCCATGAGATGCGGCTGTCGTCGCCCATGGCGGCATGCACCAGCCGCCGGGCCTGCTGGGAGGCCAACACCTGCTTTCGGATGACGTTGCTGTCCCAGCGCTGGCTCACCTCGGCGGCGAATTCCGCGGCCAGGTCAGCATGGTCGGGATCGTCGGCCAGGTTGTCCTGTTCTTGCGGGTCGGCTTCCAGGTCATAGAGCAGGGCGGGGTCGGTGTCGCAGTGGATGTACTTGTGGCGGCCCCGGCGGATCATGAACATGGGGTGGGAGGTCATCTCCGCGGTGTACTCGGCGAAGGCCTCATCAACGGGATCGCTCCCCCCGGTGGCCGCATCCCACAGGCTCCGCCCAGCCAAGGGAACCGCCGGCTCGACCGGAGGGCCGCCTGCGGCGGCGATGTCGAGCAGGGTGGGCGCCAGATCGAGCAGCGAGCAGGCATTGGGAACTGTGGTGTTGGCCACCCCGGGACCGGCCATGATGAACGGCACCCGCAGCGAACGCTCGAAGAAGCTCATCTTGAACCACAGCCCCCGCTCCCCCAGCATGTCGCCGTGGTCGCTGGTGGCGATCACTACCGTGTTGTCGAGCTCGCCGGTCTCCTCCAGTGCACGGATCATCCGCCCCAGCCACGCGTCGATGTAGCTGGTGTTGGCGTAATACCCGTGGCGGGCGTTGCGGCACTGCTCGTCGGTGTAGCCCACGGTGTCGGCCTCGATGCCCCGGCGGATGCGCAGGCTGTGGGGATCGAGAGAGTCGAGGTCCACTGGCTCGGGCAGGTCGATGGCTTCGTGGTCGTAGAGGTCCCACCACTCGGGGCGGGCCACATAGGGATCGTGGGGGTGGATGAACGCCACCGTGAGGAAGAACGGCCGGTCATCGCTGTCGCGGGCCGAGTCGTAGAGCTTGCGGATGGCCGCAAACCCCACCTCCTCGTCGTAGTCGAGCTGGTAGGTGGCCAGTGCCTGCCCGGCCTCCGACAGGCTGTCCATGTTGTGGTACCACTTGTCGATCCGCTCGCCGGCGTTGTCCCAATCGGGGGTCCAGGCGAAGTCAGCGGGGTAGATCTCGGTGTTGAGCCGCTCCGCGAACCCGTGGTGCTGGTCGGGCCCGATGAAGTGCATCTTCCCAGCCAGCACCGTGCGGTATCCGGCCAAGTTGAGGTAGTGGGCCAGCGTGGGAACCGACGCCGGAAACTCGGCCGCGTTGTCCCACGCCCCGATATCCGATGCCAACTGCCCCGACATCATCGAGAACCGCGACGGCGCGCACAGCGGAAAATTGCAGTAGGCGGCGTCGAATCGAGCTCCCCGCTCGGCCAGGGCGTCCATCGCCGGGGTCTTCACCAGCGGATGCCCGTAAGCACCAGTGAAGTGCGGCGCCAACTGATCAGCCATCACCACCAAAATGTTCGGCTTGGCCATAGCCCGCGACGCTACTTCCCATGCCCCCTCTGGGGATAGAGCCTTAGTGCGCTGTGGCGGCTCGAGGGCGGGTGGTGGCGATGGTGCCGTAGAAGACGCCTATGAGCACGATGACGGCGCCGACGGCGGCGACTGGGCGGGGCAGCTCGTTGAAGAATGCGGCAGCCCAGATGGTGCCGGCCACGGTCTCGATGGGGGCAAACAGGGCCACGTCGGCTACTGGGGCGAAGCGAGGGGCGTTGGACAGGGCCAGACGGCCGAAGGGGTTGAACAACAGGCCCATGGCGGCGATCGACAGGTAGGCCCGCAAGTCGAGTGACAGCGGCGCTGCCCAGAACACCAGGGCCACCACGGTCATCACCCCGCCGATGGACAGGCCCACCAGGCGGCTCATGTCGGGATACCGGCGCCACATCGTCAGGCTCACCGAAAAGCCCACAATGGCCAACACACCCAGCAGATCGCCGGTGAGGGTGGGCTCCCCCACCGAGCTCGACACGATCGCCCCGATGCCCGCCATCGTGATGGCGATGGCGATGCCTGTCGCCCGAGAGATGCGCTCCCTCAGCCATATCCAGGCGCTCACCGCGGCCAGCAGCGGAACCGCGGCCACAATGGCCACCACATTGGCCACCCGGGTCTGGGTCACGGCGATGACGAAGCAGAGCTGGCTGCCCCCGGTGAGTGCCCCAATAAGCAGCTGCTGCCAGGGGTGGCGGCGGAACGCCTCCAGCGGCCAGCAGCCGTCCACCCGATGGCTCAGCGCGGTGTAGAGGGGAACCGAGCAGCACGCCACCCAGAAGGAGACATCGACGGCGTCGGCTTCCGAGAGCCGGATCCACAGCGAATCGGTGGAAACCGACAGCATTCCCACCCCGGCGAGCAACCAGCCCAGCCGCCGTCGGTCACTGGACTGGGCGACATCCATTCGGTGGGCCGTAAGGGACTCGAACCCCTGACCCCCTGCGCGTCATGCAGGTGCTCTAGCCAACTGAGCTAACGGCCCGGAATGCGTCAGGCTAGCAGGACAGGCAGCCAATCCGCAGGCCCTTAATCTGGCACCCTCCAGGGCTGTTCTGCGATAACTGGAGGCGGCTGTTCGGATTGCGGTGGCTTGACCTGCCCTTTCAGCCGTGGCATGAAGAATGGACAGCGGCAGACCCGAACACCTCTTGGATCAATGCGGCGAGCGCGGGATCGTAGGCTTCGAGCTCCTGGCGGGTGTTGACGTCGTTGTGAATTGGGCCGGGAGGATCGTTCAAGTCGAACCAGGATTGGACCCCTTCCGCCCAGTACTCGTCAGCGTTGGTTGCGGCATAGGTGTCCGTCCAAAGGCCGGCATCTATTGCATCGCGGTAAGCAGTCTCGAGACGCTGGCGGAAATCACTGCCTCCGGGCAGCAGCTCGACACCCATGTTGAGGATGCCGTGGGCAAACTCATGCACGAAGATGTCCTCGAATCGGAAGACGTCGGAGTCGAAGCAGAGAAGGTGCTCTTCTGCGATCGCCACAACGGGGCGGGCAAGCGTCGGACCAACTCCACCGCCACGGGTTCTCTCGTCCCAGTCGACGTCGGGGAAGACTTCATTCAGGTCGCTCAACTCGGGCAGTTCAGTGATCCCCGAGGAAGCCGCCATGACGGAAACACGAACATTGTTCTCACTGAACTTCTCCAGGATGTCGGGTCGATTACCCAGCATCTCCTCAACGAGGCGCTTGACCTGTCGGAGAGCATCATCTGCGACGCTCGCAGACGCAAGGACCGGCAGGCCCCCCGCATCGAGGTACTTCCCGTAGAACGGATCGAAACCGAGCTCCACCGGGGGTGGCCCCAACGGCCTTGGACCCGTTGCCGGCCCAGGTTCCGTTGCCGCCCCAGATCCCGTCTCCGGCTCCTCCACCACGACCGGCGCGGGTGCGCCGTCTACGCACCCGCCGGGAACGATCTCGGTGTCGACGTCAAACCGGCAGCGGTACACGTTGAGCAGCGCCTCCTGGCTTTGGATCAACCCGTCCCGTACCTCGATGTCGTGTTGAGTGGGATTCTCAGGGGCGACGCCGGGGGCGACGGTATCCGGGTTTGCGCACCCGCCGGGAACCACATCGGTATCCACGCCGAACAGGCACCGATAGGTGTTGAGCAGATTCTCCTGGTTGGCGATCAGCTGATCTCTCTGCTTCACCTCTTCGACGGTCTGCGCCGAAGCAACAGGCACAAGCAACACGGAGACCAGGGCGACAACCGCAACGACGGCCGCCACGCGGGAAGTTTTCAGCAGCGTTTGCACAAGCAGAAGCTACAACCGCTCCCTACCTTGTTGCCTGCGGATCCAGCGGCTACCGGGTCCAGCACCTTGAACTTCTGCAAAGATGTAGCCCGGCGGTGACCGAAACGATGGCTCGGCCGCTTCCGTGAGCGCGGAGATAGGAGCAGATTCATGCCGAAGACCACTTGCCGCTTGCTGTCCATGCTCGGGTTGGTACTGGCCTTATCGTTGATCGCCGCGTCGTGCGGCAACGACGATGACGGCGGCGAGGCCCCAGCGGCCCCCGAAGCCACTGCGGCTAGCACCGAGGCCCCAGCGGCCCCTGAACCGGAAGAGACCGTCACCGTTCTGCCTGCACAAGAGGGCGGAACCTTGCAGGCGGTGCTGGACCGCGGCCACGTTATGTGCGGCTCCCGAGATGATCTCCCCGGGTTCGCGCTGTTGAACGAAGACGGCGAATACGTGGGCTTCGACATCGACATGTGCCGGGTGCTGGCTGCTGCTGTATTCGGGGACTCCGACGCCATAGAAATCGTGCCGGTGACCAGCGCCGAGCGCTTCACTGCCTTGGCGTCGGGGCAATTCGACGTGATGAACCGCAATACCACTTGGACGGCCACCCGCGACGGGGCCGAAGGCGCCAACTTCAACTTCATCTACTACTACGACGGCCAGGGCCTCATGGTGCCGGCCTCCACCAACTTCACCACGCTGGAAGACCTCGCCGACGCCAACATCTGCGTGAGCACCGGCACGACCACCGAGCTGAACCTCACCGCGGTATTCGCTGCCCGGGGTATACCGTTCAACCCGGTCACGTTCGAGGGCTTCGACACCCTCGTACCCGCGTACGAGGAAGGCCAGTGCGAGGCGATGACCTCCGACACCAGCGTGCTCGGCGTGTTCAAGTTCGAGATCGAGCAAAAGGGCGGCCCTGAACAGCACATCATGGCCGAGATCATCTCCAAAGAACCCCTCGGCCCGGTGGTGCGCGATGGCGACACGGAGTGGGCGCAGGTTGTGAATTGGGCCATCATGGCCACGGTCCAGGCTTGGGAGTTCGGACTCGACTCAACCAACATCGCCGGCTACGACGGCACCGATCCCAACATCTTGAACTTCTTGGGCCGCGACGGCTTCGACCCCGGCCTCGGCCTGCCCCCCGACTTCGCCGTGCAGGTGGTTTCACAAGTGGGCAACTACGAGGAGATCTACAACCGCCACCCGCAGCTCGGAACGCTGGCCGGCAGCGCCAACGACCTCTGGACCAACGGCGGCCTCATGTACGTCCCACCCTACCGTTAGGGAAATCGGGAGCCGCTCCGATGAGCAGGAGGCGGGTCGTCATTGTTGGCGGGGGTTTTGCGGGGCTCAGCGCGGCCTACACGCTGAAGAAGCGGGGCTTCACTCCCCTCCTGCTCGAGGCTTCCGAACGTGCCGGCGGGCGCGGCAAGGGCGAGGAGGTGGACGGGTTCTCCCTGGACATGGGGGCATTCGTCTTCACCACCACATACGACACCGCATTCCGCATCTGCCAGGAGCTGGGCCTGCCGCTGGTGGAGTCGACGATGATCTTCGGCCACCACCGCAATGGGAAGTGGGTCACCACGACGCCCGACCAATCGCTCCTGAATTTTGTTCGGCAGATTCCCGCGGCCTTGGCCATGGGCTTTCTCTCCCCCTCAGGCCTGCGGGCCGGTTCCAAGGTGATGCGGCAGTTGTATCGCCAGGAGCAATACCTGAGTTTCGCCAGCGACAGCCGCCTCGCCGAGATCGACGACGACGAGACCTTCGGCGACTACCTCAGGCGGCACAAAGTGCCTGAGAAGCTGAAGATCTCGCTCAGCGGCCCTCTGAAAATGGTGTTGGGCGATGCCGCGCCCGCAGGCCAAGCGCTGATGCGGGCCTACATCGGAGAAACGATGCTCAGCGGCGGCAAGGTGTACATGCCCGAGCGCGGCATCGGCTCGTTCAACACCGCTCTGGTCGACGCCTGCTCCGATGCGATACGGATGTCCACCCCCGTGAGGAGAATCACCGTGGCCGACGGAGCCGCGACCGGCGTCGTGGTAGACGGCGAGACCATCGAGGCCGACGCGGTGATCTGTGCCGTGCCCGGCACGCAAGTCTCCGGCCTCATCCCCGAACTGCCCGAAGAAACCCGCCGCGCCCTCAACACCGTTGACTACTCAACCGGCTGCCGGGTGGTGATAGGCCTCGACCGCCGCCCGCTCCCTGCGGGGTGGCACGGCGCGCTCTACCCCGAAGACGACGACACCCCGCTGCTGATGGACCGGACCACCTTCCTGCCCGCCTGTGCGCCTCCGGGCCACAGCATCCTCGACCTGCTCATCGGTCTCGACCGGGCCAAAGAGCTGATCCCGCAAGACGACGAAGAGATAAAGCGCCAGATGCTGGCCGCCGCCCGCCGCAATGCCCCTCCCGGCTCCGCTTTGCCCGGCGACGACGAGGGTCTGTTCTTCCGCGTGTACCGCTGGGAAGAGGCCCTGTGCATGGGCAAGCCCGGAATGCTCGCCCAGATGGCCAACATCCATGAGCAGCTTGCCGGGCGCATCGACAACCTGCATTTGGCGGGCGATTACATGGGCATCCCGTCAGTAAACGGCGCCCTCTCTAGCGGCCACCACGCCGCCACCCAGGCCGCAGACGCGCTGGCCTCTCGCGCTACCTAAACGGGGCGGCTGGCGTGCTGGTGCTCAGCGGCGCCTGCGCACCCCTTGCACTAGGCGAGATGTGCGCTGCCATCGGGAGCGGTGGTGCCTGGTTGGGACGCGGAGGGTTAGGGAATCGGAGAACTGATAGAACACGGCGCCGACGAGGGTGAGGATGATGACGTAGGTGGCGGCCAGCGCGCCGAGATCGCTCTCGCGGGAGATGCCAAGCTCGGCGATGACGATCGAGAACTCTCCGTGGGCGATGAGGGCGGCCCCGGTGCGAACCCGGCCGGGTTTGCCGATACTGGCTCGACTCGCTGCGATCCAGCCGGTGGCGAATTTGGTGGCGATGGTCACGGCAGCGATGACGACCGCGGCCACGGCGACATCGGGGACGAGGTCGAGGTCGACTTGCAGGCCGAAGAACACGAAGAAGACGGCGGCGAAGAGGTTGCGCAGCGGCAACAGCAGCCCGCGGGCATGCGAGACGATGTCGCCAGATAGTGCGACGCCCACCACGAAGGCACCCACCGCCGTGGACAGGTTGAGCCGCCCGGCGATGCCGGCAAAGAGCAGGGTGCCGCCGAGCAGGGTCAATAACAGCGCCTCGCTGGATTGGCTCAATGCCATGGCACTCAGCCGGTCGCCAAAAAAGTAGGCGGCCGCGAGCACCGCAATGACCACCAGCAATGAGACGATGACGGTGACGGTGGTGCTGAGCAGCGAGCCGCCGAAGAGCACACCGGACACGATGGGCAAATAGAGCACCATGGCGAGGTCCTCGATGACGAGCACGCTGAGGATCACCGAGGTCTCGTGGTTGCCGATGCGGTCGAGGTCGGCAACGAGCTTCGCCACGATGCCCGACGACGAGATATAGGTCACGCCGCCGAGCAGAACGGCGACGATTGGATCGAACCCAAGCAGCAGCCCGGCTACGAAACCAGGCGGGAAATTCAGGGCAATGTCGACGATCCCGGCCAGCGTCGACCGCCGCACGTTGTCGATCAGCTCGTGGGCGGAGAACTCGAGTCCCAGCATCAGCAGCATCAAGATGACGCCGATCTCGGCCCCCACCTCGATGAACTCCTCCGACGCCGGCAACTCGACGAGTCCGCCATCGCCCAGGGCCAGTCCCACCATCAGGTACAGCGGAAGTGCGGGCAGGCCGACCCTTCGAGCCAGGCGGGCGACGATCGCCAAGACCAGGACCACCGCCCCGAGCTCGATCACAAACAGATCGCCGGCCGTGTGCATGGGCTAGCCCGATTCGTTCAGCAGTTTGGTGGCCGCCCTCACCGCGGCCGGGACGCCGACAACCACTGCCGTGCCGCCGGGTTCGAGGCGGTCGGCACCGCCCGGGATGGGGATTGAACCCGAGTCGGTGACGAGCGCGACGACGCCCGCACCGGTTTTCGCCCTCAGCTCGGCTTCGGCAAGGGTGAGCCCGGCCAGAGGTGACTTCGAGTCGATCGTGATCCACGAGATCACAAGGTCCTCCAAGCGGTGTACCGCGTCGTCGAGATGCTCCAGCACCGGGTTGCCGCCCAATAGCTCCCCGAGGGTATGCCCCTCGTCCTCGGTCAAAACGACGCTCTCGCAGGCCCGGTCAACGTCCCGCTCGTCATAGACCACCAGATCGCGCCGCCCAGTCTGATGAACCACCACGCCGACACAGCGGCCCGCATTCGTTTCCAGTTCGAAGCGCACCCCTACACCGGGCAAATCAGTCTCAGTCGCTTTCCCCACCGAACTCTCCTCCCAGCCGTGGACAACCCCGCAGCAACAGCAATCTTGACAGAACAGCGCCACCAAAGTGGCCGATCAGCTCACGGTGGCCATCATCGCCCCACTGTCACACACTCGCTGTAGTGTGACCTCCACTATCGGCCAGTAGCGGCCCCACCCAACCCAGTGTCAACTTTTGTTGACATCAATCCGATGGACCGTTACCTTGAATTCGCCGCTATCGCACCAAGCGCCCGCAAACACGGCACCAGAGTGTGGAACTGATGAGCAGTCGAGAAGAACGGTGGGCCGAGAAGCTGGCTGCCCTTGAGAAATGGGCGGAGGAGGTCGATCCCGCTGATCTGGAGACCATTGACTCCTCATCGCTGAAACTGGTGGGAAAGCTCGCTGACCAACGCGACGAAACCGCGAAAGAACTGGCACAAGCAGTTGCCTCCGCACGAAAGGACGGCTGGTCTTGGGCGATGATCGGCTTCATGCTCGGCGTCACCCGCCAGGCAGCCCAGCAGAGGTACGGCGCTCACGTCGCTGAACTGGCACAATCGCAGTAATACGCCGACTCCTCTTGTTGAAGCATTCATCCAGGCTTCAACCCGATGCTGTGCTGCGGGCAGAGTTGGTTGCCGACAGCGCGGGTCAGTCGACAAAGAAGGGAGATGGCTCGGCCATCAGCTCCCGTAGTTCGGGAATGTCTCGGGCGGGACGGTCATTGAGGTCTTCCCAGGCCTCCCAATCTTCAGGGCTGAGAACGAATTCAGTGCGATCAGCGAGCACCTGCCTAGACGCATCCTCCGCAGAGACCGCGACAACATCGTCGATACAGGAAGAGCCCTCGCCATCCTGCCCCCGCCTTTCAGCCTCCATCTCCTCCACCTCAGCTCAGCTGTGAATCACCGGCTCGACGTGCTTCGACTCTGAGAGCGAATCCTCCATGGCAAGCGCAAAAGACACCTCTATGCCATCGGCTTCAGCCCAGTCCAAGATGACGGAAACCAGTTCGCTGAGCTCGTCAGAACCGCCGGTAAAGCCGGAGTCGCTCTCGGCCCACCAGCGGGTTCCGGGAACGGCAGGATCGGAGTGCAGATGAATCCGCACCTCATCTCTCATGTGACTCTCCAGTCGAGTAGCTGCTCATAATAACTCGGCGATCTCCTCATCAGTCAGACCAACTTGTTTGACAAGCAGGTTCTTCAGCGCCTTCGGCGACACATCGGCATTTACAAGCAAGGAGGCCTCAACGGGCTGAGCCCCCCTTTAAGTTGTTGGGTAGCTCTGACCTGGCCCAATTGGCCGGTTTGAAATCGCTGTGGGCGCCGATGCGGACGAGGCCATGATGGTGCAATGCGTTCTGTCGAGGAGTTAGTGGCCGCGGTGGATGCCGCGTTCGTCGAGACGGGACGCGGGCTGGACGGGTGGCCGGATCCCCACCCTGATCGCATGCCCCTTAATGAGGAATATTCAAGGGTTACAAACCCGCAACGCTGGAAGATCTTGGCCGCCCGGACCGAGGCCTGGTTCGCGGCTATGACCACCGCGGGCATTGCCGAGCTAGACGAAGCCGTAGTGGCTTGGCGGGAGCCGCCCAGGGTTACCGTGGACCGCACCTTCCAAGCCGTGCCCTTGGCCCCGGGTGCAATCCCGCTCGTAGTCGCCTGGAACCGCATCGAAGACGTTGACTGGCCTGGTGTCGTGCTAGGTGTCGGCGAACCCACCGAAGTTGTGGCCGTCATCCCCGACTGCGCCTGCGACGCCTGCGACTCCGGGTCCCAGGACGCCCTTAACGAACTCGACGAATACATGCTCGGTGTGTTGACCGGTGCCTACCGCAAGCTCTGGCGAGGCAAAAGGGAGATCACCGTCTACTCGGAGGACCATATGAGCCGGTCGGGTTTCGAAAGGCGTCGTGTGAAGCTCACCAGACTGCTACCTGGTCGATTCGTGGGGGTCCCGACTGCCGCCACCGCGGAAATGCTCGCCACCGGCTACTACACCACCAAGACAGGCGACTACAGGGGCAAGCCCAAATGGCTCTACGCCCTTGTCAAAGCCATTGTCGACAAGTTGGTCAACGACGGCAGCAACCCAAAGAAGCTCCGCCGCAAAAGAAGTCGCCGCAGGAAGGTTGACAAGAAAGTAGAACGGGTCTTGGCGCGCCCAAAAAGATGGCACCAGATCCACGGATCACCCTGGCTCGACGACAACCAGGAGCATTGAATCGAAATGATTGAGGAGATTGCCGAACTACCCGATCCCATCGAGGGCCCGAGCTTGACCGAAGTGCTCGCAGAGATGAGAGGCGAAGAGCGCTACTAGATGCCGTAGCTACCCGGGGCAATACGTGAACCAATACGACTTGACCGTCAGGTGCCAAGACCGATCAAGAGTAGGAGCTAGGAGCTTCCACCGCCCTCGTCCACAGGAGGACTCTCGCGTGCCGTGTCTGTATCGCGGATGGCGTCGAGCAGTTCCCGGTGGCGTAGCGCATCGACTTCCGACTTGCGCTGCAATCGGTGGAACAGCCGGAACGGAATCAGAAATACGCCCCAGACCAAGTACCACAACAACACCCCAATCCATGTCACAGAAATCACCAGCACTACCACCACAGGGGCCACCGGCACAGCCCAACGTCGCTTGGGCATTCCCCCGTAAACGGCCGGGATGATGCGTTTGGCCGAACCCGTAAAGCTCAACGGGGATTCCATGATGACCTGCTCAGAGGGAAGGCCCTCCTGACTACCCATTCCTTCAGGTTAGAGAATCAAAGCCAGCAAACTCTCCAATCGAGGGGTCCTAGCCACCTGATCTGGCCTGGGCGTACTCGATCGATTTTTGGAGGCTCCACCTAAGAGAAAGGGGGTGCTCCACCTAAGGAAGGGAGAGTAGCCGGCAGTGAAAGAGTCGGTGCAGTGGGTTCAGAATCGCCTAGGGCTGTGACCTGGGAAAATGGTCCCAATTTGAGCATCCTTTGGTCCTGAAACCTGCTCAAACTACTGAAGGCTGTTCGCGCAGGTCGGAACCCAGGAACGAAGTGATGTCCTCCACTACTTTCAGGTTGTCGAGCGAATTTCTCGAAATCATCGGTTCGGCCTTTACCTCCTATTGGCGCCAGCACCGATCGAGATGTGCGACGGCTATGGCTCTCGACCGTGGCTGTCTTTGCTGCATAGGCTCCTGCGGTGCGTCCCTTCACCTCGATCCGCGAGCGACGCCTATGGCTCTCGACGTTGGCTGTCGTCGCCGCGATATACGCCACTCTCGGCCTTGCCGGACGCCTGGCCAGCACCCTGCGAGAAGCCGGACTGATGTCCGCATTCTTCGCACTCGGTATGGTGCTGATCGGAGTGGCCATCGTTGTCCAAGGGCTGCGATCGCGACCTGGAAGTGCTGAAATCGCTGTCGCTCTGGGAGTCGCGACGGTCTATTTCATGGTGTTCGTTCGCATGGGCAGTCACGAAGAACGCACCCATCTGATCGAGTACGGCATAGTTGCACTGCTCGTCCATGCGGCTCTCAACGAGCGCGCAATGCGGAGGCCGCACATGCCCGCCCCGGCGGTCTTCGCTGTCACAATTGCGGGCTTCCTCGGAGTGCTCGACGAACTCATCCAAGCACTGCTGCCTACTCGGGTCTTCGACCCGCGCGACATTCTCTTTAATGCCTTGGCGGCCATCTTGGCGGTGGGCGCAATCAAGGCCCTCAGGTGGGCGAAACAACGTGCAGACAACTGAGGTTCAGCAAACGGATTGGGTCCCGCGACCAGTGGACCCCTGGAGCGCCGGACGGGAATTGAACGCGTGAATCATGGCTTTGCAGGCCACTCCCTCAACCCGCTCGCGCACGGGCTCAGGTGTGGTCGGCACAAAAGCGAGGCCGCCCCAAATTGTCATTCCTCCTCCCTACAATCGGAGAGGTTTGTCCAGCAAGTTGCCTGTACACAGAACACTGGAGGGCACCAAGCATGATCGAGGCAGTAAGTCCAGGTTCGCCGCAATACCAGCGGGTCATCGAACTTGGAAATGCCAATAGCGCGACCTTGGGCTTCTTGCCCTACGAAGCGATTAAGCAGGCCGCTGACGAAGGCAGAGTGCTCGCGTTCGTCGAAGACGGCGAAGTCAAGGGCTACGCGCTGTATGGGAAGAGGGTCAGAACGGGAGATATCTCCCTCACCCATCTTTGCGTTGACAAAGATCAACGAGGACTGGGAATCGCACGCGAGCTGGTTGAAGGCATCGTCGAGCGCAACCTCCACAGGGCGGGGATCCGCTTGTCGTGCCGCAAGGACTACGCCGCGAACGACATGTGGCCCAAGCTTGGGTTCACGCGTTGGGGAGAGAAGCCTGGCCGCAGCCGCGCTGGACACCTTCTCGTCACGTGGTGGAGGCCCATAGCTGCTCAAACCCTGTTTGAGGAACCTGACCACGAAGACGCTCGGCTATTGGTTGCCATCGATACCAACATTCTGTTGGACATCTTGGAGCAACGCGACTTCCTCGCCTCGCTGGCGCTCACAGCCGACTGGGTCGCGGAGGTCGCAGAGTTGGCAGTAACGATGCAGAGCCGCTCAGAACTCTCAGACCAACGTTCTAGAAGCGAAGGCTTTGAATCCTCACTAGGCGAGTTTCGGACTCTAGAGCCATCCCCCGAGGCATGGCACGCGGAATTGGAGTCGCTCCAGCAAGCGTCGTCTGCAGCTCGTGTGGAGACAAGTGATCTTCGGGTAGTCGCACAGGCAGCCACTAGCGATGCCGCGTACCTCGTGACTCGAGACGAAAGCCTTCTCAAAGAAGGAAAGCACATTGAGCAACTGACTGGCTTGAGCCTGATTGGCCCGGACGACTTCCTACTGCGTCTCCAAGCCTCAGGAGGCGAACACAGCCATCAGACACGAGCAATCGCCGCTTCGGGCATGTCCGTGGTGCCTGTCTTGGAGATGCCTACGAGCACCGACCTGAACGCATTCTGCCATCACCACGTAGGTGAGCGTCCGGCAGAGTTGAGACAGCGCCTCAGCATGGCCACCGCCCGCGAGGGGCGCATCGAGCAAATCGCGAGAGAAGCGGGAGAGCCTCTGGCGCTTGGAGCGATGTACCGCGAACAATCCCGCGTAACGGTGACGGCGCTCCGCAGCGCCTCGGGGCAGCAATCGCATTCAACAGCAAGGCAGATGATTCATCACTTGCGAACGATCGTCGCAAGAGGCGGGTCGGCGGAACTTGTCATAGAAGACCAGACGCAATCATCCGTCGAGCGGGCCCTCCGCGACGAAGGGTTCAGGTCCGAGGGGGCAACCTGGAAAGCGTTTGTTCAGACCGGCATGTTCGGACCTGGTGATGCGCTTCCCCAGGAGTTGAGCCAAATCGGTTGGGACAGACTGAATGCGAACCTGATCCGAGAATATGAGCGATACGCATGGCCCTCGAAGGTTTTCAGCGGAGCCGTCACTTCCTATCTTGTCCCGATCAAGCCGGAGTACGCCCGCGTCCTCCTCGGATATGAGGAACCCCAGGCGCGGCTGTTCGAGATACATCTTCGAGCGGCCGCTGCCCGCGAAAACACCTACTACATGACGCCTCGTCAATCCCTAGAGGCTCCCGCAAGGATCATCTGGTGGGTTTCAGGGGGAGGGGCATTCGGGGGCGTGAGAGCTATTTCGTGGCTGGACGCCTTCGACACCGGCGATCCCCGTCGCCTCTACCGCAAGTATCGCGATCGCGGGGTGCTCGACGAGAGTCAGGTTCTAGACAGCGCCAAGCCTTCCGGAAATGGCGGCCACCCCGCAGCGACAGCGTTGCTGTTCAGCCAGACGGAGATCTTCCACGAGCCAATCGCGATGGACAGGGCACGAGAGTTGTGCCCCGCCATGAACACAGACGGTTACTTCATAACGACCCGGCAAATCGATGAAGCTAGTGTCCAGGCATTCTACGAGGAAGGGGTGAGACGAGATGACTGAGGAAATAGCAGAACTAGATCAAGACCGGATGATTGTCCTGTCTCTCAAGCCAAGATTCGCAGAAGCCATCCTTACCGGCACAAAGACTGTCGAGCTGCGTCGGACTACACCCAAGATCCAGGTTCCGACACGGGCGCTGTTGTATGCAACGACACCGGTACGAGCATTGCTCGGCACATGCATCATCACCAGTGTCACCTCGGCCAACCTCAAAGCCTTGTGGCACGAGTTCGGATCCAGAGCCGATCTGTCCTACCACGAATTCAAGCGCTACTTCGAAGGTGTGGAAGTGGGCACAGCACTTGAGCTGGCCCATCAGCGTCCCTTCAGCAGGATGGTGCCTCTTCAAGACATGCGGACGAAGCCAAGCCGCTTCCGTCCACCCCAGAGCTTCGCCTACGTCGACACCAAGACCGGCGACCGACTCTTGCAGATGGCCGCCTAGCTGACGGTGAGCTACGGATCGTCATTGAATGGATGCCGTCGTTCGCCAACCATCCCGCGCTGAACCAACTAGTCCGTCTTGACGACTACAGCATCCAGACTGCTGTTTGGACAGGACTACGACCCGGCAGTTCAGGGCTGTTTGGACTGCAGTCAGTGTTAGATGTGTATCGTGGCCGGGGTTTGCGCCAAAGCGCAGGCTGGATCGAAAGCTAGGTGGGCTATGGCTGAAGCCGAATTCGAACGGGCGCGATTGATCCCAGTTGCTGGGATCAAGGGTGCCAAAGAGGCGGAAGACCGTGCGACTTCCGCGTTGTTGTCAGTGATGAGCGTGGTCCCGTCACTCAGCCGAGCGCTGCTGGTCCCCCTGGGGTGCACGTCTGCGAAGAAGGCGAAGATTTCCACGTTCGTCAAGCCCGGCTACCGGACAGGCGACGGTCGCCTCGTCATTCCTGACGGGCTCATCCGGGTGGTGGTAGGCCAAAGAACCGGGTTTGAGGCCCTTGTAGAGGTTAAGACTGGGATGAATAAGCTCAGCGCAGACCAGTTGAACGAATACCTGGAAGTAGCCCGAGGAGAGGGCATTGACTGCGTCATCACCATATCGAATGAGATCGCGCCATCTCCTGGGGTACACCCCACAGACGGGCTGAGGGTGAGGTCCAATTCAAGGACTCAAGTCCATCATCTGTCGTGGTCGCTGATTTTGGCTGAGGCCGTCAAAGAGCACTCGCACCGCGGGGTTGACGACCCCGAACAGGCTTGGATCGTCGATGAGCTCATTCGCTATCTGACCCATGAGAAATCAGGGGTGGTGGACTTTTCGGACATGGGCGATAACTGGAATGCCGTCCTCGAAGCAGCGACCGACGGCAGCCTGTCGCGCCGAAGCCCCGAAGCCGCCGAGATCTGCCAACGCTGGGACCAGCTGCTGAGATTCGCCACATTGAAGTTGGGAGCTGAGATCGGCGCCGACGTCACCGAGGTCATCCCACGGGCCCACCGCCAGAACCCACAGGCACGCAATAGGGAATTCGTAGCTTCGCTGTGCTCAGAGGGCTCACTGTCCGGTGTTCTGCGTGTCCCAGATGGAGCCGCCGACCTGTCTGTTTCGGTCGACCTCAAGGCCCGCAAAATCACGGTTAGCACCCAGCTAGCGGCCCCCGACGACCGGACACCGAGGGCTGCCGTAGTCTGGCTAGTCAAACAAATGAAGGACGCGCCTGGCACCGTCCTTGTTGACGTCTTCCAGAAATCTGGGCGCATCCCCGTCACCTCGTCCCTGGAGCTATTGCGAGAAGACCCCAAGAACGGCCTGCCCGAGTCGAAGCAACCACCTAACAAGTTCCTCGTCCGCCAGCAAACAAAAATGGGCACAGGCCGCCGCTCCACTCGCAAGAAGGGTTTCATCGACTCAGTCGTTGACGCTGTAGTCGAGTTCTACGCCAACGTGTTCCAAGACCTTCAGGCATTCGTCCCGCGCGCCCCGTCACTGGAGCGCCACAACAAGACAGATATGAGGACGAGCAGCACAAGCGGCCAGAATGAACCGGTTGGAGCTCTCAGCGTCAGACAAGAATCTTTCCCGGGTTGACTTTGACCACGAGGCAGTTTGCCGAAAGCAACCTCACAAACCACCCCCAAAGTCCTGCGCAACCGCCCAAAGACCCCCAGTCAGGTCTAGCCGGGCAACCGATTCCAGCTAACTGGCTATAACCCCCCTAGAGCGCCGGACGGGATTTGAACCCGTGAATCATGGCTTTGCAGGCCACTCCCTTAGTCCGCTCGGGCACCGACGCAGGTGCGGCCGCCGGAGCGGCCAGCGCTGACAGTGTATGGGATCGGGCTGATCATTCCACATGGCGTTTAGGGTGTCGGCCATGAGTGATGGCGGCGTCCGGTCTCCGTTGGAGTTGCTCGACGTGATGGGGATTGTGGAGGCGGAGACCAGTGAGGGGCTGCGCCATCTGGAGGTGTACTGCCCAGACGGGCTCTTGACCCTGCTGTGGCACGGGCCTCGGGAGGCAACTGATGTGGTGGTGACGCTGGGCGGGGCCATTGGGGGGTTGCTGGGGCCGGCTCGGGCGCTGTACTTGCGGCTGGGCGAGAACTTGGCCGACGAGGGCATCGCGGTGATGCGGGTTCACTACCGGCGGCCGGGGATCATCGAGCGCTGCTTGCTGGATGCGGCTGCGGCGGCTGATTTGGCGGCTCGGGAGCAGGGGCGGCGGTTCATCTTCATGGGGCACTCATTCGGGGGTGCGGTGGCGGTGCAGGCGGGGGTCGCCTTGGGGGAACACACTGCGGGGGTGGTGGGACTGGCCACCCAGTCAGCGGGGTGTGAGAACGCGGCGGCGCTGGGGGGCACTCCCCTGCTGCTGTTGCACGGCGGGCAGGATCAGATCTTGCCGGTGCAGGCCAGCGAGGCGGTGCGGGCGCTGGCCGGGGGCGGCGAGCTCGTGGTGTATCCCGAGGCCGATCATGGGCTGGCCTCGGTGGCCGATGAGATCGCCACTACGCTCGCCGAGTGGATTCCGGCCCGGTTCGCCGAGCATGCCGACAGACAAGGGAGCTAATTCGTGGGAGCAGCTGAAGATGCCCTGATCGGGCCGGAGGACGACAACTTCCACCCGCCGTCGAACCACCCGTGGGAGACCGAGACGTGCTGGTACGCCTTCTGCGTGCCCGAGCGCAACCTGATGGGCTACCTCTACACCTGGATCCGCCCCAACCTGGGCATCGCCGGGGGCGGCACGCTGGTGTGGGATGACACCGCCTATCTGCCGTGGGAAGTGCCGTTCTTCGACTACAACCACAGCATCCCGCTGCCCGAGGGCCTCGACCTGCGCGATGCCACCCTGCCCACCGGGATGCGGGTGAAGGTGATCGAGCCGCTCACCAGCTACGAGCTTGGCTACCGCTACCCCTACGGCGACATGTTCGAGGCCGAGCTTCGCTTCGACGCCCTCACCCCGCCCCACGTGTTCACCCGGGGCGAGCCCCCGTTCACCATCGCCAGCCATATCGACCAGCCCGGAAGGGTCACCGGGCGCATCCGCCTCCACGGTGAGGACATCGACGTTGACTGCTGCGCCATGCGGGACCGCTCGTGGGGGGCCCGCTCCGATCTCCAGGGCTTTCGCATCGGATACGCCTTTGCCACCACGTCATCGCAGAGCGCCTTTCTGTGCTACTCGCTGCCCAAGCCCGACAGCGATCCAATCAACGCCGGCTACTACCTGCGCGACGGCGTGCGGGCCGACATAGTGAGCGGCGAGCGCCGGGTAGAGCGTGACCCCCAGCACGGCTACGCCACCGCCTTCGAGATCGAGGCGGTCGATGAGCTGGGCCGGGAGCTGCGGGCCACCGGCACCCCGGTGAGCCGCATCATCTTCAACCCCTATCCCAAGATGCTCACCTGGGTGAGCACCACAGCCTGGGACTTCGATGGCGGCACCGGCTGGGGAGAAGACCAAGACTGCTGGCGCCCCGACCAGTGGTCCGCCTACCGCCGCAGCCTTCGCCAATAGCCCGACACCAGTAGTCTCTGCGCCATGTTCACCTGCCGATTCGAGCTGCGAGTCCCCCCGTTCGCCGACGTGACCCATGCCCAGTTGCACCGCGAGTACTTAGACATGGTGTCGTGGTGCGACGACAACGGAATCGCCACCGTCATCGTGTCGGAGCACCACGGGGCTGACGACGGGTTCATGGCCTCGCCTCTAGTGCTGGCCAGCGCCGCTTTGGCCCGCACCGACAACATCATGGTGGCCATCTCGGCGCTGTTGCTGCCGTTCCACGACCCCATCCGCATCGCCGAGGACATCGCGGCCATCGACCTGATGGCACCAGGCCGATTGTCGGTGACCATGGGGGTGGCCTACCGGGAGTTCGAGTTCGACATGTTCGGCAAAGACCGCACCCGCCGGGGCCGCGATACCGAGGAGGCCATCAAGCTGATCCTGCGATGCTGGTCGGGCGAGCCGTTCGAGCACGAGGGCCGCACCATCTGGGTAACCCCCAAGCCGGTCACCGAGCCCCATCCGGTGTTGATGGTGGGCGGGTCGGTAAAGGCATCGGCTCTGCGAGCGGCCCGACTGGGGTTGCCCTTCTCCCCGTCCACCCCCGACCAGTCGCTGGCCGACCTCTACTACGAAGAAGCGGCCCGCCTGGGCTACGAGACCCCGTTCGCGATCGTGCCCGACGGTCCGTCGATGGTGATGGTCACCGAGGATCCCGAGCGCACCTGGGCGGCCATCGAGCGCCACGCCCTGTACGACGCTGGGCTGTACAACAGTTGGCAGTACGACGACCACCACAACCTCACCGCAGTCGACGCCGACGATGTGGCCGGTCTGGCGGCCAGCGGGCAGTGGGATGTGCTCACCCCCGAGCAGTGCGCTCAGTTGGTGCGAGACAAGGGCAGCGCCATGCTGCACCCGCTGGTGGGCGGGATCGACCCGGCCATCGGCTGGGAGAGCCTGGAGCTGACCAAGAACCGGGTCATGCCGCTGCTGGCTGCCGATGGCTGAGTCTGGCGAGCGGCTGCTGAGCCAAGAGGAACTGGCCAAGCTCGGCCAGCCGCCCCGGGCTGAGCTAGTTGAAGCGCTGGCAGAGAACCCTGAGGCCGCGGTCGAGGTGTTCCGGCGCATAGACCGGGCCTATCGGAACTTCATCGAGGGGTTCGGGGCATGGATAGCCCAAACCCAGCGCTTTGTGGCCGACCGCTATGGAGCAGACGGATTGGCAATGATTGGCTCATCCGACGACGCCTACCGCTCGGCACTGTTGCACGGGCTGACTGACGAAGATGTCACCGGCCGCCACCGGCCCGACCGGCCCGACCGCATCGCCGGTCTCATCGAATCAGCCGATCACGAAGCCGCACTGGCTGACTTTGACGCCCTAGAGGCCAGCTACCGCCGTATCCACGATGTGGAGCGCGACCGGGTGGCGTCGGTGCTGTCGCAGGTGTACCGGGCCTGGGGGCCCGACGTGCTGGAGGAGAGCATCCGCTTCGCCGGCGAGCAGACGCTGCTGGGATGGATGCCCCACGATGTGGCCCGGCCGGCCGAGGTGCGAGTACGGCAGTGGGCGGGCATGCAGAAGGGCAACTTCGCCGACATCACGGTGGAAGAGACCGACGACGCCTTCGTGATCACCGTCCATCTGTGCGGCACCTGCGGCCGCCAGGTGTCCGACGGCTGCTATGGCGACACGTTGGATTTGGCGGTGGTGGCCGAGGACCACCCCCTCACCTTCGGCAAGGGCCCCGCTCCCATCTACCGCACTCACGTGTCGGTAATGCACTTCTGGGTGCCGATGGAGCGCACCGGTGTGCCGTGGCCGGTGATCCAATGCCCGGCGGGAATGGACGCGGGTCCCTGCCGGATAACGCTGTACAAAGACCCAGCAGCCACACCGCCGGAGGCCTACGAGTTCGCGACGCGCTGACCAGCGCAAAGGCATGGGGGCGATCAACAACCTGGGAGCGGATGACCGGGCTCGAACCGGCGACCTACACCTTGGCAAGGTGTCGCTCTACCAACTGAGCTACATCCGCAGGACGGTCCAGCATAGCAAGCCGCCGTTGGCATGCTCGCAGCAATAGGTCAGCTGCCAGCCGCCTCCAGAAGGGCTGCGGCACGCGGACCCAACTCCAAGTCTTGGGCGACGCGGCGAGCGACGGGGCTCATCTTTGCCAGGGTCTTGGCCAGCACTTCGGTCATGTGGTCGTCGCCCAGCTTGTCGGCCAACTCATCGAACTGGGTTTCCAGAAAGACGAGGCAGAGGGCGTCCTCGTGGGTCTGCACCCGGGGGTCGGTGCCCAGCCCCTTCTTGGTCACGATGGCCGACACATCGGCAGCAAAGTCGGCGTCGTAGCCAGCCGCAGTGACGATTTCGGCCACTTCGGCGGCATGGCGCTTGCCCTGCGCGGCCCGCCATCGCAGGTAGCCGGCCCGCCCTTCGGGATAGTCGGTGCGGGGAAGCGCCCAGCGCCGCAGGTGATGGGCCCGGGCTGCCACTTGCTGGGCATCGTCGGCATCGGGATCGAGGCGCTGCACCCACTCAGTCATCATCTCGGCGTGGGCCTGCTCTTTGGGCCGGATTGTGCCGTCCACCACGATGGTGTGGGGATCGTCGGCGTTGGCTGCATCCACAGCCGCCAACGCGGCGCTGAGCCGCGAGTTCGGAGTTGTGGCCTCAGTGCCCACGGTTGCCGTTCAGGAATCGGCGGGCGGGCGCAAATCCACCCGCAGAACCAGAAAGCCGTCTTCGATGGCACCGGTGGCGTCGCCGATGATGGCGAAGTCCTGGAAGTCTTCCTGGGCCCGTCGGATGAACAGGGTTCGTTCTTCGCCACCAACCGGCGGCAGCGTGCGATTCCTCACTGCTTCAGCCCGCTCCCGGAACCGAGTGATCATCGCCTCTACGTCCAGTTCGTCGGCCATCACCTGAGCGTATCGTCTGCCTCGGAGCTGTCCGACGAATCGGCACGACCCCGCCGCGGACTGTCGCCGGCGCGCACCCAGTAGACGAAGGTGCCCAACAGGGCGATCACCGCCACCGCGATCAGCAGGGCCATCACCAGCCGGATTTCGTCGTCGGAATCGGATGGCGACGGAATCGACCCGGTGTCGGGCTGTTCGGCCTGGGCGATCGGTTCCGACGACGTCGTGGCTCCGACAGTCGAGCCCAGCGCGACCATTCCCCACAGAGTGAGCAGGAACAGCGCCCCGACCAGCAGCCACTTCGCACGCACGGTACCCAGTCTCGCGCGGCATCTCGGCTCAGCGAGATCGTTCACTTCTGGTGTTGGGGACAGGAATAGGTGGTGCGCCCGCCGATGGTCTGCCGATCCAAGAATCCCCCGTCGCGGGGGCATGAGCCGCCCCGGACCCTGGCATGGTGGAGATCACCGGTGTGCGACCCTCCCCGCTCGGCCAACTCGGCCACCGTGAACCTGATGCTCTCAGCCAGCCGCTTCATTTCGGACTCGCCCAGCGATCCCGCCTCCCGGGCCGGATTGAGCCCCGTTCGCCACAGGATCTCGTCTACCAGCAGATTGCCCAAGCCAGCCACCCGGTGCTGGTCGAGCAGTCGGGCCTTCAGCGCGGTGCGGCTCCCCTCCAGGGCGGCAGCCAGTTGCTCGGTGGCGAGATTGAAGGCATCGGGGCCGAGGCGGGAGTCATCGGGATTGAGCTCTACGCCACCCAAGCGCCGGGGATCGACAATGACCAGGGTGCCCTGGTCGTGGAAGCCCAGTTCGAATCGGCGCCACTCGGGAAGAACCCGGGCGGTGGAGTACTCCAGTTTCTCGATCACCGCGTGGTCGTCCACCACCAGCCTCCCGGTCATTCCGAACCGCAGGCCCAGCACGGCGCGGGCCGAACCATCGGAATCTTCGAAGTCCATCATCAGGAGCTTTCCCGTCCGGCGTACCGCCACCACCGTTTGGCCCCCCAACGCCAAGCTCAGCGCGGCGGCGTCCGCGCCTCCTTTGATGAACCAGTCGTCGGGAGCGTGCACTGTGGCAACCGAGCGGCCCACCGTGTTGGCGGCAGCCCGGCGGTAATACTCGACCTCGATGATCTCAGGCAGCGAACCCGGCCTCTCGTAGCTTCAGACCGACTCGGCGGTGGCCTTGTCGGCCGCGTGCAGCAGGTCGGCCACCACGTCGTCGCTGTGCTCCAAACCGACCGACACCCGGATGGTGCCGGGCCCGATGCCGGCGGCCTCCAGCTCCTCAGGCGCCAGCCCGGCGTGGGTGGTGGACGCCGAATGGGTGACCAGCGTCTCGGGGCCGCCCAGCGACGTGGCAATCTGGGCCAGCTTCACCGCTTCCACGAACCGCTCCCCCGCCTCGTGTCCTCCAGCGAGATCAAAGGCCAGCAGCCCGCCGAACATCCGCATCTGGCGCCGGGCCAGATCGTGTTGGGGGTGGGAGGCCAGGCCGGGATAGCGCACCGATTCCACCCCGGGATGGCCCGACAGCGCCTCGGCCATCTGCTGGGCGGTGGCGCTCTGGCGCTCCAGGCGAACCCCCAGGGTGCGCAGGCCCCGCAAGCCGTTCATGGCGTCGAAGGGGGCGGCGTTGGCCCCCTGCAAGATGGCGAACCCCCACAACGAGGCGATCAGATCGGCGCTGCCCGACACCACCCCCAGGGTGGCGTCGTTGTGGCCGCCGAGGCCTTTGGTGGCCGAGTGCAGGCTCAGGTCCACGCCGTAGTCCAGCGGTCGAGTGATGCTCGGCGGGGCGAAGGTGGCGTCCACCGCGGTGAACGGGCCTTGGATGGCGCCCAGCTCTGCCAAATCCACCAAGTCCAAGCGGGGATTGGCCGGGGTCTCGGCGAACACCAGCATGGTCTGGCCCGGTCGCACGGCGGCTTGGAAGGCCCCCGGTTCGGTGCCGTCCACAAAGGTGACCTCGATCCCGAAGCGGGGACACACCGCCTGGAGCAGAAACTGGGTGCCGGAGTAGAGCTGGCGCTGGGCCACGATGTGGTCGCCCGACGAGCACAGGCCCAAGATCACGCAGCTCACCGCGCCCATGCCCGACGCGAACGCCCGGGAGGCCTCCGCCCCCTCCAGCTCGGCCATGGCCTCTTCGAAGGCGGCCACGGTGGGATTGCCGTTGCGGGTGTAGTAGTGGCTCTCGGCTGGATCGAGGGCCATGCGCCGGCCCTCGTCGAGCGAGGGAATGCGGAACGTGGTGGTGGGGTGGAGTGAAGGGGCCAACTCGGCCCCGCCAGAGCGCCGACCGGCCAGTACAGCCAGGGTGTCGGGGTGGGAGAACCCCGCAGGATCGGGTGCAGCCACTGCTCTCTGGCTGCTGGCAGCCTCGTCCCAGCCGGCCTCAGCTGACACCGCTGCCCACCTTCTCCAAGAAGTCCTTGATGGCCTGCCCCACCGCCTCCACTTCGAGCAGGAATCCGTCGTGGCCATGCGGGCTGTCCACCACGGTGTACACGCATCGGCCGCCGGCCGCCACCACTGCGTCGTGGAGCTCCACCTGCTGGCGGGGCGGGTACAGGGTGTCGCTGGTGATGCTCAGCGACAGCACCGGCGAGTTGATTCGGGAGACCGCGGCAGCGATGCCGCCCCGGTCCCGGCCGATGTCGTGCAAGTCCATCACCCGGTTGAGCACCAGGTAGGTGTTGGCGTCGAACCGCTTGACCAGCTTCTCCCCGTGGTAGTCGAGGTACGACTCCACCTGGAACCGGTCCCAGAGGCCGTACACCGAGTGGATGTCGAACAGCTCCCGCCCGAAGCGGTCTTCGAACACCTCGTCGGACCGGTAGGTGATCTGGGCCAGCGACCGGGCGATGGCCAGCCCGGCATGGGGGCCTTGTCCAGGCGGGTTGTCGTAGTAGTCGCCCCCTTGCCAGTTGGGATCCAGCGCCAGGGCGGTGCGCCCCACCGCCGACCAGCCGATCTGCTGGGCGCTGGCCGCCATGCAGCCGGCCAGCGAGCACACCGAGCTCACCCGATCGGGGAACATCACCCCCCACTCCAGGGCCTGCATCGCCCCCATCGAGCCTCCCACCACGGTGAGCCACCGCCGAACGCCGAGGTGGTCGGCCAACCGGCGCTGGGTGCGCACGATGTCGCGCACCGTCACCGTGGGGAACGACGAGCCGTAGGCGGTGCCGGTGTCGGGGTTGGGTGAGGCCGGGCCGGTGGTGCCCTGACAGCCGCCCAGCACGTTGGCGCACACCACGTACAGCTCATCGGTGTCCAAAACCTTGCCGGGGCCGACCATCTCTCCCCACCAGCCGGGGGTGGGGTGGCCGTAACCGGCTTCGCCGGCCACATGGGAGTCGCCGGTGAGGGCGTGGCAGATCAGCACCGCGTTGGAGCCGTCGGGGGCCAACTGCCCCCACGTCTCGTAGGCCAGGGTCACTTCTCGCAGCGCTCCGCCGCCCTCCAGTTCGAAGGAGTGGGGACGGTCGAGGGTGAAAAACTGGCGTTTGCCGGGGGGGTCGCCGGGCCGCCACGCGCCGGTCACCGGCAAATCGGCGCTGTAGCCCCGAGGGTGGACCGGCGGGCGCTGGTCATCGACCGGCGCGGTGGGAGGTCCCTGCTCGCGATTGCGGTTCTTACCTGTTCGCATGGTCCTCCCTTCGTCTGTCTAGGGGAGGGCCACCGCTGGCACAGCGGCATGGCACGGACACTTGGTTGCCTCTGTTCGAGCCAGAGGCCACATCCCCCGCCGAAGCGGGCGAGCACCTTGGGTGTCCCTCCCAGGTTGCTGGACCCTCCGTCCGAGCACACTGACTCGGGCGGCGAGCCGCTCTCGATGTACCCCACAAGGGTAGTGGGGCTCGGTTCCCAGGCTCAACCTTTTTCGGTTCGAGGCCTCAGACGGGCTCGACCACCGGATCCCACCGGTCGAGCGCATCGAGCCTGTCGTCGTTGGAGAACATCTCCACGATGGGCACGTCCAGCGACAGGCGGCGCTGGAGCCGCTTGACCTCCAACTCCTCGTTCCACAGCGACAACGTGACGGCCATCCCCGACTCTCCGGCCCGGGCAGTGCGCCCCGAGCGGTGCAGATAGGTCTTGTGGTCGGGCGGCGGGTCGTAGTGGATCACCACGTCCACATCGTCGATGTGCAAACCCCGGGCGGCCACGTCGGTGGCCACCAGCGCCTGGATCTCACCGGACATGAACCGGGCCAGCGAGTGCTCCCGGGCCTTTTGGCGGAGATCGCCGTGGATGGGCTCGGCCCGCACGTTCTCGGCCTTGAGCTTGCGGCTGAGGCGATCGCACCCATGACGGGTGGCGGAGAACACCAGCGTGCGCTTGGAGGCTCGGATGATGGCCGCGGCCACCTTGACCTTGTCCATCTCATGGACGGCCACGAAACGATGCTGCATCTCGTCAACCGTCACCTGCCGGGACTGGACCTCGTGGCGAACCGGGTTGTGCTGGTAGCGGCGGACCAGAGCGTCTACCGCCCCGTCCAAGGTGGCGGAGAACAGCATGGTCTGGTGGCGGGAATCCACGTGGCGCAGAATCCACTCCACCTGGGGCAAGAACCCCATGTCGGCCATGCGATCGGCCTCGTCCACCACCACGATCTCCAACTTGGCCACCGACACTGCTTTGCGGTCGATCAGGTCGATGAGCCGTCCCGGGGTGGCCACGATGATGTCCAGGCCGGAGTTGATCTTCTTGATCTGGGCCTCGATGGGGGCCCCGCCGTAGACCGGGGCCAGATCGAGGTTGCGGCACCGGGCCAGCGGACGCAGCTCCTTGGCCACCTGCACGGCGAGCTCCCGGGTGGGAACCAGGATCAGGCCGCGCACCCAGTGGGAGTCGGCCCGGGACAGGTTCTCCACCAGGGGCAGGCCGAAGGCCAGGGTCTTGCCCGAGCCGGTTTTGGCTTTACCGCACACATCTCGACCGGCGAGCGCGTCGGGGATGGTGAGAGTTTGGATGGGAAACGGGGTCTCAATGCCCCGCTCCTTGAGCGAGGCCACCAAGTCTGCGGCCACGCCCAAAACGCGGAATTCTTCTGTCATCTGTGATTCGGGCGGCGAAAGGAAGCGGAATGATCGCCAGCCCGCCCTATAAGGATACCGGGTTTAGGTCTCCAAAGAGATGTTTTCCGGCTCTTCGGGAACCGCTTCATCGGACTCAGGCTCTTCGGAGACCGTTTCGCCGGCCTCGGGCTCTTCGGGAACCGAACTATCAGACTCGGGCTCACCATCGTCGCCTCGACCCCAGAACAGATAGGCCACCGATCCGATGATCAGGGCCAGCATCACCCAGATGTTGACCCGCACACCAGCCAATTCGCTGGCGAAGTCCACCCTGATGGTCTCGATCCACAACCGGCCCAGCGAGTACCCCAGCACGTACAACCCGAACAGCCGGCCCGGCTTAAGGTTGAAGCGCTTGCCCGCCCACAGCAAGGTCCCGACCAGCGCCAGATTCCAGATGCATTCGTACAGGAAGGTGGGGTGAAAAGTGTCGTCATTCGGATAACCAGCTCGCGCGGCTGGCACAGGATCTATCTCCAGCGCCCAAGGCAAGTCGCTAGGCCGCCCAAATAACTCCTGATTGAACCAGTTGCCCCATCGACCGATGGCTTGGCCCAGGGGAAGGGCGGGGGCCGCCGAGTCGGCAATTTCGGACAACGGGATACCTTTTTGGCGGGCGTATACCCAGATGACGGCGGCGGCCACGGCGACCGCGCCGGGTATTCCCAAGCCGCCCTCCCATATCTGCCAGACTTCGCCCCAATTGCCCTGGTAGGTCTTCCAATCGGTGATTACGTGGTAGATCCGTGATCCGATCAGCCCGGCGATCACCGCCCATACGGTGATCGAACTGGCCAGCTCCTGGGAATGGCCCCGCTGGGTGAACCGCCGGTGGAACAGCCAGGCCGCGGCCAAGACGCCGAGGGCGATCATCAGGCCGTAGGCCCGCAGTTCCAAAGAGCCGATATCCAGGCTGCTTGAGCCCGGACTGGGAATCGCTGCTGGCATCACCCATCCACTCTGCCACGCGACGGGCCCGGTCACTTATCTCAGGCTGCCGGTGATCTGATTAGATTGCAGCCCATGATCGACAGTGCGCGACAGATTGAAAACCTCATGTACACCTACGCCGAGCGGATCGACGCCGGGAATCTGGAGGGAGTGGCCGACCTGTTCGCCCACGGCCGGATCGTGGCCTCTCCCGAAGCGCCGGTGGAAACAGCGGTGACCGGACGCGACGAAGTGCTGGGGATGTACCAGGGCTCCACCCGCCTCTACCCCTGCGGCACCCCTCGGACCAAGCACGTCACCACCAACGCCATCATCGACGTTGACGACGACGCGGGGACCGCGGCGGCCCGCTCCTACTACACCGTTTTCCAGCAGCTCGACGACTTCCCGCTGCAACCCATCATCACCGGCCGCTACCACGACACCTTCCACCGCATCGACGGCCAGTGGTGGTTTGACCAGCGGACCATGCTGGTGGACCAATTGGGCGACCTCAGCCGCCACCTGCTGTTCGAGCTGAAGCTGTGAGGCCGGTTTCCGGCTCACTTCGCCCCGAGGGAGACAACCCGTGACCGATCTCACGCCCGCCAACCTGTTCGGCCTCGATGGCAAGATCGCCCTGGTTACCGGGGGTGGCCGAGGGATCGGGGCCATGATTGCCGAAGGCCTCCTGGGCGCGGGCGCCCGGGTGATCATCTCCTCCCGTCGACAAGACCAGCTCGATGAGGCGGTTGAGGAGCTGTCGAGCATCGGCCCCGTGCAGGCCATCGCCGCCGATCTGTCCACCGAGCAGGGGTGCGAGGGATTGGCCGAAGCGGTCAGCGAGCGCACTGACCGGCTGGACATCCTCATCAACAACGCCGGGGCCACCTGGGGGGCGCCAATGCGGGAGTTCCCCGACTCGGCTTGGGACAAGGTGATGAACCTCAACGTGAAGGGGGTATTCCAACTCACCGTGGCTCTGCTCCCCCTTCTGGAGGCGGCGGCCACTCCTGAAGACCCCGCCCGGGTGATCAATCTGGGCTCGATTCAGGGGCTCCAGGCCCCCGATATCGAGAACTACTCGTACTCGGCCAGCAAGGCCGCGGTCCACCACATGACCCGGGTGCTGGCCAAGAAGCTGGGGCCCAGCCACATCACAGTCAACGCCATCGCCCCAGGGGCGTTCTACACCAAGATGATGGCCCAAACCCTGGACAATTTCGGCGATGAGATCGCGGCAGCCACCGCCTTGGGACGGCTGGGTCAGCCTGAGGACATGGCCGGAGCGGCGATTTTCCTCTCGGGGCGGGGCGGGGCGTATCTCACCGGCGCGGTCATCCCGGTGGACGGCGGCTACGCCACCACCCTTTAGGCAGAGTGGTTGCCCATGTCTCCTGTGTTCATCGAGGTCCGGGCCAACGAGTACACCGGCCGAGAGGCCAACCCCAACGTCCCCTGGTCGATTGACGAGCTGATCGCCGATGCGGTGGCCTGTGCCGAGGCCGGGGCGTCGGTCTACCACTTCCACGGCCGGGATGCGGCCACCGGGGCGCCGGTGTGGGACGCCGACACGCTGGGGTCGGTGATCGCCGGAGTGCGCGACGCCTGCGACTTGATCCTGATGCCCACGCTCGGCGCCTCCACCGTTCCCGATCCCCATGCCCGGCTGGCCCCCGTGCTGGATCTGGCCGCCGATCCGGACACCCGGCCCGAACTGGCCCCCATAGACCTGGGCAGCTTCAATATCGACCCCTTCGACCCGGCCACCGGCGCATTCGGCAATCCCGACATCGTGTACGTGACCCCGCTGCGGGCGCTGCGGGAGATGGTGGCCGATGTGGCGGAGGCCGGGATGAAGCCGATGGGCGCGCTGTGGACGGTGGGATCGGCCCGGCTGATGTCGGCCTTCTTGGACACCGGGGACATGGCCGCACCGGCTTACGGGGAGGTGACCTTGTCGGACTCGTGGCTGTCGGGACATCCGGCCACGGTGGACGGGCTAGACGCCATGACCCGCTTCTTGCCCGACGACGGCCGGGTGGTGTGGGGGTGCCTGGCCTACGGTGCCGACCTGCGGCCCTTGGCGGCGGAGGTGATCGGCCGAGGCGGGCACCTCATCGCCGGACTGGGCGACTACCCCTACTTGGAGTTGGGCACCCCGTCGAATGCCGACATTGTGGCCGCGCTGGTCGGCTGCATCGCTGACGCGGGAGCCGAGTTGGCCACCGTGCCGCAGACTCGGGCGCTTCTGGGCCTGGAACCAGTTTCCTAGGCCGGGATCCAGTCAGGCCGCGTCCAACACCCGGACCAGCAGCACGCCTTCGGGGGCATCGAGGCCGATGGCCGACTCGATCACCGCGCCAGCGGCCTGCTCAGACGAGAACGCAAGTCGCCACTGCCCCGGCGGGAGTCGGAAATCGGTGGGGATGTCGCCCACGTTGAGGGCGCACACGGTGTCGCCTCGCCGGAAGCCGATCACCGGCGCCGACCGGTCGGTGAGCCACTCCAGCTCGCTGGCGTGGAGGTCGCCGAGCTCACGACGCACCGCGAGAAGCTCCTGGTACTTGTAAAGCACCGAGCTGGGGTCGTCGCGCTGGGCTGAGACGGTGTCGGCATCGTCTCTGTCGACGGGAAGCCACGGCTCGGGCCCGTCGGTGAACCCGCCCGTCGGCCCCGGCGACCACGGCATCGGAGTGCGGCATCCGTCCCGGCCGTCGGCGGGGTTCTGATTCCGGACGGCCACTGGGTCTTGGCGCTGGTCGAGAGGCACGTCCACCTCTTCGAGGCCCAGCTCATCGCCCTGGTAGAGGAATGGCAGGCCGGGCAGGGAAAACAGCAGCACGCAGTAGGCCAGCGACCGCGATTGGCCCAGCTCACCGCCACCCAATCGGGTGGGCGCCCGGGGGTCGTCGTGGCTGCTGATGGCCCAGGACAAGTCTCGGGGGGCAGCGTCGAGCGCATCTCGGAACGTGGACCACATGGCCGACGGTTCCCAGGGAGTGTGCATGGGGGCGAAGTAGAAGGCCCGGTGCAGGCCGTCTTGGTTGGCCACATACCGGCTCACTTGATTGGGATTGTTGTCCCTCAGGTAGACCTCCCCCAGAAGCAGGGCGTCATAGCGCTCCGCGATGGCCCTCCAGCGGCGGTAGATGGCAGTGTTGCCCGCTTGATCGAGGTCGTAGCGATGGTCGTAGCAGCCGAACGCTTGGCGAGGGCTCATGTCCGGGGTCACCGGGAACCGCTGCGGGTTGTCGGGCATGAGCATGTTCTTGACCAGGCCATGGGCCACGTCCACCCGGAAGCCGTCCGCGTCGCGGTCCAGCCAGAACGTGAGCACATCGTCGAACTCCCGCACCAGGTTGGGGTTGGCCCAGTTCAAGTCGGGCTGCTCGGGCAAGAACAGATGCAAGTAGTACTGCTCGGAGGCCTCGTCGAAAGTCCAGGCCGGCCCCCCGAAGTGCGATATCCAGTTGTTGGGGGGCCCGCCGCCCAGCGCGGGATCCCGCCAGTGGTAGTAGCCCCGCTTGGGGTCATCAGGATCGGACTTCGAAGCCTGGAACCAGGGGTGCTGGTCGGAGGAGTGATTGGGAACCAGGTCGATGAGCACTCGCAGTCCCAGCCGATGGGCCTCGGCGACGCAGGCGTCGAAGTCTTCTAGCGTGCCGAACAGGGGGTCGACGCCGGTGTAGTCGGCCACGTCGTAGCCGAAATCGCACATGGGCGACGGGTAGAAGGGGGTGATCCACACGATGCCCACCCCCAGCCAGGACAGATAGTCCAGCTTCTCGGTGAGGCCGGGAAAGTCCCCCACCCCGTCGCCGTTGCCATCGGCGAACGAGCGGATATACACCTCGTAGCCCACTTCATGGTCCCACCAGCGCAGGTTGTTCTGAGCCATGACCGGAGATGCCTCTCTAACCGCAGCTCTTGCTCAGTTGAAGGCGATGACGCTGCGCACCACGTCGCCGGCCTTCATGGCTTCGAAGCCGTCGTTCACGTCATCGAGTCCAATGGTGGCCGACACCATCTCGTCGAGCATGAGGCGGCCATCGAGATAGAGGTCGACGAGGCGGGGCATGTCCACCCGGAACACGTTCGACCCCATGAGCGACCCCTGGAGCCGCTTGTCGGACATGAACAGCTCCTGGCCCTCGATCTCCACCTTGGTTCCGGGGGGAATCATGCCCATCACCGTGGCCGTTCCGCCCCGTCGGATCATCCCGAACGCCTGCTGCGCGGTGAGCGCCAAGCCAATGGCCTCAAAGGAGTAGTCCACCCCGCCGCCGGTCAACTCCAATACCTGCTCTACCGGGTCGCCGTCGGCAGGGTTGACCGCGTGGGTGGCTCCCAGGCGCAGGGCGGTGTCCAGCTTCCGGGGCTCGAGGTCCACTGCGATGATCTTGGTGGCGCCGGAGATGCGGGCGGCTTGGATCGACGACATGCCAACTCCGCCGCAGCCGATCACCGCCACCGAGGCGCCGGGTTCCACCCCTGCGGTGCGGAACACCGCGCCGGTGCCGGTAGTGACCCCGCAGCCGATGAGCGCGGCCCGGTCCAGCGGCATGTCGTCGCGGACCTTCACAACTGCATTCTCGTGGACCAGCATCTGCTCGGCGAACGACGAGAGGTTGGCGAATTGGAACACCTCCTGGCCATCACGACTGAGCCGGGCGGGCTCGTTCTCAGAGCGGACACAATCAACCCGGCTCTGGACGCACAGGTAGGGCTGGCCGCTCAGGCATGAGTCGCAGCGCCCGCAGAACACCGACAGGCAGCAGATGACGTGGTCGCCGGGCTGCACCTCGCGCACATCGGGGCCCACCGCCTCCACCACTCCGGCGGCCTCATGGCCGAGCACGATGGGGCGGGGAACCACCCAGCCCTCGGTCTCCATGAAGTGCAAGTCGCTGTGGCACAGCCCCGACGCCGCGGTCTGAATCAGCACCTCGCTGCCGATCGGGGCGGCCACGTCTACTTCGTCCACCACCAGATCTTCCCGACCGTCCAAGAACAGCGCCGCTCTCATGAGATCCTCCTCCGCCTGACCCGATGGCAGGCGTGGTCAAACTACCAACGCGAGATGCTTCTGTGCCGAAGCTGGGGGCGAGGCTCGCTCAGGAGCAGCCGGAGGTGGAGCCGCAGTCGGGGCAGGCGTGGCAGCTTCCGGCCCGCACCATGAGGACGCCGCAATCGGCGCAGAACGGGGCATGGGAGTCCAGGGGGAACTGGCGAGTGAAGGGAGACGGGGGGTCGGGTTCCACGACGTCGCCGGGAATGGTGACCGGCACCTGCTCCTCCACCCCGGGCAGGGTGGGCTGGAGGCGCTCGTGGGTGGTGTAGATCCCCAGTTCGAGCCGCTCCTCGGGGTCGAGGTACTCCACCGCCAGCCGGCGGAACAGATAGTCGATGAGGCTGGTGGCAATGCGGATGTCGGGGTCGTCGGTCATCCCGTTCGGCTCGAAGCGCATGCCGGTGAAAGCGTCCACATAGGCCCGCAGGGGCACCCCGTATTGCAGTCCGTGGCTCACTGCCATGGCGAACGAGTCCATGACGCCGGACAGCGTGGAGCCCTGCTTGGACACCCGGAGGAAGATCTCGCCGGGGCTGCCGTCTTCGTACTCCCCCACGGTGGCGAATCCCTTGCAGTCGGCCACCCGGAACTCGAAGGTGCGGCTGGTGCGGGACCGGGGCAGCCGACGGCGCTCAGGCTGCGGCGACGCCGGCGTCGCCGCTGAGTCCCGGACCGGATCGGGTTGGGTGGTCGAGGCATCGGCAACCGACAGGGGTTGGCCCAGCTTGCAGTTGTCCCGATAGACGGCCAGCGCCTTGACCCCCATCTGCCAAGCGTCCACGAAGAGCTGCTCGATCTCGGCGGCGGTGGTCTCCTCGGGAACGTTGACGGTTTTGCTGATTCCCCCCGAAAGCCAGGGCTGCACCGCGGCCATCATCTTCACGTGGCCGCTGGGGGAGATCACGTTGTCGCCCATGGAGCAGGCGAATACCGGCAGATGGGCCGGGTCGAGATGGGGGGCGCCCACCACCGTGCCCCGCTCGTGGACGTGGGCCTCGATGTCGGCCACCTGCTCCGGGCTGTAGCCCAGATGGTGCAGCGCGCGATCCACGGTCTGGTTGACGATGGGCATGGTGCCGCCGCCCACCAGCTTCTTGGTCTTGACCAGGCCCAAATCGGGCTCGATGCCAGTGGTGTCGCAGTCCATCATGAACGAGATGGTTCCGGTGGGGGCCAGCACCGTGGCCTGCGAGTTGCGAACCCCTGCGGTGTCCCCCCACTCCACCGCGGCGTCCCACGCGGCCCGGGCGGCGTCGAGCACCTCTTGGGGCACCGGCTCCGCTTCCAGGCGGCTCAGCGCGTCCCGGTGCATCCGCAACACTCGCCGGGTGGGCTCCTGGTTCTCGGCGAACCCCTCGAACGGTCCCAGACGGGCGGCCATTCGCCCTGAGGTCTCGTAGGCCACCCCGGTCATCAGCGCGGTGACCGACGCGGCCAGACCCCGGCCCTCGTCGGAGTCGTAGGCCACGCCCAAGGCCATGAGCATGGCCCCCAGGTTGGCGTAGCCCAAGCCCAGTTGGCGGAACCGCCGGGTGGTGGCCCCGATCTGCTCAGTGGGATAGTGCGAAGGGCCGACCAGTATCTCCTGGGCGACGGTCATCACCCGGACTGCGGAGCTGAAACCCTCCACATCGAATGTGCCGTCTTCGTCGACGAACGACAGCAGGTTCAAGCTGGACAGGTTGCAGGCTGAATTGTCGAGGTGGAGGTATTCCGAGCAGGGGTTGCTGGCGGTGATGCGGCCGGTTTCGGCCGCAGTGTTCCACCGGTTGATGGTGGTCTCGAACTGCACCCCGGGGTCGGCGCACTCCCAGGCGGCCTCGGCTATCTGGGAGAGAAGCGACCGGGCTGACACCGTCTCCAGCACTTCGCCGGTGGTGCGGGCAGTGAGATGCCACTCCCCGTCTTCGGTCACCGCGGCCATGAACTCGTCGCTGAGCCGCACCGAGTTGTTGGCGTTCTGGTACTGGATGGAGTGGACGTCAGCGCCGTCGAGGTCCATGTCGAAGCCGGCATCCCGCAGCGCCCGGGCCTTGCGCTCCTCGATGGCCTTGCACCAAATAAATTCCTCTACATCGGGGTGGTCGGCATCCAGAACCACCATCTTGGCCGCCCGCCGGGTCTTTCCCCCCGACTTGATGGTGCCGGCCGAGGCGTCCGCGCCTCGCATGAAGCTCACCGGGCCGCTGGGAGCGCCCCCGCCGCTCATCTTCTCCTGGCGAGACCGGATGAGGCTCAAGTTCACGCCCGCCCCCGATCCCCCTTTGAAGATCCGCCCCTCCTCCCCGTACCAGTCGAGGATCGACTCCATGGTGTCGTCCACCGCCAGGATGAAGCAGGCCGACGACTGGGGCACCGCACCGGGAACCCCGAGGTTGAACCACACCGGCGAGTTGAACGCGGCGCGCTGGCGGACCAGCAGCCAGCGAAGCTCACCGGCAAACGCCTCGGCCTCCTCCGGCTCGGCCAGATGCCCCGACTCGGTTCCCCACGCCACCAGCGTGTTGACCACCCGGTCGATCACCTGGCGCAGCGATGTTTCCCACTCCGAAGTGCCCAAACCACCCCGGAAGTACTTCTGGGCCACGATATTTCCGGCATTGACCGACCAGTTGGCCGGGAACTCCACATCGGTCTGCTCGAAGGCCACTTCGCCGTCTGCGCTGGTGATTCGGGCGTCGCGGCGACGCCAATCCACCTCGTCGTAGGGGTGGAAATCGGCGCGGCTGAAATGGCGGCTCAGGCCGATTCTGGTGCGGTCAGATGCCAGAGCCATCAGCACTCCTCAACGGATGCAGCTCTTATGGCGCATACCGCATCTATTTTATCCTTACTCGAATGAGGCTGCGGCGTGAGCGGCCAGGTCAAAGGGGCCTCGTGATGAGGCGTGCCTGCACCGGACACGCCAGCCCGCCCAAACAACGGGCTGAACCCCTCAAGGAGTCGCCTGAACCCCACTATGGTCGTCGGCGTCAGCCACCATTCCGGCCACTCACACCGCAGCAGTAAGTCACGGTAGAGCATGGAGCCTGTGGACGGTAAGGAGGATAAGGGGGATTCCCTGTGGATTTCAGGTGAATATCTGGAAACATGCCCGACTGACCCGCCTGCTACCGTCGGCGGCAGGTGCATCAGCTGTTTCCTCGGTTCGTCTCCGACATTGACCCGGTTTCGGTCTACGCGTCCGACAGCCGCATCCCCCACCCCAACCGGCCTTGGCTGATGCTGAACATGGTCACCTCCGCCGACGGCGCCACGTCGGCCGACGGAGTGTCGGAGGGGTTGTCGAGCCCCGAGGACCGGCGGGTGTTCTCGGCCCTCCGGGCGGTGGCCGACGTGATTTTGGTGGCAGCCGAGACCGTGCGGCGCGAGGGCTACGGGCCGCCCAAGACCAGCCCGGAGGTCGCCGCCAGCCGAATGGATCGGAATCAGTCGCCGCGGCCTCGACTGGCCGTGGTGAGCGGTTCGCTGGATCTGGACTTCACCGCGCCGCTGTTCGCCGACCATCCACCGCCGATGCTGTTCACCGTGGCCGATCCGCCTGCCCACCGTTTGGCCCAAGCCGAGGCGGCCGCGGAAGTCCACCGCGTGGGCGACCACCGAGTGGACTTGGCAGAGGTGCTGCGATTGATAGGCCAAACGGGCGCCGATGTTGTGCTGGCCGAGGGAGGTCCCAGCCTCAACGGGCAGCTTCTGGCCGCCGGGCTCCTGGACGAGCTGTGCTGGACGATCTCGCCGACGCTGGCTGGCGGTGACACATCCCGGATGACGCGGGGCGCCCCGCCCCGGCTCGACCGTCTGCGGCTGGATCGGGTATCGGCTCAAGACCACACTCTCTTCCTGCGCTACCTCACCCACTGACCCGGACTCTGTTCTGACGCGCCCGAACCGCTTATCGGCCGTCGGAGCTGACCGGCAGAGCGGTGTCGCCCATGATCACGTAGGCCGGTTCTGACTGGGACAACCCCGCGGCCGGCGCCTCCGGCGACAGCGACCAGTGGAGCTTGCCAGCGAGGAACGAACTGGCCCACAGCACGAGAAACAAGGCGGACACGGCCAGCGCCCTTCGGAACCAGTACACCTTGGCCGGCAATCGCCGGGATACCGGCGGCTCAGGGCAGTGGTCGGACACCAACACCAGCGCGGGCTTCAAAGCCGGCTGGGCCATAGGTTGATCAAACATGGGTAAAGCCATGTGACCATTGTCCAGACCGCGGTGACAGTTACCTCGAAAACAGGTGTCTATCTGCGGTTTCGCAAATTTCAGCCGCGTATTTCAAGCGGTGGTGAGCAACGATTCGAGAACGCTTCGGTAGGTCTCCACCGCGGCTCTGTCCACCCGCTCCTCGGCAGTGTGGGCCAAGGTGGATTCTCCGGGCCCGAAGTTGGCCGCGGGGATGCCCCGCTCAGCGAAGAAGGCCACGTCGGTCCATCCCAGCTTGGACTTGATCTCCAGGTCGTGGTCGGCGATCAGCCGTTGCAGCACCGGGTGGCCCAACCCCGGTGGGGCGGCCGGTGCGTGCTCGGTCACCTCTAAGCCATCGTCATCGCCCAATACAGGGGCCAACATCTCTCGCAGAATGTCCTCGGCTTCGGCGGGGCTTCGATCGGGAGCGTAGCGATAGCCCAGCGTCACCTCGGCCCGGTCGGGCACGACGTTTCCGGCCACGCCGCCCTCCACCGCCACCGCCTGAAGCGACTCCCGGAATTGGCAGCCGTCGATCACCGGCGTGCGGGGTTCGTATGCCTCGGCCAGTTGGAGCACCGATCCAAGCCGATGGATGGCGTTGACTCCCATCCAGGGTCGGGCGGTGTGGGCTCGAGCGCCGGCCAGCGTCACCACCGCCCGCATCGATCCCTGGCATCCGGCCTCCACCGCTCCCCCGGTGGGCTCGCCCAGCAGAGCCACGTCGGTGGCCAGCAGGTCGGGGCGGACGTCGAACAGCTCCCGCAGTCCGCTGTCGGCCACCCTCACTTCCTCGCGGGCGTAGAACAGCCACGTCACATCCACCTCAGGCTCGACCACCGTAGCGGCCAACTCCAGCATCACCGCCAACGCCGACTTCATGTCCGCGGCTCCGAGGCCCCACACCACGTCGTCCTCGATGCGGGCCACCGCGTTGTCGTTGGGGGGCACGGTGTCGCTGTGGCCACCGATCAGCACCCGCTGGGGTCGGCCCAGATCGGTCCGGGCCACCACATTGTCGCCCACGCGATCCACGGTGAGGCCGGGCACCGCCCGCAGCTCCTCCTCGATGAGACTGGCGATGGCACCCTCGTTGTAGGACACCGAGGCGACATCGATCAGCTCGGCTGTTTTGGCCAGCAGATCAGCGCTCATGGCCTGCCCCGTCAACGATTTTCGCCGTGTCGGAAGCCGCGGACCCGATGAGGAGGCCTGCCTGTGGATAACCCATGCCTAAGTGGCCGCGCCGTGCTCGCGCAGTACATCGTTCAGCTGGGCCTTGTCGTGGCGCTCGCCGGGCTCAAGATGCTTGATCACCAGCACGCAGGGCATGCCGAAGGTGCCCCCGCCGAACTCCCGAGGCCGGGTGGCCGAGACCGCCACCGACCAAGCAGGAACCGAGCCGCGGCCCAACTCCTCGCCGGTGGCTGCATCGATCACCGGGATCGAGCCAGTGAGCACGCATCCTGCCCCCAGCACCACCCCGTCGCCCAGCTGGGCGCCCTCGGCCACGATGCAGCGGCTGCCCACCAGGCAGTCGTCGCCGACGACGACCGGGGCGGCCTGAGGAGGCTCCAACACCCCGCCGATGCCCACCCCGCCCGAGAGATGCACGTTGGCACCGATCTGGGCGCAGGAGCCGACGGTTGCCCACGTGTCGACCATGGTGTTGGCCCCCACCCGGGCGCCGATGTTCACGTAGCTGGGCATCATGATCACGCCCCGGTCCAAGAACGAGCCCCAGCGGGCCGACGCTCCCGGCACCACCCGAACGCCGGCAGCTTGATAGTCGGTCTTGAGGGGGATCTTGTCGGCGTATTCGAACGGCCCCAGCTCCATGGTTTCCATTTCGGCCATGGAGAACAGCAGCAGGATGGCCTGCTTGAGCCATTGATTCACGACCACCTCGCCCTGGCCGTTCACCTCGGCCACCCGGGCCGCGCCAGTGTCCAGCAGGTGAATGGCCTCTTCCACCGCAGCCCGGGCCTCGGGATCGCCGTCGGTGATCGGTGTCCGGTCGGCCCACAGCGCCTCGATACGGGCTTGCAGATCGGTCATCTCAGTGCTCACTTCCTCACGGTATCGCCGCACCGGGCGGCCACTCGCTGTTCAAGCAGGTCGATTTGGGCATCAGGGGCCACCGCGGCCACTCGGGCGTAGGCAGCCCCCTGAGGCCCGTAGAACTCGCCGGGGCTGATCAGCGCGCCCAGCTCCTCGGCCACCCGGCGGGACAGCGACCAGCCGTCGCCGTCGGGCGACGCCGCCCATAAGTACAGACCGCCGCCGGGCAGGCTCACATCGGGGGCGTAGGGCACCAGCAGCTCGCGGAGGCGGGCCAGCCGGGAGCGGTAGATGTCCCGCTGGGCGTCTACGTGGCGGTCGTCGTTGAATGCCGCCACTGCGGCGGCCTGCACCGGGCCGGGGACCATCATCCCAGCGTGCTTGCGGACCTCCGACAGGTAGCCCACCAGATCGGCATCGCCGGCGTAGAAGCCGGCCCGCATTCCGGCCAGGTTCGACCGCTTGGACAGCGAGTGCACCGCCACCACCCCGTCGGATCCCGTGCTGAGGACGCTGGCCTCGGCGGTTCGGGCCGCCTCGTCCCAGATGAATTCGATGTAGCACTCGTCGCTGAGCACCGGTACGCCGTGATGGCGGCCCCACTCCACCGCGGCGACCAGATCGTCGATGGCGCCGGTGGGGTTGCCCGGCGAGTTCACCCACAAACACAGCGAGCGGGCGATGTCATCGGGCGCCACCGCGTGGAGATCGATACGCCACTGGTGGTCGAGCGGCACGGGAACCGCCCGGCAGCCGGCCAGCGCAGCCCCCATGGCGTAAGTGGGGTAGGACACCGCCGGATACAGGACGGTGTCGCGACTGGGATCGCGCAACCGCAGGTAGTGGGGCACCGAGGCCACCAGCTCCTTGGTGCCCACGCAGGCCGCCACCGCAGCACCGGCGGCGTCGATGCCGAACCGTCGGGCCAGCCAGCGAAGCGCGGCCTCCCGGAAGGCAGGCGAACCTACCGACGCCGGATAGCCCCGCTCGCTGTCTGAGGCCGAGAGCGCAGCCACTACTTCCGCCGGGGGCGGATCGGAAGGTGCGCCCACCGACAAGTTCACGCAGCCGCCGTCGAAGCCGTCGGCCACCGCTCGCAACTCGTCGAGACGGTCGTAGGGGTATGGCGGGGGAACGAAACCGTCCACTACCCCACCACCCACTCCGAGAGCCGGGCCGCCGATGCCTCATCGAGGCGGGCCTGGATCCGGTAGCCGTCGTCCTCGTTCTCAGTGGTCAGCACATGACCGGCCCGCTGAACCGCAGCCAGCACCTCGCCTCGGGCGTAGGGCACCACCAGCTCCACGATGAGCCCACTGGAGCGCAGCTCATCGGCCATGGCGGCCAACAGCTTGTCGGTCCCCTCGCCGGTGGCAGCCGAGACCACGATGGCGTCCTTGTCGGCGCCCAGCGGAATGTCCCGTCCGGCCAGCAGGTCGCACTTGTTGTACACCAGCAGCTCGGGAACCGCACCCGCGCCGATCTCCCGCAGCACTTGGCGCACGGCGGCAATGTGGACATCGGGGTCGGGGCCGGAGGCGTCCACTACGTGCAGCAGCAGATCGGCCTCAGCAACGACATTGAGCGTGGAGCGGAACGCCTCCACCAGTTGGTGGGGCAGCTTTTGGATGAATCCGACGGTGTCGGTGAGCAGCACCCGCTCCCCGCCCGGTAGCTCGAGTCGGCGGGTGGCGGCGTCGAGGGTGGCGAACAGCCGGTTTTGCACCAGCACCTCGGAGTCGGTGAGCAAGTTGAGCAGCCGGGACTTGCCCGCGTTGGTGTAGCCCACAATGGCCACCGTGCTCTGGGCCGAGCGGCGGCGGCTCCGGCTCTGCACGCTGCGGTTCTTGGCGATGTCGCGGAGTTGGGCCTCCAGCTTGTGGATGCGCCGCTGGATGCGCCGTCGGTCCACCTCCAGCTGGGTTTCGCCCGGTCCCCTGGTGCCGATCCCACCGGCTTGCTGGCTGAATGCCCGGCCCCGGCGCAGGCGGGGCAGCCGGTAGCGGAGCTGAGCCAGCTCCACTTGGGCCTTTCCCTCTTGGCTGCTGGCGTTCTGGGCGAAGATGTCGAGGATCACCGCGGTGCGGTCGATGGCGGTGCGGCCGAGGATCTTCTCCAGGTTGAACTGCTGGGCCGGGCTCAGCTCGTCGTCGAACACCACGGTGTCGGCGTCCACCTCTTCGCACAATTCGAGGATCTCGTCAACCTTGCCTTTGCCGATGTAGGTGGAGGGATCGGGGGCTCGGCGGCGCTGGACCAGGCGACCCATCTCGTCGGCCCCGGCGGTGTCGATGAGCTGGGCCAATTCGTCGAGTGCTGCATCGGTGCGGGCCGGGTCGGCGCCGTCGAGAGTGACGCCCACCAGCACGATCTTCTCTCGGAAAGTCCGCTCGATGAACGCCCCCGACTCCCCACCGTGGGTGCCGAATCCGCCCCGGTGGGTCTCGCTGTCAGCCATATTCAACCGCCGCGATGAAAGCCGCGGGCCCGATCAGAACCGCGGTTTCGCCCAGCTCCACCGTCACGTCGCCACCGGGCATAGACACCTGGACAACCGTACCGGTCAAACCCCAGCGGTGAGCCGCATGGGCGGCAGCGCATGCTCCGGTCCCGCAGGCCTCGGTCACCCCGACCCCTCGTTCCCACACTCGCATCTCGATTCCCCCGGCGGCGGCACCGATGAACTCCACATTGATCCCCCCCGCCAGGCGGGAGAGCTCAGACCCGTTCCTGGCCACATCGATCTGGTGCACGTCGTGGACCGCCACCACCAGATGGGGATTGCCCACGTCTGCGGAGGAGAAGTGATCAGCAAAGCCGTGGTTGCGGAGGTATTGGACGACCTCGCCTTCTTCCAGATCGGGGCCGGGGCCGATCAGCCCCATGTCGACTCGAACCTGGACCACGGTGGGATCTTCAGTGGGTTCAACGCTCACGGCTCGAATCCCGGCATCGGTGCCTATGGACAGCTCACGGTTGGAGCCGCGGGCGTCTCGCCTGACAACCGCCTGGGCCAAGCAGCGGATGCCGTTGCCGCTCATCTCGGCCCGGGTCCCATCGGCGTTGAACAGCACCATGGTTGCATCGGTGCCCGCACCGGCATCGCCGGGCAGGCCGAAGATGAGCCCGTCTGCCCCAACGCCGCGGGTGCGGTGGCATGCGGCCTCGGCCGTCGCGGGGGCGTCGGCGGGCAGCGCGTCGGCCAACGCGATCAGAAAGTCGTTTCCCAAGCCGTGGTGCTTGGCCAGCTGCATCGTTCCAGTCTGGCAAGTTCTGGGCCCTGCACCGCGCACCATTTCGACCTCAGCTCGGGGATCTGTGCTCTGTCAGAACCGAGAGCGCCTCGTCGGCCAGCGCCTCGGCGTCTTCGTCGGCGTCTAGCCAAACGATGCGCGGGTCGCGTCGAAACCAGCGCTCTTGGCGGCGGGCGAATTTCCGGGTGCGGGCAACGGCGAGGGCCACTGCCTCGTCCAACGACATCTCGCCGTTGACATGCCCTATGAGCTCCCTATAGCCCAGGGCCTGCGACGCGGTGCGCGACAGCGGTGGCCGTCGGTTCGCCAGCGCCTCGACTTCGGCCAAAAACCCGGCCTCCATCTGCTGGTGGTAGCGCTGCTCGATGCGGCGGTCGATCTCAGCCCTCGATAGTGACAGGCCGATCTGGGCAATGTCACAGGGCGGATACTGGCCCAGGCCCGGCCCATAGGAGGAGAACGGGCGGCCGCTTCCCAGCGTCACCTCCAGGGCCCGCACGATCCGCCTTCGGTTGGTGGGCTCCATGCGGGATGCGGCCATTGGGTCGAGTTCCTCCAAGCGGCGGTGCAGCGCTTCGGTGTCGGACTCCTCTTCCAGTGTGGCGGCGGTCTCGGGATAGCGGCCGGGTATGCCCAAGTCGTCAATCACGGCCCGGTGGTAGAGCCCGGTGCCGCCCACCAGCACCGCTACCCTACTCCGACTGGCGATGTCGGCCCGAGCCTGGCGGGCTGCGGCTTGAAACATGGTGAGGGAGTAGTTCTCCGACGGGTCCGCCACATCGATGAGGTGGTGGGGCACCTCGGCTCGCACCTCGGCGGGGGGTTTGTCGGTGCCGATGTCCATCCCCCGGTACACCTGCATGGAGTCCACCGAGATGATCTCGGCACTTGCCAGTTGCCGGGCAATGGCCAGTGCCACGGCCGACTTGCCGGTGGCGGTGACTCCGACGATGGCCAGCGCACCTGGCGCGCCAACGGCATCGGCGGGCGGCGAGCAGCTCAGAGCGCGGCCACCGGAATTCGGGTGCGCCACCGGGGCGGAGCGGTCACGTCGGCCAGCTCTCCTCGCAGGTGGTGCGCTCCGGCCTCGGTCACGTTCACGGTGGCGAAGGTGCCCGGCTTCAGCTTCTGGGGTGAGGGGAAGTGGACTAGGCGGTTCTGGCGGGTCCGGCCAGTGAGAACACTGGGGTCTTTCTTCGACGGCCCCTCCACCACTACCTCTTCTCGACGGCCGATGCGGGCCTGGTTGCCTCGGCGGCTGGAGCGGTCCACCACCGCCCGAAGCCGCTCGAAGCGGTCCCGCACCTCGTCGGGATCGCAGAACTGGTCGGCCATCTCGGCGGCCTCGGTACCCGGGCGGGGCGAGAACACAAAGGTGAACGCCGAGTCGTACTCCGCCTCGGCGGCCACCAGCAGCGTCTGCTCGAAGTCGTCCTCGGTCTCGCCGGGGAAGCCCACGATGATGTCGGTGGATACCGCCAGGTCGTCCACTGCATCTCGAGTGGCCCGCAGCCGGTCCAGGTACCGCTCTGCGGTATAGCCCCGGTGCATGGCGGCCAGTACCCGGTCGCTGCCCGATTGCAAGGGCAGGTGCAGGTGCTCGCACACTGCGGGCACCTCGGCCATGGCCTCGATGGTCTCAGGCCGCAGGTCCTTGGGATGGGGGCTGGTGAACCGGACCCGCTCGATGCCGTCCACCGCGCCCACGGCCCGGAGCAGGTCGGCGAACAGCGGCCGCAGCGACACCCGCTCGCCGGCCTGGCGGCGGTCCCGCTGAAGATCGCGGCCATAGGAGTTGACGTTCTGGCCCAACAGCGTGATCTCGGTGACCCCGCCGTCGACCAGCTCGGCAGCCTCGGCCACCAGCAACTCCAGCGGGCGGCTGATCTCCGCGCCCCGCACCGAGGGCACGATGCAAAAGGCGCACGAGTTGTCGCAGCCGATCTGAATGGTCATCCACGCCGCATAGGGGGCATCCCGGCGCACCGGCAGGGCGGAGGGGAAGCTGTCGCGGTCGTCCTCGACCGCCTCCTCCAGGATCTCGATGATTGGCCCATCGGCCGCGGCCCCGATCAGCTCGGCGGCCCGGTGCACGTTGTGGGTGCCGAACACCACGTCCACGTGATCGGCTCTCTCCTGGATCAGCTCCCGGTCCTTTTGCGCCAAGCAGCCGGCCACCGCAATCTGAATGTCGGGGCGGGCCTGCTTGAGCCGCTTGAGGTGACCGAGCTGGCCGTAGAGCTTGTTGTCGGCGTTCTCGCGGATGCAGCAGGTGTTGAGCACGATGACGTCGGCCGACTCCATGGCGTCAGCCGATGTCATCCCGTCGGCTTCCAGCAGCCCAGAGATGCGTTCGGTGTCGTGCTCGTTCATCTGGCACCCGTAGGTGCGGATGAAATAGCTGCGGCTCACCCCGTCAGGCTACCTGTCGGCTGCCGGCAGTCTCCTAGCCGGTTTTGCCAGCATCCCTGCCGGATTCGCCTGTGCCCTAGCCGGTTTGGGCCGCGGCGTCCTCGGTGGCCTCGGCAACCTCGGCGTCTTCCTCGGCTGGGGGGTTCACCGCCTTCCACACCCGCTCGGTGATCTCCACCATGATCTCGGGGTGCTCGCCCAGAAACGCCTTGGCCTTGTCCCGGCCCTGGCCGAGGTGTTCGCCCTCGTAGGTGAACCAGGCCCCGGACTTGTCGATGATGTCCAAGTCCACGCCCACATCGAGCAGCGAGCCTTCCCGGCTGATGCCCTTGGAGTACATGATGTCGAACTCGGCCTGCCGGAACGGCGGGGCCACCTTGTTCTTGACCACCTTCACCCGGGTGCGGTTGCCCACCACATCAACCCCCTGCTTGAGGGACTCGATGCGGCGGATGTCGAGGCGTACCGACGAGTAGAACTTCAGCGCCCGGCCACCCGGCGTGGTCTCGGGAGAGCCGAACATCACGCCGATCTTCTCCCGCAGCTGATTGATGAAGATGCACACCGTCTTGGACTTGTTCAAATTGGCGGTGAGCTTGCGCAGCGCCTGCGACATGAGGCGGGCTTGCAGGCCCACGTGGGTGTCGCCCATATCCCCCTCGATCTCGGCCCGGGGGGTGAGGGCGGCCACCGAGTCGATGACGATCACGTCGAGCGCACTCGAGCGGATCAACATGTCGGCGATCTCCAGAGCCTGCTCGCCGGTGTCGGGCTGCGAGATCAACAGCTCGTCCACGTCTACGCCAATGGCCTTGGCGTAGATCGGGTCGAGGGCGTGCTCGGCGTCGACGAACGCGCAGATCCCCCCGTTCCGCTGGGCCTCGGCCACGGCATGCAGCGCCAAGGTGGTCTTGCCCGAGGACTCCGGGCCGTAGATCTCCACCACCCGGCCCCGGGGGAGCCCCCCGACGCCCAGCGCCAGATCAAGGGCCAGCGCCCCGGTGGGGATGGTCTCGATGGCCATTGTGCCCTTCTCGCCCATCTTCATAACGGCGCCTTGGCCGAATTGCTTCTCGATTTGGCCGAGGGCCATCTCTAGTGCCTTGTCTCGCTCCACATCTCCTCCTTCAGGTCGTGGTATCGCGGCTGCGAGTTAATCGGGGGAATGTCGAGGCACACTCTAAAGACGACCAGTGACAGTTTGTCCCCAGTTACTGACATGAGCGTAGTTACAGGTGCTGAATTTGACAAGCACCCTGCCCTCCCAACCTGCCTGTTTCCCGCAAAAATCCGATACGGTGAGCACATGTCAGAACTAACGTTCACCGACGAGGAACTGCGCCAGCGGCTGACCGCCGAGCAGTACCACATCACCCAGCAAGCCGGCACCGAGCGGGCCTTCACCGGTATGTACTGGGACTGCAAAGACGAGGGCGTGTACCGCTGCCGGGTGTGCGACGCGGTGCTCTTCTCCTCGGAGGCCAAATACGACTCGGGAACCGGATGGCCGTCGTTCTACGAGGAGGCCGGCGAGGGCAAGGTAATCCGCCACGTCGACAAGAGCCACGGCATGATTCGCACCGAGGCGGTGTGCGCACAATGCGGCGCCCACTTGGGCCACATCTTTCCCGACGGCCCCCATCCCACCGGCGAGCGCTACTGCATGAACTCGGCTTCGCTTAGGCTCGACCGCGATCTCACCGAAGAGGAGAACTGAAATGGGAAGACTGGACGGCAAAGTGGCCCTCATTTCCGGGGGCGCCCGGGGCCAGGGCGAAGCCGAGGTGCGGCTGTTCGCGGCCGAGGGCGCCAAGGTGGTGTTTGGCGACGTGCTCCACGATGAAGGCGAGGCGGTGGCCGCCGATGTAGGCCCCAATGTCCACTACATCCCCTTGGACGTGACCGACGAGGGGGCATGGCAGAAGGCGGTGGATGAAACCATCAACCGCTACGGACCGCCCAACGTGCTGGTGAACAACGCCGGAATCCTCCTGTTCGGGGTGTCCATGGTGGACACCTCTCTGGATGACTACATGCGGGTGATCAACGTCAACCAGGTGGGCGTTTTCTTGGGCATGAAGTACACCGTGCCCGCCATGATCGAGGCCGGCGGCGGGTCGATCGTGAACATCAGCTCTACCAACGGCATGGCCGGCTACGGCGGCACCGTGGCCTACACCGCCTCCAAGTTCGCAGTGCGGGGCATGACCAAGAACGCCGCCCTTGAACTGGGCCAATTCGGCATCCGGGCCAACTCCATCCACCCCGGCGGCGTGGACACCGCCATGACCGCTCCCGACACCCTGGGAGACGCCATCTCCGATGAGGACCGCGAGGCGACCTACGCCATGCTCCCCCTAGGCCGGGTGGGCCAGCCCGAAGAGATCGCCCGCCTCGCCGTCTACCTAGCCTCCGACGAGTCTTCCTACAGCACCGGCGCCGAGTTCATCGCCGACGGCGGCATGCTCGCCGGCGTCGTCAACCCCGAGATCTAGACCAACCGACCCGCTTCTCCCGCTCCAAGAAGGCGTTTACTGTCCGGCGATAACTCGCATGCGGAGGTTGTTGAGGATGGAGACGGTGGTGAATTGGCGAGTGCGCTCGCGGTCGAAGGGGAACTTGACCTTGGTGGCCTCTACCTGCCCGTTTACCAGGGTGGCCATCCAGACGGTGCCGGGGTCTTCGCCGTCGAGAGGGTCGGGGCCGGCGACGCCGGTGACAGCGATGGCGCAGTCGGCGTTCAATAGCTTGGCGGCGCCGTGGGCCATGGCGGTTACGGCCTCCTCGCTCACTACTGGGCCCTCGGGCACGTCTAGCAGGTCGAACTTCACGTCGCTGGCGTAGGACACCAGCCCGCCGCGGAACACGTCGCTGGCGCCGGGCACAGCGGTGAGGCGGGAGCCGATCAGCCCGCCGGTGAGCGACTCGGCCAGCGCCAGGGTCCAGCCCCGGCTCCGCAGGGCGTCGAGAACGGCCGATTCCATGGTCTCGTCGTCCACCCCGAACACGATGTCGCCGATGATGCCCCGCACGAGCTGCTCCTCGTTGGCCAAGATCTCGTCCACTTCGGCCTCGCTGGGGGCTTTAGCGGTGAGGCGGACCTTGAGACCCTCCATACCGGAGGCCAAAAAGGCGATGGTGCACTCGCCGGTTTCGTCCAAGCGCTCGATCTCCTCGTGCAGCTTCTCGGCCAAGCCCGACTCGGAGTCGCCCCAAGTGCGCAAGGTACGGCTCTTGATCACTGCGGTTATTCCCGCCCGCTGCTTGAGGTCGGGCAGCACGCACTCCCCCACCATCTGCTGCATCTCCCAGGGCACGCCGGGCACGGCGTACACCGCCTTGCCGCCGGTCTCCACCTTGAAGCCGGGAGCGGTGCCCGGCATCACCGGCAACACCTCAGCCCCATCGGGCACGTCGGCTTGGCGCAGGTTGTTCTCGGGCATGGCCCGGCCCCGGCCTCCGAACACCCGAGAGATGCGCTCCACAATGTCATCCCGCCGCACCAGCTCCACCCCGAGGGCGGCGGCGATCACATCCCGGGTGATGTCGTCTTGGGTGGGGCCGAGCCCGCCGCACATGATGACCGAGTCGCTGCGCTCTAAAGCCTGGTTCAGTACCGCTTGCATGCGTCCGAAGTTGTCGCCCACCTTCACCTGGTGGTGCGAGTCGATGCCGGCCATGGCCAGTTGCTCGCCAATCCACGACGAGTTGGTGTCGACAATCTGGCCGAGCAGCAGCTCGGTCCCAACTGCGATTACTTCACAATTCACGCAGGGAGGCTATACCGCCGCCCGCCCTCGGCTATTGGCCCGAGGCTGCAATGGCCTCGGCTATTGGCCCGAGGCGGCAATGGCCCCGGCCCGGCCGTCGGCCCAGTAGCGCCAGCCGGAGTACAGGGTGATGGCCACGGCTAGCCAGATGGCCAGCGACACCGACCAGTCGACGTTCTCCAGCGGAGGCAGTGCGGCCACGGTCAGCGCCCCGCCCTGCATCAGCGTCTTTAGCTTGGCCGAATGGCGGGCGGGCAGCGAGAGGCCGTCTCGAGCCCATCGGGTGCGCACCGCACTCATCAGGAGCTCCCGCGCCGTGATGATCAAAACCGGCACCCAGAACAGCCGGTCTACAGCCACAAAGCACCAGGCCGCCCCCAGGATCATCACCTTGTCGGCCAGCGGGTCCAAGAAGGCCCCCCAGCGGCTCTCGCTGCCGGAAGACCGGGCCACCCAGCCGTCGTAGTAGTCGCTGGCGCCCAGCACCCAGCCCATCGCCACCACCGCCCACGACGTCCCTGCGCTGTCGGAGGCAGCCAAGATCAACACGAAGAGCACGGGCGACAGCAGAATGCGCCCCAACGTGATCAGGTTGGCGGTCAACCGCAGATCGGCCCAGGAATAGGCCTCTACCTGGCTCATGGCGACACCGCCTCGGCCACCAGGTCGGGACCCAGGGCATCAACCACCCGCACAGTGTGGAACTGCCCGACGGCCAGATGGTCGGGCACCGAAACGACCCCGTCGATCTCCGGGGCCTCTCGATAGCTGCGGGCAATTCCAGTCGTGTCCACCAGAACTTCGACTTCGCGGCCGATGAGTTGGTCACGCTTGGTTGCGGTGATCCTGTCTTGGATCTCGGCCAGCTCCCGGCGACGCTCGGCGGCCAATTCGGCCGGCACCTGCCCGTCAAGGGTGGTGGCATAGGTACCCGCCTCGGCGGAGTAGGTGAAGAACCCGCACCAGTCCAAGCCCACGTCGGCCACAAAGTCCAGCAGGGCGTCGTGGTCGGCCTCGGTCTCACCGGGGTAGCCCACGATGAAGTTGGACCTGAATACCGCCTCGGGCTGGCGATCGCGGATATCGGCGATGCGGGCGGCAAAGCGGTCGCCGTCCCCCCACCGCCGCATCCGGGCCAGGAGCGGCCGGGACACGTGCTGCAGCGACAGATCGAAGTAGGGCACCTCGGTGGCGCAGATGGCGTCGATGAGCGAGTCGGTGAGGTCGGACGGATATAGATACAACAGCCGTACCCAGCGGACCCGGTGGCGAAGCGACTCCACCAGCGGGATGATGCTGCGCTCCCCTTGGCCCTGGTCGCGGCCGTAGGAGGCCAAGTCTTGAGCCACCAGCACCGCCTCTCGCACCCCAAGCGCCTCCACCTCGGCCACGATGGCCTCGGACGACCGAGAGCGCTGCGGACCCCGGAAGCTGGGAATGGCGCAGTACCCGCAGCGCCGGTCGCATCCCTCGGCGATCTTCACGTAGGCCCACGGCGCCTCAGCGAGCGGCCGGGGCAGGTTCAGCAGGTCGAATGAGGGCAGCTCGGTCACAGGCGCCGAAGAGGGCTTCGCCCCGATGCTCACCGACACCCCGAACCCGGCTACCCGGTCGACCTCGGGCAGGGCCTCGGCCAGCTCAGCGCCGTAGCGCTCGGCCATACACCCAGTAACTACCAGTTCGGCCTCGGCCGCCGAGGAGCGCAGCGCCAGCACCGTGTCCACCGACTCCTGGCGGGCCTCCTCGATGAAGGCGCAGGTGTTCACCACCACCAGATCGGCTTCTTCTGGCGCGGGGGCCGCGGCCATCCCGTCTCGGACCAGCAACCCCGTGATCTTGTCGGAGTCCACCTGGTTCTTGGGACACCCCAGCGTCTCAACCCAAAACCGGCGCACCGTATCGACACTAGGTGGCATCGAGACCAGAACCACCAGCGCCGGCCGTCTGCTCCGCCAACTCCACCGCCGGCGCAGGACCCAAAGCCTCTTCCTCATGGTCGGAGATCAAAAACGGCAGCGACACCAGGTACACGGCCAAGAGGAAGGCGCCCTCCCACCAGCACTCCAAGCCGTCTCCCCGGAACATGAACAGCCAGGCGGCAACGGAGATGCCCATCATGATCCACACCGCCAAACCCGAGAGGTTCCCGTCGACCAGCGGCCCAGGTCCCACCAGCGCCACCACCGCGCTCACCAGCAGGCTGTTGAACGTGTTGGAACCCAAGATATTGCCCACCAGCAGATCGGCCTCTCCCCGGCGGGCCGCCTGCACCCCGGTGATCAGCTCGGGCAGCGAGGTTCCGAACGCCACCAGCGACAGCCCCACGAATCCCGAGCCCAAACCGACTTCTTGGGCGATGTCCACCGCACCGGTCACCGCCAGCTGGGCGCCGACCACGGTGGCGGCCAGCCCCAGCACGGTGCGGACCAGCTCGGCAGGCTGGTTGATCGGCTTGTCGGTGGGGACCACATCGGCTGCGCTGACGTCATAGGCCGGCCGCCACAAGATGGCGGTCATGGCCACCACGAAGGCCAGCAGCAAGACGACGCCCTCCCAGCGCTCCAAGCCGTCTTGCACCAGCAACCAGAACAACCCTGCGGCGGCCACCGACACCACGCCCTCCCGCCACAGCGTGCTGTTGGCCACCCGGATGTAGCGGCCCCCCACGGCCACCGCCGCCACCAGGGCGGAAAAACCCAGCACCAGGCTCAAGTTGGCCACGTTGGAGCCGACGATGTTGCCCACCCCCAAATCGACGTTGCCGTCGGCGGCAGCCAGGCCCGACACCAGCATCTCGGGGGCGCTGGTGCCAAAGCCGATAACCAACGCCCCGATCACGATGGGTGAGATGCCCCGGGCGAAGGCCAGCCGCGACGCGCCGATCACCAATTGGTCGGCGCCCAAGGCCAGCACGAGGAGACCCCCCGCCAGAAGCACCGCTGCTAAAGCCACAGGAGGAGACTACCGACGCTCAGTCAGCATTCATGAAGGGAGCTCGTCGGGGGTCATCAGCACCTCGCGAGCCTTCGACCCCTCCGAGGGTCCGACCACGCCCCGCTGCTCCAGCAGGTCCATAAGCCGGCCAGCCCGGGCGAATCCCACCCGGAGCTTGCGCTGGAGCATCGATGTGGAGCCAAGCTGACTCTCCACCACCAGCCTCATGGCCTGAACCAAGAGTTCATCGTCATCGTCGCCAGCCCCGTTCGCGGCGTTCGAAGGCGCTGGAGCCAGCGGATCGTCGTCGCCGTCGCCACCGTCGGTTGTCACCGAATTGGCCAGGCTGGGAGGCTCCATCGCCGCGGCCTGACGGCGCCATGCGCCCACCACGCTGCGAACCTCCGACTCGGTCACCCACGCCCCTTGGATGCGCTGGGCAGATGTGGAGGTGGGACTCAGCAGCAGCATGTCGCCCCGGCCCACCAGGCGCTCGGCTCCCTGTTGGTCGAGGATCACCCGGCTGTCGGTTTGACTGGACACGGCGAAGGCCAGCCGGGCCGGGATGTTGGCTTTGATGACGCCGGTGATCACGTTGATAGACGGCCGCTGGGTGGCGATCACCAGATGGATTCCCACCGCCCGGGCCTTCTGGGCAATGCGGCAGATGGAGTCCTCCACGTCGCGGGGGGCCACCATCATCAGATCCGACAGCTCGTCTACCACCACCAGGATGAGCGGCATCCGCTCCTTGGGCTCGGTGTCCTTGATCCCCAATTTGCGTTCGTTGTCGAAAACTCCCCGATCGCAGGCTTCGTTGTATCCGTCGATATCGCGGACGCCCACCGAAGCCAAGATCTCATAGCGGCGGTCCATCTCCCGGCACGCCCAGGCCAGGGCGTTGGCCGCCTTCTTTGGATCGGTCACCGGCTGGGTGAGCAGGTGGGGAACATGCTCATACTGGGCCATCTCCACCATCTTGGGATCGACCAGGATCATGCGCACCTGATCGGGGGTGGAGCGCATGAGCACCGAGGTGATCATGGAGTTGATGCACGACGACTTGCCCGCTCCGGTGGCCCCCGCAATAAGGATGTGGGGCATCCGGGACAGGTCCATCATGACCGGCTTGGCGTTGATGTCCCGGCCGATGGCCACCTCGAGGGGGTGGCTGGCCTTGCGGGCCTCGGCCGATGCCAAGATCCCGCCCAGCGACACCACCTGGCGGTCGCGGTTGGGCACCTCCACGCCGATGGCTTGGCGCCCGGGGATCGGGGCCAAGATGCGGACGTCGGGCGAAGCCAAGGCATAGGCGATGTCCTTGCTCAAGCTGGTAACTCGGCTGACCTTGACCCCCGGCGCCAGTTCCAGCTCGTAGCGGGTCACGGTGGGACCGACCACCATTCCAACCAGCTTGGTTTCCACGTCATGGGCGGCCAAGGCCTGCTCCAGGGCTGCGCCCTTCCGGGTGGCTTCTTCCTGGCTGCCCTTCTGGGGATCAGACCCGCTCAGCAGCTTGAGTGAGGGGAGCTTCCATTTCGAAGACTTGGACTTCGAAGACTTGGACTTCTTGTCGCCGATGATGGTCGGCGCCTCCCACTGCGGCTCGTTGGAAGGCTCGGGCGCCGGGGCGGGCTCAGGCTCACTCCTCGGCTCGGCTTCGGGCATGGCCAGAGCGGGTTCAGGCTCAGGGGGTGGAGAGGGAATGAGAACGACCTCGGGTTCAGCGGAGGCCGCTTCCGGTTCGTCCAGTTGGCCATCATCGGCGGATGGTTCGGGATCTTGTGGCCGCGGTGCGGTACCGGTCAGGAGATCGAGGAACTGGGCAAAAGCGGTCTTGAGTTTGGCTCCGTTCACCTTGCGGGCCCACGCTCGCAACGACACCCGAGTGAGTATCACCGACCCCAAGAGCCCGAACGCGCCCACCACCAGACTCGCCCCCCAGACGCCCATAATCGCGGCCAGCGTGCCCCCGAAGGCCAGGCCCAGCGCTCCACCCGCCCCCATCAGCCCGTCGAGGTCTTCGATGCCCGGCCGGTCGATGCCGATGTGGAGCAGGCCGGTTACCGAGAGGAGCGTCAACGCGGTGCCGATGCCGAGGCGAACAGCCAGCACCAGATCGGCCCGAGCCGGGTCGGTGTAGGGGTTCTTGTCGAAATCGCCTGGTGTGCTCTCCTGGAACTCCTCATCGAGACGAGGACCCCGCAACAGCACGACCCCGATGACCAATAGGGCGATCGGTATGGCGGCCCTGGCGGTGCCGATCAAGGCACCGAGGACGGTCCTGAGCCCCGAGCCGAACGGTCCGGCCACATCGGCCCATAGGCTGCAGGCCGCCACCAAGCCGGCGAGGATGAACCCCACGGCGATGATGTCGGCGCGGTGTCGAGCCCAAACCGCGGCCGCAGCCTGCTTCAGCCGACTATCGGGAGAGGCTCCGGTATTGGATTTGGACTTTGCGCTGGGCTTTGTAGGGGGCTTTCGAGCGGTTTTCGTAGCCACAACAACAACAAACGTACCATTGACAACACCAGTAACCAATGGTTTGGCCAGATCGCGGCCGGTTTGTTCAGAACTCGATGATGATAGGGACGATCATCGGACGGCGTCCGGTGTTGTGGTTGACAAACTGTCCGGCGGCCCGGCGCACCAGCCGCTCCAGGTCGCCATCCTCCCCTGAAGCCAGGCCCTCCTCCACGGCAGCCGCCACCTCGTCGGCGCCGAGCGATTCCAGATCCTTCGCCGCATCGCCCCCCACCCAGCCCTTGCTCTCGAACCGGGGTCGGGCCAGCAAACGGCCTTCAGCGCGGTTCACCACCACCACCACGTTGACCACTCCGTGGCTGCCGAGAATGGACCGCTCGCCGAAGAGGTCCCGGTCGTTCTCGATCAACTGCCCGTTCACAAAGAAGTAGTCCCCCGAAGTGACCTTCCCCCGGTTGGCCAAACCGCTGTCGCTCAACTCGATCTGCTCGCCGTCGCGAGCAAGGACCACTCGGTCCGCGGCCATGCCCATCTTCATCGCCAGATCGGCGTGGGCAACGAGGTGGCGAACCTCGCCGTGAACCGGCACAAAGAACTCAGGGTCGGCCACCGTGTGCAGGGTGCGGAGCTCATCCTGCTTGCCGTGGCCGGTGGTATGGACGTCTAGTTGCCCGCTGTGGACCACTTCGGCCCCCCGATCCACCAGGTTGTTGATCATCCGGGCCACCCGGGCCTCGTTGCCGGGGATGGGGGTCGAGCTCAACACCACGGTGTCGTCGGGTCCGATATCGATCCAGCGACTGTCCCCGGTGGCGGCCATGGCCAGGGCGGAGCGGGTCTCCCCCTGCGAGCCCGTGGACACCACGCACACCTGCCCGGGGGAATACCGATCGACATCGGCCACGTCGATCACCGCATGGTCGGGCATCGTGAGCAAGCCCAGCTCCCGGGCCAGGGCGAAGTTGCGCTTCATAGACAGCCCCAGCGTGGCCACTTTGCGCCCCGACTCCACCGCGGCATCCACCACCTGCTGAACCCGGTGAACATGGCTGGAGAAGGCGGCCACTACCAGGCGTCGGCCGGGATGGGCGGCAAACACCCCTCGAAGCACCTCTCCAACCTCGGTTTCCGACCGGGAGCTGCCGGGAATCTCCGAGTTGGTGGAATCGCACAGCAGCAGCCGCACTCCGTCGGTTCGAGAGATGGCCCCGATCCGGGCGAGGTCCGTGCGCCGACCGTCCACTGGGTTCAGATCCAGTTTGAAGTCGCTGGAGTGCAAGACGACCCCTTGGGAAGTGCGGATGGCCGAGATCAACCCCGAGGGAACCGAGTGGGTGACGGGGATGAACTCGCAGTCGAACGAGCCGATGCGGAGCCGGTCGTGGTCGCCGATGGAGTTGAGGGTTGTGCGGTCGATAACACCCCGCTCCTCCAGGCGGTTGCGGATCAATCCCAGGGTGAAGGGCGAGGCATAGATCGGAAACGACAGCCATTCCAGGGCATGGGGAAGCGAGCCGATGTGATCCTCATGGCCGTGGGTGCATATGCAGCCAACGATGCGATCGGCGCGATCGCGCAGGTACTCCAAATCAGGGAGCACGAATTCAGCGCCGGGCATGTCCTCGTCGGGAAACAGGATCCCGCAGTCCAGCAGGAGAACCTCGCCCCTGGATTCGATGGCCGCGCAGTTCCTCCCGATATCGCCCAACCCGCCCAGAAAGGTGATCTGAACCGGATCAGCCATCGGCACCGAGTCTTGTGCCGGCCAGCACCTCAGCAGCGGCCTCGGCCAAACCCTCAGGCTCGACGTCCAGGGGCGGGCGGCAGCGGCCGACCGGGATGCCGATAAGGCGCATCATCGCCTTGGCCGGAATGGGGTTGGGCGCTGTCAACCCCGTCTCATAGTCAAACGACGGCATGAGGCTGGCGTTGATCTTGGCCGCGGTCCCAACGTCGCCCCCCTCGAAAGCGGCGATCATGTCGGCGTGCTCGGTACCGGCCCAGTGGGTGGCCACCCCGATAACCCCCACCGCCCCCACCGCGAGCAGCGGCAGGGTGAGGCTGTCGTCGCCGCTGTACACCTCAAAGCCCTCGGGAGCCTGGGCGATGAGCGCGGCGGTCTCGGCAGGGTCGCCGGCCGCGTCCTTGATGCCGACGATGTTGGCGACACCATGGGCCAACTCCAGCAGCGTGGCAGTGTCCACCTTTCGCCCGGTGCGCACAGGGATGTCGTAGATGAGCACCGGTAGATCGGTGGCCCCGGCCACCGTGGCAAAGTGCTTGGCCAGGCTGGCTTGCGAAGGCCGGTTGTAGTACGGGGTCACCGACAAGATGCCATCAGCCCCCGCCTCTTGAGCCCGCTCGGTGAGCTCAACGGCCGCGGCAGTGTCATTGCTGCCCGCTCCGGCCACCACCGGCGCATCCACCGCAGAGACGACCGTGCCGATGAGGTCGATTTGCTCGTCGTGGGTCAGCGTCGGCGCCTCTCCCGTGGTGCCCGCCACCACCAGCCCGTCGCTCCCGTTGTCAACCAGCCATTGGGCCAGCGACGCTGCGGTCTCCAGGTCGAGCGAGCCGTCGTCGGCAAACGGTGTGACCATGGCGGTGAGCACCTTTCCAAATCGAGCCATGGGTTCTCCTTACGCTTCAGCGGCGTCGTCGGCCATCTCGGTTGCCCGATCGATCCCCAGGGTCACCAGGAGATCCTCGTGCAACTCGAACCACACCTCATGGTAGGAATCCATGGAGGGTTTCGTAAACCAGTTAAGTTCGCCGCCCTGCACACGAAGCAGCGCGTTGTCGAGCCGCCCTCCATAGTGGCCGAATCGGTCAAGGGCATCGGCTAAGCGAGCGATGATCGGCTGGACCCGCTGGTTGATCTCGGCCAGACGGGCTATGACCGCGGCGTCGTAGTCGGGATCGGTGTGGTCGTTGAGCGTCTGGTCGCCGCGTACTTGGAAATCGGTGCAGACCTCCTTCAACTGAGGGTCCAGCACCCGAAACGACTGATATTGCTCCTGGATGAGGGGTCTGGTGCCGGAACTCTCGATTTCGGCGGCCACTAGCCGCTCGGCCTCGGCCCTGCCCTCCCCGAGCAGCATCCACCCCTGGGCTCGCTTCCCGTCCCGGTAGCGCACCCAGCCCCTCTCCCCCAATTCGCTCAGGACGCCCGCGGCCTGTGTCGCCGACAAGCCGGTGGCCAGGGCCACAGATTCAGCGTCAGCCATGCCCTTGGTGCGCAGCGCATAGAGGACGCGCCCCTCCATCCCAGACGAATACGGCACCAGATCAGACTACTTCCGCTTCTCGATCCCGGTCTCCGGGGCGGCCTAGGCGTCTCAGGATGAGGGGGTAGCCCACCAGGGCGATGGTGGCGAAGACGAACCATTGGACGGCGTAGGCCAGGTGGGATCCCTCCCCGAGGTCGGGAGGGGGAACGGGGACGGGCCAGTCGCCAGCAGGCGGTGCTTGAGTTTGGAGTTGCAGGTAGACCGGCAACAGGGCGGTATCGAGCTGTTGGGACAGGCGGGCCAAATCGGGGCGGGCCATCTCTGTGAGCACCCCGCCAGACGGGTCTGACTGCTGAAGCCCAGCGGCGGTGACCGTAGCCCGAACAAGCCCGATCACCTCCACCTCACCACCGGCAGGGGCGAAATCGGCGAGGGAAGTGCCGGTGCCAGCCCCGTGAGGGATCCAGCCCCGGTTGACCGCGACGGCCTCGCCGGTTGGGAGCCGCAGCGGGGTGAGAACCCAAAGCCCGGCAGAACCCTGGAAGGTCCGGTTGCGGATCAAAACCTGATCTTCCACCTGGTAGACACCGACAGCCCGGACCGAGCGAAACTCGATGTTGTCCCCTATGTCGTAGTCATCGTCGATGCCGGCCAGGTCTTGAATCTGCACAACTGGGAGTTCGCTGCGGCTGGCAATGGTGCTGTTGTGATCCCGGCGCTCAGACAGACGGTGGAGCTGCCAGAACCCAGCGGTGATCATGGCCATCACTGCCAGGAGCACCGCGATGTTCAGCAACAGGCGCCGGAATGACACGACGGGGTCGTCGCTAGATGTCCAGCAGGGTATCGAGGCCCACGATGAGCCCAGAGCGGTTCGGGGCCGCTTTCACCGCGGCCAACACGCCGGGCATGAACGAGGACCGATCGGTGGAGTCCTGGCGGATGGTGAGAGTCTGGCCTTCAGCACCCAGGATCACCTCGTGGTGGGCCACCATCCCCCTCATTCGCACGGCGTGGACCCGGATGCCGGTAGGGCCTTCAGCCCCCCGCACGCCGGACAGCATCTCGTGTTCAGTGGGATCGGGGGCCCAGTCGCCCGACGCCGCCGCCATCTTTTCCACCGTGAGCCGCGCGGTTCCCGATGGAGCGTCGATCTTGGCGTCGTGGTGCAGTTCGATCACTTCGGCGGTATCGAAGTAGGGCGCAGCGAGTTCGGCAAAGCGCATCATCAGCACGGCGCTGATGGCGAAATTGGGTGCAATGATGCATGCCCGCTCTGCTGCGGTGAACGCGGCTTGGAGCCGCTCAAGGTCGCCGTCGGTGAATCCCGTCGTGCCCACCACGGCGTGGATCTGCTGATCGGCCAGCCAGATCAGGTTGTCGCGGGCTGCCTCGGCAATGGTGAAGTCCACCACCACGTCGACATCGGCTTCCGCCATTGCCTCCCGGTGGGGAACCGCGACCACACCGCCTGCGGAACCACCCGACTGGATGGGGTCCACGGCGGCCACCAATTCCAAATCCGGGTCAGCTGCCACCGCCTCACAGACGGTGGCGCCCATTCTGCCCCCCGCGCCGAACACCCCTACCCGAAGCATGGATGAGACGTTATAGGGCAGAGCGGTGGCAAACCGGCTGGAAAAATGAAGCCTTGGGCTGGCTTATCGAGGAGCGCGGTCCCGGTCGCGGCCCCGACCGCCACCTCGGCGATGCGAGCCTCCGCTGGGCCCGAGGTCACCGAACTCGTCGCGTAGCTGAGACTCGAAGTCGTCTTCGAAGGAGGCCGCTTGGGACGGGCCTTCCCAGTCGCCTCGGTCTCGGCCACCCCGGTCGCTCGAACGGCGGTCACCGCGGTCACGACGATCGTCACGGCGGTCATCCCGACGATCATCCCGACGGCCCCGGCGATCATCGCGATCCCGGCCACCCCGATCATCGGAACGGCGGTTGTCGCGGCGGTCACCACGATCCCGACGGTCGTCCCGGCGGTCGTCGCGACGGTCATCCCGGCGGCCCCGGCGATCATCGCGATCCCGGCCACCCCGGTCATCCGAACGACCCCCAGAATCGCGGTCGTCGCTGCTGTCGTCGCCGGTCAACTTGAGGCTGATCTTGCCGTTGGGATCGATGTCCTCAACGACAACCTCGAGGTCGTCGCCCAAGGCCACCACGTCCTCAACCCGCTCCACGCGGCGACCTCGACCGAGCTTGGATATATGGACCAAGCCATCGCGGCCGGGAAGGATGTTCACAAACGCCCCGAAAGCGGTGATGTTCACCACCTTTCCGTTGTAGACCTCGCCCACGTCGGCGGTCGGCGGGTCCAAGATCAAGCGGATTTGGCGCTCGGCCTCGTCGACCTTGTCCCGATCGGGTGAGGAGATGGTGACAATGCCGGCGTCTTGGGCGTCATCCACATTCACCTCAGCCCCGGTCTCGGCCTGGATCGTGTTGATGACCTTGCCCTTGGGCCCGATCACCTCGCCGATCTTGTCCAGCGGGATCTCGAACTTGATGATCTTGGGAGCAGTGGGCCGAACGTCATCGCGGGGAGCGTCGATGGCCCCGGCCATGACCTCCAGAATCTTGAGCCGGGCGTCTCGAGCCTGATTGAGCGCTCCGGCCAGCACATCGGCGGGCAGCCCATCGATCTTGGTATCGAGCTGCAAGGCGGTTACAAAGTCGGCGGTGCCCGCCACCTTGAAGTCCATGTCGCCGAAGGCGTCTTCGGCGCCCAGAATGTCGGTGAGCGTGGTGTACCGACCCTCATGGAAGACCAAACCCATGGCGATGCCCGCCACCGGGGCCTTTATGGGCACGCCCGCGTCCATGAGCGACAGCGTGGACGAGCACACCGAGCCCATCGAGGTTGAGCCGTTGGACGAGAGCACCTCCGACACCAAGCGCAGGGTGTAGGGGAACTCGTCCATGCTGGGGATCACCGGCACCAACGCCTTCTCCGCCAGGGCACCGTGACCGATCTCCCGGCGCTTGGGGCCCCGCATGAAGCCGGTCTCTCCCGTGGAGTAGGGCGGGAAGTTGTAGTGGTGTATGTAGCGCTTCTTGTCGATGGGATCGATCCCGTCGATCATCTGGTCCATCCGGGCCGTGCCCAGCGTGGTGATGTTCAACACCTGGGTCTCGCCCCGCTCAAACAGCCCTGAGCCGTGGGCGGTCTCCACCACCCCGACATCGGAGCCCAGCGGCCGGAGATCGGCCGCGGCCCGACCATCGATTCGCACCCCGTCGTGCACGATGCGGTTGCGCACGATGCTCTTGGTGAGCGAGCGGACTGCGGCCGAGATCTGCTTGTCGGCGCCCTCCAACTCGGCGAACCGGTCGGCCAGTGCGGAAGCGATCTCCTCTTTGGCCTGTGACTCGGCCTCTTGGCGCTCAGACTTGTCGGCAATCGACATGGCCGCGGCCAACTTCTCGGCGCCGATCTCGGCCACCGCCGCTTCCACCTCGGGGGCGTAGTCCACCTGGAGGTCGTATTCCATGGGGGGCTTCACCCCGGCAGTGGCAATGAGACGGCGCTGGAGACCCACTGCCTCTTTGATCCACTCCTTGGATCGCTCCAAGCCCTCGGCCAACGCGGCCTCATCCACCTTGGGGGCGCCATTGCTGTAGTGCTCCCAGCCGGCCTCGGTGCCGTTGGCCTCCACCATCATGATGGCCACGTCGCCGTCGTCCAGGACCCGTCCGGCAACCACCATCTCGAACGTGGATTCGGCGCCCTCGGCGTAGGTGGGGTGGGGAATCCACTCCCCATCGGCACTGTGGGCCACTCGCACGGCTCCGATCGGGCCGGCGAACGGGATGCCCGAAATGCTCAGCGCAGCCGATGCCCCGTTGATGGCGATCACGTCATAGGGGTTCTCCTGGTCGGCACCGAGAACGGTTCCGACGATGTGGATCTCGTTGCGGAACCCGTCGGGAAACGAGGGCCGCAGCGGTCGATCGATGAGGCGACACGTCAGGATGGCCGACTCGGGGGCCCGACCCTCCCGGCGGAAGAACGAGCCCGGGATCTTGCCCGCGGCATACATCCGCTCTTCGATGTCGACGGTGAGGGGGAAGAAGTCGACCCCCTCGCGAACACGACGGGCAGCCGTCGCGGTCACCAGGATGGTGGTGTCGCCCATGCGAGCGACTACGGCACCGTCGGCCTGTCCGGCCAGACGACCTGCCTCAAAAGACAGGGTTTTGTTCTCGGCACCGCTGACTACGGCCGAGACGGTGATGGCTTCCGCCATTTTTGCTCCTCTCCGGACCACGCGTGGTCCGAGCGGGCCGGACGGAGCCAGTTCCCAGTTGGAGAGGCCCAGCCTGACTCGGCCCCTTCAACTGGCAGCTGGCCTCTCTCTAGGCCCGCTTATCTGTTTTCTGTCGGTCGCCCGGGCGACACCCACTTCTCAGCGGCGAAGTCCGAGATCGGCGATGATGCCTCGGTACCGCTCAACATCGTTGTCCTTGACGTAGTCGAGCAGCCGGCGCCGTCGGCCCACCATCATCAGCAAGCCCCGCCTGCTGTGGTGGTCCTTGACGTGAACCTTCAGGTGTTCGGTGAGGTGGTCGATCCGCTCAGTGAGCAATGCGATCTGAACCTCAGGCGAGCCTGTATCGGTGTCGTGCAGGCGACGCTTCTCGATTGTCGCGGTCTTTGACGGTAGCTTCTCGGCCATCCCTACTCAGTGTGTCCGTCGGTCGGAAAGAGGGCGATTGCACTGCTCCATGTCATTTGAGGCTGTGCCTATGCCCGGGGGACCCGTTCAAGCTACCACCCCAAGGACCAAAACACCTACCTGAGCGTTGTGAGGGATACTGGAGCCATGAAGGTGGTGTCCTTCGGAAGCCTCAACTACGACCTGTCCATTTGGTTGGACCGGCTTCCGGGCCCAGACGAGACGTTGAGGGCCCAGCGAATGGAAGCGTTCTCCGGGGGCAAGGGGGCCAATCAGGCAACGGCAGCGGCCCGCCTTGGGGCCGAGGCGCACATGGTGGGTTGTGTAGGCGACGACGACCGGGGCCGCTGGCTGCTGTCGGTGCTCAATAGCAGCGGTGTGGACACCAGTCTTGTCCGCGTCTCCGAGGAACCCACCGGCACGGCGGTGCCGCTCATCACCCCGGCCGATGTCTCCATCGTCATTGTCGCCGGGGCCAACGCCAGCACCGGGGCCGCCGATGCTGATGCTGCTGCGGAGGTCATCGCCGCCGCCGATGTGCTGTTGCTGCAAGGCGAAGTGGGAGCGGCTGGGGCTCGGCGGGCCGCCCAGGCCGCCCGGTCGGGGGGAACCGCGGTGGTGTTCAACCCTGCTCCAGTAGACCCATTTCTCGTCGAGGCCGTCATGCCGCTTACCGATGTCTTGGTGATGAACCGAGCAGAGCAGGTCCAGATCGAAGCGATCGGCCCGGAAACAGACCAATGCGACACGGTCATCACCTTGGGCAGCCGAGGAGCCCAAGTGGGCGAGGTTGTGGTTCCCCCCTACCCCGCAGACGTGGTGGATCCCACCGGCGCAGGAGATGCCTTCTGCGGAGCCTTGGGCGTTGCCCTGGCTGAAGAGCGCCCCCTTATCGAAGCCGTCCGCTTCGCCAATGCCGCTGGCGCCCTCGCCGTGGCCACCCCCGGCGCTCAACCCTCCATGCCTACGAGGGCCGCAGTCAACGCCCTGCTCGGTGGCCAACACTAACCACGGGAACTGCCCATCCTCACTTGGGTATCAGCATTGTGGCTATTCGGGTTCTACTTGATCTCCAGGGTCTTCGAACGCACCGGGAGCAACTGGCTGAGTTCGGATGCTCAACTGATTTACAACCGCAACTAGTGCCACAAAAAACTGCACCGAGGCAATAACGATCAGAACCCTGGATACTCTAGCCGCGCCGATGCTATCTAAATCTCTCCAAACAGCCGCAACCAAGAGAATAAGAAACGCACAGGTTAATCCGTTGATGGCTAAAATTGATCCCGACCAGCCAGAAAAGCTGACACTATCTGATTCGGAATTACGTCCGGTGAACGCGACAAATAATGAAATCCAAGACGCAAAGACTAGTAGACAAATTATGGCAAGAAGTGCAGCGAATGGCTCAGTTCCAGGAGGTCCATACCTGTCTGCTGTCAGCATTACTTGCATTGGCCATACAAGAAAACTGGCCGCAAAGGACAGCAAGGCAAAAACCAAAGATGAGACCAGCAATTTTCTATTTTGCAATGACCCGTTCATTTCCCTCCCTTTCTAGAGAGCAACTTGACGCTAACACATTGATGAGAGTCAGCGACTGAGGGCGGGCATCACGTGGGTGGCGGTAAGACGAAGGCTCTCCATGACCTTGTCGTGGGGAATGGCGTAAGGGTTCATCATGCACAGCAGCAGGTCGACGCCGAGATCGGCAAAGCCCTGGCATAGCTCGATGCACTGATCGGGGTCACCCGCTATGGCCACGCCCTGTTCCACTAGGTCCTCGATGCTGAATGTGGTGTCCCAGTCGGCTTCCGCGGTCATTCCGGGGAGATACCGCAAGTAGTTCCAGTCGCCGAGATCGGCGCCCTCTTCCTGGAGCATCTCGGCCACGCTGCCCACCAGCTTGAATGCCACCGTGGGATACCACCAGAACGATTCTCGGGCGTTCTCGTAGGCCTCGGCCGTGGTGGGTGCGCAGTGAAACATGGCGAAGGTGGCCACCCGGTCGTTCACAAAGCCGCCCACCGGATTCTGGCAGGCCTCCACCGCCTCGCGGTACAGGTCAACCCGCAGGGCCAACTCCTCCAGCGATACCCCCGCACTGAATGACAGCAAGCCCATACCCATCTCCCCCACCAGTTGGTGGGTCTCGCGGCTGCCGGTGGCGGCCCACAGGGGAGGATGGGGTTTCTGCACCGGCTTGGGCAGAACCCGGCGGCGGGGCATCGACCAATGCTGACCCTGGAACTCATGCTCGTCGTTCAGCCAGCAGCCGGCGATGTGCTCGACCGCCTCGGCCCACATGGCCCTGGTCTCCCGGGGGTCGATCCCGAATCCCTCGAGCTCAGCTCGGGTAGTGGAGCGGCCGGTGCCGAACTCCACCCGCCCCCCGCTGATCACATCCAGCGTGGCGGCCGACTCGGCGCTGCGAACCGGGTGGTTGTAGGGCTTGGGCGTCAAGCGCACGCCATAGCCCAATCGAATCCGCTCGGTGAGTGCAGCCACCGCCCCATAGAGCACCTCGGGATTGGAGCTGTGGGACATCTCCTCCAGAAAGTGGTGCTCTACCGTCCAAAAGCTGTGATACCCGAGTTGATCGGCCAGCACTGCCTGCTGGATGAGCTCCTTATACCGAAGCTGCTCGCTGTCGTGGTGCCACGGCCGAGGTACGGGAATTTCCGAGAAAAGAGCTAACTCCATACGAGTCAGCGGGAAGGTTCCGCCATCAAGATTTCCCGGGAAAGGGCGACGTCGATGCGGAGCTGTTTCACCAGGGGTTCGATGCCGTCAAAACGGTGCTCGCTTCTCAGCAACTCCACAAACTCGACTCTGGCCTCCTCGCCGTAGAGGTCTCCCTCGAAATCCAGGAGATGCGCCTCCAACAGCGATTGCTGGGCGTGCTCGTAGAACGTGGGCCGCCGGCCGATGTTTATGGCCGCCATGTACCGGGACCCGTCGGGGCGGGTGTACCAGCCGGCGTAGACCGCGTCGGCGGGCCAGGCCATGGCCATGGACACCGGGATGTTGGCGGTGGGAAATCCGATGGTCATCCCCCGCCGATCCCCCAGCACCACCTTGCCCCTGATCTCGTGGTACCGCCCCAGCATCGCCGCCGCCGTGCGGACATCCCCGCCAGCCAGCGCCCGGCGCACGGCAGTTGAGGACACCGGCTCGGGCCATTTGTCATCATGATGAAGGAGCTTCACTGCGTGAACCTCGAAGCCCATCTCCATGCCGAATTTCCGCAATGTGTCGATGTTTCCCAGACGCGCCCGGCCGAAGTGGAAGTCTTCGCCCACCACCACGCTCCGAACCTGAAGCCTCTTCACAAACACCTCGCGCACAAAGTCTTCCGGCATCGTGTGGGCTCGGTCGGGAGAGAACTCAATCAGGTACACGTATTCGATGCCGGCCGCATCAAGCAGCTCCAGCTTTTGATCGAGGGAATTCAGGAGCTTGGGGGCGTTCTCCGGCCGCAACACCAGCGCTGGATGGCGGTCGAACGTGACCACTGCGGGGGCCACACCCAGTCGATTCGCTTCGGAGAGAAGCTGATTGATCACCGCCTGATGTCCGACATGGACACCGTCGTACACCCCGATACTGGCCGCGGTTTCCTCAATGCCTTCGAAGCGGCCAAAGTCCTCGATGACCTGCACCGCTCTGCACGGTAGCGGGCGAAGCCTCAGAGTGGACAATCCCGGTCACGCCAACGACGAGCTCACGGCTCTCACTGGGGGATTACCACTGCCGGTTTGACCAAGCCAGGGAGATGGGCCTCGTACACGGCCAGGAGGTGGCCTCGTGGTCCGAGCACAGCCCACGGACCTTCTCCCTCCGCCGACAGCTCATCGGCTGCCAACACCTGTCCGCTCCCCACTCTCTGGCCCAAAGCCTCGTCGATCGACACCGCGGGGTAGTCCCGCAAGGCCTCCGCCATGGTCAAGAGCACCGGCGCGTCCACCGGCCGGGCATCGTCGACTGCGAACGAGCCGATGGCTATTCGCCGCAACGCCCGAAGATGTCCGCCGCCCCCCAAAGCAGTGCCGATGTCGGCGGCCAACGAGCGGATATACGTTCCCGAGGAGCAGGTGACCTCCATCCGATAAACCCCGGTGTCAGCATCCAACGGGGCAACCGTCAGTTCATGGACGGTCACCGGCCGGGCTTCCCGCTCGACTTCGACTCCTTCGCGGGCCAACTCGTGCAGCCGACGGCCCCCGACTCTCACCGCGGAGACCATTGGTGGAATCTGCAATATGTCGCCGACGAAGCCTGATGCGGCTTGGGCCACCTGCTCCGGGGTCACACCAGTCATGTCGTGGACCGCGGTGACCTCACCGGCGGCGTCCAGCGTGGTGGTCTCGGCACCAAGCACCAATTCGCCCACATACTGTTTGGGCAGCGGGGTGAGAAACCGCAACAGCCTGGTGGCACGGCCCACTCCCAACAGCAGCACCCCGGTGGCATCGGGGTCCAGGGTGCCCGCGTGCCCCACTTTGCGGGTGCTGAAGACACCCCGGGCCTTGGCCACCACGTCGTGGGACGTCCACCCAGCCTCTTTGTCGATGACCGCCAATCCGTCGACGGCACTCCCACTCATTTGTCGAAGACCGCCAGTCCGTCGGAAGCGCTCACCTTTCGTCCTCATCAGCCAGATCGCGGAGAATTCGGTCGACTCGCTCGCCGGCCGAGATCGACGGATCAAGGGCGAAAGCCAGGTCGGGAACTCTCCGCATCGCTGCTGAGCGGGCCACCGCCTGTTTGAGTTGGAGACGGTGCTCCTCTAGGGCCTCGAGGGCGGCAGAGGCCGCCTCTTCGTCCAGAGCGCTGATGAACACGGTTGCCCGGCTCAACTCGACGCTGGTTTCCACCCCGGTGATGCTGGCCAGCTCCAAGCGGTCGTCGTCCAAGCGGGCCAGTTCAGAAGCCACGATCTCTCGCAGCAGCTCGCCGAGCCGGGCTGACCGTGAGTAGCGGGAGGGGCGCGATGGCCGATTGCGAGCCACGGCTATTCGTCTGTGTTCAGCCAGTGGGAGGAGGAGCTCACTACTTCGATATCGGGAATCGACCACATATAGCGATCCAACTCATCGGCGAGCGTTCGGCATTGGCTGGGTTGCCCCGATACCACCGCCACGCCCACCTCAGCCCGCTGCCAGAGGTCGGTATGGCCGGTTTCTGCCACCGAGACGCCGAATTTTCGGGTTACGCCCGACAGGACAGGGCGCAGCACTGATCGCCGCTCTTTCAGCGAACGACAGCCCGGTATGTGCAAGTCGTAGACCACGGCAAGCACATGCATCGTCAGACTCGGGCGACTTCTCGCTCCTCGAACGTCTCGATGACGTCACCCTGCTTGAGGTCTTGGAAGTCGGACAGGCCGATACCGCACTCGTATCCCGACTGCACTTCGCGCACATCATCTTTGAAGCGCTTGAGAGAGGACACTGTGCCCCGCCAGATGACCGCACCGTCTCGCAGGAACCGGACTTTGGAGCCTCGAGTGATGGCCCCGTTGAGCACGTAGCAGCCGGCCACCGCGCCCACCCGGGGAATCCGGAACACTTCCCGTACTTCGGCATCGCCGGTGACGACCTCTTCGAACTCCGGCGCCAGCATTCCCACCATGGCGTTCTCCACATCCTCGATCAGGTTGTAGATGATCTCGTAGGTGCGGATCTCCACCTTCTCGAGCTCGGCCAGCTCCCTCGCCTTGCGATCGGGTCTGACGTTGAAGCCGATGATGGTGGCGTTGGACGCGGCCGCCAGTTGGATGTCGTTGGCGGTTACTCCACCCACACCCCGATGGACAAAAGCCAGTTTCACCTCGTCGCGGCCTAGGCGTTGGAGACTGTCCACCACTGCTTCCAGCGATCCGTTCACATCGGCTTTGACGATGAGGTTCAGCGTCGCAGTCTCCCCAGCCTGGATCTGGCTGAAGATGTCTTCTAGGCGCGCTCCGCCCGAAGTGGCTGCGGCATCCCGGCCCAAGCTGGCAATGCGCTGAGAGTGCTCGCGTGTCTGGGCGACCTTGGCCGCCACCTTCTCGTTGGGGGCCACCACGAAGGAGTCGCCGGCGTTGGCCACGTCGGAGAGTCCGAGCACCTGCACCGGCTTCGATGGCAGCGCCTCTTGAATCTGGTTGCCGCGGTCGTCGAGCAGGGCCCGGGCCCGTCCCCAGGAAGCTCCGGCAACTACTGGGTCCCCTCGCCTCAAAGTTCCGTTCTGAACCAACAGAGTGGCCACCGGGCCACGCCCGATATCCAAGTTGGACTCCAGCACCACGCCGCGAGCCCGACCGTCTGAGTTGGCCCGCAGATCCTCCACCTCGGCCACCACGGCCAGTTGTTCGAGCAAGTCGTCGATCCCCAGGTTCTGAAGGGCGGAGACCTCAACCACGATGGTTTCGCCTCCCCACTGCTCGGGCACCAATTCATGCTCGGAAAGCTGCTGCATGGTCCGATTGGGGTCGGCATTGTTGCGGTCGATCTTGTTCACAGCAACCACAATGGGCACATCGGCGGCCCGAGCGTGGTTGATGGCCTCCAGGGTCTGGGGCATCACGCCATCGTCGGCCGCCACCACCAGCACCACGATGTCGGTGGCATCGGCGCCCCGGGCCCGCATTGCCGTGAATGCCGCGTGGCCGGGAGTGTCAATGAAAGTCAGCGTTCGCCCGTCTTTTTCCACCTGATAGGCACCGATGTGCTGGGTGATGCCACCGGCCTCGCCCTCGGCCACGTTGGCGCTGCGAATCTGGTCGAGCAGCTTGGTCTTACCGTGGTCCACATGGCCCATAACGGTGATAACCGGAGGCCGGACCGGGTTGCCATCTTCGGGCTCTTCCTCTTCGAAGTCGGCTTCGAGCAGCTTGAGCAGTTCGTTCTCCTGCTCTTCACCGGGATCCACCAGCCGGACTTCGGCACCGATCTCTGCAGCAAACAGCTCGATCATGTCGTCGGTCAGAGACTGGGTGGCGGTAACCATCTCACCCTGCTGCATCAAAAAGCGCACCACATCGGCGGCCGTCTGGTTCAGCTTCGGACCCACCTCCAACGGCGTCGAGGCTCGCTCGACTACCACCACCCCAGTGGGCGCAGCCGCGTCCGTTGGGGTGTAGTCGGGGATGTTCATGGGCTGGAGGTCTTCAGCCACCCGCCGACGCCGCCGACTCTTGCGCCGCCTCTGTTGAGGACGCTGGGGGCCGCCTCGACCTCGGCCGCCTGGAGCTCCCGTTCCACTGGGGGGCGCACCGAGCGCACCAGCGGGACCGCGGGCAGCTAGAGGCGCAGGAGACCGTCCTGGTGAACCGGCCCCTGGCCCCTGGGTGCCAACTGAGGGTCGCATTGGGCCTCGAGGACCTCTTCGGGGGCTCGGTGCCGGACCCCGCCCACCCCGGCCGGGGGGCGGCGGAATCGGCTTGCCCGAAGAAGACGTCGGCGGGCGACCAGGGGGCGGCGGAATCGGCTTGCCCGAACGCGAGAGCGGGGGGCTGGTCCGAGCAGAGGCGGCTGGCTGAGCAGCTGGCGGTTCGGCCGCCGGCCTCGGCACCGATCGCGGCGGTGCCGGCGGAGCATCGGGAGGAGGCTCAATCGACGGTTCTGCTGGACGGGAGCGGGGAGGCACTCCCCCACTTGAGGTAACCACCCGCGTCGGCTTGGGCGGCTCGGGCTCGGGCTCGACAGGCTCCGGCTCTACTTCGGCCGCGGCCGGCTCAGGCTCGACAGATTCAGGTTCAGGCTCGGGTTCTGGTGCGGGCTCGGGCTCAGGTTCAGGCTCGGGTTCTGGCTCCGGCTCAGGTTCGGGCTCAGGGGGCCGAACCAGGCCATCACGATGCGCTCGCCGGCGGACGCGGTCCGCTTGGGCATCCACGATGCTTGAGGAGTGGCTGTTGACGCCGATCCCCAGCGTGACGCAGAGGTCAAGCGTTTCCTTGTTCGTGAGGCCGAGCTCGCGGGCAAGCTCGTAGACCCGAATTTTTGCTGGCAAAAAGCTCTTTCTTAGTCCGTCCGCAGTGCGCGGCCGACCCATTTGGGTCGGGAATTTATTGTCTCACGCCTGCCCTTCAGATTTCGAAGTCAATCCGAAGCGCCGGCTACTACCCCGGGGGAGGACCGCCCTCCGCAGCGTCCCCAACCTCCTCAACGGGAACGTTCTCACTTCCTGCGGCAGCCCCTTCCTCAGAAGGGGTTTCCTCGGTGCCCTCTGCGGCCCAATCCTCAGAAGGGGTGTCGTCGGTGCCCTCTGCGGCCCAATCCTCAGCTGACAGCGCTGGTCCTCCCTCTGCTGGCCGCCATACCTGCTCACCGGTTGCCTCGTCCACCACCCATTCTCCCTCAGCCCAATCCATGTCCTCATAGGCAGCTTCTTGGGCGAGCTGAGTCTCGCTTTTGATGTCGATCCGCCATCCGGTCAGCCGAGCAGAGAGCCGGGCATTCTGGCCTTCTTTGCCGATGGCCAACGAGAGCTGATAGTCGGGCACCACCACCTCGGCCACCCCGGACTCCTCGTCGACGGTGACCTCCTTGATCTTGGCCGGAGACAGCGCCTTGGCCACGAAGTCGGCCGGATCATCGGCGAAGGGAACGATGTCGATCTTCTCCCCCCGCAACTCGTTGACCACCATGCGAACCCGGGCCCCCCGGGCCCCCACACAGGCCCCTACCGGATCTACGTTGGTGTCGTTGGACGACACCGCGATCTTGGTGCGATGACCCGGCTCCCGAGCACACGCCCTGATCTCCACCACCCCATCGGCGATCTCGGGCACTTCCAGCTCGAACAGCCGCTTGATCAGCCCAGGATGGGTGCGGCTGACCACGATTTGCGGGCCCTTGGCCGTCTTCCGGACTTCCACGATGTAGGCCTTGAGGCGGCTGTTGGCGTCGGGGCGCTCAAAAGGCACCTGCTCGGCCTGGGGCAAGAGGGCCTCTACTCGGCCCAAGTCCAACAAGGTGTAGCGGGCATCATTCTGCTGAATGATCCCGGTGACGATGTCGCCTTCCCGACCAGCGTATTCCTCGTATTTGAGCTCCCTCTCCACCTCGCGAATCCGCTGCATCATGACCTGCTTGGCCGTCTGCGCGGCGATACGGCCGAAACCATCGGGAGTCACGTCAAATGGCTCCCCAATGGGCTCGCCGTCCTCATCCAGCTTTTGCGCGAATACCTGGATATCGGCCGTCTCGGGGTTGATGGTTACCCAGGCATATTCCTCGCTGTCGGGCATCCGCTTGTAGGCCGATTCAAGGGCGTCGGCCAGGGCCGCCAACAGGGCCTCCACCGAAATCCCCTTGTCTGCGGCCAGGGCTTGGAGGGCTTCAAGCATGTCAGGATTCATCGGCTGCTCTTCTCCTTGATCTGCTTCTTTGGCATCGGACCCCATTCAAAGACGGTCCTGGCCTTGGCGATGTCGTTGAATGACACGCGTTGAGGAACTCCGTCCTTTTCAATGGTAATTCCGTCATCGTCGTATTCCATCAGCGAACCTTGAATCCGACGATTCCCTTCGACATGGGGGCCGAGTTTCACGCTTATGGTCTCGCCCACTGCCCGGGCATAGTGCTCGGGACAGCGCAGCGGACGCTCCAAACCGGGGCTGGTGAGCTCCAGGGTGTACCGACCGGGAACAAGATCGTTGTCATCCAACAGGCGAGAGGCGACCTTGGAGGCGTCGGCCACCTCGTCCAAGCTCACTCCTCCGGGTTTGTCCACGATGATGCGCAGAACCCCGCCTCCATAGGTGAGGTCGTAGATCTCCAAACCCCGCCCATGGAAGAGGGGCGCGAGCAGGTCGCGCACGCTGTCGGCTACTGGCATCTCGCCCCTTTCCTGACTGGTGCGGTCCCCAAAGTCAGAAGGCGTGGGCCCCAGCCCACGCCTCACTCGACTGAAGAGATCGACGATTCACCGGCAATCTTACCCGGTGAAACCGCCCATGTCGCTGCTTAGCGGTGTGTCGTTGGGCCTTTTTCAGCAGCTACGGCCGCAGACGGCCACCAGATCAGTCTCTCTCAGTAGCTGCGGCCGCAGACAGCCACAAGATCACTCTCGTCGCCGCTGTGGGGAAGGGACCCATCAGGGAGCTGCAAGCACCTAACGGTAACCGCATCTTCGGCCAAGGCCGCTTCGCCTTCGGGGCCGAGTTCAGCCCACAGAATCCGGGCGAATCCCGTGGCCGCCGCCTCTTGCACCTCGGCCACGGTGGCCGCCTCGACTATCCGAGAGTCCCGCCACGCCATAGCGTCGTTGAAAATCTGCTGTTGGATGTCGTCAAGCAGCGATTCCACTTGCTTGGGCGCCGCGGAGAGATCGACTGTCTGCTTGTCGCCGTCAATCCGAGACACCAGCGTTGCCTGACCGTTTTCCAGGTCCCGGGGTCCGATCTCCACCCGTACAGGTACCCCTTTCAGCTCCCAGTCGGTGGCTCTTCGGCCAAACCCCGTACCCGTCCGGTCGTCAACCTTCGCCCGTATCCCAGCAGCAGCCAAAGATCCAGCCAATTGGTGGCAAGCGTCCACAACTCCTTCGGCGTCGCGAACTGCAACGACAACGGCTTGAATGGGCGCCAACCGGGGAGGGACAACGAGCCCTTGGTCGTCACCGTGGGCCATGATCAGCCCGCCAACCATCCGAGACGACACCCCCCAGGAGGTCTGCCACACGTGAGCCTGACTCCCTTCGGCATCCAGATAGGTGATGTCGAACATGGTGGCGAAGCTCTGGCCCAGTTCATGGGATGTTCCCATCTGAAGGGCCTTGCCGTCTCGCATCATCCCCTCGAGGCACATGGAGTTGATGGCCCCGGGGAACCGCTCCGCCTCGGTCTTGTACCCGATGAGCACCGGGATGGCCAGCACCGACTCCATGAAGTCTCGATACACCTCGTGGAGGATCATGGCCGCGTAGTCACGGGCTTCTTGGCGGGTGGCGTGAGCGGTGTGGCCTTCCTGCCATAAGAACTCCGTGGTTCGCAGGAATATCCGGGGGCGCATCTCCCAGCGGACCACATTGGCCCACTGGTTGATCAGCAGGGGCAGGTCGCGATGGCTCTGTATCCATTTGGAGAAGTAGGCATTGATGATGGTCTCGCTAGTGGGTCGCACCACCACCGGCTCGGCCAGCTCTCGGCCTCCGCCCTGGGTAACCACTGCCAATTCGGGACTGAAGCCCTCCACGTGGTCGGACTCCCGGTTCAGGTAGCTCTCAGGGATGAACAGCGGGAAGTAGGCGTTGTCGGCCCCGGCGCTCTTGATGCGCTGATCCACCTCGGCCTGCATCCGCTCCCACAGGGCATAGCCATAGGGTCGGATCACCATGGTTCCTCGCACGGGCCCGTTGTCGGCCAGTTCCGCCTTGTTGAGAATGTCCTGGTACCAGCGGGGGAAGTCTTCCTGCTGGGATGTGAGCACCCCTTTTTTGGCCATCCTCACGCTCTCCTGCGGATCAGATCGATCTTTTCGCCGGCTTGGTTGGCGTCGTCGCCCTGCTCGGCCAGCAGGCGACTCCGGTCCCGCTCGGCTTCCCGGGCCGCGGCCACCGTATCGGCCCTTTCCAGCGCGGCCTCAGGCCCGTGCTCGTGGATCAACTCGGCCCACTCCACGAGCGCCGACACCATTTCCTCCTCGGCTACCACGGCCACGTTGCGGCCCTTGACGAACAGGTGGCCCCGCTTGTTGCCCGCCGCGATTCCGATATCAGCGTCACGGGCCTCGCCGGGACCATTGACCACGCAGCCCATGACTGCCACCTGAAGGGGAATCTCCCGATCGCCGAACGCCTCCATGGCCTGCTCCGCCACGGCATACACGTCGATCTCCGCCCGACCGCAGCTCGGACAGGCGATGAGGTCCACGTTCTTGCGCTCCCGCAGTCCCATGGATTCAAGAAGCTGGCGGCCGGCTTTCGCCTCTTGCACCGGGTCGGCGGTGAGGCTGTACCGGATGGTGTCGCCGATTCCCTCGGCCAAGAGGGTGCCAATGCCGACGGTGGACTTGATCAACCCCACCGGGGGCGGCCCTGCTTCGGTCACCCCCAAATGCAAGGGGTGATCGGTGACCTCGGCCAGCTGTCGGTAGGACTCAATCATGAGGGGCACGCTGGAGGCCTTGACCGAGATCTTGACGTCTTCGAAGTCCACATCGGCGAAGTAGTCGAGTTCCATCTGGGCTGACTCCACCATGGCCTCCGGGGTCACCCGGTCGCCGTACTTGCGGTAGAGATCAGGGTGCAGCGACCCCCCGTTCACTCCGATGCGGATGGGAACCCCGCGGTCCCGGCACTCTGAGGCCACCGTTCGAATGTGTTCGGGTTTGCGTATGTTGCCGGGGTTCAGCCTCAGGCATTGGACGCCGGCGTCCAATGCGGCCAGCGCCATGCGGTACTGGTGGTGAATGTCGGCCACGATGGGCACCGGAGACCGGGGCACGATCTGGGCCAGCCCCTCGGCGGCCTCGATCTCGTTGCACGTGCAGCGCACGATGTCGGCCCCCGCCGCAGCCAGGGCGTATATCTGCTGAAGGGTGCCTTCCACGTCGGCGGTGCGGGTGGTGGTCATGGACTGGACAGTGATGGGCGCGCCACCGCCGACGGCTACATCCCCCACATGGATCCGACGGGTGGGGCGTCGCTCGAAAGCAGCCTCGACTTCCATGCCCTCAGCTTGACACGCCCGGCCCGCGGTATCCGCAATTGCCCGTGATCATCCCACTCCTCAACTCGGAAGCCGCACCGGATCGGAGGCATCGAGATAGAGCGCCCCGAGGCCTACGAAGAGCAGGACCACCACCACCGCGTAGGCGACGGGGATCATCTTGGACACGTCGGCGGTATAGCGGCGGCCTCGGCGAGAGCGAAGGCGCTCATAGGTGGCGATCGCCACATGGCCGCCATCAAAGGGAAGGAGCGGGATCATGTTGAAGACCCCTATAAAGATGTTCACTAGGGCGAAAAGCAGCAGCAGGCTGCCGTAATTCTCGGTGATGTCGGAAACGAAGTCGGCAAATATCCTGAGTACACCGAGGATGGAGATCACTCGTTCTTCATCTTCCACTGCGGTACTGGAGAACGTCCCTCCGCTCACCGAGGAGACTTCTTGGCTTGCAGGCTCCTCGGTAACCCTTTGGAAGAAACCGCTGAGTCCACCGGGTGAGAAGAGCTTCCCGATGGCAACGGCGGACTCCTTGGTCAGGAAGCCGAATTCCTCCAGGGACTCGGGAACGGCCTCGACAAACCCGACCTCTATCGGCTGGCTTTCCCGGGCGTTCAAAGAACGGACCCCCAAGTAGCCCCGATCTGCATCGAAAGGATGGGTACCGAGTGTCAGCGAGCGGGTGAGGAGATCGCCGTCTCGAAGAATGCCCAGGCTGACCGGCGTCCCCGGTTCGGGTAGAACCACCACCAAGTCGTCCATAGTGGCCACCGAATCCCCATTCACGGACACGATCCGATCGCCGGGCTGCAATCCGGCTTCCGCGGCAGGTGAATCGTTGGCTACCTGGGTCACGGACCAATCCGAAGAGGGAACGCTCTCCGTCCTCCCGCCAATCACGAGAAAGGTGAAGAGCAGCACCAGGGCCAGCAGAAAATGCATGGTTGAGCCCGCCACTGCCACAGACATTCGTCGCCAATAGGGCTTGCTTCGGTATGTTCGGGACTCTTCAGCAGGAGGAACTTCCTCGAGGTTGTTCATCCCGATAATCCGGACATACGCCCCAAACGGAATCGCCTTAAGGCCGAAGACTGTCTCCCCCCGACGGAACGACCAGAGCCGGGGCCCGAATCCCAGGAAGAACTCGGTGACCTTCATGCCCGCCCATCGCGCCGTCAGGTAGTGCCCCATTTCGTGAAGGAACAGCATGAGGAGAATGAGCAGCAGCGCCACCAGCATTGGGACACCCCAAATCGCCGATACAACCGCGAGCAATCCCGCAACCAGCACCAACCCCTGCCAACTCTCGCGAGACGCCTTCAAGGTGGCGAGTGGAGATGGTCCAGACTGGCCGCCCCGCCAGGAGCCAGGTAAGTGAAAGCCCATCGCCTAGCTGCGGTCGAACTGGCGGACGACCACGTGCTCGGCCGCGGCTCGGGCTTTGCCGTCGATCTCCATGACCGCCTCCAGGGAGTCGGCCTCAGTGCCGTCGTGGTCGCCTAAGACCGTCTCCAAAACCTCGGGAATTGCCGTCCATCGTATCCGCTGATCGAGAAAAGCCTGCACGGCCACCTCGTTGGCCGCATTCAGCAACGCAGGGGCGGTCTCGCCCATGCGCCCGGCGGCGTAGGCCAGATTCAGGCAGGGAAATGCCTCGGTATCAGGGGGCTCGAAGTCCAGCCGGCGCAGCTCGGCCCAATCGATGCGGCCAAACGGGGTGGCGATGCGGTCGGGGTAGGCGATGGCATAGCCGATGCACAACCGCATATCGGGCAGCGAGAGCTGGGCGATGGTGGCGCCATCGGTGTACTCCACCATCGAGTGGACCACCGACTGAGGATGGACGACGACCTCGATGCGATCGTAGCCCAATCCGAACAGCTCGTTGGCCTCGATCACCTCCAAGCCCTTGTTCATCAGCGTGGAGGAGTCCACCGTGATCTTGGGCCCCATGCTCCATGTGGGATGGGCCAATGCGTGCTCCACCGTCACATCGGCCAACTCACTGCGACTGCGACCCCTGAAAGGTCCACCGCTGGCGGTGAGCACGATGCGGTGCACGCGTTTCATTCCCGTTTCAGAGGCCATTCCCGTGTCGGAGGTGAACACATCGTTGGCCCGTAGACACTGGTGGACGGCGCAGTGCTCGCTGTCCACCGGAAGCAGTTCGGCGCCGGGAGTTTGGCGGGCCCTCTGGACAACCGGGCCGGCGGCAATCAGCGACTCCTTGTTGGCCAGAGCCAAGCGCCGGCCCGCCTCGAGGGCGGCCAGGGTCACCGGCAAACCGGCGAATCCGACAACCCCGTTCACCACCACCTCTCCCATCGCGGCCGCTTCGGCCAGGGCAGAAGCACCGCTCGCCACGGAAATCCCCGGCAGCGCCTCTTGAACCTCAGGCACCCGTTCGAAGTCGCCCACCACCACCAATCGGGGTTGAAACTCCTGGGCTTGGGCCACCAACTGGTCGACGGAGCGGCCGGCACCCAATGCCACTACGTCCCAGGCGCCGGGTTCGGCCCGCACCACCTCCAGTGTCTGGACTCCGATCGAGCCGGTGGAACCAAGCAGGGACAGAGAGGTCATGAGCGAATCGCGTCGGTATCGCCCGGTGGCTCAGATCACATCCAGCATCAGGGCGGTGAAGTAGGTGGCCGGCAGCACAAACAGGAGAGCGTCGATCCGGTCCAACATCCCTCCGTGGCCCGGCAGCAGCGAGCCCATGTCCTTGATGCCGATATCTCGCTTGATGGCCGACTCCATGAGATCGGCCAGCGGCGCCACCACGGCGACCACGATTCCCAGAATCACCCCGTCGGAACGCGACCCCGTCCCATCTCCGAATGGACCGATCTCCAGGATGGAGATGAACACCAACGCGGCAGCGATGGTGAGGATGGTGCCGCCGATCAGACCCTCCACCGTCTTGTTGGGACTGGCCTTCGACAGCGGTGTGCGACCTGCGGCCCGCCCAACGGCGTATGCGCCCACATCGTGGGCCACGGTCAAAATCAGTGCGCTCAGCACCAGTTCGGCGCCGTCGGGCATGTCCAGCAGGAGTCCGCCGAAGGCCCCGGTCACCCCGATGTAGGTGATCCCCAGCAGGGTTACCCCTAGGTTGGCCAGGATCCGGTTGCCGCCCACTCCGCCCAGGTACCACAGCCCCGAGCCGAACAGGGCGAATACCAACACCAGCACGATGCCGTCGGTACCTCGCCAGTAGGCAGCCAGCGGCATGGCCGCCACTGCGGCAAACCCCACCAGCGCCGGAGGTTGATAGCCCGCATGGCGCATGGTGGTGAACCACTCCGCGGCGGCAATCAAGAGCGCAATGACAAGCACCGCGAGCGTGACCTCCTCGCCTAGGGCGATGGCGCCCAAGACGATTCCGCCAAGCACCAGACCAACCACGAGAGCGGTCATGGTGTTGCCGTTTCGAGAAGATGTCCGGCCATCACCCATTGCCGGAGATGGCGGCAGCAACGGAGAGTCCCGGGTCTCGACCATCCCCGAGGCAATCGGAGACTCAGAAACATCCAAGGACAAGACCTCGTCTACCCGGTCTACGGAGGGGAACTCCACTGCCTCAGTGGGCACTGGGTCTTCGAAAACGCTCGCCTCTTCCGGAGCGTGGCTGACGTCTTCTGGACCGGACAGGTCGGCAAAGGAGTCCTCCGCCGCATCGTCGCGCCAGCGGGGAGCAGCATCGGTGAGACTGTCCCAATCCTCCTCCGGATCTGATTCCGCATCGGTGGGCTCATCCCAGCGAGGCAGATCAGCATCATCTTCCTCTTCGTCGAAGAGAGATGTCAGATCATCCAAGAAGCCGGCCTGCTCGTCGTCGGGCGGCTCTCCAGACGGGTCGTTGGATTTTTGGAAAGGATTGTCTTCGGCCACTGCCCCTCCAGTTATTCAGACAGTTTAGATTTCCAGCAGCTCTTGTTCTTTGACGCTCAAGGCATCATTGATGAGCTGCTCATGGTCGTGGGTTAGCTGGTCAAGGTCTTTCTCGGCCCGAGCCGCAATGTCCTCGGAAACGTCGCCGGCTTTGCTGAGTTGATCAACCTCATGGCGCCCGCTGCGGCGGGTGTTGCGAATCGCCACCCGCCCCTCTTCTGCCATCTGTTTGACCAGCCGTACCAGCTCGCGGCGGCGCTCCTCGGTTAGCGGTGGGAATGTCAGTCGCACCACGTTGCCGTCATTGCTGGGGTTGAGCCCAAGATCAGCTTGGATGATGGCCCGCTCAATTGCGGCAATCGAGCCTTTGTCGAATGGGGAGATCACCAGAAGCTGCGCCTCGGGAACACTGAAACTGGCAAGCTGCTGGAGCGGCACTTCAGTGCCGTAGTAGTCCACGAGAAACCTCTCAAACAGTGCCGGAGATGCCCGCCCGGTCCGGACGGAGGCGAACTGCTGTCGGGTGTGGTGCACCGCAGAGTCCATTCGCCCCCCGGCCTCCTCCAACACCAAGTCGGTCAGCTCATTGCCGGTGGTCATCCCACTCGCATCCTTCAGTGACTCCGGCCGCGCGGCAGGAAGACTTCAGAACCGGTCGTCATGACTTCGAGGTCGTCGGATAACCCCTCACGACACCAGAGTACCGATCAGTTGGCCATCAAGTATGGCGCGTACGTTTCCCGGCTTCATGAGGTCGAAGACGACGATGGGCAACTTGTTGTCCATGCACAACGAGACGGCGGTGCTGTCCATGGCCCTCAGACCCTGGGACAGCACATCCAAGTACTGCACCTCATCGAGCTTCTCGGCATCTTGGTCGATCCGGGGATCGGCGGTATAGACCCCATCGGTGCCACTGTGAGTTCCCTTCAACAACACGCCGGCCTCTATCTCCACTGCCCGCAGAGCAGCCGCGGTGTCGGTGGTGAAGAACGGGTTGCCGGTCCCGGCCGCAAAAATCACTACCCGGCCCTTCTCCAGGTGGCGAATGGCCCTGCGGCGGATATACGGCTCGGCCACTTGGGCCATACCGATGGCCGTTTGTACCCGAGTGGGCTGATTGAGTCGCTCAAGCGTGTCCTGGAGGGCAAGGGCGTTGATAACCGTGGCCAACATCCCCATGTAGTCGGCCTGAGCCCGGTCCATGCCTGCGCCCGCCCCGGTCATCCCCCGCCAGATGTTTCCCCCTCCGACCACGACCGCCACGTCCACGTCGAACTCAGCCCTGACTTTGACGATTTCGTCGGCGATTTGCGCCGCGATCTCGCCATCAATGCCATATCCGGCCTCACCGGCAAATGCCTCGCCGGAGAGCTTCAGAACAATCCGGTCCCACCGGCCTGATCGCTTGGCGCCGTCGGTGGTCATCGTGCAGCACTAACTGCCGATGGACGCCAACTCGAAACGGACAATCTCACCGTCACCCAAACGAGATTGTACGGTCTCCTTCTCACCAAACATGCCCTGTTCCAGCAGGACGCGCTCGGCAAACCATGCCCGCAAGCGGCCGCTGACGATCTTTTCCCAAGCTTGCTCGGGCTTGCCCTCAGCTTTGGTCATCTCGGTGAGCGCGATCCGCTCCCGCTCTACTTCATCGGGGTCAACGTCGTCGCGATGCAGCACCGAGGGCTTGGCAAAGGCAATGTGAAGAGCCACCTCGTGGGCCAGGTCTTGGCTCATGGCGCGGGCCTCTACCACGACAGCGCTGGTCCCTCTGCCATCTTGAGTGTGGAGGTAGGTGTCCAGAATGTTGCCATCGGCAGCTTCGACCTTGACAACCTTGCCCAACCGGACGTTCTCCTTCTTGGCCAGACTGAGATCTTCGAGTGCGGCTTGGCGAGTCTCCACCGATTCTTCGCCCGAGGCCAGTACCAACTGAGCCAGCTCGTCGGCCAGGGCGGTGAAGTCATCGGCCTTGGCCGAGAAGTCGGTCTCACAGCGAAGTTCGACAATGGCAGCGGCATTGCCGTCCACCGCCAAGGCCACCGTGCCCTGATCGCTAACCCGCTCGGCCCGAGCGGCTGCCTTGGCGATGCCTTTCTCGCGCAGCCATTGGGTGGCGGCCTCCATGTCGCCGTCGCTTTCGGTGAGGGCGCGCTTGCAATCCATCATTCCCGCGCCAGTGGCCTCGCGCAGCGCCTTGACGTCTTGGGCGGTAAACGAACTCACGCTTGCTCCTGGAGATCGGTTTGCTCGGCTTCGACAGTTGCCTCCGCCGCCTCAGGGGCAGCCTCTTGGACCTCAGCCTCCGCCGCCTCAGGGGCAGCCTCGGCGGTTGGCTTGTCTTCGACTACGGCCTCGGGCTGAGGAGCATCAGTATCAGGCTGGGTTTTGGCAACGTTGTTTCCCTGGGCGATGAAGCGACCCTCAAGAACGGCGTCGCTGATAATCCGACACATCAGCTCGCCGGAGCGGATGGCGTCGTCATTGCCGGGAATGACGTACTGGATCACATCGGGATCGCAATTGGTATCCACTACTGCGATCACCGGGAGCTTCAACTTGTTCGCCTCGGCCACGGCGATGTGCTCCTTTTTGGTATCCAGAACGAACACCGCATCGGGGGGCCGGGTCAGATCTCGGATGCCGTTGAGGTTCCGCTCCAATTTCGCCAGTTCCCGGGAAATCAGAAGGGCCTCCTTCTTGGGCATAACGTCCAGTTCGCCCGAGCTGCGCATGCGCTGGAACTCCTTCATCTTGCCCATGCGCTTGGAGATGGTCTCGAAATTGGTCAGGAGACCACCTAGCCACCGCTCGTTCACATAAGGCATCCCCACACGCTCTGCGTAACTCTGCACGCTGTCTTGGGCCTGCTTCTTGGTGCCCACAAACAGGACTTGACCCCCTCCGGCCACTAGGTCGCGTACATATGTGTAGGCAGCCTCAATGCGGGCAAGCGTTTGTGTCAGGTCGATGATGTAGATGCCGTTGCGCTCACCGAAAATGAAGCGCTGCATCTTGGGATTCCAACGGCGAGTCTGGTGTCCGAAGTGGACTCCGGCATCCAGCAGTTGGCGCATCGTCACGACTGGCGCCATGGCTTTTCTCCTCTCCCAGCGGTTCAGCGAAACCCGGGGTCAGCACCGATTGGCGACCGTGGGATGCCCCGGGCGGTAATTTCTTCGGCCGGGAACTGCTTCCAAGCCGGGGTACACGATAGCCGAGCCACAAGACTTATCCATAAGCAGGAAGCCGACTTCGACCGCGGGGCTCAAGGTGCGGCACCAGCCGCACCCTTCCGGCGGTCAATACCAACGCCGGGTCGAGATAGCGGTCTCCGTGTCGGATGCTGAAAAAGAACCGCTCAGAGGTGGTGCCAAGCTGCTGGCCGAGCGCCACCCAGTCGCCCTCTTCGACGGCAATCCAACCCAGGTACCCGTAGGAGGTGCGTAGCCCGTCGCGGTGGAGCACGGTCACAAACCGGTTGTGAACCACCGATCCGGCGAACACCACCTCCCCCTCCGCCGACGCCCGAACCGGCAATCCGGGCTCGGGGTCGTATTCCAAGCCCCTGTTGCCCGGTGCCCCCACATGCGCCGGAGGTCGGAACGGATCGATCACTTCTGCTTCCACCGGAGACCGATACACCAAGGAGTGCTCCACCACCTCCTGGCTCTGAACAACAGATTCCTGAGCAACGTGCGGTGGGCTCTGGACGACTGGTGGGCCGGGTTGCAGCGTCAGCCAGGCCGATACCGCGGCAGCCGCCAACCCGCCGATGCGCATTACCAGCACCATGACATCCCCTCGATCTTCTGAAGTCGGGGGGAGGCGAGCTCAGGCTATCGGCAAACCGCGGCAGTCAGGCTCTCGGGTGGCTGTCCTCCACTACTCTGCGGAGCCGGTCCCGGCTGACATGGGTGTAGATCTGAGTAGATCCCAGATCCGAGTGACCCAATAGTTCCTGCACTTGCCGGAGGTCGGCCCCCCCGTCAAGGAGGTGGGTGGCGAAGGTGTGGCGCAGTGCATGGGGGTTGGTCTGCGTGCTGGCTGCCCGATTGACCAGCCGGCGCACTCCTTGGGTGTTCAGCGGCCGCCCAGACAGGTTCACGAACACGGCATCACCGGCTGTGGAGGGATCAGCCATTTCCCCCCGGCCATTGGCCAGCCACTCCGCCAAAGCAAGGGACGCTGGCTCGCTCAGCGGCACGATCCGCTGCTTCGATCCCTTGCCGTTCACGGTGAGGCGCTGACGATCCAAATCGACGTCGCCGACTCGGATGGCGCACACCTCGCTGACCCGGAGGCCGCTGCCATAGAGAAGCTCCAAGACCGCGACGTCGCGTTGGCGTCGAGCGCTGCTGTCGTCGGCCAATGCTGCTCGTGGCTTGTCCAACAAGGCACCCAATTCCTCAGAGCGCAGCACCCGCGGCAGATATCGCTCTTGAGATGGTGTCATCGCACCGATCGTGGGGTCGGCGGCCACCCGGCCAGTGCGTTCCGCCCAGCGGAAATAACGGCGTAGGGCGCTGGCTTTTCGGGCCACCGTTTTCCGGGCGTAGCCCTCCGTGCTCAGGTAGGCCAGATACCTGCGGATCATGCGGAGGTCGACACTTTCAGGACCTGTTTCCCCCCCAGCAGCCGTGCTGGAGCTGACTTCGGTGTTTGCCAGCCAATTGGAGAACGCGGCGACTTCACGGCGGTACATCGCCGCGGTGTCTTCGTTGACCGAAGCGGTCGACGCGGCAAAGGCGTCCAGATCCCACCCCATCAACTCTCAAGACTACGGGTTCTTTGCCATCTCACCGGGGAATGCCCACCCGCTCAATCCAACGTCCTGAGACTGCTATCCAACCTGCCGCCCGCAACTCCTCCACCGCTCCGGCCACTTGCACCATGGGCAAAGCGGTCCGGCTCTTGATCTGCTCGGCATCCGCGGGCTGCCAGCCCAGTGCATCCAGCACCTGCCGGCCGATAGGACCGGGTTCGGGGCGGGAGTCCAAGCGGGATGTCTCCGCACCGGACAAACCCAAGGCCAGCAGAACATCGTCGGCGTCGCGGCAAGGAGCGCAGCCGTCGGCCAACAGCTCTAGACATCCCCCTGATGCGGAACTGCGAACCGGTCCGGGAACGGCCAAGACAGCCCGATCCCGGGCTGCGGCTTCGGTCACCGTGTGCATGGCTCCTCCAGAGGCATGGGACTCCACCACCACAACCACATCGGCGAGGGCAGCGATGATGCGATTGCGAGCCGGAAACCGCCATCGTTCGGGCGGTGCTCCCACTGGAGCCTCCCCCAACAGCACACCCTGCTCGGCCACCGCCCGCCAGAGGGCTCGGTTACGCTCGGGATATACCCTGTCGAGGCCGTTTCCCACCACCGCGATGGGTGGAGCAGCTTTGGCCTCCAGAACGCCGGCATGGGCGGCAGCATCGATGCCCAAGGCCAAACCAGAGACGACGCCCACACCGGCTGAGGCCAAGTCTCGGCCCAATTCAAACGCCACATCGCTGCCATAGCGGGTACATCGGCGAGTGCCGACGATGGCCACGCGGGGACCGTCAACCACCTGGGGATCGCCAGTGTGGAACACGACCGCGGGCGGGTCTATGTCCCAAGACAAAGCAGACGGATATCCGGGAGTGCCCAAGGCAGCCACCCCCACGCCGTGCTTTCGGTGTTGTGCCCACAACTGGGCCACATCGAGACCAGCAGCGGTGCGGTGCCACTGCTCGTACAGTTCCCGTTTGCCGGCCACCCGCAACAGCTCAGGAGGTGGCGATCCCAGCAGTCGGGCCCACACTTCGGCCGGGCTTCCCGCAGACAGCAGCGCCCGCAGTCGGGCCGGTCCCACTGCGGGCAGAGAGGCCAAGGCCACAAGCCATGCCTCTACCGGCAACTCTCCGGCACCCTCGGCAATGTCCTCCGCGGCGAAGTCCTCCGCGGCCAGGTGCCCACTGGTGGGCATCGGCGAGTCACCAGGGGTCACCGACCCAATGCTCGACAAGGCTCGGTCACCGGGCATTGGCAAGACTCCAGGGATCGTGGGCCACGGTGACCGGTTCGGTGCGCATGAACAGCGCCTGCGCCACGATGCCCCCAGTGAGCGGGGGTTCCTGCCCAGCCAAGTCGGCCATGGTCAGGGCGACCCGCCGGACCCGCTGGAACCCTCGAGCGGTGAGACGGCCATCTGCGATGGCGTTGCTGAACAGGCCTTTGGCCTCTGGGTCGAGCGGAGCGAACTCTTCCAAGGCGTCGTCGGGCAATTCGCTGTTGGATGCCACCCCGCGGTCGCGCGCAACCACTCGGACCCGGTCCACCCTGGCCCTCACCTCGGCCGAAGACTCCCCTGGTGGCGCGTCGAACAGGTCGCTGACCTCCGGCCGGCCGACATGGATTCTCAGGTCGAAGCGGTCCAGCAACGGCCCGCTCAACCGCCGGGCGTAGCGCAATCGGGCCAGGGGCGTACACCGGCACATGCCGGGCTGTCCCAGTTCCCCGCACGGGCACGGGTTCATCGCCCCCACTAGAAGGAATCGAGCAGGAAACGACGCCACCGCCGCGGCGCGGTTGACTCGGATGACCCCTTCCTCGAGGGGCTGGCGCAGCGCATCCAGAGCCTGGGGACCGAACTCTCCCATCTCATCCAAGAACAGCACGCCGCCATGGGCGCAGCTGATGGCACCGGGGCGAAGCATCCTGCTCCCGCCCCCTACCAAGGCGATCATTGAAGCAGAGTGATGGGGCGCTTGCCAGGGAGCTCGCCGTATCAGTCCCGAGGAGGGCAGGTTCAATCCGACGGCCGAGTGCACCATGGTGGCTTCGATGGCAGTGGCCTCGTCTAGCGGCGGCAGAAGTCCGGGAAGCCGCCGGGCCAACATCGTCTTGCCTGCGCCCGGAGGACCGATCATCAACAGGTGATGTCCGCCTGCCGCCGCCACTTCCAAGCCCAAGCGCGCCATGTGCTGACCTCTCACGTCAGCCAGGTCTGCGATTTCATCCAGCGGATTCGCCGACCCCGGCTCGGGTGGATCAGGCCATGCTTCTTCTCCTCGGATTGCCGAGATGAGCTCGCTAAGGGTGACCGGCGACCGGATCACCGGACCTTTGGCCAAGGCAGCCTCTGCGGCGCTCTCAGGAGCGACTACCACTTTGGCAGTATTCAAACAGCGAACTTGGGGCAGTACCCCGGGTACCGCTCGAAGCCTGCCATCGAGCCCCAGTTCGGCCAGGAAGGCCGTGTCGGCCAAGCTTTCAGCAGAAAGCTGTTCATCGGCCACCAACACCCCCATGGCGATGGCCAGATCAAGCCCAGGACCTTCTTTGCGGATCCCCGAAGGGGCCAAGTTGACGGTTATCCGCCCCGGTGGCCAATTGACCCCGCTGGAGAGCAGGGCAGCTCGAACCCGATCACGAGCCTCCCGACAAGCGGCATCGGGCAGGCCCACCACGGTGAACGTTGGGAGGCCCATGGAGACATGGACCTCCACCGAAACCGGATGTCCGGTGATTCCGGCGAGGACAGAGGCGGGAATGGTGGCAAGCACATTCGGTGCTTTCTCGAGGACGATTCCTCGTGCCGGGAAGGTGGCCCGAAGCGCTGGCCACACGCGCTCCCACGACCATACCGGCTTGGGGTGACAACTGCTCCCTCTCGACAGGGGCGAGGGGTCGAAAGCCTCTCAGAGGACTTCGTTGATGTAGCGGAGCACCGCGTCGATCTCGCCAGCAGTCAAGAGCCCGCCGAAGGCGGGCATGCGATCGCGGCCCTCCGACACCACTGCGACCGCGTCGCCTGGATCGGGATACGCCTGCAACAGCCGGCCTCCGCTCAACCGCGGACCATTGCGAGTACCACCCCCAGAGGCGCCATGACATGACGAGCAGCGATCGCTGTACACCGAACGGCCCTCAACCAAGACAGGGTCGGGAGTTCCATCTGGCCCCGCCTCCACTTCAGGTGAAGTGCCCGACGCGCAGCCCGCGGCTATGGCAATGCACAGCGATAGTGCAGCCAACCGGAAACCACGAACTTCCCTGTCTTCCACCCTGGGGACGATACTGAGGGCCATGGGCTTCGACCCCACACGAAAGCAACGACGCACCCGGTTCGACTACTGGTATGTGGCCGTCGGGCTGTTGGTTTGCATCGGGCTGATTTTGTGGGCCGTGCTGGGATGAGGCTGGATTAGAACGCCCCTTCGATCACCCGCAGCTCGCGGCCCATTACTTCGGCAACGTCGAATCGAAGCTGCACCGGTCCCGAGCGCTCCTGCTCGGCCAACCACTGGACAGCCAACCGGCGTATCCGCCGCTGCTTCTGCCATCCGACAGCCTCGGCGGGAGAGCCGAAGGCCAGCGACGACCGGGTCTTGACCTCGCAGACGGCAACAATCGGCCCCCGCCTCACGATCACATCCAACTCTCCGTGCCGACACCGCCAGTTGCGCTCGAGAACCTCGAACCCATGGCGGCGATACCATCGAGCCACGCGGTCTTCGCCCCAGCGACCCAGCGCCTGTCGGTATGCCATGCCCCCACGCTAGGAGGCAGGTGTGACAGTTGGATCGGAGGGATGCTAGAAGCGCTTCTCCTTGACCCGGGCGGCCCGGCCGATGCGATCGCGCAGGTAGTAGAGCTTGGCCCGGCGCACATCGCCCCGGGTGCCGATCTCGATCTTGGCGATGATGGGTGAGTGAATGGGGAATGTGCGCTCCACTCCCACGCCGAAGCTCACCTTTCGGACGGTGAAGGTCTCCCGGATTCCGCTGCCCTGTCGCCGGATGACCACTCCCTCGAATATCTGGACCCGCTCGCGGTTGCCCTCCACCACACGGACATGCACTTTGACTGTGTCGCCGGAACTGAATTCGGGAATGTCGGAGCGTCTTGTGTCGCGATCGACGATGTCGGTGGGATTCATGGCACGCCTCTTGTGAGTACTTCAGCGCCCATCTCAAGCTTTGGGGCGCAAGAGAAAATCATACCCGCCTTGATCAAGCGAGGCCGAACTCTTCCAAAAGCGCCTGCTCCGCGTCGGTCAAACCACCACGGGCATCAATCAGGTCTGGCCGCATGGCCACCGTTCGGGCCAGAGACTGCGCTTTCCGCCAGCGGTCCACGCGACCGTGATCTCCCGACCGCAGCACTTCGGGCACCGTCCAGCCCCGAAACTCAGCAGGCCGGGTGTAGTGGGGGTACTCCAACAGGCCATCGCTGAACGACTCGTCAGCGGCCGACATCTCGTTGCCCAGAACGCCGGGAATCAGCCGGCCCACTGCCTCGATGACCGCCATCGCCCCGACCTCGCCGCCGGCCAGCACGAAGTCTCCCAAGGACAGCTCCCCGTCCACGAGGTGGTCCCGAACTCTCTGGTCTACCCCCTCATAGCGACCACATAGCAGCGAGAAACCGCCCCCAGAGACCAGCTCCTGGGCGACGACCTGGTCAAACTGCCGTCCAGCCGGCCCCAGAAGGAACAAAGGTCTAGGCGGGCTGGCCTGCTCTACCGAGTTGAACAGGGGCTCCGGCATCATCACCATCCCCGCACCGCCGCCGAAGGGGGAATCGTCAACCGAGCGGTGGGGATCGCCCGCGCCCGCTCTGAGATCATGAACACGCACTTCAAGCCGGCCCTGATCCACCGCCCTCCCGATCACTCCGTAGCCCAAGAACACCTCGAACATTGACGGGAAGATGGTAAAAACGTCGACTCTCATATCTCGTCGAACAAACCGTCTGGCCCATCCACAATCAATCGATCCCCGGTTTGCTCCAGCAAAAAGGTGAGGGGTACCAAAGCACCGGAATCCAAAACCAGCAGGTCGCTGGCCGGGTTGGCTTGCACTGCTTCAACCCAGCCTCGCTCTGTACCGTCGGTTTCGCACACTGTCATGCCAATCAGCTCATGGACCCACAGCTCATCGGGATCGGATATGGGCTCCGCCTTCAGCAGTAGGCCTCGCAAGGTTTCAGCGGTACTCCGGTCGCTGATCTCGGAGAACTGCACAATCCAGCGCTGCTGAAAGGGCCGGGCCTCTGCCACGGTGAGCTCACCGAAGTCAGCGCAGAGCACGGCCCCGACTTCCAGTCGCTCAAGGCGGTTGGTCCACAACGTGACCACGACCTCTCCCCGGATTCCATGAGCCCGGTCGACACGGCCGATCTCCAGCAGAAGGAGCGCCTCGGATTGATCAGTCGACGAATTCGACGTCGATGGAACTGCGTCCGCACCACTCTGCAGTCGTGCGGAAGGTTGATCAGTCGACGAATTCGACGTCGATGGAACTGCCATCTTTGCTGGCCGCGGCCCGCACGATGGTTCGAATGGAGTTGGCCACCCGGCCCCTGCGACCAATGACCCGGCCCATGTCCCCCTCGGCCACTGTGACCTCCAGCGAGACCGAACCCTGTCGTTCGACTACTTCCACTTCAACATCGTCGGGGTTCTCCACCACCGACTTGACCAGGAATTCCAGAACGGTTCGAGCAGTGGGGACTTCGATGGTGTTGATGTCGCCATCGTCATCGAAATCGTCATCCTCGTATTCGTCGCGGTAGTCGTCGTCCTCGTAGTCCTGGTCTTCGGCTCCAAAGTCGGTGTCGCTCACGATTCACCGTCCTCGGTTTTTTCGGCGTCCTGTTCAGAGTCTTCGGCTGATTCGGCCTCCGATGCAGTGTCAGCTGCATCCACCGATTCGGTCTCAGAATCCTCAGCCGCCTCCACTGGCTCGACCTCCGATGCAGCTTCAGCGGGCTCGGCCTCAGCGGGTGCGGCTTCAGAATCCTCCGCCGATGCGGCCTTCGTCACTGTCGTAGGAGCAATCTTCGGCGGTCCGGCTTCACCGGTGAACTCTTCCCACGCGCCGGAGATGACCAGCAGCTTCTGTACCCGCTCGCTGGGTTGAGCGCCATGGCGAAGCCAGTGCAATGCCCGCTCATTGTCGATCTCAACCAAGGACGGCTCTTGGCGGGGGTTATAGGTGCCCACAATCTCGATAAATCGCCCATTGCGGGCTTTGCGGGAATCGGCGGCCACCACACGGTACGTGGGCTGCTTCTTCTTGCCCATCCGCATCAGCCGGAGTCTTACTGCCACAAGCCGGTCAGCCCTTCTGTCTTCCTGGGTCCATTGGGCGTCCTGAGCCCGATTGTCCCGTCATCAGTGCCAGTGCAAGCACGAACCGGCGCCGACCGCCGGAATGGGAAAACTCTACCCGCCGAAAATCTCTATGGGCTATCTCAGGGAGGAGAGATCGAATTCTCCGTCTTCCAAGCCCGGTAAGGTCAACTTGGACTTGCCCGTCTTCTTCTGCTGGCCGCCCGGCGGCGTCACACGACTCCCCTTTCGGCCCTTCTTGGGCTTCTTTCGGCCCGAACCGGGGCCTTTGTTCCCCATCCGCTTCATCATCCGCTGCACCTCGCTGAACTGCCGCAAGAGCTGGGAGACCTCCGAGGGGCGGGTACCTGAACCAACGGCGATCCTCTGACGGCGTGAACCGTCGATCATCCGGGGCGCGGCCCGCTCCTCAGGGGTCATCGAGCAGATGATGGCCTCAACTTGGGCGATTCGATCATCCTCGATCTCGGCTTTGCGCAATTCCTGGGGCGCACCGGGAAGCATCCCCACCAGATTCTGGAGCGAGCCCATCTTCTTGAGCTGGCGCATCTGCTCCAAGAAGTCCTCCAGGGTGAACTCTCCCTCCAGCAGTTTGGTGGCAGCCGTCTCGGCTTCGGCCTCCTCATACACCTGTTCGGCCTTCTCCACCAGGGTGAGCACATCGCCCATGCCGAGAATCCGGCTGGCCACCCGGTCGGGATGGAACAGCTCGAACTCGTCGATCTTCTCGCCAGTGGAGGAGAAGGCGATAGGCCGGCCGACTACTTCCTTCACCGACAGCGCCGCGCCGCCGCGAGCATCGCCGTCCACCTTGCTGAGGATCACCCCGTCGAGCTCAAGAGCAGCGTGGAACGACTCGGCAGTAGCCACCGCGTCCTGGCCGGTCATGGCGTCGACCACGAGGAAGGTGTAGTGGGGATCGATGGCGTCGGATATCCGCCCGATCTGGTCCATCATCTCGTCATCGATGGCCAGCCGACCGGCGGTGTCGCAGATCACCACGTCCCGGCTGGAAGCCACGGCCTCAGCCACACCTTGCCGGGCCACAGCAATCGGATCGGAGGGCTCGCTGTACACCGGAACCTCGATGGAAGCCCCCAAGGTGCGGAGCTGCTCAACCGCGGCAGGCCGCTGCAAGTCGGCCCCCACCAACATGGGGTTGCGGCCCTGCTGTTTGAACCAAGAGGCCAATTTGGCCGCGTTGGTGGTCTTGCCCGAACCCTGAAGCCCGGCCAACAGCACCACCGTGGGTGGTTTGGCCGGATGGGAGATCTCCAGGGTCTCACCACCCAAGGCAGCGATCAGCTCCTCATGAACGAACTTGATCACCTGCTGAACCGGGTTGAGGGCCTTGTGAACCTCGGCCCCCACGCACCGCTCGCGGACCCGGTCTTGGAAGCCGCGGACCACGTGGAGGTTGACATCGGCGTCCAACAGAGCCAGGCGGATCTCGCGCAGCACCTCGTCTACATCGCTCTCCCGCAGGGTCCCCAGACCCCGCATGCGCTTGAAAATGCCCTCGAACCGGTTGCTCAGCGTGTCGAACATGGGCTGCCCAGACTACGCGCTAGCGGTGCGGGTTAGACATCCGACGGGAAGGGAAGCGCTAGGAGAACAGGGCCTCGACAAACTCGTCGGCGTCGAATTCCACCAAATCGTCGATTCCCTCCCCCAGACCGACCAGCTTCACCGGGATCTCCAATTCGTCTTGAACGGCCAAAACGATGCCGCCCTTGGCTGACCCGTCGAGCTTGGTGAGCACCACGCCGGTCAGCTCAGCCGACTCGGTGAAGCGGCGAGCCTGGGCTAGACCGTTCTGGCCGGTGCTGGCGTCGATCACCAACAGCACCTCGGTAACCGTTCCCGGCCCCTTGCCAGCCACTCGGTAGATCTTGGACAGTTCCTCCATCAAGTTGGTGCGGGTATGCAGACGGCCAGCTGTATCGGCCAGAACCAGTGGCACGCCGGTCGCCGAGGCGTGTTCGATGGCGTCAAAGATAACCGAGCTGGGATCAGCCCCCTCCGCTCCCCTCACCAGTTGGGCACCCGACCGGTCGGCCCATTGGCCCAGCTGCTCGGCGGCTGCGGCTCGAAAAGTGTCCCCGGCAGCAAGCACCGCTTTGCGACCGCTTTGCGCCTCTCGAGCAGCCAACTTGCCAATGGTCGTGGTCTTGCCCACTCCGTTCACTCCCACGAACAACCACACCGCGGGGCTGCCATCGATGCCCAGCTCGAGATCATGGCCCCCCAAGCTCTCGGCCATCTGGGCCTTGAGCAGGGCCACGAGCTCCTCAGCATCGGTGACCTTCTCGGCCTTGGCCTGCTCCTTCAGCCGATCCAGCAGTGCAGTGGTGGTGCCAACACCGGCGTCGGCCAGGATCAACGCGTCCTCCAGCTCCTCCCAAGTGTCGTCGTCTACCCCTCGGGAGACCACCGAAGTCAAGAATCCCGAAAACGTCCCCCGAGCGGTTGTCAACCGATCCCGAAATCGCACCCGTACCCTTACTCCTCGTCGGGCTCTTCGAAGGATGGCCGAGAGCCGATGACCACGGTGAGATTGATGTGTTCGCCGTCGCGGACCACCTCCAGCTCCACTTCCGTCCCCGGAACGCGGAACTGAACCTTGGCCGCCAACTCGGTGAACGTTGAAACCACCTCACCGTCGATCAGCACGATCAAATCCCCAGCCACCAACCCGGCTTGCTCGGCGGGAGTGTCGGGCGACACTTCCACCACCAGGGCACCGGGAAGGCCGATCTCCGGATCAGTTCCGTATACGCCCAGGTATCCCAGTTCGGTGCTCTCTCCGCTCAATATGCGCTGCGCGATGTTGAGGGCGATGTCAGAGGGGATGGCAAACCCCAATCCGATGTTCCCAAACGAACCGTCGGTCTGGATAAGAGTGTTCATTCCGATGACCTGACCGTTGCTATTGGCCAGGGCACCCCCTGAATTGCCCCGATTTATGGGAGCATCGGTCTGAATCATCTCCACAAAGGCACTGTCGCCGGTTCCCTCTCTTACCGCTCTTCCCACCGCGCTCACAATCCCGGAAGTCACCGACTGCTGCAACCCGAACGGGCTGCCCACCGCCACGGCCAGCTGTCCCACTTCGACGGTTGACCGGTCGGCAAAGACCGCGGGCGTCAGCGTCATGTCGGTATCAACCCTCACCAAGCCCACATCAATGGCCGGTGCCGTCCCCACCACAACGCCCTCCGCCCGGACCCCGTCGGCAAATTGAACCCTCACCGTCTCGGCCTCACCGAGAACGTGAGCGTTGGTGAGAATGAGGCCGGACGCGTCGTAGATGATCCCCGAGCCCTGTCCGTAGGTCGGAGCATCCTCGGGGATCTCCGACTCAAGGTCAGGGCTATCCGGGTTCAGATCAGGAAGCACTGGGGATTCTTGATCCAATGCATCCACGTTCACTTCAATGAGCACTACCGAGGGAATGACCGCCCGGGCCACCGCCACCACCGGATCGCCGAGCACCAAGGGAGCCTCCGATTGGCCCGACTCAGAGGGCTCGCCAGGCGGCGACGGTTCGGGGGGTGCCACGACAAGCGGTGTCTGGAGCGGCGGCGATTCCTGTGGCGAGGCACTCACCACCTGCGGCCCGGAGACCACGACTATCTCAGGAGGAGGGGCATCCTGATTGAAGAAGACGCTGCCGACGCCGATCCCGATGCCCACCAGTCCAAGTACGGCCAAGACCACCGAGGTAACCAGCATGACCACTGCGGGATTTCGGGGTTGGCTCGACCGATCTCCTGTCGGCCCCCAAGACACCACCTCCACAGTGCGGGGGGCTGGCAAGTTTCTGGGCTGCTCGGCTGGGCCTTCCAGTTCCCACCCCAAGGGATCCCACTCCGACCGGGGATCGTCGGGCTCGTTGCTCATTTTGTGTGGTGAGTTTCCAGCGGCTCGTTACTCATCTTGGGTGGTGAGTCCTCAGCCTTGTTCGAGAAGTACCTTCGGTTTTGAGGCTACCACCACTTTTTCTGAAAGCACCTTCGAGCTGCCCCCCGGCTTCATAGATACGCCGTAGAGGCAATCGGCCGCTTCCATCGTGCGCTTTTGGTGGCTGACTATCAGCAGCTGGGCATCAGCTCGGAACTCGTCGATGAGCTGAAGGAAGCGGTGCAGATTGACATCATCGAGGGCCGCCTCCACTTCGTCCATGACATAGAACGGCGAAGGACGGCTGCGGAACACCGCGAACAGAAAGGCCAGCGCGGTAAGGGAGCGCTCCCCTCCCGACAGCAGGCTCAGGCGGCGGATGTTCTTGCCCGACGGTCGGGCCTCGATATCCACCCCGGTGTCCAGCAGGGCGTCGGGCTGGGTGAGCCGCAGCTTGCCCTCACCACCGGGAAACAGCGTCTGGAACAGTTCGGAGAAGTTGCGCTCTACATCGGCATAGGCCGACGAGAACACGCTGACGATCTCCTCGTCGATCTTGCGAATGATCTTGCGGAGCTCCCTACGGCTTTGTCGAATATCGTCAATCTGGCCCTGGGTGAACTCATAGCGCTCCGAGAGTGCCTCGTATTCTTCCAGCGCCAACGGGTTCACAGGCCCCATAATGCGCAGCTCCTGCTCCAGAGCCCTGATCCGGTCGGCGGGAGCAACGCCCGGCTCCAAGGGAGGGCATTCCGCAGCCACAGCCTCGCCGGGTTCGCAGTCCAGCTCTCGGCGGCAGCGGTCGACCGCCGCCTCCAGCCTGATCCCCGCCTCGGCCAACTCAATCTCGGCGCTGCGGTCCCGTTCTTGGCACTGTCCCAGCCGAGCCTCGGCCTGAGCCCGCTGGCTTCGCAGATCCTGAAGCCTTTGGGCCGCGGCCCGAGCTGCCTCTGATTCCTGCGCCCTTCGGCGGCGAAGGTCTTCAAGCTGGTGGTCTGCCTCTTGAACCCTGCGAGCCAATAGTTCTGTGAGTTGGTCGACGACAGCTAGCCGCGAGTCGACGGCCTCCCGTCGAGATGCAACTTCGGCGCGAGCTTGAGCCATCTCGCTCAACCGCCGCTCAATGTCGTCTCGCTGTGTCGATAGCAGGCGGCGGCGCTCTTCCAACCCTGCGGCCCTTATTCTGTAGTCGGAGCGAAGGGTGCTCACGGTCTGGGACTTGTGAGACAACTCATCGCGTTCTCGGTTCATGCTCTCTACACGCGCCTGATGCTCGGCTTCCCTGGCCTCGTGTTCGGGCAGTTCCTCTTGCAGCTCGCCAGCCCGACGCTGATCCTCGGCAATCCTGGCATCCAGTTCTCCACGTCGGGGGCCGAACGCAGCAATTCCCACTTCCACGTCGCGCAGCTCCCGTTCCACCGCGGCGGCTCGCCCCCGGGCAGTTTCCAGAGCCTCCGACTGGATCGATGCCGTCTGCCGAGCCTGGGCCGCTCGCTCCTCGGCCTCCTCTCGCTGGCGGTCGACAATCGCAAGATCTTGCTTGGCAGCGTCCTCCGCTTCAGATGCCCGCGCCAATGCCTGCTCGGCTTCTTCCAGCAAACCTCTGGTGGCCCCTGAGCGCCGAACGCCCACTCTCCATCCCGACGGGGAGAACCGGTCGCCCCGGCGGGTTACCACCACCGCGGAGGGATCGGCGACTGCCGCCGCAGCCGCCTGCTCACTGCTCTCCACCACCCCAACCGAGCCAACCAAGGCGTCGAGCAGCTGGTCCATGCCCGCTACCGAGGAATGCACATGGGAGCGCAGAGGAACGCCGACCGCCGGGGTCGCCGCGGATGGACCCGATCCGCTCAGGGCCAAGACCGCCCCGCTCACATTGTCTGCTTCCAGGGTGGCTATGGCTCGCATGGCGACCTTGGTATCGGTGGCAACCACCGCGGCTACCGCTTCGCCCGCCGCAGCTTCAAAGGCCGCCTCCCACCCCCGATCGATGTCGACAACCTCGAGTAGCGTGCCCACCACACCATCGATGCCGGCCAGACGCTGGGCACCAGACTGATCGCGTGCCTCGTCCAAGGCGAGGGAGAGAGCCTCCCGCCGTGCCTCCCACGCATGGCGTTCCCCAACCGCTTCGGCAAGCACGGCTCTCTGATGCTCGCTCGCCGCTCGGGCCTCGTCTACCAACCGATCGGCGCCGTCGAGCTCGTGTCGCTGGGACTGCTCAGCCTCTTCCATGCTCCTGGCCTCAGCCCAGCTTCGGTCCAGCTCCTCCACCAACGCCTGCTGACGCCCTTCCAGCTCCTCAAGGTTCCGGCCCAAGCGGTCTGATTCAGCTTGATCCCTTTGGATCGACGCCTCCAAGATTCTCAACTCGCCTTTGATCCTGGGGGCATCCGGAACCGATAACGGCAGGTTCTGGTCGCCCCACCGCTCGTCGAACAACAGACGAAGCTGTTCCAACTGCTCTTCGGCATCAGCCACTACAGCCTCATCGGGTGCCAATGCCGTCGCAGCGTCTTCAACGTCGCGCAGTTCTCTGCCCAGTCGGTTTGACTCGGCCTCCAATGTGGCCACCACATCCTCGTCCACTCCGGCATTTCGCTCCCGCTGCAAGCGCAGACGGCGCTCCGACATCAGCGCCTCCATCCCTCGGAGCCGTTCGGTGAGCCCCTCGAAGCGCATAAGCGCGTCGCTGATGTCCTGCCCGTCGGCCGCTGACAATTGAGTTTCGGCCGCGGCCAGGTCTCGGTCTAAGGCCTCCACCTGCACCGCCAGTTGCTCCATCTCCCGGCGATCGGCCGCCTGGTCTTGGGTCAACTGGCGAACCCGCCGGCGAAGCTGGTCGATTTCCTGCCCCGCGAGATGGCGGCGTAGACCGCCCAGTTCTGCCAGAAGGCCTCCGTGTCGCCGGGCGGCCTCGGCTTGACGCTCCAACGGCCGCAACTGGCGTCGAATCTCTCGCACCACGTCGGATAGCCGGGTGAGGTTGGCCTCAGACGCCGCCAGCCGCCGTTCCGACTTCTCCTTGCGGCGGCGATACTTCAACACGCCCGCGGCCTCTTCGATGACAGCCCGACGGTCTTCAGGCCGGGCGCTCAGAACCCCTTCGATCTGGCGCTGGGAGACGATCACGTGCTGCTGGCGGCCAACGCCGGAGTCGCTCAGCAGTTCCTGAATGTCGAGCAGCCGACAGGGCACTCCGTTGATGGCATACGTGCTGTCCCCACTCCGGAACAGCGTCCGAGTGATGGTGACCTCTTCGAATTCGATAGGCAGCAGGCGTGAAGAGTTGTCGATGCTCAGCGACACCTCCGCCCGACCCAACGCCGCTCGAGAGGCAGTTCCCGCGAAGATGACGTCTTCCATCTTGGCCGAGCGAACCGACGTCGGGGCTTGGGCCCCCAGAGTCCAGGCCACCGCGTCGACCACATTGGACTTGCCGCTGCCGTTGGGCCCAACGATTACCGTCACGCCGGGCTCGAATACCAGCGTGGTCGTATCGGCGAAAGACTTGAACCCCTTGAGCGTCAGCGCCTTCAAGAACACCTAATCGACCCTACCCAGCCGAAGGACGCGATTTGTGGAACTACGCCGAGTTGGCTGAATGGAGGCGGCGGGTCAGATCTGGCACTGCTCGCAGTAGTACGTCCACCGGCGGCGGAAGCGGTACTTCTGGATCGGGCGATGACAGCGGGGGCAAGGCCGTCCGCCCTTGCCGGCCTGCTTGAATACGTTGAGGTACTCCTCGTAGCCGCCCGGCTTTCCGTGCACGTCCACGTAGAAGCCATCCTCCAAAGTGGCTCCCCGGTGTTTGGCCGCATCGTGCAAGGTTTCCACCATCGCCCGATGCAATCGCCTGACCTCTTGAGGTCCCAAGGAGTTCGGCAGGCGGTCGAACCGCAAACCAGCTGCGAACAAGATCTCGTCTGAGTACATCTCACCCAGTCCAACCACCACGCGGTCATCGGTCAGCACGGCTTTCAGCTTGGCGTCCTGGGCCAAAAGGATCTCGCCGAACATCCGCCACGGCACCGGCTGTTCGAGGGGATCAATCCCCAGTCCCCCCAACTCGGGGACTTCCTCAATCAGCTTTTCGGCATTGGCCAAGAACAGTGTGGCATCGCCAGTTCCGTCTACCAGTCGAAGCTGCCCGCTCTTGGTGAAGGTGATCGCCACCGCGGTATTGGGCTCAATGCTGTCTCGGTTGGCGTGGCGTCGGAGCTGGCCTCCACTGCCCAGATGAGCAACCACCACATCCTCGCTGTCCAGACCCATAGTCAAGTACAGCCCCCGACGGCGGACATTGGTGATCTTCATCTTCTCCAGCCGGGCCGCAAGCTTCTTTGCCCCTCCGGACCGCTTGGCGTGCCCGGTTTCGAAGACCTCCACAGACTTGATGCGAAGACCAGACAGTTCTCTGTCCAGGTCGCGGCGAATGGTCTCGATTTCGGGTAGTGCGATCATCGGATCACTCCTCGTAGTCCTTCTCCTTCTACCACTTCTGCTCCTGCCGAGATCACGGAGCTGCTCCAGAGACAGCGGCCACTTCATCATGGTTCAGGGTTTGCCAGGCCGAGGCAGCAGCGGCCTGCTCGGCTTGCTTTTTAGACCGACCTCGGCCTCGACCTCGTTCTTCACCGCCCACATGCACAACGGCGAGGAACTGCTTGGCGTGGTCGGGTCCCTTCTCCGTCAGGCGGTACTCAGGGGCATTTTGACCGCTGCGGGCGCAGTACTCCTGCAACCTCGTCTTGAAGTCCCTGATGCCCGGGCGTTCAGATGCCGCGGCGATGCGATCATCCAGCCATCCCCGAACCAACTCGATGAGTTTCTCCCACGGGGCATCCAGATAGACCGCGCCGATCACCGCTTCCATGGCATCGGAGAGGATTGACAGCTTTTCCCGCCCTCCGGACGCCTCTTCACCGCGACCCAGGCGTAGCGCCTTCCCCAACTGCAACTCGACCGCGAGATCGGCCAAGGCTTCGGCCCGGACCACCTCAGCTCGCAGCGGCGCCAATTGGCCTTCGGCCATTTCGGGGTAGGCGGTGTAAATGTGGTCGGTTACCACCAAAGCCAAAACGGCATCACCCAAGAATTCCAGACGCTCGTTGGAGGAAGTGCCGGCATGATCGGCACACCAGGATCGGTGGGTCAACGCTTCGACCAGCAAGCTGGGCCGGGCGAATTGGTAGCCGAGGCGATCGGCTAGAGCAGCGATGTCGGATTCAGCGGTCAGGAGCTTCGGCTCAGGCGGCCGTGGACATAGTCGACGGCGTCTCGCACCGTCTTGAGATCCTCCAGGTCTTCGTCATCGATGCTGAAGCCAACAGTCCTCTCGCTCAACTCCTCTTCCAGGGTTTCCACGAGCTCGATGAGAGCAAGTGAATCGGCGTCGAGATCGTCGGCAAATGCCTGTCCTTCGGTGATCCGGTCCGGGGAAATCTCCAAGATGTCGGCCAGGCATTCAGTAACGAGGGTCAAAACCCCGTCGCGATCTAGCGGGCTCTGTTCGACATGGGTTTCGGATGGCACGGCATCTCCGGGGCGGTTCAGCAACTCGGCGCCCGACAAGTATACGCCAGCTTGTCCCTCTCCTTACCCACCAAGGACTGAGGGAATCCCTATTCGGAGGACAAAATCCGGCGCAATGACCCCACAGTGTCGCGTTCGGCCAGTTCATGGGCCACTTCTATGGCATTGGCCAATGCCCTTGGGGACGACGCCCCATGGCTGATGATCGTGACACCCCTCACCCCGAGGAGGATGGCACCACCCACCGAATCGGGGTTGAACTTGTCATAGAGCGGGGTCAGCGCGGGTGCCAGCATCTCGGCCCCCTGCCTGGCCTCTTCAGAGGAGTCGAACGCCTCCAACAGTGCGCTGATTAGTTGCTTGGCCACGCCCTCAGCGGTCTTGAGGGCGACGTTCCCGGTGAAACCGTCCGTGACGATCACATCCACCAGATCCTCCAGCAGGTCCCGTCCTTCGACATTGCCGGCGAACACCGCACCCGTCCGGGCTTGCCAGGTTTTGTCCTCCAACAACTCAAAGGCCTCCTTGACCAAGGGCGATCCTTTGCCGGCCTCCTCCCCGTTGGACAAGAGCCCGACTCGGGGCTCTGCAACCCCCCAGCGGTCGCGGCAGTACACCGCACCCATCTGGGCGAACTGCACCAGCCACTCCGCGCTGCACTCGGTGTTGGCACCCGAATCCAGCATCACGTTTGGCCAAGCACGGCCGGGAACGACGATCGGCGTGGCGATAGCGGGACGGGACACACCCCGGATACGCCCCATCCTCAACAGGGACGCCGCCATGGCCGCTCCGGTATTGCCACCGCTGACCATGGCAGAGGCGCGGCCATCGCGAACCGCTTCGGCTGCCCGCACCACAGAAGAGTCTTTCATCTTTCGCACGCTGGACGCCGCTTCGGCCCCCATGGAGATCACTTGCGACGCGGGAACCACCTCGAACTCGCCGTCATCGGGCAGTTGCTCGGGTTGACCCACCAGCAACACGGGAATGCCCTGCTCAGCCGCGATTCGGACACCAGCCAACACCGACTGAGGGGCATTGTCGCCCCCCATTGCATCAACGGCAACGGGAAGCGATGTCAAAGGACCCTCTCATATTGCGATTTGGCAAATTGCGACATGGCAAATTGCGATATGGCCAATTGGCGGTATGGAAGGGCTCAGGCCACTTCCATGGCCTCGCGGCCGGCGTACCACCCGCACACCCCGCACACCCGGTGCGGCCGCTTGACCGCTCCACAGCGGGGACACGTGCTCTGCGCTGGTGCCGATACTCGCCAAGCCGCGGCCCGGCGGCTTCGGCCCTTGGCCTTGGAAGTTTTCTTCTTGGGTACAGCCATCGAACGGTCCTAGGTGTGGAGAAAGAATGCCGCGCCGCGGATGAATCCGGCGCTGACGCGACTAATAAATCTACTGGCCCGTTTGCAGCGCGTCTAACGCAGCCCATCGGGGATCCTTGGGGCGATCATCGCCGGTGGGCTCAGGTTGGTTCATCGGATAGTCATCAGGGGCCGGCCCGAGGCAGTTGTCCGAGCAGAGTGGGGCGATGGGCAGAGCGAGAACAAGGCTGTCGCGCACCATCGGGGTCAAGTCCACTTCTCCATCGTGAATCGGATACGTCTCTTCATCGGTCGGGGCGCTGGCGTACATCTCCCGCAGATCCTGTTGCACTGTCTGCTCAATGGGCTCCAGACACCGTCGACATGACCCGCGCCATCCAGCATGAAGCGAGCCGCTCACCTCCAGACCGCTAATGGCCGACTCCAGATGGAGGTGGAGATCAACCGGCCCGTGTACCACGGCGTCGGAGTTGGACAGGTCGTCGAAGTGGGCCTGGAGGGAGATCTCCCGTTGCGAGCCGGGACGGCGCAGCAATTCTGCCACCGGCACGACCAGCTGCCTCGACATGGTGCCTCCTCCCGCGGTTCAGCCCACGGTGTCTTGATCGAAAAAGCCGTCGTCGGGCTCTGGTTCCGGCTCGGAATCGTAGGCCCGAACCAGATCGGCAAGCGGGTCGCCTTGCAGCCGGGACCGGGCTTCCTTGACGGTATTCAAGATGCGCTCGAGGGCGTTTTCGAAACTACCCAATTTGGTATCGCAATAGTCCTCGGTCTCCAAGCGCAGTCTGCGGGCGGTGGCCTCGGCCTCCTCTACCATTCTCCGGGCCCGTTGTTCAGCCGCCTTGACTACCTCCGTGCGCTGCACCATGGCCTCAGCCTGCGACCGGGCGGCCACCAAGATCTCGTCGCCCTCCCGGTGGACCCTCTTCAAAAAGTCCTCACGCTCCTTCAACAGCCAACGAGCTGCCCGCATCTCCTCGGGAAGACGGTTCAAGCAGCTCTGAAGCAGCTCGAGAACTTCGTCCTTGTTGATCATGGAAGAAGCCGACAGCGGCATGGGGCGGGCGGTATCCACCAGCTCAATTGCCCGTCGCAGCAGCAAGTCGAACTCGGGGTCCACAAACGTCCCGGCCACTGCCTGGTGGGTTGCAGATGTATTGGGATCGATGTCAGCCATCTTGGTACCTCTCGATCAAACGTTTGGCCACCGGAAGCGGAACCACGTCAGTCATCTCGATATCTCTCCATCAGTTGCTTGGCCACCGGAAGCGGGACCATGGAGTCAATTTGTTCTCCGAAGCGAGCCAGCTCGCGGATGAGCTTGGATGCCAGGAACGAATGCTTGCTGGCTGAGGGGATGAACAGCGTGTGAACCCCGGAGATGGCCTGGTTCATCTGGGCCATCTGAAGCTCGTTCTCAAAGTCGGAAACCGCTCTGAGGCCCTTCACAATGAAGTCGACCCCTTCTTCTCGGGCCAGATCCACCACCAGGCTGGCGAACAGGGTGGTCCGCACATTGGGCAAGTGGGCGAAGCACTCATCCAACATCGATTGACGCTCTTCCAACTCGAACAGAGGAGTCTTCTGCGGATTGTGCACTGCGGCCACAATCACCTCCTCGAACAGACGCGCCGCGGTCTCCACGATTTCCATGTGCCCGTTGTGTATCGGGTCGAACGATCCGGGAAACAGGACGCGCGTCACGAAGGGTTCTCCTGGGGTCTGTCGTTGCTATTGCTGGCTTGCAATCACCACAACGGTACCCGCGTAGCGGCGCTGTTTGATGACATCCCAGCCGGATCCTGGAACCACAGCCTGATCAGACTCAGCCATCACCACATCGGCGGGAATCTGGGACAGCAGTTCTGGCCAGGCGTCGAATTGATAGGGAGGATCGCAGAGGGCCACGTCATAGCCATCACCGAGTCGGGGAAGCTCCTCCCATACATCGCCGGGCACCACTCGACAGCGATCGTCGAACCCCGTGGCCTCGATGTTCGCTCGCAACGCGGCCAACGCCGCCGGTGCACACTCCACAAATGTTGCCGAGGCCGCGCCCCTCGATACGGCTTCCAGTCCCAGAGCCCCTGATCCGGCAAAGAGGTCCAGAACAACAGCACCTTGCAGGTATCCCATGCTGTGCAAGGAATTGAACACGGCTTCGCGAACCCGACTGGTGGAGGGACGCACGTCTATGCCCTCTGGGGTGCTCAACCGACGGCCCCTGGCCTCCCCGGCGATGATGCGCAGCGTCATGGCTACTCGGGGGGGCGGGGTTCTCGGGCCATGGGAGTGATGAGTACTCCCTCGCCCAGCACGAACTCGCCAACTGACTCAAAGCCGTGGCGGCGATAGAAGCCCACGTTGGCCGGGTTGCTCGACTCCAGATAGGCCAACTCGCCCATTCGATCGCAGCGATTCAGCATTGGGGCCAGAACCTTGCCTCCGTGTCCCTGGCTCTGCTGGTCGGGAGACGTACCCAGCACGGCCAAGTACCAGTGGGGCTCAGACAGGCGGGCCTGGTGCATCTGGCCCAGAGCCTCCATCCGAGACGAGGCCAGCTCCCCCAAGAGCTCGGTCATCATGGCGACAAACGCCCTATGGCCATCTGACTCCCCGAGATCAGCCGCATCTGGCTCTGCTGACGAGTCATTCCCACTCCGAGGTGGCTGCCAGTAGGCCACGCAGCCATCGATCCGGGTGCCGTGCAGCTCAGAGCCGGGTGGCTGATGGTCGAGGGAGAACGCCCACCAGCGCCGCAGCGACTTCACCCGAGTGGCATTATCGGGAAACACCCATTTCATTAGCGGATCTTGCTCGAAGGCGTCGGCCCAGATAGCCGCGATCTGCTCCCGCCTCTCTAAGCCCATCCGCACAATTTCCAACACAGTGCCTCCCAGGGTGTCAGCTCTTCATCAAGTAGTCGGCGTCGTCGTCTACCAGCAACAGCTCCACTTCGGCGCGCAGCTCGGCGTGCCGTTGGAGGTCGGGGTCGTCGTCCAACATCTCCCCGGCTGCTTGACGAGCCCACACCACCCAATCCTTGTCCCGGCGCAACGAGGCCAGCTGCAAGTCGCTTCGGCCCTTTTGGCGCTCGCCCAAGATGGTGCCCTCCCCCCGCAATTCCAAATCGGCCTCGGCCAGCTCGAACCCGTTGGTGGTCTCCACCAGGGCCCGGAGCCGCTCAGCGGCAATCCCCACCGCGTCGGCAGCCAATAGGCAGCACCACGACTCGTGGGTACCCCGACCAACTCGACCTCTGAGCTGGTGAAGCTGCGCGATCCCAAAACGGTCGGCGTCCACAATCACCATGATGGTGGCGTTGGGCACATCCACCCCCACTTCGATCACGGTGGTGGCCACCAACACGTCGATGCCCCCGCTTCGGAATAGATCCATCACCGATTCCTTCTCCGCCGGGGTGAGCCGGCCGTGAAGCAGCCCAACCCGCAGTCCGGCCAGCTCATCGGCCTGAAGACGCTCGTAGGTCTCGGTAACCGACCGGGCTTCGATGCTGTCGGACTCCTCGATCAGCGGACACACCACATAGGCCTGTCGGCCCTGCCCGATTTCGTCTCTGACCTGCTCCCACACCTCGGCTTCCTCGGGTGCGGTTCGGGCCCATCGGGTGGCAATCGGGGTTCGCCCTGGGGGCATCTCATCCAGCGTGGACACGTCCAGGTCGCCGTACACTGTCATGGCCGCGGTTCGGGGAATGGGGGTGGCCGTCATCACCAGCACATCGGGAGAGGCCGCTTGGGAGCCTTTGGCCCGCAACGCAGCCCGTTGCTCCACTCCGAACCGGTGCTGCTCATCCACCACCACCACTCCAAGCGAGGAGAAGTCCACCCCTTCTTGAATGAGGGAGTGGGTGCCGATCACGATGTCAATTGCTCCTGAGGCCAAGGACTCCTGGATGCGGATCCGTTCGGCGCCCGCGGTCTGATTGGTAAGCAGCGCCACCCGCAAGGGCCGATCGGCCAACAGCGAGTCGGACGCGGGCACCACCAGCCCGTCAAGCAGAGTCCGAACTCCCAAGTAGTGCTGGGTGGCCAGCACCTCGGTTGGTGCCATCAACGCGCCTTGGTGGCCGCCTTGCACCGCAGTGAGCATGGCTACCACTGCCACCACGGTCTTGCCCGCCCCCACATCTCCCTGCAAGAGGCGATGCATGGGCACCGGGCGAGCCAAGTCTGCTGTCACTTCGCCGATCACCCGCCGCTGGGCGCCGGTCAGGGGAAACCCCAGCGAGCTGGTGAACCGATCGACAAGCTCTCCGCTGGTGTCATGGCTGATGCCCACGGCCGACTGCTCCACTGCCCGCTTGCGCATGATCAGCTTGAGTTGGAGCCGGAGCAGCTCGTCGAACACCAGCCGATTCCGGGCGGCGTAGTGGACATCCATGGTCTCTGGGCGATGAATGCTGTCGATGGCCTGGTGGCGGTCGATCAAGCTGTGGCGAGTTCGCAGCGGTTCGGGAACCGGATCGCTGATGCCCCTCGGCTCGGAGCGTCGCAGTGCCTCATCTACCCACCGCCGTATCTCCCGGGTCTGGAGTCCGGCCTTGCCCGACTGGGGGTACACCGGCACGATTCGCCCCGTCTCATCTCCGACAAGGTCGACAATGGGATTGGTCATCTGACCCTGGCCCCGATATCGGTCCAGCTTCCCAAAGACGACCACTTCCTGACCCTCGGAGAGCTGCTGAGCCCGCCACGGCTGGTTGAAGAAGACCAGGCTCAAGCGGCCCGTGTCATCGCTGACCGACACCCTGACCATCGAACGGCCGCCCCGGAGCTTCTTGGTGAACACGCTCTCCACTCGAGCCATCACCATGGCCTCCACACCGTCTTCCAGGTCGCAGATTGTTGCTTGGTTGGTGCGGTCGATGTAGCGACGGGGGTAATAGGTCAGAAGATCCAGCACCGATTCCACCTCGACCGCGGCTAGCGCCTTGGCTTTGGCTCGACCCACACCGCTCAGTATTTCGACGTTCATGGCCTTGAAATCGGCCATCGTCAGCGGAGGCCGATCGGCCACCTCCTGGTCAGAGCTGACCACCGATGACAGGGTCACTCCACCCCGAAATAGAACGGATAGAGCGGCTGGCTGCCCTCGTGGACCTCCACTTCCACCGCGGGATGGTGCTCGGCCAGCCAAGCGACCACTTCGTCGACCTCCTCGGTCGTGGCATCCGCGCCGGAGATGACCGTGACCAACTCATGGCTGTCGTCGATGAGCTCGTCCAAGAGCCCGGTGGCCGCCTGAGCCGCGCTTGGGGCCACCACCCGCAGGCCGCCTCGATCCAGTCCCAACCACTGGCCCGCGGCAATGGGTCCCAGCTCGCTTTCGGTGTCGCGCACCGCTTGGGTGACCTCCCCGGTCACCACGTCGGCGGCGGCTTCGCCCATGGCCGACAGATTCTGTTCGGCACCGGCCGACGGGTCATAGGCCATCAAGGCGGCCAGGCCTTCGGCGATGCCCCGGGTGGGCACCACTCGCACGGTGGCATCGGTGCACTCGTCTACCCGTTCGGCCACCGGGACGATGTTCTTGTTGTTGGGCAGCAACACGATCTCGGAAGCGTCGAGCTGCTCGACGGCCTGCACGAAATGCTCAGTAGAGGGATTCATGGTCTGGCCACCGGCGATGACCGCTCGAACCCCCAGTGATTCGAAGATGCGGCGCACACCTGTTCCCACCGATACCGCAACAACCGCGGTGCGCACCGGCTCGCCAGCAACGGTGGTGACCGTCCCGCCAATCTCAGCCTCGACTAGCGACTCGACGTGCTCAACCTGCTCGAACAAGTCGGTCACCCGAATTTCGAACGGGCGGCCGACGCCGATGCCCGCTTCGATGCTCCCCCCGATGTCGTTGCTGTGGATGTGGCAATTCCACAGGCCATCGCCACCCACCACCACGATGGAATCACCCAGGGCCTCCCAGGCGGACCGGAAGTCGCCGATGCGGTCGTCTTCGGCCTCCAAGAAGAACATCACCTCGTAGCGCGTGCCGTCGACGTCGTCTACGGCGCCATGGGGGTCATCGGCCCCGGCTACCGCCGCGCCCACCCCCGCGGTTGGGTCCACCGGCGGCGGGTCGGGCAGCGGCCGGCCGTCCATCGCGGTGATCAGCGCATCCAGAAAGAGCAGAAACCCTGCTCCCCCGGCGTCAACCACATTGGCCCGGGCGAGTTGCGGCAACAGCTCCGGGGTGCGGTCCAGTGAGGCCCGCCCCGCCCGCTGGCATTCCTCCACCATTTGGACGAGACCGTCGACGCCCACCTCAACCGCCTCGGAGGCGGCTGTCGCCACATCCCGCACCACAGTCAGGATGGTTCCCTCCACCGGGGTGGATACCGCTTCGTCGGCCGCGGCCGAAGCCTGTTTCAGCGCACCGGCCAGTACAGGGGGATCCATATGGCCGGCAGCGGCCACCGTGTCGGCCAAGCCGCGCAAGATCTGCGACAGGATCACTCCAGAGTTGCCCCGAGCCCCCATGAGCGATCCGTGGCTGATGGCGTGGCACACCTCGGCCATCCCCTCACCAGCGCCGGTCACCTCGGCCACCACCGTTTCCAGGGTGAGCGCCATGTTGGTGCCGGTATCGCCATCGGGAACCGGGTAAACGTTGAGCTGGTTGATGACGTCCCGGTGCATGCCGAGGACGTCTCGGTACCGCTCCATCGCCGCCCGCAATCCATCGGCGCCCAGCCGGTTTGCCGTCATGCTCCGCGATGCTACCTAGTCGAGCCTGCCCGACTCGCGAACCGTCTGGACCAGCCATTACCCTGCCATAATCCCCGATCACTGTCAGAAAGAGTCCCTGTGCAGGGTGTGATCAAGGCATACGATCCCGCAACCGGTCTTGGCGTTGTGGTGCGAGACACCGACCTGGCCGAGTTCGACTTGGCTGCCGATGCGCTAGAGGGATCGGTGTTCCGGATGCTGCGCCAAGGCCAGCGAGTGCTGTTCGATCTGGATGAAGGGCAAGCCACCCGTCTGCGGTTGGGCTCAGAGGTAGACATGGGCACCCCATCGTTCCTCACCGCCGCCGGCGACCCGGAGCCCGCGTGAGCCCTTCGGTTGCCGACCAGCTAGGCGCTCGCTTCGGCTTGGACTCGGTAAACATCCGGGCCGGGCTGACCCAAGACGAGCTGTTCGCCGCCGCCATCGCCGGAGACCGGGGCCGCACCCGCATCGATGGAGGCGAGCACGACCAGAAGGCGTTCGCCACTGCTTTGGGCACCGACGGGCCGCTGATCTTCTACTCCGACCCCACGTGTACCGGCCGTCCCGTTCAGGACACCTTTGCGGTGGCCTGGCCTGAGTTGGTGGACGACGTGTGGTGGAAGGCGGACTTCAACCAGCTGGACGGCGACCACTACTCGGGATTGCTGGAGCGAGTGCTGGCCCATCTGAACGAGCGGCAGGCTGTGCTGTACACCGCCGACGTGTTCTGCGGCTGGGACCCGGAGTTCGCCATCCCCTACCGACTGGTGAGCGAGTACGCCACCCACGCCTACTTCGCCAACATCATGTTCCCCAAAGGCGTGCGCGACGACGCCGACCGCGATGCCGTGGGCTGGACCATGATCAACGTCCCCAGCTTCCGCTGCGATCCCCACCGCGACGGCACCCGCACCGACCGGGCGGTCATCATGGACCTGCGCAACCGGCTGGGGCTGGTTCTCGGGCGGGCCGACTACTGCGGAGTGGTCAAGAAGACCATGTTCACGGTGATGAACTTCGTGCTGCCCGATGCCAAGCAGCTCACCATGCACTGCTCGGCCAACGTGGACGACAGCGGCGACAGCGCCATCCTGTTCGGCTTGTCCGGCACCGGGAAGACCACGTTGTCAGCCGATCCCGACCGCAGCCTGATCGGCGACGACGAGCATGTGTGGACCGAGACAGGAGTCTCCAACTTCGAGGACGGGTGCTACGCCAAGCTCATCGACTTGGACAAAGAGGCCGAGCCCATCATTGCCGCCGCATTGTCGAGGGGGGGAACCCTCATCGAGAACGTTCCCGCCCTGCCCGGCCGGGATCTGGCCGACACCGACCCCCAAGAGCTCGACCTCGCCGACGACTCCATCACTGAGAACACCCGGTTCGCTTATCCGCTCTCGTGCAACCCCCACGTGGCCCCTGGCGCCAAAGGGCCTCACCCCCGCACCATCGTGCTGTTGACCGCCGATGCTTTCGGCGTGCTCCCCCCGGTGTCGATCCTCGATCGGGACGAGGTGATGTACCACTTCGTGATGGGGTTCACCGCCAAGCTGGCCGGCACGGAAGTGGGCGTGGTGGAGCCGCAGGCCACGTTCAGCGCCTGCTTCGGAGCGCCGTTCATGTCGCACAAACCATCGGTGTACGCTGAGCTGCTGGCCCATCGCATGGACGCCCACTCGGCCCGCTGCATCCTGTTGAACACCGGCTGGTCGGGAGGGCCCTACGGGGTGGGGAACCGCATGTCCATCTCGCACACCCGGGCGCTGCTCAACGCGGCCCTCAACGGCGACCTCGACACCATGGACACCGTCAGGCTCCCCATCTTGGGGCTGCGAATCCCCGTCTCGTGCCCGGGTGTCCCCGATGAGGTGTTGAACCCCCGGAACACCTGGAGCGATCCCGACGCCTACGACGAAGCCGCCGTTCGGCTGCGCGACCTGTTCCGCCAGAACTACCAGGACCAGGACTACGCCTCTTTGGGCATCAAGGCGATGCTCTAGGGCTAGCCGCCCCGAAATCCCTGGGGATGGGTTGACTGCCAGGCCCAGGCATCTCGACACATTTCTGCCAATGTCCGGCTAGCCGACCAGCCCAGTTCCTTGAGTGCCTTGCCCGGGTCGGCCCACAACTCGGGCACGTCGCCCGGGCGGCGGTCTAGCTCCTCATAGGGCAGGGGGTGGCCGGTGGCCTCCCGCATGGCGGCGACAACCTCCAACACTGAGGCACCCTGACCAGTGCCCAGGTTGTAGGTGTGCGCTTCCCCGGAAGAGGCCTCCAATTGCTCCAAGGCGGCCACATGGCCACCGGCCAAGTCCATCACGTGGATGTAGTCGCGCAAGGCAGTGCCGTCGGGAGTGGGATAGTCGGTGCCGTAGAGCGGCAGTTGGGGGTGGCGCCCTACGGCCACTTGGAGCAGGTAGGGCATCAAGTTGCCGGGAATGCCCTCGGGATCCTCCCCGATCAATCCGCTGGGGTGGGCGCCCACCGGGTTGAAATAGCGAAGCAAAGCCGCCGACCAACGGGGGTCGGCCCGAACCACGTCAGCGATCATCTGCTCGATGAGGAGCTTGGTCCAGCCATAGGGATTGGCCGGGCGGGTTGTCGCCGTCTCGGGTACCGGCAGCTCGTCAGGCAGCCCGTAAACCGTGGCCGAGGAAGAGAACACGATCCGGCGAACCCCACTGCGCTCCATCACTGTCAAGAGAATGGCGGCCGACTCCAGGTTGTGGCGGTAATACCGCAGCGGGTCGGCCACTGAGTCGGGCACGGATTTGAGTCCCGCGAAGTGCAACACCGCGTCGGGGCGGACGTCGGCCACGACCTTCTCCAGCGCGGATTCGTCCCGACAGTCGGCTACTTCGAGACGGGGGCGGTGGCCGGCGATCTCCCCCACCGCGTCGATGGCGGCGGCTGAGGAGTTGGCCAGGCTGTCCAGCACCGCCACTTCGTAGCCGGCCTCGAGCAGGGCGACGCAGGTGTGGCTGCCGATATAACCCACCCCCCCGGTCACCAGCACCGTCGCCATGTTGGGCACGTTAGCGGCGTGGTGTTGGGGCAGAGCAGCAGACTGCGGCTAGCCCGGACCTCGCAGGACGCGGGTCTTGCCGTACATGGAGCCGAACAGCAGCCGACCGTCGTCGTCCACGGTCACCCCCGCGCCGATGGTGTTGAACTTTGAGCCTCCCAGCACGTAGTGGAACCGGGACTCCCCGGTAGCCCAGTCGGCGGCCTCAATGGTCCACTTCTTATCGCGGACCCCGCACGTGTACACCAGGCCGCTCTCCTCAGCCACGAAGGGAACAGAGTTGGGCGAGGAGATGTCGAGGTTTACCCAGGCCTCCTTCAGCTCCCGGGCCACTGGATCCCACTCGTACTTGTGGAGGCCGTGGGGCTGGTACTCGGGTTTGTGGCCGAGCATGAAGCACAGCATCCGGGCGCCCTGTGCGGGGAAGCCTTCGGGGATGGAGGCCGGCTCGTTGTTCACCGTCATGGCGCCGTATCCCGCCACGGTGATGGACTGCTCGGTCTTGATCTCGGCCAGGTCGGGATTGCCCATGTTGGCCGGCCCGATTCCGGCGATGCGCCGGTCGGGCGCGTTGGGCAGCTGCTCCCAGTCGTCGGGGATCTCGTCTCGCCACAACAGGGTGATATTGACCACCTCGTCGCCGTCGCCGATCACCACGAACTTGTCCTCGTCGGGGCCGAAGCCCATCAGCGAGGGCGTGGTGCCCGAGCCGTAGCCGCCGCCGTTGCGGTAGGGCACCGTCCAGCAGCCGTAGGCGGGATCGTCGGTGAGCTCATCACCGGTCCAGCGCAGCTTGTGGTGATGGCTATTGGATGACACGTAGATCCCGTTGTCGGAGTCGATGCAGATGCTGGTGCGCATCCAGCCGTATCCCGTATGGCCCTTCTCTGCCGCCTGCCGAGCACAGTACTCGGCGGCTACCTCGGCCCCTCCGGCGACCTGGAGCGCGTGGTAGGCACTGAAGTCGCGCTCAAGCACGACGACCCATCCATGGTCGGTAGACATCACCAGCTTGCCGTCGAAGGTCATGTTCATCCCCACGAAGAAGCCCTCGATGTGGTCGGGCTTGTTCCACCGGTTCCGCTCCACAATGGGCGACGCCGGGTCAGACGGATCGGTCTCCACATAGGCCACCGCGTGGTCCTTGCGGCCCAGGAACAGGGTGTGGTCGCAGTCCAGCAGCGCATAGACCCCGTCGATTCCGGTCATGAACTTCATCGACATCTCGATGGCGTGTTCGACGGCTTCCCAGCCGTCCTTCTCGTCAAAGCCCCGGAGATATTCCTCCAGCTCGACTACGGGTGTGCGCCCCTCCCCGCCGACGATTTCATGGTCGGCCAGCAACTCAAGGGTCTCGTAGTCGAGCTTGGCGATGTTCTGCCGGCCGTTGCTCCACACCACCCGCCGGCCGTCGGGGTAGGGCCCCGACGTCAGGTGGCCGAAGTGGCCCGGGCCGAGCCACGCGTATTGCAGATCGACCGCCTCGTCGAGCACCTCGGTGGGGCCTTCGGGCCCTCGCCAGGGAACGTTGTCCTGCTGGTCGCACCGTCCGTGGGCGATGCCATAAGAAGATGCGGCGAGAAACGGGTTGTCCGGAGCGCGGTTCATATCCTTACATCATTGCGCTGCGTCCAGCCCGCCATCCCACCGGAGCCGATCTTTGGTTACGATGCGGGATAGCCAACTGGAGGTGTAGTCACGTGGGTGTCAGCTCATATGTTTTGATCCAAACCGAAATGGACAAGGCCCGTCAGGTGGCCGAGGCCATCCGCGAGATCGATGGCGTGGTGATCTCTGAGATCATGACCGGCCCCTACGACGTGATCGCCAAGGCCGAGGCTGAGTCCATGGACCAGCTGGGCCGCCTGGTGGTGAGCCAGATCCAGATGGTGGACGGCATTACCCGAACCCTCACCTGCCCCGTTGTAAACCTCTGAGGTGGTTCGCGATCCTCGGTTAGCTGAGGATCATGGCCCGGATGGCCAGACCGGCCAGAAAGAAGCTGCCGCCGGCGTAGAGCAGCTCACGCCGGTGGGCGAGCTGGATTCGATAGGCGTAGACAATGGCCACTGCCGCAATGGCCGCGAAGCCATAGAGGCGGTGCAGATCTCCGGGATCGGCCCCCGAGCGGTTCTCCAATACCACGCCGACGATTACCTGGGCGAAGACGGTGCATTGGGCGGCGGCGATGAACGCCCACAACGGCCAGCCGCGCAGCCGCGGCCGAAAGTGAGCCCCTAAAGCCCACCCGCCGGCGGCGGCATTGGCCAGCATCACCACCCAGGAGAACCAGTCGTGGAAGCCGGCCAGTTGCGTGGCGGCGAGAACCGACGCGGTGCTCACCTGAACAGGTCGGTGGCGAAGTCGCCTGTCCGGGGCGGTCCAGGAGCCACGAACCACTCAGTGCTGAACGCGTCGGCGAACTGCTCGTCGGTCATGGTGCCGAAGAAGGACTCGGCGGTGATCTGGCTGGTGTGGGCCAACATTGCGGCTCGCTTGCGCTCCAGATAGGCGCTCACGTCTACCGCGTGGGTGATGTCGGCTTCCTCGGTGCCGAAATCGTCGCCCTCGAACCGCTCCACCTGCTCGGCGTCCATCTCCTCCAACGCTTCGGCAAACGACTCCACCTCGGCCATCTGGCGCTTGATCTGAGTGCGGTTCATGGTGACGTAGAACACTCTTTCAACCCCGGCCTGGCGGGCGGCCTCCACCCCCACCCGGTGGACTTGGATGTGGTCGGGGTGGCCGTAGCCGCCGTGGTCGTCGTACACGGTGAGCACGTCGGCGGACTCCTCGGCCAAGATCCCGGCCACCCGCTCCACCGCTTCGTCGAAATCGGCTTGCCAGAAGCAGGCTGGGTTGTCGTTGGCCTCGTCGCCAGCCATGCCCGAGTCCTCGTAGCCCAAGAACTCCACCCGGTGGGCGCCGATGATCTCGGCCGCGTCAAAAGTCTCTGCTGCTCGCCGCTCGCCCAGTGTTTCGCCCGGGCTCAGCGCGTCGGGAGCCACCTCGCCCTGCTCCCCTTTGGTGGCCACCACCAGCACCACCCGGTGGCCCTCGTCGGCCGCCTTCATCATGGTGCCCGAAGTGGCGATGGCCTCATCGTCGGGATGGGCGTGGAAGTTCACCATCGTGCCCACTATTTGACGGCCCCCGATTCTTGTAGCGCGGCCACCCCAGCGGCATCGAAACCCCAATCGGACAGCGCCTCGGCAGTGTGTTCACCAGGATGAGGGGCAGGACGGACGACCTGGGGCGGAGTGCGGCTAAACCGGGGTGCCGGGCCGGGTTGGGGAACACCCCCCACATCGACGAATGTGCCCCGGGCGGCGTTGTGGGGATGCTCCGGGGCCTCGGCCAGGCTGAGCACCGGTGCGAAGCAGACGTCGGAGCCATCGAGTATCTGACACCACTCGTCCCGGGTCTTGGCCTTGACTGCCTCGGTCAGCCGGACCCGCATCTCCGGCCAGGTGGAACGGTCGTTCTGGTCGATCCCTTGGGCATCGATTCCCAGCTTCTCCACCATCTCGGCGAAGAACTGCGGCTCCAGCGAGCCCAGTGAGATGTACTCGCCGTCGGCGCACTCGTAGACGTCGTAGAACCAAGCTCCGGTATCCAGCAGGTTGGTGCCTCGGGGCCCCCACGCTCCCAGGCCGTGCATGCCGTAGATCATGGTGATGAGCAGGGCAGAGCCCTCCACCATCGAGGCATCCACCACCTGGCCCTGACCCGAGGTGCGGGCCTCCAGCATCCCGGCCACCATACCGAGAGCCAGCAGCATCCCTCCCCCGCCGAAGTCGCCGGCCAGATTCACCGGCGGCACCGGCGCCTCGCCCTCCCGCCCGATGGCCCCCAGCACGCCCGACAGGGCGATGTAGTTGATGTCGTGGCCGGCCATGGACGCATACGGGCCGTCTTGGCCCCAACCGGTCATCCGCCCGTAAATCAGCCGGGGATTGCGGGCCAGGCATTCCTCGGGACCGATGCCCAAACGCTCGGCCACGCCGGGGCGGAATCCCTCGATCAGCCCGTCGGCGCTCTCCACCAGCTTCAACACCGTCTCCACTCCGTCAGGATGTTTGAGGTCGACGCCCACACTTCGGCGCCCTCGGTTCAGCACGTCGAAATGGGGAGTGTCAGGAAACTCGTCTCGCACCCGGTCGGCGCGATCGACCCGCACCACGTCGGCCCCCAGGTCGGCCAGCATCATGGCGGCAAACGGACCCGGCCCAATGCCGGCGATCTCCACCACGCGAATGCCTTTGAGCGGTCCCATGCTGCCTCCTGAGCTCTCCACCGCTCGGACAGTACCCGCGTTTTCCCTGACTGCCCTGATCAGGCCCAGCCCAACTCGTGTAGGCGGTCGTCTTCAATGCCGAAGTGGTGGGCCACCTCGTGGATGACGGTAACGCGGACCTCCTCCACCACCTCGGCCTCGCTAATGCACCCCTCGCAGATCGGCAGCCGATAGATGTAGATGCGGTCGGGCAGAACCATCTCTCCCCCGCCGTAGTCGACCCGATCGGTGAGCGGGATTCCGTCGTACAGCCCCCAGATATCCGGGTCCTCCCCCTCCTCCTCCACCAGCACCACCACGTTCTCCATCATCTGGCCAAGGTCATCGGGAATGGAGTCCAGCGCCCGTCCCACCAATTCCTCAAACCGCTCCCGCGACACCGCAACCATCCCCTCCATCCTCCCACTATTCCCAGGGCATGCCATCAACCCGGATGACTGTGCGGTCTGAACTGTCACTGGCCTCGGTACCTTGGTGGGGTGACCGGGTTGGAGGGGCTCTTGGAGGGGCTGAACAAGCGGCAGCAGGCGGCGGTGGAAGCACCCGAGACTCCGCTGTGCATCCGGGCGGGGGCAGGCACCGGCAAGACCAGGGTGCTCACCCGCCGAATCGCCCACCAGTCTGAGATTGGGGCCATCGACCCCAAACGCACGCTGGCCCTCACGTTCACCCGCAAAGCGGCCGATGAGCTGCGAAGCCGCCTGGCTGGGATGGGGCTGAGGGGATCGGTGAGCGCGGGCACCTTCCACAGCGCAGCGTTTTCCCAGTTGCGAACCCGCTGGGCCGAGCGGGGGGTTCGACCCCCAGAACTGCTCCAAGACAAGCGAGGCCTAGCGGCCAGGGCGGCGAAGCAGGCCGGAATGCGGCTGGCCAAGACCGAGGTGCAGGACGCGGTGACCGAGATCGAATGGGCCAAAGCCCGCCGCATCACCCCCGATGGGTACCCCGCCGCCGCAGCCAGCCTTAACCGCTGGCCAGCTTTGGACCACGCCATGATCGTTGATCTCTACCAGCGATACGAGGCCGAGAAAACCAGGCGGCGGGTCGTGGATTTCGACGACCTGCTGATTCTGGCGCTGCGGGACCTGTCCGACGACGCTGACTACGCGGAGGCCCGCCGCTGGAGTTACCGGCACCTCTTCGTCGACGAGTTCCAAGACGTGAACAAACTCCAGTTCGACTTGCTGCGGGCCTGGCTGGGAGATCGCACCGACCTCTGTGCGGTGGGCGACCCCAACCAGGCCATTTACAGCTGGAACGGCGCTGACTCCGAATACATCGAGCGGTTTGGCGAATGGTTCGCGGGAGCAGAGGTGCTCGAACTGTTGGACAACTATCGTTCCACCCCCCAGATCCTGGCCGCGGGCCGAGCAGTATTGCCCTCGGGGGCAGCGTCGCTGGTTTCCCACCGTCTCGACGGACCCCGGCCGACCGTCAGCACCCACGCCGACGACTTCGACGAGGCGGCCACCATCGCCCGTGCTCTGCGCGACGCCAAGGGCCCCGAGACGGCCTGGTCGTCGATGGCTGTGCTGGCCCGCACCAATGCCCAGACCGCCAAACTGGCGACCGCTCTGCGCCAGGCCGGAATTCCCTATCGGGTTCGAATCGACACCCATCGCACCGAAACCGACGACGGTGCCGGTCTCCCCGACGGCGCCAGCCCTCCAGTCAGCGCCGACGCGGTGGATGTGGCCACTTTCCACGCCGCCAAGGGACTGGAATGGCCCATTGTCCATTTGGCCGGCCTCGAACAAGGTCTGGTGCCAATCAGCCGGGCCCAGACACCAGCCGAGGTCGCCGAAGAACGGCGGCTGCTCTACGTGGCCATCACCCGAGCCGAGCGCGAGCTGCACTGCCACTGGGCCTCGCAGCGGGCATTTGGGGACCGGATCGCAGACCGCTCTCCCTCGCCGTATCTCAACAACATCCTCAGTGCGGTCTAGAGATCGAAGGGGATGAGCACCACCACCACGGTGGCGTCGCAGTCCCGGAGCACCTGCTCCACTCGGTGGCCCAGGAAGGGGCGATCTCCAACCCGGCGGAGGTTGGCACCCATGACCACCAGATCAGCTTCTATGCCCCGTGCCAGCTTCAATATCTCATCGGCCGGCGAGGTTCCGTCCATCACTACCGTCTGGGTTGTTGCCCCCAGCTCAAGGGCGAGCGACTCGGCTTGGGCCACCACCTGCACCCCAATGATGGAACCGCTGCGGGCAATCATCCGGCGGCTGAACAGAGACGGCAGCCCTGCGGGTTCGCTCCTAATGGTATTGACGTGGGTGAGGTGTAGTTCGGTGCCGAGTTGAGCGCTGAGGTTGAAGGCCACCTCCTGGGCGGCCCGCGACACCGGGCTTCCGGTTACCGGCACCACCGCCCGGCTATACGCCCCCGGCAGTGGGCGGTCTTGGTTCCTCGCCCGGCGCACCACCACCACCGGGATGGGGCTCTCCGACAGAACGCCGTCTACTAGGGGCGAGATCACCTGCATGGTGTCGGCGTAGTCCTGAGCACCCAGCCCGATAACGCCGAACCCCAGCCGACTCTCATCGATGATGGCTCGAACCGGGTCGTCATGGCGCACCCGGCGGTGCTCCAAAGCCCGGTCGTGCAGCACGTTGCGCAGCGGCGTGATGTCCACTTCAGCGTCTCGGTCGCCCACGGAAAGCACGGTGGCCCCGGCCTCGATCGGCCAAGCGAAGTGCAGTATTTGGGCCGCGGCAATCGACTCAGGACCGCCGCGGCTGGGCAGCAGCAGCCTTGACGTCCGCACCACCAGATTGCGGCTCAGCGCCTGCTCCCGGCCCAGCCGCTCCTGCTCGTCGGGGGTTCCCTGCCAGTTGTTCACCACTCCCCGCAGGGTGGCCGAGGCGAACAGCGAAGTGAGCACCGGCACCAGCACGATCACCGAGAAGGCAGTGGGGCTGAACACCCCGACGCTCAACCCCACCGTGGCGATGACGATCTCGAGGGTCCCTCGGGCGTTCAGTCCTGCGCCCAAGGCCAGTCCCGCCCGATGGGTGCGGCCCGCGAGGCGGGCGCCGCCGTAGGCCCCGGCAAACTTGAAGACGATCGCCACCGCAAGCACGATCAATGCCCACCAAAGGGCCTCGGCGTTGTTCAACAAGCGGAGATCTACCTGCAAGCCGGCGGTGGCGAAGAAAACCGGTGCGAACAAGGCGTTGGTCAGGCCTTCGAGGTGGTGGATCACGTCCTCGTGCTGGAATCGGGACCGGTGCAGCACCACCCCGGCGACAAACGCCCCCAACACCGCTTCCACCTTCAGCCACTCTGTGGCCACTCCGAATCCCAGCATGGTCACTATGGCCACGCCCAGTGCCGCGGCCAGGCTGCCCCCAGTGCGCCGCACCTGCCGCAACAGCAAGTCCACCAGACGCTGGCCCACTGTCAGTGCCAACACCCCGAATGCCGCAATCCCCCCCAGCGTGACCAATACCTGCCCGGCCGACACTCCGCCTGAGGTGGCCAAGCCGGTGAACACGCCCAACAAGATCCAGCCGATCACATCGTTGGCCATGCCCGCGGCCACGGTGATCTGGCCGAAGTCCCGGCGCATCAGGCCCAGTTCGCTCAGAATCTTGGCAACCACCGCCAAAGACGACACGGCGAGCGCCAGGGCCACGAACAGCGTGAACGTGAGCCGTTCGGCATCCTCGCCCAAGAACAGGGAGGGCAGCAGCAGGCCGACCACAATGCCGCCGATCAGCGGCACCACAAGGCTGCCCGCGGTAACCAGCAGTGCAGACCGCCCCAGCTTGGTGATGAGCCCCAAGTCGGTCTCGAAACCGGTCACCACCAACAGCAGTGCCACCCCCACCCAGCTAACGGCAGCCAGCAAGGTCCATTGCGCGCCCTGGCCGATCTCCGGCAAGAACCACTCGAAGCCCGACTCCCACACCACCCCGAACACCGACGGCCCCAGCACCAGACCAGCCAGGAGCGCTCCCACCACCGAGGGCAACCCCACTCTTCTCATCACCAGACCGAAGAGATGGGACACAGCCACCAGCACCAGGATGTTGACCCAAAAGACCAGGAGGTCGAACCCTCCCGTTTCGGCGGCAAATACCATCGCGGCCTCAGGCACCCCTGGCAGCTTCGTCCCAGTCGAAGTCGACCACCACCGGGGCGTGGTCCGACGGCTTCTCCCCTTTGCGGGCGTTGCGGTCCATGAGCACCGTGGTCACCTGTTGGGCCAGCGGCTCGGTGGCCATCACCATGTCGATGCGCATGCCCTGGCGCTTGTGGAACCGTCCCGCCTGGTAGTCCCAAAAGGTGTACAAGCCGTCGTCGGGCCACCGCTGGCGGAACACATCCACCAGTCCCCAGTCGGCCACCGCGCCAAACGCCTCGCGTTCGGGCTCACTCACATGGGTGAGCCCTTCGAAGTCGGCGATGTCCCATACGTCGTTGTCGGCCGGGGCCACGTTGAAGTCGCCGGCCACCACCACCGGAGCGTTGGCATCGGCGTTGGCCTCGAGATGAGACCGGAGCCGGCCCAGCCAGTGAAGCTTGTAGCGATAGTGGTCGTGGCCCAACTCCCGCCCGTTGGGGATGTAGGCGCTGGCCACTCGCACCCCACCACAGGTGGCCCACACGATGCGGGCATCGGGATCGGCGTCGCCGCCGTCGGCGAACCCGTTACCGGGATCGGCCAGTCCCACCCGGCTCAGTATGGCCACCCCGTTCCACCTTCCCTGTCCGTGATGAGCCCACTCGTAGCCCATTGCCTCAAAGGCCAGGCCTGGAAATGCATCGTCGGCCATCTTGGTCTCCTGCATGCACAGCACATCGGGTTCGGCCAGCTCCAGCCACTCTTCTACTCGGGGCATGCGGGCATTCAGGGAGTTCACATTCCAGGTGGCCAGCCGCACTCCCAGAACCTTAGTGGTCCCGAAGTTCATAGACTCTCCCCATGGCCCCAGACCCGGAGTCCATGGTCGGCCAGAACGCCTGGCTGGTGGACGAGATGCACCGCCAGTACCTGGACGACCCAAAGTCGGTCAGCGAGAGCTGGCAGGACTTCTTCTCCGACTACCGACCCGACCGGGTTCTCCCCGACTCGGACGCCCCAGAGACCCCTCTCCCGCCGGCGCCCGAGCCCGATGAAGCCCCTGAGCCTCCTCCAGGGGACCCGCTGCGGGGGGCGGCGGCTCGCATTGCCCGCAACATGGAGGCCAGCCTGGCCGTCCCCACTGCCACCAGCTTCCGGGAAGTACCGGCCAAGCTGCTCGACGTGAACCGCCGGATCGTCAACGGCTATCTGGGACGCACCGACGGCCGCAAGGTGTCGTACACCCATCTGATCGCCTACGCCGTGGTGCAGGCCATCGCCCGCCACATGCCGGTGATGAACTCCACCTTCGTCGATGGCGACAACGGCCCTCGGGTGGTGCGCCATCCCCACATCGGCCTGGGCATCGCCGTAGACGTGGAGAAGGCCGACGGGTCGCGCTCACTTCTGGTGCCGTGCTTGCCCGAAGCCGACACGCTGGACTTCCCCAACTTCGTCGAGCTCTACGACACCATGATCCGCAAAGTGCGGAGCAATGATCTGAGCCCCGACGACTTTGCGGGCGTCACCGTCAGCATCACCAACCCCGGCACCCTGGGCACGGTGCAGTCGGTGCCCCGGCTCATGCCCGGCCAAGGGGTCATCGTCGGCGTGGGCACTATTGACTATCCCACGGCCTATCAGGCCGCCGACTCCCGAACGCTGGCCGACCTGGGGGTGTCGAAAGTGATCACCCTGTCGTCCACCTACGACCACCGCATCATCCAGGGTGCCGAGTCGGGGATGTTCCTGGGCGCGGTTCACGAACTGCTGCTGGGCAAGCACAACTTCTACGACGACATATTCCGTGCGGTGGGCGTGCCTTATGAAGCAGTTCGCTGGCGGCCCGACATCTTGCCCCTCGACCGAGAGCAGGCCGTGATCACCAAGCAAGTGCAGGTGAACGCGCTCATCAACATGCACCGAGTGCGAGGGCACCTCATTGCCGACCTCGACCCTCTGTCGGCCAACGAACCAGAGATGCACGCCGAGCTCGATCCAGCCACCTACGGCCTCACCATCTGGGACCTCGACCGGGAGTTCCTAACCACCGGGCTAGGCGGCATCGACATGGGCCAGCCCGACGGCAAGATGCCGCTGGGGGAGATCCTGCACGTGCTCCGCAATGCCTACTGCCGCACCGTCGGGGTGGAGTACATGCACATCCAGGATCCCGACGAGAAGCAGTGGATCCAAGAGCAGGTGGAGGGACTGGGCGCTCCGGCGGGGCTGGAAGAGAAGCTGCACATCTTGGATCGGCTGAACGCGGCCGAGGCGCTGGAACGATTCTTGGACACAAAGTACGTAGGCCAGAAGCGCTTCGGGATCGAGGGAGCCGAGAGCGCCATCGTGGTGCTGGATTCGGTGCTGGGAAAGGCCGCCGACCTGGGCATGGCCTCGGCGATCATGGGCATGGCCCACCGGGGACGGCTCAACGTGCTGGTGAACATCGTGGGCAAGGACTACGGACAGCTCTTCGGTGAGTTCGAAGGGAACCTGGATGAGTCGTCTACCCAGGGGTCGGGTGACGTGAAATACCACCTGGGAATGACCTCGGAGTTCGAGAGCATGGCGGGCAACCGCATCCCAGTGGAGCTGGCCGCCAACCCGTCGCACTTGGAGGCGGTGAACCCGGTAGTGGAGGGCATGGTCCGAGCCCGCTTGGACGACCTCAACCACGACCAAGGCGAACACAGCCCGGTCAGCGGGCTGGTGAGGGGCCAGGTGGCCGACGAGGATGACCGCTATCCGGTGCTTCCCGTGCTGGTCCACGGCGACGCCGCCTTTGCCGGTCAGGGGGTGGTGAGCGAGACCTTGAACCTGTCGCTGATCGAGGGATATCGCACCGGGGGCACCGTGCATTTGGTGATCAACAACCAGGTGGGGTTCACCACGACGGCTGAGTCGGCTCGCTCCAGCTATTACTGCACGGATGTGGCCAAGATGATCCAAGCGCCCATCTTCCACGTGAACGGCGACGATCCCGAGGCCTGCGCCCGAGTGGCCCTTTTGGCGCTGGCCTACCGCAATCACTTCCACAAAGACGTGGTGATCGACATGTGGTGCTACCGCCGCCAGGGGCACAACGAGGCCGACGACCCCAGCTACACCCAGCCGGAGATGTACCGGCGGATCGAGAGCCACCGCTCGGTGCGAAAGCGGTACGTGGAATCGCTGGTGAAGCGGGGGGACATCACCCTGGACGAGGCCGAACAGGCCATGGACGAATTCCGGGCCAAACTCCAGAAGGCGCTGGAGGAAACCCGGGACCACACCTCCGACGAATCGCTGGGGGAAACCGTTGGATCTGCGAATGCCGCCAGCAGAGATCTTCAGCTGTCGATTTCGGAAGGGCTGGCCGACCCCACTCCCCACGTTGCGCCCCCCGTGGACACCGGCGTGTCGGAAAGGCAGATCAGGCGGGTGTTCGACGTGCTCACATCGGTGCCCGACGGGTTTGTGCTCCACCCCAAACTGGCCCGCCAGTTCGAGGCCCGAGACAAGATGATGGCCGAGGGCATGGTGGACTGGGGGCTAGCCGAGGCGTTGGCCTTCGGCACCCTGCTTGATGAGGGAACATCGATCCGCCTGGCCGGCCAGGACTCTCGCCGGGGAACGTTCTCCCATCGCCACAGCACCCTGGTGTGCAACCAAACGGCCCGGGAGCACTGTCCGCTGGCCGAACTGGCCCGTAGTGGGACCAAGTTGTGGGTGTACGACTCGCTGCTCTCGGAATACGCAGCACTGGGCTTCGAATACGGCTACTCCGTGTGCGACACCAATGCGATGGTCCTCTGGGAGGCCCAATTCGGCGACTTCGTCAATGGTGCGCAGATCATCATCGACCAATTCGTCATGTCGGCCGAGGACAAGTGGAACCAACACTCGGGACTGGTGATGCTTCTTCCCCATGGTTTCGAGGGTCAGGGGCCAGAGCACTCTTCGGGGCGGATCGAGCGGTTCTTGCAATCGGTGGCCGAGAACAACATCCGAGTGGCCAACCTGTCTACTGCGGCTCAGTACTTCCACCTGCTCCGAGACCAAGCGAGGCGCTCGAAGCGCAAGCCGCTGGTGCTGTTCACCCCCAAATCGCTGCTGCGCCATCGAGACGCCCGGTCACCGGTGGGCGATTTGACCGACGGCTGGTTCTCCCCGGTGCTGCCCGATCCCGGCGATTTCGATCCCCGGCAGGTCACCGGTGTTGTGCTGGCCAGCGGCAAGATCAGCCATGAGGCCATCGCAGAGCGAAACCGGGTGGGCACCCCCGCGGCGGTTGTGCGAGTGGAACAGCTCTACCCCTGGCCGGCCAGCGCCCTGGCCGAAGCACTCGGCCACTACCCCCAAATCGACAAAATCGTCTGGCTCCAAGAGGAGCCCCAGAACATGGGACCGTGGAACTACGTGAAGGGCCATCTCCATGAGGCGTTCGGAGACCATTGCGAGATCCTTCGGGCCAGCCGCAACGAGTCGTCTAGCCCGGCCACCGGCAGCGGCGCCGTTCACGCCCAGGAGCAGTCGGAGCTCATTGCCGGAACTCTTGATCTACTGAATTCCTAGTCCTCGAGCAGCCGCCTGGCCACCGCTCGGGCTTCGTCCTGGGTTCCGACGATCTGATCCTGTGGAACCCGCTGAAGCACGTCGAGGGACTCCAAGGTGCGGGCAGGCAGCCCGGTGAGCGCCATCACGATGCACTCGGTGTCCTGATCGATGGCGGCGTCGATGAGCTGCTCCAAGACCAATGCGGCGCTGTCGTCCAGGTAGATGGTCTCGGAGAAATCGAGGATCACCACCTCATGGTCCCGAATGTCCACGCTGACGGTGTTGATGATCTTGTTGGACGACGCCACCGAGAAGCTCCCCCGAAAGGCAACCATGCCCACTCGGGCGGCGTGAGGGTCTGCCCCCTCATCGGACGGCGTCACCTCTCCTTGGAAGAACAGCTGGTCCAAGATCGGCACGGAGACCACGTTGTCCATCTCCAGGCGCTCGAACTGCCGGGAGCGGGTCATGCCGGCGATGATCAGGCCAATGGCCACCGCAGTGATCAAGTCGACGAACACCGTCAGGCCGAAGGTGGCGAACATGATGAACAGGTGCTCTCGGTGCAGGCGGGTGACCCTGGTCAAGAACCGCCAGTCCATGATGTCCCAGCCCACCTTCATCAAGATGCCGGCCAGCGCGGCATGAGGGATGTCCTCCACGTAGGTCCCCAGGCCCAGAACCAGGGCCAGCAGGATCAGCGCCCGCAGCACGCCCGAGACCCGGCTGTGGCCGCCGGCCCGGATGTTGACCACTGTGCCCATGGTGGCCCCAGCTCCAGGCGTTCCACCGATGAATCCGACCATCATGTTGCCGATGCCCTGGCCGATCAGCTCGCGATTGGGCTGATGGCTGGTGCGAGTCATCGAGTCGGCCACCAGCGAGGTAAGCAGGCTGTCGATGGAGCCCAGCAGTGCGATGGTCAGGGCCGGCTGCACAGCCCCGGCCAGCACGTCGCCGGACAGCTCGGGCAGCTCGAAATCGGGCAAGCCGGTGGGCACGTCGCCGATGACCGGAGTGTTGTCCAGCCACAGAACGCTGAGCAGCGTCCCGATGATCAATGCCATCAGCATTGATGGCACAAAGGCCCGGAGGCGAGGGGGCCAGAAGATGCAAACACCCAGCGAGATTGCCGCGATCGCCAAGGAACTGAAGTTCACGTCGCCGAACACGTCGGGCCAAGAGCGGACCGCGTCAATCGGCCCGCCCAACTCCACTTCCGCCCCCAAGAACGGAAGGGTCTGCACCAGGATGATGATCACCCCGATGCCAGACATGAACCCCGACACCACCGAGTAGGGCGTGTACACCACGAAGCGGCCGATTCGCAGCATTCCCAGGCAGATCTGGAGCAAGCCCGCCATGACCACGATGGTGAATGCCTCTTCGAGGCTCTCGGCATGGCTGGTGACAACCACCGCCATGGCCAGCGCCATCGGGCCCGTGGGCCCGGAGATCTGCGCCCGGGTGCCGCCGAAGACGGCGGCGAACAGGCCCAGGGCGATCGCCCCGTACATGCCGGCCACCGCGCCCAACCCGGATGCCACCCCGAACGCCAGCGCGGTGGGGAGACCGACAACCGCCGCGGTGATTCCCCCGAAGGCGTCTTCGCGAAAACTGTGCAGGTTGTAGCTCATGGCGACAGGCCGCAAAGCCTGCGCTGAGCTTAGGCCATTTCAGTCAATGTCAAGATTGAGGAGACGGGCGGCGTTGCCCCGAACCAGCTTGTGGACCACGTCAGGGGGCAGGTGGCCCATCATGTCCTCGGCCACCTTCTTGGTATGAGGCCAGGTGGTATCGGTGTGGGGATAGTCGGTCTCAAAAGTCACGTTGTCCACTCCCACCTCGTCCAGGGATTTCAATCCGTGGTTGTCGCGGAAGAAACAGCCGTAGATCTGCCGGTAGTAGTAGCTGGAGGGCGGCTCGGGAACGATGTCCCTCACCCCTCCCCAGGCCCGGTGCTCCGACCAGACGTCGTCGCAGCGCTCCAAGATGTAGGGGATCCACCCGATCTGGCCTTCGGAATAGGCCAGCTTCATCTCGGGGAACCGCACCAGCACCCCGGAGAACAAGAAGTCGCTCATCGACGCGATGGCGTTGTTGAAGCTGAGCGAGGCCGCCACCGCGGGGGGTGCGTCGGGTGAGGCCGCGGGCATCACCGAGGAAGAGCCGATGTGCATGCACACCGCGGTGGCGGTGTCCTGGCAGGCGGCAAAGAACGGATCCCAATAGTCGGTGTGGATGCTGGGCAGGCCCAGATTGGGAGCGATCTCCGAGAAGCACACGGCGTGGCAGCCCCGAGCGGCATTGCGCTCTACCTCGGCCTTGGCCAGCTCCACATCCCACAGCGGGATGATGGCCAGGGGGATGAGCGCCCCGTTTGAGTCGCCGCACCACTCCTCGATCATGAAGTCGTTGTAGGCCTGTACACAGGCCAGGGCCAGTTCCTTGTCTTCGGCTTCTAGGAAGGTCTGACCGCAGAACCGGGGGAACGTCGGGAATGACAGCGACGCCTCCACATGGTTCATCTCCATGTCCTCCACCCGGGCCTTGGGGTCGTAGCAGCCCGGGCGCATCTCGTCGAAGGTGATTGGCACCGCCTCCATGTCGTCGCGGTCGAAGCCCACCGCGGCCACATGGCGCTTGTTGGGATACACCAGGTCCTCGTAGAACCACACGTCGCCCCACGGCCCGTCTTCTACGTCCAGCTCGTAGGTGTACATCTTGGGTCCGCCGGTATAGGTGATCGGCCCCACCCGGCGGCGCTCGACTCGCGGTCCTCGCTCCTTGAACCGCTCCGGCAGCCAGCTCTGCCACAGGTGGGCGGGCTCTACGAGATGGTCGTCGACGCTGATGATCTTGGGAATCTCGGTGCGCACGCCGAAAAGCCTACCGGCATCGGAGGGCGGTACTCTTATCTGTCGGCGCAGGCCGAACCGGCTCCCCTATTGATCTGCGGCAGCCAGGGCGGTAGCCACTTCGGGAGACAGGGAGGATTTGCCGAGGGGAAGGTGGTGTTCCGCAGCCCACACCACAGTGATCTGGGCGCTGCCCGCCTCAAGCAGCATGGCCGCACCCAAACGGGGGTGATCCCGGTAATCGGCCCATCGTCCCCGTAGACGGCTGGGAAGAACCGCTCCCGCCAGGGTGGCGGCCACGCGAGCCCAAGTCCCCAGACCAGCATGGATCTTTCCCACATCGTGAAGCGCCGCCGCCGCCCGCTGGGCGTCGTCCACCAGTGCGGGGCATCGGGCCGAGCGCACTGCGTGGCTGCGGTCGGCCGGACTCATCTGTCGGTAGAGCGCAGACTCAGCGCCGCTGAGCAGGCCGAGCAGCCAGGCTTCTTGGACGGGATCGGGACCTTTGTCGACAATCGACTGAAAGAAGCGACGAATCAGGTGGATCAACGGTCCAAGACCGCCCGAGGGTGGGCGGCGCGATAGGCCTCCCACAGCTTCTCCTTGGACACCATGGTGTACACCTGCGTGGTGCTGATGGAGGCATGGCCCAAGATCTCCTGCACCGCCCTGATGTCGGCACCGTGATCCAACATGTGGGTGGCGCATGAATGGCGGAACACGTGAGGGGAGACCTTGGCACCCAGCCCCACCTGCTGAGCCTTCTTCTTCACCACACCCCACGCGCCCTGCCGGGTCAGGCGCCGACCCCGCTGGTTGAGCCAAACCGCTTCTTGGTCTTGCTGGGATGCCCAGCGCTCCGGCTCTATCTCTCCCCGGCCGGCGGGAACCAGCCAGGCAGTGAGCGCCTCAAGGGCGCATCGGCCCACCGGCAGCACCCGCTCCTTCTGGCCCTTTCCCAGAACCCGAACGGTGGCTTCGCTCATGTCCAAGTCAGTCAGCGACATCCCCACCAGCTCGCTGATGCGCATACCGGTGCCGTAGAGCATCTCCAACATGGCCCGATCCCGCCGCGACACCGGATCGGTGCCGTCCACAGCGTCCAGGATGGCCTCCACTTCGGCCTCGCTCAGCGCTTTGGGCACGGCTTTGGGCACCGTGGGAAGCTCCAAATGGGAACCGGGGTCATCGGCGCGCAGACCCTCCATGACGAGGAACTGATGGAAGGTCCGCACCGCGGTCATCGCCCGCTTCACCGATGCTGGGGCCATCCCCCGGCTCTGCTGGTGGCCCATGAACGCCAAGATGTCCTCTTCGCTGGCCGTGTCGGGGCTGCGGCCCCGAGAGGCCAAGACCTCGCAGTAGCCGTTCAGGTCTCGGCGATAGGCCTCACGAGTGCGGGGGGCGCGGCCCCGTTCCAGCACCAGCCAATCCAAAAACTCCTCAACCCCACCCCCTGCGCTCACCGTGGCAGGCACTGGGAACTCACCGCAGGTGCTCTCGGGCCAGCATCAGACCGACGATCGACTTGGCGTCGGCCAGTTCCCCGGAGGCGACCAAGTTCGTGACCTCAGCCAACTTGATGCGCTCGATGGCCATGTGCTGCTCCTCGATGCCGTGAGGACGGCGATCGGCGTCGGTCAGGTCGGTGGCCAGATAACAGTGGGTGATTTCGTCGCAGAATCCTGGAGAGTTGTGGAAGACGGCCAAGAGCTCCAGGTGTCCGGCTCGCTTGCCGATCTCCTCCTCCAACTCCCGCTGGGCGGTCATTTCCGGGGGTTCGTCTTTGCTGTCGAGTTTGCCGGCAGGAATCTCCAGCAGCTCCCGATTCACCGCAGGGCGATACTGGCGGACCATGATGACCTCTTCGCCGTCAACGGGCACGATCACCGCGGCACCGGGATGGCGAACGATCTCCCTCTCATAGATCGAGCCATCGGGGGCTCTGATCTCGGCGACGCTCAGCGACACCACTCGCCCTTGCCACCCCTGCCGCTCTCCAATCGGGGTGAAGCCTTCCCCGTTTTCGACTCCCGCCACTTCGCAGTCTCTCAACGATGGGCTGCGGTAGAGGCCTCGGGTACCGCCTCGGCCTGCTCTGGGACCTCTTCCCCTGCACTGGATCGAGCGGCCTCATCGGCAGCCATTCCGCTCTCCTGGCGATCCAACGCGGCCTTCACCAAGCCGCAGAACAGCGGGGCGGGCCGGTCGGGGCGGCTCTTGAACTCGGGATGGGCCTGGGTTCCCACCCACCAGGGATGACCGTCGAGTTCGATGAACTCCACCAGCAGGCCGTCGGGCGACTCGCCGGCAAGCACGAAGTCGGTGCCCTCGAAGCGGCCCCTGAGCTTGGGATTGAACTCATAGCGGTGGCGATGGCGCTCCGACACCACCTCGGCTCCGTACACCTCGGCCACCTTGGTTCCCGGTTGGAGCTTGGCCAGGCACGCTCCTAGCCGCATGGTGCCGCCTTTGTCGGTGATTCCGCGCTGCGACTCCATCAGGTCGATCACCGGCCACGGCGTGCTGGGGTCGAACTCGCTGGAATGGGCGTTGGCCAGACCCAACACGTTGCGGGCGTAGTCGATGGTCATCACCTGGAGGCCCAGGCAAAGACCCAGGCAGGGCAAGCCGTTCTCCCGAGCGTAGGAAGCGGCGTTGACCTTGCCCTCGATTCCCCGCTCGCCGAACCCGCCGGGGATCACGATGCCGTCCAGCCCGCTCATCACGCTGTCGACCATGAGGCCTTCGACGCTCTCCGCCTGAATCCACTCGATCTCCACCGAGGCACCGTGATGTATGCCCGCGTGGTTCAGGGCCTCCACCACTGACAGATAGGCGTCGGGGAGCGTGACGTACTTGCCGATGAGTCCGATGCGCACGGTGCGCTGGGCCATCTCCAGCCGCTGGTTCAGCCACTGCCAGTCGGCCAGATCGGGGTCGGGGACATCCAAGCGCAAGATGTCGCACACCACGCCGTCGAGGCCTTCATCGTGGAGCACCAGGGGAATCTCGTAGATGCTGTCGGCGTCGGCCGCGTTGACCACCGCCGACACGTCCACGTCGCACAGGCTGGAGATCTTGCGCTTCAGTTCGTCGGTGATGGGCGACTCGCTGCGGCACACGATGGCGTCGGGCTGGACGCCCCGGCTGCGGAGCTCAGTCACCGAGTGCTGGGTGGGCTTGGTCTTCTGCTCGCCGGTTGGTCCGATGAAGGGCACCAGGGTGACGTGGATGTAGCAGACGTTGCCCCGCCCCACGTCCAGACGCACCTGGCGGATGGCCTCCAAGAAGGGGAGGATCTCGATATCGCCCACGGTCCCGCCGATCTCGGTGATGACCACGTCGATATCGTCGGACACCAGGCTGGCGATGCGGCTCTTGATCTCGTTGGTGACGTGGGGGATCACCTGAACGGTCTTGCCCAAATACTCACCTTGGCGCTCGGCGGCGATGACCGAGGAGTAGATGGAGCCGGTGGTGGCGTTGGAGAGCTTGGTGAGGTTCTCGTCGATGAACCGCTCGTAGTGGCCGAGATCCAGATCAGTCTCGCCGCCGTCGTCGGTGACGAACACCTCTCCGTGCTCGAAGGGGTTCATGGTGCCGGGGTCCACATTGATGTACGGGTCCAGCTTCTGCATGGTCACCCGAAGACCCCGTTGCTTGAGCAAACGCCCCAGAGATGCGGCCGTAAGCCCTTTGCCCAGCGAACTCGCCACACCGCCAGTCACAAAGATGTGCTTGGTCACGCCTGCCAAGCTTAGCGGGGAGGAGCGACGACTGGTGGACCCGTAGAACCGGTCACCTGCTGCCCTGGGACATTTGTGGGGTCTCGGAGGGCCTCAGCCCTGGGACATCTCGAGAAGTTCGGAGGCGTGGCGGCGAGCGCTCTCGCTGTCGGGTGATCCGGAAAGCATTCGGGAAAGCTCGACAACTCGGTCCTCCCCCTCCAAGGACTCGGCGGTCACCGACGTGGTTGAGCCATCGTCGTGCTTGACGATGCTCACCTGTCGGTCGGCACAGGCCGCTACCTGGGGTAAGTGGGTGACCACCAACACCTGGTGATCGGCAGTCAAGCGGGAAAGCGCCCGTCCCACGGTCTGAGCCACCTGGCCGCCGATGCCGGCGTCTACTTCGTCGAAAACCAAAACCGGAGGACCCGCACTGACAACCAGCCGGAGGGCCAGCATGACCCGGGCCAGCTCTCCCCCGGACGCAGCCGATGCCAGAGGCAGGCCGGGAACACCACTGTTGGCGGCCAGCAGGATGTCCACGTCGTCTCCGGGATCGTCGCCCACCTCTACTTGCACCTCGGCTCGGGGCATGGCCAGCTCCCGTAGGTTGGCGGTCACCTCTGCGCCCAGCCCTTGAGCCGCCCGTCGTCGAGCCGCACCCACTTCAGCCCCTGCTTCAGCCACCGCGGCGCTGCGGCGATCGAGTTCCCCATCGAGGTCTTTGGCCAAGCGGTCGAAGTCCTCCAACTCCGCTAAGCGGGCCGACAGGTCTCGATGGAACTCCATGACCTCGCTCACGGTCTCCCCGTACTTGCGGCGAAGATCCACCAGCAGCTCCCGGCGCTGGCGGACCTCGGTCAGCCGGACAGGGTTCTCATCGATCAACTCTGTGGCGCGCCGTAACTCGGTCGATAGATCGCCAACCTCGGCAAGCAAGTTGACCAGTCGCTCATGCTGACCCTCCAATGGAGGGCGGCTCTCCAAGGAAGCGGCGATTTGGGCCAGTCCGGCACCGACTGCGCCATCGGCACCCAGAGTCATCGCAGCCTGTCGGGCTGCGTCCCGACTGGCCGCCGCGTCGGCGAGGACCGCCTCTTCAGCCTTGAGACCCTCCTCCTCGTTGGGATTCTCCAGGCCAGCCTCATCCAACTCGGCTAACTGGAATCGGCAGAGCTCGATCTCCCGAGCTCGGGATCGCTCGTCGCCGCCCAACTCGGTACGTCGGCGATTCAAGTCGGTCAACGCTGCCCGAGCTTCCATAAGCGGGGCCAAGTCCACATCCCCGAAGCGATCCAGCCCGGCCCGTTGATGAACCCGACGCAACAGCGACTGGTGCTCGTGCTGACCGTGCAGGTCCACCAGCTCTGCGCCCAGTTCGGCCAGAGTGGCAGCCGAAGCCAGCCGCCCGTCGACATAGGCCCGAGCCCGGCCGTCGGCGGGCACCACCCGCCGAAGCACGACCTCCTCTCCCTGGTGGTCGAACCGGCCCTCGACGGTGGCCTCATCGGCACCTAACCGCACCAACGACGGATTGGCACGACCGCCCAAGAGCAAGTCCACCGCCGTCACCACCAGGGTTTTTCCCGCCCCCGTCTCCCCAGTCAGCGCAGTCATGCCCGGCTCCAACACCAGGTTGAGCCGCTCGATCACCCCCAGGTTCTCTACTGCCAGCTCAGTCAGCATTGTTTGGGGTCTCTATCACCGGTCAGACAGGCCGAAGGACGACTTGAGGGCCTGGTGGAATCCTCGTTGTCCCAGTGTGACTAGACGTGCGGGCTGGTCTGAAACTGAGACGGTCAGCGAGCCGCCTTCACCCAACTCGCCTAGCGAACGGCCGTCTACTGCCACTGCCGCCGGACGGTCACCCAGCACTTCGATTACCAATTCACTAGACGGAAGCAGCACCAAGCTGCGATCAAACAGAGTGTGGGGAGCCACCGGAGTCAAGATCACTGCGTGCATGGTCGGGGCCAAGATGGGTCCACCGGCCGAAAGGGAATAGGCGGTAGAACCAGTAGGAGTGGCCGCGATCAGCCCATCGGCGGCATAGCTGGTGAAGAACTCCCCATCGATGTGAACAGCCAGATTGACAGTTCGCCCGCTGTCCACCTTCTCCACGATGGCCTCGTTGAGGACGCTCACCTCGGTGCCATCTCCCAGTCGACAACGCAGCCGGATGCGCTCTTCGATGACGTAGTCCCCGGCCAAGAACTGCTCTATTGCTCGAGGAGCAGCCTCCGGCTCGATCCCGGTGAGATAGCCGAGCGAGCCGTAGTTGACTCCGAGAACCGGCACCCCGTGATCGGCCACCGCCGTCACTGCTCTGAGCATGGAGCCGTCTCCCCCCAAGCTCACTGCCAAATCCAGCTTCTCGCCAATATCGTCGTCCTGATGGGCAAGATCGGCGCGGCCCACCGCCTCAGCCGACTCAAGCGTTAGGCGAATTTGATGACCGTCGCCGTCCAGGCCATCGATCAGACCAGCCGCCAGCTTCAGCGCTTCCGGCCGATCAGCGTGAACAAATAAAGCAATTGCAGCCATAGAGTTATGACGCAACCGGCTGGATGCCGTTCGGGGAGAAGCTGGTGCCAGCTGCTATCACCTCGTCGATCACAATGGGGCCCACTTCGCTGGCGGGCACATCGAAATATGTAGCAATGGCATCCCGAGCGGCCTCCTTCACATCATGGAGGCGGCGGGCCTGCGAGAAAACCCAATCCAGCTCCCTAACTTGGATGCCCCACCACTCGTCACCCTCGCGGGCAACCACCCTGAAGGTGCTATCTGGGGTTGGAATGTCAGCCATTGCTGCTCCTGGATGACTCCTGCGCTCGCCTCAATATACCTCTCGCTGTGTGTTCATCGATTTCCGGGTGACGGGGGATCACCAGCCGTTCCTCCCCGAACTGCCAGACTTCGTGCCGTCCCTGCCGCAATAGATGCAGAGCTACACCCCGATCTTTCGCGACCTTCCGCAGACGCCTCATCAAGGCTTGCTTCTTCATTCATCAGCCACTGGCTCTTCGTGTTGGGAGGAAGCTCAGCAGCGGATGCCGCCGCGGTCAGGCTATCCATCCCCAGTGACGGATTGGGCAACCACTTGAGCGGAATCCACTGATGAGGCCGCGCCGCCGCGCTCCAGATGCAAAAAGAACTCCGTGTTGCCCTGTGCCCCCTTTAGTACCGAGGGGGCAGCCTCCTGAGCCGGGATGCCGAATTCTGTGGCTGCCGTTAACACCCGATCGATTGCAGCCTGCCATTGCTCGGGGTCGCGGATAACACCGCGACCCTTGTTTACCAATCTGCGTCCCACCTCGAACTGGGGCTTTACCAAAACCAATACTGGGGCACCCGACGACACCATTCTCACCAGACAGTCCAAGATCGAAGTCAGCGAGATGAAGGACACATCCGCGGTCACCAGGTCGAACGGCGCCCCGATGGCGGACGGGTCGACGTCGCGGATATCGGTGCGTTCGTAGAGGGACACCCGGTGATCGTTGATCAGGCGCTCGTGCAATTGGGCTCGGCCCACGTCGATAGCTACTACTTCGGCTGCGCCTCGCTGCAGCAGACAGTCGGTGAATCCTCCGGTGGACGATCCCACGTCGCAGCACCGCATGCCTGCCACATCCAAATCGAAGGCGGCCAATGCACCTTCCAGCTTCTCGCCGCCTCGACTCACGTACCGAGCCGGCGGGCCGATTAATTCCAGGGCGTCACCGGGTAGTACCAACCGGGCCGATTTCTGGGCCACCGCTCCGTTTACGGTGACCTGGCCGGAGGCCACGGCCTCCCGGGCCCGATCTCGGCTCGTGACCAGGCTCCGGCGAACCAACTCAGCGTCCAGCCTCCGGCGCGATCCCTTCATCCCACCTATTCAAGTCCCATCTGATCGACCAAGGCGGCCAGGTCGGTGGCGCAGTGCTTCGGCTCTGGGGTCACCGGCAGGTCATCGGCGCCGGTCACCCCGCTCAGCACCAGGGCAAACTCGTAGGCCAGGGCCTCGGCGAAAAGGCCGTCGGAGTCGGGGCGGTCCCCTACCACCACGCCGGAGTCGCCGATCCGGCTGCGCACGCAGTCAACGATCGGCCGGTTGGGCTTGCCCGCCATGGTGGGTACCGCCTCGGCGGCGGTCGCCACTGCCGCCAGAAGTGATCCGCCCCCCGGCTCTAGTCCTCGTTCGGTGGGGTAGCTGGGGTCATGATTGGTGCCGATCAGGCGAGCGCCGCCGCGTACAGCCCGCATGGCCCGGCTGAGGGTGTCGTAGTTGAAGCCGGGGTCCATACCCACAACGACCGCGTCGGCAGGCCCAGATGAGCAGACCTCAGCACCCGCCAACTTCACCGCCTCGTCGATACCGGGACCCCCCACCACCAGCACTCGCTCGCCAGGGTGTATGAGTTGGCCCGCGGCGGTGGCAGATGTGATCACGGATCCAGTGGCGTCGATCCCGCAACCGGCCAGCTTGGCCTCCTGGTCGGTCACCGTCAGCGCCGACATGTTGGTGACGAACACGACGGGGACGCCTGATTGTTGCAAGCGCTCGACGGCCCCAGCCGCACCGGGCACCGGAGTTCCTCCCACCCAGATCACTCCGTCCAGATCGAGCACCCAACCCCGAGGGGCGGGACGCTCTGTCATGGAATGGGCGTTGCTCAGGAGACTTCCCAGGTGGGCCGGGAATGGAGCAGGGCCTCGAGGTCGCCGGGACCGGACTGCTCTTGGGCCATGGCGAGCTGTTTGCTGGCTTCGGTTGCGTACTCTGAGCGCTCCACCGCTCGGTACACCCCGATGGGGGTGGGCTCGAACGGGCCGGCCGAGAGACGGGACAAGGCAAAGGCCAAGCTGGGGTCCTGGCGGGTCTCGTCGTGAACCAGCAGGGCCGATTCGCCGACGTCGGCCACATCGACCACCTCGGCACTCCCCTGCGGGTTGATCACCACGCCCTTCTCGTTGTTCTCCCCAAAGCGGATGGGCTTGCCGTGCTCGAGGGGGATGAGCATGGAGGCCCGCTTGTCCTTCTTGGTGATGGCCCCGAATGCCCCGTCGTTGAACACGTTGCAGTTCTGGAACACCTCCACAAAGGCGGCTCCGGGGAAATCGTGGGCCCGCCGGAACATGTCCATCATGTGCTGGCGGTCCATATCGTGGGTGCGGGCCACGAAGCTGGCCTCCGCCCCCAGCGCCACCGAGATGGGATTGAATGGCTCGTCGATGCTGCCAGCCGGGGTGGACTTTGTGACCTTGCCGATCTCGCTGGTGGGCGAGTATTGGCCCTTGGTCAAGCCGTAGATCTGGTTGTTGAACAGCAGGATGTTGAGGTTCACGTTGCGGCGAAGGGAGTGCAGCAGGTGATTGCCACCGATGGACAGCATGTCGCCGTCGCCGCCAACCACCCACACATGCAGCTCGGGGCGGGCCATGGCCAGACCGGTGGCCAGAGCAGGGGCCCGTCCGTGGATGCCGTGCATCCCATAGGTATTCATGTAGTACGGGAATCGGGCCGCGCAGCCAATCCCCGAGATGAACACGGTGTCCTCACGCCGAACGTCAAGGTCGGGCATGAGCATCTGCACTGCGGTCAAAATCGAGTAGTCCCCGCAGCCGGGGCACCAGCGAACCTCTTGGTCGCTGGTCCAATCAGCCTTGGTGGTTGTGGGCACGTCAGTCATCAAGGACTCCGATGATGTGTGAGTGAAGCTCAGCGGCGGTGAAGGGAACCCCCTCCACCTTGGCCACCGATTGGGCGTCGACCAGGAACTCGGACCGGATGATGCGGCAGAACTGGCCCAGGTTCATCTCCGGCACCAGCACCTTGGGGTAGCGCCGCACGATGTCGCCCAGGTCTTTGGGCAACGGGTTCAAGTGGGTCACGTGCGCATGGGCCACCTTGCGGCCCTCCTCCCGAGCCCGCATTACGGCGCTGGTGATGGCGCCCCATGTGGAGCCCCAGCCCAGCACCAGCAGATCGGCGTCGTCGATGTCGCCTTCGAGCATGGTGGGCGGGATGTCGTTGGCAATGTGGGCCACCCGCTCCTCGCGCAGCTTCACCATGTAGCCGTGGTTGTCGGGCTCGTAGTTGATGTTGCCGCTGCCGTCTTCTTTCTCAATGCCGCCAATGCGGTGGGTGAGGCCCGGCGTGCCGGGCACCGCCCAGGGGCGGGCCTTGGTCTCGGGGTCGCGCAGGTAGGGCCAGAACACCTCGGTGCCGTCTTCTTCGGTGTGGTTGGGCCCGGTGGCGAACTCCACCGTCAAGTCGGGCAGCGTCGACACGTCGGGTAGAAGCCAGGGCTCGCTGCCGTTGGCCAGATAGCCGTCGGACAGGAGAATCACCGGCGTGCGATATTTCAGGGCAATGCGAGCTGCCTCGATGGCAGCAAAGAAGCACTGCGACGGGGAGTAGGCAGCCACGATGGGCACCGGCGACTCGCCGTGGCGCCCGTACATGGCCTGCATGAGGTCGGCGCTCTCGGTCTTGGTGGGCAGCCCGGTAGACGGCCCGCCCCGCTGGATGTTGATAACCAACAGAGGCAACTCAAGACTGACGGCCAGGCCGATGGTCTCGCCTTTGAGGGCGATGCCCGGCCCGCTGGTAGTGGTAATTCCCAGATGGCCGCCGAAGGATGCACCCAGCGCGGCGCACACCGCGGCGATCTCATCCTCGGCCTGGAGGGTTCGCACGCCGAAGTTCTTGCGCTGGCTCAACTCGTGGAGGATGTCGCTGGCCGGGGTGATGGGATACGAACCCAAGAACAGGGGGACTTTGGCCTGCTGGCTGGCGGCCACCAGCCCCCAGGACAGCGCAGTATTGCCGTTCACGTTGGTGTAGGTCCCCGGCTCCAGCACCGCGGGCTTCACCTCATAGGTAAAGTCGAACAGCTCAGCCGTCTCACCGAAGGCCATACCCGCCTTGAAGGCGGCCGTGTTGGCGTCGGCGATGAGCTGCTGGCGCTTGAATTTGGCGGAGATCCAATCCAATGTGGGCTGGGCCGGGCGGTTGTAGAGCCAGGACAGGAGACCCAAAGCGAAGAAGTTTTTGGATCGCTCAGCGTCGCGGGGCTTCACCCCCAAGTCCTTGCAGACCTCCTTGGTGATGGTGGTCATCGGCACCTTGAACAGGGTGTAGTTGTCGAGGCTGCCGTCATCTAGCGGGTCGCTGTCGTAGCCGGCCTTGGTCAGGTTGCGCTCTATGAACGCGTCCTGGTTGACGATGATGGTCCCGCCGAACTCCAGGTGGACCAGCTCCTTGCGCAGAGCGGCCGGGTTCATGGCTACCAGCACGTTCGGAGCGTCGCCCGGGGTGGTGATGTCGTGATCGGACACCTGCACTTGGAAGGCCGATACCCCGGCCAGGGTTCCCTGCGGGGCCCGGATCTCGGCGGGGAACTCCGGCAGCGTGGCTAAGTCGTTGCCGAACAGCGCGCTGGCACTGGTGAAACGGTCGCCGGTGAGCTGCATCCCATCGCCGGAGTCGCCCGCAAACCGAACCACCAAGCGGTTCAACTCGCGCGTCCCGACGGTACGCGGCACGGTGTCAGTCACGGAATCCTCCTTGATCCCAGATGGCTACCTGCTTAAGCGATGCCGAACTCCGAGGTTACCCAGTGGGCTGCCTCAAGTGGCACATCCTCGCCCGAAAGCAGCCCAGTCGTCTGCCTAGGCCACCGTGACCGAGTCGGAGAGGTAGACGTCTTGGATGGCATTGAGGAGCTCGACGCCCTCGGCAACGGGGCGCTGGAAGGCCTTGCGGCCGCTGATGAGACCGAGGCCGCCGGCCCGCTTGTTGATCACTGCGGTGCGCACTGCTTCAGCCAGGTCGCTGGCTCCCGACGATGCGCCGCCCGAGTTGATGAGGCCGATGCGGCCCATGTAGCAGTTGGCCACCTGCCAGCGGGTGAGGTCGATGGGGTGATCGGTGGTGAGCTCGTCGTAGACCAGCTTGTGGGTCTTGCCGAACCCGAGGGCGTTGTAGCCGCCGTTGTTCTCGGGGAGCTTCTGCTTGATGATGTCGGCCTCAATGGTCACCCCGATGTGGTTGGCCTGGGCGGTGAGGTCGGCCGCCGCGTGGTAGTCGGTGCCGTCCACCTTGAAGCCGGAGTTCCGCAGGTAGCACCACAGCACGGTGAACATCCCGAGCTCGTGGGCTCGGTGGAAGGCCTCAGCCACTTCCTGGATCTGGCGGGTGGCCTCCTCTGAGCCGAAGTAGATGGTGGCCCCCACCCCGGCCGCGCCCAGGTCGAAGGCCTGATCCACCGACCCGAACATCACCTGGTCGAACTTGTTGGGGTAGGTGAGCAACTCGTTGTGGTTGAGCTTGACAATGTAGGGGATGCGGTGGGCGAAGCGGCGGGAGGTGGCCCCCAGCACGCCGAAAGTGGACGCCACCGCGTTACAGCCCCCCTCGATGGCCAGCTCCACGATGCCCGCCGGATCGAAATACCGAGGGTTGGGGGCGAAGGAGGCCGCTCCCGAGTGCTCGATTCCCTGGTCTACCGGCAGGATGGACACGTAGCCGGTGCCACCCAGGCGACCATGGTCGAACAGCGACTGGAGGTTGCGCAGCACCTGGGGAGAGCGGTCGGTGCCCGCCATTACCCGGTCCACGAAATCGGGGCCGGGAAGGCTCAAATCCTCCCGGGGAATGGTCTTGGATTCATGCGATAAGAGCGATTCGGCCTCGTCGCCCAATAGTCCTTGGATGTCCATGGTCGCCTACTCCTTCGAACCATGTGCGGATGATTCTCACCTTACCGGCGTGCTGAATCCACAAGGGGTATTCCCAGGGGTTTTTCGCTACCGGAGAGCATCCAATCGCTCAACAACATCCACATAGAGCTCATCTTGCTCAATCAACCAGCCGAATAGCTCCCGGGCCCGGGGGATTTCCCCGGCTCGCTCGCATAAATCGGCAAGGGCATAGGCCTGGCGCAGGTGGTGCTCTTTGGCTCTGCGGGGCAGTTGAAAATTCTTAGACAGCACGCCAACGGCTTCGGTGAGCTTCCCCTGGTCGCCGAGCGCGCCGGCGGCCACAATGCGACCCTCGGCGAGCACCGCCGAGCTTGCGTCGGAGGCTTGCAGCTCGGCCCAAATCAGATCGACGTCGATCCATCGACGCTGTGCCCGGTAGCAGTCGGCCAGCACCGGATGGAGATCCGTTCGCCCGGTGAGCTCTCGGAGAGCTTCCAGATCTCGAGCGGCCAGCTCCCACCGGCCCAGCCGGTAGAGGGTCAAACCAGCTAACTCCCTCACCTCGGGCACCTTGGGAGCCTCTTTGGCCATGCCGTCTAACGACCGCCACGCCCTGCGGTAGTCCTCCTGCTCGTAAGCCCCCTCAGCCCGCTCTAGCCGCTGTCGGAGCGTCGCCGCCATGCGTTGGCCGACTGCCTCCTCCAACTTCTGGGAATGCGTCGACGACCCGCTCTCCGACAACGGAGTGCGCCGGCGGCCCCGCGATCGCCTTTCCGGCTTCTTGACTGGGGCGTCGCCGAGATTGCCCCGCTCAACCGCCTCTTTGGCTTCTGTCCGAAGCTGCTGGGTGCGTGCTTGGCGAGCGACGCGGCGCTCGGCGCGCAGGCGGGCTTCCTCGGCCTCTTCAGGGGTCAGTTCTTCTTCTGGTGGGGTTTTGTCTTCCACGGGCAAAGGTTCTTCGTGGATCTTGGCTGCCCCCTTGCGGGCCACTGCCCCCATCCCCCGCGGCCCCTTGGGTGGAAGTGGCTCGGTTCTTCCTTTGCTCTGGGGCCCTTTGCGATTGGGTCCGCCTCTTCTCTGAGGCCCCTTATTCGCTGCGTTCCGGCCTCTCGACTGGCCAGCCCTTCCCTTGCTCTGACCGGTCCGTTGTTGAGGGGGCCTCCTGCGATTGGGAGGCTTTCGGGCAGAACCTCCTCCGGAAGACACCGCATGAGTTTACCGGGACCGCCCCGTTCCCAGCGGTTAAACGAAGATGGGGAGCCTTTCGGCTCCCCATCTGTTTCGAAATCCGGCGGCGACCTACTCTCCCAGGGCGTCTCCACCCAAGTACCATCGGCGCTGGTGGGCTTAACTTCCGTGTTCGGAATGGGAACGGGTGTGACCCCACCGCCATCGCCACCGAAACCTTTATGTTCTTGTCAAAGAGGCAGTGCTTCAAGAACTCCACAGCGAGCACGAACATCCAATTCGACATCGAGTTATTGATGTAGAACCAAGCCCTCGGCCGATTAGTACCGGTCAGCTGAACATGTCGCCATGCGTACACTTCCGGCCTATCAACGTGGTGTTCTGCCACGGGCCTTACCCGGTTTACCCGGTGGGTGATCTCATCTTGGAACAGGCTTCCCACTTAGATGCTTTCAGCGGTTATCCTTTCCGCAGGTCGCTAACCAGCCATGCCCTTGGCAGGACAACTGGCACACGAGAGCTGCGTCCGTCCCGGTCCTCTCGTACTAGGGACAGCCTTCCTCAAATCACCTTCGGCTACAGAGGATAGGGACCGAACTGTCTCACGACGTTCTAAACCCAGCTCGCGTACCGCTTTAATGGGCGAACAGCCCAACCCTTGGGACCTGCTTCAGCCCCAGGATGCGATGAGCCGACATCG